>NZ_JARWKQ010000020.1:0-463 GCF_029846355.1 Cobetia sp. 2AS
GGAACCTGGGGCTGGATCACCTCCTTATCGACACTGTCTACTGCTCGCGGCAAGTGCTCACAACGAATTACCTGATCAAGTTAGTTTATCGAGTAGTAGTGTCGGGTCTGTAGCTCAGTTGGTTAGAGCGCACCCCTGATAAGGGTGAGGTCGGCAGTTCAAATCTGCCCAGACCCACCAAAAGCTTCGTGCTTTTGTCGACACGGTTTTGCCGACTTTGGGGCCATAGCTCAGCTGGGAGAGCGCCTGCCTTGCACGCAGGAGGTCAGCGGTTCGATCCCGCTTGGCTCCACCATGAAAGTCCGGTTCAGCTTCTACTACCTGATAACGCTGCACAGTCCACAGTGACAAGCATATCGCCTTCCTCGTGAAGGTTGTGTGACTTCTCACTGTTCTCTGAACAGCCGCTCTTTAACAATGTGAATCATGCTGACGATAGATGTGTGCGCCAAGCGCATGTCTA
>NZ_JARWKQ010000021.1:0-350 GCF_029846355.1 Cobetia sp. 2AS
GCACCGTCAATGGTAGCGCCGAGGCCGGCGGGACCGTCGAAATCACCAATGGTGATGGCGATCTGCTGGGCACCGGCACTGTTGCCGATGACGGCACGTTCAGCATTACCCTGTCTCCGAAGCAGGAAGCCGGCGCTGAACTGACCGCCACCGTCACCGACGCCGCGGGTAACGAAAGCCCAGTCTCCGACACCCTGGTGGTGCCGGAAGATGCTGACGTCACTGCACCGAACACCCCGTCCATCACTTCCGCGACCGACGATGTACCAGCCGATACCGGTGCCCTCGCCTCCGGCGATAGCACCAACGATGCAACGCCGACGCTGACCGGCAGCGCTGAGGCCAATAGC
>NZ_JARWKQ010000022.1:0-325 GCF_029846355.1 Cobetia sp. 2AS
TTGATAGTCTGTTAAGCAGACCAAACTTGGTTCAGAGTCAAACTTCTCGTGAGAGGCTTGCTCCGATATTTGGTGACTTTGTCACCACTCATCGGCAAGCGCTCACACGAATTACCTGATCAAATTTTTAAAGAGCGTCACTGTTAAGCGAGGAGGCATATTCTACTTGGAACGCTTGAGAAGTCAAGCACTTGATGATGAGCCAGTCGACTGCCTCTAAGCATCATCAAGCGGTGAGGAGCGTTGCCCGATCACCTGTTCCGTAAGGAGTGCGGCGTATTCTAGCGAATCGCCCGGGATTGTCAATCGATGAATTCGAAGCGGA
>NZ_JARWKQ010000023.1:0-317 GCF_029846355.1 Cobetia sp. 2AS
TCTTCGGCATCGGTGGTACCGACGATGGTCGGCGTGGTGTCGGAGGTCAGTGCCGGGGCATCGACGGTCAGCGCCGGTGCGCTGGCGTCGATCTCGCCCACGTCATTGCTGGTCGCGGTGTTGCCGGCCGGGTCGGTGACCGAGGCTTCGACGCTGTACTCGCCTTCGCTCAACGGTGTTTCGGCGTCGACGCTGTAGGTGCCGTTCTCCACAGTCGCGGTGACGGTCTGCTCGTTACCATCGCTGTCGGTGATGACCAGCGTGACGGTGCTGCCGTCTTCGGCATCGGTGGTACCGACGATGGTCGGCGTGGTGTC
>NZ_JARWKQ010000024.1:0-305 GCF_029846355.1 Cobetia sp. 2AS
GGTCTCGCCATCCGTCTCGCTCAGAACCGGCGCATCCGGTGCTGAAGTATCAACTGTCAGCGTGAACTCGCCAGACGGCGCGCTCACATTGCCGGCTTCGTCAGTCGCGGTGACGCTGAAGACGTGGTCGCCATCGATGAGATCAGTGCTCGGGGTATAGCGCCAGGCGCCATTGGCATCTGCCACGACCGTATCAACGACTTCGCCGTTGTGGGTGATGGTGACGGTGCTATTGGCCTCAGCGCTGCCGGTCAGCGTCGGCGTTGCATCGTTGGTGCTATCGCCGGAGGCGAGGGCACCGGTAT
>NZ_JARWKQ010000025.1:0-294 GCF_029846355.1 Cobetia sp. 2AS
TGGCGAAGTCACCGTCAGCGGTCTGGAAGCCGACGCTACCTGGGAGTACACCACCGACGGCGGCAGCAACTGGATCGGTGGCACCGGCACTACCTTCACGCTGGACGAAGGTGTCTACGCCGATGGCGTCGTGCAGATCCGTCAGACCGATGTCGCCGGCAATGTCAGTGACTCCGTGAACCTGGGCGACGTAACCGTCGATGCGACCATCGCCGCGCCGAGCCTTGCGCTCACCACCGACACCAACGTCACCGACGACGGCATCACCAGCAATGGTGAAGTCACCGTCAGCGG
>NZ_JARWKQ010000026.1:0-293 GCF_029846355.1 Cobetia sp. 2AS
GCCGGGGCATCGACGGTCAGCGCCGGCGCGCTTGCGTCGACCTCGCCTACATCATTGCTGGTCGCGGTGTTGCCGGCCGGATCGGTGACCGAGGCCTCGACGCTGTATTCGCCTTCGCTCAGCGGTGTCTCTGCATCGACGCTGTAGGTGCCGTTCTCCACAGTCGCGGTGACGGTCTGCTCGTTGCCATCGCTGTCGGTGATGACCAGGGTGACCGTGCTGCCGTCTTCGGCATCGGTGGTACCGACGATGGTCGGCGTGGTGTCGGAGGTCAGTGCCGGGGCATCGACGGT
>NZ_JARWKQ010000027.1:0-260 GCF_029846355.1 Cobetia sp. 2AS
GCGCTTGCGTCGATCTCGCCCACGTCATTGCTGGTCGCGGTGTTGCCGGCCGGATCGGTGACCGAGGCTTCGACGCTATACTCGCCTTCGCTCAGCGGCGTTTCAGCGTCAACCGTATAGGTGCCGTTCTCGACGGTGGCGGTGACGGTCTGTTCGTTGCCGTCGCTGTCGGTGATGACCAGGGTGACGGTGCTGCCGTCTTCGGCATCGGTGGTACCGACGATGGTCGGCGTGGTGTCGGAGGTCAGTGCCGGGGCATC
>NZ_JARWKQ010000028.1:0-260 GCF_029846355.1 Cobetia sp. 2AS
CTGGGCGCTGTGACGGTCGATGCGACCATCGACGCACCGAGCCTTGCGCTCACCACCGACACCAACATCACCGACGATGGCATCACCAGCAATGGTGAAGTCACCGTCAGCGATCTGGAAGCCGACGCCAGCTGGGAGTACTCCCTCGACGGCGGCAGCAACTGGATCGCGGGTACCGGCACCACCTTCACCCTCGCCGAAGGCAGCTACGCCGATGGCGTTGTGCAGATCCGTCAGACCGATGTGGCCGGCAATGTCAG
>NZ_JARWKQ010000029.1:0-251 GCF_029846355.1 Cobetia sp. 2AS
GCACTGACCTCCGACACCACGCCGACCATCGTCGGTACCACCGATGCCGAAGACGGCAGCACCGTCACGCTGGTCATTACTGACAGCGACGGCAACGAACAGACCGTCACTGCCACCGTCGAGAATGGCACCTACACGGTTGACGCCGAGACACCGCTGAGCGAAGGCGAGTACAGCGTCGAAGCCTCGGTCACCGATCCGGCCGGCAACACCGCGACCAGCAATGACGTGGGCGAGATCGACGCAAGCGC
>NZ_JARWKQ010000002.1:0-1104744 GCF_029846355.1 Cobetia sp. 2AS
TGGTCAGGAATGCGACCCGCCACATCATGGACCTGCAGCCCCAGCAGATGCCCGAGACCATGCGGGCAGAAGGCTGCGGTGATGCCTTGTGCGACCTGATCCTCGGCGGGCAGGGACACCACGCCCAGTTCCCGCAGCAGCTCACCCAGCTCGCGATGCATCTCGAGGTGCAGGTCGACGTAGTCCACCCCGGGCGCGAGTCTTGCGATCAGACGCTTCTGCAGCGCCTCTACGCCCTCGATCAGCGCGCGATAGAGCGGCAGCGCATCATCGCCCGCCCAGCTGCGTGTGATGTCAGAGGCATAGCCGTGCACGCTGGCGCCGGCATCCACCAGCAGGCTGTGACGGGCGGCGGGGGCCTGCAAGCCATAATGCTGGTAATGCAGGACCGCGGCATGCGCGTTTAGACCAACGATATTGCCGTAGGGCACATCCGATTCCCGTTGGCGCGACGCGCCGAGATAGGCCAGCTGGATATCGAGCTCCGCGCCGCCCTCCATGAAGGTGCGCCGGGCAGCCAGATGGCCACGCGCGGCGCGCAGGCTGGCTTCTTCAAGACAGGCGATCTCGAATTCGCTCTTGCAGACGCGCCCCTCGTCGAGCTGGCGCACCAGGCCGACCGGGTTGGGCAGTGCCTCAAGCTCACTGACCACCTGCGGCTGAAGCTCTGCGATCTCACCCAGCAACGCCACGCGACCCTCGGGACGCTCTGGCAGTGTCGGCTTGCGCAGATGGACGATCTCGAACTGCTCGGCCCAGGGCGCAGTGTCCGGCGTCGGCAGGCTGGGTGACAGATGCCAGAAATCATCGGGGGCATAGAGGTAGAGCGTCGGGCGCTCGCCCGGACGAATCACCAGCCAGCTATCGCTGAGGCCCGCCATCGGCACCCAGTGCAGGAAATGGGCATGCGACTTGAAGCTGGCATCCTGGTCATCGGCGAAATGCCGCTTCGGCTTGCCACTGTGCAGCACGATGGCGTCCAGATCATGCTGCTGCATGGCAACTTCGTAGCCGGATTGCAGCGCCGCCAGATGCGCGCGGTGTGCCGCGGCGTGGGTGAGTGTCGGGTCGTTGAGCTGGCTGTCAGACATCATGTTTCCTTGCAAACGGTCGGCACGCCTGACCTGGAGGAGTGAACGTCAATGGCGTGAGGTGAGGGAGAATGTAGGAATGAAGGGGAGAGCGCCGCTGAGTCGGCACCGTCGACCCTCCTGCCCGGATGACTCACGAGAAACGGGCTTCCAGCTGGTGCCAGAGTTCACTGACACTGTCGTGGCGCGGCACGCGCGGGCGATACAGGCGGATATGCAGGCTCAGATCCCAGCGCGGGTCACCGGCACGCACCAGCTTGCCGCTGGCGATTTCCTCTGCGGCCAGCCGCTGCGGCAACCAGCCGATGCCATAGCCCTGCAACACCAGCGCCTTGATGTTGGCCGCCTGGATATTCTCGTTCATGGTGACCAGATGCGCCTGAATCGGGACCTGAGCGAGATGGGCCATCAGTGAGGTGGCGATGACGGCGCGCGGATGCGGGCTGATGAACGGCAGCGGATTGCGCCGCGTGCCCGGCAACTGATGGCGGGGACTGCCATCCGCGCCGGGCGCGCACAGCGGAATGAAGGTTTCTTCGCCGACTACCAGGTATTGGTAACTGTCCAGCTCAAAGCCCAGGTCCACCCGTGCCTGGGGCCAATAGCACAGCGCCAGATCACATTCGCCGCGATCCAGCCCGTGGAAGTAGTCGGCCGCCAGCCAGCCGGTGGCACGCAGATAGGGCAGCACCTGTTCACGCAACTGAAGCTGATCGAGCCAATCAGGCAGGAAGTGGGACACCAGAGACTGCGGTGCCCCCAGCGATATCTTGCTGGCTTGCTGCTGGGCCATGTCCTGCAGGCGTTCGCGTGTGATGCGCACGCGCTCGGTGATCTGCTCACACAGCTGGAGAAACTCGTCTCCGGCGGGAGTCAGCGACAGCGGCAGGGTCTGACGATTGATCAAGGTGGTGCCCATCTCCTCTTCCAGCAACTTGATGCGGCGGGAAAAGGTGGGCTGAGAGACATTCTGTGCATCGGCCGCCCGCGAGAAATGTCGGGTCTGAGCCAGAACGATGAAATCTTCGAGCCAGCGAATTTCCATGTAATCGGAGTGCCTCGTCGGCCTGGAAACAGGCCATGTCAGGAGGTCGGGCGCACATCTCTTCGGACGTGTCACACCAGAGTATCTTGGGGATGCGTCATCGAGGCCCGGTGCCACGCTGAATCTTCTTCAAGCATCGTGGGCAATGGCGCCAATTGACCTGTTGGTCAGTGATGGATGTGCGAAATCTTGCCCACACAAAACGCGAGATGCAATCGTCAATGAGCGCAAGACGCAAGGTTGCCGATGACAATGGCAACCTTGCGCGGTCTTTCCTTGCTTGGGGCCGGAAACACAATGATCGATGGCGCCCATCACATCGCCGTCATCACTTTCGTCACTGCCATCACTTCAGTCGATGCGGCCTTCTTCCACGGCGTGGCAGGCGACCTGACCAGTTTCCGTGGCGATCAGGCGCGGAATCTCCGTGCGGCAACGCTGATTGGCATGCGGACAACGGCCATGGAAGACACAGCCCGAAGGCAGATTGACCGGCGTCGGCACCTCACCCTCGAGGCGAATGTGGTTGGGCTTGTCATCGTGCAGCCGCGGGATCGCCGACATCAACGCCTGGGTGTAGGGGTGACGCGGGCGGGCGAACAGTGAACGGGTGTCCGCCAGCTCGCACAGCGTGCCCAGATACATCACCGCGACGCGGGTGCCGAAGTGCTCGACCACGGCGAGGTCGTGGGTGATGAACAGATACGTCAGGTTGCGTTGCTCCTGCGCCTCCATCATCAGGTTGAGCACCTGCGCCTGGATCGACACGTCCAGCGCCGAGATCGGCTCATCGGCGACGATGAATTCCGGGTCCACCGCCAGCGCGCGGGCGATGGAGATTCGCTGACGCTGACCGCCGGAGAATTCGTGGGCGAAGCGCTTGCCCCAGTCCGGGTCGATGCCCACCGAGCGCATCACCTCCTCGATCTTGTCGCGCACCTCGCCATCCTTGAGCGTTGGCTGATGGAAGCGCAGCGGCTCCTCCAGCGTCTGCTGGATGGTCATGCGCGGATTCAGCGACGCATAGGGATTCTGGAAGATCATCTGCATGCGACGGCGGTAGGGCAGCAGGTCCCGCGGGGCCATATTGTCGATGCGGGTGCCGTCAAAACGGACCTCGCCACCACTGGGCTTGAGCAGCCCCATCACCGTGCGCGCGACCGTCGACTTGCCGCAGCCGGATTCCCCGACCACGCACAGCGCCTCACCGCGTTTGACGTCCAGCGTGACGCCATTGATGGCGTGCACGTATTCCTGCTTGCGACGCAGGCGTCCCTTCTCGAAGGTCAGCTGTTCGAGAAAGTCGCCGGACAACGAGAAGCGCTTCTCGAGATCACGAATTTCCACCAGGGTTTCGCCAAGCTCGGCGCTATCCACACGCGTGGAGGCCTGGGAGGAGGACAGGGAGGAGGACTGAGCGTCCTTCAGAATTGCCGCGCTCATGCGTTCACCTCCGTGCGGTGGCTATCAGTGGGAGTGGCGCCATTGCCGTTGGCATCGGTGATGATCGGGGTCCAGCGCTCGCCGGCCACCATGGCATCGACCATATGACAGGCCACCTTGCAGTTGCCGGAATGGGCAAAGGCCGGCACCTTCTCGAGGCAGATATTCGCCGCGAAATCACAGCGCGGATTGAAGGCGCAGCCGGCTGGAATCTTGGTCAGGGTCGGCATCGAGCCACGAATCTGGTTCAGACGGCTGCCCGGAGTGGCCATCTGGGGCAGGGCGTTGATCAACCCCTGGGTGTAGGGGTGCTGAGCATCATTGATGATCTCGCGGGTCGGTCCCTGCTCGATGACGCGCCCGGCATACATCACCAGGGTGCGCTGGGTGACCTGGCTGACCACGCCCAGGTCGTGGGTGATCAGGATCAGCCCGACGTTGTGCTTCTCGCACAGCAGCAGCAACAGCTCCATGATCTCGGCCTGGATGGTCACATCCAGCGCGGTGGTCGGCTCATCGGCGACGATGATGTCCGGGTCCAGCAGCAGCGCGATGGCGATGATAATGCGCTGACGCATGCCACCGGACAGCTCATGGGGGTACTGATCCAGGCGCTTTTCCGGTGAGGGAATGAAGACCTGATTGAGCTTGTGCAGGGCGATGGCGCGCGCATCCTTGCGCGAGATGCGGCGGTGCGCCTTCAGGCACTCGATCATCTGCTCGCCGATGGTCAGCACCGGATTGAGCGTCATCATCGGGTCCTGGAAGATCATCGAGATGCGGTTGCCGCGAATCGACTGCATCGCCTTGGGCTTGAGGGTGTTGAGCACTTCGCCATCGAACTTGATCTCGCCGCCGGCGATGTAGCCGGGCTTGGCGATCAGATTCAGGATGGTGAAGGCCGCGACCGACTTGCCAGCCCCTGATTCACCGACGATTCCCAGACGCTCACCGCGTTCCAGGGTGAAACTGACGTCGCGCAGGGCGCGCACCTCACCGCCTCGCATGGCGAAGCGGACGTCGAGGTTGTTGACTTCAAGTAGTGCCATTGTCTTGACTCCTCTCGGCTTCAGCCCTTGTAGAGACGCGGGTTCATGACATCACGCAGCCAGTCGCCCAGCAGGTTGATGACCAGGACCAGCACGATCAGCACGCCACCGGGGATCAGCGTGATCCACCAGCTACCTGACTGCAGGTAGTCGAAGCCGGACTTGATCAGTGACCCCAGCGACGGCTGGGTCTCCGGCATGCCGAGACCGAGGAAGGACAGCGCCGCCTCCGAGATGATCGCGTTGGCGATCTGCACCGTGGAGATGACGAAGATCGGCGACAGGGTGTTGGGCAGGATGTGACGGAACATGATGCGACGGGAGCGGAAGCCCATCACCCGCGCGGCATCGACGTATTCCTTGTTCTTCTCCGCCAGCACCGAGGCGCGGACGGTACGCGCATACTGCGGCCATTCCGCCAGCCCGATGATCAGGATCAACAGGATCAGCGCGTAATCCGAGAAGGCGGCGCCACCGAAGGTCGCCTTGATGATGGCGCCCACCACGATGGCCACCATCAGGGTCGAGAATGACAGCTGGATATCGGCCATGCGCATCAGGAAGGCATCGATGCGCCCGCCCAGATAGCCCGCCAGCAGCCCGAAGGTCACGCCGAGCAATGCCTGAAGGATGACCGCGCCGAAGCCGATCAACAGCGACACGCGCGTGCCGTAGAGGATGGTGGAGAGCAGATCACGCCCCTGGGCATCGGTGCCCAGCAGGAAGGCCGGATCACCGCCCGCCATCCACGCCGGCGGCAGCTCCGAATTCATGATGTCGATACTGGCCAGGTCATAGGGATCAGCCGGAGCGATCCACGGCGCGAGGAAGGCCCCGAGCACCATGGCGATGAACACCAGCAGACAGGCCTGAGCCATCCAGTCTCGCTTGAAGCTGTAGACCAGATAGGACTCACGGAAACGCTGCCAACGGCCGGGGACCACGATGGAGCTGGTCTTCGGGGTGACGGGGGCGTTGCTTGATTGGGTATTGGATTGGCTCATGCCGGTTTCCCCGCAAGCTTGACGGTGGGGTTGACCAGTCCGTAGATCAGATCGACGAGGGTGTTGGTGATCACGAAGATCACGCCGACCATCATCAGGTAGGCCACGATCAGCGGGATGTCGGAGCGGGTGATGGCCTCGAGGAACATCAGGCCCATGCCCGGCCACTGGAAGACGGTCTCGGTCAGGATGGTGTAGGCGACCATGGTGCCGATCTGCACGCCGCCGACGGTGATCACCGGCAGCATGGTGTTCTTCAGTGCGTGCAGGAAGTAGATACGCTTGAGGCCGATGCCCTTGGCGCGCGCGAACTTGATGTAGTCCGACTGCAGCACTTCCATCATCTCGGCACGAATCAGGCGGATGAACAGCGGCAGCATGATCGAGGCCAGCGAGATAGCCGGTAGGACCAGGTGCCAGAGGCCATCGGCGGTGAAGAAGCCGCTCGACCAGGTGCCCGCGACGTGCACCAGCTCACCGCGCCCGTAGGAGGGCATGCCGCCATCGGTGGACAGCATGCCGTTCAGGACACTGCCCCAGGTGGTGTCGCTGGGGAACCAGTCCACCGTCACGCCGATCGCGAACAGCTGGATCAACACGATGGCGGTCAGGAAGACCGGCACAGAGATGCCAATGATCGAGGTGCCCATGAACAGGCGTGACAGCCAGTTGCGCGGGCGAATCGCCGCGAACACCCCGATGGGGGCCGAGAGCAGGATGATGATCAGGCTCGAGGCCATCACCAGTTCCAGCGTGGCGGGCAGGTGCTTGAGAATCACCTCGGTCGCCGGCTGCTTGTAGAAGTACGAGTTGCCGAGATCGCCCTGCAGGGCATTGCCGGCAAAACGCAGATATTGGGTGATGAAGGGGTCGTTGAGGCCCATTTCATCGCGCATGACTTCACGCTGGGCTTCCGACACGGCCTGGCCGGTCATCTCGCGCAGCGGGTCGCCCAGGTTGTCCTGGATGGCGAAGCTGATGATGCTGATCACGAACATGACCAGTACGGCGTGCATCAGGCGTTTGATCAGAAAGGCAATCATGGATCGCCACCTTCCTCGTGAACATCACGGTCTCGCGCGCGTCGGTCCTATCCATGCTGGCCGATCACGCTGGGTGTCAGGTATCCCGCCTGTCGCTGGCCTGCCATCGGGCACAGGCTCCCCAACCCATCACCGACAGGCGATGGCGAGGAAAACGACAGGCGGGGGTAAGTCGTCGCGTTCAGGTCAGCAGGGCAACCAGAGAGTTCGCTTAGGCTATCTCCGGTTGCCTGACTTGCCTGTCGCGAGGGGTGCGTGGCCAGGAACATGGCGCTGAACGATGCAAGGCGGTTCAGTGCCTGTCACTCACTCACGCGGTGGGATCACTCCTGGTCGATGACCAGATCCCCCAGGTACGGGAAGTTCATCACGTTGAGGACCGGCTCGATGTTGACGCCATCACGCGCGCCCCAGGCCAGGTTCTGCCAGTGCAGCGGCACGAAACCGGCATCGTCGTAGACGGCTTTCTCGGCGGCCTGCAGCATCTTGGCGCGCTTCTCGGTGTCGGTCTCCAGGTTGGCCTCGGTGACCATCTTGTCGACGTCCGGATTGCAGTAGTTGCCGGAGTTGTACTGACCGACACCGCTGTCGGCATCCGGGCAGAAGGTCAGGAATTCGAAGAAGTTGGCACTGTCTTCGGTGTCCGAGTGCCAACCGATCATCATCATGTCGGCCGCGCGCGCATCATATTCCGGCCAGTACTGGGCCTTGGGCAGGGTCTTCAAATCCACTGTGATGTTGATCCTGGCCAGCATAGAAGCCACGGCCTGGGCGATCTTGGCGTCGTTCACATAGCGGTTGTTGGGCGCCATCATGCTGATCTCGAAGCCATCCTCGTAGCCGGCTTCCTTCATCAGCTCCTTGGCCTTGGCCACGTCATAGCGCGGCGTCAGCTCGGGGTTGTGGCCCTGATAGCCATCCGGCGACATCTGGGCGGCGGGGGTCGCGAAGCCTTTCATCAGCTTCTGGGCGATGCCTTCCTGATTGATGGCGTAGTTGACGGCCTGACGGACACGCTTGTCCTTGAAGGCTTCGACACGCTCCTGGTTCATCTGGAAGGTGATGATGCGGGTGCCGCCCATCTCGACTAGGTGCACGCCGTCCTGCTTGCGAATGCGTTCCAGATCGGTCGGCGGTACCGGCGCGATGAAGTCCATGTCGCCGGAGAGCAGCGCCGCGACACGCGTGGCATTTTCCTTGATCGGCGTCAGCACGATGTCATCGACGTTACCCGGCGACTCGGTATCCCAGTAATCCTCGAAGCGCTCAAAACTGATCTTCACGCCCTGCTGACGGTCCGCGACCTTGTAGGGGCCCGTGCCGGACTCGTTGCGTGAGGCGAAGGTGTTGGCCGCCTTGGCGATCTCATCCTTGGCCTTGCCGTCTTCGGTCTCGCCGGAATAGAACGCGCTGTCCATCGGGAAGATGTAGGTGGCGGCATTCAGCACCAGCGGGAACGGCTTGTCAGTCACCAGATCCACGGTGTAGTCATCGACGGCCTTGACGTCGGTGAACGGCGCGAAGATGGCCTTGAAGTCGGCACTCTTCTTGAGGCGCTCGATGGTCCAGACCACATCCTTGGCGGAGAAGTCATTGCCGGAGTGGAACTTGACGCCTTCGCGCAGGTGGAAGCGCATGGTGTTGTCATCGACACGCTCCCAGCTCTTGGCCAGGCGGCCATCGAAGCCGAGGTCCTTGTTCCAGCGAATCAGCGGATCGTAGACCATGTGCGACAGCTGCAGGGTGCCGCCGGAGAGCTGTTCGTGGATATCGAGGGTCACGGGGTCAGCGTCGTAGGCCATGCGCAGGGTGACGTCTTCGGCCATTGCCGGAGCCGCCATGGCCAATGTCGCGCTGCCGATCAGCGCACACAGGGTCTTCTTGGGCAAGAAAGACTGGAGGGCATTCTGACGGGTCATGAGCATCCCTTTGCTTGTGTAGTTTGATTGTTGTTGTGGCGATCCTGCGCGGCTGTCGAGGCAGACGCGCAGGATGCGTTCTAACAGTAGAGAGTCACTTGGTCGCGGGACAATCGAAATGTTGAGTAGCCGGATGCAGGTGGTGAATAGCCTTTTCCTGACCACGCAACGTCATCCAGGCTGGTGCAGGGCGCGCAATGGACGAGGCGACACCTCGGATGTCACACGGCGTCGCCATTTTTCACCTCAATAACGCCGCGAGCTGAGGGCGCTTCCTCTTAGGGCAATACGGAGCAATTCAGCACTGCCATATGCTGGGCAAGCCGCCGTGACACTGACCTGTCTCGTTCACACTGCAAGCCTTAACGACAATTAAATTCCAATAGAATCAACTATTTGAAGCAAGTACGATAATCGAGATTTGAGGGGGTTATCTGGCGCTGCATGGCCGTGGTGTGTATCAGTTCCGTCAGCCGACCGCTGCTGGTTGAGAGACATTGCGTACGCTGAATACCGCCACCCAGACTTCAGGCCACCTGGCGATAAACACACACCATCAGCGGCAGAAAAGCCGACAGGATAGGCAGTGATTTTCCAATGCGTGCAGTCTCTGCACTTGATTGGTGCGCATGGCGTTCTGCGACCAAAGTTGCGCCTCAGAGGCCCTCCACGAAGGCCTGCAAGGGCGATACTGCGCTGTAAAAATCCCAAACGCTGCGCTGAAAACACGTGAAAGACTTTCCAGCGCTGGTGTCTGCTAGGTCTGGTTCCATTCAATAGACGCCAAGGCAGTCGATGCAGGAAGGCACTGACAGTGGGAGAAAGGCGCTGGAGGGTCGGTCTTGATAAGAGGGAGGCCTGAAACGCGACGCGCCTCCTGAATGGGAGGCGCGTTGGAGGGCGCTGATGTTGCTACCGGCATCCTGAGCACCGGCAGCTGGATCACGTCGGCCTGATCAGTCCTGCTGCGGCAAAGGCTCGATGCGGTCCACACGATACAGCTGCGGCACCTGTGACAGGTTGCTGATGGTGCAATCGAGGTTGTTCACTCGACCATCGGACAGGCCGTAGACCCAGCCGTGCACTTCCAGCTTCTGACCGCGCTCCCAGGCACGCTGCAGGATCTTGGTTCTGGCCAGGTTCTGCACCTGAGAGCGGACATTGAGTTCGCACATGCGATCAACCTGCTCATCCAGCGGCAGGTGCTTGAGCTCGTCATAGTGCAGGTTGTAGAGCTCACGCAGGGTGTGCAACCAGTAGTCGACCATGCCATTGTCACCGCCGGTGATCGAGGCACGCACGCCACCACAACCGTAATGGCCGACGATCATGATGTGTTCGACCTTCAGCACATCGACGGCGTACTGGATGACCGACAACGCGTTCATGTCGTTGTAGTGGATCAGGTTGGCGACATTACGATGAACGAAGACTTCGCCGGGCGGCAGGTCGATGATCTGGTTGGCCGGTACGCGGGAATCCGAGCAGCCGATCCACAGAAAGTCAGGATTCTGCTGGTCCGAGAGGCGCTTGAAGAACTCAGGGTCGCGCTCGGTCATGGATTGAGCCCAGACCTTGTTTTGCTCAAGCAGCTTTTCGATATTGCTCATGGCAGGGAGACCACTTTTTCAAATGACGGGGGCAGGGGACGGTTGTCGCACAGGGGCGTTGGCCGTGGCGCCTCTCGGGCGCAGAGCCTCTTGGCTCAGGCCCATGAGACAGGCGTTCACGGCAGCGTCAGGCAAGACGTCAAAGCGCTATGGTTACGAGCAACAATGTTACGCGTCCGCGGAGCGCTTCGCCAATGACGGTGCTAGCCACTGTGCCAGCACGTTGTAACTTTTGTCTAACATGCTTGTTGGACATATTTACCGTGTCAGAGGCCACAGGGTCAACCTGAAGGCCGATACGCGGGTAACCGTGCCCAGCGACACGGGACTCCCGAGGCCGCGCGAGTCCTGATACCATGTGGCCAATTCATCAAGGAGATTCCCGTGACCGATCAGACCCATCAGCCTGCGACAGGCCAGTTTGACTTCGACCTGTTCGTCATTGGTGCCGGCTCCGGCGGCGTTCGCGCTGCCCGGACCGCCGCCGCGACCGGCGCCCGCGTTGCCGTGGCAGAAGACCGCTACCTCGGCGGTACCTGTGTCAATGTCGGTTGCGTGCCCAAGAAGCTCTACTCCTATGCTGCCCACTACCATGATTCCTTCAAGGACAGCGCCGGCTTCGGTTGGGATCTAGGCGACGCCCCGCGCTTTGACTGGGCGACCCTGCGCGATCGCAAGACCGCCGAGATCTCTCGTCTGAACGGTATCTATCGCAATCTGCTCAACAATTCCGGCGCCACGCTGATCGAAGGCCGTGCCAGCATCGCCGATGCCAACACCGTCGTCGTCAATGGCGAGCGTCACACCGCGGCCAAGATCCTGGTCGCCACCGGTGGCTGGCCGTTCCTGCCGGACTTCCCGGGTCGTGAACATGCGCTGGATTCCAACCGCATCTTCGATCTGGAAAGCTTCCCGAAGCGCTTCTTCGTCATCGGTGGCGGCTATATCGCCGTCGAGTTCGCCAGCATCTTCAATGGTCTGGGTGCCGAGACGCACCTAAGCTATCGCGGTGACCTGTTCCTGCGCGGCTTCGACAACGAAGTGCGCGAGTTCACGCGTGACGAGATGGCCAAGAAAGGCGTCAACCTGCACTTCAACACCACGGTCGAGTCCATCGACAAACAGGGCGACATCTACAGCGTGCGCCTGAGCGATGGCCAGGTGCTGGAAGTGGATTGCATCCTCGCCGCCACCGGTCGCAAGCCGAACATCGAAGGCCTGGGGCTCGAGAATGTCGATGTGGCGCTGAATGTCGATGGCACCGTGCGCGTCAACGAGCGCTTCGAGACCACCACCCCGTCCATCCTCGCGCTGGGCGACATCATCGGTGGCCCGGAACTGACGCCGGTGGCACTTGAAGAAGCCATGCACCTGGTACGTGCGCACTTCGGCGACGGCGTCGTGGGTGGTCTGGACTACGACAGCATCGCGACAGCGGTATTCTGTCATCCGAACATCGGTACCGTCGGCCTCAGCGAGGAAGCGGCGCGCGAGAAGTTCGACAGCATCCGCGTCTACACCGCTGACTTCCGTCCGCTCAAGCACACCCTGTCCGGCAGCGATGAGCGCAGCCTGATGAAGCTGATCGTCGATGATGCCAGCGACAAGGTCGTCGGCGTGCACATGGTCGGTGATGAAGCCGGTGAGATCATGCAGGGCATCGGCATCGCCGTGCGTGCCGGCCTGACCAAGGCCGACTTCGACCTGACCGTGGGCATTCACCCGACGGCAGCGGAAGAGTTCGTCACCATGCGCAGTGTCACGCGCACCTGACAAGCCAGTCGCAAAGACGGCTCGTCGAAATGACCGAGCTTCGAAAAGACTGAACGTCGAAACAGAACATCGAAAACAGAACGCCCCACGGCCTTGCCGTGGGGCGTTTTTGCATGCGTCTTCTGCGTGCTCCCAGGAGCAAATCAACTGAGAAAGGGGAGTCATGGTTACTGAGTAACGGTGCAGGTTACACAGTCAGCAGCAGCGACTATCTGAATCCGCGCTGAAAGTTGCACGCAATGAGGAAGCGGCAATTCTCGTCTGGCGGGGACAAGTCGTTGTCTGCGCAGTTCACTGCCAACACCTACACCTTTCGTAGCATAAAGCATGACAAGCTGGTACTCGCGCACTTCAGCTATGCTAGTCTCAGTGCAGCGTTATGCACCTCAAATTACTGAAATATCAGCCATGTGGCAGTGGATAAGCCTGAAAATCGGCCTGTTTCACACGCGATACAAGCAAGGGCTTGGCCGGTATCGAGGTGCACGACGGCAAGACCAATAACAAGCCAGCAAAGGGAGTTTCAACATGACCATGATCAAGAAGTCGCTGACAGCGGCGGTCGCGACCGCAGGTCTTGGCCTGATGGGGATCTCCGGAGGCGCCAGCGCCGCCGAGCAGACCTTCGTAACCATCGGCACCGGCGGTGTAACAGGCGTTTACTATCCGGCTGGTGGTGCAATCTGCCGCTTGGTCAACCGTGGCAAGGCCGAACACGGCATTCGCTGCAGCGTCGAGTCCACGGGCGGTTCCGGCTACAACCTGAACAGCATCCGTACCGGCGAGCTGGACATGGGCGTTGCCCAGTCTGACGCGCATTACAATGCCTATGAAGGCAAGGGCGATTTCGAAGACTTCGGCCCGAACAAGGACCTGCGTTCACTGTTCTCCCTGCACCCGGAACCGTTCACCGTCGTCGCTCGCAAGGACAGCGGCGTGACCGAGTTCGACCAGCTGGAAGGCAAGCGCATGAACATCGGCAACCCGGGGTCCGGTCAGCGTTCGACCATCGACACTCTGCTGTCCTCTCAGGACAAGGACACCAGCGTGTATTCCGTGGCCTCCGAGCTCAAGGCCTCCGAGATGTCTTCCGCACTGTGTGACAACAAGATCGACGGTTACGTCTACGTCGTGGGTCACCCGTCCGGTTCCATCAAGGAAGCGACCACCACCTGTGACGCCAACATCGTCAATGTCACCGGCGACGCCGTCACCAAGCTGGTCGAAGAGAAGCCTTACTTCTCCGTCGCGACCATCCCGGGTGGCATGTACCGCGGCAACGATGACGACGTGACCACCTTCGGTGTCCGCGCCACCATCGTTTCCAGTGCCGAAGTCGAAGACCGCGTCGCCTACGAAGTGGTCAAGGCCGTGTTCGACAACTTCGATCAGTTCCAGCGCCTGCACCCGGCGTTCCAGGTCCTGAAGAAGGAAGAGATGGTCAATGCTTCCCTGACAGCGCCGCTGCACGATGGCGCCAAGCAGTACTACAAGGAAGCTGGCCTGCTGAGCGAGTGATATGCCCTGCGCGCCTCGCCTGCGAGGCGCCGTGCATGAGCGCTCATCCTGCGCTCAGGGATCCGAGCACAGGGAGCACAGGGAATTCCCGGAGACCGCACTCGTTGCGGTCTCCGTGCTTGTGGAAAGTCTGCATTCCCGGGCGGCCACTTAAGTCGAGCAGGAAAAGGCCGCGCAGGAAAGGGCCAACCAGGAAAAGGCCGAGCAGGGAAAGCGCAGCAGAGACACCCGCCGTCATTGCGCAATCAAGACTTGCCTGCGAGTGGCAAGTGGCGTGACGGCAGCCGCAGCATGGACAAGCGTGACCGGGCAAGGTCTCACGCTCGTCACGAGCCTAGCTCACTGCCCGTTCAGGAAATCGTTCAGGAAATTTACGCCCTGATCGGGTGAATCAATGGAAACATCTGTCAGGCCGGACATACTGAAGACGTAACCAGCTTGATAAGCATGTGGTTGAGCAGGGCCTTCTGGTCGAGCAAGAAGGAGACCTGTCAGCCATCGCCTGACTCGCGTACCGGATCACAAAAAATGACCAAAACCCAAACTGCAGCAACGTCTCAGGCGCCAGACGCCGAGACGCATCATGATGCTGAAGTCCTCGAGATGCTGGAGTCGGAAACCGGCGGCCGTCATCCCGTGGGCTTCGTGGGCCGCCACTTCATGTGGCTGATTCCACTGGCATGGTCGTTGTTTCAGCTTTATCACGCCTCGCCGCTGTCACTGCTCAATTCCGACACCGCGCGCGCCGTGCATCTCTGTTTTGCCATCTCGCTGGCCTTCGTGGCGTACCCGGCCTACAAGGGGGCTCCCGCCAACCGCATTCCCCTCTATGACTGGGCCCTGGCGATCTTCGCCGTGGCGGGTGTCGCCTATGTGCTGATCTTCAGTGATGAACTGGCACGTCGCGCTGGCGCCTATACCACCGTGGACCTGGTGTTCTCGGGAATCGGCCTGGTCCTGCTGCTGGAAGCCACACGGCGCGCACTCGGGCCGCCCCTTGCGGTCGTCGCCAGCGTCTTTCTGCTCTACAGCCTGTTCGGCGCCTACATGCCCGATGTCATCGCGCATGCCGGGGCCAGTCTCAACAAGCTGCTCGGCCACCAGTGGCTGACCACGGAAGGGGTATTCGGGGTCGCGCTCGGCGTTTCCACCGACTTCGTGTTCCTGTTCGTGCTGTTCGGTGCCTTGCTGGAACGTGCAGGCGCCGGCAACTACTTCATCCGCATGGCCTTCTCCATGCTCGGCCACATGCGGGGCGGACCGGCCAAGGCCGCCGTCGTCGCCTCTGGCCTGTCCGGCATCATCTCCGGCTCCTCCATCGCCAACGTCGTCACCACCGGCACCTTCACCATCCCGCTGATGAAGAAGGTCGGCTTCCCGGCCACCAAGGCGGGCGCCGTGGAAGTGGCCGCGTCCACCAATGGCCAGCTGACGCCGCCGATCATGGGTGCCGCGGCCTTCCTGATGGTTGAATACGTCGGCATTCCTTACCTTGACGTCATCAAGCATGCCTTGCTGCCGGCATTGATCTCCTACATCGCCCTGATCTACATCGTGCACCTGGAAGCGTGCAAGGCCGGCATGGAAGGCCTCAAGCGCACCCAGAAGACCAGCATGATCGCGACCTTGCTGACCTTCCTGACCGTCTTCATCGGCATGGGAATACTCACGCTGGTCGTCTACTACGGCATCGGCTGGATCAAGACCCTGGCGGGGGATGGAGCGGTCTGGATCGTGCTGCC
Organism: Cobetia sp. 2AS; assembly: GCF_029846355.1. Classification (NCBI taxonomy): domain Bacteria; kingdom Pseudomonadati; phylum Pseudomonadota; class Gammaproteobacteria; order Oceanospirillales; family Halomonadaceae; genus Cobetia; species Cobetia sp. 2AS. The sequence goes on from NZ_JARWKQ010000002.1 coordinate 15,238, forward strand.
GCTGCTGCTGGCCTCCTATGTGGCACTGATCGCCTATTCGGCACGCTTCCCGGAACTTGGGGAAGGCGACATCGATGAACTGCCGCCGGTCGGCCCGACCGTCAAGGTCGGTCTCTACTTCCTGCTGCCGGTCGTGGTACTGGTGTGGTGCCTGACCGTCGAGCGCATGTCACCGGGACTGTCGGCCTTCTGGGCCGTGCTGTTCATGATCTTCATCACCGTGACCCAGCGTCCGCTGGTGGCCATCTTCCGCAAGGAAGGCAATGTCGGTGGCGCCGCGCAACGCGGTGGCGAAGACCTCTTCCATGGCCTGGTGATCGGCGCCAAGAACATGATCGGCATCGGCGTGGCCACCGCGGCGGCAGGTATCGTCGTGGGCACCGTAACCCTGACCGGGCTGGGCCTCAAGATGACCGCCTTCGTCGAGTTCATCTCGGCCGGCAACCTGATGCTGATCCTGATCTTCACCGCCGTGATCAGCCTGATCCTGGGCATGGGCCTGCCGACGACCGCCAACTACATCGTCGTCTCGACGCTGATGGCGCCGGTCATCGTCAATCTGGGCGCGGAAAACGGCTTGATCGTGCCGCTGATCGCCGTGCACCTGTTCGTGTTCTACTTCGGGATATTGGCCGATGACACGCCACCGGTGGGGCTAGCCGCCTTCGCGGCGGCCGCGATCGCCAAGGCAGATCCGATCAAGACCGGTATCCAGGGCTTCACCTACGATATCCGCACCGCGATCCTGCCGTTCATGTTCATCTTCAATACCAACCTGTTGCTGATGAACATCGACAGCTACTGGCACCTGGCGATCACGGTGGCCTCGGCCGTCGCGGCGATGCTGGTCTTCGCGGCGGCGACGCAAGGCTACTGGCTGACGCGCACGCGCTGGTACGAGACCATCGGTCTGCTGCTGATCACCTTCACGCTGTTCCGTCCGGGTTACTGGTGGGACATGATCTATCCGCCGACCACCATGGCCGCGCCGCAGCAGATTGAAGCGCTGATCGCCGAAGCGCCGGTGGACAGCAAGCTGCCGATTCACGTCTCGGGCATCAATCTGGATGGCGACGAGGTCTCCAAGACCGTGTTGCTGCCGGTCTCTGATGCCGAGAGTGGCGAAGCCCGTCTGACCGATGTCGGCCTGACGCTGGATATCAGCGACGAGCAGGTACTGGTCAGCATGATCGAGTACGGCAGCGTGGCACAGCAGGCCGGCATCGATTTCGACTTCACCATCGATGGCATCCAGCAGACGGCTGAGCGTCCGCCGAAGGAAATCGCCATGCTGCCGGCACTGGCATTGCTGTGGCTGATCGGCTTCCTGCAGGTACGTCGACGCCGTCAGCAACCCGCCGTTGCCTGACGCCGCAGCGCTATCCGCGCGACAAGATAGCGTTTGAGCGCCAACCCTCACGGCCGATGCCGTGAGGGCCTAAACAAAAGCCGCCCCCGAGATGCTCGGTGAGCGGCTTTTTCATGCCTGCGGCGCTGTCTTATACCTGAGGCGCTGACTTTGCGTGCGGCGCGGCTGGCTCTCTCTGCTGCCAGGTGGCGCTGCTCAGCATGACGCTGTTCACCACCAGGCAAGGGGGCATTTCATGAGGGAGCAACAGTATGCGCCTGCCTTGCGTGACCTGTCTGCAAGGCTAGCGTGAAATATGAACGCGTTTTTGCAACACGATCGACATATTCAGCGTGCTAGCTTCAAGGGGCACACTCCAACGGAAGGCATGTCGCCAATGGTAAGAGTCGAGAAGCAGTCCCGTCGTCTGTACGTCCTCGATACCAACGTGCTGATTCACGACCCCTCAGCCCTGTTCCAGTTTGACGAGCATGATGTCGTCATCCCGATGACGGTGCTGGAGGAGCTGGACAAGCACAAGAATGGCAACAAGGAGATTGCCCATACCGCCCGCCAGATCAGCCGTACGTTGTCCGATCTCACCGCGGATGTCACACCTCAGGAAATCCTGCGTGGAATTCCGCTCCCGCCTTCCATGAATGGCGCGGGCAACCTTCACTTCCTCTCCGGCCATGTCGATCAGAGCGACGCCTGTGCCGACAATCGCATTCTTGCCGAGACCCGCAGCCTGTCTGCACGCTGTCAGGACGCCTCGGTCATCCTGGTGACCAAGGACATCAATCTACGCATCAAGGCCGCCGCCCTGGGCATGGCGGTGGAAGACTATCTGACGGATCGCGCCTTCACCGACAGCGACGCCATGATCGAGGGCGTCAAGCTCTTTCATGAGGCCGGCCACGACGGCCAGGGCGTCTGGGACGACATGCAGGTCGATGTCACCGTCACGCGCGAGCACCATCGCACCTTCTATGAACTGTCAGGCCAGATGCCCAAGGACTGGTACCCGGGCATGCTGATCGCGGATTGCGATGGGGATGATGGCGCCAGTTTCGAGGCCATCGTGCGCGAGCTGGAGCACGATTATGCACGCCTGGAAGTGCTGCAGAACTATCGCAACGAGCGCAGCGCCTGGGGGGTGAATGCCCATGACAGTCGCCAGAACTTCGCCCTCAACCTGCTGATGGACGACAGCGTCGACATGGTGTCGATCGCGGGCAGTGCAGGCACCGGCAAGACCTACATGACGCTGGCTGCCGCGTTCGAGCAGACACTGGAGAAGAAGCGTTTCGAGCGCATCATCTTCACCCGCGCGCCGATCGCGATGGGTGAAGAGATCGGCTTCCTGCCTGGCACCGAAGAAGAGAAGATGTCGCCGTGGATGGGGGCCTTCCACGACAACATGGACAACCTGCTGCGCAAGGAGGGGGAAGGCACCAGCGCCTGGAACGAGGAGGCCACGCGCGCCTGGATCGGCAATCGTGTCCAGATTCGCTCACCGTCCTTCATGCGTGGCCGCACGCTGAGCGACACCTTTCTGATCATCGATGAAGCCCAGAACCTGACACCCAAGCAGCTCAAGGGCCTGCTGACACGGGCGGGCGCCAACACCAAGGTGGTACTGCTGGGCAATGTGGGCCAGATAGACACTCCCTACCTGACCGCCAACACCTGTGGCCTTGCGGTCGCAGTGCAGCGCTTCAGCTCGTGGCCGCATGCCAGTCACGTGACACTCAAGTGCGTCGAGCGCTCACGTCTGGCGCTGGTCGCGGAAGAGCTGCTGTGAGATGTTCGCCACACCTTCGACGACCTGATAGCCACCCGATGGCCCCGCCATCACGACACTGACGGTTTTGATATCTCAGCAGCACTGACAAAAAACGCCGCCCATCAGGGCGGCGTTTTCGTGTGCATTGCGTCATGTCAGTCACGGAGATCTCGCCGCAAGTGCGTGGTGATCACCCGACAAGGCTTTCAGCATACGAAGGGCGGCAAGGGCGCAAAGGCCAGCCGTTCCTTGAGCAGTTTGTTCTCGTGCGTCAGCTGCCCGAGCTGGGCCTCCAGGCGTGAGTATTCCGCCGAGGAGTGCTCCAGCTGCGCACGCATGTCCTTGAGCTCCGTCTCGCGCTGCTGGCGAGCCGAGGTCTCCTCAAAGCGGCGACGCTCTTCTTCCTGCAGCTGCTTGCGTTGCTCGGCCGCCTGGGCATCGAGACGCTCGACGCGCTTCTCGAGCTGCTCCTGACGACGTCGATGCTGCTTGTCGAGCTCGCTCTTCTCGAGACGTGCATCATCCAGCATCTTCATCAGCCGCGTTTCACTGGCTTCATGACGCGCCTCTTCCTGCGCGAGGCGTTCCTTCCACTCGCTTTCCTGCGCCTGAATCGCCTGCTGATGGCGCTCATGGTCCACTTCACGCGTGCGCTCCATGGCCGCGATATCTTCCTGGGCCAGGGTCAGACGCTTTTCGAGCTTGTCCTGCAGCTGCTGCCAATGTTCCTGCTCATTGGTCAGCGTCGCCAAGGCCTGCACGCGCTCTTCAAGGCGCGCCTGCACCTGGGCCAATTGCTCGGACAGGGCGCTGAGGCGCTGTTCGGCATCTTCCGCGCGGCGCTGTGCCTGCGCTTCGGCCTCACGCGCCTCGATGGTCTGCTTGTCCGCTTCCTGGCGATAGTGCACCAGGCTTTCATTGGCCAGTGACTGCGCCTCCTTCCAGACCGTGGCCAGGGTCTCGGTGAGACTGTCAGGCATGGCCTGGCTCAGCGGCTCATCACGCTTCTCGGCGCGCCGCTGGCGCCAGTCACGCAGGTGATCGCTGATGGTGGTGAAGCTGCCGGTCCCCAGCACTTCACGAATCTTCTGCACGCTCGGGGCCTCGCCCCGTGCCATCAGTGACTCGATGGCTCGTTGTACATCCTCGTACTGGACGCCAGTGCGCGCCATGGGAATCTCCGTCCGTAGTCTGTCATTGATACGTCGTCAGTCGTTGCTGCTTGACCGCCATTACGCCACGAAGCGCGGCCAACTACCACTCTCCAGCACGCACTCTCGTACACGTAAAGGCAGCGGATGGGGCACGCCATCTGACGAGAGCGTCACCGTGGATGCCGCTCGCCTTCTTCTGCCATCAGTCCACTGCCAGCCTGGTGCCCATCTTAGCGATGTTTTCTGACAAGATAAAGATAATTACATATTACGTAATACGTAATTTACGATACGAATAGAGCTATAAATTCATGATTACGCGCCTTATCTTGAATTATCATGGCCGTAAAGTCACAATCAGCCCCGAGGACAGGCCAAGCCTGGTCAGAACAGGGAAGGATAGAGCAGGAAAGGGGCGCCACAGAGCGGCGCACGCCTGATATGACGCGCCAGACGGGCGATATACGGCCAAGATTCTGCAACGGGAGTTGATCGGTGGAAGAAAGCACGCATGACGGTATCACCGCGCTGGTCGGGCATCTGGAGGGCGAGCTATCCAGAATGCAGCGGCATGCCCAGCTGACGACCGCTGACGATCGCTCATTAATTCGCGCCCGCACGGATGTCGAAGCTGTGGCCGCCTGGCTCAATGAATACCGGCACAGTGTTCAGACGTTGCGTGCCTATCGCAAGGAGGCGGAGCGCCTACTGCTATGGCTCAAGGCCGAGGGAGAGCAGGGCAGAGAATCTGCCCTGGCCAGTCTGGATCGCGAACGCCTCGAGCACTTCGAGACGTTTCTGGCCGACCCTCGGCCTGCAGAGGTCTGGATTGGCAGCGTGCGCGCCCGCAAGCATCCGCAGTGGCGACCCTTTCGCGGCCCGCTGGCCCCCGCCAGCCGCCGTCAGAGCCTGGTGATTCTGCAGGGCATGTATGCCTGGCTGATCGAGGCCGGCTACCTGTCACGCAACCCGTTCCGCCTGATGCGCGACAAGCGCCGCATGGACAACCGCACGCTGCGCATCGAACGCTATCTCGAGCGCCCCTTGTGGGACTGGTTGTGGGGGCGTATCGAAGCGCATTGCGAGGAGCTGACACCGGTCGGTGCTTCGCCTGAGGACGGGGTGTCCCGCGAGCGCTTCGCAGCCGAGCGCCAGCGCTTTCTGTTCGCATTCGCCTACTTGATGGCGCCGCGCATCGCGGAAATGGCCGCCGCGAGGATGGGCGATATCATCAAGCGGGAAGGCCAATGGTGGTGGCGCGTGATAGGCAAGGGCGCCAAGCTGGCCGAGATTCCATTGCCGCCGCCGATGCTCGAGGCGCTGGTTCGCTGGCGACGCCTGCGCGGGCTCAGTGATCTGCCGCAGGCACTGCCCGCCGACGAGTCGCTGCCGCTGCTGGCGCGCCTGGATGGCACGACACCGCTCGGCGACAACCAGCTCTACCGCTTGATCAAGCAAACATTCACACAGGCAGCCGCTGACATGCGCCAGCGAATCCAGAGTCCCGGCGACGCCAGCGAGCTGATGGCACGCACTCTCGATCAGGCAAGCCCTCACTGGCTGCGCCACACCGCGATCACCCATCAGGCACAGGCCGGGGTAGAGCTGCGCTTTCTGTCGCGCTCCGCCAGACACTCGCGACTGGATACGACATCGCGCTATCTGCACGCCGAGGACAGCGAGTGGCAGCAGCAGATGGCCAGGCATTCTCTGGCGACGTCAGGCCATCCGCCCAAGGCGCCAGAACACGACCCATGAGCGCTGTCACCACGCTCAGACCCCAAGGCGCCGTGCGTCAGGCAAGGCCAGGCGTTATCATGGCGACAGCGTATCTTCAGACACTTTGCAGTGACATCATCGGGAGTCAGCATGAGCGACGCGCAACAAGCGCAGGCGGAACTGGTCGAGGAATTCAGCTTCTTCGACAACTGGATGGACCGCTATCAGTACATCATCGACATGGGCAAGGCGCTGCCGGAATACCCGGAAGCGCTGAAAGGCCCTGAGACCAAGATCGACGGCTGCCAGTCCAACGTCTGGATTCATCCTGAAGTGCGTGGCGAAGGCAGCGAGCAGCGCCTGCATTTCCAGGCGACCTCGGACGCCGCCATCGTGGCAGGCTTGATCGCCGTGGTGCTGCGCATCTACAACGACCGGACGCCGCAGGAAATCGTCGCCACCCAGCCGACCTTCCTCAATGAGCTCGGCCTCGACAAGCACCTGTCGCCGACGCGCTCCAACGGTCTGCATGCGATGCTCAAGCGTATCTACGGTGTGGCCGAGCTGCACGCCAACGCCTGAGGCCTGGCGTTTTAGCTCCGATGCTCCAGGCCTGACGCTTCAGCTCTGATGCTTCAGGTCTGGGCCGACACGAGTAACGCAAGACGCCCGCCATTTCAGTCTCGAGATTTCGAGCGGAATGGCGGGCGTCTTTTTTGGGTTTTTCTCAAGAATTTCTCAGGGCTTTCTCAGGTCGCTCAGCAAGGCGCTGCACGTTCTCAGCAATGCTCGCGCACTTCCAGCACATGGGTCATGGCCTGATGCTGGCCATCCCAGACATAGCGCAGGTGCGGCCCCTGAATGGGGATGCTGACCGCCGGCGGACGCAGGATGGCAGCGCACTCGGCGCTTGCATCCACCTGAGCGTGGCGCACGCTGGGGTAGAGCAGGCCGAAGCTGCCAGCCTCCCTCAGTCTGGCGGCAAAGGCCTGACCGGCGGGGTAGCTGGCCATGTCTGGCTGGCAAAGGGCGTCATGGCCCTCGCGAATGTCATGCAGTGGCTGCGTCACGCGATTGACGTAGCTGCGCATGGTCATTTCCTGACTGGGCTGCGCGGTATCGGCCAGAAAGCGCGCCATGTGGAAGCGGGTCTCGCTGATCGCGGTATCCAACGTACTGGCGCAGTAATAGACCCCGAAACTGCCATCGGTGAAGCGCGAGGCACGCCCGATGTGCGTGAAGGCTGCCATCACCGGCGTGGAGCCCGGCCCGCTGATGCGGTCTTGCGGCGCGACGCGACTCAGCTCGCCGGCTTCTTCGCGCAGGCGGTCATTGGTCAGCGCCTCGATGGCAAACGCCATCTCCAGCTCATCAGGCTCGAGAATATCCTCGAATACCGAAATGGGCGGAAAGGCGCTGGAGATCACGCGCCAGGCGCTCTGCCAGTCCGGCAGCGTCAGCGCGGGCAGGGCGGCGTCATCGACATGCTTGCCTTCGCTCGTCCATTCGCTCATCCACGCACTCCGTCGAGATAACGGCGAGTGTCGGCCAGCGAGACCACCTGGCCGGCCAGCATGTAGTCCAGCGCACTCTGGCCGTTGAAGGGCGCCGCCCGATTGGGGCGCCGCACCCATTCATGGGCCATCTCGGGCGTATTGCTGAACAGGATGCGCAGGGCCTTGTGGATCCCCATCACGTAGGAGATACGCTCCAGGGTGTCGTTGGGCAGGCGCACTTCCGGCAGCTTGCGATACTTGTGATAGGTGGTGGTGCCGATGCCCCCCAACAGCACGCGCTGATCCGCCGCGCTGCACTGCCACTTCTCCATGATGTTGAAGAAGGACTTGAGGGCAACGCGGCCCGCACTGGGGCTGGTCGGGGACACACGATCGAGGGCGGCTGCGGTGGACATGACATTCTCCTGCTGACTGACGATGGCATCACAGCTGACGCCATACACATGTGAATGATAGCACAGAAACACTTCACATGCGTGCAGCCAGCCGCAAGACTCCGCCGCTCTCAGGGCACACGACCCAGTCACTCGCAGGGCATACGTCCTCAAGGCCTGGGCGCGTCGTCCTGATCATGCGCATCACAGCAGCTGGCAGACGAGGTGTGATCCTTGCGCGGTGGCACGGGGTCCACGCCACCCGGCCCGCCCAGCGGGTGGCAGCGTGACAGACGCCTGGCCGTGAGCCAGCACCCCTTGAGGGGCCCATACACCTTGATGGCCTCCAGTCCGTAACTGGAGCAGGAAGGGTAGAAGCGACAGCGCGGCCCCAGCAGCGGGCTGAGCACCAGCTGATAGCCGCGCAGCAAGCCGGTCAGCAGGCGCGTCATGACCGACGTCACGCCGCGCCTGAGGGAGTGGCGACGTTCAGGCGTTGCCATACAGGGTGTTCGGGTCAATGATCGGTGCATCGGTAATCTCGGCGCCTTCAGCATCCAGGCGCCAGTAGAAGCAGCTCTTGCGCCCGGTATGGCAGGCAGGGCCTGTCTGATCGACCTTGACCAGCAGGGTGTCGCCATCGCAGTCCAGATGCGTACTGACCAGCTTCTGCTGTTGGCCCGAGCTCTCGCCCTTGCGCCATAGCTTGCTGCGCGAGCGTGAGAAGTAGCAAACGCGACCGGTGGAGAGCGTCTCGCGCAGGGCTTCGGCGTTCATCCACGCCATCATCAATACCTCGCCGCTGTCATGCTGTTGCGCGATGGCGGGAATCAGGCCGTCGCCATTCCAGGGCAAGGCGGCGATCAGTGTCTCCAGCGCGACCTTCTCGCCGACGTCGGCATTCTCCAGCGACTTGAGCAGTCCATCCTGTGCCATCGAGGGTGTTTCCTTGCAGAGTCCATATCGAAGCCCCTGTCAGCGTCATGTCACGCCGGCAGGGGCTCACGCAGTATTCAATATCACAAGCCGCGAATCAGCGACGCAGCCCGCCACGGGCGCTGCGCCAGATGAGCGACAGCAGGTAGGCGACACCGGCCACCAGCACGATGGTCGCGCCGGCCGGCAGGTCGAACTGCCATGAGAGCGCCAGGCCGCCGGTGGTGAAGGCCATGGCCGCCAGGCTCGCGATCACGATCATCATGCCCAGTGAGCGCGCATGATGACCGGCAAGCGCGGCAGGCAAGGACAGCAAGGCCAGCACCATGATCAAGCCCACCGCCTGCAACAGCAGCACGACGGTGATCGCCACCATCACCAGCAGCAGCAGGTAGAGCGTCTTGACCGGCACGCCCCGCAGACGCGCGAACTCTTCATCGAAGATCACCGCGGTCAGCGGGCGATGCACCAGCAGCAACACCAGTGCCAGGCCTCCCACCATCCAGGCCAGGGTACCGATGGCATCCGCGGGCACCAGCAGCAGGTTGCCGAACAGGTAGCTCATCAGGTCGACCTTGTAACCCGGGGTCTGACTGATGAACAGGATGCCGGTGGCCATGCCGATGGCCCACAGCGCACCGATGACGGTGTCTTCCTGATCAAAGCCCTTGAGACTGATGTAACCGATCAGCAGGGCGGCGAGAATGGCGCTGATGAAGGCGCCGACCAGCGGGCTTGCGCCCATGAAGTAGGCGATCCCCATGCCGGCAAGCACGGTATGGGCGATACCCCCGGCCAGATAACCGATGCGGCGTACCACGACATAGGGGCCGACCAGACCGGCCGCAAGACTGGCCAGCAGGCCGGCGAAGAGGGCGTTCTGGAGAAAATCCTGGCTGCCCAGGGCGGTGATGAAATTCATGTAATGTAAGCCTAGAGTGCAGAGCGGGCGACGTGAAGGAAGTGAAACAGGCCAGACGGACAGTCACCGGCCGCGACATCAGTGATGGTGATGGATCATCTGGACGTTTTCACCATAGAGTCGCTCGATCGATTCAGCGGTGAGCGTCTCGGTGTCATGGACGATCATCTTGCGATTGAGGCAGGCGACCCGATCGACGTAATCGCTGATGAAACCGAGATCGTGACTGATCACCACCACGCTCATGCGATTGGCCAGGCGATTGAACAGCTCGAAGAGGGAGCGCTCGCCGTCGCTGTCGACACTCGCGGTAGGCTCATCCAGCAGCAGCAACTGAGGCTCGGCCGCCAGGGCGCGGGCGATCAGCACACGCTGCAGCTGACCACCGGAAAGGGCATCGATGTGCCGACGGCGCAGATGACTGATGCCGACTTCTTCCAGCACCGCACCGATCGCCTCACGGTCCGCGCGTGGCCAGGGGCCCCACTGACGACGACGCCCCTGGCGCCCCATCAGCACGACATCTTCCACGCGGATGGGGAAGCGCTTCACGAAGTTGGCAAACTGCGGCACATAGCCGATATGGCGCGCTGCGGCCCTGGGCGTGCGCCCCAGCACGCGGACACAGCCGGCCGCCGGCTTGTGAAGACCGAGTATCAGCTTGAGCAGCGTGCTCTTGCCGCCACCGTTGGGCCCGATCAGTCCCACGATCTCGCGCGCGCCGACCTGAAAGTCGACATCGTCGAGAATGACCTGCTCGCCATACCGGAAGGTCACGCCGCGAATATCAATGGCATCCGGTGCATCTGCCGGCACCGGGCGAAAGACCGGTCCGACACTGCGCCCGGTGGCTGACGCCTCCGGATGGCTGTCCGTGCGCGGGCGCGCGACGGAGATGGGGCTGACCATGACGTAAGCTACCTCGTTGCAACGCAGACGGGCGCATGAGCGCCCGTCTGACTTTTCGATGGGGCAGGGCATTGTGCAAGATCAGACGATATGCGCAATACCCGGCCGGCAATTACTGGCTGTCAGTCAACTCGAAACCCGCCTTCAGCGCTTCGGTGGCGTGCTTCAGGTTGTCGAGATAGTCCTCTGCCAGCGGGTCCAGCACGGCCACTTCGGCCTCCAGCGAGCTGGCGATCCGCTTGGCCGCCGTCTGGGAGAACTGCCCCGAGACGAAGATGGTGCCGATGTTCTCATCCTTGGCACGCGTGATCAGCGTGGCCATCTCGCGCGGCGTGGGCTCACGGCCACTGACTTCAATGGCATGCTGCTCGAGCGAGTAGCGGTCCGCGAAGTAGCCGAAGCTGGGATGGAAGATCAGGAAATTGCGGCCCTTGTAGGGGGCCAGCGTCTGAGCGATCTGCGCATCCAGCTCGCTCAGAGTCTTGAGCAGACGCTGCTCATTGGCATCGATCTCGCTGGCATGCTGCGGCAGGCGTGCCTCGAGCACCTCGGCGGCACGCTCGACGACAGTCTGCATGCGCTGCGGGTCCAGCCAGAGGTGGGGATCGGCTTCGCCGAGGTCCTCATCCTCGTCATGCTGGGCACCATGCTCTTGATGATCAGCGTGCGCCTGATGATCAGCATTCTCATCATGGTGCTCGTCGTGATGCTCTTCGTGACCTTCGTGCTCGCCGTGATGCTCGTCGTGTTCATCATGGTCGTCGGTGTGATCATCATCGTGATGCTCATCATGCTCTTGCTCATGAGCATGCGCTTCATCATGACCGTGGTCATGGGCCTCACCACTGCCAAAGTGGCGTGTATTGAGACCCTCTTCCAGATGCACGACCTGCATCTCGGCGTTGTTCTTCACCAGGCGCGGCAACCACACCTGCTCGAAGGGCACACCGATGGCGAGATAGAGCGGAACCGTCGACAGCTCGGCCACCTGGCGCGGGGTCGGGTCGTAGGCGTGCGGGCTGTCGCCCGGCTTGACCAGCGTGGTGATCTCGACATGCTCACCGGCCAGCTGATCGACCATCCACGCGATGGGCGGCACGCTGACGGCCACATGCAGAGGGGCGCTGTCCTGGGCGTGGGCGGCAGGCGTCGCGAACGCGGCAAGCACGCCCAGCACACTCAGCGGCAGGACACGCGCAGCCCGCGGACCCAGCGTGCGCTGGACCCGGGACAGCAGCTTTTCACACAACACTTGGCGAGACGCCAGGGGAGAGCCCGCATGCATACTCATGACACCACTTCCTTTGCTAGTGATCACGGCATGATGCGGGCAGGGCGTGCCGAGAACCGGCACGCCAGGACCGCCATCAGCCGCGGTTGAACGAGAGACGCTGGCCGTTGGCCACCGGATTGACGGTCTTGCCGTCATAGGCTTTCACGCCGTTGACGAAGGTCGCATCGATACGTGCCTTGAAGGTCACGCCATCGAAGGGGCTCCAACCACACTTGTAGAGCACGTTGTCACGCGTGACGCTGGTCTCGCCATTGAGGTCGACCAGCACCAGGTCTGCGAAGGCCCCTTCACGGATGTAGCCGCGATCGACGATGGAGAAGCGATCCGCCACGTTGTGGCTGGTCTTCTGCACCAGGGTCGCCAGGTCGTAGATGCCGTCCTGAACCTGATCGAGCAGTGACAGCAGGGCATGCTGCACCAGCGGCAGGCCGGAAGGCGCCTTGAAGTACGGATTCTGCTTCTCTTCCCAGGTATGCGGCGCGTGATCGGTGGCGATGATGTCAATACGGCCATCCATCACGGCAGCGCGCAGGGCGGCGCGGTCTTCGGCGGTCTTCACGGCCGGGTTGCACTTGATCAGGCTGCCACGGGTGTCGTAATCGGCGTCGCTGAACCACAGGTGGTGCGCGCAGACTTCGGCGGTGATCTGCTTGCCCTTCATCGGGCCGGCCTTGAACAGCGCCATTTCCTCGGCGGTGGTCAGGTGCAGGACATGCAGCTGGGTACCGTTGCGGGTCGCCAGGTCGATCGCCAGACGCGAGCTCTTGATGCAGGCTTCGCGCGAGCGGATCAGACCGTGTTCGGAGAAGGGCACGTCTTCCCCGAAACGCTCACGCCAGCGCGCCTCGTTCTCGAGAATCATCGGCGTGTCTTCGCAATGCGTGACGATGGGCGTCGGGGCATGCTTGAAGATGCCTTCGAGAATCTCCGGATCATCGACCAGCATGTTGCCGGTAGAGGCGCCCATGAAGATCTTGATGCCGCAGGTCTGGTTCGGGTCCAGCGTCTTGATCGCTTCCAGGTTGTCGTTGCTGGCACCCAGATAGAAGGCGTGGTTGGCATGGGCACGACCGGCCGCCACGGCAAACTTGGCTTCCAGTGCATCGCTGTCCAGGGTCGCCGGCTTGACGTTGGGCATGTCGAAGAAGGTGGTGATCCCCCCGGCCACGGCAGCGGCTGACTCGGTGGCGATGTTGCCCTTGGCGGTCAGGCCCGGCTCACGGAAGTGCACCTGATCATCGATCATGCCCGGCAGCAGATGGCGGCCGGCGGCATCAATCACTTCACGTGCATCGAGGTGAGACAGGTCGCTGCCGATGGCGTGAATACGCCCGTCCTTGATGCCCACATCCTGAGTGGAAATGGTGCCTTCGTTGACGACTTGCGCCTGTGAGATGCGGATGTCCAGCATGTGACGTCCTCCGTGGGAAGCAAATGTTATATCGTATCAAAAGCGCTCGCAAGCGCCGTTCACTGAGCGTTTTCTGCCATGGCAGCTGCTTGAGAGGTGCAATCCTGGCAACGCCCCTCGAGTTCGATGGTCTGGCGTTCGATCGAGAAACCATGGCGATCGGCGCTGGCGACAAGCCGGGTGCCGAGATCGTCATCATGCATTTCCTCGACACGACCGCAGCCGCGGCAGATCAACAGCTGAAAGCCGTGCTGATGTTCCGGGCAGTGGCAGGCAAGGTAGGCATTGAGTGATTCGATGCGATGGACGAGGCCCTGTTCGAGCAGGAAGTCCAGTGCACGATAGATCGTGGGAGGGCGGGCAGCGCCATGTTCCTTGGCGAGCTGATCCAGCAGGTCATACGCCTTGAGTGCGCCATGACTGGTCGCGATCATTTCCAGTACACGTCGCCGAATCGGCGTAAATCGCACACCGCGCGCCAGACATTGACGTTCGGCCTGGTCGATCAGCGAAAGTGGCTCTGGCATGAAGAATCCTGAGTGTCGTGAATCCCGGATGTCAAAAGGCGTCAAGCGCGATGAGGGCAAGTGCGTCAGCGCGCAGCCTGAATGACCAGATGCTTATTCTAGGGCAAATGGGCCATGACGGGCCACCGACAAAGGCATCGGGGCTGCGTGAGTCACGTAAAGGCAACGCACGGCGCTGAGCCGACATGAAAGCGTGGACAAGCGACCAATATGATATAACATAACAATTATCGCTTTCTGGTCGCGATGATAGACCCGCAACCATCCCTGACAGGAGGATTTCATGGCCCAGTTCGAGGCGCTGCTCCCACCCCTTCACACACGGCCCGAGCCACGCCTGGCAGCCAGTTCGTCACCTTCGACTCTCGCGTCGGCGCCAAGGCCCGCGACCCATTGGCATATCGGTCACGAGGCACATGACCTGGGGGCGATCTTCGAGCCCGACATCAGCTTGGCCGTGATGCAACGCCGCATCGATGCGGCATTGAAGATGGCGGTGAAGGCCCAATCCTCGGGTGCCTACCCGCTGCGCATGCGCTGGCGCGGCCCTATCAGTGACCTGCGTGAGGCGCTGGAGCGCTACCTTCCCGCACCGGATGCCGGGGCTGCGCTGATAGAGGACATCTGCGTGCTGGGTGAGGCCATGGGCGAGCTCTTCGAGGTCAAGGATATCGGCATGCGACTGGAGATGACCCAGAGCGCCATGTGCCCGCGCTTTCATGTCGATCGCATCCCGGTCAGATTGGTGACGACCTACGACGGCCCGGGCACCCAGTGGCTGCCGGAACATGCCGCCGACAGACTGGCGCTGGGCCACGGCCAACCCGGCCATCAGGACATCTGCCTGGCCCCCGGCGAGATACATGAGCTGCGCCCGGGCAGCCTGGCGTTGCTCAAGGGCGAGTGCTGGCCGGGCAACGAAGGGCGAGGGCTAATCCATCGCTCACCGGTGGTGCCGAATGGTAGTCGCCTGATGTTGAGCATGGACCCCGGATGAGCCGAGGCTTCGTAGTTGAGGCTACTTAGTCGAGACTTGAGGCTACGTTCGCGACTTACCAAACAGAGACACCCCGCCGAGGCGGGGTGTCTCTGTCTTTCCAGACGCTGGAGCAGTCGATCAACCAAGGCATCGGTCAGCAAACATTCGGGACCGACATCAGTCCGCGATGGGCGCCATGCCGACATTGGCGACATCTTCCTTGCTGCGCGAGAAGTGCTTGCGCGCAAAGGCGACACGCTCGGCGACCGGCACGCCGTCGGGCTGACGCTCGATCAGCTCGAGCCGCTTGCGCAGGCCCTCGCCATTGGCCATCTGGATGGCGAGCCCCGGTCGGGCGTTGAGCTCCAGAAGCATCGGGCCATGGCGACGATCCAGCACCATGTCGGTGCCCAGATACCCAAGCCCCGTCATCTCGTAACAACCGGCAGCCAGCTCGAGCAGGGTGTCCCACTGCGGCACCTTGAGCGAGAAGATATCGTGCCCGGTATCGGGGTGCGCGAACTGCGGGCGATCGTACTGCACGCCGCGCACCGCCCAGCCACTGCCGATATCCAACCCGACACCGACCGCGCCCTGGTGAAGGTTGGCCTTGCCATCCGAGGCCGCCGTCGACAGGCGCATCATCGCCATCACGGGATAACCCTTGAAGACGATGACACGAATGTCCGGCACACCCTCATAGGTGAACTCGGCGAAGGCCTGATCGAAGGAAATCAAGCCTTCGACCAGCGCCACATCCGGTGAGCCGCCCAGCGAATAGAGCCCTGACAGGATGTTGGAGACGTGGCGCTCCATGTCGGCACGCGTGATGCGCGCGCCGCTGGGCTTCACATACTCTTCGCCATCATGGTGCTCGATGACGAGGATCCCCTTGCCGCCTGAGCCCTTGGCCGGCTTGATCACGAAACCTGCGTGATCGCGCACCATGTCGACGACACGTTCGACCTCGAACTGGCTGGCTACCTTGCCGATCATCTCCGGCGAGGCCAGGCCATACTTCTGACATAGCAGCTTGGTCTGCAGCTTGTCATCGACCAGCGGATAGAGGCGGCGGTCGTTGTATTTCGAGATATACCCGATGTTGCGGCGATTCATGCCGACAACCCCCCGGGCGCGCAAGGCGCCCGGCGTGGTCCAGTTGCGCGACCAGCGATTCAGCCATGACGAGAGCATCTCAATCCTCCGTCAGCGGCTTGAAGCGGCGCAATTCCAGCAGACGATAGCCGGTGTAGTTGCCGAGCAGCAGGATGAAGGCCATCAGCACCAGTTGCAGACCGAGGAAGTTGAAGGTCAGGTGACGCACCCACGGGTTGTTCATCGCCAGATAGGCCAGCACGGCGGTCAGAAGGCTGCCGCCACCTTGCTTGAGCACTTCCTTGGGACCTTCCTCTTCCCACAGGATCGACATGCGCTCCACGGTCCACGACAGGATGATCATCGGGAAGAAGGTGATGGTCAGGCCGGCGTTCAGACCGAAGCGATAGGCGAGTACCGAGAAGATCGAGATGATCGCGATCACCGTGATGATGACCACCGAGACCCTCGCCACCAGCAGCAGATTGAGCCGTGACAGGTAACTGCGGATCACCAGGCCCGTCGCGACGATCAGCAGGAAGCCGATCAAGCCGGTCACCAGACTTGTCTGGATGAAGGCGAGGGCGATCAATACCGGCATGAAGGTACCGGAGGTCTTGAGACCGACCAGCACACGCAGCAGCACCACGACCAGCGCGCCGATCGGGATCAGCAGGATGGTCTTGAACAGCGCCTGCTCTTCCAGCGGCAGGGAATGGATCGAGAAGTTGAGCAGCTCGTCATTGGCCAGCTTGTTGCGCACCGCGACGGCCGCCGGCTCGTTGTGACGTATCATCGAGAAGCTGACGCGGGAATTCACGCCGCCTTCGACTTCCAGCATCGGCGCGCCACGACCTTCCCACAGCAGCAGGTTGTCCGGCTCACCTTGCTTGCCGGTTTCCGGGTTGATCAGCACCCAGTCGGTGTTGATGTCTTCAGCATCGGCGGCCTCGACATCCACCGCCTCGTTGCCTTGCGGCGTTTCGGCGAAGACCTGCAACCACGACGAGACCGTCTGGCGACGACGGCCGTCTTCCAAGCTCAGGCCGCTGACCAGACGCGCACTGACACCGGCCTCATTGAGCAGGCGCAGCATGAGCTCGGGACGCTCGAACTGGGTCAGCAGCAGGCGCGCATTCTCGCCCTGACGCTGATTGTCGAACTGCTTGATCAACTCACGTGCGAAGGTAAAGGAATCGGCACTGCGCTCACGGGCCTGATCGATGACCTGAGCCGCGGCGGTATCGTAGGGACGCTCCCAGGAGACTTCCTGAGGGGCCGGCAGGCGCTTGATGGCCGCAGGCGTCGCGTTGTCGGATTCGAGCATGGTCACGGTGTAATACAGCAGCTGCGAGCCTGCCGCTTCACGGATCGACCATTCGGCACGACGGCCCGGCAGGTCATCCAGATAGGACAGCCCGAAGCCCGAGGACGCCGTGTTCTCGGTCAGAACGCTGTAGCCTTTCTGGTTTTCCGGCAGCGCCAGCGACGCCTTGACCGGACCGCCAGTGGCCGTGAAGGCCACCTGGGCTTCGATATCCCACACTTTCTGCTGTGCACCGGGCACCCAGGGCACATCAAACGAAATATGGCGATAGGCGGTCAGGCCCACACCGATCAGCATCAACAGGCCGACCAGAAGATAGAAAGCAAAACGCGACATGGGAGTCCTTGAAATGTCTGGAGCAGTCATGATGGCTCGGTGGAGCACCGAGCCATGTCAGGCAGCGAAGCCGGGCAGAGGAGACAGGAGGGCGCTTGCCACTCAGTCGCGGTTGCCTTCGTTCGGGTCCTCGTCCTTGGCCGCTTCGTTACTGGGTGCACTGCCCGGATATTCCGGACGTGCATTGATGAAGGTACGGCTGACGTCCACCGCAGCGATGTCCATCATGAAGCGACGGCCAAGCAATACCGGATAGGTGAGATCACGACGATCATTGAGGGTGAACTCGACCTTTTGCTTGATGTCACCCAGCGTCATCAGCAGGCTGACGACGGGACGCTCTTCGCGACCGGAGGCCTGGATGATGGTCACCGTGCGGCTGACCTGGGCTTCGACCCATTTGTCACGGTCGCCCGCCACGAAATACTTGCCGTCATCCCGCAGTGCCAGCTTGAACTTGACCCACTTGGCGCCATCGCGCTCGAATTCGGTGATATCACGCGCGGACAGCGACGAGGTGTTGGCCCCGGTGTCGATACGTGCCTTGAAGTAGCTGCTGATGGTCGGGAAGCCGACCCACTCGACGCGCCCAAGCAGGGTCTTGTCGAGGATGGGGTTGTCGGTCACGGCCTTGCAGGCTTCCACGGCCTGCGGCTGTGCGGGCTGTTCCATCTCGGCATGGATCTGGCGCAGCTGACTGCCGACTTCCCGCACGTCGCGACGCAGAGAGCGGCTCAGCGCCTGCTGGTCGGCAAGTTGCTGCTGTTGGACGTTGCATTGGCCTGCCAGCTGTTCCTGCAGGGCGTCGATGCGCTGCGAGAAGGCATCTGGCGTCAATACCGGTTTCTGCGGTTGCGGTTGTGCCGGGACGCAGCCGGCCATGACGACGACACTGGTCAAGGTAACAGGCAATAGCAGCTTGCGGATCAGCATAGGGGAGAAGGTTCCTGTTCAGCCTTGCTGCCGCTCTACAACCTGTGTGAACGGCAGACATAATTCTTGTCCATCGTCAGTCAGTCAGCACACTGATCCGACGATGCCTGGGTATTCCCTTGTATAGCTTGGGCGTTCTAGCACCGAAGCGTTACTGGGGGCGATCATACGTAGCCCGAATGGTGACTGTCCATGTTTCAGCACCTGACGCCGAGCCATTGCCTGCGATTCACCAACGTAGCGATCACTTTCTGTCGCCAGTCGAGGACAGGCCACACGAGCTCCCGCCAGGCGTGGGTCAGGGCCGCTGTCAGCCGGCTAGAGATATAACGCCAGCTTGGCTTGCGTCGCCTTCAGGTGACGAAAACCTTGATGGAATCCAGCCCCCAGACAGGAGCATCCTTCGCGGCAGTTTGCACAGCCAGACCTCACTGTTTGCGCATTGTTCAGGATATAAGCGCATCATCAGCGCGGGATCACAACATGGCAACGACACGATCTCGGATGAGAGCCCGCCGACGAAGCGAGTCAGACTGTCGCCAAACTGATCAAATGCAGGCCACTCAGCAAAAGATAGGCGGGAACGTCGACTGACTCCATCGGCTGACTTTATCGACTGGCTTTAATGACAAGCAGAACCTGAGATTCAGAAGCAGGCATGCAGAAGCTGACATTCGCGCGGAGGAGGTCAGGTGCCTGAAGATTGACGCTCAAGCATTGACGTACACAGCTTGAGCACGCTCACGAATCACCGTATTTAACATAATATATATTATACGACCTAAAGGGCATGCAGGTTTCATCAGTGATCCTGGGCGCCCGTAGAGTTAGTTGCCTTGATCCATCAGGTCAGGTCCATCAGGTCGAGTCGTCGGGCCAAGTCCAGCGAGTTGAACCTGTCGGCTTGAATCAGCGATAGCCTGTTTCACGATCCAAGTGCCAAACAGCCCGTTGCCCAAGAGCGCGAACAAACTTATCCTTGATAGCATTCATGCACAAGTGTTGTAGAATAATTCGGACCACATGTGACCTACACCGCTCATCTTGTCACTCAACATTGCCGCGCGCCGTGATGACTCACGGATCGGCGCGAACCGGAGTCAGCGATGCCCTCCTTCCCGTCCTGCCTGTCAGCAACCTCTGGATTCGTGCACAACGGCATTCGATGCCTTAGCGGCCGCGCAGCCATGTTGATCATGGCAGCGGGATTGTCAGCCTGTAGCGGGCCTCAGATAGAGGATTACGCGGGCAGCGGCCCTGAGCTGCGCATCGATGACTACTTCCTGGGCCACACACGTGGCTGGGGCATGGTGCAGGATTACCGTGGCGAGGTGACGCGGCGGTTCGTGGTCGATGTCATCGGCAGCATGCAAGGCAACCAGCTGATTCTGGAGGAAGACTTCGTCTATGCCGATGGCGAGACACAACACCGCCGCTGGACCTTTACCCCGGCGGGTGATCGCCAATGGACTGGTCGAGCGGCGGATGTGACGGGCGAAGCGACAGCGACGACCCGCGGTAATGCCTTGCGCATGAACTACGTGCTTCAGGTACCGATCGACGACAGTACCTGGGAGTTCAGCATGGATGACTGGATGTATCTGCAACCGGATGGTCGCATCCTGAACCGGACCTCGATGCGCAAACTGGGCCTGGAAGCCGCCAGTATCACTCTGGCATTTCAGCGCTGTCCCTGTGACTCATCGGCAGCTGAGTCGAAATGACGCTCGTGCGCGGCAATGACGTGAGCCCCTGATGGCTTCAAGCCTTGCCTGATAGCTTCACCCCTCGATAGCGCCAGCCTTTGTCGATTCAAGCTTCTGATAGCCCAACCCTCATGAGGCGGCGGAGTCACCCGCATGCTGCTCGAGCGATGTCTCCACCTTGGAAAGCCACTTGCCGTAATCCTCTTCTGGCGCCATGGGCTCTCCGAAGGCGTATCCCTGCAACTGGTCAAAGCCCAGATCTATCATGGTCTGGCGCTGGCGTGAGTGTTCGATACCAACCGCCACGGCGGAGATCTCCAACACATGCAAGGCCGCCGTCCAGGCTTTCAACAGGCGCGCCTGACGCGGATCCGTCTGCAACAGACTGATCCAGCGCGGATGCAGTTTCACGCTGGTGATGGGCAGCATGCTCAACAAGCGCAGGCTGTCATGCTCAGGGCCGAAACGGTCGACACAGAAGCTGATGCCGTCATTGGCCAGCGATTTCATCGCCAGCACCAATGGCTCGGGCGTCGCGGAAAAACTCTCGACACCGCTGACATCAAGGCGCAGGCAATCTCCCTTGAGCCGGTAAAGGCGCAGGACACGGCGCAGGGCATCCATGTATTCGGTTTCGATCAGGCGCGACGCCGTGATGTTCAGCGATAGCGGCAACAGGCTGTCGTTGCCCTTCCTGGTCGCCAGCCAATGACTCAGCAAGGCGCAGCTTCTGCGCAGCACCCAGATGTCGAGTTCCTCATCCAGCCCCGCGTGTCTGGCGATGCGCAACATCTGATGGGGGGTGATCCAGCGGTTCTTGTCCTGCCAGCGCAGCAGCACTTCCTGGCCGCTGAGGCCTTGGCTGCCCGCAGTGACCATGGGCTGCAGGTGGATGCACAGCTCATTGTCGCGCAGCGCCTGGGCAAAGCGATTGTTCATCTCGAGGCGCAGATTGAGGTTGTCCGTGAGATCCGCGAACTGGACGCCCTTCTCTTTTGGCGCCCACTCACTGGCACAGGCAAGCTCCTCTTCCACCACCTCGACCAGTTCCGCTGCTGACATGCTGTCGCTAACAAAGGTGCCCGCCCCGATCAACAGATCAGGCCGGCTGTTGGCGGAGAGATGCAGCAACCAGGGTTGTTCCACGAAGCGATGCCAGCGCATGCCGTGCAATGCCTGGTCACGCGGCAACAGGATCATCAGGGTGTCGTGACTGACGCGCCCCTTGAGCAGGCCCTCGTCATCGAAGTTTTCATTGAGCTGGTGGGACAGGGATTGCAGCACGCCTTCGTAGAAGTCGACGCCCTGCTGCTTTCGCAGCCTTTCGGCGTTCTGCAGCTTGACCAGAATGACCTGCAGCTCCCCCTGGCTGGCGCGCTCCTGCAGCCAGGCCGTCATTCGCTGCAGGTAGCGACGACGCAGACTGTAGCCGGTGATCGGGTCGATATTGGCTTGCAGGGTGGCGCGTGCGCGCTCTGCCAGCAGCGCATCACGCTGGATGAGCTCGTTCTCGACCAGCAGTGCACAGCGCTCCAGCCGCTCCAGCTGGGCCGTATCCAGTTGACGGGGCTTGTGGTCGATCAGGCACAGAGTCCCCAGCGGCAGCCCGCTGCTGTCACGCAGCACGGCACCCGCGTAGAAGCAGACATGCGGTGGCCCCGTCACCAGGGCGTTATCAAAGAAGCGTTCATCCTGGCGCGCATCATTGATGACCAGAAAGCGCTCTTCATGCAGCGCGTGGGCGCAGAAGGCGAGATCCCTGCCCGTCTGCCGTGCATCCAGCCCGCAATGGGCCTTGAACCACTGGCGGTCTTCATCCACCAGCGACACGAGGCAGATAGGCACATCAAAGATATCGGCGACCAGGCGCGTCAGATCGTCATAACGCTTTTCATGATCACTATCCAATACATGCAGAGAATGCAGACTATTGAGACGCTCTTCTTCACGCGGATGAGGTGCCGCCGGCCTGAAGCCGGGCCGGCCACCCGGCGCGAGGGTCGTCTTTGGGGTGGAATCTGCCATGGCCTACTGCCTCGTTGGAATTTCCAGGAGATATAACCGCATGTTCGTACTTGAGCATACTCGTCTCGACTGTTGACAGGCAGAGCCGGCAAGCTGCGCACCACTAACGATAATTGAGCGTGGAAATCCCTGCACGCTCTGCTGTGCGGCAACCTCACGGAGTGGTTTCTCACCACCACGACGCAGAAAGCCCCGCAGCAAGGCTACGGGGCTTTCTGGATGACGCTTGTCCCTTTGAGGTCAGACGCTTCGCGCCTCACTCACGACGAGACAGGGCCTCAGGCTTCGGCAGGTGCATAGGAGCCATCTTCACGATGGACTTCCTTGCCGGTCAGGCCCGGGGTGAACACACAGGCCAGGTGCATGGTCTTGGTGGCACGCAGCAGGTGATCATCATGCTCGTTGAGGATATAGATGTCGCCCGGCTTGATCGGCCAGATCTTGCCATCAGCCAAGGTTTCGACTTCACCCTCACCTTCCATGCAATACACCACTTCATAGTGATGCTTGTAATGGATGTGGGTCTCGGTACCTTCAAAGATGCGGGTGATGTGGAACGAACACTTGCCACCATCTTCATCGAGCAGCAGGCGCGTGCTATCCCAGTTGCCATTCTCGGCCTTGACCAGACGATCGGTGCTGCGGGCTTCTTCGAGATTACGAACGATCATGTGTTTTCCTCACTAGGCTGCCTGACATCGACAGCTGACAGATGGCGATTACCGTAACGAAGGGATGACCTGGATGGGCAATCGGTGGGGATGGCAAGCCAAGAGCTCACCAATGACCCGCGGGGCGCCGATGACCGGGCGCCCCGCGGGAAGACAGTGTTACTTGGACAGCACTGCGGCAGCGTTTTCCTCGATGATATCGAGGGCTTCCAGCAGGTCTTCGTCGCGGATGGTCAGCGGGCACAGGCACTTGACGACCTGACCGGAGTGACCACTGGTCTCGATGATCAAGCCCTGCTCGAAGCAGCGTGAGGTGATGGCATCGGCCAGATCACCGTCACGGACATCGATACCGCGCATCAGGCCACGGCCCTTCTCGTGCGCTTCGAAGCCGTTCTCACGGGCCTTGGCGGCAATCTTCTGGAAGCGATCTTCGACGATACGGCCCTTGCGCTGGATATCGCGCTCGAACTTGTCATCACTCCAGAAGTGGCGCAGCGCGGCGGCGCCGGTCACGAAGGCCAGGGCGTGGCCACGGAAGGTGCCGTTGTACTGGCTCGGCTTCCACTGGTCCAGCTCGGGACGCATCATCACCATCGCGAACGGCACACCGGAGGCAGACAGCGACTTCGAGTTGCAGACGATATCCGGCACGATGTTGGCGTGCTCGAAGCTGAAGAACTTGCCGGTACGACCACAACCCGCCTGGATATCATCGACGATCAACAGGATTTTGTGCTCCTTGCACAAGGCATCCAGACGCTGGAGCCATTCGATGGAAGCCGGGTTGATCCCGCCCTCACCCTGCACGGTCTCGACCAGCACTGCTGCCGGGCGATCCAGGCCGCTGGAGGAATCCTTGAGCAGCTTGTCGAGGTAGGCAACGGTGTCGATGCCCTCACCCATGTAGCCATCGTAGGGCACGAATTGCGCACCCTGCGCCGGCAGACCCGCCGCATCACGGAACTTGGCGTTACCGGTGGTGGCCAAGGCACCCATGGTCACACCATGGAAGCCGTTGGTGAACGACACGATGTTGTGGCGGCCGGAAACCTTGCGCGCCAGACGAATGGCAGCTTCGACCGCGTTGGTGCCGGTCGGCCCCGGGAAGTGGACCTTGTAGTCCAGACCACGCGGCTTGAGGATCACTTCCTCCAGCGCTTCGAGGAAATCGCGCTTGGCGGAAGTCCACATATCGAGGCCGTGGATGATGCCATCATTGCTGATGTAATCGACCAGTGCCTTCTTGAGTACCGGATGGTTATGCCCGTAGTTGAGCACACCGGCACCGGCGAGGAAATCGATGTAGCGCTTGCCGTCCTCGGTGAACAGGTGGGCATTCTGCGCCTTGGTGAAAACGGTCGGGAAAGAACGCGAATAAGTGCGTACCTCGGATTCCATCTGTTCGAGAATCTGCGTATTCATGCTGTCACCTCCCTGGTGATGGATGGCCGACTACTGAAATGGCCATACCAGAATGTAAAGACGATCCAACGAATGACACTGACCCTACCCACCTCACTCACACATGGGGTCAGCAGGAGATGTCACAACCTTCCTGTCGTGAACATCTGCCGGACGAGACGTGATTCTTCTCGACGACCGACACAAGAATCATGACGGCGTCCCGTCCGGGACTTCTTGCGGCTTGCTATTCGCCCGTGCTGTACATGGGCTCTGGCGGCACAAGAGCCTTGAGCGCGTCGAGCACTCAGATATCGCTCGGCAGGAACGGGCCGATGCGCACCAGGTTTTCGGCAAGGTGCTCGCCACCCAGCTGGTCTGAAGAGAAGTACTCACGCGAGTGCAGCGGCACCTGCCAGCGCTCGGCGAGGCGAGTGAACAATGCCCAGGACGCCTCGTTGTCCGGCGTGATGGTGGTCTCGAGGTGACGCACGTGCGCCATTTCGGGACGCTTCATCACGGCTTCGATCAAGCGGCGTGCCAGGCCAGTACCACGCGCCTTCTCACCGACGGCGATCTGCCACAGGAAGAAGGTCTGCGGGGCATCGTTGCGGGTGTAACCGGAAACGAAGCCGACGACCTCACCTTCCTCATCTGTCGCGATGGCGCAGCTGTCACGGAACTGCGTGGCCAGCAAAACGTACGAATACCCTGAATTGAGGTCCAGCGGCGGGCAGGCCTTGACCAGCTCATAGACGCCCCAACCATCATCGGTAGTCGGCTGACGGATGAACAACGGCGCGCTGGTGCGGTTGATCACGGCATCATGGGTGTGGTGGGCCAGGCCCTGAATCGTGGAAGTCATTGTCATGGTTTTCATAAAATATTTCGCAGTTGGCGAATTCGCTATAAACCATAACAAACTGTTATGGATATCGCAAACCATAAATTATTCTCGCGAAGCGTATGGATAACGTAGAATTATCCCAAGCCCCGTATCGGTGAGCGTGCAGGCCGTGGCCAGTACCAATATCAGTACCGGGCAACTCTCGCCCTTGCCCACCGCCGCTGATGATTTGTCCCCACTAGACGCAAGACGGCGCCCCGAGGGGCGCCGTTTGATTGCATGCTCATGCGGCATCTGGCCTTGCTTGCGTTGCCGCTGCCTTTCCATTACCGCAAAGGCGGCTTCTGCTCCAGGGCTTGAACCCAGGGCTTCCGTCACTGCTGTTTCTGCCCCTCACGTTTCTTGCTGGCGGTCGCGACAATCTGGCCCAGCTCATCATGGCGGCTGAACTGCACCGCGCAATTGCGTCCCTCATGCTTGGCGGCGTAGAGCGCCATGTCCGCATTGTGTGATAGCTGTTCACGATCGCTGCCATGCTGAGGGGCGATGGCAATCCCGATGCTGCAGCCCACTTCCAGCTTGTGCTCTTCATACAGGAATGGCTTGCCCAGACTGTCGATGATGCGCTGGGCCAGCTGGGCGAGTTCCCCGTGGCGACCCAGATTCGCCTGAATGTCGGCATTGTGGACCAGCACCACGAACTCATCGCCTCCCAGACGTGCGACGAAATCGCCCTTGCGCACCACCTGGTTGAGTCGCTCCGCGATCACCTTGAGCGCCACATCCCCGGCGGCATGGCCATGGGTGTCATTGATGGGCTTGAACTTGTCGATGTCCAGCATCAGGCACGCCAGCTGCCCGCCTTCGTCATTGACGCTTTCGAGCCAATGCTCGACCCGCTCATAGAAATGCTGTCGATTGGGCAGTCCCGTCAGAGAGTCATGCATCGCCAGTTGCGTGATGCGCTTCTTGTAGTTGTTGCTCTCGATGATGTTGTACTTGAACTTCTGCAGCGCCCGCGCCATCTGACCCACTTCATTGGTGTGCTGGGTGCTGTCGATCACCACGCTGACATCGTCATTGGCCAGGGTATTCATGGTCTGGGTCAGACGACGGATCGGTACCAGCACATAACGCCCGAACAGCCACATCGAGATGCCGATCAGCACCACGATCATCGCCAGTGCCAGGCCATTGACCACCGGGGCCACCGTGGCCAGCAGCTTGAGCGTCTTGCCGACCGCGGCAGAGGTGGCCGCGATCCGCATGCGGCTTTCGTGATCCAGCACCGCCAGTGCGTCAAGCGCCGGCGCATCATTGACCTTGACCAGCTGATCGACCTCACGCGGAGAAAGGTCTGCCTGCTCGTCATGCAGCTGGTTGACCTTGTTCAAGCGGTCACTGTAGGACTGGATGACATCGGCGATATCGCGGATGGCACGTTGCTCGGCGGTGTTCATGCCCATCTCACGATAAGCCGCCAGGGTGGCGCGCAGAGACTCGATGTCCTGCGCCGCCTGCTGACCGTAGATGGCGTCGCTGCGCAGCACATAATTCTTGAAGTGGTGGATCATCTCGCCATAGCCGAGGTCACGGCGCAGGTTGGCCACCAGGCGAGCCTTGCCCAAGCCGTTCTCGAGCGGATTGTCATTGTCACGCAGCTCCGCGATGGAGATACGCCGCAGGGTATCCAGCCCCGAGACGGCCTGGAAATCATCGATCTGAACCAGCTTGTCGATATCGGCACTCGAGCGCCCCTGCTCGATCATCGTGCGTATTCTGGGCACCATCAGCTCATAACGGCTGATGGTGGCACGCAGGCCTGCCACCGCATTTTCCTCCCCCTGGGTCAGTCCAAGGTTCTGGTAACGGCTCAGAGCGCTGCGAGCGGCACCGATCTCGTTCTGCACCTCGCCGATCAGCTCGAGGTCCTGACGCAGCACGAGATTCTTGAAGTCATGCACCATGCCGCCATAGCCCAGGGCCTTGGTCAGCTGACCTTCCAGGCGCGGCTTGTCGGAGCGTGCCTGCTGATATTCCTGCCAGTCGCTCTGCAGGTCGGACACGTTGCGGGTAATGAATGCCAACACGACCAGCAACACCAGCCCCGCCAAGGCGGAAAGCACACAGATGATGATGTTGATGGTGCGAAAGCGCAGGTTGGCCAGACTCATGAAGGCTATCTCTTGACGATGGGAGGAAACGTTCGACGAAAACGCGTCATGCCGGCCAGCCGATGGGCGCTGCCAGCATGAAAAAGATACTGCCACGATACCAGATAAATCTAATACTTTACGCAGCAACTTCCCCGAACCTCCCTTCATACGCTGTATGCCCTGGCCTGGATGTCACAGGCTCGCGTCAGATTGCCTCAGCCCCTGACAGGCTGACGTCGCGCCCATAAAAAATCTCCCACCGAAAATCGATGGGAGATTGCGTTTCTGGCCTGTGCTTGGCTTCGACCCTGACATCGGGCCCGAAGCCAGACCCGACATCAGCTGTAGTAGGCGTTGGTCGTGTCGGTGTGATCGGTGACGTCACGCACACCGGTCAGCTCCGGGATACGCTCCATCAGCGTCTTCTCGACACCATCCTTCAGCGTAAGATCGACGGCGGAGCAGCCCTGGCAACCGCCACCGAACTGCAGCACGGCGACCTGCTCTTCGGTCAGCTGCACCAGCTTGATCTCGCCACCGTGAGCCGCCAGACCCGGGTTAATCTCGCTGTAGAGCAGGTAGTTGATGCGGTCTTCCAGCGGGCTGTCGGCGTTGACCTTGGGCATCTTGGCGTTCGGCGCCTTGATGGTCAGCTGACCACCCATGCGATCGGCATTGAAGTCGACGGTCGCTTCTTCCAGGAACGGCACGCTATGCGTGTCGAGATAGACCTTCAGCTTCGGTAGATCCAGGATCTCATCCGTCGGCTCTTCCTCGCCCGGGCGGCAGTAGGCGAGACAGGTCTCGGCATACGGCGTGCCCGGCTGGGTGATGAAGATGCGCACACCGATACCTTCGACGTTCTGCTTCTCGAGCAGCTCGGCAAGATACTCCTGGGCGCTATCGGTAATCTGGATGCTCTCACTCATGGCGCAGAGACTCTCTTGATGTCAGGTGACTAATGGCTCCATGTTAAGGAAAACCTGCTGCACTCGCAATCCTGAGCAAATCACTCGGGTTTGGTGTCCTGCGCGCGACCACTCCCTTGCCGGCACTCCTGACTGACTCATGTTGCGCATGAATCATGCTCATCGTGACGATTCTGCAGTCTGATACGATATCCCAAACTGGCCAGGCGGGGATTTGGTGAACGGATCCCGCGCCAGCGCCTCTCAATAGCAATGAGTTCGCGCCTGTGGCGTGTGACTTTCTCGGCAAGGTACTGGGCTCAGAAGGTACTGGCTTGGCAAAGTACTGGCTTGGCAAAGTATTGGCCTGGCAGAGAACGCTACACGCTCGGGAGACAACGCGACAGGTCACGCACGCTGGAGTCCGTCATGGCGCAAGCCCTATCCCCTGTACCCTATTCTCTGCCCCTGCCCGACGCGCTGAGCCAGGCGCTGCAGGAGCGTATCCTGATCCTCGATGGCGGCATGGGCACCATGTTGCAGAGCTACGGGCTGGAAGAGGAAGACTTCCGTGGCGAGCGCTTCGCCGACTGGCCAAGCGACATCAAGGGCAACAACGACCTGCTCGCGCTGACCCGGCCGGACATTGTCGAGGCGATCCACCGCGCCTACTTCGAGGCCGGCGCCGACATCGTCGAGACCAACACCTTCAATGCCACTCAGCTGTCGCAGTCCGATTACGGCATGCAGGCGCTGGTCCACGAGATCAATCTCGAATCGGCGCGCCTGGCGCGCAAGACGGCGGATGCCGTGACCGCCGAGACTGGCATCCCGCGCTTCGTCGCCGGGGTGCTCGGCCCGACCAGCCGCACCTGCTCCATCTCGCCGGATGTGAATGACCCCGCCAAGCGTAATGTCACCTTCGATATCCTGCGCGACAACTACCGCGAGGCCGCATTGGCGCTCTTCGAGGGCGGCGCGGACCTGATCCTGATCGAGACCATCTTCGACACCTTGAATGCCAAGGCGGCGATCTACGCCCTCGAGGAGCTGTTCGACGAAGGTCATCCGCGCCTGCCGGTGATGATTTCCGGCACCATCACCGATGCCTCGGGACGTACGCTGTCCGGCCAGACCACCGAAGCCTTCTGGAACTCGGTGCGTCACGCGCGCCCGCTGAGCATCGGCCTCAACTGCGCGCTGGGCGCCGAGGAGCTGCGCCCCTATCTGCGTGAGCTGTCCGAGAAGGCCGATACCTTCGTCTCCGCGCACCCCAACGCCGGCCTGCCCAACGAATTCGGCGAGTACGACCAGACCCCGGACGAGATGGCCGAGATCATCGGCTCCTTCGCCGCGGCGGGCCTGCTCAACATCATCGGTGGCTGCTGTGGCTCCACCCCAGAGCACATCCAGGCGGTCAAGCGTGTGGTCGCCCAGTACCCGCCGCGCAAGGTGCCAAAGATCGCGCCGGCCTGCCGCCTGTCGGGGCTTGAGCCCTTCAACATCCAGCCGGACTCGCTGTTCGTCAATGTCGGTGAGCGTACCAACGTCACCGGCTCCGCGCGCTTTCGTCGTCTGATCAAGGAAGAGGACTACACCACTGCGCTGGAAGTCGCCCTCGAACAGGTTGAGAACGGCGCCCAGGTCATCGACGTCAACATGGATGAGGGCATGCTGGAGTCACAGGAGGCCATGGTGCGCTTCCTGAACCTGATCGCCTCGGAACCGGACATCTCGCGCGTGCCGATCATGGTCGACTCCTCGAAGTGGGACATCATCGAGGCGGGCCTGAAATGCATCCAGGGCAAGGCGGTGGTCAATTCCATCTCGCTCAAGGAAGGCGAGGAAAGCTTCCGGCAGCAGGCGCAGATCTGTCGCCGTCACGGCGCCGCCGTGGTGGTCATGGCCTTCGATGATGTCGGCCAGGCCGATACCTATCAGCGCAAGATCGAGATCTGTGAGCGCGCCTACCGGATGCTGGTCGATGACATCGGCTTCCCGGCCGAGGACATCATCTTCGACCCCAACATCTTCGCCATCGCCACCGGCATCGAGGAGCACAACAACTACGGGGTCGATTTCATCGAGGCCACGCGCTGGATTCATGACAACCTGCCCCACGCGATGATTTCGGGTGGCGTCTCCAACGTGTCCTTCTCGTTCCGCGGCAACAATCCGGTCCGCGAAGCGATCCACTCGGTATTCCTCTATCACGCCATCCAGGCGGGCCTGAGCATGGGCATCGTCAACGCCGGCCAGCTGGCGCTCTACGATGACCTTCCCAATGAGCTGCGTGACGCCGTCGAGGACGTGGTACTCAACCGCCGCGATGACAGCACCGAGCGCCTGCTCGACATCGCCGACAAGTACAAGGGCGATGGCAGCAGCGGTGAGAAGAAGGAAGACCTCGAATGGCGCAGCTGGTCGGTCAACAAGCGCATCGAGCACGCGCTGGTCAAGGGCATCACCGTCCATATCGAGGAAGATACCGAAGAGGCGCGCCTGCAGGCAGCCCGACCCATCGAGGTCATCGAAGGGCCGCTGATGGACGGCATGAATGTGGTCGGCGACCTGTTCGGCGCGGGCAAGATGTTCCTGCCCCAGGTGGTGAAGTCGGCGCGCGTCATGAAGCAGGCGGTCGCCCACCTGATCCCCTTCATCGAGGCCGAGAAGAGCGGCGAGACCCAGGCCAAGGGCAAGATCGTCATGGCAACCGTCAAGGGCGATGTCCACGACATCGGCAAGAACATCGTCGGCGTGGTGCTTCAGTGCAACAACTATGAGGTGATCGACTTGGGCGTGATGGTGCCGGCGGAGAAGATCCTGCAGACCGCCATCGACGAGAAGGCCGACATCATCGGGCTTTCGGGGCTGATCACGCCGTCGCTGGACGAGATGGTCAATGTCGCCAGGGAGATGCAGCGCCGTGGCTTTGAATTGCCGCTGCTGATCGGTGGCGCGACCACATCCAAGGCTCACACCGCCGTCAAGATCGAACCGCAGTATGATCAGCCGGTCATCTATGTCACCGACGCCTCGCGCGCGGTGGGCGTGGCCTCGCGCCTGCTGTCGCCGGAACTCAAGGCAGCCTATGTCGATCAGATTCGCACCGAGTACGCCGTGGTGCGCGAGCGCAACGCCAAGCGCCGCCCCAAGGCCGCGGATCTCGACTACCGCGAGGCGCGCAAGCGCCGTTTCCAGCCGGACTGGGAGCATTACACCCCGCCGGCCCCCAGCTTCACCGGCCTCAAGGTCTTCGATGACTACGATCTGAATGAACTGGTCGAGCGCATCGACTGGACGCCCTTCTTCATGAGCTGGCAGCTGGCGGGCAAGTACCCGAAGATTCTGCAGGATGAGACGGTCGGGGAAGCGGCGCGTTCGCTGTTTGCCGATGCCAGGGTGATGCTGCGCAAGCTGATCGATGACAAGGTGCTGATGGCACGTGGCGTGATCGGTTTCTGGCCGGCCAACTGTGTCGACGACGACACCCTGGAAGTCTACGCCGATGAGTCACGCACCCAGGTGGTCGAGCGCCTGCATCATATCCGTCAGCAGATGACCAAGAACCGTGATGGCGTCTGTCACAGTCTTGCCGACTTCATCGCCCCGCGTGACAGTGGCAAGCCGGACTGGATCGGTGGCTTCGCCGTGACCACCGGACATGGCGCGGATGAACTGGCCAGGGAGTACGAGGCGGCGGGCGATGATTACAACGCCATCATGGTCAAGGCGCTGGCGGACCGTCTCGCCGAAGCCTTTGCCGAGCGCCTGCACGAACGCGTACGCAAGGAGTTCTGGGGCTACGATAGTCAGGAAGTGCTCGACAACGAGGCGTTGATCGCCGAGAAGTATCGCGGCATTCGTCCGGCGCCCGGCTACCCGGCCTGTCCGGATCACACCGAGAAGGCCACGCTGTTCCGCATGCTCGAACCGGAGACGCATGCCGGCATGGTGCTGACCGAGAGCTTCGCCATGTGGCCGGCGGCCGCCGTCTCTGGCTGGTACTTCGCGCACCCGGAGTCGAAATATTTCTCCACCGGCAAGATCACCCGCGATCAGGTGCAGTCTCTGGCGAGCCGCAAAGCAATGGAGCTTTCCGAGATGGAACGCTGGCTGTCGCCGGTGCTGAGCTACGATCCCGACGCCGAGTGATCCCCTCCATCAGCCGCCCCGCCGGTTGATGCAGCCAATGTCAGCTCCACGCGCCTCACCTCTCAGGAGATGGGGCGCGCTGTCGTCTGAGAGGCGATGTCTTCAGTTTGCCGAGCGCGCTATCATGGCGCTCTTCCTTGTCCGCTGTCGTGAGTCGCCCGTGCTACCGTTGTCACTGCTTTGTTTATCACTGCTTTGTTTGTCACTGTTCTGCCTATCACTGTCTTGTTTGTCTCTGCTCGGTTTGTCGCTGTTCTGTTCATCGCAGCCCCGTTCACTGGTTTCTCGCTTGTCAGCCGTCGTCGAGGCTTTTGACTCTTCCTGCTCTTCTCACCTTTCCGACTCCCCGCGTGGGAGCGTCTGATGCTGGGGGATCTTGCGCGCAACACACGAATTCTGAAGCTGGCGCTGCCGATCATCGGGGCGATGCTGTCGCAGAGTCTGCTCAACCTGATCGACGCGGCACTGGTCGGCAGTCTGGGCGAGACGGCGCTGGCGGGTGTGGGGATCGGTGGCTATGCCATGTTCATGGTCACGGCGCTGATCTTCGGGCTGTCCTCCGCCGTTCAGGCACAGACCTCGCGACGCCTGGGCGAGGAAGCGCCTGAGCGTTGTGGTGAAGGCCTGAATGCCGGTCTCGTGCTGGCGTTGTCGATCGGCATTCCCGTCACCCTCGCCTGCCATCACTGGGCTGAGCCACTGCTGTCGCTGATCAATGACCAGCCCGGCGTGCATGAAACGGCCTCCTCGTATTTCCAATGGCGCGTGCTGGGGCTGATACCGGTCGCCATGGCGTTCTGCTTCCGAGGCTTCTGGAATGGCCTGCAGCGCACCGGCATCTATCTGCGCATCATGTTGATCACCCAGGCGGTCAATGTCGTGCTCAGCATCATCCTGATCCACGGTCTGTTCGGCGCCCCGCAGATGGGCGCCGATGGCGCCGGGGCCGGTACGACGCTGTCCCTGCTGGTCGCATTGGCGCTGTGGATCAAGGCGACGCTGGGCGAGCGCAGTCTGCACGGTGTCCTGCACGCCTGGCCGCCGATGACGCATTACCTGACGCTGCTCAAGCTGGCGGTGCCCCACTCCTTTCAGCAGCTATGGTTCGCGGCGGGCTACGCGATGCTGTTCTGGATACTCGGTCAGATCGATGCAGCCAGTGTCGCGGTCGGCCATGTGCTGGTGAATCTCTCCCTGCTGCTGATATTGCCCGGGGTCGGGCTTGGGCTTGCTGCCATGAGTCTGGTGGGTCAGGCACTGGGCAGCGGTGAGCATGAAGAGGCCCATCGCTGGGGGTGGGACACCGTGCGCGTGGCACTGCCGTGTCTGTTGCTGCTGGGCTTGCCGCTGTGGGTCGCGCCCCAGAGCGTGCTCGGGCTGTTCCTGCATCGCCCGCCATTGATCGAGCTGGGCCTGCTGCCGCTGCAGATGACGGCCGCCATGATCGTGCTCGACTGCACCGCCATCGTGCTGGCCCAGGCACTGCTGGGCGCCGGCGCCCATCGCACCGTGATGCTTGCCACCTTGAGCCTGCAGTGGCTGATCTTTCTGCCCGCGGCCTGGTGGTGGGGCGTCCATCAGGAAGGTGGCCTCGTCGCCATCTGGGCAATCCAGCTCGCCTATCGCCTGCTCAACTCGCTCGTCTTCGGGCTTATCTGGCAACGCAGAGCGTGGCAAGCCTTGCGCCTTTAAGAGTGCTGTGGCCGCGCTAATCGCTTGCTGTATTACGGGGCATCTTGATTCTCCCTATTGTTCCTCGTTAGAGCTCTCTGCAGCCTCTTACTCCTGCCGCCCATGGTATATTTAGGAGTAGCGATATACGCCGCCCAATCGTTGAAGATTGGTGAATTGCAGCCTTGTTGAAGTCAATTCCCTGCTTACCCAGTCGCGTACCCTGATAGAAACAAAAGTAAATGCACTAGGGAGAACACCATGTCCGCTGCCACCATCAGGACAGGACGAGCACAACTTGGCTTGCCAAGGCTGATCGTCCTGTGTGGTTGCCTTGCCCTCAGCGGGCTGGTCGACGCCTCATCCTCTGGCTCTTCCTCCTCCGATCTCACGTCTCGAACCTCCGAAAACACTCAAGCCTCTGCCTACCCTACAGGCCAATCGAGGGCGCGTGGTGCACAGGAGGCGATGCCAGGACGCCCGCTGACCGCCACCTTCGTGAACCCCGGACTGCGTGGCGAACGCTTCTGGGACATGGTGACCGACACCATGCAAGCAGCCGCCCTGGACCTGAATATCTCACTGGAAGTCGTCTACGCCGAGCGCAATCCCTACCTGCTCAAGAAACTCGCGAATCAGGCTTTGGAAAGCCCTGCCGCTCCGGATTACCTCCTGCTGGTCAATGAAGAGCAGGCGGCCTCCGAGTTGTTGACGATTGCGGATGGCCACGACACTCATGTCGTGATGCTGTTGAACGGACTGAGCCGCGAAGAGGCGCTGACCCATGGCACCCCGGGGTCCCTCCACCCCTCCTGGATCGGCAGCATCATCCCGGACAACCACACTGCGGGCAAACGCATGGCGACCCAGCTGATCAAGGTGGCGCGAGAAGGCTCGCCCACCGGCCAATTGCATGGGCTTGCCTTGATCGGCGATACCCGAACCCCTGCCTCGATTGCCCGCAATACCGGCATGGTGGTCGGCTTTTCCCAGGACCAGGACGTCCAGATAGACCGCATACTCGAGGCGCGCTGGAATACTCAGGATGCCGAACATCTTACTGCGCAATATCTCAAGTGGGTCAGCCGCTCAAGCGGTCAGAATGATCTGATCTGGGCGGCGAATGATGCCATGGCCGAGGGGGCCATTCTTGCGCTCGAGTCAGCGGGCCTCACGCCCGGCGTGGATGTGCTGGTGGCAGGGCTCAACTGGTCACCGGAGGGGATCAGCATGGTGAAGGACCAGCGCATGCTGTTGACGGACGGCGGTCATTTCATGGCGGGAGCCTGGGCAATGGTGATGGCAAGAGACCATGCCGATATAGAGGAATGGACCCCCAGAACCGTCAACTTCCCGATGAGCGCCATCACGCATGACAATGTGGCGCGATATGGCCCGCTTCTGGAAAACCCTGACTGGGAAGCTGCAGATTTCGCCGCCTTCGGCTTGCAGGCATCGCGGGATGACTATGAGTTTGATCCGATGAGGGTATTGACGCAGATGCTTGGCCACCAGGCCACGGCATCCGGATTGCCCCGTCAGGCTCCTGCCACCCAGAGGAAGACTGCACGTTCCAGCGCGCTCATGGACGCCCCTCAATGAGGAGGCTCAAGGAGAGCTCGCAGGGCGACTTTCATCGCCGCTGGACCTCACCACGTTGCCTGAATCACGGAGTCAGCATGAAGCTGACACGTCTGCTTTCTTCACTTCGGTATCTCAATGTGGTCTGGGCAGGCATCGTGACGGCATTATTAAGCTCCCCCATGATGTTCCATGCTCAGGCTCAGGCAGAGCCAGGGGCCGAGACCGCCATATCGACCAAGCCCATCAAAGAGGTCGTATTCCTGAATCCTGCTCATGCTACAGAAAACTTCTGGGAACAGATGATCAAGGCGGCCTCCACTACCGCAGCCTCGCTGGGAATGACATTGGAAGTCATCAGTGCCAAGCGCAATACCGATGAATTCATTCGTCTGGGTACGGAGGTGATGACGCGCCCGGATCCACCCGATCTACTGATCACCACCAACAATCATGGCCTGGCTATTCCGCTACTGGCCACCAGTGACACCACTGGTGTTCCAGTGATGATAGTGCTGAACAGCCTATCCCCTGAGCAACACCAGGTCGAGGGCAAACCCCTCGGCGGTCATGCCCATTGGCTGGGCAGTGTAGCGCCTGATCATCAACAAGGTGGCCATGACACCATGCAGGCTCTCATCGAACGCCATCGCCAAGTGCATGGCGAAACCGAGGGCACGGGCATCGCCCTTGTGGGCGGACAACACGACGAAGCGACTCACCTGAGGCTGCGTGGGATGCAGGATGCTCTGCGTAAAGCCCCTTACCTGTCCGTGGATAGAACATTTCAAGCCAATTGGAACTATGAGGATGCATTCAAGGCAGTAGACCGCTATGTGAAGCGCCAGGACGGCAGCTTGCCGCTGCGGGTCATCTGGGCTGCCAGTGACCTGATGGCGATCGCCGCGATCGACGCGCTGAAGCTCAATGGCTTGCGTCCGGGCGAGGATGTAGTTGTCGCTGGCATGGGCTGGACACGCGAAGGGATAGACCATCTACGTTCCGGTGAAATGGAGGCCAGCGCGGGGGGTGGCGCCCTAGCGACTGCCTGGGCACTGGTGTTGCTGGCCGCTGTGCAGCAAGAGGTGATCACGCCTGAAGCGCTCGGCACCCGCTACTACAGCATGGGCCTCGCCACGAGTGCTGACCCCGACTCTTATCTCGACGAGATCCCACTGGAAGTGCTGGCGCTCAAGCCGATGAGTCATCTGGTAGAGGTGGTGGCGATATTGTCCGACAACGCCGCGCCTTTCCTGCCGCCATCGCCACGTCAGGCCTCCACTGCCGGTGCATTGAAACCTGAACCTCCGGCTTCCGCCACTGAGGGGGAACAGCGTCATGATTGATGACCAGAGACTCACAAAGACTCCCGATGCGGTGCCCAATAGTGATGGCGAGAATGCGTCACCGCTCAGATGGCGCATACTGCGGATACTTGCACCGCTGGTGTTTGCCATCTGTGCCATCAGTGGAATCGTGAGTTATTACCTGTATACCAGCGAGGCCGTCGAGCACATGCATGATGACCATCAGGAAATGATGGATATCGTGGCGCTGTCGATGCCGGACGCGATATGGAACTTTGACGATGAGAAAGTTCATGTCTACCTCGAGGCACTCAGTCACCACGCCAGCGTTCACGCCGTGCGCTACTTCAATCATGAGGGTGAACTTGTCGAGGAGATTGCCAAGAGCGGCACAGCGTTGGACCCCATCACGCATTCGAAGAATCTTGTCTACCAGAATTCACTGGTCACGCAGGCTGTTGGCAGGCTTGAGCTGGAGAGCACCAACGCCCCGTTGCTTGCCGCCCGTTATCAGGGTGGAGCTGTGCTGTTCGGGATCGCCCTGACCATCATTCTGTCGATCCTGCTGATGCTTTCCTGGCAGTTGAAGCGCTATGTGATGGACCCCTTGAGCAATGCCGTGAGGCGCATGCGGCAGCTGGAGGGCCAGCATGCCACCTTCCAACGCATCCCCCCCGTTCACTCGCGCGAGATCAACAAGGTCATCGTGGAGCTGAACAAGCTGGGGGAGCGAATCTTCAACATGATGGAAGCGCTGCGCGATAACGAAGAGCGCTATCAACACTTCTATCGTGATACCCCCGCGTTGCTGCTGGTGATCGACGACAAGGGCACGGTACAGGATGCCAGCGAGCAAATGCTGGAGGTGACCGGTTGGGCTCGTGAACATCTTGTCGGCATGCCCTTCCATGCTCTCATCAGCAGTCAGAATGGCAAGCACATCCATCGCATCAGCACAGCCTTGCGACTGGGCAATGCCTGCAACGACCTGGTGATGACATTGAACTGCCAACACCAGGAAGACCGTCAGGTTCAGGTGGTCATTCCGGCCGCCAATGGCAGCCAGGCCCGGGGCACGATGATGCTGCTGACGGACATCACCGAACTGACCAGGACCCAGCAACGGCTGTTGGAGCATGAGCTGATTGACCCCTTGACGCAGTTACCCAACCGGCTGTCGCTCAATCAGCATGTCCAGCAGTTGATCGCACGTGACGCTGTCTTTGGTTTGCTGCTGGTCAATATCGATCGATTCCACAGCATCAATCACCACCTGGGGCCGATGGACGGCGATCTGCTGTTGAAAGAGGTTGGCGCACGACTCAAGGAGTGTGACCCCGACTGGATCGGACGTACTGGTGGTGATGAATTCGTCATGACCTGTGTTATCAATGACTTGCGCCCACTTGTCCACCGGATTCAAATCGCTTTCTCCCATCCGCTGCTCAAGGCTGGCGAACCCATCCATCTCAGCCTGAGCATGGCGGGCCTGCAGGCGCAGGCAGATGACGAGAGCCCCAGCCGCCTGATGCGTCTGCTGGAACTTACCGTGGTGGACATCAAGCACGAGGGGGGCAATCAATACCGCACCTGCGTCCGTGATAGCGCGCTGGAAGACGGTGAGCCGTTGTTCCTGAAGGAGCGCATGATTCGCGAAGCCTTGACCATGGGCTGGTTCCGCCTTTATCTACAGCCCATCTTCCGGGCGGCCAGCGCGGACCTGGAGGCTCCGGAACTGCTCGGCGCGGAGGCACTGATCCGCCTTGAGCACCCTGAGCTCGGCCTGGTGCCCCCCGATGAGTTCATTGCGGCGGCAGAAAAGACCGGACAGATCGTCGAGATCGGCAACTGGGTATTGGAAGAGGCTGCCATCATTCTGTGCGAATGGCGACGACTCGGGATCGAGGAGCGCTATCTGTCCGTCAATGCCTCCGTCATCCAGTTCAGGGATCAAGGTATTCTGCACCAGCTCGAGTCACTGCTCGAGCGCTACCCGATTCGTCCCTCGCAGCTGGTGGTCGAGGTCACCGAGAACTTGATGCTCGACAGCAAAGACAGCCTGCGTTATCAACTGCAGGCCATACGTAGGCTGGGCGTCAACCTTTCGCTGGATGATTTCGGAACAGGCTTCTCATGCCTCTCTTATCTGCACGAACTGCCTTTCGGCATCCTGAAGGTCGATCGCTCCTTCGTCATGAATGTCGAGACCAGTCGCCGGGACAGGGAGCTGGCACGGGTCATCGTCGCGATGGGCCAATCACTCGGTATGCAAATCGTTGTCGAGGGGGTCGAGGAACGGGGGCAAGCCGAATTCTTCAGGGATATGGGCGTCTACGCCTTCCAGGGCTATCTCTTCGGTCGCCCGATGCCGCAGCAGGCCTTCGAGACGCGCTTTCCCGCCAACGCGGATGCGCGTGTCAGTCTGCTGAAACCTGTCAGGAGGGCACCAGGCACAGGCAATGATCCGGGCTGATGGCGTCTGACTGAGGCCCTCCGTTCTGCGCAAGCCCGGCATGCGGCAGGCCCGTGCCTTTCGTGAGGCCCCGGGCAACATGACCAGACGCCTCCCCTCCGGCGTCTGGTCTTTTCTTTTTCACTGCTGGTAGGCAAACTCAACGCGCCTTCTTAATAACGTCATCATCGAAAACTATGAGGATTTATTCTTTTAAAGAATAAAGAATAGAGGGTATGGTGGCTTCAGCATCAACAAGATTCGCATCAGTGGACGATCATCTGATGCCCGACCGCAGGACACCCCTGACATGTATCGCTATGACACCTACGACCAGACACTGGTCGACGAGCGGGTAGCTCAGTTCAAGGACCAGATGGATCGCTATCTGGCGGGCCGTCTGGGAGATGAAGAATTCCGTCCTCTGCGCCTGCAGAACGGCCTCTACATCCAGCGTCATGCCCCGATGCTGCGTATCGCCATTCCCTACGGCATGTTGAGCGCTGTTCAACTGCGCGCCATGGCGGCCATCAGCCGTCGTTATGACCGTTCCTATGGACACTTCACCACCCGTCAGAATCTGCAGCTGAACTGGCCGAAGCTGGAAGATGTCCCGGCGATTCTCGCCGAACTGGCTCAGGTCGAGATGCATGCGATCCAGACCAGCGGCAACTGCATCCGCAATACCACGACTGACCAGTTCGCCGGTATCGCGGAAGACGAGACCGTCGATCCGCGTCCCTGGTGTGAGCTGATCCGTCAGTGGTCCACGCTTCACCCGGAATTTGCCTATCTGCCGCGCAAGTTCAAGATTGCCGTCACCGGTGCCAGCGCCGACCGTGCTGCCATCCAGGTCCACGATATCGGCATTCGTCTCAACCGCGCCGACGATGGCAGCGTCAAGGCCACCATCCTGGCGGGTGGCGGTCTCGGCCGTACGCCGATGGTCGGCGACATCGTGCGCGAAGACCTCGACTGGCAGCACCTGCTGACCTATCTGGACGCCATCGTGCGTGTCTACAACCAGTGGGGCCGTCGCGACAACAAGTACAAGGCGCGCATCAAGATCCTGGTCAAGGCACTGGGAATCGAGGAATTCCGTCGTCGCGTCGAGGAAGAATGGGCCCACCTCAAGGATGGCCCGGAAACCCTCACCGACTCCGCCGTCACCAAGGCGACCAGCTACTTCCCCGAGCCTGAGCGCCGTGAAGTCAGCTCCGAGGCCATCGAGGCCTACGAGACCCTGCGCCGCGAGAACCGTGCCT
Organism: Cobetia sp. 2AS; assembly: GCF_029846355.1. Taxonomy (NCBI): domain Bacteria; kingdom Pseudomonadati; phylum Pseudomonadota; class Gammaproteobacteria; order Oceanospirillales; family Halomonadaceae; genus Cobetia; species Cobetia sp. 2AS. The sequence goes on from NZ_JARWKQ010000002.1 coordinate 55,953, forward strand.
TCGCGCGTTTCGTGACCAACAACGTCGTCGGCCACAAGGTGCCGGGCTACAAGGCCGTCACCCTGTCGCTCAAGCGTCGTGAACTGGCCCCGGGTGACGTCACTGCCGACCAGATGGACGCCGTGGCTGACCTCGCGGAGCAATATGGCTTCGGTGAACTGCGCGTGACACACGAGCAGAACCTGGTGCTGTCTGACGTGCCGGTCGATGAACTCGAGACACTCTGGAAGGCGCTGGAAGAACTCGGCATGGCCAACCCGACCGTGGGCACGCTGGCGGACATGATCTGCTGCCCGGGTGGCGATTTCTGCTCGCTGGCCAATGCCAAGTCGATTCCCATCGCTCAGGCACTGCAGGACCGCTTCGAAGACCTCGACTTCCTGTACGACCTCGGCCCGCTGGACCTGAACATCTCGGGCTGCATGAACGCCTGTGGCCATCACCACGTCGGCAACATCGGTATCCTCGGTGTCGACAAGAAAGGCCAGGAGTTCTACCAGGTCTCGCTGGGCGGGCGCAGCGACGACAACGCCACGCTCGGCAAGATCCTCGGCCCGTCCTTCAATGCCGAAGACATGCCGAACGTCATCGACAAGGTGCTGCAGGTGTATGTAGAGCAGCGTCTGGAAGATGAAGTCTTCGTCGATACCTACCACCGCATCGGCATGAAGCCGTTCAAGGAGCGGGTCTATGCCTGAGGTGACTGCAGAAATGACATCAGCACGTGAATTGACCGATCAGCGCCAGGGTGGCGTCATCCGTCAGAATCAGCTGGTGAGCGAAGATGCCTGGCAGGTCGTGCGTCTGGATGAAGACGGCAATCTGCCGAGCTATCAGCAACCCGCCCTGCTGCCGCTGGCAGAATGGCAGGCGCTGGTCGCCGCCGGCGAAGGCTCTGATCATCTGGCGCCTTGGCTTGCCAGTGACACCGAGCTCACGCCGGAGCTGGGTAAGGCACTGGCGGACGCACCGCTGCTGGCGGTCGACTTCCCGAATTTCAATGATGGCCGCGGTTACACCATCGCCCGTCTGATGCGAGAGCGCTTCGGATACCAGGGTGAGATTCGCGCCATCGGTGACGTTCTGGTGGATCAACTCCACTACATGAGCCGTTGCGGCATCAGTGCCTTTGCCCTGCGTGATGATCAGTATGTGGAAGATGCCTTGCATGCCCTGAGCTCGTTCAGCGTCAGCTACCAGACCGGCGTCGACCAGAAGACGCCGCTGTTCGCGCGTCGCTGATCGCCCGCTCTTGATCACTCACTGCTTCTGCCTTCGGATAGACACTGGATAGAAGGCAATCGCAGTCGAGTGAGCCAAGCAAAAGCCCCCGTCCAGGATGGCCTCCTGGGCGGGGGCTTTTTCCATGTCTGATGTTTCGTATCTGAAGAATCTTGTCTGACATTTCGTCTCTGTCGCCTGAGCGGCTCATCAGCCGGCGACGACCGTGGACAGCAGCGCCATCCCTCCCACCAGCAGTGCGGCCATCACCAGTCCCACCACCAGAAAGTCCAGCGCATGGCCGTGCTCGAAATCACGCTTGCGATTGGCCTCCTTCTGGACACCAAAAAATGCTGCCAGTACGGATTTGACTTCATTGATCATGATCGCCTCCTAGTCGGTGACCTCACGCAATTCATCATCTGGGCACAGGGTTGTTGAAGCCTGAGTTGACTGGGGACAAGCACAGGATGCTCGCGCGCATTCCAGCAGAGGGAGCTATGCTCAAATCAGCTCAGGTTGCGAAGCCTGTGCCACTAGACACCAGCAACTATCACTATTGGTCACAATAACGCCAAACACCAGCCGCCCCGCAGGTATTGCCCCCAAGGTTTGCACTCATCAGCTATCAGATACCATGAGACAGGAGTCCAGAATGCCAGTCGCCAATCAACCGATGCAGCCTTTCGCTGCCATGTTCAGCACCCCACTGCCCTGGATGAATCGACCCGACGACCTCGTGCATCCCCTCGCCCCCTTGATGCGTTGTCAGCAGGTATGGTGGACCCTGAGCCTCAAGGCATATGAGCAGGAAATCGAGTTTATTCGCATGTGGCAGACCAAGAGCATGGAAATGGGCCAGTGCCTGCTATCAACCGGGTTCGTTGACCCTCTCGAGTCGAAGGAGTGCCTGACGGACATTGTCAGTGATGTGCAGGAACATACCGTCAAGCGCCTGCAACGCCTGCAAGGCCTGACGGATGAGTTGAAGGAAGCCATCTGGGAGGAGATCTAGGCCCAAGGGCGAGGGCTGGTGGGAGCGTTGTCGAATGGAGATTGTCGCCAAACAGGCAAGCGGTTTCGTCAGTAGGCCGGCAAGCCGATAATTCGCTAGCCGGTGAGCCAATAAACAGACGTCAGAAACTCTATCGGGCTAGATAATTCACTGGATCCAGATGAGCCAAGCGAGAAACGCACAACGCCCAGCCTTCAGGAAGAAGTGCTGGGCGTTGTGCTTACAAGCTTGCAGGCCTGATCAGACCATCGCGACGCACGGAGCCATATCTGCATGGCTCAGGACGAAGTGCAAAGAGACGTCAGTCAAGACGAGGGCTTAAGCTGAATTCTCTGACTCCGCGCCTCCCTTGAAGGCCTCGAGTTCACGCAGCCATGTCTGGGCGGCCTCGCGATCAAGATCGAATTCCGCGATCAGGCTCTCGAGCCGCGCTACGAACTCCGCTTCACGCTGCTGGGCACGCGCGTCGTCGACGTCGTGGTTAGACTCAGCGGCAGGCGTAGGCTGAGAAGAGCGATCCAGCGCATTCAGCTCTTCCGCCAATGCCTTTTCGAGCTCATCAAAGAGAGCGCGCTGCTTGCGAGCACTGGCAATGATCTTTTCATCATGTCGGTTCATGCACGATTTTCCACTTTTGATCTTGTCGACAACAAGAAGACAACGCTATGAGTTCACTGCAGGACGATGAGCGACAATTTGACTTGCAGCATATGCACGACACCTTCAACACTCGACCGGCGCGCCTCAAATCAAGATGTTAGCGAGCCTCTTCTGGACAGCCATAGACAAATGACAGATATCTTCTTGAAAGCCATACAGAAAACTAGCTTCATCATGCCCCTTTCAACGCCTGCTCGCAAGACATCGCGCGATACGCAAAGCGCGCAAGTGCCATGAACTGGGGCTTCGCGGAGTGTTGAGCGCCCTGACTTGGCATCTGGACGGCAACCCCGTAGCGTTGGCTAGATGACGTCGATGCCTGAAACGACATCTCCTGTGTCTAGCGCTAGCCGCTATGCTCGAAACAGTGCCATCATCGCCCTTCCCAGCGCCACCGCATCACTCATGGATGACGTGACTCGATGATCAAGGATAGTGATCTCTCTCGACATGGGCCAGATACCGGCCCGTCCGATCTTCGCTCCCCGGACAGACAGCGTCCGTTCGGCAAACCCTTGAGGCTGTGGCTGGGGTTGACCGCACTCTCATGCCTTTCTCTGGGCGGCTTGCTGGTATTTCAGGAATCGCAGAGTCGCAAGCAAGACATTCTGCAGGCCCAGGCGACACAAATGCTGGTCGCCAAGGAGCGCCGACATCAGGCCAGTCTGATGGTAGAGCAGACACTGGGCATGATCGCCTCGCGACATCGCGATTATGAGCATCGCCTGCAACGACTTCTCATCACCACCATGAGATCCCCGTCGCTGGGCATAAGTCACCTTAGTGGCCGCGATCGCTCTTATGTCAGCACCGAACTGTTGCGCCAGTTCCCGGACCTACGCATCGACCCGGACTGGATCGGTATCACGCAGCTCCCCACCACGCTTTACCCTGACTGGTGGAGTCGGGAGCTGAATCAGCGCCTCAACGCGGATATGCGCAAGGCACAATTCCTGCGCGGCACGGATGCCGGACTGGTGTTTGCCGTGCCTCTGGGGCAAGAGGAAGACAGCCCCGGCGCCGTGCGCCTTGATCGTCGACAGCAGCCTGCCCCCTGGGCGCTAGTGCATATCGACCCGAAGATGGTGGCCTTTCTGGTCGCCAATGAGCTGAGACAGTCACTGCACGCGAGTATCGAGCGCGAGGAAAGCCGCTATGTCTGGATCAACGAGATCCTGGACCCGGCCGGCGGTGAGGGCTATGCACGCCGCTTGATCCATCCTCTGCTGCCGGCCACCGAAGGCAAGTTGCTGTCGACCGAGTACCAGGACAGCAGTGGCCGCTTCCCGTATCGCACCGAGCTCGAAGGTGTCTTGAACGGCAGTGGCATCTACTTCGATTACCGCTTCCCCAAGCGCCCGGGCGCCGAGCAGGTCGACAAGACCGCCTACGCCGCCCTGTATCCCCCCTTCCAGTGGATCATCGCCAGCGGCGTCTATCTCGATGACATCAGTGAAGCCGCCTTCCAGGCGCACGAAGACTTGATGAAGAAGAAGCACGCGCTGGAGCGTTGGCACTTCCTGATCACCCTGCTGGTGACCTTGATGCTCTGCCTGGCCTTTGGCTACGCCTTCCTGCGCCAGTATCGCGAGCGACAGCTGCAGATGCGCCAGCGCATGAATCAGCTAGAGCATGAGCTTGAGCAGCGCGGCGAAGACAGGCTCGGGTCGGTGATGCGCATGATCCGCGAGGAACGCTGCCCCGAGCGCTCGGGAGAAGACTGGCTGGCCGCCAACCTTGTCAGCGCCATCGCGACACGACTCGGGATGGACCGCCAGGAAATCGCCACGCTGGAACGCGTGGCCATGCTGCATGATATCGGCAAGCTGGCGCTGCCTGACTCACTGCTGCGACCACGCGATGAACTACATTTCGATCAGTATCACTTGCTGCGTCGCCATGTCGAGATCGGGGCTCGCATGATGGAAGACGCCCTGATGGCGCCCGCCGAAGCTGACCTGTTGCGTGCCAGCCAACAATTCATGCTGGGGGCCTGCAGCAGGTTGGCGCCGCATGCAAACGGCAACGCTGACGCGCCCTCCCAGCTCTCGCAAACCTCTTCAACACCTCCTGCTGCGCCTCAGTCTGGGTCTCCTTCTGCTCCTCCTAATGCAGACATCCCACAGGCGGAGCAGGCCTCTACCGATATTGCTGCAACGTCGCTTGGCGAGACGTCGCTCGCTGCCAGCACTCTGGCGCTGGTCGTGCAGGTCATCGAGCTGGTGCGACACACCGGGGTCCGTGAGGCCCAGGCGCTGTGCGATATCGAACACCGTCATGGCCATCTACCGCCAGAGTTGCTGCAGGCGGCGCGTGAAGTACTGACGGAGCAACCGATACCGCCGGCGCCCACCCTGCATCGACTCTGCCCGCAGCAGGTAGAACGTGACCCGAACCGGTGGCGCGACAGCCACAGTGGCTGCTTCACCCGCGCACTGATGGATGCCGCTCTCGAAGCACTGGCCCGTGAGTGTCAGGACGCCATGGGGCAGCACATCACGCTGTGCCATCTTCGTCTGAGCCGGAAGGGAGGCGCCCGACGCGACGCTGGCGACAGACAACTGGCGCCACTCGATGCCCAGCTTGGCCCGCACCTGAATGCCTGCTTCTATCCGTTGCGTGTCTTCCGCGTCAGTGAGGGCAACTTCATCGTGATGGGCCATCAATGTCGGGATATCTCGCCTGCGCAGAAAGTGACTCGCCACCCTGAAGGCAATGAACCACTGTTCGAGGCGCCAGCCAATGGCACTGCCTCGCCGCCCACCGCCGACTCCCTGACATCGCTGCTGTCATCGCTGGAGGACACCGCGACGCTGGAGGTCACGCTGCTCGATCTCTCCTGTGCCCAGACACTCAAGGAATGGCAACTGACCCTCAATGGCCACCTGGCTCGCTACCCGCCATCGGCTTGACCCGGTCATGGCGTTTTGCATGTGACCCACCTCCCCAAGGCCACATGGCGTGACAGGGGCCAGACATCGCGTCTGGCCCCTGTCGTTCTGGCCGCACTCCTTGTTACCCGCCTCCTTGTTAGCTGTGTCTGGCGGGCTTCTCGCGCGACCAAAGTTGAAGCGTTTGCGTCTTGTTGAAATGTCCGACATTTATTAATGTGTGTTCAGACATTTATTCTGATGCTCGGAACCTCATGCGTCAGCGCCACGCTCCAAGGCGGTGCGATGCAGTGACTCACCTGACCATCTCCTCACGACAGGCATCTCAATGACCGACTCTCTGGCGACAGCCGCGCTCGCCACTGACAGCGCCTCGGCGGACGACGCGACCCCGCGCAGCATGGAGGCCATCGCCACCTGCATGGCGCGGGAAATCCTCGCGGGCAGCTTCGGCCCCGGTGACAGTTTTCCGCGTGAACTGGACCTCTGCCAGCGCTTCGACGCCAGCCGCAACCGTGTTCGCAATGCCCTGGCTCAGCTGGTGAGTGCCGGGCTGCTGGAGCGTACCGCCGGGCGTGGCACCATCGTGCGCGAGATGAGCGAATGGCAGCTGCTGGACCCGCTGATGAGCCATTGGGTCAGCGGTCTCGACGGAATCAACCCGGACCTGATGCGCGAGATCTACGCCTTCCGCCTCTCCGTCGAGCCCTATGTCAGTGCGCTGGCCGCGATGAAGGCCAATGCCCAGGACCTCGCACGCCTGGAGCGCGCCTTCGAAGGCATGGTCAATACCGCCAATGACAGCTCACGCGAGGCGCATGCCGAGCACGATGTCGCCTTCCACGAGGCCATCTACCACGCCACGCACAATCTGGTGTGGACACAGCTTGGCAGTTTGCTGCGCCCTTCCATCAGCCAACTGATCCACAGTACCCAGCAGTCCGCGCAGCAGCATGATCACAGCCATCATCGCGCCAGCCTCGATCGTCACCGCGCGGTGATGGAGGCCATTCGCCTGCGCCAGCCCGAGATGGCACGCACCTGTGCCGAGCGGGTACTGGAGACCGCAGCGCGCGATCTCGGCTTCTCACCGGACCACCCGCAGCTGGGACACCGCCGCTTCTGATGCTGATCGGGCGTCAGCCGATGACGACCGATTCCACCACCCGCTTCGCCTGGCGCTGAGCCTCGTTCAAACGCCCATTCTCAACAAGGATGCATCCGTGAAAATCACCCGACTCAAGACCTGGCAAGTTCCGCCGCGCTGGCTGTTCCTCAAGATCGAGACCGATGAAGGCTGTTATGGCTGGGGCGAACCGGTCATCGAGGGCCGCGCCGCGACAGTCGAGGCCGCCGTGCACGAGCTGTCCGATTATCTGGTCGGTCAGGACCCGCGCAATATCGAGCACCTGTGGAACGTGATGTACCGCGCGGGCTTCTACCGTGGTGGCCCGATCCTGATGTCTGCCATCGCCGGCATCGATCAGGCGCTGTGGGACCTGAAGGGCCGTGATCTGGGAGTGCCCGTGCACCAGCTGCTCGGCGGCCCGGTGCGCGACAAGATGCGCATGTACGCCTGGACCGGCGGCGATCGCCCGTCAGATGTCGGCGCAGGCGCCAAGGCGCTGGTCGATCAGGGCTTCACCGCCTTCAAGATGAATGGCACGCCGGAGATGCAGATCGTCGACTCGCACAAGAAGATCGATGACGCCGTGGCACGTGTCGCCGAGGCCCGTGACGCGGTCGGCCCGGATGTCGGCATCGGTATCGACTTCCATGGTCGCGTACATCGCCCGATGGCCAAGGCGTTGCTGCGTGAGCTGGAGCAATTCCACCCGATGTTCATCGAGGAGCCGGTCGCGCCTGAGCACCTGCCGTCGCTCAAGCACATCGCCGAAGGCATCGCGACGCCCATCGCCACCGGCGAGCGCCTGCACACCCGCTTCCAGTTCCGCGATCTGCTGGCGGACGGCATGGTCGACATCATCCAGCCGGATCTCTCCCACTGTGGCGGCATCAGCGAAGGCCTGAAGATCGCCACCCTGGCCTCGGCCTACGATGTGGCGCTGGCCCCGCACTGCCCGCTCGGCCCGCTGACGCTGGCGGCCTCGCTGCAACTGGACGCGGTGTGTCACAACGCCTTCATCCAGGAACAGAGCATGGGAATCCACTACAACAAGGACAACGACGTACTGGATTACCTGGTCGACAAGGATGCGCTGGCGATCAAGGACGGCTTCTGCGCCATTCCGCAGGGCCCTGGGCTGGGCGTCGAGATCGACGAAGCCTTCGTCGAAGAGCGTGCCAAGGTCGGCCATCGCTGGCGCAACCCGCTGTGGACCCACGAAGACGGCTCCGTCGCCGAGTGGTAATGCCGAGCAAGCCGCAACGCACACACTGACAACACAGACGCCATGCCAGGACAGGCCTTCCGCCGAGGGCCTGTCACGCTCAAGGAAGGATTCGACATGACTCGTACCGCATCATCCGAACGCCCCGCCTTCGCCGACTTTCGCTACCCGGACCTCGAAGGCGCCAGCGTCTTCATCACCGGCGGTGGCTCCGGCATCGGCGCCGCGCTGACCGAAGGCTTCCTCGCCCAGGGCGCCAAGGTCGCCTTCGTCGGCCTGTCCGATGCCAGCGAATTCTGTGACGCCATGGAAGCTCGCTACGCCAATCGTCCGCTGTTCATCCCCTGCAACATCCAGGATATCGAGACGCTGCAGGCCGCCGTCGCTCAGGCGCGTGAGGCCCACGGCCTGATCAACGTGCTGGTCAACAACGCCGCGCGAGATACCCGTCATACGCTGGATGAGTGGACGGTGGAACAGTGGGATGAATCCATCGCCACCAACCTGCGCCCGCAATTCTTCACCGCCCAGGCCGTCGCCCCCGACATGCGCGCGCTGGGTGGCGGCGCCATCATCAATCTGTCCTCCAACAGCTACATGCTGGGACTGGGCGGCTACCCGACCTACGTCACCGCCAAGGCCGGCATCATGGGCATGACCAAGGCACTGGCACGTGAGCTGGGCCCGGATGCCATTCGCGTCAACTGCCTGATTCCGGGCTGGGTGATGACGGAGCGTCAGCGCGAGCTGTGGGTCAACGACAAGGACCTGAACGAGTGCATTGATCAGCAGTGTCTGAAAGAGGCCATTCCGGTCGAGGACATGATCAATCCGTGTCTGTTCCTGGCCTCCAGCGCCTCGCGCATGATGACTGGCCAACCGATGGTGGTAGACGGAGGCCGAGTGTGAGCGCCGTCAGCGTCACGCCGGCCTGGATCGCCGTCGACTGGGGTTCCAGCAATCTGCGCGCCTGGGCCGTCAATGGCGACGATGCAGTCATCGCTCAGGCCAGCAGTGCCCGCGGCATGTTGGGACTGGCGGCGGATGAGTTCGAGGATGTGCTGCGCGTGCTGATCAATGATTGGCTGCCCGACGATGCGACCTCTCCCATGCCGGTGCTGATCTGTGGCATGGCCGGCGCGCGTCAGGGCTGGCAGGAGGCGGCTTACCTGCCGTTGCCTACGGAGAAGACGCCTTCCCGTGATGTGCTGGGGGCACTCTCCGAGCAGCTGACCCATGTCGCGACCCGCGACAGCCGCCTTGCCGTCGCCATCGTGCCGGGCCTCTGCCAGCAGCAGCCGAGCTACGATGTCATGCGTGGCGAGGAGACCCAGCTGGCGGGCCTGGTCGCCGCCCAGCCCGACTACAGCGGTGCGGTGTGTCTGCCCGGCACCCACGCCAAGTGGGCACATCTCGCCAGTGGCGCGATCACCGGCTTCAGCACCTTCATGAGCGGCGAGCTCTACAAGCTGCTCAGTCAGGATTCGGTGCTCAAGCACTCCGTCGCCGGGGGAGATCTCAGCGACCCCGCCCAGCGCGATGCCTATCTGGAGGGCATCGACACGGCGCTTGCCGCCCCGGAGCGTACCACCGCACAGCTGTTCGGCATTCGTGCCCGTGATCTGCTCGATACGGCTCTGCCTCAGGGTGATGCCCGCAAGGCGGTACTCGGCGCACGCCTGTCAGGCCTGGTGCTGGGTCTTGAGCTGGCGGGCGCCACTGCGGAGCTGCCTGACCACGCCACCATCACCCTGATCGGTGACGCCGTGCTGTGCCAGCGCTATCAGGTCGCGCTGGAACATCTGGGCTATCAGGTCACCACCGCGGCCAACGCCGACATGATTCTGGCAGGGCTTGGACGCATCCAGCGTGCACGATCATCCGCGCAGGCATCGTCATCAGACCGTGGCTCGTCCTCGGCCCGTGCGTCGTCATCGGATCGCGCCTCTGTGAGCCATTGATTCAGCGTTGCTGACATTGCTAGCCGGTGAGCCACGTCATTCCCAACTTCACACAGCCCTTATTCAAAGAGCTCCTCCTCAAACAGCTCCTATTCAAACAGCCCCATTTCTGGAGATCGCCATGAGCCTGCCTCTGGTCGCCATACTGCGCGGTGTGACACCGCAAGACATTCTCGCCATCGCCGACGAGATCATCGCCGCCGGCATCACCCGCATCGAAGTCCCGCTCAACTCCCCTCAACCGCTGGAGAGCATCGCCGCGCTGGTCGAGCACTGCGAGCGCGCGCATGGCGGCAAGATCCTGATCGGTGCCGGCACCGTGCTGACCCCGCAGCAGGTGCGCGACGTGCACGCCACGGGCGGCCGTCTGATCGTCTCGCCCAACGCCGATGTCGACGTCATCCGCGAAAGTCGCCGGCTGGAGATGGTCTCGCTGCCCGGTATCGTCACGCCGACGGAAGCCTTCGCGGCTCTCGCTGCCGGCGCCTCGGGCCTCAAGCTGTTCCCGGCGACTCAGGTCGGCATCGTCAACATGAAGGCCATGCTGGCCGTGCTGCCCAAGGACACCGAGCTTTATGCCGTCGGCGGCATCGGCAGTGACAACTTCGCCGAATGGCGCGCGGCGGGTGTCCATGGCGCTGGCCTCGGCACGGCCATCTACACGCCCGGCCTGAGCGCCGCCGAGGTGGGCGAACGTGCCCGCACGCTGGTCGCGGCATGGCAGGCGGCCGACTGAACAGCGTAAAGAGCCCACCGATTTCGCAAAGGAGCAGCAGATGACGTCATCACCATGCCTTGGCACTGCCAGGCGCCTCGTCGCCAGTGGCTGCGAGCTGGGCGAAGGGCCGGGCTGGACGCCCGCGACGAACACCCTGCCTGCGCGAGTGCGCTGGCTGAACATACTCGCCGGCGAGCTGCATCACGCCGCTGCGGACGGCAGTGATCACGTCATCACTCAGCTTGCGCGCCGCACCTCCTACGCAGCCGTTACCCAAGACGGCGATTACCTGCTGGTCGCGCAGGGAATGCTGTCGCGCTTCACCCCCGAGACCGGCGCCGTGGAAGATGTCATGCCCTTCGCGGCGGAAACGACGCCGGCCACGCGCAGCAATGACGCGCGGGTCGATCGCCACGGCAGTCTGTGGCTCTCGAGCATGGGCTACAACGCCGAGTCCGGCGCCGGTAGCCTTTATCGGCTGCATCGCGGTGAACTGACCCGCGTGCTCGAGGGGCTGACCATTCCCAATGCGCTGTGCTTTTCGCCGGATGGCCGCTTCGCCTATTTCACCGACACCGTCACCGGTCAGGTGATGCGCTGGCAGCTGGACGCCGATGGCTGGCCACTGACGTCGGCAGGCGAATACAACGCCCCTGAGGTCTGGGCCGATCTGCGCGATGCCGGTGGTGGCCCGGATGGCGCCGTGATCGATGCCGACGGCCATATGTGGATCGCGCTCTGGGGGGCCAGCCGCGTGGCAAGGCTGGACCACGACGGCAAGGAAATCGCCCATGTGGCGTTGCCGGTCAGCCAGCCTTCGTGCCCGCTGTTCGGTGGCGAGGGGCTGAGCACGCTGTACATCACCACGGCGCATGAAGGCATGACCACGCCGGATCATGCGGCGGGTGACGGTGACCTCTTCGCGCTGGACCTGTCAGCACACGGCTTCGAGGGACTGGCAGAGCCACCGCTGGTGCTGGGCTGACACTGCCATTCCGTCTCTGATCTTTCTTCATTTCTGGACCTCTCATGACCGCAGACGCCCCATCTTCCCGACCTTCGGCCGCGCCTGACGCGACCTGGTCAAGCGATCAGCAGTGGTTGAGCCTGAGTGCCGATGGCATCCAGCTGCAGCTGGATCTCGCCGATGGCCTGCTCAAGCTGGCCCATTTCGGGCGCATCGCGCCCATCAATCCGGCTCAGCATCGCCTGATGAGCGCTACCGCCACGCCCCAGGCGAGCCTGGATCAGCTGCCGCCCAACACCCTGTTCAATGATGCCGGGCTCGGCTTTGCCGGCTATCCCGCGCTGATCGGTGATCGCGAAGGCCGCGACTGGCTGACGGCGATGCGCCTGAGCGATGTGGCCTGCTCGACGGATGCCACCGGCGCCCACGCTCGCCTGACGCTTCGTGACACCCTGAGTGAGCTGGAAGTGCTGCTGGCGCTGACCGTCACCCGCGAGGGCGTATTGCGTCAGCAGACGACCCTGAGCAATCAGTCATCAGCGCCCTACCGGCTCGAATGGCTGGCGGCCGCCTGCCTGCCGCTGCCGGTCCGCTTCGAGGAATGCCTGAGCTTCGGCGGCCGCTGGGTACAGGAATTCACCGAGACGCGTCATCGTCTCAGCGAAGGCACCTTCACGCTCGAGAACCGTCGCGGCCGCAGCTCGCATCAACGCGTTCCGACGCTGATCACCGGCACGCCAGGCTTCAGTGAGCAGCGTGGCGAAGTCATCACCGCGCATCTGGCGTGGAGCGGCAACCATCGCGCCCTGATCGAGCGGCAGTTCGATGGCAGCACCCAATTGCAGATGGGCGCCCTGCTGCTGCCCGGTGAGCAGATGCTGGCCGCCGGCGACAGCGTGACCACCCCGGAGGTGGTGATGGCCTGGTCGGATACGGGCATCAATGGCGCCAGCCAGCGCATGCATCGCACCCTGCGCGCGCGCCTTGACTGGCCGGTGGCTGACAAGCCGCGCCCGGTACACGTCAATACCTGGGAAGCGCTCTACTTCGATCACGATGCGACGCGCCTCCAAGAGTTGGTCGTTGCCGCCGGTGAGGTGGGTGCCGAGCGTTTCGTGCTCGATGATGGCTGGTTCGTCGGCCGGGATGGCGAGCGCGCCGCCCTGGGCGACTGGTATCTGGATACCGGCAAGTACCCGCAGGGGCTGGGGCCGCTGATCGAGTCCGTACAGGCGCACGGCATGGAATTCGGCCTGTGGGTCGAGCCCGAGATGGTCAATCCCGACAGTGAGCTCTTCCGCACCCATCCGGACTGGATCCTCGGGCTGGAGGGACGCGAGCAGCCGCTGGGGCGCTATCAATGCGTGCTGGATCTGACCCGCCGCGAGGTCTGTGACTACCTGTTTGCGCGTCTCGATGCGCTGCTCAGTGAGTACCCGATCAAGTATCTGAAATGGGACATGAATCGCGACCTGACCCATGCGGGCGGTCAGTCGGAGCAAGGTCGCGGCAGGCCTGCCGCCCATGCTCAGGTCAGCGCGCTCTACTCGCTGCTGGCCCGCCTGCGAAAGGCACATCCCGGCGTCGAAATCGAGAGCTGCGCCTCGGGTGGCGCGCGCACCGATCACGGCATTCTTCGGCACACCCATCGCGTCTGGACGTCTGACTGCAACGACCCCCACGAGCGCACGCATATCCAGCGCGGGGCCAGTCGCGTACTGCCGCCGGAGCTTCTGGGCGCGCATATCGGGCCGCAACACGCCCACACCACCTCGCGGCGCACGACGCTCGCCTTCCGCGCCTCCACGGCATTGTTCGGTCATCTGGGGCTGGAGCTGGATGTCAGCCAGCTCGATCAGGCGGAGCGCAGTGAGCTGCGCGGCTGGATAGCGCGCTACAAGGCGCTGCGTGGCCTGCTGCACAACGGTGTCAGCTGGCGTCTGGATTGCCTGGATGACAATCAGCATGCCCACGGCGTGGTCAGTCAGGATGGCCAGCAGGCCCTTTTCAGCATCAGCCAGCTGGCCATGCCACGTCACGCCGTGCCCGCCGCCCAGCCGCTGACCGGCCTGCAAGCCGACACGGTCTACCGGCTCGAGCTGCTGGAACTTCCGGAGCACCCGGAGCGACGCATGAAGCAGCTACCCGCCTGGATCAGACGACAACAGGCCGGCGAGCCGGTCGTCGTCTCCGGTGAGTACCTGATGCGTGAAGGCCTTGCCCTGCCGGTGTTGGACCCCGACCAGGCAATCCTGATCCACCTTCAAGCGGTGGCGGCTTGACCCGAGCCGCGCAGGCCGTGATTGCGTGCGCTGCGCTCGCTCCCCATTTTCAGCTTCAAGGATGAACCCCATGCAGCTCGGTGTCTGTTACTACCCGGAACACTGGCCACGTGATCGCTGGCCGCAGGATGCTCGTGACATGATGGAAGCCGGCATTCGTGTCGTGCGTATCGGTGAATTCGCCTGGAGTCGCCTGGAACCTAGCGCGGGCGATCTGCGCTTCGAGTGGCTGGATGAGGCCGTCGAGGTTCTGGCGGCGGCTGGTCTCAAGATCGTGATGGGTACGCCCACAGCGACACCGCCGAAATGGCTGGTGGACGCCCACCCGGAGATTCTGGCTGTCGATGAGAATGGCGACACGCGTGGCTATGGCTCGCGCCGTCATTACTGCTTCTCTTCGCCGTCGTTTCGTACCTTGAGTGAGCGCATCGTGCGCCTGATGGGCGAGCGCTATGCGCACCATCCCGCGATCATCGCCTGGCAGACCGACAACGAGTACGGCTGTCATGACACCATCCTCAGCTACTCCGCGGCCGCCCGTGCCCGCTTCCCCACATGGCTCGAAGCACGCTATGGCACGGTCGAGGCGCTCAATCAGGCCTGGGGGACGGTGTTCTGGAGCATGGAAGTCAGCGAGTTCTCCCAGGTCGAGGCGCCCGTCGGCACCGTGACCGAACCGCATCCGGCCATCGTGCTCGATTATCGACGCTTCTGCTCCGACATGGTGGTCGAATACAACCGCCTGCAGGTCGACACCCTGCGTGCCGCGGGCGTCAGCGGCGATATCGTGCACAACTTCATGGGCCTGTTCACCGAATTCGATCACTTCGATGTCGCCCGGGATCTGGATATCGCCAGCTGGGACAGCTACCCGCTGGGCTTTCTGGAGCGCGGTGCCCACGATGATGCCACCAAGGCCCATTATCGCCAGCAAGGCCATCCGGACTTTGCCGGCTTTCATCACGACCTCTACCGCGCCATGTGCAAGGGCCGCTGGTGGGTGATGGAGCAGCAGCCCGGTCCGGTCAACTGGGCGATCAGCAACGCCGCACCCTTGCCCGGCATGGTGCGACTGTGGAGCCACGAAGCCTTCGCGCATGGCGCCGAAGTCGTCTCCTACTTCCGCTGGCGTCAGGCACCCTTCGCGCAGGAGCAGATGCACGCAGGTCTGCTGCGCCCGGATGGCTCACCCGCCTCGGCCTGGCCGGAGCTTTTGCAGGTGCGCGATGAGCTGGCGACACTCGCGGAACATGACACGACGACTGCCCAGCAGGCCCCCGTCGCCCTGATGTTCGATTACGCCTCCATCTGGGCCTGTCAGATCCAGCCCCACGCCGAGAACTTCAACCCGCTCGAGCTGTACCTGAGCTGGTACAGCGCGCTGCGACGACTCGGGCTTGATGTCGATATCGTCTCACCGCGCGATGCACTCAGTGGCTATCCGCTGATCGTGCTGCCCTGTCAGGTGATCGCTGATGAGGCACTGGCGGCGCGTCTGAGCGCGGCGCGCGATTCCGGCAGTCGCGTGGTGATCGGCGCACGCTCCGGCTCGCGCACGCCGGAGTTTCAGATACCCGCGCAGCTGGCGCCCGGGGCACTCAGCGAGCTGACGGGCGTCACGATCGATCGAGTCGATGGTCTGAGGCCAGGCGCCGAGCCTGCCATCACCCTGAGCAACGGCGCACGCGGTCACGCCCTGCGCTGGCGCGATCTGCTCGATCATCAGCGCACCAGTGCACAGGTGGTAACGCGATTCGAGGATGGCGAACCCGCCATCCTGCATCAGCGCGGTGTCAGCTATCTGACCGCCTGGTTGAGTGAAGACAGTCTGGTGGCGATGCTGCAGGCGGAGTGTCAGGCCTGCGGCATCACCACCCATGCGCTGCCCGACGGCGTGCGTCTGCGGCGGCGCGGGCCGCTCTGCTTCGCCTTCAACTATGCGCCCGAGCCGCGCTGGCTGCCGGAAGGACTCGTCAATGACAGCGGGCTGCTGGCCGGTAGCCGGGTGCTGGCACCCGCTGACGTCTGTATCTGGTTCAGTGACGAAAAGCGCCCCTGAGTGAGGCGACTGCTGGCCCCTCATTCAACGCGAAAATCGACTTTGCTTGAAAGCAGGACATCTCTCGGATTTCGCGACCGGCAGACTGTTCGATCACTTGCCGCGGCGCCTTCGGGCGCCGCTTTTTTTTGAACCGCTATTCTGGGCATCCATGTCCCCTGTCCAGGCTTCATGAGTGATTACAATAGCGTGCTGACACAACCCCCCTGCTTACCGGCTGACTGAGGTTGCACATCGTCGAAATAAGGTAGATAAAAGATAACGGTATATTTTTTATGTAAAATGACCTCTCTTTTCGCTGCGCAAGGCCAGATGAAGTTTGTCCTTGAGTGCTCACTGACCGCACAGCGCTGCCACTTAAGGCGCATTGTTCTCATGTCAGACAATCTCTAGTGTGCTGGATGTCTCTGTATATAAGCCAATAAATAGCAAAAACAACAGGCCACGCACCTGTAGACAGGACAACCGTCGTCAATGGCAGACGACCCACGACTACGATAACGCCAACTACGAGATACCCCCATGAGTATTCTTGCCATTCTGATATCGCTCGGGCTGCTGATGTTCCTGGCCTACCGCGGTATCACCGTTCTCTTGCTCGCCCCTCTGATGGCCGCCCTCGCCGTCGTCCTGTCAGGAGATGCAGCCGCCCTCCTGCCCAGCTACACCGTGACCTTCATGAGTCAGCTGGGCGGCTATCTGACCAAATTCTTTCCGCTGTTCATCCTCGGCGCCCTGTTCGGCCAGCTGATGGCTGATTCCGGGGCCGCGCATGCCATCTCCGAAGGCCTGGTCAAACGCCTGGGCACACGCCATGTGATCCTGACCGTGGTGCTGGCCTGTGCACTGCTCACCTATGGGGGCGTCTCGCTGTTCGTGGTCGCCTTCGCCGTCTATCCGATTGGCGCCCAGCTCTTCCAGCGCACTGGCACGCCCAAGCGACTGCTGCCCGCGGCCATCGCCCTCGGCTCCTTCACCTTCACCATGACGGCACTCCCGGGCACGCCGGCCATCCAGAACGCCATCCCGATCCCCTACTTCCAGACCAACAGCTTTGCAGCGCCGGGCCTGGGCATCATCGCGGGCCTGATCATGCTGGGACTGGGCACCTGGTGGCTGAAGGGACGTGCCGGCAAGGCTCAGGCACAGGGGGAAGGCTACGGGGTCCACAAGGATGAAGCGCTTGAGGAATCCCCGGCATCCGCTGCACAGATGGGCATGATCACGGCGCTGATTCCGCTGGTGATGGTCATCGGCCTGAATGCTCTGCTGACCTATCTCGTCTTCCCGCGCATCGATTTCTCCTACCTGAGCGAGGCCTTCCCGGAGCTTGACCCTGCGGGTGCCACCGGCATGTGGTCGATCCTGATCGCGCTGGCCTTCGCGTCCACCTGGCTGGTCATTTCACGCTGGAAGCAGTGGGCCGACCTGAAGACCACCGTCAACAATGGCTGCTTCGGCGCCATGCTGCCGGTCTTCAATACCGCCTCAGAGGTGGGATATGGCGCGGTGATCGCCAGCCTGGCCGGCTTCGCGATGGTCAAGGAGGCGGTGCTCGGCCTGTATCCGGCCAACCCGCTGATCTCGGAAGCGGTGGCGGTCAACGTGCTGGCCGGCATCACCGGCTCGTCATCCGGCGGCATGAGCATTGCGCTGTCGACTCTGGGCGAGACCTACCGCGAGATGGCCGTCAATGCCGGCATCGACCTGGAACTGATGCACCGCGTGGCGGCGCTGGCGGCGGGCAGCATGGACACCTTGCCGCACTCCGGCGCGGTCATCACCCTGCTGGCGATCTGCAAGCTGACTCACCGCCAATCCTACGGCCAGATGTTCATGATGACGGTCGCCTTCCCGATGCTGGCCCTGATTGCCGTCGTGACCCTGGGCAGCCTGGTCGGCAGCTTCTGAGCCCTGAAGCTCCACAACTGTGGGCAGTTTCTGGCCATGAGTGGAACAAAATGACGCCAGGCCTATGACAAGAAGGCCACCCGAATGGGTGGCCTTCTTGTTGAGCAATCACGCTGGCCAGCAACATGCTGACATCTCAATAGACGTGGTGAGCCCGCTTCGGGTCCAGAGTCTCATGGCGTGCCCGCGTCTTGATCCACAGCGTCAGGTCATCGCGGTCGGTGCCGGGATTCTCGGCGACCCACTCGACGATGCGCGAGGCAATGAATTCGGCATGAAACTCGTCGTCGAACTGCAGCAGCATGAGGTCCTCGCCCGCTTGGGAGATGCGCAACAATACCTCGCTTGCCGGCAATACATAGAGATTCAACTCATGCAGATATTGCGTCGTGAAAGTCACGCGCCGAAAACGCTCGGGAACATTGCGCCCACTGTTGCTGATATCGTTCATGAAAGCCATGGCTCTCTCCTACAGTAAGGCGCTAATACATTTCGCTCATTTTTGAGCTGACCTTCTTATCATAGCGCAGAAGATATGCTGCGGGCCGGTTTATAAGAACATTTTGTTGGAAACTGCAAGGGACTCTCATTAACGCAGTATCAGCTACGTTGTTGGCGCAGGGCATCACTTTGCAAGGTTAGCTGAACTCGCGTCAGCCAGCCCGCCAGCAGCGCCTGCTTATGCCGACTCATGGTGCGATGTTGCTCGATCACTTCGCATAATCGGTCGCCGGCCGCCCGCATCCTGGTGGGACTCTCTCCTCGTGCACAGCGCTGATAATCATCCGCCAGCGCATGGATCAATTCGCGCAGGGCGTGCTGTACCGGGCGTGGCACATCGTTGCCCAATTCCCGCCGCACGAAGCCTATGCCGCGTCCGATATCCATCCCTGTCAGCCCCAGCGTCAGTAGCGGCATACCGAGCACTTGCTGCTGTGCATCATCGGGCTGACCACTTGCATTCTCGCCACTACGACGCGCTTCCTGTTCACGACTGCGAGTCTGTTCATGCCGGGCGAGACGCAGCAGCCTGTCGCCCATGCGCCCGCCGAACCAGCTATCCAGGCGCTCGGTGGAGCGTTCCGCCAGCTCACGAATATCACTCGCCGTGGCGCGAATCAGCTGACGCTTGTCCCAGCCGGCCCCCGGCACGGGAATCAGGCGGAAACCGATGATGGTCACGATGAGACCGATCCCGGCCGCCAGACTCCGATTGAGGGTGTAGGCGACATCGAAGGTCATCCCGTTGTCCGGCATCACCAGCAGAATGTTGAACACCACGAAGGGCAAGGCGATCCCCGCCAGCGCAGGCACGACGGAGCCCATCAAGCCGAGGAACAGAGGGATACTGAAGATGATCACGAAGGGCACGAAGTGCTGGGCGTGACTGAGCATGACATTGCCGAACAGCAACACGCTCGGCACCGCCAGCAGCAAGCCCTTGAGCACCATCGGAATGATCGGTGCCGGATCACCGCGACTGACGAAGATGCCCGAGAACAGCGTGCCCAGCAGCATGGCCACCGCGCCGTTGTCCCACGCCGTCGCAAGCCAGAAGATCGCCGTGGCACTGAAGATGGCCATCGCGCGCAGCGCATCAATGGCGGCACGACCATGATCGCGGTGCCAACTCATGCTTGGCTGACGCAGCTGATGACGGCCGGGATGATTGATGACCTCGCGTGCCTGCAGGATGACCAGCGCATGCCCCAGCACCTCACGCAGACTGAACAGCAACCGGGCTTCCAGTGCGGTGATGCTTCGCTGACCGCGCGACAGGCGCAGACATTCCCCACGCAGCTCCTTGAGCGTCTTGCGCGCCTGGGCCGTGCCCTGATTGTCGGCCATGCTTTGAAAGGCCGCGCCCAGGCGTTGCATCAGGTCCTGCGTCGGCTGACTGAAACGTTCGGCTTCCTGTCTCTGGGTCTGGGTCTGGGTCTGGTTCAGCTCACCCGTCGGTGCCATCGCCTCACCGTCATCGCCTTGTGAAGGCACAAAGAACTCGGGATGACGCAGCTGGTGCAGGGCCTTGAGGGTCGCGTAGAGACGCATGCTTCGCCGCGTCAGCAGGTGTACGCCGCGAATGCGCCCCTTGCCCTGGGGGCCTTCATAACGCGCCGAGTGGGCATCGATCTCGAGATTGTTGAGCGCATCCAGCCCGGTCATCATCTGCTCGAGCATCGCCATGCGTTCGCGTTGCTGATCTTGTGACTGATCTTGTGAATTGCCTTGTGACTGACCGGCAGTGTCTCGGCTCACGGCCCTGTCCGCCTCGAGCGGCATCGAGAAGGCCAGCGCCATATAACGGAAGGTGGCATTCACCGCCGTGTCCGCCAGCTGGCCGAGATGATCACGTACACGAATCGGCCAGACCAGCGCACTCACGACGACAGCACACAGCGCGCCGAGACTCAGCTCGCTGAGACGTGCCAGTGCCACCGAGAAGAAGTCATCCGGCGCCGAGGACGTCAGCACCACGATGATCATGCAGGCCACCGCCGCCATCACACAGCCATAGGACAGATTGTTGTGCGTCAGCGAGGCGCCATAGATGCATAGCCCGATCCACAGCGTGACCGAGCCCAGCGCCAGTTCCGGCACCTGGGCAAAGCAGCCCATGATCACCACGGCCACACAGGTACCGACGAAGGTACCCGTGACCTGACAGATACCCTTCTCGACCACCATGCCCGACATCGGACGTGTCTGCAGAAACGCCGCCGAGATCAGCGCCCAATAGGGTCGATCGAGATCAAAGAAGAAGGCGGCGTAGAGGGCCAGCGCCATCGCCAGCACACCCTTGGTGGCGAACTTGAGCGCGAACGGCGAAGGCCTGAGGAAGGCGGCCAGAGCGGGAGACATGGATCAGTGCTTCCCGTCTTCGTCTTGGACGGCCTGAGCTTTCTCGACCGGTTCCGCCTCGACAGGTGCCGCCTTGGCCTGCGTCGCCTCATCATTGCCATCTTCCGCAGTGATCAGCCTGACACTCGCCGTCATGCCGGCGGCAAGATTGACACCTGAGGCACGTACCGCCTCGATATCATCGAATTCCACCCGCACCGGAATGCGCTGCGCCAGACGCACCCAACTGAAGGTGGCGCTCACCTGTGGCAACTGCTGGGCATTGGTCGCGGTATTGTCATCGGCGATGCCCTGGCCTATCCCCACGACTCGCCCCTTGAAGTCTTCATTGCCGCTCATCAGCGTGATCTGGACCGGATCGCCCGGACGCACATGCTGCAGCTTGGTCTCCTGGAAGTAGGCGCTCAGGTAGAAGGAGTCGTCCTTGATCAGCGCCATCACCGCCGTGCCTGCCGTGACGTAATTGCCCTGACTGAGGTGCATGTTGAGGATGCTACCGTCGGCGGGTGCCACCAGACGCGTACGATCGAGATCCAGCTGCGCGGATTGCACCGCGGCTTCGGCCTGTTGCACGTCAGCGCGGGCGACCTCGGCCTCCAGGCGCGCACTGTCGCGCTCTTCCTCGCTGATGGCACGATTGGTCAAGCGACCACGACGATTGGATTCATGCTCCTTGAGGCTCAGGGTCGCCTTGGCACTGGCGAGACTGGCCTTGGCCTTGGCGAGCGCCGCCTCATAGCGCGCACGATCGACCTGAAGAATGACATCCCCTTCCTTGACCCGCGTGGTATCCGCCACGTTCAGCTCACGCACCCAGCCGGAGACATCCGGGCTCAGCGTGATCACCTCGGCGCGCACCCGGGCGTCACGCGTCCAGGGACTGTACATGTAGGTATTCCACAGCCACACCGCACACCAGGCTGCAGCCGCCACCAGACATAGAGTGATGATCCATTTGACGGCTTTCTGTCGCAGGTTGCGCATGCGGTTTCCTTGGGGGATAGAGGGGCTGGAGGAAATGGGTGCCACGAAAGGATTCGCGGGGAAATCGGGACGACGAATGACAAGACGCTGGGGCAATGACGTGCGTCACGTCACGAGGGCAACCACCGCTGCCAGACAGATGACAAACAGCGAGATATCGAACCAGGCCTCGAACCAGAGCTCGTAATTGGCCAGCAAACGATGCAGCAGCGTACGAATGAGACCCGCCGCCAGCAAGGCAACCAGCGCATAGACCAGCATCGGGCTGATCAGGAACTCCCCGACCACCATTTCATGCAGCGCATTGAAGCCAGACGCAACATCATTGCCTGCAGCGAATTCCGTCATCGAGATCTCCTTAGCTTGCGTTGTGCGAGATCTGAGTCCCGACTGCCATGCGTACAATCAGCGTTCAACGATGGTGTCTGTCTGCCATGCATTCAAGTGCCACGGATGAACTGTTCCACTATGAGAACTATGACGACAGCGTCATCGCTGAGAATATATGCAGGCTAACATTTTTGCACGACGCGCACCGTTGCGTCAGCAGAATCCCCCCATTCCTTGCACAGCACGGCACTCGATCTGCTTTCCGTTTTGCCGAGCGCTAACCGGCAAAGCTGGTATAGACACCAAACATTCAGGTTCAAGCAGCGGCCAAGGTGTCCCGAAACGCAAAACGGCTTACCTTGAAGGCAAACCGTCTTGTTTTGCACAGTGAAGACCACAAAATGGGATCATGGGAGGCGCAAGCGGGTTGCGCGTGGGTTGCACGAGAACCTCATGACAAGCGTGACTGCTATCCACCCACCGCCATACGCTCTCTTACATACGCCACATGCGTTACGCCTTCACTCACCCCATTCTTTCTTTTTCTACACCGCGTAGCCAAGCACGCGTGGCAGCCACAAGGCGAGATCAGGGAACAGCATCACCACCGCCAACGCCGCCAGCATCGCCACCACGAAGACCATCGCCCACCCGACCGTCTTCTCGAGTCTTACTCCGGCCACGCTACTGGTCACCATCAGGTTGACCGCCACTGGCGGGGTGAACTGCCCGATCGCGATATTCATCGCCAGCAGGATACCGAACCACACCGGATGCCAGCCGAAGTGCTGCATCACCGGAATCAGCACCGGCATCAGGATCAGGTAGATGGAGACCGCATCCAGCAGCATCCCGGCGATCAGCACTGCCACCATCACCAGTATCAGCAACGTCGTTCCGCTATCCGACAGCGTGATCAGCCATTCGGCCAGATGCCGGAAAGTGCCCAGCATGGTGCCCGCCCAGGCGAATATGCCCGCCAGCGCGATGATCAGCATCACCACACCGGAGATCACGGCCGCCTCCCTGAGCAGCTCCCACACCTGAGAGAGCTTGAGCTCGCGGGTGATGAAGAGCCCGACACACAGCCCATAGGCAGCCGCGACCACTGCCGCTTCCGTGGGCGTGAAAAGGCCTGAGCGCAGCCCGCCGAGGATGATCACTGGCGCCAGCAGGGCCGGGATCGCTGAGCGAAACGCCGGACCCAGCGCGATACGCTCGACCTGAGTCGGGTCTTCCCAGCGATAGCGACGCGAGAGGAACCAGGCCGGCAGCAGCAAGGCCACACCCACCAGCAGTCCCGGGATCAGGCCTGCGGCAAACAGCGCGCGTAGATCCACCCCCGGTACCACGATGGAATAAAGGATCAGTGCGATGGACGGCGGGATCAGGATCGCCGTGGAGGCCGAGGCCGCAATCAGCGTCGCCGAGAACGCCTTGGGATAGCCCGCCCGCGTCATGCTGGGGATCATCACCATCGCCACCGCAGCGGCATCCGCCGGGCCGGAGCCACTCATGCCGCCCATGATCAGACACACCAGCACCGCCACCAGCGCGAGACCGCCATGCCGCGGGCCGATCAGCGCCTGGGCGAAGCGCACCAGCCGCGCCGCCACTCCGGCACGCTCGAACACCAGACCAGTGAGGATGAACAGCGGAATGGCGATCAGCGGATACTTGGCGATGCTGTTGTAGGTATTGGTGCCGAGGGTGGCCAGCATGCTGACCGGTAGCCCCGCGACGATCCCCACCGCCCCCGAGAGTCCCAGCGCGAAGGCGACTGGCACGCCGAAAATCAACAGGGCGGCAAAGCTTGCGAGCAACCAGAGATCAGGACTCATGATCTGACTCCTTGTGCTCCGGCGACGCATTCTGACCGGGTCCCTGCCCAGGCCCTTGCGCAAGACGCTCGACACACTGCTGCAGCTGACGCCAGGCCATCGCCAGCGCCAATAGCGGCAGCCAGATCACGTACCACCAGTTGGGCAGGCCCAGTCCCGGTGACAGCGAGTCCCACTGATACTCCTCCAGCGCGAAGGTACCCCCGAACCACACCACCAGCCCCAGTACGACCAGTACCGCCAGGGTCTGCAATACCACGACCAGTCGCCACAGAGGCAACGGCAGCACGTCTTCCAGCAACGCAATACGAATATGTGCCTGACGGCGAATCGCCACCGAGGCGCCCGCCAGCGTCAACAACACCAGCAGGAAGACCGAGAATTCCTCGGTAAAGGCAAAGGAGGCATCGGTGGCATAGCGCACCACCACGTTGGCCAGACTGATGATACCGATCAGCCCCAGCGCCAACGCCGCCAGCCACGATTCCGGCCGCACGCGTGGCGGTGGTCTGTCCGCGGGGGCAGGCGCTCCGTTGGCGCCGTCTTGCAAGGTTTGCGGTGATGCTTGTTGAGAGATTTGTTGCGACTTTTGCGACATGACACGCGATCCACACGAACGCCGAGGCTGTCAGGCCCCGGCGTGGTTCTTCACTCAATAACGCGCACAGACCGCATTATTCCCGTTGTCATCTGCTCCGTGAGCAGCGGCGATCATGGCCAGACTCAGCGCGAGGCCTCGACCTCGGCACGTGCCGTCTCGACCAGCCCCTCACCGATCTTCGGTGTCCAGCTGGCGTAGACCGACTGAGTAGCGTCACGGAAGGTCTGCATCGCATCCTCATCGAGCTTGACGACATTCACGCCGCGCGCCTCTATGTCCGCCAGCCGCTGGGCATTGCCCTCACGACTCATGGCGATCTCCCAGGCACCCGCTTCCTTGGCCGTCTCGGTCAGCAGAGTGCGCTCCTGTTCACTGAGCGACTTCCACACGCGCTGGTTGGCGGCGAAGATCAGCGGGTCCGCCATGTAGTGCCAGAGGGTCAGGTGGGTCTGACCGACCTGGTCGATGCGCGCGACATCGAACACCGACAGCGGGTTCTCCTGTCCATCCACCGCCCCGGTGGTCAGTGCCGGCTTGGCATCCGCCCAGCTCATCTGGGTCGGGTTGGCACCCAGCGCCGTGAAGGTGTCCTGGAACAGCGGCGAGCCCACCACACGAATCTTCAGGCCCTTCAGGTCATCCGGCGAGGTGATCGATTTCGAGGAGTTGGACACCTCACGGAAGCCGTTCTCGCCCCACGCCAGCGGCTTGATGCCCTTGGACTCGATGGCGGCGAAGACCTGCTTGCCCGACTCGCCCTGGGTCAGCGCATCGATGGCGGCGTGGTCCGGCATCAGGAACGGTAGCGAGAACAGATTAAGCTCCGGTACCTGGGGCGACCAGTTGATGGTCGAGCCCACCGCGAGATCGATCAGCCCCTGACGCATGGCCGAGAACTCCTTGGTCTGGTCCCCCGCCACCAGCTGGGCATTCGGATAGACGCGCAGGGTGAGCTCGCCACCGGAGCGCTCCTCTACCAGTTCGGCCCACTTCTCGGCCGCCTGCCCCCACGGGAAGGCATCCGACAGCACGGTGGAGACGGACAGCTCACGCGCCTCGGCATCACTCGCCATCAGCGGTGACAGCAGAGCCAGGCCAAGCACGCCGGCCATCAGGGCAGAGCGCCCCGTGGCAGCGACACGCGGGCGCGCGGTATGGCTTTGAGAAAGAGCTGGCGAATGATCCGAAGAGCGGTAACGCAGATGACGAGAGGCGGGGCCAGCGTTGGCGTGTGCAGCGGTCAGGGTCATGAATAACCTCTTGATTATGATGTTGTTGAGTGTGTCCAGAGGCAGATTCGCATCTACTTTGGTCGCTGACCATTCGACCATGCGACAGATCGGCGCTTTTTCGACGCTCACATGCTGTCTTGCTGCATTACCGATTACTGTATATTCATCCACCCCTCGGGTTTTCCGAGACCTCTTGAGTACGAAACGCTCGACCATGTGGTGTCATCAGCGCGTGTCGCCAAGGAGTGCATCCAGCGATGCACGAGGGCCAACCCTCGCGCAGGCCCCACCAACAGGGAGCTTGGCGATATTGCCCTTTGCAGGATGCCGTGCCTTTACAGCGCCAGCGTGTCCCGAGCCCGGGCCGGGGCAGGATTTCATGAGACACTGTATATTTATCCACCTCATTACATCCTTGAGACAAATTTCACGATATGTCGCCTTTCAACCACACAATGGCGCACCACGGGTCGCAGACTCCGGATTCGGTCGGTAGACTGAGCGCCGTTCCCGCAAGGACCGACCACGACTGACCAACACCACGCACGCAAGTGTCGTACCTGACATCTCGTCGGCACCGCTCCCACGGTCCCGACCCTGACCGATGAGGCCCCCTTCCATGCCGAACCCCCAGCAGGAAGCCATACCCACTCCCACCTTCGAGACCGAGCCGCTCGACACCTCGCGCAAACGACTGCAGCCGACCAGCAGTCTCGGCGCAGCGGTCGTTCTGTGGTCGCTGCTGCTGGGAATGGGGATGCTGATGCTGGCGAACGGACTGCAAGGCAGTCTGTTGGGGATTCGCGCCTCCTCGGAAGGTTTCAGCAACACCATGACGGGCATCATCATGTCGGCGTACTTCGCCGGCTTCCTGCTCGGCTCGACGCTTGCACCCCGCAAGCTGCGCCGGGTCGGCCATGTGCGCACCTTCGCGGCGCTGGCCTCCATCACCTCGGTGTGCATCCTGATCCACGCACTCTATGTGGTGCCCGAGGTGTGGATCGCCATGCGCTTCATCACCGGCTTCGCCTTCGCCGGCCTCTACGTGGTCGCGGAGAGCTGGCTCAACAGCCAGGCGACCAACCAGATGCGTGGCCGTCTGCTGGCCATCTACATGGTGATCACCTATCTGGGCATGGGCGGCGGCCAGTTGCTGCTCAACGTCGCCAACCCGGACACCTATCTGCTGTTTATCCTGGTGTCGGTGATCATGTCGCTGGCGCTGGTGCCGATGCTGCTGTCCGCCTCACCACAACCGGAAGGCGCGCAGCCGGAGGCGATGGGGATCGTTCGTCTGCTGCGCCTGGCGCCGCTGGGCACCCTGGGCGGCTTTGCCACCGGTATCGCCAACGGCACCGTCTTCGGCATGGGCGCGGTGTATGCCGACCGCGCCGGCCTGCCGGTGCAGGAAGTCTCCTGGTTCATGGGCGCCTTCATTCTGGGTGCCGCCCTGCTGCAATGGCCGCTGGGCAAGCTCTCCGACAAGCTGTCGGCCAAGAAGGTGATTCTGGGCTGCAGTCTCGGGGCGATCGCGCTGTCCATCGGTGGCGTGCCGTTCAGTGGTGGCAGCATGCTGACCATGGCGCTGATGGGTGCAGGCCTCGGCGGGTTGATCCTGACCCAGTACTCGCTGTTCCTGGCGGCGGCCAACAACCTGCTGACCACGCCACAGATCATCTCCGCCAGCGGCACGCTGGTGCTGATGCATGGCGCGGGCGCGATTCTGGGCCCGCTCACCGCGGGTCTGCTGATGGAGCGCTTCGGGGCCGTCGGCTTCCTCTATACCCTGACCGCCATTCACGTGCTGATCGTGATTCTGGCCGCCAGTGTCACCAGCAAGCCGCGCCAGGAACTGGATGCCGAGGAAGGCGATCACCCCGGCCACTATGTGGTAGCGCCCTCCACCACCAGTCCGCTGAGCGCCGCCTGGGTCGAGGAAGCCATCACCGAGCCGGAAACCGGTCAGCTGGAATTCGACTTCGACGCCGAACCTGAGCCGGAACCGAGCGAGGAAGAGCTCGCTGCCCAGCAACAGGAAGCCGCCGCTGAAGCAGAGGAAGGCGTCGTGCAGCAGGTCGACAACGAAGAAGGCGTGATGAACGATCGCGTCACCGGCATGGAAGACGACTGGCATCTGGATGGCCATATCGATGAGCAGGCCCAGCACCTCAGCGAAGAGGAGCGCCGCGTCAAGTCGGAGCCGGAGCGCGAGAGCTACTGATCACGTCTGATGACATGCTCGAGTGATAGACAAGAACACCGCCTCTCAGGGCGGTGTTCTTGTTTTGGGCGGGCGAAACTGAGACAGGAGAAACAAGGCAGGCGTAACAGCAAGACGGTTCAGCGAGAGGATAAAGCTCGGGGAAACGAAGAAGGCTCACAACGATAGAGACTCAGGATAGAGGCTCAGCGACGACGCTTGCCCGCCCGTGCCACCAGATGCGGTGCCAGCACACCCTGCAGACGGCGCACGGCCTGGGAATGCAGCTGCGAGACACGCGACTCGGTGACATCGAGTACCGCGCCGATCTCCTTGAGGTTGAGCTTCTCCTGATAATAAAGCGCCATCAACAGCTTCTCGCGCTCCGGCAGCCGCGCGATGGCCTCATTCAAGGCCCGCCGCGTATCGGCCTCTTCCAGCGCATCATGCGGCAAGGCAAACGGCGTGGCGAAAGGCGTCGCTTCAGGCGAGGCATAACCGCCCGCCAGCCCGCCTTCCTCATCCATCATCTCGTCCAGCGACATCACCATGCCGTTGTTGGTGTCCAGCAGCAGGCGTCGATAATCCTCCAGCTCAAGCCCCATGGCGGCGGCGATCTGGGTCTCCTCGGGGGGATAGCCCAGGCTCTGCTCCAGCTGCTGGATCACGCTTTCAAGCTCGCGTCCGGCACGGCGCACACTGCGCGGCAACCAGTCGCGCGAGCGCAGCTCATCGAGCATCGCGCCACGGATGCGCTGACTGGCATAGGTGGCAAAGCTGGCGCCATGACCCTGCTCATAGCGGCCCACGCATTCACACAGCCCTAACATGCCGGCCTGGATCAAATCCTCGAGATCGACACTCGCTGGCAAGCGCACCTGCAACTGCAGCGCGATGCGGCGCACCAGCGGCTGATACTCGGTGTAGATATCCTGCTGGGCCATGCGCCCATTGGCGGTATACATCGGCGTCCTGGTCCTCGCTTGCATCCCTCGGGGTCGTTTGACTCAGGGTCGCGCCCCCATCGTCGGGACTCCTGTTCCCAGCGTATTGTCGCGCCCTCACCACAAACCATTCGCTCGAATAGCTACCCTCAGCGACGGCTTTCCTGCCTTACGTCGCCACTCCGCCTCGGGGAGGCGGAAATGAAGACAGACGTGAAGAGACAGAGAGGGAAGACGAGACACGCACAACGCCCGACAGCAGATCGACAGAATGTCGCGAGCATCTCACGGGGCGAGCCAGAAACTCAGTCGGAATGAGAAACGTCGAAAGGCTGCAAAAAAATTCTAAAGTTCTGTCGCGCCGCGACGATAACTGAAGCAACGGCACAGGAGTCGTTACTGGCGACACGCCATCTATCTCCCCATTACGACAGGAAGTGACACATGGCTTCAGTGATCAATACCAACACCCTTTCCATGGTGACTCAGCAGAACCTGAATCAGTCCCAGAACGCCCTGAACACCTCCATGGAACGTCTGTCCTCCGGCCTGCGCATCAACAGCGCCAAGGACGACGCCGCCGGCCAGGCCATCGCCAACCGCATGGACTCCCAGATCACCGGCCTGTCCCAGGCACAGCGTAACGCCAACGATGGCATCTCTGTCGCCCAGACCGCTGAAGGCGCATTGAATCAGGTCAACGATAACCTGCAGCGAGTACGTGAGCTGACTGTCCAAGCACAGAATGGTACTAATAATGCAGAAGACCTCCAGTCCATTCAGGACGAGATCACCATGCGTATGGATGAGATTGACCGTATTTCAGAACAAACCAGCTTCAATGGAATCAATGTATTAGACACTGATGACTCACTTAGCATTCAAGTCGGCGCATACGATGATGACACAATTGATATTGAGTTGGAGAGAACGAATCGCAGCACACTTGGGTTAGAGGGCTTCTCTGTTAGCAGCAACACACTCAATATTAGCGACAAGCTTTCACAAGTTACTAATGGGGGCGGAACCCCTGCCGACGTCAATCTAAGTAGCGCAGCAAGTACTTTAGGCGTTGATGCCGATAGTATAAGTCTTCATAACGTAAAAGATGCCAATGGCAATGCCACAAGCAACTTTATAGTTAAATCTGGAGATGATCATTATGCTGCTTCCGTAGATGACTCAACTGGAAAAGTGGAATTAAACAAAGTTAAAGTTAGTTATGCAGATGAAGAAAATGGTATTACAACTGCAAATGCAGTTTCTCTACCTGACCAGCTAGTCAAGGTTGGCTCAGCTGATGATGGTACAGTTACATCATATGTGGATATTCAAGGAAGCAGTTACGAAGTAGCATCTGCTGCCCTAGCTAATGGTGGCGGCTCCCCTACGTCTGAAACAGACGCAAGTGTCATTGAGCTAAGCGGAGCAAGCGCAACGGAGCAATTTGATGGCACTGCATCTTTGGACCCTCTGGCACAAATTGACAGTGCGATCAAAAAGGTCGATAGCCAACGCTCCGCCCTCGGTGCCGTGCAAAACCGTTTCGATTCTGCCATCACCAACCTGGCGACGACTGAAACCAACCTGGCCTCTGCCCAGTCGCGTATTCAGGATGCCGATTACGCAGAAGAAGTGTCCAGCATGACCACTGCACAAATTCTGCAGCAGGCGGGGACTTCCATGCTGACCCAGGCCAACCAGGTGCCGCAGAACGTGCTGTCACTGCTGGGCTGATCTCTGACTCGCATGCTGCATAGGCCTGTCACTCAGCAAGAGTGGCAGGCCCGTCGCTGGCAGAGGATAGTGGCCTTGTTGATATTGGTCCTTTTAGTTGACAGAACTCGTGCATTCCAACCTCCGCCAGCGATATCCAGCACCACCGCCAGAAAACAAAAAAGGGCAGACGCATCGCGTCTGCCCTTTTTCATTGGAATGCGAACATGAATCACACCGCCATATTCATGATTTCCTTGTAGGCGCTGAGCAGCTTGTTGCGCACCTGTACGGTCATCTCGAATTCCAGTGAAGCCTTCTGGCCCGCCACCATGACCTGATCGAGGCTGACACCCGGGCTGCCCAGCTCGAAGGCCTTGGCCTGCCCCGCCGCGACCTGCTGTGACTGGCTGACGCGCGCCAGCGAATCCTTGAGCATGCCGGCAAAGCCCTGAGCATCAGTGCCGCTGGCCTCTGACACTGCGCCCGCCGACTGAGCATTGCTTCCCGCGGCTGCCTGCGCCGCCATCTGATCGAGCTGCTGCAGACTGCCCGTCATCGCGGATGACATCGCCGCGCCGACTGCTTCAATTGCCATCCCGCCTCTCCTTTCTCAACGCGCGCCATTCGTCTGCCGCTTTCAGTGGGGCTCAGACTACCAGTCAGTCGAGCGGCTGAAAGTGACTAATACCCCTGTTTTGCGACGCTATTCGTCTGATTGGATGTGCGCCCAGCTTCGATAATGGCCAGCCTACGCAAGAAGGCGCTGCGAAACGCGACATTGTTGATCCATCGTTTTCATGTTTCGCCCTGCTTGCTGGAATCACCCGCTGCGAGTTCAGACCACGGCGCTTATCGGACATCTGCATGAGTACACCCAGCCAGACAGCGGCCCAGTCGGGCACCTCGACGACGCCACAATCATCGGACAAGCCAGCCAACCCCTTGATGGCGCGCCTGGCGGCATTGCCACGTCTGCCGCTCATCATGGCGGCCGCCTTCAGCGTGGCTGTCATCGTCGCGTTGTTGCTGTGGGGCGCTGGCACCCAGTGGAGTGTGCTCTATCGTGATCTGCCCGCCAGCGAAGGCGGCGAGATCGTCGCGCAGCTGGAGCAGACCGGCGTGCCCTATCGGCTGAGCAATGAAGGCGCCACCGTCGAGGTCCCCAAGGAAGATGTCTATCGCCTGCGTCTGGCACTTGCCCAGCAGGGCCTGCCCAGCCAGGGCGGTTCCGGCTTCGAGCTGATGGATACCCAGGCCTTCGGCATCAGCCAGTTCACCGAACACGTCAATTATCAGCGCGCCCTGTCCGGCGAACTGTCGCGCACCATCGCCAGTCTCGAGCCCGTGTCCAGCGCCCGTGTGCACCTGGCACTGCCGGAAGATTCCGTCTTCGTGCGCGAGCGCCGCCCAGCGACGGCGTCCGTCGTGGTTGAACTCAAGGGCGGCCAGCAGCTCAAGGCACGTCAGATCCAGGCCATCCAGCATCTGGTGGCCGGCAGCGTGCAGGGCCTGGCCAGCGAAGACATCACCGTCGTCGATCAGGACGGCAATCCGCTGTCGCGCCCGGCGGGCGATGCGCTCAATCTCGATGGCAGCGCGCTGGAATATGCCCAGGCACTGGAGCGCAGCTATCAATCGCGCATCAATGCCCTGCTGACGCCACTGGTGGGACGCGACAACTTCCACGCCGAGGTCAGCGCCCAGCTCGATTTCTCCCACGCCGAAGAGACCGAAGAGCACTACACGCCCAATCAGCAGCCGGGCAGCGCAGCAGTGCGCAGTGAACAGCTCAACAATACCGGCGCCGGCGAGATGCTCGGCATCGGCGGCGTGCCGGGTGCCCTCTCCAACACGCCCCCGGGGATTGCCGCCTCGCCCATCAATGCCGATGACGCGGCGAATAGTGACGGCACCACACAGACTGACGACGCGGCCAGCGGTCTGAGCAACTATCAGCGCAGCAGCACCATCAACTATGAAGTCAACAAGCGCGTGCGCCACACCCGTGCGCGCCTGGGGCGCCTCGACAATCTCTCGGTGGCGGTGGTGATCAATCACCGTCGCATCATGGACAGTGACGGCAACCCGACCAGCGAACCGCTGGCAGACGACCAGCTGGCACAGATCGATTCGCTGGTGCGCGAGGCGATGGGTTTCAATGCCGAGCGTGGCGACAGCCTCAGCGTGATCAATGCGCCCTTCATGACCGCCGAACAGCAGAACGCCGGCCCGCCGCAGCGGTGGTGGGAGAAGTGGCTCAACAATCCCGAGATGCAGGCGCTGGCCATCGAGCTTGGCCGATACCTGATCATCGGCTTCATCGCCTGGCTGCTATATCGCAAGTTGCTGCGCCCGCTCTTGCAGCCGCTGCTGCGTCCGCAGGAGGCCTACCAGACCATCGGTCAGCCGCCCGGCACTCAGGCAGCCGGCAGCGCAGTGGGTGGTATCGGCGCCATGGAGTCTGGTCTGGCGACGGCCAATGGCGATCTGGGCAGCATGATGGCGAGCCAGACAGCGCCGGCCAGTGGCCCGCGCACGCCGACCACCTATCAGCAGAACCTCAAGGATGCGCGTGACATGGCCCGCGATGACCCGCGCATGGTCGCCATGATCCTCAAGAACTGGATGAGTCACCATGAGTAAGACACTGACGAACATGGAACGCAGCGCGGCCCTGATCATGAGCCTCGACGAGGACAGCGCCGCAGAGGTCTTCAAGTTCCTGTCTGCCCAAGAGATCCAGCAGCTCAGTGCGACGATGACCAACATGCCGCAGGTCACCCAGGAGCAGATGGCGAAGACGCTGGAGGAATTCCACGCCGACAGCGAGCAGTTCAGCGCCGTCAATCTGCTCTCCACCGACCATATCCGCTCGGTGCTGGTGAAGGCGCTGGGTCAGGAGCGCGCCAGCTCGCTGCTCGAAGACATCTACGAGAGCTCCGGCCAGAACAATGGCATCGAGACGCTGAACCTGATGGAGCCACCGCTGGTGGCCGAGATGATCCGCGACGAACACCCGCAGATCATCGCCACCATCATGGTGCATCTGGAGCGCCATCAGGCCTCGCAGATTCTCGAGCACTTCTCCGACACCCTGCGCAACGATGTGCTGCTGCGTATCGCCACATTCAGTGGCGTGCAGCCGGCGGCCCTGCAGGAGCTGACAGAAGTGCTGAGCAACATGCTCAGTGGCCAGAACCTCAAGCGCAGCAAGATGGGCGGCATTCGCACCGCGGCCGAGATACTCAACCTAATGCCGGGCCAGCAGGAAGAGCAGGTCCTCGAGGCGGTACGTAATCACGACGAGAGTCTGGCGCAGCAGATCATTGACGAGATGTTCGTGTTCGAGAACCTGGTCGGGCTCGAGGATCGCTCCATCCAGCTGCTGCTCAAGGAGATCGACAACGAGACGCTGGTCACGGCGCTCAAGGGCTCCCCCGAGGCGATCATCCAGAAATTCCTGCAGAACATGTCGCAGCGTGCTGCCGAGATGCTGCGTGATGACATGGAGGCGCGCGGCCCAGTGCGTGTCAGCCAGGTCGAGGCCGAGCAGAAGAGCATCCTGCAGACGGTGCGTCGACTGGCCGACAGCGGCGAGATCGTGATCAACAGCGGTGGCGAGGACTATGTCTAATGAGGACCATGTCTAGTGAGGGCTACGTCTAGTGAGGACCATGTCCAGTTCTGATCCGCATCATGACGCGCCTGACCCGTGGGCCGAGCGCGACGTGGCAGGCAGCGATGACATGCATCAATGGCAGCCGCTGGAACTCGACGCGCTGGATGGCAAGCCCGCATCGCCTCAGTCGGGTGGCGGCTTTCAAGCCGGCATGCCGCACACTGCGGCGCCGGATGTCGGCCTGATTCGGCGCATGGCGCAGCGTGCCCGTTCGACCTTCGAACAGGAGACGCTAGAGCAGCAACAGGCGGCACGTGACGAAGGCTATGCCGCGGGCGAGAAAGCCGGTTATGAAGCGGGTCTGGCGCGTGCAAGGCAGGAAGCCGCCGAGCAGGCGGCGCGTCAGGCCGAGGCCGCCCAGCTAGCGCTCGAACAGCAGGCCGCCCAGCTGGCACCGCTGATCGAGAATCTGCAGCAATCGCTGGCGTGCCTGGATGAGCAGATCAGCGATGAGCTGGCGGCACTGGCCATCAGCGTCGGTCAGCATCTGGCTCGCGAGGCATTTCGTGCCCACCCGGAGCACATCATCGACAGCGTGCGCAGCCTGCTGGCGGCGGATCCGCCGCTGATCGGCCGTCCGC
This sequence comes from Cobetia sp. 2AS, assembly GCF_029846355.1. NCBI lineage: Bacteria > Pseudomonadati > Pseudomonadota > Gammaproteobacteria > Oceanospirillales > Halomonadaceae > Cobetia > Cobetia sp. 2AS. Next base: position 90,962 of record NZ_JARWKQ010000002.1, read on the forward strand.
GTCTTTACCTGAATCCGGACGACCTGCCGCGCGTCGAGCAGGCGATGGGCCAACAGCTCGCCAAGCTGGGCTGGCAATGTCTGCCGGACGCCAGTCTGAGCCTCGGCGGATGTCGCGCCGAAGCCGACAGCGGCTGTCACGATGCCAGCCTCGAAAGCCGCCTGGAGATGTTGTCACGCCAGTTGCGCCATCGCGGCAGCGCCGACGGCAGCCTGCATGGCAAGGATGAGGCCAGCGGTTCGCGCATCGTGCAACGCCAGTCGTCAGAACATGTACAGCCAGAGCAGGCACGCACCGAGCTGGCAGGAGATCGCACATGAGTGACACGCCATGAGCCCCTATTCCGCACAGCAATGGCGCAGCGCGCTCGGCGCCATTCGTGAGCGTGTCGAGAGCCTCGAGCCCCAGCGCAGCAATGGCCGGCTGGTACGCGCGACCGGCCTGGTGCTGGAAGCGGTCGGCCTGCGCCTGCCGGTGGGCGCCAGCTGTCTGGTCGAGCTGGGCGCGAACCTGCCGCCGGCCGAGGCCGAGGTGGTCGGCTTCGCCGATCAGACCCTCTACCTGATGCCCATCGACCCGCTCAGCGGCGTCGCACCGGGGGCGCGGGTGTTTCCCCTCGGGCATGGCAATGTCGGCGAGCGACGCTATCCGGTCGGCGAAGCGCTGCTCGGGCGGGTCGTCGACGGCGTGGGTCGCCCGCTTGATGGCCTCGGCCCGCTGGAAGATGTCGAACATGCGCCGCTGGAGAGCCGCCCGCTCAATCCACTGGAGCGCGCGCCCATCGACACGCCGCTGGATGTCGGCATTCGCGCCATCAATGCCTTGCTGAGCGTCGGCCGTGGCCAGCGCATGGGGCTGTTCGCCGGCTCTGGCGTCGGCAAGAGTGTGCTGCTGGGCATGATGGCGCGCTTCACCGATGCCGATGTGATCGTGGTCGGCCTGATCGGCGAGCGTGGGCGCGAGGTGCAGGAATTCATCGAGAACATTCTCGGCGAACAAGGTCTCAAGCGCGCCGTGGTCGTGGCCACGCCGGCCGACATGACGCCGCTGCATCGCCTCAAGGGCGCCAGCTACGCGACACGCATCGCCGAGTCCCTGCGTGACAAGGGCCAGAATGTGCTGCTGATCATGGATTCGCTGACCCGTTACGCGATGGCCCAGCGCGAGATCGCCCTGGCCATCGGTGAGCCACCGGCCACCAAGGGCTATCCGCCTTCGGTCTTCGCCAAGCTGCCAGCGCTGGTGGAACGCACCGGCAACGGACGGCGTGGCGGCGGGTCGATCACCGCCTTCTATACCGTGCTGACCGAAGGCGATGACCAGCAGGACCCCATCGCCGACAGTGCCCGCGCGATTCTGGATGGGCATATCGTGCTGTCGCGGCGCATCGCGGAAAGCGGCCACTACCCGGCCATCGATATCGAAGCCTCGATCAGCCGCGCGATGTCGGCGGTGGCGCCGGAGCGGCAGCTCACTCGCGCCCGTCGCTTCAAGCAGTTCTATTCCAGTTATCAGCGCAATCAGGACCTGATCGCCATCGGCGCCTACCAGCCCGGCAACGACAAGGTGCTCGACGCCGCGGTTCGTCTGCACGAGCCGATGGGACGTTTCCTGCAACAAGGCACTACACAGCACGCAAGTCTTGCCGATAGTACGAACATGCTCGAACAATTGCTGGCCCAGCCATGATGGCCGCCTTCACCTGTCATTGATCGGGAACCCTCACTGAATGGCCATCTCATCGTCACGTTTCGACACCCTGACCCAGCTGAGCGAGCGCCGGCGTGATGGCGCTGCGCGCCAGCTCTCCAGCCAGCGTCAGCGTCAGGAAACCGCTGCCCAGCAACTGGTCACCCTCGAGCAGTACCGTCTCGACTACTGCCAGCAGATGCAGGCACGCCTGACTCAGGGGCTGGACCCGGCCAGCTGGCACAACTATCAGGCCTTCATCGCCTCGCTGGACAAGGCGATTGCCCAATGTCGCATGCGGGTGGCCCAGGAACAGACCCAGACGCACCATCAGCATCAGCGGCTGGTGAAGGAACAGCAGACCCACGCGGCCTGGCAGGGCCTGGCGGACCGCGCCAGCCTGAGCGCCGCGTTGCAGGCGCGCACCGCCGAGCAACGCCAGAGCGATGAGCAAGCCACCCAGGCCTGGTTACGCCGTGCCAATGGCTGAAGACGGCCAGTCGAAGGAGTGACACCATGACGGACACTGCACGCATCTCGATGTTGTCGGCCACCTCGCCAACCAGGGCGCCGACCAGCGCCAAGGTCTCCTCTGAGGAGGCTAGCTCGCGCGACGACGTCAGCTCGTCTTCCGCAGAGAGCGCCTTCGAGGCACATCTGTCACGCGCGCAGCGTGAGGATCGTCAGCAGGACAGGCAAGCGGTGCAGACGCAAGCGCAAGACGCACAGCAGCAGCGTGTCGAGCGTCGCGAGGCGGCTGAAGACAAGCATGCCCAGCACCTCGAGCAGACTCAGGCAGCATCGTCAGACACCTCACTCACTCCGGACCCGGTCGCTGCCGCCCTCCAGAGCGGCACCCTCCCGCCTGCCCAGCCCTCATCGGCAAACGGACAGCGATCAGCGCAGCCACTCAAGGCCTCACGACTGGATAGCAGCGTCGAGCGCGGCATCTCGCGCACGCAACAGCTGCAGCAACTCACGCAAGGCGGTCAAGACGCCTCTGGCAGCGACCAGGCAGCACTGAAAGCGGCAGCGGCAACGCTCGCTAGCACGCAGGCGCTCTCTACAGCGGGCAGCACGGCGCTGCAAGGTGACTGGCTCGCTGTGTTGCACAATCCTGCGGCGGCGGGACTGGACGGCGCGATTGCGGATCAGGCGCCCAGCAGCAGAACCTCCGCAACAGCGGCAGGCAGCCTGAGCCAAGATGCGCCCTCCTCGCTGACGGGTGGCGCGCTGGGTCCACTGTCCGAGGAGGCCATTGAAGGCGTCACCGCCAAGGCCGACGGCGCCCTGCTTGATGCAAATTCTTCACGTAGCGGTGGCGATCAGTCCCTGCTATCGGGTGCGTCATCTGCTGGCGCGTCGAGTTCGACCGCTGCAGGCAGCGGCGCCATGCTCAATGGCGCGGGCAATCCAGCAGCCACTCCAGCGGGCTTGGCATCACAGGCGGGCACCTTGATCCCCGCAAGCGTCGGCACTCAGGCCTGGCAACAGGCACTCAGCGAGCAGGTGGTACGCATGCAGCTGAGCAAGTCGCCGCAGGCCGAGATCGCGCTCAATCCGGCCAACTTGGGCAAGCTGACCATTCGCCTCAACATCGGCGAACAGGGCACCAGTGCGCACTTCGTCGCGGGCCACCAACAGGTGCGCTCGGCTGTCGAGTCATCCCTGAGCGAGCTGCGTCAGGCGCTGGAATCCCGGGGGCACGAGCTGACGGCGATCAGTTTCAGTACTCCGGACGACACACCTGACAACACACCGGACGGGGCGGCGGACAACTCGGCCAATCAGGGTCAGTTCGCCCAGCACATCGAGGGTCAGCCGGCGAGTGATGCCAGCACAAGCGCTGACGCCATGGAGGGAAGCCTCGCCGCGGGCAATCTCACAAGCAATCTCACAAGCAATCTTGCAAGTGCATCCCAGGCAGCCTGGGGACAGCGTGAATGGCAGGCATGACGGGCCTGGCGCTTGCCAGGTGCTTGTGTCAGCGGCTCCCGTCAGGTAGCTGCCAGATGAGTCCGCCTGGCGCGTCATCATTCAAGTAAGCGCTCGCACGTGGCGTTATTCCGCCGTTCGATAACCACGCCTTCGGTCATACTGGCCCCGCCACCGACTCCAGGGACACCGCACCACGATGTCAACGATTATCACCTCCCCCGCCAGTCAGCGTCGCTCCTGGCTGCTGATCGGGGTCATCAGCCTGATGAGTGCCGTGATCGCGGCGCTAGTGGCCGTCTATTTCGCACTGCCGATGCTCAGTGATCAGAAGGCCGCACAGGACGCCGAGCCGGAAGTCGTGGTCGTGCCACCGCCGGTCTTCATGCCGCTGGCGCCCTTCACGGTCAACCTGGAAAGCCCGCGCGGCAATCGCCTGCTCTATATCGGCATCACGCTCAAGATGGCCGATCAGGACGCGGTGGCGCGCGTGGAAGAACTCAAGCCCGAACTCAAGAGCCGTCTGCTGCTGTTGCTGTCGGGCCAGAGCCCGGATGAGCTGATCACCCAGGCCGGCAAGCAGACGCTGCAGAGCACCCTGACCGAGGCGCTTTCGCGCCCCTACAGTGAAGGCGGCCAGCCACTGGCCATCTCCGGTGTGCTGTATAACGACTTCATCGTGCAATAACTGGCCATGGCTCAAGACGATCTGCTGTCACAGGACGAAATCGATGCTCTGCTCTCCGGCGTGAACGGTGACAGCGGTGCAACGGCTGACGCCTCGAGCACGCCCGCCGAAGCGCGCATTCGCCCCTTCGACCCGGCGAGCCAGCACCGCATCATCCGGGATCGCCTGCATGCCCTGGATATCATCAACTCGCGTTTCAGTCGCCAGTTCCGCATGGGGCTGTTCAACCTGATCCGCCGCGGCGCCGATATCACCGCCGGGCCGGTGCAGTTCCTGAGCTACAACGAATTTTCCCGCAACGTGCCGGTGCCGACCAACATCAACCTGTTCACCATGAAGCCGCTGCGCGGCACCTCGATGCTGGTGTTTCCGCCCAGTCTCGTGTTCATGGTGGTCGACAGCCTGTTCGGCGGTGACGGCCGCTTCGTGACCAAGTCAGAGGGTCGCGAATTCACGCGCACCGAACAACGCGTCATCCAGCGCCTGATGCAGCTGGCCTTGAATGCCTACCGCGACGCCTGGTCGGCGGTCTACGCCGTGGAAACCGACTATCTGCGCAGCGAGATGCAGGTCAAGTTCGCCAATATCACCAGTTCGCCCAACGAGATCGTGGTGTGCACCAGCTTCCATCTGGAGGTCGGCAATCACAGCAGCGACTTCCAGATCTGCCTGCCCTACTCGATGATCGAGCCGCACCGCGAGCTGCTCTCGAGCCCGCTGCAGGAAACCAGCGCCGAGGGTGACAGTCGCTGGGGCGAGCGCCTGCGCAAGGAAGTGCGCGCCACCGATGTCGAGCTGCACGCCGACTTTGCCAGCATCACCACCACGCTGGGCGCATTGGCCGAACTTTCCGTGGGCGATGTGCTGCCCATCGAGAAGCCCGAGCGCGTCAACGCCTACGTCAACAATGTGCCGGTTCTCGAAGCCGGTTTCGGACGCGCCAATGGCCACCGCGCCCTGCGCGTGACCCGCATCATCAATCATCCGATCAACACTGCCAGCGAGGACAGCGGCGATGAGTGAGCCCAATTCGCCAGACGCGCCCGCGCCCAAGGCCACACCGAATTCCCCGACATCCGGCACTGACGACCCCTGGGCCGATGCGATGACCGAGCAGATGGGCGACGAGTGGGCCAAGGCGCTGGAAGAACAGCAGAGCGAGGCTGCCCCCCAGGGCGGCGACATCTTCGAGCCCCTCGATGGCAGCGGTGGCGGCGCACGTCCGCGTGAGCTGGACATGATCATGGACATCCCGGTCAAGATGACCGTGGAGCTGGGGCGCACGCGCCTGACCATCAAGCAGCTGCTGGAGCTGTCGCAGGGCTCGGTGATCGAGCTGGATGGCCTGGCCGGTGAGCCGATGGACATCCTGATCAACGGCTATCTGATCGCTCAGGGCGAGGTGGTCGTGGTCGAGGACAAGTACGGTATCCGCATCACGGAAATCATCACCCCCAATGAGCGGGTACAGAAGCTCAACCGCTAAGGCTGTTCCTGTCATGACCTCCGATGCCCCTGACGGCGCGATCTTGCTGCCGGATGCCGAGTCGGCGCCCTACAGCGCTGCCAACGCCAGCAGCAATGTCAGCGCCAATACCAGCGCCAGCACTCAGGCGCCGTCACCGGCCTTTCTCGGTAGCGACGCAAACCTGACTGCCGACACAGGCCACAGCTCACCGCTGGGGGCGGCCAGCCTGGTCAATACCGGGCTGGCACTTGCCGGCGTGATCGGCGTGATCCTGCTGCTGGCTTGGCTGATGAAGACACTCGGGGGTGCCCAGACACTGCGCGGCAATCGCATTGCCCTGCGCCCGCTGGCGCGTCTGGCGCTGGGTCACAAGCAGAGCCTGGTGGTGGTAGCGGTGGGCAACCAGCAATTGCTGCTGGGCGTCGGGCCGGCGGGCATCACCTCCCTCGGTGAGCTGACGGCCGAGAATGGCGGCCTGGTGCCCGCAGACGATGGCAGCACTCCGAACGACGCATCGCTGGCCTCGCCTGCCTCCGCAACCGGCGGGAGCGGTGCCGCGGCCGGCTTCGCCGAGCTGCTGCGCGATCGTCTTGCCAGACGCTCGCCGGCTGCCACGTCCGCCACGACGCCCTCTGATGTGACGCAAACTACTACCTCAGACAAGACAGATGACGCGGAGCCTCGCTCATGACGGGGCTGGTGAGGTTGTCGCCGGGCTTGAAGAAAGCAGGAAGGCTGAAGACAAGAGAGCTGCTGACAGGGCTATTGATCGCATTGTCGGCATGCCTGCTGACCAGCCAAGCGGCGCACGCCGATGTGCTCAGCGGCCTGACCAGCCAGCCACTGCCGGACGGCGGCGAGTCCTGGTCACTGAATATCCAGACGCTGATCCTGCTCAGTGGCCTCGCCCTGCTGCCGGCGGCCCTGCTGATGATGAGTGCCTTTACCCGCATCATCATCGTGCTCGGCCTGCTGCGCACCGCGCTGGGTACCGCGTCTGCGCCGCCCAATCAGGTGCTGGTCGGCATCGCGCTGTTTCTGACCTTCTTCGTGATGTCGCCGGTGCTGGAGCGCATCTACGACGAGGCCTGGCAACCCTATGACAGCCAGGCCATCAGCCTGCAGGAAGCCATCGAACGTGGCGGCGATCCACTGCGCGACTTCATGCTCGGTCAGGTGCGTGAGCCGGATATCGCCCTGTTCGCGCGCCTGGCCAAGGTCGAGGAAATCCAGACCCCGCAGGACGTGCCGTGGCGCGTGCTGCTGCCGGCCTTCGTCACCAGCGAGCTGAAGACCGCCTTCCAGATCGGCTTCAGCCTGTTCGTGCCCTTCCTGATCATCGACCTGGTAGTGGCAAGTGTGCTGATGGCGCTGGGGATGATGATGGTGCCACCCGCCACCATCTCGCTGCCCTTCAAGTTGATGCTGTTCGTGATGGTCGATGGCTGGCAGCTGCTACTGGGGTCGCTGGCCGAGAGCTTCTACTGAGAGAGCTTCTACTGAGAGTGCTTCTACTGAGCCAGGCCCTGACATCACGCCGTCACCGGGCTTTCTCGTCGTGACGCGCAACCGTGCCGCGCAACCGTGCCGCGCAACCGTGCACTGCCAGCCTCGACACCTCCCATCTGCCCATCGAGAACGCGCCGCCATGACACCTGAAGTCATCACCAGCCTGGCCTCGCATGCCATGTACATCACCCTGTTGGTGGCAAGCCCGCTGCTGGCCAGCGCCCTGTTCATCGGCCTGATCGTCAGCCTGTTCCAGGCCGCGACCCAGATCAACGAGATGACCCTGTCCTTCATCCCCAAGATTCTCGGCGTGTTCGGCACCCTGGTATTGGCCGGCCCCTGGTTGCTGGAGACGCTGATGGACTTCACGCGCAGCGTCTTCACCGGCTTCCCGCACCTGATCGGATGAGCGATGCACCGATGAGCGTCACCGTAAAGCCCGACGCACTCCCGGCGGGAGGCCGCTCCATTGCCGAATGACCTGCTGTCCCCCGAGCATCTCCAGGCCCTGCTGCTGAGCGTGATGTGGCCCTTCGCGCGCCTGTCCGGCTTCATGATCAGCGCGCCGCTGTTCGGTCACCGCAGCCTGCCGACGCCAGTGCGCCTGTTGATGGCCTTTGGCCTGGCGCTGATCATCGCGCCGCTGGTCGAGAGCCCGCCCCCGGTGGATGTGCTCGGCCCGGCCGCCGTCTGGCAGCTGGCACTGCAGATGGGCGTCGGCCTGGCACTGGGCCTGGTGATGCGCATCACCTTCGCCATCGTCGAGGCGGCCGGGGAATTCATCGGCTTGCAGATGGGGTTGGCCTTCGCCAGCTTCTTCTCGGCCGACACCGGCACCAATACCCAGGTGCTGTCGCGTCTGCTGGGCATGCTGGCCATGCTGCTGTTTCTGGCCTTCAATGGCCATCTGCTGGTACTGGAAATCCTGGTCACCCACTTCCACGAGATTCCCCTCGACCTGCGCCGCATGGGGCCCGTCGGGCTCGAGAATCTGTTGCTGTGGAGCGCCAGCCTGTTCAGCGCCGGCCTGCTGCTGGCCTTGCCGCTGGTCGCCTCGCTGCTGGCGATCAACCTCGCGATGGGCGTACTCAACCGCTCGGCACCGCAGCTGTCGGTGTTCTCGATCGGCTTCCCGCTGACCCTGCTGCTGGGCATCGCGATGCTGTGGCTGATGATGCCGGGCATGACGGACTGGCTGTCGCTGTTGTTCCGTCAGGCGCTGGGCGCCTTCCAGGCCGTGCATGAAGGCCTGGGCACGATGCCATGACACGCAAGCACTGAACTGAAAAGCAACCACCAGCACGCAAGAGCCGCACCGAATGCCATCGCGAGAGCGAGTATCCAGTGCGGCTTTTTCATCATTTTTCGAACGCGGTCACGCCATCACTCAGCGCAGATAGTCGAACAGCGACATGCCCGAGATATCCGAGAACGCCTGCTGGGAGGCCTGCAGCCCCACCTGGGTCAGCGAGTAGTCGGAGATCGCCTCGTTGTAGTCCAGATCGATCAGGTCAGAGCGTGTCGAGGCATAGTTGAGCTCACGGTCATCCCCGATGATATCCAGCGAATCCAGCTCGTTGAGCTTGGTGCCGACATCGGCGCGCACCGTCAGCACATTGTCGAGACTGTTGCTGAACTGGCGACTGGCGGTCGAGATGGCGTTGTTGAAGGCGGCCTGGTCGGCCTCGCTCTCGATCGGCGTGCTCAGCGCAGTGATCAGCCCATCCAGGTTGGCGAACAGATCGGCGCTGGCCTCACCCTCCTCGACCACCAGCTGCGTTGCCTTGCCTTCAGCCTGGGCCTCAGCGACCTGTTGCTCGTCACCGGACAGCGTCATCGACAGGCCATTGAACGCAAGCGTCATGCCATCGCTGAACGCCATGGGCGATGGCAGCGGGTTGCCTTCGCCATCCAGGACCTGGAGATCATTGCCATCGGCATCGGTGCCGCTGATCGTGACGCCAGCGGCATCGATGCTGACGCTGTAGGCCGCACCATCCACCCGCGCCGCGGCATCAACGACTTCCGGGCCCTTGAAGGTGATCGGCAGTGACGACTCGCTCTCGCTGGTCTGGCGGGCCAGCTGCTGATTGCCGGATGCCACGCCGCCAAAGATCTGGCTGCCGGTATGATTGACCTCCATCAGGCGCGAGCTGTCGACGCGTTGCTGGCGCTGCTCATCATCGCCGCGATAGCTGCCATCCTCGCCAAAGGGCGCCGTATCACCGCTCATGCCGCCGAACAGATAGTTGCCGTTGCCGTCGGTGCTGTTGGCCAGCCCCAGTAGCACTTCGCGGCTGCCTTCAAGCTCGGTGGCCAGCGCATCACGGTCGCTGTCACTGAGGGTGCCGTTGCCCGCCTGCACGATCAGGCTCTGGACACGCGTGATGGTGTCGGTGATCTGATTGAGCGCGCTTTCCTCGATGGAGAGGTTGTTGCGCGCCGTGGTGCGGCTGTCACTGAACTGCTCATTGACGGCCTGGGACTGCGAGATCGTCACCGCCTGGCTGGCCGCACTCGGGTCATCCGAGGGATTGACCACGCGCTTGCCGGTGGCCAGCTGCTCGGACACCTTGGAGAACGCCGCCTGCTGATCCAGCATCGAGGTGACGCCCTGGGCATAGAGGGTTTGGGTACTGATGCGCATCACGGCCTCGTTAGCGGATGTTCAGAATGGTATCCAGCACCGTCGACGCGGTCTGGATGACCTGGGCGTTGGCCTGGTAATACTGCTGATAACGGATCAGGTCCGCGGCCTCTTCATCCAGATTGACCCCCGAGATCGACTGGTCTGCCGCCGACAGCTGCTCGGTCAGGCCCTGCTGAGCCTCCAGGTTGACCTGCACCTGACGGGTCTGGTTGCCGACCTGGCTGACCAGTGACGCGTAGTGATCATTGAAGCTGCCGGCGCTGCCCAGGGCGTCGCTGCTCTGCAGTGACTGCAGGGCGAGAATGTTGCGGTTGTCGAGGCTGGCGTCGCTGGAACCCGCGGCGATCTCGGCGCCCTCGTCGATCGCGACCCCGAAGGTATCGGCGATATTGCGCGTCGGCTGGATGGTGAAGCTGTCACCGTCCGCCATGCCGGTGGCGGTGAACACCAGGCCATCCTGGCGCATCACGCCTTCGCTGTCCGGGGTCAGGGTCTGCACGGCGCCGCTGCTGAGGTTTTCCAGCTGATAGGTGCCGCCGTCAAGACTCAGGCGGTAGTCATCGCCGGTCAGCGCGATACTGTAGAAGTCGTCACCTTCCTGCTGGGTGGCGGGGGCGAATGTCACCTCAAGGTCCGCTCCGGCGGCATTGCCGCTGGCCGGCAGCACTTCCGGATCGCCGAGGGTGAAGAAGTCGCCCCCCGCGTTGCCATTGGCGTCGACACCGTCGGCGTGCTGGGCATTGAAGGTCAACGCCAGCCCCGCGGCCAACTGGCCGAGCTGATTCTGGGTCGGCTCGAGGCTGTCGGCGCGGAAGCTCAACAACCCGCCCAGGGTGCCACCTTCGAGCTGCGCCTCATCGATGGCGCTGGTGACGCCCGGCGCCACGCTGTAAGTGACCACCGAACGGCTCATGTCCTGCGGGTCGGGCTCCACGGCCAGTTCGTAATTGCTGCTGCCGTTGACCAGCAGCTGGCCGTTGCCGAGGCTGACGCTCAGCCGACCATCCTGTTCCTGCACCTCGACGCCGACCAGCGTCTGCAGGTCGGTCACCGCCTGATCACGCTGGTCCAGCAGGCCCAGTGGCTCTTCGCCGGTACGCGCACGCGTCAGGGAAATCTGCTCGTTGAGCGAGGCGATCTGGCTGGTGGCAGTGTTGATATCGCCGACCACATCACCGAGCTGTGAATTGACCGCAGAGTCCATGTCATCCAGATAGGCAGAGAAGGCATTGAACTGCCCGGCCAGACTCTCGGCGCTGCCCAGCAGGCTCTCGCGCGCCGCCGGATCACTCGGCTGACTGGCCACGCCTTCGATGGCGCCGAAGAACTCCTGCATCAACGGCGCCAGGCCCGCCTCGTCATCGGCGAGCAGATTGTCGATCTGACTGATGTTGGCTTCGTGGGTCTCAAGCGCCGTGCTGGCGCTCATGGCGCTGTCCAGCTGCGCCGAGAGATAGCTGTCGGTCTGGCGGCTGATCGACGCCACGCTCACACCGCCACCACTGCTGCCACTCAGTTCGACCGTTTCACGGCTATAGCCCGGCGTGTAGACGTTGGCGATGTTGTTGCTGTTGGTGGCAAGCGCCGTCTGGGCGGCTTGCAGACCACTGACACCGATACTCAACATGCTGCTGGCCATGGCGTTTACCTGAAAGGAACAATGGGAAAAGGGAGAAGGTGAATGACGCCACACCGGCGTACGGATGCTGTGATTATCGGCGCGCCAGACGCCAACTTGAGACCGTAGGCAGCAATAGTTGCCAGCAATTCATCGACAGTGAATCGTCATCAGCGGCTCTAGCGGATCAGCGGCTCTGAACGGCCCATCGCCAACTGGATGGCACCTGATGCAGTGCCTTCACTGCCAGTACCGATCTCTTTATTCGTCGCAGACGCCAAACCCGTCGCAGACGCCACACCCGTCGCAGACGCCACATCCGCCGCAGACGCCACATCCGTCGCAGACGACATCTGGACCAGCGGCTGAGCATCGCGCGCATCGAGGGCAAACAGCGGCGCAGAAGCCTCAAGCAGCCCGCGCGGGGAGCCTGAGTTGGCGGTTGCGACAGACGATGACGCAGGCACGGCATCGCGTGATGCCAGGCGGGTTTCCTGTGTCTCGAGAGTGCCGCTGGCCTCCAGCGGGCCGACCCGACTCATGATCGAGATCAGCTTGTCGGCATAGTGCGGGTCAGTGGCGTAGCCCGCCTCCTGCAAGGCGCGCGCGGCACTCTCGGCGTCCGGCGACCGGGTCACGTGGGCATAACGCTGGGCGCCGGTCAGCAGTGCGGCATGATCGCGCAGCGCACTGGCCTGATCGGGATAGACGCGGAAGCTGTCTTCAAGACGCATGCGGCGCCCATCGCGATATTCGGTGGTCAGCACCGTGGTGCTGTCGCCCTGCCAGCTGCTGCCGACCTTGATGCCGAACAGGTTATGGCTGTCAGTGCCGGCCTCGGTGTGGATACGACGCTCACCCCAGCCCGTTTCCAGCGCGGCCTGGGCCAGAATCAATTCTGCGGGCAGCCCGCTTTCACGACTGGCCGCCTGAGCGGCGGGGCCAAATTCCGCCACGAAGCGCTGTACATTCTCGGGCTGACGGCGTTGTTGCTCGCTGAGCGCTGCCACGTCGGTCACTGTCACCGGGCTGACGGTGTCAGACACGTCATCCTTGCCTGTCGTCGCCATCGGCAATTCGGCATAGACGCCTCGCGCCATGTCGCCGGGCGCCAGCGTATCGAGCATCGCCATGAAGCCGGTAACCTCGTCTGCAGCGCGTGTCTCCACCGCCGCCTGCCAGTCACCTTCGCGAGCCGCGCCCACCTCCGGGGGCAGCCCTACCGCCGACAACCAGTCATCGGCACCCTGTTCATCGTCCGACTCACCATTCACTGCAGCGCTAGGGGAGATTGCGGTGCTGCGATCCTTGTTCGTGCCCGTCGCCGTGCTGGAAGACAACTGCTGAATCAGGATCTTCGACAGGCCGATACCGTCGCCGACACTGGCCAGTTGCTGGGAGAGCTGCTGGTCCAGCATCGAGGTCATCATCTCTTGCTGCTGGGAGCCGGTCAGCGCTGAGTTCTCGGTGGCCGAGCGCATCTGCTTGAGCATCATGTTGAGCATCAAGGCCTCGAATTGACGCGCACTCTCCTCCAGCGCCTCCTGCTGACGCTCGCCGCCACTGCTGGCCGCCCCCTTGAGGCTCGCCAGACCCTGGGTATCGAAGGCCAGACGACCGGCATCCACGTTGGCACCGCTACCAAGCACACTCATCAGATCACCTCGAGATCAGCACGCAGCGCACCGGCTGCCTTGAGCGCTTCCAGAATCGAGACCAGGTCCTGCGGCGTGGCGCCCAGCGCATTCAGGCCATCGACGACCTCCTGCAGACTGGCAGTTCCCTCGACCATGCGCAGCGCACCGCCCTGCTGATTCACGCTGATATCGGGGTCGTTGACCACTGCCGTCTGCCCCTGGGACAGCGGCGCAGGCTGACTGATCACCGGATTGGCGTCGATAACCACCGACAGGTTGCCGTGGGTGACCGCAGCGCGCGCCAGGCGCACTTCGGAATTCATCACCACCGAGCCGGTCCGCGCATTGACCACCACACGCGCACGCGGCACACCCAGGGCGACTTCGATGTTCTCGAGCCTGGCGATGAACCCGACACGCTGACTGAGGTCACGCGGTGCCTGCACCACGATATCGCGACTGCTGAGCGGCGAGGCCAGCGAGCCGCCGAAGTTGCGATTGATGGCGCTGGCGACGTTCTGGGCATGATTGAAATCGCCCTCGAACAGATCGAGATGGATCACGCCATTCTCATCACCGAGACGCGTCGGCACGCCGCGCTCCACCGTCGCGCCACTGGGAATACGCCCGGCCGTGAGCTGGTTGACCTGCACGCTGGAACCGCCGGCCGAGGCACCGGCGCCACCGATGATCAGATTGCCCTGCGCCAGCGCGTAGACCTGGCCATCCACGCCCTTGAGCGGCGTCATCAACAGGGTGCCACCGCGCAGACTCTTGGCATTGCCCAGCGACGACACCACGACATCGATGGGCTGACCGGAGCTTGCGAAGGCCGGCAGGCTGGCGGTGACCATGACCGCCGCCACGTTCTTGAGCTGCATGTTGGTGCCCGACGGCACCGTCACGCCCAGCTGGGAGAGCATGTTGGTCAGACTCTGGCCAGTGAACGGCGCCTGGGTGGTCTGGTCCCCACTGCCATCCAGCCCCACCACCAGGCCGTAGCCGACCAGCGGGTTGTCACGCACGCCGCGCACCTGGGCGAGGTCCTTGATGCGATCGGCCTGCGCCGACTGCAACGTCAGGGCCAGGCAGCTCACCAGCATCAGGCAGGCGGCCAGCGCAGCGCGCCAGCGGGGATAAGGGAGCATCTCAGGCATCGGATAGCGACTCATGATGGGACAGCATGGTAAGAAATCGGGACGGACCCTTCAGGGCGGGGCAATTCGCGGCACAATTCTCTGCAGAACAAGCCTCTGCAGAACAAGTCAGTGCAGAACAAGTCTCTGCAAAACAATTCTCTACAGAACATTGCACGGCAATCAGCACGCCAGGCTCAGAACGGCGCCAGATTGAGGAAGAAGCGCTGCATCCAGCCCATGTTCTGCGCCTCGTTGATATAGCCATCACCGACATATTCGATGCGTGCACTGGCCACCTGGGTGGATTGCACCGTATTGGCCGAGGAAATCGTGCGCGGATTGACCACTCCGGAAAAGCGAATCGACTCGGTGCCCTGATTGATCGCGATGCGCTTCTCGCCGCGCACTTCCAGATTGCCGTTGGGTTGCACCTGACTGACCGTTACGGTGATGGTGCCGGTGAAACTGTTGTTGGCATTCGAGCCACCGCTGCCGGTGAAATCATTCTCGCCCTCGATATCGGCATCGGTGCCATCCAGCAGCCCCGTCATGAAATCGGGGATGGCGGTCAGCGAGAAACCGAGGCTGCCGTCGCGGCTGGCATTGCTGGCCGAGCTCTTGCTGGCGCTGACATTCTCGTCGAGCAGGATGGTGATGATGTCGCCGATGGCACGCGGGCGGCGATCCTCGAACAGCGGCTGGTTGCCATACAGCGGCTGGAAGATGGCGCCATTGGCCATCGGTTCCGGGCGCGGCTGCATCGTCGATTCCATTGGTGTGGTATCGACCAGCGGCTCGCTGGGGATATGGGCGCACCCGGCGCCTACCAGCGTCATGGTCAGCATCGCCAATCCGGCCAGCGCGCGGCGCATGCGACGCCAGCCAGGCAACGCCAATCCAGGCAACGCCAAGCCATTCTGACCTGGGCAAACAGCTGACAGGGATGGCAGTGCCACCACCGGGAGATCACGCGAAAGCGACATGCGACAACCCTTACATCTGGACCAGACGCTCCAGCATCTGATCGGTGGTGGTCACGGCCTTGGAATTGATCTCGTAGGCGCGCTGGTTCTGGATCATGCCCACCATCTCTTCCACCACGTTGACGTTGGAGGTCTCGACGAAGCCCTGATAGAGAGTGCCCGCACCATTGAAGCCCGGCACGTTGTCACTGCGCGGCCCCGAGGCATCGGTCTCGGAATACAGATTCTCGCCGCGACTGAACAGCCCCGTCGGGTTGATGAAGGTGGACAGCTGCAGCTGACCGACCTCGGTGCTGTTGGTGGAACCGGGCTGGGTGACACTGACCACGCCATCGGAGGCGATATCGACACTCAGGGCATTGGCCGGAATGACGATCGCCGGGTCCAGCGGGTAGCCACTGGCGGTGACCATCTGGCCGGTGCTGTCGAGCTGGAAGGAGCCATCGCGGGTATAGGCATTGGTGCCATCCGGCAGCATCACCGCGAAGAAGCCCTGACCATTGATCGCGACATCCTTGGAGTTCTCGGTCTGCTCCAGATTGCCCTGGATGTGTAGACGCTCGGTGGCCACGGTGCGCACCCCGGTGCCCACCTGCAGCCCCGAGGGCAGCTCGGTGGTGGCAGAGGAGGCAGCGCCGGGCTGGCGCATGTTCTGGTAGAGCAGATCTTCAAACACCGCGCGCGACTGCTTGAAACCATTGGTCGAGACGTTGGCCAGGTTGTTGGCCGTGACGTCCATCTGCATCTGCTGAGCTTCAAGGCCGCTCTTGGCTGTCCATAGGGCACGAATCATCAGGGGGCTCCGCCGTGATTACGGGGTCAGTCGGTACCAAGCAGGCTGTTGCCACGCTCGGCCATGCGCTCTGCCGTATCGATGCTCTTCATCTGCATCTCGAAACTGCGCGCGTTGTTGATCATGGCGACCATCGCGTCGGTCGCCGAGACGTTGCTGCTCTCCAGGGCGCCGGAGACGACGCGCACCAGCGGGTCGGCAGCCAGCGGTGGCGCGGCCTCTCCCGCCGCAGTCGGCGGCTGACGGAAATAGCCGTCCTCGCCGCGCACAAGCGCCTGACTGCCGGGAATGGCCTCGGGATTGACCAGCTTGAGCTTGGCCTGCAGCACCATGGTGTCAGGTGCATCCGCCGCCGAGCGCGCACTCACGCTGCCATCGGCGGAGATATGCACGATGGCGTTGAGCGGCAGCTCGATCAGCCCGCCATCGCCCATTACCGGCAAGCCGCCGGAGGTCAGGACACCATCGGCATCGATCTGCAGCGCGCCGTTGCGGGTGTAGAGCTCCTCACCATTCGCGCCCTGCACGGCCAGCATGCCGGGGCCGTCCAGCGCGACATCCAGCGAGCGATCCGTGGTCTGGATCGTGCCCTGGGCCATCGAGGCCCCCGCGGTGGTCAGCTGACTGGAGACGCGTGTCGCCAGCCCTTCGCCCTGCACATCCACCGCCCGCGACAGCGTCAGCATCTCGCGAAAGCCGGTGGTCGAGAGGTTGGCCAGGTTATGACTGGCGACATCCTGAGCCGCCAGGCTGCGCTGGGCGCCGCTCATGGCGGTGTAGAGCATTCTGTCCATCAACCGACTCCGATCTGGTCAGATGACGCGCGCAGCGCTGGCGCTGTCAGGCGACATGGCATCATGTCAGCCCGGATCAACGCAGGTTGATCACGGTCTGCTGGACTTCGTCCTGCACCGAGATGGTCTGGGCATTCGACTGGTAGTTGCGCTGGGCGATGATCAGATCGACCAGCTCGGTGGTCAGGTCGACGTTGGAGGCTTCCACCGCACCCGAGACCACATCACCGAACACCCCCTCACCCGGCACGCCGACCAGCGGCTCACCGGATTCGGCGGTCGCCAGCCAGCTGTTGTCGCCGTTGGGCTTGAGGCCCTGATCGTTGGCGAAGTTGGCCAGCGCGATTGTGCCAAGCGTCTGGGTCAGTTCATTGGAGTAGCTGCCGATCACCCGCCCGTCACCGTCGATGGAGATACCCACCAGGCTGCCCGAGGTGTAGCCGTTCTGGGATAGCGAGGTGACCTCGTAGTCGTTGGCGTACTGGGTGCTGCCCGTCAGATCGATGCTGAAGTTCATGTCTTCGGCACCGTTCGCGAGGGTGTAGGTCATGGCGGTCTGGGTATAGTCACTGTTCAGCTGGCCATTGGTGCCGAAGCTGATCTGCTCCACCTGGACATCGAAATCCACCGTCGGGGTGATGCCGGCATTCACATCCGACTGGTATTCGGCCGACTTGCCGGCGAAGTCCATGACATGCTGAACATCCCAGGTATTGCTGCCGGTCTTGGTATAGAACGACGTCACGACATGCTCGCTGCCCAGGCTGTCATACACGGTCATCGACGACGCATAGTCATAGCTGGTCGGATCCATCGGATCGAAGGTCGTGGTGGTCGGCTCGGCTTCGGAATCCAGATTGATGGATATCTGCGCGCCATAGATGCTGTTGGCAAGATTGTCCTGGGTCGCACTGGCTGCCAGGGGCGCGGTCGGCACCTGCAGCACGACGGGCTCGCCAGTGACTCGCTCGCCGGCATAACCCGTCAGCTGAGCACCCTGCGTATTGACGATATAGCCATCGGCATCGACATTGAGCTGGCCATTGCGCGAATAGACCACCTGACCGGTGCTGTCGGCAAAGCGCAGGAATCCTTCGCCGGAAATCGCGATATCGAGATCACGCCCGGTGGTTTCCAGCGAACCGGTCGAGAAGTCCTGGGAGATGGAGGCAACCTGGACCCCGATACCCGCCGCCTGAGAACTGGCATAAAGATCCGCGAACTGGGTCTCGGAGGACTTGAAGCCTACCGTTTCCGAGTTGGCGATGTTGTTGCCGATCACATCCAGATTGGTTGCCGCCGCACTCAAGCCGCTCAATGCCTGTGAAAACGCCATGGTCTGTCCCTTTGATCACGATGAAGATGAAAGCCCGAGACCTGTCAGCGAGCTCGGGGGCGGCCAAACGGCCTGAAACTGGTGGCCCGTCCGGCGGGCTCGCTGGCGCTATCCCGGCGCCATGGGCTCAGCTCAAAGCACCTGACGCACGGCGTCCAGACTGACGACACCCAACACCGGCCCCAGGTCCAGCTGAGCACCGCTGTCGGTCTGATTGACGCCACTGACCACGCCATAACTCAGCGTCTGCAGGTCGTCATAGCTCTCGCCTGCCCGCTCGGCCGTCACGGCCAGCTGGTAGGAGCCATCGGCGGCTTCAGTGCCATCATCCAGCAAACCGTCCCAGACGAAGCCATGAATACCCGCCTCCAATGCGCCCAACTCGAAGGTCTTGACCACACTGCCATCCGCGCCCAGCACCTCGACGGTGGCATTGTCGACATCGTCGGCCAGCTCAAGGCCGAAGGGTGTCGAGGTCGCGTTGCCCACCAGCACCGCATTGCCGCCGACCAGCACGCCCTGATCGAGCAGACTGGCCGCCTGCAGCGCTTCACTGCTGGAAATCTGCGCCGTGATGCCCTCAAGGGTGGTGTTGAGTTCTTCGATACCACTGACGGTGCTGATCTGGGCCAGCTGCGCGGTCAGGTCGGAATTCGACACCGGGTCCATCGGGTCCTGGTTCTGCATCTGCGCCACCAGCAGGGTCATGAACTGATCATTGAGCTCCTCGGTACTGCTCACCGACTGCGTGCTGTCGGTGACGCCGGAGGTCGTGGTGGTCTGGTTGATGCTGTTGAGCACACTGGTGTCTAGCGTCGCCATGCGGTTACCCGAAATCAGAAGAAGCGGTCAGAAGGCCAAAGCCCCGAGCGAAGGTCATTCCCCTAGCGTCAGCGTCTTGCGCAGCAGGGACTTGGAGGTATTGAAGACCTCGACATTGGCCTCGTAGGACTTGGAAGCCGCGATCATGTCGACCATCTCGGCGACCGGATCGACATTGGAGAAGGTCACATAGCCCTGCTCGTCGGCGAGGGGATGATCGGGGCGATACTCCTGGCGCGCCGGGGCATCGCTCAGCTCCACCGAGCTGACCCTGACACCCCCGAGGCCTGCACTACGCGACGCCATCTGTGTCGCCAGACCGCCACCGGCCAGGTTGGCCGTCGCCAGCGAGGCATTGGCCTGACGCGCGAGGGGCGCGTACTCGAACACCACCTGACGCGCCTGATAGGGCTTGCCATCCGGGCCCGCCACGCTGTCAGCGTTGGCCATGTTGCTGGCCACGGCATTGATGCGCTGCGACTGGGCCGCCATCGCGGAACCCGCGACGTTGAAGATGCTGAACGCTGCCATCAACTGTTCTCCGATTGCATGGCCAGACGCAGGCCCTGGATCTTGCCGGTCAGAAGCTCAAGGCTGGCCTCGTAATGCAGACTGTTGTCCGCGAAATTGACCCGCTCCACATCCATGTCGACGGTATTGCCGTCCAGACTCGGCTGTGTGGGCACGCGATAGAGCAGGTCCGCGCCCAGCGACAGCCCCGCCCCACTGGCGGCCTGATGGCCGGCCTGAGTCGTGTTCAGCGCCAGCGGCCCCGGCGCGGCATTGCCCGCCGTCGCCTTGGCCAGGGTGGCGGAGAAGTCGATATCGCGCGCCAGATAGCCCGGCGTGTCGGCATTGGCGATATTGGTGGCCAGCACCTGCTGACGCTCGGCGCGAAGGCCCAGTGCCTGCTGGTGAAAGCTCATGAGGGAATCAAGTCGATCAAACATGGAAGTGCCCCGCTGTCGGCACCTCGCTCTGATGTGAGCGAGGGAACATCCATCGATCAGCTCACGCGTAGGGGAGCATGACGGAAAGCAGGACTGAGAATAGTCAGCCAGCGCCAGGATGAAGGTAAGAACAAGCCACTTTATCGCGGCTATTTCTGGCCATGCCGGTGTCGGGGGCGGCTTACAATCTCTCGCGGCACTGATCCAGCGCCCTGAACCTTGTGCCCTGAACCAGGGACGCTTGACCCCGCCTTCCGCCCCGGACGCCACTCGCGATGAGAGACAGCATGCCGAAAATCAGCGTAGCGAAAGGTCTGTCTGTGGCTAGAGGACTGTCTGTTGCAAAAGGACTGTTTGTGACAAAAGGCCTGACGACGGCAAAAGGCCTGTGGCGCACCATCGCCAGCACCGGGCTATTGGTCCTGCTGCCCGCGGGCACCGCTGTGCATGCCAACACTTCATACGCGATCGGCTCTGCCATTCAGCCGTCTGCCGCCCAGGCATCAGCATCAGCCTCATCAACACCAGTGCCTTCAATAACAGCGCCTTCAGTCAAAGACGCGCAGACACGCGCCGTCGAGGCCCTGCGCTGGCAATTGAGCGACTTCTTCACCGCCGAGGACAGCGGCCCCGTCAGAGTGCGCATGCCCGGCGAGCCACCACTGGGCGCGCCCAGCGAGGCCTCCGTACAACTCGAGCTGCGTCGCCTGCCCGCCCGCCTGAAAGAATGCTCGGCACCCCAGCTGAGCCTCAATGCCGCGCGCAGTGACCGCCATGCACCGGGCCTCAAACGCCTGCAGCTGCTGTGCGCCAACGGCAAGCAACATATCGTCAGCGTTCGCATGGAACGCTACGCCTGGCGCCTGAGCACGCCACAGCCACTTGCGAGCGGCGCCCCGCTGGCACCCGCGAGATTGACGCCGGTACTGACGCCACTGGGCAAGTTGCGTGGCAATGGCTTCGAGAGCGCCGCGGCACTGTCAGGCTTCGAGGTACGCCGCCGCCTGCGCGCCGGCGAGGTCATCACCCGCAACAGCGTGCGCGCCATCCCGCTGGTAAACTTCGGCGATACCGTGACCTACCAGGTCAGCGGCACAGGCTTCAGCATGCAGCGCAGTGCGCGGGCACTGGAGGCTGGGGGGCTCGATGAGCGCATCCGCATCGAACTCGCTCCGGGCGACTGGGTGCGCGCCCGCGTCATCGGGCCGCGGCGGGTAGCGCCATGATGACTTCAGTTTAGATGAGCCGAGCTGAGCCGCGCCGGGCCAACCCGAGTCATCCTGTTGGCTGTGCACATTCAGCCACGACACGCTGACGCACCGGAAAGACATGCTGACGCTCGAAGGCCGAAATGCTTGATACTGAAAAGCCGCCACCCGCACCAGACACCTCATTCCTGAGGGACCATATTGCCTGTGTGGGGTAAAGCTTGTGCCGGCATGGCCGATAGTCGATTCAAGCGCGCAGATAACGCACGCAACCCATCCATGACAGGCTCGTCGTCGAGCCCGGCCCGACGGCCAGAGAGGACAGTCAATGAAGATTGAACATGGCGGCCCGATACAGCGCAGCGACACTCAAGCCCCGCGCGAACTGCGTCCCGAGACGGCCAAGGACACCACCGCCACCACGGCGGCGACCTCCACGGCCGATTCCACCCAGGTCGAGCTTTCCAGCAGCGCGATCGATGCAGGCCAGGACATCGACCAGGCGCGCGTCGACAGCCTCAAGCAGGCCATCGCCGATGGCAGCATCAAGATCGATGTCGATCGCATCGCACAAGGCCTGATCGATGCCTTCGAAGGTGACACATGACACTCGATGACGCCTCGACGGCCTTGCTGGGCGAGATCTTTTCCGGCCTCGAGCAGGAGCTGAATGACTTCATCGCCCTGCTCGAGGAAGAACAGCGCCTGCTGGGCCAACGCCTGCCGAGCGCGCCAGACCTTGAGGCCTCGCGCGAAGCCAAGCTGGCCAACGCCGCCCGCCTGGAAGCGCTGGAGAGCCGCCGGCGCAGCTGGCTGAGCAACGCAGGGCTCACCAATGACCCACTGGAACTGCATGCGGTGCTCGCCAGCCAGCCGGTGTTGGCTACCCAGTGGTGGCATCTGGTGACGCTGACGCGCCGCGCCCAGGCACGCAATCGCCTGAATGGCGAGCTGATCGGTCAGCGCATGGCGCTGCACAGCAAGATTCTCGACAGCCTGCATCAACGTGCGCCCGGCCATTACGGCGCCGATGGACGGCCTGCGGCGGGCGCCTCACGCCTGAACGTCTCGGCCTGAATGTCCTGACCAGACTGTCCTGGCCTGAGCGTCCGGACTTGAATACCTAAGGCGTGAGGCTCGCGGGCTGCACACCCCGACTGTCTTTCCTTTTTACTGACCCAGAAACACGCGAGGCCCGGCATTCTGCCGAGCCTCCAGACACTGCTGCTGCACGCCACTCACTAGCCAACCAGCCAGCTGATCGTCAGCCACTCATCGCCGTCATTCATCATCAGCCATTCAAAGACAGCCCCTTTCGCTGACAACGCCGCCAGTCACGCGCCTTCCAGACTCTCGACGTCGATCACCAGCTGGATGTCATCCAGATGTGCCGCCGGCTTGAGTACGCCACGCCCATTGCGATAGACCTTCAGCGAGAAAGGCGCCGTCGCCAACTCCCGGGTCGGCAGGGTCAACTTGCCTCGCCTCGCCTCGAGCATGGCGCAGCGCTCTTCCAGGCAGAGCATGATCTGCCATTCCCCCGGCGCACTCGTGAGCGAATAGCGCCAATGAATCGCGGTGACGCGCGTCCTGTCAGGCGCCATCAGCCCTGAATCACGCACGGCATCTGCCACTGCCAGAGGGCGCATATACCAATGCCCCCGCTGAGCGATGGTCAGCGATTCGACGGACATCATCACCGCCGCGCTGGCGGCCTGCACCGGCGTGGACAGCGTCGCGGCCCACAGCGCTGCTGCCGTCATCAAGGCCGCCATCGGTGCCGTCCTGCTTTTTTGCTTCGCTCTCAGCTCCGCTCTCGACGCCACTCCCGCCCAGGGCGTACTGCAGCCTGTCACCACTCGCCTTCTTCTCTGCACCGCTGACTCCTCAGATCCGTCTTGCTGCAGACGCTCGACACACCCCTTGCCGGCACCTTCCCTGTCGCACTTCTCTGCCTTTGCGGCATGTTGTTGTCTTGCTCAGTGGTGAGTCGCACCGCCCTGACGTCACGCCGCACGACCCCCGATCATCTGGGTGACCCGCAGCTCGCGGTCATCGGGAATCTCTGCCTGGGACAGCACCGCCAGGCTCTTGAAGCGACGACGCAGGAAGCGCCCCACCAAGGGTCGCAGCGCATGCCCGACCACCAGTACGCTGGGTTCGCCATTGGCGTCCTGCGCGGCGACGGCATTCTCGGCATGCTGCATCAAGGTATCGGCAAGGCCGGGCTCCAGCGCATTGCCGCTGCTCAAGGCCTGCATCAGCACCTGCTCGAGCTGTGCCTCCAGACCGATCACGCGCAAGACGCGTTCGGCGCCGAACCAGTACTGGGTAATGGCACGCCCGAGGGCGACGCGCACCATGGCGGTCAGGTCGTTGGGGTCCTTGCTGTGCGGGGCATGCTCCGCAAGTGCCTCGAGGATGGTGCGCATGTCGCGTATCGAGACCTCCTCATCCAGCAGGTTGTGCAGGATACGCTGCAGGGTACCCTGACTGATCAAGGCCGGCACCACTTCCTCCACCAGGCCGCCATCCTGCGGGCCCAGCTTCTCGAGCAGCTTGCTGACCTCACTGCGCCCGAGCAGCTGATCGGCATGGCGGGTCATCAGATGATTGAGGTGGGTCGTGATCACGGTCGGGGTGTCGACCACCGTGTAGCCATAGACCTGGGCCTGCTCGCGGGTTTCCGGCTCGATCCAGGTGGCGGCCAGACCGAAGGCCGGCTCGGTGGTGGCCACGCCCGGCAGCTTGCCGGACACCTTGCCCGGATTGATCGCCAGCCAGCGGCCCGGATAGGCCTCGCCCCGCCCGACCTCGGCGCCCTTCAGGCTGATCACATACTGATTGGGCCCAAGCTCCAGGTTGTCGCGGATATGCACCACCGGCGGCAGAAATCCGATCTCCTGGGCGTACTTGCGACGCACTCCCTTGATGCGCGCTAGCAACTCACCGCCCTGGCGCATGTCGACCATCGCGATCAGGCGATGACCGACCTCCATCGCCAGCGGCTCCACCAGTCGCACGTCATCCCAGCTGGCCTCGCTGACCTCCTGCACGGCCGCCGCAGGCGCGGGCGCCGCCTCTTCCTTCGCCTCGCTGCTGACCTCCTTCTCGCGCTGGGAGGCCCACCACCCAAGCCCCGCCAGCAGCAAGGTGAAGAGAATGAAGACCATGTTGGGCATGCCCGGCACCAGGCCCAGCAGCCCCATCACGCCAGCCGCCAACCACAGTACCTGCGAGCTCTTGAAAAGTTGGCCGATCATCTGCTGACCGACATCTTCATTGGTGTTGACCCGCGACACCATCACGCCCGCGGCGGTCGAGATGACCAGCGACGGAATCTGGGCCACCAGGCCATCGCCGATGGTCAGCAGCGTATAGGTGCGCGCCGCATCGGACATGCTCAGGTCGTGCTGCCCGACCCCGATGATCAGCCCGCCGATGATATTGACCACCATGATCACCAGTCCCGCCACCGCATCGCCGCGCACGAACTTGCTGGCACCGTCCATCGAGCCGAAGAAATCGGCTTCCTGCGACACTTCCCGGCGGCGCTCGCGCGCCTGGTCTTCGCCGATCAGGCCGGCGTTGAGGTCGGCATCGATCGCCATCTGCTTGCCGGGCATGGCGTCCAGCGTGAAGCGTGCGCCGACCTCGGCGATACGCCCGGCGCCCTTGGTGATGACCATGAAGTTGATGATGACCAGAATCGAGAACACCACCAGGCCGACGGCGAAGTTGCCGCCGACCAGAAACTGACCGAAGGCCTCGATGACCTTGCCGGCCGAGTCACCGCCGTTGTGACCTTCCAGCAGCACCACCCGCGTCGAGGCGACATTGAGCGACAGACGCAGCAAGGTCGAGAACAGCAGCACCGCGGGGAAGGCCGAGAAATCCAGCGGTTTCTGCGCAAACATGCTGACCATCAGGATCATGATCGACAGCGCGATATTGAAGGTGAACAGCAGATCGAGGATGAAAGGCGCCAGCGGCAACACCATCATCGACAGGATCATCATGATCAGCAGCGGCCCGGCCAGCACCTTCAGCTGGCTGGAGGTGTTGAGCCCCACGCGGTCAAACAGTGTCAGCAAGGTATTCATGCAAGCGGCTCATCGATCGTGAAGGGCGTTGCGCGTGCTGCGCAGCGGCCCGGACTTGGGGAGCGGAAATGGCGGTCAGTCATGGGGTTCGGGCAGCAGCATCGGGCAGCAGCACGGTTATCAAGTTCGGGCCTCAACTTCGATCAGCCACGTCGGTCATCAACTGCGGTCATCAACTGCGGTCATCAACTTCCGACACGAGGATCCGTCGTCGCGTCACCGTCTGCCCCTGGATTGGCGCTGGGCTGGAACACCGCCCCGGCATCGGCGTCATCAGATTCATGATCAGAAGACATCGCGCCTGTGGCTGAAGCCTCAGCTTCGGCTGCCGGCTCCCCGTCATCACGCTCGGCGCCTGGCGGGCCAGCCTCCTCAGCCGTCCCTTGCGCCTCCTCGGGCACCTGATACTCATCGGGAACGGACAGATCTGCCGGCAGGCTCGGGCGCAGGCCACCCTGATGGCGCGCCCGCTTGAGTCGCATCGCCCAGGCCAGCACCTCGGCGATCACCTGATAGAGCGCAATGGGAATCTCCTGCTCGAGATCGACATGGGTGTGCAGGGCACGCGCCAGGGGCGGCGCACTCAGCATCGGCACCCCGTTCGCCTCGCCCACTTCGCGAATGCGCAGCGCCACCTCATCACGCCCCTTGGCCACCACCCGCGGTGCGCGCATGTCGCCCTCGTGATAGACCAGCGCCACCGAGTAGTGCGTCGGGTTGTTGACGATGACATCGGCAGTGGGCACGGCGCTCATCATGCGCGCACGCGCCATGGCCTGCTGCTGCTGACGGATGCGCGCCTTGATCTGCGGGTCGCCATCCGTCTCCTTGTGCTCGCGCTTGATCTCCTCGAGGCTCATGCGCAGCTTCTTGGCGTGACTCCACAACTGATACGGCACATCCATCAGCGTCGGCACGATCAGCATCAATATCGCCAGCGCCGTACAGCGCGCCACGATCGCCAGTGCATCCGCCATGGCGTTGCCCAGCGGCATCATCATCAAGGCCATCAATTCCTGGCGCTGGGCATGCAGATACATCACCACCACACCACCGACCAGTATCGACTTGGCGATGGTCTTGAGCAGCTCGGCCAGCGCCTGGGAGGACACCATCCTGCCCAGCCCCTTGACGGGATTGAGCTTGCCCAGCGACGGCGCCAGCGACTTGGTGGAGAACATCCAGCCTCCCAGCAGCACCGGGCCGACCAGCGCCAGCACCATCAGCAAGGCGAACAACGGCAACAGTGCCAGCAAGGCCTCCTGGCCCAGCATCAAGGCGTTGGCAAGCATCACGCGACTGTCGAGTGCCTGAGCGCGATCAAAGCCGAACGAGGCGCCCAGTACTCGCTCCAGGGTGTCGCCAAGCGGCCCGGCCAACAGCCACAGGCCTGCCGCACCTCCGCCCAGCAACAGAAAGGTCGCAAGCTCCCGCGAGCGGGGCACCTGCCCTTCCTCGCGGGCCTTCTGTATTCGGTGGGGCGTGGCGTCTTCTGTCTTGTCGTCGCTGCTCTGCTCGTCAGCCACCGGCTACTCCGCTTGCCTGGGATCGCATCTGCCTGAACTGCCGAAGAGCATGACGCTCGCTCACTCTGGCGCGCACGGCGAACGCATCATGCCGAGAATGGGCCTCATTGTGCCAAGCACGGCGGGCATCAAAGCGCGGAATAGCGCCCAAAAACGCCCTTGCCCGCCACGCAGGGCGTGATGGGCAAGGGCATGAAGGACGAGAGTATTAAGAACAAGGACCAGCAGGTGCCACTACACGGAAGGCGGCTAGAAACCGAGGCTATCCAGCAGGTCATCGACCTCATCCTGACTGGCGACCACCCCCGGTGCATCGGCTCGCACCTGGGGGCCATTGAGCAAGGCGCCAGACTGGGCGCCCCCGTCGCCGGGGCTTGCCTGCTCATCCAGCGCCGAGGCTGAAAGCTCTGCTGCCGAAAGCCCCGCAGCGGCCGCCGTGGTGGCGGCCTGCCCGGAAGACGCCAGCGCCGAACGTGCATGGCCCTCCGGGACATTGTCGAGCAGCAACTGCAGCAGCTGCATCTCGATCTGCTGGATGACATCCATCATGCGCTTGATCACCTGACCGGTAAGGTCCTGGAAATCCTGCGCCATCATGATCTCGAGCAATTCGCTGTTGGTGGCGCTGGTCTGATCAGGCACCACGGCCAGATAGGCACGCGTGTCGATCACCAATTCACGCGCCTGATCCAGAGCCACCGGCTCGGCAAACCAGGCGTCCCAGCGCCCGCTGAGCGACTTCGCCTCACTGGCCAGGGCATCCTGCAGCGGCTGGGCCCGCTCACAGGCATTGAGGGCACGATCTGCCGCCTGCTCCGTCTTGCTGGCCACGTAATTGAGGCGATCACGAGCATCGGGGATCGCCTCGGCAGCACGTTCGATCTCCCGATCCAGCCCCAGCTCACGCATGTTGTCGCGCAGCATGCGCGTCAGCTGGCCGATACGCCGAATCAGGTCTTCGCTGCTGTCCCCCGTTCTGGCGAAGTTGGCTGCCCCATCGCGCGCCATCACACCAGGATCAGCGCCCGAGGATGACTGGGGTTCAGATGATGATTCCAGATGACTCATGACACCCTCCTTGATGTGACCAACTACGCTGACCGCGCCAGCCTTGCCTGACCAGCGCGGCCCGACCAACGTGGCGCGATGGCTTAGAGGCCGTGTTTCTCGAAGACCTTGCCCAGCTTCTCTTCCAGCACCGCCGCCGTGAAGGGCTTGACCACATAGCCACTGGCACCGGCCTGGGCAGCGGCAATGATGTTTTCCTTCTTGGCCTCAGCGGTAACCATCAGCACCGGCAACGTGGCCGTGGCGGGATTGGCACGCACGCGCCTGAGCATCTCGAGCCCATCGAGGTTGGGCATGTTCCAGTCGGAAATCACCAGTTCGAAGCTGCCTTGATTCAGGAACTCCAGGGCCTGTTGCCCATCTTCGGCTTCCTCCACATTGGTGAAGCCGAGCTCCTTGAGCAGGTTGCGCACGATCCGACGCATGGTGGGAAAGTCGTCGACGACGAGGATTCGCAGGTTCTTGTCGGCCATCAGCGGTCGGGCTCTCTTCCAGAATCACATGAGGGAACGGCTGAAAATTCCAGCCTTGTGAGGGGGTTATCGGCCACAAGCCGGCAGACTTTACCCTCTGCGCCCATCTTCTCCTTGCCGGCAACTCACACCCACTTAACCTCCACGCCCAGGCAGAACGAAGCGGTCTAGACGCGTTGCGAACGCCCGGCCAGCTGTACCTGGTGGAGCAGATGCCCACTGATGCGACTCAACGGCAACACGCTTTCCGCGGCCCCGAGCTCGACGGCTTCCCGCGGCATGCCATAGACCACGCAGCTTTGCTCGTCCTGGGCGATGGTGTGGGCGCCGGCTTCGCGCATCTGCAACAACCCCCGCGCGCCGTCGCGACCCATGCCGGTCAGGATCACGCCCACGGCGTTGCGACCGGCCACCCGCGCCACGGAATCGAACAGCACATCCACCGATGGGCGGTGACGATTGACCGGCGGACGCTGATCGAGGGTGACCACATAGTTGGCCCCGCTGCGCGACAGCGTCAGGTGGGCGTCGCCAGGCGCGATATAGGCATGCCCGGGCAGGATGCGCTCACCGTGCGCAGCTTCCTTGACGGCGATACGACACAACCCATTGAGTCGCTCGGCGAACGAGCGCGTGAAGCCCGGCGGCATGTGCTGAGTCACCAGGATGGCCGGCGCATCCGCCGGCAACGACTGCAACACCGCGCGTATCGCCTCGGTCCCGCCGGTCGAGGCCCCCACTGCGATCAGCTTCTCGCTCGACAGCAATGGCCGGCGGCCGGCAGCAGCGGTCGCAGGCGGCACCGTGCCCTGACTGACCGTGTCCTGACTAACCGAAGTGGCGACTGACCTGTCTGCCAGACTGGACTGATATGGATTGGACTGAGGCAGGCTGGGCTGAGCCGGATTGGATAGGGTCGAATTGGACAGAACCGAGCCGGCCTGTGCACCGCCAGCAGACGGCGACGTCACGGCGCGACCCGCAGGCCGCACACGCGCCCGCGCGGCGGCGCGAATCTTGTCGGCAATCGTCTCGGCATACTCGAGCATGCCGCCACGTATTCCCAGGCGCGGCTTGGAGACGAAATCCACCGCGCCCAGCTCCAGCGCGCGCAGCGTGATTTCCCCGCCACGCTCGGTCAGCGAAGACACCATCACCACCGGCATCGGCCGCAGACGCATCAGGCGCTCGAGGAAGTCCAGCCCATCCATGCGTGGCATTTCCACATCCAGCGTCAGCACATCCGGCTCGTGACGCTTGATCAGGTCTCGCGCGACCAGCGGGTCCGGCGCGGTGGCCACGACCTGCATGTCAGGCTGGGCATTGATGATCTCTGCCATCAACTCACGAATCAGCGCGGAGTCATCGACACACAGCACACGGATCATGCGCCCGGCCCCGGTCTGGGACGTGCCTGCGCCAGCAGCTGCACTTGAGTTCGAATCTGGCCTTGAACCAGCATTTGAGCTTGAGACCGAGCATGACGATGAAGCGGGGGTAGGCATCCAGACACTCCTGGAGAGTGGGTAAGGGAAAGGGAATCATCACCAGCCATCACGACGCATCACGCACCCTCCGTCCGGCGGCGAGACAGGGTATAGACCGTCTGGCCGCGCAGCGTGAAGGCATCATTGAGCCATGAGAAATTCTCTGAATGACCGGCAAACAACAGTCCATCGGGCTTGAGCATCAGCGCGAAGCGGTCCAGCAGGCGTGACTGGGTCTGCTTGTCGAAGTAGATCATCACATTGCGACAGAAGATCACGTCAAAGCCGCTACCGAGGTCCCAGTGGCTATCCAGCAGATTCAGGTGGCGAAAGCTCACCAGCTGCTTGATCTCCGGGCGCACCCTCACCTGCCCCTGGCGACTGCCGCTGCCACGCAGCATGAAGCGCTTGCAGCGTTGCTCACCCAGTTTGGCGATGCGCTCGAAGGGGTAGATGCCGAGTTCGGCTTCCCGCAGCGCGTCCGTGTCGATATCGGTGGCGATCAGCTCGACCTGATTCGCCGCGGCTCCCATCACCTCGCGCAGCACCATCGCGATGGAATAGGGCTCCTCCCCGGTCGAGGCGGCCGCACACCAGATACGTAGCGGCGCTCGCTGCCCCGACGCCTGGCGCTGGAGGCGCTCGCGCAGGAAGTTCTCGAGCATCACGAAGTGATGGGGCTCGCGAAAGAACGCGGTCAGATTGGTGGTCAGCGCATTGATGAAGGCAGGCCACTCGTCGTGATCACTGCGACTCAGGCTGGCCTCCAGCATGGTCAGATAATCATGGAAACGCGTCAGACCATGCACTCTGAGCCGGCGCGACAGACGGCTGTAGACCATCTCACGCTTGTGACGCGCCAGCACGATGCCGGCGCGCTGATAGATGAGGCGCGCGATGCGCTCGAAGTCGTCATCGGTCATCACCAGGTCCCGCCCGAGGGCGTGGGAAGCCGGTGACGGGGCGGACCAGATGGGTGGCGGCGTGAGATCTGTCACCGTCGCGGACCCTGTGAGCCGCCAGGCACCTGCGCTCGAGTCGCGGCCTGAGCGTGCTCATAAGAAGTCTGCTCGGCTGATGCGTCCCCCGGCAGACGTGCGGGGATCTGCTCCGGGCCTTCGCCGCCAAAGCGGAAGACGTTGACCGCATGCGACAGCCCCGCGACCGAACGTTCGAGGTCCTGCGCCAGATGGGCGCTGCTCATCACACGCTGGGCGTTCTGTTGGGTGGCCTGGTCCATCTCGTTGATGGCGGTATTGATCTGCTCGATGCCGCCGCTCTGCTCACGCGAGGCCGAGGAGATCTCGGCGATCAGGTCATTGACCCGCGAGATGCCGGTCACGATCGCCTCCATGGTGCCGCGCGCCGCCTCGACCTGATCACCGCCGTCGCTGATCTCCCGCTGGGTGGTGTCGATCAGCGTCTTGATCTCGCGCGCCGCCTCGGCACTGCGAGAGGCCAGATTGCGCACCTCACCGGCCACCACGGCAAAGCCACGACCATGTTCACCGGCGCGTGCAGCCTCCACCGAGGCATTGAGGGCCAGCAGGTTGGTCTGGAAGGCGATCGAGTCGATCACCTTGATGATGTCGGCCATCTTTTCAGAGGTGGCGGTAATCCCCTCCATGCGCACCACCACCGCCTGCATCGCCTCGCCACCTTCATTGGAGGAGCGCGTGGCCTGATCAGCCAGTTGCGAGACCTGGATGGCATTGTCGGCATTCTGGCGCACGGTGCCGGTCATCTGCTCCATGCTGGCCGCCGTCTCTTCCAGCGATGCCGCCTGCTGTTCGACCCGCGCCGAGAATTCCTGATTGCCGTGCGCCATGTCGCCAGCGGCAGGCCTGACCACATTGATGCCCGCATTGACCTCGCTGACGATGCCGACCAGCGACTTGCGCATGCTGTCCAGCGCTCGTACCAGGCGTGCCATCTCGTCATTGCCCGCCAGCGTCATCGACTGGGAAAGATTGCCCGCGGCGATCTGGCGCGCGAAATCCAGAGTACTGCGCAGCGGACGAACCAGGCTGCGGTAGGTACTCAGTGCCAACCACAGCGACACCACGCCCACGCCAGCGAAGGCGGTCCACACCCCCCACTCCAGACGCGCATGGCTCGCCTCAAGCGCTTGTTGGCGCTGCTCGAGCGTCGCCAGCTGTGCCGCGGGCAGCTCGGCAGACAGTTGGGTCAGCACCGCGCGGGCATGCGCCTGACTATCGGCCAGCACCTGCAGCAGCTCGCTGCCCATCAAGGCTCCGGCCACCAGCGGCAATGCGGCCAGCAGCACGATACGCGGCGCCATGCGCCACTGGGTGAGGCGCTTGAAGGCCCCCATGAAGCCAGCACGCACGATGCGACCCTTGCTCAAGCGATAGTCGCGCTTGCCCTGCTTGAGGCCCGAGTAGACCTGCTCGGCCTGGGCGATCTGCTCGCGACTGGCCTTGACGCGCACCGAGGCAAATCCCATCAGCTCGCCCTGTTCGATCAGCGGCGTCACACAGGCGTCGACCCAGTAATAGTCGCCGTTCTCGCGTCGATTCTTGACCAGTCCCTGCCAGCTTTCGCCTTGCTTGAGCGTCGCCCACAGATTCTCGAAGGCGGCCTCTGGCATGTCGGGGTGGCGGACCAGATTGTGCGGCGCACCGATCAAGGCATCACGCGTGAAGCCACTGACCTCGATGAAGACAGAGTTGGCGTAGGTGATGCGTCCCTTGAGATCGGTACGCGAGATCAGGTAGTCATGCTCACCAATGGGGTATCCCCTTGCCGTCACCGGCTGATTGTTTCGCATTGCCCTTGCTTAGCCTCGTACTCGTCACAGCGTGATCATCATTGACCCGGCGAGACCACTGACCGGCAGCATGACCGTCATTGCCCGGCACAGCCGCCCACGACCTTGTGGTGCACACCTTATCGGCCGCTGTCGGCCGTTCTTGAACGCAAGAACGCCGCTGACCAGCAGGCCAGCGGTGCTCGAGACGAAACGGGTGGAAAGCTTGCGAGATCAGGCGAGCACACGCCGCAGGCAACATGCCGCCTATTACGCCTGACTCATGCCGCGAGACAGCAGGTCATGCAGACTGCGTCGCGGGCTCCATCAGCGCCATTTCATCACTGGTCATCATGTGCTCGATATCCATGATCAGCAGCATGTGATCATTGACGGTCGCCAGCCCCGCCAGGAAGTCACTGTTCATGCGCGCACCGAATTCCGGCGGCGGCAGCACCTGATCGGCCGCGAGGCTGATCACATCGGAGACGCCATCGACGACGATGCCGACCACACGCTCACCGATATTGATCACGATGACCACCGTCTGCGCCGTGTATTCAGCCTGGCCCAACTGGAACTTCAGCCGCAGATCGACGATCGGCACGATGACGCCACGCAGGTTGGTCACGCCCTTGATGAAGGCCGGTGCATTGGCGATACGCGTGACGTTCTCGTAACCGCGAATCTCCTGCACCTTGAGGATATCCACGGCGTAGTGCTCCTCGCCGAGGCTGAATACCAGGTATTCGCCGCCGTCATTGACCTTGGAGGCGTGGTCCTGCGCCAGGCCGACATTGGACGTCTGCGCCGCGGCAACTTGAGTGTGAGACATTCTCATCTCCTGTCTGTGATGGGGTGGAGCTTCGCGCCGAGGCGCAAGGGGCGAGGATGCGGCCGGTGAACGGCCATCGCCTCAGCTGACAATGGCGACCTGGGGCATGATGGCGACCTGGGGCATGGCGGACTCAGTGACGACCTCTGCCTGCCTCTGCACCGCTGGCATCTGGTTGGCGAGGCGATGCAGGTCCGAGACATCCAGTATCAGCGACACCCGCCCATCGCCCAGGATCGTCGCCGAAGAGACGCCCGGCACCTTGCGATAATTCCTTTCGAGATTCTTGACCACCACCTGCTGCTGACCGATCAGCTCATCCACCAGCAAGGCGTAGTGGCGCCCCTTGCCCTGCACCACCACCACGATGCCCTGCTCCGGCTGCGTCTGGGCGCCAGGTACCGCGAACACCTCATGCAAGGCGACCAGGCTCAGGTATTCGTCTCGCACCTTCAGCAGGCGATCATTGCCGACCATGCTGAACAGCATGTCGGCCTGCGGCTGCAACGACTCCACCACCACCGACAGCGGCAGGATGTAGATTTCCTCGCCGACGCGAATGGCCATGCCCTCGAGGATCGCCAGCGTCAGCGGCAGCACGATGCGCGTGGTGGTGCCCTGCCCGGTCACGGAGGCGAGCTCCACGTGCCCGCCCAGCGCCTGGATGTTGCGCTTGACCACATCCATGCCGACTCCACGCCCCGAGACATCACTGACCTGCTCGGCCGTCGAGAAGCCGGGGGCGAAGATCAGCTGCCAGACCTCGTCGTCGCTCATGCTATCGCTGACCGCCAGGCCGTTGCTGCGCGCCTTGGCCAGAATGCGCGCGCGATCGAGGCCGGCGCCGTCATCCATCACCTCGATGACGATATTGCCGCCCTGATGGCGGGCAGACAGCGTCAGGGTGCCGTGGGCGCTCTTGCCACCCGCCTCACGCTCGCTGGGCGATTCGATGCCATGATCGAGGCTGTTGCGCACCAGATGGGTCAGCGGATCGATGATCCGCTCGATCAGGCTCTTGTCCAGCTCGGTGTCATGCCCCTGGCTGACCAGCTCGACCTGCTTGCCCAGCCGCGAGGCAAGGTCGCGAATCAGGCGCGGAAACCGCGAGAACACGTAATCCATCGGCATCATGCGCACCGACATCACCGCTTCCTGCAGATCTCGTGCATTGCGCTGCAGCTGGCTGATGCCACTGACCAGCGCCGCCTGATCCGGCGGCGTGGTCGCCGATGCCGTCTGCTCCAGCATCGACTGGGTGATGATCAGCTCGCCGACCAGGTTGATGATGGTATCGACCTTGTCGACGCCGACGCGGATGGAGCCCTGTTCGGTGGGCGCATCAGTGGCGCGCCGCCCCGGCTGGCTGCGTCGCTCACCACTCGCCGGGGTAGCGGCAGATGGCCCTGCCACGGCAGTGGAAGACGTCTCTGCCGCGCCAGCGGAGGACGATTCTGCCGCGCCAGCGGAAGAGACATCTGCCGAAGAGCCTGTGTCGGCTGTCGCTTCCGCAGGCGCTGGCTGGTCAGCAAGTTCAACCGCTGCGTCGTCAGCCATGCCGTCGGCGACGTCCTCGGCCTGCTTTTCAGTCAGCTCTTCAGTCAGCGCTTCAACCAGCCCATCCGCTACGCCGCCCACTACGCCATCAGCTACGCCATCAACCTCCGCTGGTGGAGCAGCTGTCGCGGGCTCGATCAGAATCTGCTCCGGCTCGATGACGAAGCACAGTACCGCTTCGATATCCGCGGCGCTGACCGTGGTACTCACGATGACGCGACATACCTGCTCGTCACCGCTGCTGGAGATGACCTCTCCAAGGTTGGCCAGCTCTTCGATCAGCAGTTCACGCTCGCGGTCGGCGACGAACATCAGAGTGACCGAGAGCAACGGCACACTTGCGTCGGCGCTGGGCCGTGGCTCGAGCGCAGGCGGCGTGGCCATATCGCTGCCGACTGGCGCAGACGCTTCGCCTGACGGCCCTGGTAGGCTCGGGCCATCAATGTCAGATGGCACTGGTTCGCTCGAGGCATCCATCACCGACGACTCTTCGCCCAGCTGCTTGAGCACCGCGACGATATGCGCGTAGGCCTCGGGGTCGGGGGACTGGGCATTGCGATAGGCCGCCAACTGGTCGTCGAGCATGTCCTTTGTCTCCAGAAAGCGATCGATATGCTGAATGCTCAACCGCAACTCGCCACGGCGGGCACGGTCCAGCAGATTCTCGAGGTGATGGGTGGTGTCCTGCAGGACCGTGAAGCCGAAGGTCGCGGCGCCGCCCTTGATGGAATGGGCCGCACGAAAGATGGCGTTGAGCTGCTCGCCATCCGGCGCCTCGACATCCAGCGCCAGCAGCAGGCGTTCCATCTCGGCCAGCAGCTCCTGCGCCTCCTCGAAGAAGG
This sequence comes from Cobetia sp. 2AS, assembly GCF_029846355.1. NCBI lineage: Bacteria > Pseudomonadati > Pseudomonadota > Gammaproteobacteria > Oceanospirillales > Halomonadaceae > Cobetia > Cobetia sp. 2AS. The sequence continues at coordinate 126,842 of NZ_JARWKQ010000002.1, forward strand.
TGTCGTAAAACTCACTGATATCCATGCATGTTCTCGCTGGCTGTCATTGCGCTATCACACGGGAAGCGGCGCCGCTTGAGTTCTGACATGAGGCGCCTTGAGCGCACTCAGCTGTCCAGCCCGGAGGCGACGGGGCTGTCGGTGACAGGACTGCCAGCGACGGGATTCGTCACACGCACCGGGCTTGCCAGCTGTTCGAGACGCTCGCGCAGGCTGTTGATGTCCTCGGCGGGCCGGGGATTGACGCCGTTGCTGTCGGTGATATCGCGATAGGCCGACTGGCTGAGCACCATCAGGCTGATGCGACGATTGATGGCGGCCTCGGGGTTCTGGCTGTCGAGGCTGATGCGCGAGCCCATGCCGACCACGCGCACGATGCGCTCATAGGGCAGCCCACTGTTGCCCAGCACGCGGCGCGCGGCATTGGCGCGATCGGTTGAGAGCTCCCAGTTGCCGTAGCCGCCTTCGCCGACGAAGGGACGATTGTCGGTATGCCCGGTGATGCTCAGATGATTGGGCAGCCGCTTGAGAATCGGCGCCAGCAAGCCAAGCAGCTGCGACAGTTGTGGCGAGGGTTGCTTGCTGCCCAACGCGAACATCGGGTGCTGGTCGCTATCGGTGATCTGGATGCGCAAGCCTTCGGAGGTCAGCTCGATCTGCAGCTGCTCACGCAGTTCGGCCAGGTCCGCGTCATCGGCCATGCGCTGCGTCATGGTGGTGTCGATCTCGTCGCGAATGGCGGCCATGCGGGAATCATCGGCCAGCGCCTGGCGCTGCAGGCGTTGCAGATCAGCGCCCTTCTCGCCCTGGGTCTGCTCGGCCATGAAGCCGCCACCGGGAATGGCACTGCTGGAGGCCGAATTGCGATCGCCCCCCAGCAGCGAGACTTCCAGCGGCGCACCGAAGTAGTCGGAGATTTCCCTCAGGTCGTCATCCGAGGCATTCGAGATCACCCACATCACCAAGAAGAAGGCCATCATCGCGGTCATGAAGTCGGCGTAGGCGATCTTCCAACCACCGCCATGATGTCCTTTGACGATACGCGGCCGCTTGATGACGATGGGTCTGCGCTCTTCACTCATCGAGACCTCCGAGCTTCAGTCCAGAGACACCCACTGACTCGACCACGACAGCCAGCGATACCTGTGTCACTGGCACGCAGGTAACGGACACGCTTGCGACTGACGCACTTGTGAGTGACGCACTTGCGAGAGACGCACTTGCGACTGACAGCAACGCCATATCAGCCCGCACCCTTGTTCTTGATCTCGCGTACATGCTCTTCCAGCTCGTTGAAGCTGGGACGCTCGGCGGTGAACAACGCCTTGCGGCCGAATTCCACCGCGACCTGCGGAGCGTAGCCATTGAGCGAGGCCATCAGGATGACGCGAATGCACTGCATCATCTTCACGGCCTCGTGCACCTCGTGTTGGATCTTGTTGGCGACCGGCGTGACGAAGCCATAGGCCAGCAGGATGCCGAGGAAGGTGCCGACCATGGCATTGGCGATCAACACGCCCAGCTGGGCGGCGCCCTGATCCGCCGAGGCCAGCGCATGCACCACCCCCATCACGGCGGCGACGATCCCGAAGGCCGGCAGACCATCGGCCACCGCCGAGAGGGAATGCACCGGAATTTCGGTCTCGTGCTTGAAGGTCTCGATCTCGTGCTCCATCAGCGACTCGAGCTCGAAGGGGTCCATGTTGCCGCTGACCATCAGGCGCAGGTAGTCGGTGATGAAATTCATCAGAATGGGGTCGGAGAGCAGGCGCGGATACTCGGCAAACAAGGCGCTTTCCTGCGGATTGTCGATGTCCTGCTCGATCGCCAGCATGCCCTGCTGACGGGCACGCGACAGCAGCAGATACAACAGCCCGATGACTTCCATGTACAGGGACTTGTTGTAGCCACGCGTGCGCTTCAACTTCGAGAATGCCTTGCCGGTGGCCTTGATGGCCTTGCCGTTGTTGCCGGCCAGAAAGGCGCCGACGGCAGAGCCACAGATGATGAGCAATTCCGCGGGCTGCATCAGCACCGCCAGGTGCCCGCCCACCATCAGATACCCGCCCAGGGTGGACCCGATGACCACTAGATAGCCTATGAACAACAACACAATAACCCCCTTGGCATTCGGTCAACGTCGCATGAATCTGACTATCGGCGTCGCTGAGCATGTCTTTAGGGTCACGGGGGAATATTCATTGAGGCAGACGTTGTCGAAAGAGCAATGGTCGAAAGCACCATGGTCGAAAGCACCATGGTCGAACAGTCGGCAATGAGCCAGGCGTCAGAGCAATGGCGCACAACGCAAGAAGGCCTGCCCGGGGATGGGCAAGCCTTCTGGTCTTTGCACGCTCGTCTTGCTCGTTCGCCTGGCGCAATCCTGGCGCCTTCACTGACACAAGACAGCTATCAGCCGAGGCTAGCGACGGCTGCCGACTGCTCCAGTGCCAGTTCTTCACGGGCCTTGCGGCGGGCTGCCGTCTTGCCGGCACGCGATGGCGGCTGACAGATGCCACACACGTAATCATGTGATGGCGTGTGGGCGTGCACCACGAAATGGCCACTGCAGGTCTTGCAGCTGGCCACTTCCAGCAGATCGCTTTCAAAAAAGCGCACCAGCGTCCAGGCGCGCGTGAGCGCCAGCACCGGCTCGTCTTCGCCGACATGCTCCAGGTAGAAGCGATATGCCTTGACGAAGGCATTCATGCGCGACGCGCCCTGCGCCTTGAGCCGGCGGTAGAAACCGTGGAACAGCGATGCATGCAGATTGGGCTGCCAGGTCATGAACCAGTCGGTGGAAAACGGCAGCATGCCCTTGGGCGGCGAGACACCACGAACTTCCTTGTACAGCTTGACCAGACGCGCGCGGCTGATCTCCGTTTCCGTCTCGAGCACCTGCAGGCGGGCCCCCAGTTCGATCAACTCTACTGCCAACTGCAGCTGTTGCAGTTCATCGACGAGACTTTTCTGGGTCATCAGCTGACTCCCCCCTGGCGAAGTCCAGCATCGTTCTGGCGCGCATTCAGCAGCATGGCAGTGTGCATCGCGCTGAAATCCTGGTCGCGTCCACCCTGCAAGACTCCCTTGAGCTGCGAGGCATCATCCAACGCCAGCTCGCACAGCAGTTGATTGCAGGACGACAACGATACCAGCTGACTGACACTCATGCCAGACAATAGATCCGCCATCTCTTGATCGAGACCCAGGCGTACCAGCGCCATTTCCGTATCTTCGACCAACAAGCGCTGCACAAGCAGAAGATACGACAGATTGACACTCTGTATATCATTGAGCAGTGAGGACATCATAATTCCCTGAGTGGTCTGATCGTCCCGAGCTACCGCCAACCCTGGCGCTCGACCGTCATTCCTTATGGTTTTGATGTGATGAAACGAAATACTCAATGGCGCCGGACCAGTGGCGCCATGCGGGCTAGCGGCTTCATGACCAAATGAGCCACCCACTTTAAGATGGCGATTCTAATACTTAATCACGTAATGGACCAGACTCTTCATCAACATTTTTTTACATACCACTACGCTATATGCACAAAAGCTGCATCAAGCCGCCGAAATGGCAGCAAGGTGTGTCAGAAAAGCCCTCAATCTTGTCTTCAAGACGACTTGCATAATCACGATGCACCAGATTTGTCATACAAAGCAATAGCAAGCGGATGGTGCGCACAGTGTGTTGCATTTTCGTGAAAGGCAGGCCTGACTCTTTCCCGCCACCCGGGGCATGCCTTGTACAATATCGAGCAATTGCCCCGAACGGGCCGCCAACAGGCAGCAAGTTACCCCTGCGTAAAGGCGAGGAATAACGCAATGTCAGCACTTGTCCAGAATGGGCTATCTGCTATTTCAACGCTGTGAGAGGACCCGCCAGCGGCTCGCCCAAATGGGCTTCTCTCGCCGCTTCAACACAATAAAACACTGAATATGAGGGTTCTGGCACAAACAACATGCAGGATCGAGCTGCATTTACAAAGCGACCCTCGGCGGAGTTTCAATACCGTATCCACGCAAGCAGTTCGCCTGAGTGACGCTTTATTTAAATATTATAAATAAATTATATTTCTCGATATCCTGGCCTGTGGCGTGACGCCTGAAGTGTCACTTCACACCTCCACAGTCGCCATGCAGTGGCATGTCATAAAAACATTCGCCAAGGCTCAATGAGCAAGAATCGTACAAGGATGAAACATCATCCTGCAGAGCGGGACATTCGAGAATTTTACTCGCAAGGTGCCTTCTGTGAGCGATGTCTCTCGGCCCATAGCTCAGCGATCTTGACGACGACCTGCATCAAGGCTGTGGGCAGTTCCTTGCGTGCCGGCAGGCCGGTGGCCAGCATTTCGACCAGCTCGGGCATTTCATGCATGCTCAGACCCAGCGAATTGGCCCGCTGCTGGATGCGCTGCCCCAGCCTCTCACCCTGGGTATGCATGAAATCCGTCGCTTGCTCTGCCGTGGCCCGAGGGGCATCGACAGATGTGCCATCAGAAGACGCGGGCGCCTCATGATCAGGTACTGCATCGACGGGGCGTACGTGCACCCTGGGCGCCATCCCGGCCAGACCTTGCGCGAGCGCATGCTGCAGCTCGCGCAAGGCCGTATCACGCTCGCCTGAGTTGCTGGAGGGTTGCGTCAGTCGCTCTATCTCGACCACCAATGCCACAGGCGCAGCGAGCTGATACCAGGTCAGGTTCAGTGCAAGCGTTGCCCTCTCTGAAGCATCACTGCTCCTGCTTTTCTCACCACCCTCACTTTCCGCACTTTCCGCACTACCGGGCGCTGGCGCCTGCCCTTCGCCCTGTTCTGCATTTTCCTTCGCGGCAAGATCCTCCGACTCGGAAGTCACCTGTGGCTTGCGATCGCTGCCCTCCTCGCCATCGCTGTCGCCTGCCACCAAGGTCAGCGACATCTTCCACTGTTGTGCCTCGCCGTGATCACTGCGGCGACTGTCAGCTGTGGCGTCATGCGCAGCCACGGGCGTCACGGCCAATGGCGCTGCACGTCGCTCCTCCTCATCCCGCGAGCGATGCCGATAAGGCGGCCCCGGGAAATAGAGGCTGAAGAAGACATGCAGGCCGGGCATCAACAAGCCCTGCCAATGGAAGGGCTGACCCAGAATCAACAACAGCTGTTGCTGCACCAGCCCGCTGGCAAGGGCGTCTGAGCCACTCGCCTGGCGAGACACATCAGAGGCGGCAGGTTGAGCGACGCCCAATTGCATGTTGGCGCGATAGGCACCCAGCGCACTGGCTTCATGGGCGCTGGCGCCCTGGCGGGCCGCGTCAATGCCACCCGGCGGCAACAAGCTGTCACCGCTCGGCCGTGCCATGCCTGCGCGAGGCTCACGGCGCAGCCCTGCTCGCACGTCTCGCATGCGCCAGACAAAGGCGTCCTCGCGTGCCGCCTCCCAGGGGATGAAGCGCGCCTCCGCCAGCACCGGCCATTGCCGCCATGCCAACAGAGCCTCCAATCTGGCATTGGCAAGCTGAGGATGACCGCCGAGCTCGGCCAATCCCAGCCGATTCTCGACCCAGGCGAGCAGGTCCGCCTCGTAGAAGAGCCCGCTCTGGTGGATCTGCTGGCTCAAGGCCGCCGACAGACTGAGAAGTGATGCGCTGGACAACGCCATGGGCGCCAGAAGACCGGGCAAGGGCTGGCCGCGTGCCAGCAGAGAAACAAGCGATTGCCCTTCCGGCAGCGCCAACCCGACCCGCGCGGACGGCGAGCCACTGGCTACCAGCTGTGACAGGGCATCGAGCAAACGCGACATCGTCTGCGTCTGCGTCGTCAGCTCGACGGAAGCACCGGACGGTGGGAGGGAGGAGGAAGCTGACGCGAGGGCGCCAGTGGGAGAAGTGGAGGCTTGCGAGGCTGTCAGCAACGCTGCGCTGGCATTCAATGACGGGGCCGCAGGCCTTGCGCCTGAGCCTGTATCAGTTCCCGTCTGGAAGAGCGGATTGGCGCCATTCTGGCCGCCACTGCCCTTGCCATCTTCCGCCCCCAGCCCCTGGCGCGACTGGAGAGCGGAGGTCGGGAAGACGACACCGGAGTCCGCCGGCGGCGGGCGTTGTGCCGCCCTCCCCAACACCTGATGGAGCAGACTATCGATCAAGGGATTGATGCCGCTCATGTCGTGCAATCCTCATTGCCCGGGGAGGCCGTCAGGGAGTCATGCGCGAAGCCTTGGAGGCTCGGCTCTCCCCGCGCCCGATCAAGCCTTGCTCTGCTGAGCCTGGCCGCCCTGATCGTAACTTGCCTGACCTTGGTTGTTCTGGCCTCAGCTATTCTGATCTTGGCTGTTCTGGCCTTGGCTACTGTGACCTCAGCTATTCTGACCGTAGCTGCCTTGGCCATAATTGCCCTGGCCATAGCTGCGTGCCAGCTTGCGGCGCGTACCCACATCCCCGAGCACTTCCTGCAACTGGCTCTGACGCGCCTTGAGCTGGACAGTCAGCTCTGATTCCAGTGTGGTCAGCGTACGCAGGCGTTGTTCCAGCGCCCTGCGCGTCTCGGCGTTGCCACCTCGCGGCATGCGCAGCTGCTGCATCTTCTCGATATAGCTGGCCTGCCCGCCGAGAACCGCGGGCCAGTCACCCAGGCGTGCCGAGCGCAGCATGGCATTCATCTGCTCCAGCAGCTCATCGCATTGCTGGAAGGTGTCATCGGCGAGCAGTGCATTGCTGTCCATGGTCAGTCCAATCCCTTGTCGTGTACGGCAATCTGACGCCAGGCGTCTCCCAGCTCGTTGAGCAGGCGACGCGCCTCGTCGAGCTTTTCCGGGCTATTGCCCAGGTTGGCCTGCATGATCAGGCGCGCGATGTAGTCATACATGCGATCGAGATTGGTCGCGACTTCATTGCCCTGCTCATGATCCAGACAGGCACGCAGACCTTCGGTGACGATGCTGGTCGCCTTGGCCAGCGACTGCCCCTTGGCGGCCACGTCGCCGGCCTCCATCTGCAGACGCGCCGCCGCCAGCGCGCGGTCTGCTCCCTCGAACAACATCACGATCAACTGGTGCGGGCTGGCGGAAAGCACACCGGATTCCACGCCGACACGGGCATAGGCATTGGCGCCACGATAGCGACTCATGGTGATTGGGTTCCCTTGTTCATGGCGTTTGTCAGTATCTCTGTCAGATATGGAGCCGTCGTCGGCATGCCGTCTCGACTGCGGGCATCGCCGGACTCATCGAATCTCGCAAGCGCATGGCGGATGGCCTGGGCCTGGGTCAGTAACCAATGACCAATAACCAATGTCTCAAGGCATCAGCCACCGATCAGCCCGTCATGTCCCAGCTGTTTTCCAGCGTTTCCAGCTGACTGGTCAGGTAGTCACTGGTGGATGTCAGGTTGGCCACCAGGATGTCGAGTTCCGTGAACTGCTCCCGATAACGCTCGATGGTGGCCTCGATGGTGTCTTCGGTCTGCTCATACTGACTGGCGAGACTCTCCAGCGACCCCTCGATGCCTTCCGTGGTGCTTTCCAGCGTGCCGTCTTCCCCGACTACCTCTTCCAGCAGACTGGACATCTGGCTGGCGAAACCGCTGGTGCCCGCCTCATCATCGGAGATGAAGAACCCCGACATCGCCGCCAGCTGCTCACTGTCGGCAGCCTCGATCACGGCGCTGTCGAATTCGAGCTTGCCATCGTTGGTACGGCTCACTCCCAGCGAGGAGAGCGCATAGAAATCGCCCTCACTGGTGAAATTCAGCGCCGAGGTCAGACGACTCTCGATGGTGCGCAGCGTCGAATCGCCCAGCAATTCCCCCGCCGTCCCTTCATCGGCATTGAAGGCGGTGTAATTGTCGATGGTGTCCTGAAGGTCGTTGTAGGCATTGACGAAGGTTTCCATCGCCTTGCTTACCGACTCGGCATTCTCCTTGACGGTGACCACGCTCGCAGTCGTATTCGTCTCGCTCAGCGTCAGAGTCAAGCCATCCACGGCATCATCGATGATATTGGAGGTGGCTTGCATGCTGATGCCGTTGACGCTGAACTCGGCATTGCGCGCCGCGACGACTTCCTCCATCCCGCCGGCGGCCGGGTCACTGCTCGTCGGGTCATGGCTGAGCAGGCTATCGAGCTCTGCCACCTCGCCGCTGGTCGAGAGGCTCATCACCGCCTCGTTGCCCGTCTCGTCCGAGGTCATCACCAGGCGATACGGCGTGTCGGAGCCATCATTGACGATCGAGGCCGTGACCCCGAGACCCGCCTCATTGATGGCATCACGAATGCCTTCCAGCGTGTTGTTGCTCTCGTCGATGACGATGCTGGCGCTGCGCTCGGCGTCCGCCGCATAGCTGCCGTCACTAGCCAGCGTGCCCAATGACAGCGTCAGCGTGGTCGCGGTGCCATCACCGATGGCTTCATCGCGACTCGCCTGGCCCGTCGTCGCCAGACTCTGCGCCTGCGCCAGCTGGGTGACAGCCACCGAATAACTGCCCGCACTCACTTCCGAGGTTGCCGTGGCACTGACGCCCGAGCCACTGGCGGTGGTCGTCATGCCGGCATAGGTCTCGGCATCGGCCAGCGCCGCGGCGGCGTTATCCAGGGATTCCAGACGACTTTGAATCGTGCCCCAGGCCGACAACTCGGCCTCATAACTTGCCTGCTGGGTCTCGATCGGCGTGAGCTTCTGACGCTCTGCCGTCTCCAGATCCGTCAGCAGACTGTTGAGGTCGAGCCCAGAGCCAATCCCCAGCGATGAAATCGTCGCCATATGCACCTCTCGATAGGGTGAAGGTATTTTCACATGCCCGCTGAACCGCCATCAGGCGAAAAAGCACGCATACCGGGCGTATTTGTCTGTCTGAGTGTTGTGGCTATCGGCACAGGGTTCGTGAACTTGAGGGCTTTCTTGTGCAGACGTTTTCTTGTGTGAGCGCTTTCTTCTTTCGATCACCATCTTTCGATCACCTTCTTTCGACCACCTTCTTCTTCCGACCACCTTCTTTTTCGATCGCCTTCCTTGTTGATCACCTCCCGAGCGCACCCCGCATTGGACCTCAGACTACAGAAAGGTAGTCACCCTACAGCGCCTACGACGTATCGCTTACCGCACCGCAAACGTTTGCGGTTCATAATTGGCGCCATTGTGAACCAGCGGATTCAGACACTGGATCGACTCATTCCTGCTTTACCCAAGGACTGCGACGTGAAACGACACGGCATCTTGAACGGACCTCTCAGTGGCCACCTCGCCCGTCTCGGCCATACCCACACCGTGGTGATCGCCGACGCCGGCCTGCCGATTCCCGAGGGCGTGCCCTGTGTCGATCTCGCGGTGGTGCCCGGCCTGCCTGCCATGCTACCGGTGCTGGACGCCCTGCTGGCCGAGCTTTGCATCGAGGCCACGACCCTGGCCGAGGAGCTGCCGGTCAAGAGTCCCTCCTTCCATGACGCCATCGTCGAACGCCTGGACACCCTGGACCGCCTGTCCCTCGCACCGATCGCCCGCCAGCAGCTCAGTCATGAAGCCTTCAAGGCGGCGCTGCCCGAGGCGAGCGTCATCGTGCGCACGGGCGAGTGCACGCCGTACGCCAACGTGATTCTGCACTGTGGAGTGCCCTTCTGATGCAGAGCCATGCACAACCGCGAGTGCTGATGGCACTCAAGGGCATCGACAAGGGTTTCTCCGGGGTCAGCGTGCTCAAGGGTGTCGACTTGACACTGCGCGCGGGGCGCGTGCATGCGCTGGCCGGCGAGAATGGCGCGGGCAAGTCGACGCTGATGAAGATTCTCTCCGGCGTCTATCGCTACGACGCCGGCACGCTGTGGCTGCGTGACGAGGAAGTGGTCTTCACCACCCCGCGTCAGGCGATGGACAGCCGCATCGCCATCATCCACCAGGAACTCAATCTGGTGCCGGGCCTGTCCGCCGGCGAGAACATCTTCCTCGGCCGTGAGCCACGCACCGCGTTGGGCACCGTCGACTGGAAGCGCCTGCACCGTGATGCCCGCCAGCTGCTCGACCGCCTTCGCCAATCGCTGGATTCCCGCACCGCCGTCAGCGAGCTGAGCATCGGTCAGCAGCAGATGGTCGAGATCGCGCGTGCGCTGTCACTGGACGCCGAGATCATCATCATGGATGAGCCCACGGATGCGCTGACCGACATCGAGACCGAGATTCTCGCCGAGGTCGTCGCGGAGCTGCGCGCCGAAGGCCGCTCGCTGGTCCTGATCACCCACCGCCTGAACGAGATCTTCAGCATGTGCGATGAAGTCGCCGTGCTGCGCGATGGCCAGATGATTCACCAGGGGCCGACGGCAGAGCTGGATGAAGATGGGCTGATTCGCCTGATGGTCGGTCGCGAGCTGGCCGAGCGCTACCCTTACACGCCCGCCAGCCCTGATGGCGAGGTGATGCTCGAGGTGACGAATCTCGAGGCGCCGGGCGTCAAGGGCATCAGCTTCTCGGCCCGCCGCGGGGAAGTGCTCGGCTTTGGCGGCCTGATGGGCGCCGGGCGTACCGAACTGGCCCGCGCCCTGTGCGGCGATACCCGCATCAGCGCCGGCAGCGTGCAGCTGCATGGCCAGCCGGTGCGCTTCGCCTCGCCGGCCGAGGCCTTGGCCGCAGGCCTGGTGTATGTGCCGGAAGACCGCAAGCAGGCGGGCCTGATTCTCGCCCACTCGGTGGCCAGCAACATGTCGTTGAGCGCCCTGCCGAGTTTCTGTGGCGCGTTCGGGCGCATTCGTCATGTCGAGGAAGCCGCCGCCGTCGAAAGCTTCGTCAAGAGCATGCAGATCAAGGTCAGCAATACCGACCAGCCGGTCGATACGCTGTCCGGCGGCAACCAGCAGAAGGTGTCGCTGGCCAAGGCACTGATGCCGGCGCCGGAGCTGGTGATTCTCGATGAACCGACCCGTGGCGTGGATGTCGGCGCCAAGCGCGAGATCTACCTGCTGATCAACGAGCTCAAGCGCCAGGGCAAGTGCGTGCTGCTGATCTCCTCGGAGATGCCCGAACTGCTCGGCCTGGCCGATCGCATTCTGGTGGTCGCCGATGGACGCATCTCCGGCGAATTCAGCCGTGAGAACGCGACCCAGGAAGCGATCATGACTGCGGCCTCGGGCCTCGAGAGCCCCCTGAGCAGTGGCAACGACGCCGCGAATGGCACATCAATGTCCAGCGCTGCATCACGCGATACCGTCCGCCCGTCTTCTACCCCCGATTCCTCCGCTTCCCGCCACGAGATGCCGAACTGATGTCTACTCCTTCTTCCTCTGCCGCCAGCGGCCGCCGCCTCGACGTCATGCGCCTGCTGGTCGACAACAAGGCGCTGATCGCGCTGGCCCTGCTGATCGCCGTGAGTGCCGGCCTGTCCGACAACTTCCTGTCGTCCGACAACCTGCTCAACGTGCTTCGCCAGACCAGCATCAATGCCATCATCGCCATGGGCGTGACCTTCGTCATTCTCACCGCGGGTATCGATCTGTCCGTCGGCGCGGTACTGGCGCTGACCGGCGCCTTCGCGGCCTCGATGACCGCCGCCGGCCTCTCCCCCTGGCTGAGCGTGCCGGGCACCATCATCGCCGGTGCCGGCCTGGGTGCCATTTCCGGTCTGTTCGTCGCCTTCGGTCGCATCCAGGCCTTCATCGTCACGCTGGTGGCGATGACGGTGCTGCGCGGTGCCACGCTCGTCTACACCGATGGCCGTCCGGTTTCCATCGGCGTCAGCGAAGCCGCCGACAGCTTCTGGAATCTGGGCGGTGGTTACTGGCTCGGCGTGCCGATCCCGATCTACATGATGTTCTTCGTCTACGTGCTGTGCTGGGGCGTACTGCATCACACCCGCTTCGGGCGCCACGTCTATGCGGTCGGCGGTGGTGAGAAGGTCGCGCGCCTGTCCGGCATCAACGTCAATCGCATCAAGATCAGTGTCTATGCCATCGCGGGTGCCTTCGCGGCACTGGCGGGTGCCATCCTCGCCGCGCGTCTGGGCTCGGCACAGCCGAATGCCGGCACCGGTTACGAGCTGGACGCCATCGCGGCAGTCGTCATCGGCGGCACCAGCCTGATGGGTGGCCGTGGGCGCATCTTCGGCACCTTGATCGGGGCACTGGTGATCGGCGTGCTCAACAATGCGCTGAACATCATGGGCGTCTCCAGCTACTACCAGATGATCGCCAAGGGCGCCGTCATACTGCTCGCGGTACTGATCGACAGCCGCGCGCAGAAATAGAAGCGCAAGTACCGCAGAAATAGAAGAGCAAGTCAGTAACACACGACACGGTTTCATTCCCGGCAGCATCGAAGACCCTCGCCCCCGTGCGCCAACCACGGGGGCCCTCCAGCGGGTCGCCGACAACAACGAAAGGACCATCGCCATGAAAAAGATGCTCACCTCCACGCTGACAACCGCCATCACTGCCGCAGGCCTGAGCTTGATGCCGGTGCAATCCGCCATGGCCGACAAGATCGCGCTGGTGGTCTCGACGCTGAACAACCCGTTCTTCGTCAGCCTCCAGCAGGGTGCCAAGGACAAGGCCGAGGAACTGGGCCACGAGCTGATCGTGCTGGATTCCGGCGATGACGCCGCGCGAGAGCTGTCCAATGTCGAGGACGCCCTGTCCCGCGGCGTCGATCTGCTGCTGATCAACCCGACCGATTCCGATGCCGTGGTCTCCAGCGTGCGCACCGCCAATGGCCGCAATGTACCGGTGGTGACACTGGATCGCAGCGCCAATGGCGGTCGTGTCGCGGCGCACGTCGCCTCCGACAACGTCGCCGGTGGCGAACTGGCGGGCAATTTCATCGCCGAGAAACTCGCAGGCAAGGGGGAGATCGTGCAGCTGGAAGGTGTCGCCGGCGCCTCGGCCACGCGTGATCGCGGTGAAGGCTTCATGAAGGCCATCGACGGCCAGTCAGGCCTCAGCCTGGTCGCCACGCAGCCGGCCAACTTCAACCGCACCCAGGGCCTGAACGTGATGGAGAACCTGCTGCAGGCGCATCCGGGCGTGAATGCCGTCTTTGCCCAGAACGATGAGATGGCGCTGGGCGCCCAGCGTGCGCTGCAGGCCGCCGGCAAGGACATCCTGCTGGTCGGCTTCGATGGCACCGATGAAGGCATCAAGGCCGTGCAGGCCGGCAAGATGGACGCTACCGTCGCCCAGCAACCGGCACTGATCGGCAGTCTCGGCGTCGATACCGCCGACAAGCTGCTCAAGGACGAAGACGTCGAGAAGACCATCTCCGTGCCGCTCAAGCTGATCACCGAATAAGCGCTCACACGGCTCACGCCGCCTGCAGCGCGGGACAGGACGCCGGCCACTGGCCGGCGTTTTTTCGTCTTTTTGCGTCTTTCCATCAATGGCGTGTCTTGCTCGCCTCGCAGGGCCAGTGACGCCCGCTCGACTTTCACCATCAGGCTCACCACCAGGGATAGAAAAGTGATTCGACTCAAGGATGTGGCGGCACACGCTGGAGTTTCGGTAACCACGGTGTCGCATGTCGTGAATGCCACCCGCCCGGTGGCCAGTGCGACCGAGGCGCGGGTACGCGAATCGATCGCCGCGCTCGGCTATCGGCCCGACAGCGTCGCCCGCGCGCTGAAATCCAACCGCAGCCGCACCCTGGGGATGATCGTCACCAGTGCGCACAACCCCTTCTTCGCCGAGGTGATCCGCGGTGTCGAGGACCGCTGCTACCAGGCGGGCTACAGCCTGATCCTGTGCAACAGCGACGATATCGACGCCAAGCAGCTCAGCTATCTCGAGACGCTGCGGGACCGACGCATCGATGGCCTGGTGGTGATGACCGCCGAGAACGGCGCGGGCTTTCTCGAGGCGCTCAGCGCCCTGCCACTGCCGACGGTGATGATGGACGCCGAGCCCCAGCCGGGCTGGGACATGACGGTGGTCAATGACGATTCACGCCTGGGGGGCAGGCTTGCCATCGAGCACCTGCTGGCGCAGGGGATCGAGCGCATCGCCCTGCTGACCGGGCCTCGTGATCATGCCCGTTCCCGCGAGCGCCTGAGCGGAGCACTGGACGCCCTGCACGCCGCCGGCCTGGGGCTCGCCGAGGACTGGCAGATCGCGACCCAGTTGATGCTGGCCGACGGTCATCGCGCGGCCCACCTGCTGCTGGCCAATCCGGCCGACAGACCCGATGCCATCTTCGCCTTCAATGACCTGCTGGCGCTGGGCTGTCTGCGCGCCGCCCAGGACCTGGGTCTTGAGGTACCGAAGCAACTCTCGATCATCGGCTACGACGATATCGAGATCAGTGCCTACCTCTCACCCGCCCTGACCACCATCCGTCAGCCGATCTATGCGCTGGGCACCACGGCCGTCGATCAGCTGATCGCACGTCTGGAAGGCTCTCCCTTCCCGGGCCAGACCCAACTGGCCCCGAGGCTGGTGGAACGCGACAGTGTCGCGCGGCCAGGCCAGTGCCTCCAGGCAACGTTTAAGCACAGCCAGGCTTGAGCGCAGCCACGTTTGAGCACAGCCAGGCTTGAGGGCAACCAGGATTTAACGCCTCCATGGTAGATCACAGGATCTATACCGGATGGGCATCAAACATATCAAACAACAACATTTCTCTTATAGGTGAACACTACCTACTCTGCCCCTCGTGAATCACCGCTGCCACGCTTGGCAGCACGAACATGAGGACACCCAGGTGACAGGCACTTCTTCAAGCACTTCCCCTTCAAGCAGTTCCCCATCGGACACTGCGCGATCAGATACTGTCCAGGCAGGCACTGACACGCCGACATCGACACCAGAGGCCGACAGCACGCCCGCCATTGGCCGCGGGTTGTTGTTGCTGATGGCGATCGCGGTCGCCGCGACCGCCGCCAATCTGTACTACAACCAGCCGCTTCTGGCGGAGATGGCCGGCTCACTGGGCGTGAGCCAGGGCATGATCGGCCTGATTCCCTCCGCGACCCAATTCGGCTATGCCGCCGCCATCCTGCTGATCTCGCCGCTGGGCGACACCATGGACAGACGCCAGCTGATCCGCAATCTGTCCATCACCCTGGCACTGGCCTCACTGGGCATCTTCCTGGCCCCCAGCTTCTGGCCGCTGTTGCTGGCAAGCTTCGTGGCCGGACTGGGTGCCAACATCACCCAGCAGCTGATTCCGCTGACCGCCTCGCTGTCCACCCCCGAGGCGCGCGGCAAGAACATCGCCACCCTGATGACAGGACTGACCATCGGCATACTGCTGTCACGCACCCTGAGCGGCAGCATCGGCGGATACTGGGGCTGGCGCAGCGTCTTCCTGGTCGCGGCCATCCTCACCGTCATCATCGGTGTGCTGCTGCATCGTCATCTGCCCAGCCGCGCGCCTGCCGTGCAGATGGCCTACCCCAGACTGATCGCCTCGATGGGCACGCTGTTCAAGCAACATGCCCTGCTGCGGGAATCCGCGCTGACCGGCGCGCTGTGGTTCGCGGCCTTCAATGCCATGTGGGCGACGCTGGCCATTCACGTCACCGATGCGCCGTTTGACTACAGCGTCCAGCAGGCGGGGCTGTTCGGCATCATCGGGCTGGCGGGCATCTTCGGTGCCAAGGCGGCGGGCCGACTGGTCAATCGTGTCGGCGCGGGGCGTCTGATCAGCTTCGCCCTGGTAATGGTGCTGGCGTCCTTCGCGGTGCTCGCCATGGGGGGTGACAGCCTGGCCGGACTGATCGTCGGCATCATCCTGCTGGACCTGGGCGTCTTCGCGGCCCAGATTCCCAACCAGGTGCGCGTGTTCTCGATCGACCCCAAGGCCCAGAGCCGCATGAACGCCGTCTACATGCTGTGCTATTACCTCGGCGCGGCAGCCGGTTCCGCTATCGGCGTCAAGATGATGAGCGTGTATGGCTGGCAGGGCATGTCACTGTTCGGGCTGGCACTGGCAGCGGTGGCATTGATTCATCATGGTGTGAAGTAGCGTCGATCGGCCTCTTTAATACAGCGAGACGAGAGCGCAAGCGAAGCGCTGGGTGGGCAAGCGAGGCGCGAAAGAGTGAAAGCGCGAAAGTGATGAAAGCGAAGCGATGAACGGCTGAGAGCCTGAGATGGCGCCTGGTCAGCACGTCGAGTCATGGGCAATAACCCCCCGTGCCACGGCAGCTGGCCAGGCGCCTGAAATGGTGGCGCAATTCAGGTAAACTCTGCGCGCCATTTCGGTGCGTCGCCGAGGTGGTACGCGATTCACGACCCGTTATCGGGGCAAGAACCCGTCAAACCCTCGAGATCCACATGAAGCTCATCGTCAAACTTATCCTCGGCATCATTGCCGGCCTGCTGATCGGCCTGATGGCCCCGGATGCCCTCGTACGTGCCGCGCTGACCGCCAAGGTCATCATCGGCCAGCTGATCAACTTCACCATCCCGTTGATCATCCTGTTCTACGTCATGAGCGGCATCGCGTCGCTGCCGAAGAATTCCGGCGCCATGCTGGGTCGCACCGTCGGCATGGCCTACGGGTCGACGATTCTGGCCGGCATCTTCGCCTTTCTGGTGGCCAGCAACCTGCTGCCCGGCATGCTGTCCGGCATGGCGCCGGTCGCTGAAGGCCGCGATGCCCTGACTCCCTTTCTCGATCTCGAAATCCCCGCGGCACTGCCGGTGATGACGGCCCTGGTGCTGGCCTTCGTGTTCGGCGTGGTCATCAGCCGCCGCGAACTGCCGACCCTGAAAAGCGCCGTCTTCGAATCGCGTGAAGTGGTCGAGGTGTTCCTCAATCGCGTCATCATCCCGCTGCTGCCCCTGTTCATCGCCGGCACCTTTGCCGAGATGGCCTACGAGGGCAAGGCGCTGTCGACACTGGATACCTTCTGGAAGGTGCTGGTGCTGGCGATCGTGATGCACTGGATCTGGCTGAGCACGGCCTACCTGATCACCGGCCTGATCCAGCGTCGTTCTCCGCTGGGCCTCCTGCGCAACATGCTGCCGGCCTACCTGACGGCGCTGGGCACCATGTCGTCGGCGGCGACCATTCCGGTCAGCCTGCGTCAGACCAAGGCCAATGGCGTCAGCGATGAAGTGGCCAACTTCAGCGTGCCGCTGTGCGCCACCATCCACCTGTCCGGTTCCACCATCACCATCGTCACCTGCGCCACCGCCGTGATGATGATGAGCCACAACCTGGCACTCGCAAGCCTCGGCGAAGTGATTCCTTTTCTGATCATGCTGGGCCTGACCATGATCGCCGCGCCCGGAGCACCGGGTGGCGCGGTGATGGCGGCGCTTGGGGTTCTGGGCAGCATGCTCGGCTTTGGCGAGGCGGAACTTGGCCTGATGATCGCGCTGTATCTGGCCCAGGACAGCTTCGGCACCGCCACCAACGTCACCGGCGATGGCGTGATCGCGCTGTGGGTCGATCACTTCGCGCGCCGCGATGGTGTGGTAGCTACGCCTGCGTCAGATGCCGCGACCGGCGAAGCACCGGTGGCACGCTCGCAGTCGTGAGCTGCCCTATGTACTGAGCCGTGAGCTGCCGCATGTGCTCAGTCATGAGCTGAAGTGGTCTGAGCCACCTGCGCTGACAGTCGTCAAAAGCCCCGCCTCCGTTCGGAGACGGGGCTTTTTTCATGCCCGCGGTCATTCATACGGTCAACCATACGGTCATCCATACGCTCATCTCCACGGTCTTCCTCACGGTCATCCTCTCAACCACCCCGCAGGATGGCGTGCCGGCGGCGAGGTGAGACATGACGCCGCGCCGTGCCTGACACCCACAGACCAAACGGCTACCATTGGCGCCCACGCGCGAGCGCTGTCATCGCTGCCGTACACCATCACCCTGTTACCGTTGCCGGAGTGCCAGATGTCCCTGCTTCCCCCTGCACTGTTCTGTCCTTCGATATCACTACCGATATCTCGCCCGCGCCTGGCACGCATGTTCGCCACCCTGTCGCTCACTACTGCCAGCCTGACCCTTGCCCAGCACGCCAGCGCGCTGGAGATCGGCATGCCCGCCGATGGCGGTGTCAGCGTCAGTCCCGCCGTGATGCTCGAAGCCGAGGGCACCCTTGATGAGCAACTGAGCAGCCCGCTGTTGCTCAAGCAGTTCTCAAGCCCTGAGGCCGTGGAGCAAGGGCTGAGCGATGGTAGCCTCGACGCCGCCTACCTGACGCCGCAGATGCTCAAGGCGCTGGCCGAAGGCGGCATGTCACTGCGAGTGCTGGACGGCGCGGATCTCGACGATGTCAGCCTGGTCGCGCGTGACGAGCTGATCCGCTACACCGAATTGTTCGAGCCGCAGGAGCTGCTGATCCGCTTCCTCAACGACACCACGCGTGCGGTGCGAGTGGTGATGAGCGATGACGATGCACGCTCGCATCTGGCCTTGAAGCAGTGGGTCGAGGTCAAGGTCGGCTCCAGCATGCAGCTGGTCAGCCCGCGCTCGCTGGAAGAGCTGGAAGGCGATGAGTATGTCGGTGATGCACCCCAGGCGCTGATCAACAGCCGCAAGATGCACGCTGCCTTCCTCAACGGCGATGACGCGACGCGTCTGGTGGCGCTGCATCCGCTGTCCAAGGACTGGCTGCCGCGCGCCGACATGCTCGACCTGCCGCGCATGCTGCTGGTCAGCCGCGCCGATATCGAGGATGCGAGCCTTGAGGCCGAGCTCGAGTCGCTGGCCGTGGAACACGCCCGCATGCAGCAGAACCTGCACGGCGAGGAGCCGATGAAGCTCGCCTTCACGCTCAAGCAGGCCTGGCCGGCGGATGCCGGTGAGGCGCCGAGTCTGCCCAGGGTGGTGCATGCGCTGAACGGACGCTCGATCCCGACCGCCGACATGCGCACCGCCCTCGAGGACTGGCTGGGCGAGCAACAGTCAGCGGTCAGCTGGCCTGAGCTCTAGCAGTAGACCCAGGTGTAGACCCGGCCGTAGGCCCAGCACTAGATCCAGCGGTCATGCCCGCCACAGGGCGAATGACAGACACAAAAAAACCCGCCGATTGGCGGGTTTTTTCGATCAACGGCAACGATCAGGCGTCGAGGGCTTCAGCGATCTGGGACTGAGCCTTCGGGCCGATGCCCTTGACTTCAGAGATCACGCCATCAGCGTGAGCCTTGCGAACCTTGGCGACGTCGTCGTAGCCAGCGTCAGTCAGGGCACGGATAGCGGCAGCGTTGAGGCCGAGGTCTTCCAGAGAGGCCGCATCGGCTTCTTCGGTCGCTTCCTCGACGGCTGCGCCCATCGGCATCATGCGAGACTGGGCGATAGCCTGTTCGCGTGCCAGACGTGCCTTGTACTGCACCAGCTTCTGGTTGAACTCGTGTTCGACCTGCTTGCGGTGCTTGTCAGAGGCTGCGGCTTTCTCGCTCAGGCGTTCGTTGCGAGCGCGCAGGTCTTCGACTTCCTTCTTTGCCTTGTCACGGGCATTACGGAGCTTGTCGGCTTCTTTGCTGGCTTCACGCAGCTGACGCTCCAGCTCCTTGATGCGGGCGTTCTGGTCCTGCTTGGTGTCCTGCTCCTGAAACAGGGATGCAAGCTGGTCGTCAAGATTAGCGTCGGTCATACTGCTATGTTGCCTCGAATAATTGATAAAGAGCTAAAGTCTGGGCGCACATTCTACCGCAGTTCTTCAGTTTGTGCTGCATTTGAGCGCAACCCGAGCGGGATGAATGTGAATCGGGGGTCCTGCATGGGGCAATATTACCCCAACTGTGTGACATCGCCAGTCACGGATGAGCCAGTCACGGAGAAACTGAACGCGGGATGAGACGGCCTGAACGCACACGACAACCACACTCTCTGCGCCATGGCGCAGGTCACGGAAGCAGGTCACGGAAAAGACAGCCCGCTTTCATGGGCTGTCTTTTTACTCGGCGACCAAGCGCTTGCGCAGGCCTGTCAGCACAGACCTCTGTGCCTGCACCGGACTCAGGCCTGCACCGGACTCAGCGCCTGCACCGGACTCAGTGCTTGCGCCAGTCCTCGAGCTTGTCGCTCAACTGCTGACGACGCGTGTCGGGGGATGCCAGCGTCTCGGACTGATGACCTTCCCCGAAGCGATTCTCGAGATAGTCCATCAGGTTGATCAGCTCATCATCGGTCAGGCTGTCATCGAAGGCCGGCATGAAGACACTGTGGCCATTGTTCTCACGCTGCACGCCATTGAGGATCGCCTGGGCCAGATTGTCCGGATAGACACTGCCGGTCACGCTGTTGTGGAACAGCGACGGGTAGTAGCCATCCTGGGTGCCGGCGCCATCCGCGCCGTGACACATGGCGCAGTGGCCCAGATACAGACGCACGCCAGGAGTTGCATCGGTCAGCTGACCGATCAGGTCTTCATCATCGGGGCGCTTGTCCAGCGGCTGACCGCGCAGCAACAGCACGTCATCGGCCGGTGCGCCCTGATTGAAGCGCGTGGCGACCTGCGGCTCGCTTTCGGCCTCGCGATCGCCATCATTGACCGCCTCGCCCTGCTCGCCCTTGCCATCCACCGCCGGAATCGACTTCAGATAGACCGCGATGGCGCGCAGATCATCTTCACTCATGTGACGCATGGAGTGTTCGACCACATCCGCCATCGGGCCGCCAGCCTGCGCCTTGCCCTTGAGGTTGCCGGTCGCCAGATAGGTCTGGATATCCTGCTCGCTCCAGCTGCCCAGACCATCCTGCATGTCCGGCGTGAGGTTGAAGGCGCGCCAGCCTTCGATCATCGCCCCGCCGAGATAGCCTTCTTCATCACCGGTCAGTGCCGTTTCCTGGAAGGCGAAGCCACGCTCGGTGTGACAGCTGCCACAGTGGCCCGGCCCCTGGACGAGATAGGCGCCACGGTTCCAGTCGGCACTCTTGTCGTCGTGGTCCTGCCACGGCTCCAGCGGCGAGAAGATCTCTTCCCACAGTGCCATCGGCCAGCGCATGTTGAGCGGGAAGGGAATCTCGCTTTCGCGGTTGGGCGTGCTGCTCGGCGTCACCTCATGCATGTTCCAGGCGTAGAGCGCCTTGATGTCCTCATCCGTCAGACGGGCATAGGACGGGAACGGCATCGCCGGATAGAGGTTGTGGCCATCGGCGGCCTCGCCCTCGCGCAGCACCCGGGTGTACTCCTCGAGGGTGTAGTTGCCGATGCCGTGCTCGGTGTCCGGGGTGATGTTGGTGGCGTAGATCTCGCCCACCGGGGTCTCGAAGCCGAGGCCACCGGCATATTCATCGCCGTCCTCGGTGCTGTGACAGGCCGCGCAATCGCTGGCGCGCGCCATGTACAGGCCCTTCTCGATCAGCGCGGGGTCATTGGTGGCAGCCTTGTCGGCTTCCACCTGGCTGGCGTGCTCGTCCTCGCCGCTACCACAGGCGCTGAGCAACAAGGCGCTGGTGCCCGCAATGGCGGCCAGGCGGACGGCACGGGTCAGGCGTGCGGGGCGAAGGATCGGGCGGGCACCGCGACCTTTCTCATCAATGGCATCACGGGTGCCAGCAGTACGGACGTGCGGGACCATGCTTATATTTCCTGTTCGAGCAGATCGGCAATACGCAGAGACAACGCCGCGATGGTCAGGGTGCAATTGACCGACCCGACGGTGGGCATGCTGCCGGAGCTGGCGACAAACAGGTTGTCATGGCCATGCACTCGGCAATCGCGATCCACCACGGAGTCTTTGGGGTTGTCTCCCATCAGGGTCGTACCGCAGATATGCTGGTTGTTGGAGAACTCATCACGGAACGCGATGTCGGTGCCTCCCATCAGCTGAGCGATACGCGCATATTGTTCACGGGTATGCGCGGCGCTGCGCTTGACGTAATCATCGATAGCATAACGGAATTCCGGGCGCGGCAGGCCGAGAGCGTCACGTTTTTTTGACGGCGTGATGCGATTGGCGGCCTCTGGTAACAGCTCGTGGAAGCTGTCGAACTGCACATAGCGGCTGGCGCGGTTATCGATCTGCGCCTGCAGATCCGCGCCGAGCCTGAGCGGTGTTTCCGACAGCACCTCCGTGGTCATCTGCTGCGTGCGGGCAATGTTGGACAGGTGCAGCTTCTTGGACGCGAAGTCCTTGCGGAAGTCGCCGTCGCGCCAGGTGATGATCGAAGTCATCTCCTGAGGGCCACGCCCGGCCCACAGCGGCTCATCGGCCAGAAAGCTCACCCCGGTGCCGGGATGGTCCATAAGATGCCGACCGACCATGTCGTTCTGGTTACCCACCCCATCGGGGGTATGAGCGTTGACCGACATCTGCATCAGCTTGGGCGTCTCGATGCCATTGGCCGCCAGCACCACCCGCGCCGCGCTCAGGCGATGCTGCTTGCCGTCGGGGTCCAGATAGCGCACCTCGCGAATCTTGCCGCTGGCGTCGCTTTCCAGATGATGCACGATGGCATTGTCGATCAACCTGGCACCGGCACGTTCGGCCTTCTCGACATGGATGATGCCGGAATACATCGCACCGATCGGGCAGATAGGCATGCAGTTGTTGTTGCCGCAGCAGGTCGGGCGCTCGTCATACGGGCGGCTGTTGCGCGCCACCGGCTCGGTGACCATGTCAAAGCCGTGGGGATTGATGCGCTCGCTGACCCGCCGCTCGTTCCACGACAGCGGCAGAGGTGCCATCGGATACTCGGCGCTGCGCGGGCTGCCGAGATCGACATCATTCGGCCCCCAGACACCCAGCGCGACCTCGGCCCGGAAGTAATAGTCTTCCAGGTCGTCATAGCCGATCGGCCAGTCGCGCCCGACGCCATACTCGCTCTTGAGCACGAAATCGCTGGGCAGGAAACGCCAGGAAGACGCCGCCCAGTGCCAGGTAGTGCCGCCGACGGCGCGAATGTATTGGGCGTCGTAGGCCTGCTCGCCCTTCTGCACCAGATAGTCGGCGTTCTCGCCGTAGAGCATCGGATGGGGGGCCGCCTTGCTGGCAGGATAGGGCCCCATGAAGTCCATCTTGTTGGCCTGGTTGCGGAAGCGCTCGACGATCTGCCAGCGCTGCATGCGCGGGCCGGCTTCCAGCATGATGACCGACTTGCCGGCCTCGGCCAGGCGATGTGCGATCAGGGCACCGGCAACGCCGGAACCGACCACGATCACATCGGCATCATACGCACGGGATTCCTCGGCCATGCAGGATTCTCCTCGGGAAATTGGGAACAGCAACAGGGGCGGTCAGGACGCCCCTGGAAGGTCTGGCATGCAGGCGATGTCAGGAGCTGAGATCTAAGCACGGACTCAAGGCCCGACCATCCGCCACGCGCAAGCCTTGGGAGTAAGCGTGCCCACTCAGGCCTTGGGTGCCTCTGCCCAGAACCCCGGGCGATTGGGGCAATAGGTACGCACCACCTGCACATCGCGCGGCCCGGCATACATGCCAGCGCGCTCGAAGGCGATGACCTCGGCGGCAGGGTCACTGATCGACTTGCCGACCGTGCCCAGCATCCAGGCCTGCAGCAGACGGCGCACCAGCGCCATCTCGCCGTCACTCAGGTCTTCCTTTTTCACGTACTCTCGCGACTCGCCCAGGGCCAGCAAGCGGGTCTTGAGGGCCGGCAAGCTGCCGACACCGGGCACTCCCTCGGCCGGAATTCTCGCCAGCGCCTCGAAGTAGCGCTGGCCCAGCCGCTCATCCAGGGTCTTGTCGCTCAGCAGCCAGCGCGACAGGACCATGAACGTCGCGAAGGCACTGTCATCCTGCCTCTGTTGCTCGTCAGCGACTGTCTCGGCCAGGGCCTGAAGGGACAGGCCGCCGAACACGGCAATGCCTGCCCCACCAAGCCCCAGCTTCAACAGCTGGCGACGTGAAGGATCAGTAGCGCTCTGAGATGTCGACATGCGGCCCCTCCCGGACAATGAATGGTTCACCCGACGCCAGCGCACCGCGCGCTAGGCGGTAATGCCACCTGTGTGCTGCACTCGAACAGCACACCAGCAGATCTTGAGCGGTTTTGAACAGCTCTTGCGCAGCCCTTGCACAGGGTTTGATGAGCCGCATGGTAACAAGCGCCATCACGTTATAGACAAACGTATAATGAACAAGGAGTTCCTGTTTAAGCAACTCCAGAGGCATGCCTTGCGCAACCCAGCGCGCTCACGGGCAAACGCTTGCTGCTGGCCTACTGACAAGGGTCGGTCGAAACCGCAAGTGTTACCAGCGGATGCCCACGGATGCCGATGCCTGACGGAAGAGTCACCCGTGCCTGTCTCCCGCTCACCGGCAGTTCCCTGACTGTGCTCGGCGCAGTAGGATGTGGGGCAAAGGCAGCAGCTGTGGCCAGACTGGCTCGCTCACGAGCCGACGCCCGCGCCGCCTATCACTCGACTTCAGGGAAGACTCGCCATGCTTCGTCACTTGCGTACTCCGCTCGCTCTGCTCATGTGTACCGCCGTTCTTGCCGGGTGTGAAAGCGCCTCGCGCATGGCCGACAGCATTTCGCTGCCGGACTTCGGCTCTTCGCAGTCCGAACAGGGCGAGCAGCGCGTCCAGCGCACCGTCGCCTTCCCGGAGGCGGAGTACGCCAAGCTGGACAAGACCGGCACCTCGGTGATCAAGGGCCGCATGTCCTATGAATGGCAGGGCCAGACGATCTACGCCAACCGGGCGGGCATCTCGATCGCACCGGTCACCACCTACTCCGCAGAAGCCGCCGAACTGGCGCTGGCAGGCAAGACGGCGTCTCGCGCCGACCCGCGTGCCCAGGCCTATACCCACATCGTGCGCACTGACAGCAATGGCTACTTCAATGCCACTGGCCTGCCGTCCGGCACCTTCTATGTCGCCGGTGTCATCCAGTTGCCGGACGGCACACGCAGCCCGCTGATTCTCAGTCAGGTGCAGGTCGGCCGTGGCCAGACCCGCAGCATCGAGCTGAGCCGCTGATAGCCCGCGTGTTCCTCTTGCTCTGCTTGCTGCCCTTGCATCGCCCGATGATGGCCATCGCACCATGACGACACTCTCGCTGCGCGCCTATACCCCGCAGGCCACGAGTCATGACCACGACCACCACCAGCTGGTGCTGCCGATCCGCGGCCATCTCGATATCCAGGTCGGCAGCCATCACGGCACCGTGGTCACCGGCGAGTGCGTCATCATTCGCCCCGGGGAATCGCACCTGTTTCATGCCAAGGACGCCGCGCGTTTCATCGTTGCTGACCTAGACTACCTGCCCGACAACCTTGCGGCGTCGCAACGCGTGGTGTTCTCGATCAGCACCCTGCTGATGAACTACCTGCTGTTTCTCGAAGCACAGCTGCAAGGTGAGGTCGACAAGCACATCGATCAGCTCTCCATCGCGCTGTTTCTCGGTCTGCTGGAGAAGCAGACCTGTGATCAGCGCGTCGATCGTCGTCTGCTCAGAGTGCTCGACATCATGAACGCGCAGCTGGCCCAGCCCCACGACGTGGCATCACTGGCCCGACTCGCCCACCTGAGCCCGACCCAGTTCCACAAGGTGTTCCGCGACAATCTGGGCGTCAGCGTCAAGCAGTACCTGACCGCCAGACGCATGGAGCGCGCGCGGGCGCAGTTGATCCATACCGATCTCAGCGTCCAGCAGGTCGCCGAGGCCGTCGGCTATCAGAACCTTTCCGCCTTCTCGCGGCGCTTTTCCTGCTACTTCGGCCAGTCGCCACGCGAGATGACGCGTCAGTATTCGAGCCTCACTCCCCCGAATGACTGAATCACTGAATGACGACTGACTGACTCGATCATCTGAACAACCGATTGAGTACCCGAACCCGACAGTCAATCACCGCACTCTGGCGGTATATGACGTTTTGCTTCTCCTGGCAGATCAGAGCGTAGTTTCAGCACAATATATTCTCGCGATGAGGCGTAATCTCGTGCACACCGAGACACACTTCATTGCGAGCCATCCACCATGCAGCACTCCTTCTCCCGGACGCCCTTCCGCCCAGCGCTGGAACGCCAGATCGGCAATCTTTCCGTCCTCACGGCCGCCCTGCTATGGGGCACGACCGGCACCGCCGCCCACTTCAATCAGGATGTCAGCCCGTTGGCCACCGGCGCCTTCGCCATGGGCTTTGGCGGCATTCTGCAGGCCGTGCTGTCGCGACGAATCCTCCATGAGGAACTGGCCGCCCTGCTGGTCCACAAGCATCTCGTGCTGTGGGCGGCGCTGTTCATCATCGTCTACCCGCTGGCCTTCTATTCGGCCATGGAATACACCGGCGTGGCGATGGGCACCGTGATCACCATCGCCACGGCGCCGTTGGCGGCAGCGGTGCTGGAATATGTGCTGGATCGCAAGCGCGTCAGTGCGCGCTGGTACGCGGCGCTGATGCTGGGCATGACAGGTGTGGGGTTGATGGCCATGGGCGAGACACGCCTGGCAGACACGGCGGCAAACGCCACTGCCAGCGGCGTTGCCAGCGAGAGCCGCAAGCTCATCGGTATCGGGCTGGGCGTGCTGGCCGGCGCGAGCTACGCCACCTATTCGCTGCTTGCCAGACGCATGATGCTGCTGGGCGTGCATCGCCGTGCAGCCATGGGGGCGATGTTCGGCTGTGCCGGCGTCCTGCTGTTGATCGGCCTGGCCATCAGCTGCCTGTTCCTCGATCCGCGCCTGTTCGCCACGCCGGTGAATTCGGCGGTCGCCATCTACATGGCGCTGATCCCGATGCTGCTGGCCAGCCTCATCTTCGGACGCGGGCTTGCCAGCGTGCCCATCAGCCGGGTGACGGTACTGACCATGTTCGAGCCACTGGTGGCGGGCCTGTTGGCCGTCATCGTGGTCGGCGAGCAGTTCACGCTGATGGGCGCCATCGGCATGGTGCTGATCATGACCTGCCTGATGCTGCAATTGCGTCCACAGGCAACGCAGGCGCCGATGGCCAGCCCGCAGGCAGACCTCGCGGCCTGGACGACACCTGACACGGCCTGCGACGCGCTAGCTGATACACACGGCGACACTGCCCACTGGGGTGAGCGTGATCCGTGGAGCGATACCGAGCATGGCCGCGATGCCAAGCAAGGACCGGAGCAAGGGCCGGAGCAAGGAACGGAGCCATGGCAGCGTCACGACGCCTGACGGCGATGAGGGATTTGTTGGCAAGCTGGAGTGCGCGCCCTGAGCGGCAGCCAGCTGGCGCGACAACTCAACTCCCCGAAAGTGGTTTCAGCACACTTTCGCCAGCGCTTATGCTGCGACTGAAAACGGCCAAGGGATTGGCAAGACACGCAAGGACATCACCATGACAACCACCCGCCCCGATATCGCTGCCTCTTCAAGATCGACCGACATGGGAAGCCTGGCCGTCCTGTTTGCCGCGCTGCTATGGGGCACCACCGGCACGGCGGCCCACTTCAATCAGGCTGTCAGCCCGCTGGCGACCGGCGCCTTCGCCATGGGCGTCGGCGGCTTGCTTCAGGCCGTGATCGCGCGGCCCAATATCATGGGCTGCCTGGGCCTTTTGATGGCGCAGAAGCGCTGGGTGTTGCTCGGCGCCGCGTGCGTCGTCATCTACCCGCTGGCCTTCTACTCCTCGATGCATCTGGCCGGCGTCGCCATCGGCACGGTGATCACCATCGCCACGGCGCCACTGGCCGCGGCGATTCTGGAGCGCCTGTTCGGCGACCACCGACTCACGCTGAGCTGGTATATCAGCCTCGCGCTGGGCATTACCGGTGTGGTGATGATGGCGATGGGCGAAACGGCCACTCATGTCGGAGACATTGCCACCGTCAGCGCCCTCAGCGCCGGCGGTGACCCGATGGCGACAGGGAGCGTGCTTTACGCTGACTGGCAACGTCTGGGTGGTATCGTGCTGGGCATCATCGCCGGCACGACCTACGCTGCCTATTCGCTGATCGCCCGGCGCATGATGGACCACGGCACCCACGCCCGCGCTGCCATGGGCAGCCTGTTCGGCGTCGCCGGTATCGCGCTGATCGCGGGCCTGGGCCTCAGCATGCTGGTGGCAGACCCGCGCCTGTTCGCCACCCCCGGCAACACATCGGTCGCGCTCTATATGGCGCTGGTGCCGATGTTCCTCGGCTATATCGCCTTCGGCTACGGCCTGAAGACCGTCGCCGCCAGCAAGGCCACCCTGCTCACACTGTTCGAACCGCTGGTCGCCGCGCTGCTCGCCGTCACCATCGTCGGGGAATATATCGCTCCGCTCGGCTGGCTCGGCATGGCGCTGATCGCGGTCTGCCTGCTGATTCAGGTGAAGCCAGCAACCGCCTGATCAACGCGAGCGGCACGACGAGATGGCTCCGGATACAAAAAGCACAAAGCCCCAGCCTGAGTTTCAGGCTGGGGCTTTGCATTGCCGGGCATGTACTCACGGGCTCACGCCATCTCAATCACTCGCCGTGAAGAGCGCGCGACGTCAGTGCGAGGCAAGCTCGCCGGCATCAACTTGCGGTGTTATCCGGCGTACGCCCTTGGCATCCTGGGCGTAGGCACGATGGCGCACATCCCAAAGCTCCACGGCATGCTGGATGTTGAGCCAGAACTCCGGCGTATTGCCTAACGCAGCCGCCAGCTTGATGGCCATCGGGGCCGTCAAGGTCCCCTTGTCATGCACGATACGGCTCAGGGTATTCCTGTGTACTCCCATCGCCTCGGCCAGGGTGCGGATGTCGATGTTCATCGGCTCCAGAAACTCTGCCGTCAACATCTCTCCTACCGTCAGTGGGCGCCGCTGGGTGTTTCTCATCACTGCTACCTCCTCTAGCCCTTGTAAGCATGCGGGTCTAGATATGTTTGATGGGCAATCCCTGCCTCCCATCGAAAGATGAGTCGATACTGCTTGTTGACACGAATCGAGCAATAACCTGCAAGATTGCCCTGTAGATGCTCGAATCGATTGCCCGGTGGAATCCTCAGATCAGACTCCTGACTTGCGGCATCGAGAATCTGCAACTTGCGATAGAGCGAACTGGAGAGCGCCGCAGGTACCTTGCGGTGGCCAACATCATGCTCGTAGAAGCTCTCGAGCCACACATCCCTGAATTCCACCGCCATGGCAGCACCTTTTTCCCCTCATTCTATGCACAACCATGTTGTGCATCAAGTGACTCTACCCTGAAGTGGCTCTCCCCAGACGCTTCTTCCCCCATGAAAAACGCCCAACGAGTCCAGGACTCGTTGGGCGTTTCATATTCCTCTGCCCTTCACATTAGACACTCAGCCACTCATGCCGCCGTCTTGTTGGCGAGCTCGACCTTGGCAAGTTTGATCAGTCCACCGTAGACGACGAAGGCGACCACGACACCCACGACGGGCGGCATGAAGGGTGAGCTCCAGGCGCACAGGCAGGCGATGGCGTAGGCGGCGAGGCCCGGCCAGTGGTAATCGACCTTGGGCACCTCGGCGAGGCGCGGATACTGCCCTTTGTGACCGAGCCAGAAGTTGGCCATGATCACGCCGCCGATCGGCGGGATGAAGGTGCCGAGCAGAATCAGGAACGGAATCAGCCATTCATACATGCCGAGTACCGCCAACACGGTGCCGATGGCCGCGCCGCCCAGGGTGACACGCTGACGATGCGGGGTGCGCAGCAGATTGCAGCCGGCGATCGCGAAGTTGTAGATGGTGTTGTCCTGGGTAGTCCAGATATTGAGGAACAGCATCAGGACGGCGAGGCTGACCAGTCCCTGGGCGATCATCACGTCGACGATATCGGCCTGCTGGTAGATCATCGCGCCGAGCGCACCGGTGAGCACCATCAGGCCATTGCCGACGAAGAAGGCCGCCAGGGTGGCAATGACGGCGATCTTCGGCGAACGCGCGAAGCGGCTCCAGTTGGTCGCCTGGGTGCCGCCACTGATGAAGGTGCCGATCACTGCTGTGATGGCGGCCGTCCAGCTCATGGAATCCGTCGGCGTCAGTGCCGCAAGGCCTGCGACACCGCCGACATCGATCATGCCGGTGTAGAGACTGAACAGGATGAACAGCAACATGGCCGGCACAGCGATGCGCGAGAGCATGTCCAGCCCGCGATAACCGATCATCGCCGTCAGACAGAAGGCGAAACCGAAGATGACCATCAGCGGTGTGGTCAGCCACTCCGGCAAGCCGAGCGTCTTGACCAGCACGATGGCAATGGTCGCGGTGCCCCAGGCGTACCAGCCGATCTGGGTGAACCCGAGCACGAAGTCAGACAGGCGGCTGCCCTTCTCGCCGAAGCACAGCCGGCCCATCAGCACCGAATTCAGGCCGCTCTTGCAGGCGATATAGGCCAGGGCGGCAGCGTAACCGCCGAGCAGCAGATTGCCGATCACGATGATCCACAGCAGTTCATTGAGCGCGAACGCGGCACCCAATGACCCGCCCGCCCACATGGTGGCGGTAAAGAAAGTGAAGCCGAGCAGCACCATCGAGGTGGAGAGCAGTCCCCGTCGTGCCGAGGCAGGCACTTCGCTCAAGGGATAATCATTGCCGGATTCGCCTGCCATCGATGCCTGATCTGAGGCAGGGTCTGAAGCGCGGCCTGATGCGTTAGGTGAGGAGTGTTCTGCCATGAGTGCCTTCCTGGAGCTCGGTCGTGAGTCGTCGAGTCTTGTGGTGGTGTCAGCCTGCCTGAACGCCGGCCACCGCCCCCTGCGGGCAAGGTAGCGGGCAGGGCAGCGGTCAGAGCGGCGGTCGCTACCCTACCACCACGCAAGATTCACGCCACCCATCCTCAAGCCGTGCAAGACGCCAGCTCGCCGCCTGTGCCATGAAGCTGTCACAGGCGTCAGGATCCGGCCTGGCTACAGGCGCGGTTGGACACAAGACCGCCTCCAGAAAAGATTTTGCGACAAGTCCGGCGCAGTACCTACAAACCCCTCAATTACGCCGACGTTGGCATCATCTTGAGCGCCAGACAGTAGAACGCCACGCGGCGCACTCTTTGAGTGCAGCGCGTGGCGTGACTTTCGCCCTCCTTCACTGACATCAAAACCTGACGCCGAGTACAGGATGCAAATTTTGCAGCCTTTCCTTGTTTAGCGGTTCATGCTGAAGCCCTTCAGCTGCTCGCCAGCACCCCTTCGCTGGCATTGACCTCTTCGCTGTCCATCAGGCGCAACCTGACCGGCACCGATTTCGAGGCGGGCGTGTTGCTGCGCGCATCGCGGTGATCCAGCGGAATCAGATCATTGGTTTCCGGGTAGTACGCTGCCAGACAGCCGGTCGGGATGTCGTATTCCTTGAGCTTGAAGCCCGCCATGCTGCGCTCGACGCCGTCTTCGCTGACCGTTTCCAGCGTCACGCGCTGACCCTCGCTCAGCCCCAGCGTCTCGAGGTCCTGCGGGCTGATCATCACCACCATGCGCGTGCCATAGACGTCGCGATAGCGGTCGTCATTTGAATAGACAGTGGTATTGAACTGGTCGTGACTGCGCATGGTGATGAGCAGGAAGGTGCTATCCATGTTCAGGGTCTCATGGGTGACCTTGTTCAGCCCCTCCTCATCCGTGCCCAGCCCCTCGGGGAACAGGAAGTTGGCACGCCCCGAGTCGGTATGCCAGATGCGCTCGCGCGGGGCGATGCGAATATGGAAGCCGCCCTGAGCCAGGCGCGCGTTGTAGTCAGGGAAGATCTGCGGGAAGACCTCTTCGATGCGATCACGAATCCGCGCGTAATCCGCCTGCAGCCAATCCCAGTCCAGGGTGGGATGCGGCGGCAACGTCGCCTTGGCCAGCTGACAGGTGATGGCGATCTCGGAGTGCAGACTTGGGTCCGCCGGCGCCATCACGCCGCGCGACGGCGTCACATTGCACATGCCGTCCTCAGCGCTGGAGACCTGCTCCGCGCCCTTGCCATCGGCGCCCGCCTGCAGGTCACGCTCGCTATGACCGATCGTGGGCAGCACCCAGCCATGCTTGCCGGGGTGCAGGTGACTGCGATTGAGCTTGGTGGCGATATGCACCGTCATGTCCATCTCGTGTACCTTCTCGACCACGCGCTTCTGATCGGGAATCGCGCGGAAGAAGTTGCCGCCCATGCCGATGAAGGCGCGTACCTCACCGCGCAGAATCGCCTCGCAGCATTCGGCGACATCATGGCCGTTCTCGCGCGGGCACTTGATGTCGAAGACCCGATCGAAGGCATCCAGCATCGCGTCATTGGGCAGATTCTCGATGCCGACGGTGCGGTCGCCCTGCACATTGGAATGGCCGCGTATCGGGCAGGCCCCCGCGCCGGGCTTGCCGATATTGCCGCGCAGCAGCAACAGATTGATGATCTGCTGGATGGTGTCGCCGCCGCGCGCATGCTGGGTGATGCCCATGCCCCAGCAGCAGATCACGCGCTCGGCCTCCAGATAGGTCTGCCCCGCCTGTTCCAGCGATTCACGTGACAGGCCGGACATGGCGACCAGGTCCTGCCACTCGAGCTTGCGGCAATGCTCGGCGAAGGCATCAAAACCGTGGGTGTGCTGGGCGATGAAGTCATGATCCAGATAGCCCACCGCATGCGGATTGCGCTCGCGCAGCGCATCGTCGGCCTCGATCACGTACTTGCACATCGCCTGCACGGCGGCGAGGTCCCCGCCGATGCGCAGCTGATGATACTGACTGCTGATCTCGACACCCTTGCCGCTCAACATGTCCTTGGGTGACTGCGGGTCGGCAAAGCTGACCAGTGCCCGCTCGCGCAGCGGGTTGAAGCTGACTACCTCGGCCCCGCGGCCACGCGCCTCGTGGAGATCCCCCATCATGCGCGGGCTGTTGGTGCCGCTGTTCTGGCCGAAGATGAAGATGGCATCGGCCTGCTTGAAGTCCTCGAGATTGACCGTCGCCTTGCCGATGCCGATGGACTCCGGCAGCGCCCGCGAGGTGGTCTCGTGGCACATGTTCGAGCAGTCCGGGAAGTTGTTGGTGCCGTACATGCGCCCGAACAGGGAAAACAGGAACGCCGCTTCGTTGGAGGTGCGCCCCGAGGTATAGAACTCGACCTGGTTCGGGTCCTCATAGCGCTTGAGGCGCTGGCCGATCTCGGCGTAGGCCGCTTCCCAGCTGGTGATCTCGTAGCGGTCCGTCTGGGCGTTGTAGCGCAGGGGTCGCGTCAAGCGCCCTTCCTTCTCCAGATGGTGATCCGACCACTCGCGCAGCTCGCTGAGCGTGTTGTCGGCGAACAGCTCATCACTGACACGTTCACGTGTCGCCTCCCACGCCAGCGCCTTGGCACCGTTTTCGCAGAAGTTGGCACCCTTGGGCTTGTCGCCATTCGGCCATGCGCAACTCGGGCAATAGAAGCCATCGGGCTTGTTCATCTTCATCAGGCTGCGATGGCCCTCAATGGGCAGATGCTCCTGCCAGATGAACTTCTCGACCGCCTTGATCGACGGCCAGCCACCGCCCGGTGGACGGTCCAGCTGACTGCCGGACAGCGACGCCGATAACGCCGGTGCGTGAGACCCCTTGGGGCTGAAGGAATCGACTGGCGTGGTCTGGTCTTGGGACATGTCGGGGCTCCTGACGGTGGCGGCCGGCAGCTGGCATCGATCAGACACCGTTGCGGGCACGCCACCGAGCAAAGAATTCAAGGGTCACCCTTGTTTCCTTGCCTCGCGCCAAGGCTTTTTCAAGGCCGATCGGCGTTGCGCACTTGAACTTCCGCCGATCCGCCACCAGAGTTGTACACACCTGACACAAGCAAGCCCGCACTTGAGCAAGAGCGCACACAAGCAGACCCGCCACTCAACACGCCAGACATGATGAGGAGCTGGAACATGACCGTATTTGAAGCCCTGCGCGAGACCCACGACGAACAGCGCCGCCTGCTGGACATGCTGTTGCAGACCGAAGGTGACAGCGAGCCGCGCGGTGACCTGTTCAAGCGCCTCAAGGAATCGCTCACCAATCACGCCGGTGCTGAGGAGCGTGCGCTCTACATGCCGATGATGGAGCACGACATGACGCAGGAGAAGGCGCGTCACAGTGTCGCCGAGCACCATGAGATCGATGAGCTGGTCGAAAAGCTCGAGGCGACCGACTACAGCTCGCCGGGCTGGCTGGCCACCGCCAAGCAGCTCGAGCACCTGGTGACCCACCACCTGGATGAGGAAGAGCAGGAAGTCTTCCAGCTGGCAGGCCGCGTCTTCGATGACGCCACCAAGAAGCGCCTCGCCGAGGAATATCACCAGGACATGAAGGCGCGCGAAGCGGCCTGAGCCAGAATCCAGCATCGGGCCTAGTCGAAAGCGCTTGGCGCTGTGACAGGCTAGACGCTATCGATAAGCGCCGATGACGCACACCAAAACGGGCTGACCACATCATGTGGCCAGCCCGTTTTGTCATGCGTTCGCCCTGCGGTGAAGGCGCTGCTGTCTCTCACAGCGTGTGTAAGCGCATGAGGCGAAGAGTCATCCATCACGTCATCAGCAACGAGACACTCAGCTTACTTGCGGCGCGGCGGCCGTGCGGCACCCTTCGATGCCGGCTTTCTGCTCGGGCTGCCTGAGCGCTTGCCATTGCCTTTTCCGGCCTTCGTCTTGTCATCAGACTTCTCCGCACGCCCGACGTAACGCGCGATCCAGATGGTGTGCTTGGCCCCCGAGCTACCATGCGCGTAGACCTGACGTGCCTCGGCCTTGAAACCGGCCCGCGACAGGCGCTGCGAGAAGCGCGCATCGGCCGTGGCCGACCACACCGCCAGAATGCCGGCCGGGCGCAACGCCTTGGCACACACCGCCAGCCCCTCTGCACTGTAGAGCCAGTCGTTGTCATCCGCGGTCAGGCCTTCCGGGCCATTGTCCACATCCAGCATGATGGCATCGAAGCCGCCGGGCGCTTCACGCAGCACCTCGGCCACATCGCGATTCTCGACTGTCGTGCGCGGATCCCGAATCGGATAACCCGCCTTGGCCCCCAGCGGGCCGTCATTCCAGGCCACCACTCCCGGCACCAGCTCGGCAACGACCACCTCGGCATCTGCCTTGAAGTGCTTGAGTGCGGCGGCCAGGGTGAAACCCATCCCCAAGCCGCCGATCAATACGCGCTGCGGCGTCGCCGGCGTGCCGCGACTCTTGAGCAGACCGGCCGGAATCTCAGCCAGCGCATCTTCCGAGCCATGCATGCGGGTATTCATCAGCTGCCCGCCCTTGCCGCTCTCGATCTTGATGACGAAGTCCTCGCCATACTCGAACAGACACAACGAATCCGTCGTGCCGGGGATCGGCGCGGTATCGAGCAGCACAAAGCGTTTCATGGCACATCCATAGAAGGAAAAATGATCATCTGTCAGGTGGCTTGGTGGCCATCCTGACTATATTCAACATGACGGACATCTGTACGACATGGGGGAGCGTTATTCTAACAGTCGGAACCCCGTGGCAGGTATTCGCCTACGCGAAGACATGAAGTTTCGTGAAATCACGATAAAAATGAGAGCATGCGCGCATCAAGGCTGGAAGATATTCGCGAATTCTCTAATACTAGCATTTGAACAACGCAACACCGTCGTAAACCAAACACTCTCAGCACGAACACTCTCAGTACGAGCTGTCACCTTGAGACCAATGACCGATGCGCCAAGGAAAGCGCAGGGGTCACGCCGGAAGATGGGCAAGCCCCACCGCCGGCGAGGCAGAGTGACACCTGAAGTAACACTCAAGATTCCGACTCATCGGAACCCGAAAAGAGGATATTTCGATGCCGCATACCCATCCGGAGCGACTCGCGTCGGTCAGTTCCAGCCAGGTCGAGGAACACTTTCGCGATCTCCATCCCATCGTGGCGTTGGTCTCGGCCACTCGGTTGCTGCAATTCCTCGAACGGGAAGGTCTGACATTGCATGCACACCGGGCCCTGTGCGCCAGCATCATTCGCAAGGCACTGCCCAGCCTCGAAACCGGCCCCGGGCATGATCCTGCCAATCTGCCGAGCCTGCACGGAATAGAACAGATTCAGGAAAGCGAGCCGCGTGTTCCGCTTGCACAGACCATGGCAGCGGGCGCCAGTACGCCAGCCACCATGCATGACAAGCATGAGGATATCGCTTCCTGACAACCGTCAGGCTTGCCGATGACGAGACATTCTGACGCCCAGCTCCGTTCACTCGGGGCTGGGCGTTTTTATATCGCTAAACAAGAAAATCATGATCAAGGGGGTTTAATCCGCCACGATCGTCCACAGATCTGTGGGGAGACGTTCAGCGTCTGAACGCGCAGCAGCGCATTCACGATCAACGAACCGGAGGTGACGGCATGACTCAGCAACAGCCCCCACAGCATCAGAACCATCAACCGGGCGATGAACATCGCATGGACCCCAAGCCCGAATATATCCGCGAGAGCTATCGCGGCAGCGGCAAACTGCTGGGCAAGGTGGCAGTCATCACCGGTGGTGACAGCGGTATCGGTCGCGCCGCCGCCGTGCACTTCGCACGCGAAGGTGCCGATTGTCTGATCACGCACCTGGGCAGTGAAGAAGTCGATGCCCAGGAGACCATCCGTCTGATCGAAGCCGAAGGCAGACGCGGGCGCCGCATCGCAGGGGATATCGGCGACCCGGCCTTCTGCCGCAAGGTCGTCGAGGGCGCGATGGAGGAATTCGGACAGCTCAATATTCTGGTCAACAATGCCGCCGAGCAGTACGACTGGGATGACGTGACCGAGATCGATGACGAGCAGATCGAGCGCACCTTCAAGACCAATCTGTTCAGTCACTTCTACATGATCAAGGCCGCCGTGCCGCACCTCTCCAAAGGCGATTCCATCATCGCCACCTCATCCGTCAACGCCTTCAAGGGCAATGACAGCCTGATCGATTACAGCGCCACCAAGGGCGCCATCCAGGGGCTGGTACGCTCACTGTCCGGCACGCTGATGGACCGCGGCATTCGCGTCAATGCCGTCGCGCCCGGCCCGGTGTGGACTCCCTTGATCCCCGCCAGCTTCGAGGATGAGAAGGTCGCCAACTTCGGCCAGCAGGTACCGATGGAACGCCCCGGCCAGCCAAGCGAAATGGGCCCGGCCTACGTCTATCTGGCCAGCGAAGACTCAAGCTACATGACAGGCCAGACGATTCACCTCAATGGTGGCGTCGTGCTCAACACCTGATCGCAGACCTTCAGCACACACCTGAGCAAGCCGAGTGTGATGCGACATGCTCGACACGAAACAGGCCGCCCATCTTGGGCGGCCTGTTTCGTTTGTCGCGGGCTATGTCCGCAGGATGACTCAGCGTGCGGCGCGCAGACGCTCGGCCTGGGCCAACGTGCAATCACTGAGCAGATCCAGCGCGCCCAACGCCTGGTTTCCGGTCACGAAGGGATGCGCTTCGCCTGGCTTGCGAGTCTCAAGGTCCGCGATTCGTCCGGGTGTGCCGTCACGCTTGGGGTGATTGGACAGGAAGACGTCTACGCCGGCTTGCTGCGCGATCTGATGCATGCGTGACGCCGAGGCAGAATAGCCACGCAGTCTGGCCTCATTCGGCCCGAAGTTGAAGCCAGTGCCGCCCCACAACACGGCGTGATGCATCTCATCGCCATCCCTGACCGGGAGCACCAGCGACAGCGTGCCGGGGGTGTGGCCGGGCGTGATGTACATGCCGAGCGTGGTGTCACCCAGCGTCAGCCTCTCATCGTCTATGACCTGATGGTCCCGCTCTGGCGGCTCTCCCCAGCGCGGGTTGTCGATGCGCTGCTCGGGGTCATCCAGCATGTCCCAATCGATCTTGGTCATGATCACCTCGGGCGCATACTGCTCCACGATCCAGGACTGGCCGCCGTAATGGTCGCCATGGCCATGGGTAATTACCAGATAGCGAATATCGGCAGGGTCCAAACCCAGCTCGCGCATACCTGGCGCGATGATGGTCTCGGCCTGATTCGGGGTGTTCATCGCATCGATGAGGATGATGCCCTCGGAGGTGGTCAAGGCCCAGCTCGAAACCTGGCCATTGCCGACGAAGTAGAGATTGTCGAATACCCTGTGCGGCCCCAGCGACTTGCGCTTGTCAGCGGAGGGCTTCGATCTGGGTCTGGGCTTGGCAGTTTCATCCTCGGAGTGTCGGTGGCGCTTGCCCGCGTCTACCAAGGGTGCCTCGAGGCTACACAGGCTGTGAAGGCCGGGATACCCCTCACCCGCCGCCAACCCCCGTTGCGCAAGCTGGGTCGCAAGCGGCGACATCGCCGCAGCAGGAGCATCAGCTGGCTGCGATGCCGCGCTGGCCAAGGCGACACCTGACAGCGGCAGGCCGATCACCCCTGCCAACAGTCCTGCCGTTACTAGCCGAGAATTCCCCATAGATAGCCCTATCTCACCAAGATGAATGGATTCAGCGTCGAAGATTGTCACCAACGTCACATTTTCGCAACAGTGCGTTGCGCTGCGCCAATGCAAAGCATTATCATTCAAAAAGTGCACGAATGATGCACACACATAACGATAATCTCGGGAACTTCAATCGATGCCAGCGCACCCTCCTGCACCTCACCGCCCCATGGCCTCACGCTCAGCCGTCTTGTTGGCCCTGGCGGCGCTCCCCTCTCTGGTGGTACTCCCGAGCCATGCCTCCGACCAGCTGGAAGACATCGTCGTCACCGCGTCCGGTCATGATCAGATGGTCAAGGACGCCCCGGCCTCGATGAGCGTGATCACGCGCGAGAGCCTTGAAGGCCGTCATTACAGCGACCTCACCGATGCGCTGCGCGGCTTGCCCGGCGTGACGGTATCCAGCGGCGGATACTCCAAGGACATCAGCATTCGCGGCATGCCCGGTGAATACACGCTGATCCTGGTGGATGGCCGCCCGATCGACAGCCGTGATACGCGACCGAGTGGCAGTGGTGGCTTCGAGCAGGATTGGCTGCCGCCACTGGAAGCGATCGAGCGTATCGAGGTAGTACGTGGCCCGATGTCGACGCGTTATGGCTCCGATGCCATCGGCGGGGTCATCAATATCATCACCCGCAAGACGCAGGAGGAATGGGTCACCAATCTGCACTATGACACCTTCATCCCCCAGCACAGCGTGTCGGGACAAGAACGCCAGAGCCGCATTCGCACCTCGGGCCCGCTCATCGATGGGTTGCTGGGCCTGAGCGTCAGCGCCGGACAGACCACGCGCCAGGAAGATGACATCACCCGCGGCTACCCACAGCGCAAGCGTCAGGACCTCGACACCAAGCTCAGCCTCACGCCGGACGACAACCAGCGCATCGAGGCCGAATTCGCCTACCATGACCAGAATCGCCAGACCGAGGAAGACCGCAGTCAGGGCCAGGACAGTGATCGTGATTGGGATACTCGCCGCTTCAGCCTGAGCCATCAGGGTGACTGGGCCAGCGCCAGCACCAATTCCTACGTCCAGTACGAGACGTCACGCAACGATAGCCGTGACATCACGTTGAGCAATACCAAGGCGAGCAGCAACGTGCTGATTCCGCTGGGCGATCACCTGACCACCCTGGGCGTGAGCTTCGAGGAGGAGCACCTCGAGGACAACGACACCAACGCTCTGAGCGACATCAACGAGATCCGCAACAGCCGCTGGTCACTGTTCGCCGAGGACGAATGGCTGCTGACCGACGACTGGGCGCTGACCGGCGGCGTGCGTCTGGATGAAGACGAGAACTACGGCAGCCACCTGTCACCGCGTCTTTACAGCGTCTATCAACTGGCCGACAGCTGGACGCTCAAGACAGGCGTGGCGACCGGTTACAAGGCGCCGAGTCTGCGTCAGGTCGCCGACAACTGGGTACAGGACAGTCGCGGCGGCGATATCTACGGCAATCCGGATCTGGAAGCCGAGACCTCTCTCAGCCGCGAGATCGCCCTGCTGTATGACAATGCCAGAGGCACCCAGGCGGGCGTGACCCTGTTCCGCAGCGACTTCGATGACAAGATCGTCACCGAACTGTGCCCGGATGGTGCCTGCGCCGGCGGCGCGGATGATGCGCGCTGGTACAACAACGTCGACAGTGCCGTCACCCAGGGCGTCGAGCTGAGCCTCAATCAGGAGCTGCGTCACGACCTCGCGCTGGCACTCAGCTACACCTATACCGATTCCGAGCAGACCAGTGGCGAGAACAAGGGCCAACCGCTGACCCAGATTCCCCGCCACCAGGCCACGGCTCAGCTGGACTGGCAGCTCAACCATCGCCTCAATCACTGGACACGAGTCGACTGGCGTGGCGAAGAGACTCAGCCCGCCACCGGTGTCACCAGTCGTACCGTTATCGCGCCGTCCTACACGATCGTCGATACCGGCGTCAGCTTCGATGCCACCACTCAGCTGACACTTAGCGCCGGCCTCTACAACCTGTTCGACAAACGCGTGCGCTACGACGATTTCGGCTACGTGGAAGATGGTCGCCGCCTGTGGGTCGGCGTCGACTACACCCTCTAGCACCGACTCCGGCCGCCAACGGCTTGCCTCCCATGCAATGAGCGATCAGTCCGCTGCATGGGAGGTA
The DNA here is from genome assembly GCF_029846355.1 of Cobetia sp. 2AS. NCBI lineage: Bacteria > Pseudomonadati > Pseudomonadota > Gammaproteobacteria > Oceanospirillales > Halomonadaceae > Cobetia > Cobetia sp. 2AS. Next base: position 167,126 of record NZ_JARWKQ010000002.1, read on the forward strand.
ATCGCGGCTTTCCTCGCCACGCCTCTCTTCCCTCCTCTTCTGTTCCCCTCTCTCCTCTTTTCTCTCCTCTTTCCGCCTTCCCCCTTTGTCTCGTCTTCAGTGCCTCGCTGGCCTGTCACCTCTGCTCTCCCCGCCAGTATCAGGCCCTGCTGTTTGTGCGTATCAGTCATTTCAGTCGGCTGAAAGCCAGTGGCCTCTCTATTCTGGTAGCAGCCACAGGCGTTGCCGTGGACAGGACTGAGCGTTACCCGCTCTGCAGGAGGCAAGAATGTCCAAGCTGATTCTTTCACTGGATGGCGGCGGCATACGCGGGGCGGCCACCGCGCAGTTTCTGATGCGTGTCGAGGCGACACTCAGAAATGACCACCAGACCAGTCTGCGTGAGCGGGTCGATTTCTATGCGGGCACCAGTACCGGCAGTCTGATCGCGCTGGCGCTGGCCACCACCAACATGAGCCTCGAGGACATAAGCGGGCTCTACAGCGCGACCAGCGCCAAACAGATCTTCGCCGACAACCGCGGCTGGTTCGAACTCGATGGCATCAATGCGCCCAAGTACGAGGCCAAGGGCAAGAGCGCGATGCTCAAGAAGCACCTCGGCCAGGCCAAGCTCAGGGATGTCCCCGCTGGCAAGCAGGTACTTGTCGTCACCTACGGCATCGAGCGACGCCGCCCGCATGTCTTGAAGTCGAGCAAGCGCGAGCATCACAAGCTGCTGGCCTGGCAGGTCGCGGACGCCTCCAGCGCGGCGCCCACCTACTTCCCGACCCGCGACATGAAGCTGGGGCCGGACAACGAGCAGACCTGGCTGATCGATGGCGGCGTCATCGCCAACAATCCCACCATGTGCGCCATCGCCGAAGCCTGTCGCCTGTGGCCGCATGAGCCGCGTCGCGTGCTGTCGATCGGCACCGGAACACGCACGCGCAAGATCAATGGCCCGGATTCGCAGCACTGGGGCGCAGTGCAGTGGGTACTGGAAGGCAGCCTGATCGACGTGCTCTCCGATGAGAAGGTGGTCGGCTATCAGGCCATCACCATCTCGCCGCCGGGCAGCTATATCCGCGTCAATGCCGAGATGCGCCCACAGCCCGGCATGCTCAAGGCGCCTGATGACGCGATGGACGACATCAGCCCCACCAACATCAAGCATCTGAAGGCCATGGGCGATTTCTGGTTCGCGCAATACGGTGACGCCGTGGTGGACCTGATCACCAACCGCTATCAAGGGCCGTCGCTGGATCGCATCGATCCCGCCACCGGCAAGCCCGAGACCTACGAACCTCACTGAACACGCCTTACGCGACGCGAACTCGGAGACGCCTGTCAGCGATTTTGCTACTCTGCGCTGCCATGCTCCACGCCGACTCGAGTTTATTTAATGACACATGGCACACCGCAAGACATTCGCATTCGCCCCGGCACCTCAACATGGCGAATGCTGGTGACTCTCACATTATCTCTGGCGATTTTCATACCCACTGCAGCTCAGTCAGACGATGATATGCGCTTTGACCAGCCGGAAGCCTTCGCCACCCTGAAGAAGGCAGTCAGCTATTTCGATGAAATGGACACCTTGCCGGAAGAGGCATGGATCAGCCGCGATCAAGCGTCTGCGCGCAGCGATATGGACGAGATGATCGAGGAAGCCATGCAGGCCCTCGACGTGCCGGAACTCTCGACACTGCGCAGCACTTACCGGCAAGTCGAGGACAAGATTCGCGAATCGCGCGGCGAGATTTCCGAGTTGAAGGAAAAGCGCATGCTCGCGCCGGACACCGATGTCTCGACACTGACGCGCCTCACGCCCACCGATACCCTGCGCGAATTCACCGCCAGCACGCGCGGCGATTATGATCTGCTGATCGCCGCGCATGAGAAGAACATCGCCGCCTATCAGGGCGAGCTGACCACGCTGGAAGGCAAGCTGGCCGCGCGACTCGAGGAGATCGGCATCACCCTGACGCCGGACCAGGTCCAGGTGTGGCTGTCTTCGGTGGTCGGCGATGATGTGCTGACCATGAGTGTCGTGTTCGCCAGCATCAAGTCGGTGGCCCAGCAGCTCGCCGAGCTGACCCGCGACAGCGGCGAGAACCTCGACTACGCGCGCCGTTATTACGGCATGGTCGTCATGCTTCACCGCATGATCGTGACCATGCAGCAGGACTTCATCACGCGCGTGAATGACGAGGTATTGCCGCAACTGCAAGGCTTCGCCGACGAAGCCGAGGCCACCACGCGCGAAGCTCGCACGCTGATCAAGCAAGGCGGGTCACGCGAGAGTCTGGAGAACAACATCCGCGCCAATGCGCTGACGCTCAAGACGATCAACCTGTATCGCTCGCTGGTGACCGAGCAGCGTGACCGCGTCACGACCTCTCTGACCAAGAGTCAGCGCGAGCTTGCGGTGGCGACCAATACCTATCGCACCGTCAAGCTCAGCGCCCACGTCGCCGACCTGATTCGCCAGGGCGTCAAGACCTTCGACACCTTAGCCGGCCTGCAGGTACCGGTCGCCACCAGCTTCGAGAACAGCGCCATGCGCGAGGAGTTCCGCAAGCTGACCGAGCGCATGCAGCAGGCAAAATAATGCACGCAACCGGTATCGATACCACGCCTTCGCCTGTCCGGCGAAGGCGTTTTCAGTTGTGGCGGCGAATATCCCGCATGCTCAGAATGCTCTCCAGCGTGCGTCTCAGGCGCGCCACCTCGCTGACCAGACTCTCGCCCGCCAGCATGCCGACCCCCAACACCAAACCGCGCCGCGAGTCTTCGCTGCTGCAGACCATGCTCAGTGGCCGCACGATCAGATGCTCCTTGACCATCAGCTGCGCGACGCGCTGATCATCGATCTCGGGGGCGAACTGAACGCACAGGCTGATGCCGCGCGACGGCGGCGAGACGCTGATCACGCCCTTCACCTGACACAGCTGGTCATGCACCACCTGCTGCCGGCCGAGATAATCGCGCTGGATGCGCTGATACCAGGCGTCCAGATCGCCATCGGCGATGAATTGCGCCAGCACCGCCTGATCGAGCATGCGCCCCTCGCGGAACACCTCGCTGCGCAGGCGGTTCATCGGCCCGGCCAGCGCACGCGGTACCACCAGATAGCCCAGCCGCAGCCCGGGAAACATCAGCTTGGAGAACGAACCCACCAGTAGGCGATTGCTGGAATCGGGATCAAACAGCAGCTCACCATGATCATCGCCGCTGAACTCGTAATCATCCTCGAGGATATAGGCGGGCTGACAGGCCTCGCACAGTCTCAGCTTGTCACGTCGCGAAGTGGGCACACTCAGCGGATAGTGATGCGAGCCGGTGAAGTAGGCGATCTGCACCGGCCCTTCGCCAAGCGAGGTGAGATCGTGTCCTGGCTCACTTGTCGTATCACTCGTCGCATCGCTCACCGGCCGCCAGGGAATCTGGCGGGTCTCGAGGCCTGCGGCCAGAAAGACATTGCGCGCGCCCCAATAACAGGGTGACTCCATCACCACCCGCTGCCCGGCATCCGCCAGCGCCAGCGCGCACAGCTCGATGCCGTGGTGGGTGCCCTCGGTGATGATGATCTGCTGGGTATCGCAATCGATATTGCGCCAACGACGCAGAAAATCGCGGATCTCACGTTTGAGCGGGCCATAGCCGCCGCTGGAGTAGGACAGCAGCAGCGCGTTGTGGGGCACCGTCACGCTGGCATACAGCTGACGCCACTTGCGCATCGGAAAGCGTGCGATGTCCGGAATACCCGGCACGAAGGCGCCACTCTGGATCAGACTCGCCCCTTGCCCGCCCAGCACCTTGCGGGCCCGAGTAGACAACGGCAGCGGCGCCGGTGCTACCCCCGCCGCGACCGCCCCTGATTCACCCGGCCCTAACTCCGCCGCCCCGAACTCTCCCGACCCCGCGCTTGCCCGGCGCGCATGCGGGCGACGCGTCCAGGTACCCTGCCCCTGGCCGGTGTGCAGATAGCCCTCCTCGATCAGCGACTTGATGGCCAACGCCAGCGTATTGCGCGCCACCCCCAGCGCCTCGCACAGCTTGCGATGCGGCGGCAGCCGCGCGCCCAGTGGCCATTGCTCACGAATCACCTCGAGCAACGCCTGCTCCAGCCGTACCTGCTTGCCCAGCGTCTCGGACTGGCGGCGATAACATTCGATCAGCGGCTCAAGCGCGGCCAGTTCCATCCCGGTCTCCCGTTGACGTTGTCGTAGTGCTGTCACGCAGCTTCCCGAGGTCGTCCAACCCCCGCCAGCCACTCGCCTGACAGGCGGCGCGCAACGCCCATTCAGCCCTGATTATCCGCAGCCCCTTCTGATTGGTCCAGTCAAACGCAAAATTGGTCTATTCGCCATCGGGCATGGCGCTGGTAGCGTGTGTTTCAGGCGTTGCCTACTGACTGATGCTCACAGCGAAATGATTGCTGAATCGCTCTTGGCTCCCCCTTTACAGGAGCGACCTTTCAGCAAGCATCAGCCAGCGACAGGACTGTCATTACTTCTCGTTCATGCCAGCAAGCTTTGGATTTGAAATTGAGAAGAGCGCACGGGACATCAGCAGGAAACGGCTTCGCTATATAACAAATTCCAAGATCGAATTGAGTATTCCAATGAACAACAGTACTCCCCCTGCAGAACAGCTAGTCAGAGTCCTTGCGCGTGGCGACGTCCTGGCACTTGCCTTCGGCGCCATGGTCGGTTGGGGCTGGATCGTCCTCACCGGCGGCATGATTCAGGATGCCGGTAGCGTCGGCGCCATCATCGCTTTCATCATTGGCGGCATCGCCGTCGTCCTGATCGGTCTGACCTATGCAGAACTGGCAGCAGCCATGCCCAAGGTGGGCGGTGAGCATGTCTACAGCTACCGGGCCATGGGGCACTTCTCTTCGTTCCTGTGCACCTGGACCATCATTCTCGGCTATCTGAGCGTGGTGTCCTTCGAGGCGGTGGCATTGCCCACGGTCATCGAGAACCTCGCGCCCAACTATGCCGTTGGCCACATGTGGACCATCGCCGGTTGGGATGTGAAGGCGACCTGGGTGGCTGTCGGTGTCGGCGGCTCGCTGGCCATGATGGCGATCAACTATGTCGGGATCACCACTGCCGCACTCCTGCAGAAGGTCGTCACAGGCGTGATTCTGATCGCCGGCGTCCTGTTCGTGACCGGCGCCTTGTTCGAAGGTGATGTCGCCAACATGACACCGCTGTTCACCCAGTCCGAAGGCGGCGTGGTGGCAGGCATCATCGCGGTGCTGGTACTGGTGCCTTTCCTGTTCGTCGGCTTCGACGTCATTCCGCAGGCCGCAGAGGAAATCAATCTGCCCTACAACGCCATCGGCAAGGTGCTGATGATGTCCGTGGTACTGGCCGTGGTCTGGTATGCGCTGATCATCCTGGCCACCAGCATGGCGCTGGATCATGACTCCCTGCTGGCAAGTTCACTGAGCGTGCCGGACGCCATGGGCGCCCTGTTCAATTCGCCCTGGGCCAGCAAGCTGATGATCCTTGCAGGTATCGCCGGCATCATCACCAGCTGGAATGCCTTCTACATCGGTGGCTCTCGCGCCATCTATGCCTTGGCACATGCCGGCATGCTGCCTGCCTGGCTGGGCAAGCTGCACCCCAAGCACAAGACGCCCACCAATGCGGTACTGCTGATCGGTCTGCTGTCCTGCATCGCGCCCTTCTTCGGTCGTCCGGCACTGGTGTGGATCGTCGATGCGGGTGGCCTGGGTATCGTCATCGCCTATCTGTTCGTCGCGATCTCGTTCCTGATCCTGCGTATCCGTGAGCCCGACATGCCGCGTCCGTTCCGCGTCCGCCACGGCAAGCTCTGCGGCACACTGGCCATCCTTCTGTCCTTCGGCATGGCCTGCCTGTATCTGCCGGGTAGCCCTTCCGCGCTGACCGGTACCGAATGGCTGATCTTCGGCGCCTGGATGGCTCTGGGTCTGGTGATGTATGTCATCGCCCTGAAGCAATTCGGCCGAGCCTATAGCGACCGTGTCATGGCCCCGGCTTTCACGGCGCAGTAAACACGCAATACCTACACCGCTGGGCAGTCTGTTCCGCCTGCCCAGCCATCTCGACTCAATCATATTCGAGCCGACTCGAGAGCAGCAGAAGCCTCTTGCGACATGCTGCTCACTCCATGAATGAACTGCACGCCAGAACGCCAGAGGAGCTTCACATGTCCCGTTCCGCCCTCCCGATCAGCGACTTCCTGAAGCGCTACGTCAACTCGGAAACCAGCAGCGACGTCTTCGTCCCGGCGCTCATCGGTACCGAGCACCGCGAGACCGGCACCACCTTCAACGTGACCAATCCGGCCACCGGCGAGCAGCTGGCGCGTGTCGCCGAGGTCAGCGCCGATGACACCCGTGACGCCGTCGCCGCGGCCGAGATCGCCGGCAACGCCTGGAAGAAGGTGCCGGTCAAGGAGCGTTCCGCACTGCTGCGTCGCTGGTTCGATCTGGTGCTGGCGCACCGGGAAGACCTCGCCCAGCTGATGACGCTGGAACAGGGCAAGCCGATGGCGGAGTCGCGTGGCGAGGTGACCTACGGTGCCTCCTTCATCGAATTCTTCGCCGAAGAAGCCAAGCGCATGGCCGGTGAGACCCTGCCGTCCCATGGCGCCGACAAGCGCCTGATGGTGCTGCGCGAGCCGATCGGCGTGGTGGCCGCGATCACGCCGTGGAACTTCCCGCTGGCGATGATCACCCGCAAGTGCGCCCCGGCGATCGCCGCAGGTTGTGCGGTAGTCATCAAGCCGGCCGAAGCCACGCCGCTGACCGCATTGGCATTGGCGGACCTGGCGCTGGAAGCCGGCCTGCCGAAGGGCCTGATCAGTGTCGTCACCGCCATGAAGCCGATCGCCATCGGGGAAGTGCTGACCACCGATCCGCGCATCCGCAAGGTGTCCTTCACCGGCTCCACGCCAGTGGGCAAGACGTTGATGGCGCAGTGTGCCTCCACCGTCAAGAAGACCGCGATGGAGCTGGGCGGCAACGCACCCTTCATCGTCTTCGACGATGCTGACCTGGATGCAGCCGTCGATGGCGCCATCGCCTCCAAGTTCCGCAACGCCGGCCAGACCTGCGTGTGCACCAACCGCTTCCTCGTTCAGGACGGTGTCTACGACGCCTTCGTCGCCAAGCTCGCGGCACGTGTCGAGAGCATGCAGGTCGGTGATGGCCTGGTCGAAGGCAACACCATCGGCCCGCTGATCAACGATGCGGCGGTCAACAAGGTGCAGAGCCACGTCGATGATGCCGTCAGCAAGGGCGCGCGCCTGGTCACCGGCGGCAAGAAGCACGTTCTCGGTCACAGCTTCTTCGAGCCGACCGTGCTGGCCGATGTCACTACCGACATGGTCGTCGCGGATGAGGAAACCTTCGGCCCGCTGGCGCCGGTGTTCCGCTTTGGCAAGGACGAGGAAGCCATCGCGATGGCCAACGACACCCCGTTCGGGCTGGCTGCGTATTTCTACGCCAACGATTACCGCCGCATCTGGCACACGCTGGAAGCGCTGGAATACGGCATGGTCGGCGTCAATGAAGGCCTGATCTCCACCGAACTCGCCCCCTTCGGTGGCATCAAGGAATCCGGCCTGGGTCGCGAAGGCTCACACCACGGCCTGGAAGAGTTCACCGAGCTCAAGTACGTCTGCATCGGCGGCCTCTGAGGCACGGCAACTCTCGACAAGACTCCCGCACGCCTCGGCGTGCGGGCCCCGAACAGTGACAGGCCTGCACAGTGCAGGCCGATGAAATCCGTACGGAGAACAAGATGAACAACGCTCAACTCGAAACCCTCAAGAAGAAGTACGTTGCACGTGGTGCCGCCACCGCCACCCCGCAGTCCGCCGACACCGCGCTGAACGCGGAAATCTGGGACGCGGATGGCACCCGCTGGATCGACTTCGCCGGTGGTATCGGCGTGCTCAACCTGGGCCACCGTCACCCGAAGATCGTCGCTGCCGTCAAGGCACAGCTCGACAAGCTGATGCACACCGCCGCTGGCGTGATGTCCCACCCGCTGTACGTCGAACTGAGCCAGAAGCTGTGTGAACTGACGCCGGTGCGTGGCCCCGAGCGCAAGGCACTGCTGATGAACTCCGGCGCGGAAGCGGTCGAGAACGCCATCAAGATCGCGCGTGCCGCCACTGGCCGCAGCGGCGTCATCACCTTCGACGGCGCCTTCCACGGCCGCACCATGATGACCATGGCCCTCACCGGCAAGGTCGTACCGTACAAGGGCGATTTCGGCCCGATGCCGGGTGACGTCTACCGCGCGCCCTACCCGAACGAGAAGCACGGCATCAGCGAAGAGCAGTCCCTGAACGCGATCCGCACCCTGTTCAAGACCGACATCCCGGCCAGCCGCACCGCTGCCATCATTCTGGAGCCGGTGCAGGGCGAAGGCGGATTCTACATCGCCTCGCCGAGCTTCCTGACCGCGCTGCGTGAACTGTGTGACGAGCACGGCATCCTGCTGATCGCCGATGAAGTGCAGTCCGGCTTCGCGCGTACCGGCAAGCTGTTCGCCATGGAGCACAGCGGTGTCGAAGCCGACATCATGACCATGGCCAAGAGCCTGGCCAACGGCATGCCGCTGTCTGCAGTGGTCGGTACCGCCGAGGTGATGGATGCCTCCGGCCCGGGCTCACTGGGCGGCACCTACGGCGGCAACGCCCTGTCCTGCGCCGCGGCGCTGGCCGTCATCGACGTCATCCGTGAAGAGAACATCCTCGAGCGCAGCACCCAGATGGGCGAGCTGCTGGCCGCACGCTTCGCCAAGTGGGAAGAGCGCTTCGCGCATGTCGCTCACCCGCGCAACCAGGGCTCCATGGCCGCCTTCGAGCTGGTGGATGCCAATGGCCAGCCGGACGCCGCCGCGACCGCCGCCGTATGTGCCAAGGCCAAGGAGCTGGGGCTGATCCTGCTGTCCTGTGGCTTCTACTCCAACACCATTCGTATCCTGGTGCCGCTGACCGTCGAGCCGGAAGTGCTCGAGGAAGGTCTCGCCATCATCGAGCAGGCGCTGGAAAGCCTCGCCTGATCGCTTGCCTGGCGCAGAACGTCTAGCGCAGGCATGCAGAAAGACAGCGGCCACCTTCGGGTGGCCGTTTTGCGTTTTCTGCAACCTGCCATCGCACAACATGACACGAGAAAAGGCGGCGCCATCATTGTGAAAAGGCTGGCGATATGCGCCACGACCCTGTTTCAAGGCGTGAGATGAATTATCACGCCAAGCCCTGCCACTGCGGGGTTCTTCAACCACCAATCGCGCACCTCACCGTTAGTTGCCCATCTAAATATATAGCCAATCGGCTTGATGATTCGTTGGGATAGACTTTATAGCTCATTTATCATATCCGGCCTGTTTCCCTCCCACCTCCAGCCGGTTTCTGCCATGCCATATGTGTCCATCCATCCGCACTGCCCGCACGAGCACTGCCTGCACGAGCACGCTCTGATCGCCAGCCTGAGCGAGAGTCAGATCATCAGCTCCACGAGTGATACCCGCCATGTCTGACAGCAACGCCACCGACTTCAAACGCAGCATGCAGCAGCGCCATCTGGTGATGTTGTCACTGGGCGGTGTCATCGGCACCGGCCTGTTTCTCAGCTCCGGCTATACCATCCAGCAGGCGGGCCCGGCGGGTGCGGTACTCGCCTACCTGATCGGCGGCCTGGTGGTCTATCTGGTGATGATGTGCCTCGGCGAACTGGCCGTGCATCACCCGGAACCCGGTGCCTTCAGCGCCCACGCCACCCGTTATCTGGGCCCTGCCACCGGCTATACCGTGGCCTGGCTCTACTGGCTGACCTGGGCGGTGGCGCTGGGGTCGGAATTCACCGCCTCCGCCGTGTTCATGGGGCGCTGGTTCCCCGGTATCGAACCGTGGATCTGGTGCGGCATCTTCTCGCTGATCGTGTTCGGCATGAACATCGTCTCGGCGCGCTTCTTCGCCGAATCCGAATTCTGGCTGTCGCTGATCAAGGTCGCCGCGGTGATCGTCTTCATCGCGGTGGGCGCCGCCGCCATGTTCGGCTTCACGCCCCTGGCGGGTAACGTCGAGGCGCCGGGCGTCACGCGTATCCTGCAGGAAGGCGTGTTCGATCACGGCGTGATGCCGATTCTGATGACGCTGCTGGCCGTCAGCTTCGCCTTCTCCGGCACCGAGCTGATCGGCATCGCCGCCGGCGAAAGCGAGAACCCCGAGAAGAACGTGCCCCTGGCGATCCGCGCGACCCTGTGGCGCCTGATCATCTTCTTCATCGGCACCATCATCGTCATCGCCGCCCTGTTGCCGCAGGACAGCGCCGGCCTCAAGGAAAGCCCCTTCGTGGCGGTCTTCCAGCTCACCGGCATTCCCTACGCGGCGGATATCATGAACTTCGTGATCATCACCGCGCTGCTGTCGGCGGCCAATTCCGGGCTCTACGCCGCCTCGCGCATGCTGTGGACCCTGGCGGACCAGAAGACGCTGCCGCGCGTATTCAGTCGCGTCAATCAGCGCGGCATTCCGGTGCCCGCACTGCTGATCACCATGCTCGGCGGCCTGCTGTCGCTGCTCTCCAGCGTGTATGCCGAGGACACCCTCTATCTGGCGCTGGTGTCGATTTCCGGACTTGCCGTGGTGCTGGTGTGGATGGCGATCGCCGCCAGTCAGTTCAGCTTCCGCCGCCAGTGGCTGAAGGCCGGCCATAGCGCCAGCGAGCTGACCTACCGCGCGCCTCTGTATCCCGTCGTGCCGATTGCCGCCTTCCTGTTCTGCGCGCTGGCCTGCATCGGTATCGCTTTCGATCCCAACCAGCGCATCGCGCTCTACTTCGGCGTGCCCTTCGTGGCGCTGTGCTATCTGGTGCACTATCTGACCCATCGCACGTCTGGTGACGCCGCGAAATCTGTAAACCCGACCCCGCAGGAGGCCCTCGATGCCCGCTGATGCCACCCGCAATCCGCTGAGCGCCATCACCGCGCGCCAGCCCTTCATGATCGTCGATGGCGCCCTGGCCACCGAGCTTGAGCGTGCCGGGTTCGATCTCAACGACTCGCTGTGGTCGGCCAAGGTGCTCGCCGATGATCCCCAGGCGATCGTCGATGTCCACCGCGCCTACTTCGAGGCCGGTGCCGATGTCGCCACCACGGCCAGCTACCAGGCAACACTCGAAGGCCTGATGGCACGCAGCCTGAGCGAGACCCAGGCCAGCGCGCTGATCCAGCGCTCCGTGACCCTGGCGGCGCAGGCCCGTAGCGACTATCTGGCCGCGCACCCGGAGCGCCTGGACTGCCCGCCGCTGGTCGCGGCCTCCGTCGGCCCCTATGGCGCCTGGCTCGCCGATGGCAGCGAATACCGTGGCGGCTACGCGCTGGACCGCGCCGGCCTGCGCGACTTCCACCGTGCCCGCCTCGCCACGCTGCTCGATGCCAAGCCGGACGTGCTCGCCGTCGAGACACTCCCCTGCGCCGAGGAAGCCCTGGCGGTGTGTGATCTGCTGCGCGATGACTTCCCGACGGCGCGTGCCTGGATCGCCTTCAGCGCGCGCAACGCCAACGAATTGAGCGACGGCACGCCGATCCGTGACGCCGTGCGCGCCATCGCCGACTGCGAGCAGGTGGTCGCCATCGGCGTCAACTGCACCGCGCTTGAGCACATCGAATCGCTGGTGCGCGAGATTCGCGGCGAGACGGACAAGGACATCGTCATCTACCCGAACTCCGGCGAGGTCTATGACCCGGTCACCAAGACCTGGTCTGCCGCCTGCGCCGTCTCAGATGCCGATGGCCACGGCTATGAACACGACCATGACCTCGCCGGCTGGACACCGCGCTGGCTGGCCGCCGGCGCCACGGCCATCGGTGGCTGCTGCCGCACCGGCCCGGACGACATCCGCGCCCTGGCGGATCTGCGCAAGGCGCTGAGTTGATTGAGATGCTGAGCTCGGTGCAGTGAATACGCAGCGCTGAACCCGAACGCCCTGTCCGGTCATCACACATGATCGGTCAGGGCGTTTTCGCTAGCGTCCCGCGTCCAGAATCTCTAGGATGACAGGACACTGTTGAGCGATTGCTCAAAATCATTTCGACGTGCTTGTTTCGACGTACACTTTATCGACGTGCTCTTACAGCGCCCTTCACGCTGTAGTGAAGAGCGCATGAGAGATCAGCAGGAGAATCCCCATGTCACAGCTCGATATCCAGGTCGCCTACGACGTGGTCTGCCCCTGGTGCTGGATCGGCAAGCGTCATCTCGATGACGCCATCGCGCAACTCGACTTCAAGGATGAGGTGCGCGTGAACTACCTGCCCTTCCAGCTCAATCCGTGGGTGCCACGTGAAGGCATGATGCGGGCCGACTACCGCGCGCAGAAGTTCGGCAGTGTCGAGCGCGGCGCGGAGCTGGATGCCCAGGTGGCCCAGGCCGGCGCGCAGAGTGGCGTCACCTTCCGCCATGCCCTGATGGAGCGCACGCCCAACTCCACCGATGCCCAGCGCATCGTCTGGCGCCAGCAATCCAGGGGCCTGGCGGAGCGCCCGCTGCTGGAAGCCCTGTTCAGCGCCTACTTCCACGATGGCAAGGACGTGGGTGACCGGCAGGTGCTGGCCGAGATCGCAAGCCAGCACGATGACGACCTGAGCATCGAGCAGGCGCTGGCCTTCCTTGATTCCGACGCGGGCGAGCAGGAAGTCGCCGCCCAGCAGGAGGCGCTGCGCAACGCCGGTATCCAGTCGGTTCCCAGCACCATCGTCGGCCAGTACTACGTGCCCGGCGCGCAGCCGGTGGAAGTGCTGGTGCAGATGCTCAATGAGGCGCGTGCCCAGCAGGCGGACTGATCCGCCCCGCATTGCCGCGAATGCCCTGACAGACGACACGCCCTTCGCAAGGATGGCGTGTCGTTTTGCGTTCAGGCATAAAGGAAAAGCTTATAGAGGCAAGCCACGACAACAAGACGACTCACGACAAGGACTGCCGCATGCCGCGCCCCATCATTCTCGATTGCGATCCCGGCCACGACGACGCCATCTCGCTGATTCTGGCCCTCAGCTCAGATGCGCTCGATGTCCTGGCCGTCACCACCAGCGCCGGCAATCAGACGCCCGACAAGACGCTCAACAATGCACTGCGGGTTCTCACCCTGCTGGGCCGCCACGATATTCCGGTGGCGGGCGGTGCGCCCAAGCCCTTGGCGCGCGAGCTGATCATCGCCGACAACGTGCATGGCGAAAGTGGCCTGGATGGCCCTGAACTGCCAGAGCCCGGCTTTGCCCCCGTCACCCAGAGCGCCATCGAGCTGATAGCCGAGAAGGTTCGCGCCTGTGAGCAGAAGGTCACGCTGGTGCCCTCCGGCCCGCTGACCAATATCGCGCTGTTTCTCTCAGCCTACCCTGAGCTGCACCCACGCATCGACAGCATCGTGCTGATGGGCGGCGCGGCCGGTGTCGGCAACTGGACGCCCGCCGCCGAGTTCAACATCTTCGTCGACCCCGAAGCCGCCGACATGGTGTTCAAGTCCGGCCTGCCCATCGAGATGTGCGGGCTGGACGTCACCCATCAGGCGCAGATCATGGATGAGGACATCGAGCGCATCCGCGCCATCGACAATCCCGTCGCCCAGTGTGTCGCCGAGCTGCTCGACTTCTTCATGATCTACCATCGCGATCCGAAGTGGGGCTTCAACGGCGCGCCGTTGCATGATCCCTGCACCATCGCCTGGCTGCTGGCGCCGGAGCTGTTCACCACGGTGGAGTGCTGGGTCGGCGTCGAGACACAGGGCGAGCACACCCAGGGCATGACGGTGGTGGACCGCTATCAGCTCACCGGCAAGCCGCACAACGCCAGGGTGCTGTTCGAGATCGACCGTCAGGGCTTCGTCGATCTGATCGTCCGGCAGCTGGCGCAGTATTTCCCTCGCTAGCCCCCTCGCTAGCCCCCTCGCCAGCATCCAGAAGGCAGTCGCCCCGCCAGCGCCATACGAGGGGGTCTTTCCTGCTGAGAGCAGCGCTTTCCTGAAGAGAGCCGCCATGTCAGAGACCGATCGCCATGCCAGTGACACCGCGCAGCAGGCGCACGTCCATAAGCACGCCCATAAACACGAGCATGACCACGACTACCTCATCGTGGGCTCTGGCTTTGGCGGCTCGGTGTGCGCGCATCGCCTGACCGAGAAAGGCTATCGCGTGGCGGTCATGGAACAGGGCAAACGCTGGACACCGGACAACATGCCCCGTTCCAACTGGCGGCTGCGTCGCTGGTTGTGGCGGCCAATGCTGGGGCTGCGCGGCTTCTTCACCATGAGCTTTTTCCGCCATGTCATCGTGCTGCATGGCAACGCGGTGGGCGGCGGCTCCATCACCTATGCGCAGACGCTGCTGGTGCCGCCCGACAGGGTGTGGGACAACGGCCAGTGGGCGGGGCTCAATGACTGGCATGCGGTGATGCCGACGCATTACGCCACGGGGAAGCAGATGCTCGGCGTGACGACCAATCAGATCATCGCGCCAGCCGATCACCACTTGAAACGCATGGCGGAAGTCGCCGGCTGCGAAGACACCTGGTACCCCACCGAGGTTGGCATCTTCTTCGGCCCCGAGGGAGAAAGCGGCACGCCAGCCGCCGGTAGCGCGCATGCAGACCCCTATTTCGCTGGCGAAGGCCCTGAAAGACACAGCTGCATCGGCTGCGGTGGCTGCATGATGGGCTGCCGACATGGCGCCAAGAACAGCCTCGACAAGAACTATCTGTATCTGGCCGAGAAGCACGGCGCCCAGGTACACGCCGAGACCAAGGTGATCGATGTCGTGCCACTCAATGGCAAGGCGGATGGGGCCGATGGCTATGTGGTGACGACGGTGCCCTCCACCTTCGCCGGACTCTATCTTGGGCTGGGCAAGCGTCGTGTCACCTGTCAGTCCATCGTCTTCGCTGGCTCATCGCTCGGCACCCAGGAGTTGCTGTTCCACCTCAGGGACAAGGGCTCATTGCCGAACATCTCGAACGCGCTGGGCAAGCGGGTGCGTACCAATGCGGAGTCGTTGATCAGCTGTCGCATGCCGGACAGCCACGACGACATGTCCAAGGGCATCGCCATCGGCTCCGGCATTCATATCGATGAGCACACCCATATCGAAGCCACGCGCTATCCGGCGGGCTCCGATTTCATGGGGCTGTTGTTCACCGCGATGGCCAGGGGCAAGCCTGGCTGGACACGACCCTTCTCATGGCTCAAGGCAATGGCGAAGGTGGTGGCGGCCAATCCGCGCCGCGCGCTGAAATTCCAGCTGCCGTGGGGCTTCGCGAAGGAGACGATCATCTTTCTGTGCATGCAGACGGCGGATGGCCACCTCAACATGACGCTCAAACGCCTGTGGTACTGGCCGCTGCGCAAGGCACTGGTCACCGAGGGCAAGCGCATCCCGACCTTCATCCCCGAGGCGAATGATTTCGTCACGCGTGGCGCAGAGGCCATCGGCGCCATCCCCGGCAGCAGCATCCCCGAGATACTCTTCAACATTCCCACCACGGCGCACTGCATGGGCGGCGCGGCCATGGCGGCCTCCCCCGAGGACGGCGTCTGCGATGGGCAAAATCGTGTCTTCCATTACCGCAACATGCTGATCTGTGACAGCTCGATGCTCGCCGCCAACCTGGGCGTCAATCCCAGCCTGACCATCACCGCCCTGGCTGAACATGCGATGAGCCATATTCCGCGCAAGGACTGACCTTCACTACGCCCGGTGTGGAAAGTGCTGGTGCATGAAGTGATGGTGTAGAGAGAGAACGACGGCTGGTATCATTGCCCGCCAGCATTCTCAGGCGATGTGCGTAAAACGCGCGGGATCGATCAACACGGGAGCACAGCAATGAAACGGGTATCACTCTTCACCATGGCAAACTGCCCGCACTGCAAGACAGCCAAGCAGTATCTGGAGCAGCAGAAGATCGGCTTCCGCCTGGTGGATGTCCGATCCCCCGCGGGTCAGAAGGAATTCGCCAAGACCGGCTTTCGCAGCGTGCCTGTCCTGAAAATTGGCGATCAGTTCTTGAAGGGTTTCAGCGTCAAAGGCTTCAATCAGTTGTATAAGGATTGAATGAGTCGTTCACAGTGAGACTATAATCCCAAAATACATACCTATAATTTACTCCCCAAGCGTATAAGCGCCACATACATATACACTAAAACGAGTTATCTTTATCAACGCAAAACCTGCATTACTTCTATCAGTATATACCCGATTACTTTATGACTTCTCTATATTACCTTCCAACTCAAGGGCAGATATTAGTCTTAGGGTCAGTAAGCTAATCTATAATGCACGAGCTGAGCAGGTAACTTATATAATATTGACTTTTCAAGGGTGAACTAAAAAGGTACTCCAATTGGAGTCAATCTACAAAACTTACCTGGATCGTCTTGCCACAAGAACATTTTATAGCATTATGATCCCCAAGTGTGACTTTGGGTGCTAAGGCCCCCATCTCCATAACTTTAATATACACTTTATTGAGTTCTTCTTGAAAAGAAGAACTATCGACCAAGCCCTCATTATTTTCATTATTTAATTTTTCCACAAGACCCTCCAGCATTGCTACACAATCCTCTTTTGAAATTTGAGACATAATAAACCCCTCCTCTAGTTATTCTTGCAATCTAGACAACAAAACAAGGAAAGCATCTTCTGAAACCTAACCGCCAATGTATTTTTTGGTGTTTTCCGAAATCAATGTTTTATATTCTTTCGTTGAATCTGGAATATATGATACAGTGTTAAGTTTATCGTAAACCTCTTTAAACCTCTCGCTAAAAATTTCTTTTATTATTTCCTTGTCAATAATTTCATGTTTCATACAAGCAGCAGTTAGATTCATTGCATAAGCAGCCTTATATGCCATTCCAATATCTCCAGGATCGTCTATATCAAAATCTGTCACCTCTAGCCAAATATTGTGTAGGTCAATGACATGCTGCCTTTTGGATATATGTAAGCTTAGTCTTGCAGACCGGCGGGCATGCATAGCTGAAAAAATGGACACAAGTACTGCAATAGCTAAAAGCAATAACTCGACTTCTTTCTGGTTCATCGCTAACCTATCCTAATTAAGGTAAACCAACTATTTATATAACAATGATAGCCTAATTTTATTGTTGCGTAGTACTATTTTAATACCAATAAAATTGATTATCCTTTGGTAAAAAAGTAACACATTATAAAACTAAACTAAAACGCGACACTTAGCTAACTCTATTACCTGACCTTAATTTCGACTTTGAAATTTACAAATGCTCCTCTACCTTTGTCTACCTCCCCTGAATGTACATAAGTCTTTGACCATGCAGCAACCATGTCCAAGTAGTCTTGCCTGGCCCTTAGCAATGACTTTACCTCAACATCATCAAACATGGCTTCAGTACCTCGAAATATATAGCGATCACCACGGAAAGGTTGAACTATTCCAAAAGAACTCCAAGACACTAATAAAGACCACATTCGTATTATTACTGAAATATCATTATCTATATCTTCCCAAACAATCTTTGGAGCAGCCTCATTATGTGACACAAATTTATTACGAAACAACATAGCCTTAGAGTTATTGTTGGTAAACAACCCTTTCTTAACATTCAAGCATTCATTGATATAATGGACCTCATGCTTCAAACATGCCCCATCCTTAAGCATAATTGGAGAAATCAACTCCCATAGCTTTCTTAATGAATTATCTCGAGAATCCTTACTTAGTAATTTCCCAAAAATAGAAAACACACCGTAAATAGCACCTAGGTACCATTGCGCGAAGAAAGCACTTTCTTCAAAAGCATTCCTTTTAGTTTCTATTTTCTGGAAGGCATATATCATTGATCTCCATTCAATCATTTCAATTATCAGTTCATCGATCCCTTGCGGAAGAAGACCATCAATAAAATCTTGATTAACACTTAATTCTTTATACTTTGTGAGTTCCTCAATCCATAACTCTTTAGACTCTTCAGAATAAGCATCAATGATTTTTCCTTCACAGTCATTTATCACATCATCAAGTTCATTTTTATTCAGCAACCTATTTGTCTTTAGAACGACGTACTCTTTCGCTTCAGAGCTATTATTGAATATCATATTAAAACCTTAAAATTTAATTATCCCACCTCATGCAACCTCTCAATATTCGCCACCAGATCCGTAAATCTCTCCCCCTGGATATGCACATGATCCTTCAGCGCCTGTTCGGCAGCAGCAGCGTCGCCGGCTTCAATGGCGGCGACGATGGCTTCGTGTTCAGCGTAGGAGCTGTGCATGCGGTGGCGGACGTGGAGTTGCAGACGGCGGTAAGGCTTGAGGATGGCGTGCAGGCGCGTGGCTTCTTCGGTGAGGAAGGCGTTGTGGCTGGCGCGGTAGAGACAGTGATGAAAGAGGCCGTTCTCGTAGTAGTAGCCATTGGCGTCGTCGGCTTCCAGACGTTCACGGCAGGCGGCGTGGGCGTCCTTGAGTTCAGAAAGCTCCTGCGTGGTGATGCGCCGCGCGGCGAGTCGACCACACATGGCTTCCAGTTCCGCCATGACTTCAAAGCGTTCCACCAGCTCCGAGACGCCCAGCTGCGTCACGAAGGTGCCGCGCTTGGGCACCACCTTCACCATGCCGGAGGCGGCCAACTGCTGCAGCGCCTCACGGATCGGCGTGCGTGAACATTGGTACTCGCGCCCCAGGGCCTCGGGATCGAGCTTGGTCCCCGGCGGGAAACGCCCTTCGACGATGGCATCTTCGAGCAGATCGCGAAGGCGCTGGGTGTGGGACATCTTGATCATCTGCGGCGTCCTTGTACTGCTGCTGAGTGCTGATGCTGAGTGCTGATGCTGAGTGCTGATGCTGAGCACTGGTGCTGATGCCTTGCGGCCATGTTGCGGTGACGATGGCGCCAATTCCTGCCGCCCTTGCCTCAATCCCCTCACAGACATGCCAACCGGCCATGAGGCCAGTCGCTGCCTCGTCCCCTTGCCTTCATTGAACAGGGGAAGTGGCCGCGCAGGAAACTGACTTTAGTCGTGTCTGGCATGCCAGGACTTGACGCTAACACACCAGACGCCTATCTGTTGTATACAACAAGACGAAGCCAAATATTCATTCCTCAGACGCCATACTGAGCAATGGATATGCACCAGCCACCACAGCTTCGCGTCTCGCGCCTTGAGGAAGACCGCCATGAACATCAATCTGAGTTTTCTGCAGGATCTGCTGACCCATGTCGGCCAGCGTGCCCGCCAGCAGGTCGGCCTCTCGCCAGGCGCCGGCAATGAAGACACCGCCCTCGCCCGCCTGACCGAGAGCTGCCACAACCTCACCGAGAGCAGCGGTGAAGCCTCGCGCATCATGATGGCCCAGCGGGCGCTGGAGGATTATCAACAGCTGGACCACGAGCAGCGCCTCGCCTTCTTCCATGTGCTGGCCGAGCGCTACGCCGCCGATGAAGCGCGTATCCACGCCGCCTACGCGGCCTATCGTGAATCCCCGGACAACGCCAACCTGAGCACGCTGTTCGCCGCCAGCGAACCCAGGCGCCAATCGCTGCTGCGCCGTCTGAACCTGTGCCCCGGCGGCACCTATGAAATCGTGCGCATGCGCGCCGACCTGCTCAAGCTCATCAAGCAGCACCCGGAGCTCAAACCGCTGGACGCCGACTTCGCGCACCTGTTCGCCTCCTGGTTCAATCGCGGCTTTTTGATGCTGGAGGCCATCGACTGGAACACCCCCGCGGCGGTGCTGGAGAAGATCATCCGCTATGAGGCGGTGCATGCCATCCAGGACTGGAGCGACCTGCGCGGGCGTCTCGACCCCGAGGACCGCCGCTGCTACGCCTTCTTCCACCCGGCCATCGGCGATGAGCCGCTGATCTTCGTCGAGGTGGCACTGTGCAAGGGCGTGCCCAACAACATCCAGCATCTGCTCGCCAACAGCGGCCAGACCACCGAGCGCGAGGCGGATACCGCCGTCTTCTACAGCATCAGCAATTGCCAGAAGGGCCTGAAAGGCATCTCGTTCGGCAACTTCCTGATCAAGCAGGTGGTGCAGGAGCTGCAACGCGAACTGCCCAATCTCAGCCGCTTCGTCACCCTCTCGCCGGTGCCCGGTTTCAGCCAGTGGCTCGAACGTGCACGTGACGAGGAAGGCCTGGAAGTCTCCGACCTGCTGGCCCATCACCTGCAGCACGATGACTGGATGAATGACGAGGAAGCCCAGCAGAAGATGGCACCGGAGCTGCGTGCCCTCGCCGCCCACTATCTGGTCAACGTCAAGCATCGCAGCGGTCAGCCGATGGACCCGGTCGCGCGCTTCCACCTCGGCAACGGTGCCAGCCTGCATCGCCTCAACTGGCCCGGCGACACCTCGCCCAATGGCCGCCAGCAGGCCCACGGCCTGATGGTGAATTACCTCTACGAGCCGCACCGCATCGAGCAGAACCACGAGGCCTTCAGCCGCAACGACAGCGTGGTGTGCAGCAGCGAGGTCAAGAAGGAGTCGAAAGCCAACAAGGAACTGGCCAAGGCCCCCAAGCGCGAGGCCAGGAAGGAAAGCGATTCCCTGTCCAGTTCACCTCTGCCCTCAAAAACAGCCGAACAGCCGCCAGCACCGAAACCGGCTGCTGATGACAATGACAGCAAGCAAGCGCCTGAGTCTCTCGAAGAATAAACCGCTTGAAGAATGAGCCGCTCGATGTATAAGCCGCTCGAAGAATGAGTCGCTCGGCAGGCACGCCGCCTGCCGGAGCACGCCTACCCCCCACGTCTCTTTGCGTCAATGACGCCTCATGACAAGACAACGCCTCACTACAAAAACAACGCCATTGGAGCCAATGATGTCTCACGCCAACCACGACAACCTCTATCTGCAATTCGCGCGCAACTTCGATGAGCGCCCGGATGCCACCTTCCTCGATACCGTCGAAGGCCACGGCTACACCTTCGCCCAGACGCGCACCGCCGCCAGCCAGATGGCCAGTGCCCTGCGCGAGCTGGGCGTGGCACCGGGCGACCGCGTCGCGGTGCAGATCGACAAGAGCTGCGAGACCATCATCCTGTATCTGGCCTGCCTGCAGGTCGGGGCGGTCTATCTGCCGCTGAACACCGCCTACACCGGCGAGGAGATCCGCTACTTCCTGGGCGACGCCGGCCCGCACCTGTATGTCTGCCAGCCCAAGGCGCTGGAGACGGCACGCGAACTCGGCAAGCAATGCGGCGTGCCGCGCGTCGAGAGCCTCGGTACCGAGCAGGACGGCAGCCTGATGGAGCAGGCGCGCCAGTGCAGCGCGAGCCATGAGGTCGAGCCACGCGCCGCCGATGATCTCGCCGCCATTCTCTATACCTCCGGCACCACCGGCCGCAGCAAGGGCGCGATGCTGACCCACGCCAACCTGGCCTCCAACTGCCAGGCACTGGCCGAGACCTGGCGATTCAGCGCGGACGATCATCTGATCCACGCCCTGCCCATCTTCCATACCCACGGCCTGTTCGTGGCCTGCAATATCGTGCTGACCGTCGGCGCCTCGATGACCTTCCTGCCCAAGTTCGATGCCGAGCAGATTCTCGACCTGATGCCACGCTCCAGCGTGCTGATGGGCGTGCCGACCTTCTACACGCGCCTGCTGGAATCCGAGCGCCTCAATCGCGAGACGACCGCCAGCATGCGCCTGTTCGTCTCCGGTTCCGCGCCGCTGCTCAGCGAGACCCACAGCGAATTCAGCGCACGTACCGGCCATGCGATTCTCGAACGCTACGGCATGACCGAGACCAACATGAACACCTCCAATCCCTACGACGGCGAGCGTCGTCCGGGCACGGTGGGCATGGCCCTGCCCGGCAGCGAGGTGCGCGTCACCGACCGCGAGACAGGCGCCATTTTGCCGCGCGGCGAGACCGGCCTGATCGAGGTGCGTGGGTCGAACGTCTTCAAGGGCTACTGGAAGATGCCGGAGAAGACCGCCAGCGAATTCCGCGAGGATGGGTTCTTCATCACCGGCGATCTCGGCCATATCGATGCCGATGGCTATCTGTGCATCAGCGGCCGCGACAAGGACCTGATCATCTCCGGCGGCTACAACATCTACCCGAAGGAGGTGGAGCTGCTGATCGATGACATGCCCGGCGTCAACGAATCGGCGGTGTTCGGGGTGCCCCACCCGGACTTCGGAGAAGGCGTCTGTGCGGTGGTGGTGATGCAGCCCGGCCACCAGGACAGTCTCGATGAAGCGGCGGTGCTGGTCGCCCTCAGCGACAAGCTGGCCCGCTACAAGCAGCCCAAGCGCGTGTTCTTCATCGATAGCCTGCCACGCAACGTGATGGGCAAGGTGCAGAAGAAACAGCTGCGCGAGGAGTATGCCGAGCTGTTCGCACCTGAACCGGTCCGTTCACACGGCTGAGTCACCCCTGCCAGACCTGACACCTTCGTGCCATCGGCATGGCGTGACGCCATCACGTCATGCCGGTGGGTTCACTCACCCTCGAGCCCTGCAAAGGCCAGACAAATGACAGGTAAAGGACGCGCAATAGTCAGACACAAGACACGTAAAGCCAGGCTAGCCAACCTGGAGAAAGAGATAAGTTAGATACATCAGATAGACGACAAGACGTCACACTGATTCACCACCACTTCACCACAACAACAAGAAGGTATTACGCCATGGTGATCTACGGAGTTGCCCTGCTCGCAGGGTGCATGATGGCCGGTCTCGTGATCGGTGATCTGCTCGGAGAAATGCTCAATATCGATTCCAATCTCGGCGGCGTCGGCATCGCGATGCTGCTGCTCATCTTCATCACCGGCGTGCTGAAGGACCGCGGCAAGATGGCCGACAGCACCGCCAGCGGCATCAATTTCTGGAACGCGATGTACATCCCCATCGTGGTCGCGATGGCCGCCAGCCAGAACGTGGTCGCGGCCTTCAGTGGCGGTATGGTCGCACTGGTCGCGGGCGTGCTGGCCGTGGTGCTGGGGCTGGCCCTCGTGCCGCTGCTGACCGGCAAGCGCCCCGAGAATGTGCTGGAAGATGACCCGCTCGCCGGCGAGACCCGCTATACGCCGACCAGAACCTCAGTGACGACGGGTGCGCCGGTGCTGGACCGCAGCCGCCACACCTCCTCCACTCCTGCGCATAAACACTGAGGGCTGAACCATGATCGAGTCACTCGTCCAACTGTTCGACAAGTATCATCTGGTCGCCGCCTTCGCCGTGATCGGCCTGGCGATGTATGTCGCCTACTGGATCAGCAACAACCTGACCCACGGCAAGCTGCACGGCTCCGCCATCGCCATCATCCTCGGCCTGGTGCTGGCCTATGTGGGCGGCGCGACCACCGGCGGCAGCAAGGGGCTCTCGGATGTCACGCTGTTCTCGGGGCTTGGCCTGATGGGCGGCGGCATGCTGCGTGATCTCGCGATCATCGCCACCGCCTACGGGGTCAACCTCAAGGAAATCCGCCAGACCGGCTTTCGTGGGGTCGTGGCGCTGTTCGTCGGCGTGCTGATCTCCTTCATCGCCGGTGGCGGTGTCGCCATCGCCTTCGGCTATACCGACCCGGTCGATATCACCACCATCGGCGCGGGCGCGGTCACCTACATCGTCGGCCCGGTCACCGGTGCCACCCTGGGGGCAAGCTCCGAAGTGGTCGCGCTGTCGATCGCCGCCGGATTGGTGAAATCGATTCTGACCATGGTCGCCACGCCGATGACAGCGCGCCTGATCGGGCTCGACAATCCCCGCTCCGCGATGATCTTCGGCGGCCTGATCGGCACCACCAGCGGCGTCGCGGCCGGTCTCGCCGCCACCGATGCCCGCCTGGTGCCCTACGGCGCGATGACGGCCACCTTCTACACCGGCCTGGGCATTCTGCTCGCCCCGACGGTGCTGTTCCTGGCGGTGCGTGCGGTGATGTAGTTTTAGGCTAGATATCTTTTATCAGTTGATTGTCAACAATCACGACTATAGAGGCGCTGGCCTCTATAGTCGTATTAGAATATATCTTGGCATAGACAAGCTTATCCATTGCTAATAATCAGCATACTTCCTTGACGTGCTCGATAACCTGCCCCCACATCTTATTACCTCGCAGATATCTCGGGTGAGTAATTCTAAAGCAGTGAACGCTGCCAACCTTAAAGTGCCATAAACGCCTAGGCACAATGACTTCAATAGTTTCGAGCTCAGGAAAGCACTCTTTTATATACTTATCTCTAGAGGGGCCTGTGGTAAAGATTACAACATCTGGCCTCAAGTTATTAATTTGAGCCTTAATAAGATCGTTAGAAAGATCCTTTATTATTGCAAATTTATCTTTACCGGTCTTAACAGGGCTCTTCTTGTTACTACTGACACAGAACTGGTTAGACCATATGATCGCATCTTTATTCGCTAGATGTACCTCCTTAGCGACTTTACGGTAAAATTGGAAAAACTTACTGGTTTTTCCTCCGCTGCGTGCAAACTCTAATGTCTTATTCATTGATTCTTGTAGATCAACCTCATCTATCTCAAGATTATTCTTTACCTTACATGCTTTATCACGCCAACCTCTTGGCTCTTGCCCTACCACCATTATTCTAGGACTTACATTAAAATACTCTTCAGAAGGTTTCGATAAGAATACCCCTGATATATTATCGTTATCAACAGAATATATTGCTGAAATGTCTTGTCGTTCTATTGCCTTTTTATAATCACTTCTAAGCTGCTGTACGATCGTGTCATAATGGCATAAATCATCCATGCAAATGTCTCCTTAGCTAAATTTTATTATCTTAGATGTCAATTTACTTTAACGTAAAAATAAATTCCTGCAAGGCAATCTATATTAAAACTTATAGAAATATCACTTAAGCACATTCTGATAGGAAAAAGCTAGAAGAATACTCAAAAACATCTATTCCCATATATGAAGCTCCTTTATTTTACGACGAGCACGAGGATATAAAGCGGCGCTGAAACAAGACGACGACGGCGGCATCAGCCAGGGCAAGATATGTCCCACACTGATGCCGCCGTCGTGTTTTTACTTTCTAACTGCTTCCTTTCACATGCACGCTCTCACGCAGGCAAGCCTGATCAGCGTGCCCCCAACAACATTTCCATCACCGAGCGCGCCGCGGGCCACATCACGCTGCCGTGGTCTTCGCCTGCATAACGCCGCCATTGCACCTGGGTCTGCGGGCAGCGCTCGCCCAACTGGCGCGCATAGGCATGGGCGTTGTCGATCATCGCGCGCTGGACACGCATCCTGTCCCGCTTTGGGTCATTGCGCTGTGGCTGCGGCGATTGCTCGCGTCCGCCAGCGGCAATCAATACTGGGCCCGCCGCCTCGGAGCAGGCAAGACGCAGCGGCCAGTTGGCCTGGTCATTCTCCTGCAGCCACCACAGCGAGGGGCTGATCGCGAAGATGGCGCCGAACGCTTCTGGCTGTTGCTGCTGGGCATGGAGTGCAAACAGGCCGCCGAGTGAGTGACCGACCAACGCTGGACGTTCGAGATCGAGCGGATAACGTGAGGCCAGTTCAGGCGGCAGGGATTGCGTCAGATAGGCCAGAAACTGCGCCCCACCACCGGTGCCCGCAGGTGCGGTGCCGCTGGTGAGCGGTGGCGTGAAATCCTTGTAGCGCAGTGTCGTGACGGTGGCGCGCGTCGCCGCTGCCTGCTCGTCACTGCCCGCGTAGCCGACCGCGACGATGGCGAGATTCGCCGGTGCCTTGTCAAAGCCACTGCGACCCAGCACATCTCGCGCCGCCGTGAACAGATCGAGATGGCGATTGCCGTCCAGTACCAGCAGCACGGGATAACCTCCCGGAGGCGGCGCAACTTTGGGCAATGCCACCTGGATCAGATAATCGTGCCCCGTGAGACGCGAATGCTGGATGAAGGAGGTCGTGGTGCCTGGCAGCGCATCATCAGCGGCGTGAGTCATGGCAAGGGCCGGCACGCTGACAGTAGCGGATGTCAGCATGATGAGCCCCCATGCCTGTAGCCGGGCGAATAGCCTCATGCGTGCACGCAAACCGAGACTCATCATCAGAACTCATACTTCATGGTCGCGACGGCGCTGGCCGGGCGCCCGACGAAGTTGAAGACACTGGCAGAACCGGCGCGCACGTAATATTCGCGGTCGAACAGGTTGTAGAGGTTCAGCTGGCCGCTGAGTCTCGGCGTGAACTGGTAACCGAGCATGGCATCGAATACCGCATAGCCCGGGGCATGAATGGTGCCCTGGGTGCTGTCGAAGTCACTCAGCGCCGTCATGCCGGCACCGACGGATACGCCGTCCAGCAGGTTGCCTTCGAAGCGATACTGGGTCCACAGATTGACCATGTTGTTGGGCATCAGCATCAGCAAGGTATCGGAGCTGCCGGCCTCCAGCACCTCGGAGTCCATGTAGGTGTAGCCGAAGATGACATCCCACTGCGGCGTGATGTTGCCGGCAAGCTCCAGCTCCGCACCGGTGATGCGCATCTTGCCGGAATCCACCGAGTAATCGACGCTGCTGTCGGTGGAGGATGCCGCGCGGTGGCTGTCGGTCAGCTGGAAGCCACTGATGCGCGCATTGAGGGCGCCATCCAGATAGCTGCCCTTGATGCCGATCTCGTATTGCTCGCCTTCCCGCGGGTCGATCAGGTCCCCGTCCTCGCCTTCGCTGGTCTGCGGCTCGAAGACCTTGGAGTAGCTGGCATAGACGGAGTGATCGGCGTCCAGGTCGTACACGAGTCCGCCGTAGGGCGTGACAGCCGTGTCCTGCATGTCGCTGCTGCCGCCATTGATCCTGTCTTCGGAGTCGACCGAGAAATGGCTGACCCGCGCGCCCAGTATCACGGCCAGCGGCGCCACGGGACGCAGCGTCACCTTGCCGTACAGGCCCTGTTCTTCGAGGGTGGTCTTGGTGCGCGACAGGCTGTAGCCACTGACGCCGTCACGCGCGTTGCCGAGAATGTCGACATAGGCCAGGTTGTTCAGCTCGCTGATGCTGGCGCTGGAGCCGGTCAGGTCGCTGGTGCGCGCCGCGGTGGTGTCCGCTTCTGAGGTCTTGTAGTCGACCCCGACCACGAATTCGTTCTGGTTGCCGAAGGCATCGAAGCCCTGGGTGTAGCTGGCATCCACGCTCACCGAGGTCTCATCGGTGAAACCGGCATAGCCCGCGACACTGCTCATCTCGCCGCTGTCACTGAGCGCGGAGCCACTGTAGGCGTACTCGTAATCGGCACTGCGATCACTGTAACGCGCCGCCAGACGTCCATAGCCGCGCGAGCTGAAGTGGTGCGTCAGCTCGGCGATGACGTCGGTGGAGTCGCTCTCGAAGCTGTTCCAGTCCGCGCCATAGAAAGCCGAACTACGTCCGTAGGTGAAGTCGCCATCGCTGCCCACCGGCTGCCCCTGATTGACGGTGATGTCCTTGGTGTTGTGGATCACGCCCAGTGACAGCTCGGTGTTCTCGTCAAGATCGATATCCAGCGCGCCATAGAAATCATTCAGCGTGTTGTCGTTGTCATCGACCCACTGCGCCTGCTCCGTGGAGCGGGTCACCAGGCGCCCGCGGATACGGCCCTGCTCATCGATGGGCCCTGAGATATCGACGCTGACGCTTCTGTCATCCAGTGTACCGACACTCCCGCTGATGGAGCCCTGGAAGGTATCGGTCGGACGCTTGCGCACCAGATTGATGACGCCGCCCAGCTCACTGGTGCTGTTGAAGAGCCCCGACGGCCCGCGCATGACCTCGACCCGATCGATGGCGGTCAGCGAAGGCACCGAGCCCGTCAGGCTCGACATCGGCGCGGACAGGCCATCGATGCTGTAGGCATCGTACTCATAGCCACGCGCAAAGATGGACGAGCGGCCACTGTCGTTGTTCAGCACCCGCACGCCCGGTGTACGCGCCGCCAGCTGATCCAGGGTGATGAAGTTCTGGTCCTCGATGGCGTCATGGGTCACGACGCTGACCGACTGCGGAATGTCGCGCAGCGAGGCCGGCACCTTGGAACCCACCGTGGCGGCATCCACGCTGTAGCCACCGCTCTCCTCACTGGAGGCCATGTCATACAGGCGCAGGCCAGTGACCCGCTGCGTATCCAGCACCAGCGTCGAGTCATCCGCCTGCACCGGCAGACTGACCAGCACCACGCCCGCCCCGAGCAGCAAACGACGCGTCCCTGCCCCACACAGCACGCCTCCGCGAATCTTCATCTTCATCATCGTGTCCCCTTGCCTCGTGCTCATTGTGTTGTGCTCACTGCCTGTCGCCACTAATGATAATTATTTGTATTTGATGCATTGACGGGGCATTTTGGCACTCCACGACGACAAAAACCTTTGCGGAACCCTCCGTGATGTTTGCAGGTGCGACAAGATGAGCCTTACCTCCCTTTCCGGCTGCGCTGGCGGTGCCACGACGACCGCTGATGGGCTTTCCGCTTCGCCCTCTATTCCTTCCTCTATGCCCTCCTCTTCTTTCCCCTCTGCTTTCTCCTCCACTGCGTTCTCCAGAGCCTCCTCCTCGCCCTCAAGTGAGAGCGCAAGGCCCAGGATCATCGAGCTTGAGCACGTCCACCGCATGGCGCGCGCCCTGACCAGCGACCACCAGTGCGAGCCTGCCGAGGGCCAGTCGGGCGATGGCGCGCTGATCGGCAACATGCATCTGCATGAGGCTCAGCCGGGGTTGTTCATGCGCCTCAACCGCGTGCGCAAACGTGCCGATCTGATGATTCGCTCCCGTATCGAGCCGTCCCTCAAGATCGCCGTGGTATGGCGCGGGGAGCCGAAGGTCAGTTTCGGCCCGGACAGCCATGCACTGGCACCGGGGCGTGCGCTATGCATCGCCCTCGATGAAGTGACGGAATTCGCGCTCAAGAGCGTGAAAGGCACGCAGGAGCACAGCGCCATCCTGTCGCTGACGCCGGCATGGCTGAAACTGCATCTGGGGGTATCACGCGCCAGCCAGCTGATGCCCGAGGCGCGGCATCTGGCCCATTACGCCTGGCAGCCGTCCGCGCGTCTGATCGAGCGATTGGAGGAGTTCAGCCGCCAACGGCCGGGGACGCTGGCGTTGCGTCTCGGCATCGAGTCACTGGCGCTGGAAGTGATCAGCGAATGTCTGGCGGCCTCCACCTCTCTTTCTCATCCGACTCCCGAAGGGCTTGGCGAGCACTGGGCGGCAAGGTTGGAAGACTGGATTCACAGCGGGGAAGCCGCCTATCTGAGTCAGGCGGAGATGGCGGCGCGGCTGGGCATGAGCGTGCGCCAGTTGCAGCGCCGCTATCGCGACGCCTACGGCCAGACCCTGGCGCAGGACCTGCGCCGCCGACAACTGACCCGAGTGGCGCACCTGCTGCAGGACCGCAAGTTGACGATAGAAGCCGCAGCCGAATTGGCGGGCTATCGCAGCGCGGCCAACTTCGCCACCGCCTTTCGTCGCCAGTTCGGCGTGCCGCCCAGTCAGCGGCCGGTAGTGCCCGCGTAGCGACGCTTGGACTTGGCGATGACCCGTTGCTAATGTTGAGCGTCGTCACGGCATGCGCTCTGCTGGCGGTGAAGGCGGAATGCAGCCGCATACGGACGAACGACCACAGCACGCAAAAACAGCACGAACTGAACATCACGAAGAACAGCACGACACAACAAGATCTCGCCACGCTCTCGCACAAGGACACTGTCATGTCGGTTGACAACATGAAGCTGGAATCCCTCGCCCTGCATCACGGCTATACCTCGGAAGCCACCACCAAGGCGGCGGCGGTACCGATCTACCAGACCACCTCCTACACCTTCGATGATACCCAGCACGGCGCGGACCTCTTCGATCTCAAGGTGCCGGGCAACATCTACACCCGCATCATGAACCCGACCAATGACGTGCTGGAGCAGCGCATGGCCGCCGTCGAAGGCGGTATCGCGGCGCTGGCGGTGGCTTCCGGCATGGCGGCGATCACCTATGCCATCCAGGCGCTGGTGCAGGTCGGCGACAACATCGTCAGCACCAGCCAGCTGTATGGCGGCACCTATAATCTGTTCGCCCATAGTCTGCCGCGTCAGGGGGTCGAGGTGCGCATGGCGGCCTTCGATGATTTCACCGGCCTCGAAGCGCTGATCGATGACAAGACCCGCGCCGTCTTCTGCGAGTCCATCGGCAATCCTGCCGGCAACATCGTCGATCTCGCGCGCCTGGCCGAGATCGCCCACCAGCATGGCGTGCCGCTGATCGTCGACAACACCGTCGCTACACCAGTGCTGTGCCACGCCTTCGATCACGGCGCCGATATCGTGATCCACTCGCTGACGAAGTACATCGGCGGCCACGGCACCACCGTGGGTGGCATCATCATCGATTCCGGCAAGTTCGACTGGGTCGCCAACAAGGAGCGCTTCCCGATTCTCAACGAGCCGGACCCCTCCTACCACGGCGTCGTCTACACCGAGGCCTTCGGTCCGGCCGCCTATATCGGGCGTTGCCGTGTGGTGCCGCTGCGCAATACCGGCGCGGCGCTGTCACCGCAGAGCGCCTTCCTGCTGCTGCAAGGCCTGGAAACCCTCAGCCTGCGCATGGAGCGCCACTGCAGCAATGCGCTCACGCTGGCCGAGTATCTTCAGCAGCACCCGAGCGTCAGCTGGGTCAACTACGGCGCGCTGCCGGACAGTCCCTATCACGCTACCTGCCAGAAGATCACCGGCGGCAAGGCCTCCGGCATCGTGAGCTTCGGCATCAAGACGGACGCGACAGGTGACGACAAGGCCGAAGCCGGACGCATCGCCGGCGGCAAGTTCATCGATGCGCTGCAGATGATTCTGCGCCTGGTCAATATCGGCGATGCCAAGTCGCTGGCATGCCACCCGGCCTCCACCACTCACCGCCAGCTCAACGAGGAAGAACTGGCCAAGGCCGGCGTCTCGGCGGATCTGGTGCGCATCTCGGTGGGGATCGAGCACATCGACGACATCATCGCCGATGTCAGCCAGGCGCTGGACAAGGCGGTGGCGTGACGCGAGAGCGGCTCCCAAACGACATTGAGGCGCCAACCAGGCTGTCTCAGTGATATCTCAGCGCCCGCGAAGACACCCCTCTTCGCGGGCGCCTTGTGTTGCGTGACCCGATGACTGCTGCTTCGCCCAGCCCTGCCAGAACCACAATGGGCTACAAAGCAAGATAACGGTATATAAAAGGACTGGACTACAGGATTGGCGAGCCATCGAAACCCAGCATAAATCTGGTTAATACCAAGAATAAAAAATCGAAACTACCGAAATACACGAACAGAACACACTCTTGGATCAAGGCGCACACAGAGGCGCCTGTCACAACGATAACAACTCCAAGAGGTGTCCCGATGAAGCGTACCCTGCTGACCGCTGCAATTGCCGCTACCGCTATCCTGCCGCTGAGCGCCGCTCAGGCCCAGGATATCAAGCTCGGCCACGTGCTGGCGCCCACCCATAGCTGGAACATCGCTGCGGAAGGTTTTGCCAAGGATGTCGCCGAGGCCACTGATGGCCGCGTCAATTTCCAGGTCTTCCCCAGCGGACAGCTCGGCAACGAGAAGACGGTCGTGGAAGGCATGCAGATCGGCAGCGTGCCGGCTGGCGTGATCGGCTGTGGCTCCTTCCAGCCGCTGGATGCCCGCTTCGGCATCGTCGAGCTGCCCTACTCCTGGCCGGACCGCGAACACGCCTACGCCGCCTACGATGGCAAGCTGGGCGATGCGCTCGAGGAAGTCGCCGACGAGCACAACATGAAGATCCTGTCGTGGTGGGAAAACGGCTTCCGTCACGTCACCAACAACCGTGGCCCCATCACCACCCCGGAAGACCTCGCGGGCCTCAAGATTCGCGTCACGCCAGACAAGATGCGTCTGGACACCTTCACCGCACTGGGTTCCAGCCCGGCGCCGCTGTCCTTCGGTGAGCTCTACTCCGCGCTGCAGCAGGGCGTGTTCGATGCCCAGGAAAACCCGCTGGCCATCATCTATTCCTCTTCGTTCAGCGAAGTGCAGGACTACGTCTCTCTCACCGGTCACGTCTGGGCACCGGCATGTCTGACCATCTCCAACTTCACCTGGAACCAGCTCTCCGAGCAGGATCAGGCCGCAGTGCAGAAGAGCGCCGACGAATGGCGTGACAAGCAGCGCGCGATGACCCAGAAGGATGACGCCGAGCTGGTCGCCAAGCTGGAAGAGGCAGGCATGCAGGTCAACGAGGTCGACACCGCGCCCTTCAATGCCAAGGTGCAGGGTGTGTGGGCCGAGTACACCGACGTCTTCGGGCCTGAGCTGATGGGCCTGGTCGAGCAATACCGCAAGGGCGAGTAACGATGTCTTCCGCCTCTCCCTCCGTCAAGCCGCTGGCCGTGTTGTGTGCCGTGCGTACCTTGATGATCACCCTCTCACGTTGGAGCTGCCGGGGCTGTCTGGCCCTGGCTGCCAGCGGAGTCGCCGCGCTGTCGGCACTGGTGATCTGGACCGTCTTCATGCGTTGGGTCATGGGTCAGCCGCCGCACTGGGCAGAAGAGTTGCCGCAACTGGTGCTGGTATGGACCACCCTGCTGGCCGCGGTGTCCTGCACCCGCAACCGCACTCACCTGAGTGCGGGTCTGCTGCCGCTGCTGGTGCGCTCGGTGCGTATCCAGCGCATCACCGGACGCATCACTGACGCCATGATCCTGATCATGCTGCTGTTGCTGGCCAAGGCAGGCATGGACCTGACCGCCATCACCATGCGTCAGACCACCACCGCGCTGCAGATTCCGGCCGGTATCGTCTATCTGTCCGTGCCGCTGTGCTGCACCGCGATGGCACTGGTACAGCTGGAGCATCTGCTGACGCCGACCACAACCTCCCGTGACACCCTGGCCGATGACGCCCCGTCATCCCCACGCCAAGGAGATGCCTCATGACTCTCGGCGCCCTGGCTCTGCTCGGCGTATTCGCGCTCGGCATCCTCATCGACATTCCCATCGCCTTCGCGCTGTTGATGTCGGCCCTCTTCTACCTGCTGGCCTTCGGTGCCGCGCCCATGATGGTCTCGGCGCAGCAATTCGTGGCCGGGATGGAAAGCTTCACCCTGCTGGCGATCCCGCTGTTCGTGCTCGCCGCCCAGTTGATGAATCGCGCCGGTCTGACCGAACGCCTGGTACGCCTGTGCATGGCGATGGTCGGTGATATCCGCGGCGGCCTGGCAGTGGTCGCGGTGCTCGCCTGCATGATGTTCGGCGCGCTGTCCGGTTCCGGCGTGGCGGACGTGATAGCCATCGGCAGCATGCTGCTGCCCACCATGGCCCGCAACGGCTATGACAAGGGCTTCAGCAGTGCGCTGGTCGGTACCGCCAGCTCCATCGGCACCGTGATTCCGCCCAGCATCGTGATGATCGTCTATGGCACCACCTCCAATACCTCGGTGGGCCAGCTGTTCATGGGCGGCATCATCCCCGGCCTGATGCTGACCGTCGCGCTGGTCGGCGTCGCCCTCTACATGTCACGCAAGCATGGCTGGTCGGGTGGTGTCGCGGCCCGTGTGCCCGGCGAGCGTCGCCGCGCCCTGCTCAGCGCCATGCCGGCCCTGATGGTGCCGGTGATGATCATCGGCGGGATCCGCTTCGGGGTCTTCACGCCCACCGAAGCCGCCGCCTCCGCGATTCTCTACGCCATCATCATCGGCACCTGTGTCTATCGCAGCCTGACCTGGCGCGGCTTCCTGGACAGCGTCCGCGCAACCGCCGAGACCACCGGCGCCATCCTGCTGATCATCGGTGCGGCCGGCATGTTCGCCTGGGGCCTGACCTACGAGCAGGTGCCGCAGGCCATCGCCCAGCTGATCGGCGAATTCACCGACAGCCGCATCAGCGTCCTGCTGCTGCTGACCGCCGTGCTGCTGGTGCTGGGGTCCTTCATGGAAAGCGTGGCGATCATCATCATCGTGACGCCCATCGTGATGCCGCTGCTGGCGCAATACGGCATCAGCCCGGTGCACTTCGGGGTACTGCTGACCGTCAATCTGGCCATCGGCGCCAATACGCCGCCGCTGGGGATCGACCTGATGGCCGCCTGTCGCATCGCCGGCATCAACGTCAGCGACTCGCTGCGCCCGCTGGGCCTGATGCTGGGCGCGATGCTGACCGTGCTGATGCTGATCACCTTCATTCCGGAACTCGTGCTGTTCCTGCCCAACCTGATGGAGGGCTGAGTGATGACCACCGCCATGGACCACAAGCTTCCCCAGCGCTGGCTGTTCGTGCCGGGTGACGACGCCGCCCGTCTGCAGGCCGCCCTCACCAGCGGCGCCGATGCCATCGTGGTCGATCTCGAAGAGTTCACCCCGGCCGCCGGTCGCAAGCTCGCCATCAGTCGCTTCGCCGACTTCGCCAGACGCGCCCGTGCCCTGAAGGTGTGGCCGGCCGTGCGCCTCAACCTGCTGGAGCACGGCGGTCGCGACGAACTGGCAGAGCTGATCGGCACCACCCTGGGCGATCTCACTGGCACTCCCGCCGCCATCTTCCTGCCTGCCGTCGTGCAACGCGCCCAGCTGGCCGCGCTGGATGACGCCCTCGCCGAGCAGGAAGCCCTGCATGGTCTGCCACGGGGCAGTCTGAAGAGCGTCGCGACGCTGGAAAGCCAGGCCGGACTGCTGGCCGCCGAGGAACTGCTCGCCGTGGGCGATGACACGCCACGCCTGCTGGGAGCGCTGATCGGTACCGGGGACCTGGCCACGGATCTGGGTCTGATGCCCGACCAGCCCGCCGCCACCATCACCGAGACGCTCAAGCCGTGGCGTCAGCGGTTGGCGCAGGCCTGCAAGACCCATCGCCGGCTGGCCATCGATGGCCCGTGGCGCTGGAAGCACGGCCTGGGCACCGACCAGCACTGGGCCAATCAGCAGGGGCTGCAGGCGCGTTGCGTCATCTACCCCGAACAGCTCGAGGCGCTCTATGACCTCATGCCCGCTCGCGGCGCTGACCC
Organism: Cobetia sp. 2AS; assembly: GCF_029846355.1. Lineage (NCBI taxonomy): Bacteria > Pseudomonadati > Pseudomonadota > Gammaproteobacteria > Oceanospirillales > Halomonadaceae > Cobetia > Cobetia sp. 2AS. The sequence continues at coordinate 202,089 of NZ_JARWKQ010000002.1, forward strand.
GATGCCCGCTGGTGGAGCGCTGACCTGATGCCCGTCGACAGCACCGCGCCTCAGTTCTGAAAGGCTGCCCTGCCGAGCGCCGCACCGAATTCATTACCGCTTCAAAAGTACCGTCTTCTCAATACCGATTTCTCAACATCGATTTCTCAACATCCGAATTCTCAACACTGATTTCTCAACAGCGAATTCTCAACAACAACGAGAGCACTCCCATGACTCAGGCCGCGAACACCTCCTCCGCTTCCACTCTGCCGCTGCGCAATGGCGGGCAGATCCTCGTCGACCAGATCCGTCTGCACGGCACCAAGCGTGTCTTCCTGGTGCCGGGCGAAAGCTACCTGCCATGCATCGATGCGCTCAATGAGCACAAGGGCGCCATCGAGCCCATCGTCTGCCGCCAGGAAAGCGGCGCAGGCTACATGGCCGAAGCCTACGGCAAGCTGACCAACGAGCCGGGCGTGTGCTTCGTCACCCGTGGCCCGGGCGCCACCAACGCCTCCATCGCCGTACACACCGCCTATCAGGATTCCACGCCGATGATCCTGTTCATCGGTCAGGTCGGGGGCGACTTCATCGAGCGCGAAGCCTTCCAGGAAATCGATTACCGCCGCATGTTCGGCGAGATGACCAAGTGGGTCGCGCAGATCGACGACACCTCACGCATTCCGGAATACATCGCACGTGCCTATCAGGTGGCGCGCAGCGGCCGTCCGGGGCCGGTGGTGCTGGCGCTGCCCGAAGACACCCTGTGGGGCGAAGCCCAGGTCGCGGACGTCAAGCCGCATCCGCGTCTGGCCACCTACCCGGGTCAGCCGCAGCTGGATGAGCTCAAGCGCCTGCTCGCGACTGCCGAGCGCCCCTTCCTGCTGGTCGGTGGCAGCGGCTGGACCCGCGATGCCCAGGTCGCGCTGGAAGGCTTCGCCGAGCGCTTCGATATCCCCACCGGTGTCGCCTGGCGCCGTCTGGAGTGCGTCGATGCCGAACTGCCGCAATTCGCCGGTCACGTCGGCATGGGCATGCATGACGCACTGCGCCAGCAGCTGGTCGAGAGTGATCTGGTGATCGCCGTCGGTACCCGTATCGGCGAAGCCACCAGCGAAGGCTACAGCTGGATCCAGTCGCCGGTACCGACCCAGAAGCTGGTGCACATCTACGCAGACCCGGAAGAGCTGGGCCGTGTCTATCAGCCGACGCTGGCCATCAATACCGACGTCAACGGCTTCGCACTGGCGCTCTCCACCCTGTCCCCGGATAGCGCGCCGCGCTGGTCCGGCATTACCCGCGAGGCGCGCGCCGCCTATCTGGCCACGCTGGAAGAGCAGCCGTCGCCGGGCCCGCTGAGCCTGGACAAGGTCAGCCTGACCGTCGACCGTATTCTCGATGGCAAGGGCTGCATCAGCGTCGGCGCCGGCAACTATGCGCTCTACGCACACCGCTACGTGCGCTTCCGTGGCCTGGGCAGCTCGCTGGCCCCGACCGTCGGTTCCATGGGGTACGGCCTGCCCGCCGCCATCTCCAGCAAGCTGGAATTCCCGGAACGCCCCGCCGTCTGCTACGCCGGTGATGGCTGCTTCCAGATGAACCTGCAGGAACTGGGCGTGGCACTGCAGTACCGCCTCGGCGTCGTGGTACTGGTGTTCAACAACGGCATGTGGGGCACCATCCGCGCCCACCAGGAAAACGACTTCCCGGGCCGCGAGATCGCGCTGACCTTCACCAACCCGGACTTCGCCGCGCTGGTCACCGCCTACGGCGGCCTGGGTCAGGTGGTGGAGAAGGACGAGGATTTCGAGGAAAGCTTCAAGCGCGCCCTGGAATTCGCCGACCGCGAGCGTCTGCCGGCCCTGATCGAGCTGCGCTATGACCCGGACGGCATCGCCCCGGGCAAGCTGCTCAGCGGCATCCGTGAAGATGCCCTCACGCGTAACGCGGCCGAGTAAGTCACAGGGAGGCGCTCCTTCCCGCCTTCGGACGACCTTCCCGTCGCCCGAAGGCGGGAAGGTCGCCAGTCAGAACAGTTGAACCGTCAGAACAGTTGAACCATGCCGCCAGAGCGCGACGACAGGAGTCATACAACAACATGTCCACTACCACTACCCCTTCAGCTCCCTCTGCCAACGCCGCACAGACCCAGCAGATTCTGGATAGCCTCGCCCTGCGCGTCGATGGCAAGCGCCTGTGGGACGCGCTGATGACATTGGCCGAGATCGGCGCGACGCCCAAGGGCGGCAACTGCCGTCTGGCCCTGACCGAAGAAGACCGCGCCGGCCGCGAGCTGGTCACCGGCTGGCTCGAGGCCGCTGGCCTGACACTGCGCGTCGACGAGATCGGCAACATCTTCGCCCGTCGCCCGGGCCGCAATGACAACCTGCCGCCGGTCGCCACCGGCAGCCACATCGACACCCAGCCCACCGGCGGCAAGTTCGACGGTTGCTACGGCGTGCTGGCCGGCCTGGAAGTCATGCGCGTGCTGGATGAGCGCGGCATCGAGACCGAAGCCCCGCTGGAAGTGGTGATCTGGACCAACGAGGAAGGCAGCCGCTTCGTGCCGGTGATGATGGGGTCCGGCGTGCATGCGGGCTTGATCCCGCTTGAGAAGGCCCTGGCCGCCACCGACCGTGACGGCGACAGCGTTGCCGCGTCACTGGCGCGCACCGGCTATGCCGGCGACGTGCCGGTGGGCAGCCATGATTTCGGCGCCTATTTCGAGGCGCATATCGAGCAGGGCCCGGTGCTGGAGCAGGAAGAGATCACCATCGGTGCCGTCACCGGCTCGCTGGGCCTGCACTGGTTCGACGTGGTGGTCAGCGGTCAGGAAGCCCACGCCGGCCCGACGCCGATGCCCTACCGCCGCGATGCGCTCAAGACCGCCTGCGCGCTGGTCAGCGACATCCTGACGCTGGCCGATGCCTACCAGCCCAACGGTCGCGTCACCTGTGGCGAATTCAATGTGCATCCTAACTCGCGCAACGTGATTCCGGGCCAGGTGCGCTTCAGCGTCGACCTGCGTCACCTGGAACCGGCAGTGCTCGCCGAGATGCACGACCAGCTCAAGGCGCTGTGCCTCAAGCATCACGCCGCCAACCAGAGCGACAGGCAGCGCGTGGACATCGAGCTGATCGAGGTCCAGCACATACCGCCGACGCCCTTCGCGCCGGAACTGATCGAGATGGTGCGCAGCGCAAGTCAAGAGCTGGAACTCAGCTACCGCGACATGGAAACCGGCGCCGGTCACGACGCCGTGCAGATCGCCGGCATCAATCCGGTGGCGATGATCTTCGTGCCCTGCGAAGACGGCATCAGCCACAACGAGAGCGAGAACGCCGAACCGTCCGATCTCGAGGATGGCGCCAACGTCCTGCTGCTGGCGATGCTCAAGCGTGCCGGCATCGTCAGCACCAACCCTGACGACGCCAAGGCGACCCACAACACCGCGGAGAACGCCCAATGAGCACTGCCACATCCGCCCCGCTGACGCATGCCGACTGGCAGCAACGCGCCGCCGCGCTGACCTTCGAGACGCGTGCCTTCATTGACGGCGCCTATACCGAAAGCACCGGCTGCGACACCTTCCCGGCCTACAATCCGGCCACCGGCGAAGTGCTGGCGCATATCACCGCCTGCACCGAGCAGGACATCGACCGCGCCGTGATGGCCGCGCGTCGTGCCTTCGAATCCGGTGTCTGGTCGCGTCAGTCCCCCCAGGCCCGCAAGGCCGTGCTGCAGCGCTTTGCCCAGCTGATCAGCGACAATGCCGAAGAACTGGCCCTGCTGCAGACACTGGAAATGGGCAAGCCGATCGGCGACAGCCTGGGCTTTGATCTGTCGGAAACCGCGCGCTCGGTGGCCTGGTACGCCGAGGCCATCGACAAGCATTACGACGAGATCGCGCCCACCGGCGAGAACGTGCACGCCACCATCACCCGTGAAGCGCTGGGCGTGGTCGCGGCGGTGGTGCCGTGGAACTTCCCGCTGATGATCGCTTCCTGGAAGTTCGCGCCGGCGCTGGCGCTGGGCAACAGCGTGGTGCTCAAGCCGGCCGAAGCCTCAAGCCTGAGTGCGCTGCGTCTGGCGGCACTGGCCGATGAAGCCGGCATTCCGGCGGGCGTGTTCAACGTCACGCCGGGCCTGGGCGCGGTGGCGGGTCAGGCGCTCGGCCTGCACATGGAAGTCGATGCGCTGGCCTTCACCGGCTCCACCGCGACCGGCAAGCGCTTCATGCGCTACTCAAGCGACTCCAACCTCAAACGTGTGTGGCTGGAGTGTGGCGGCAAGTCGCCGCATATCGTGTTCGCCGATTGCCCGGACCTGGACCAGGCCGCACGTGCCGCCGCCGATGCCATCTTCATCAATCAGGGCGAAGTCTGCATCGCCGGTTCGCGCCTGTATGTCGATGAGGCCATCTTCGATGACTTCATGCCGCGTCTGATCGCATGCGCCCGCGCCATGCCGGCCGGTGACCCGCTCGACCCGGCCACGCGCATGGGCGCACTGGTCAGCGCGGACCACCACGAAAAGGTGCTCGGCTTCGTCGAGACGGCGCTCTCGGAAGGCATGACGCTGCACCAGGGCGGCCAGGCGATCGCGCCCAGCGATGCCACCGCCGGCGGCTGGTATCTGGAGCCGACCATCGTGGAAGGCGGCCAGAACAGCACCGTGATGCGCGAGGAAATCTTCGGCCCGGTGCTCGGCGTGACCCGCTTCAGCGGCGAGGAAGAAGCCATCGAACTGGCCAATGATTCCATCTACGGGCTGGGCGCTGGCCTGTGGACCCGCGATCTGGCGCGTGCCCATCGTGTCTCGCGGCGTCTCAAGGCGGGGCTGGTGTGGGTCAACTGCTACGCCGATGGCGATATCAGCGTGCCCTTCGGTGGCGTCAAGCAGTCCGGTTTCGGGCGTGACAAGTCACTGCACGCACTGGACAAGTACTCCGACCTGAAGACCACCTGGATCAATCTCGCCTACTGAGGCCTGTGACGACCCACCCACCCAAGGCACCGCTGTCATCCGATATTGCAGGATGGCAGCGGTGCCGATGGTGGTAGTCGAGAAATGGGGCTTGAAACTGACATTCGGTCTAGTGAGTCTCGCCCGTGCTCTTATCATCGCCGGACTCGGGCTGGGCCGCACCCGGCTGGGCCGCATCAGGATCAGCATGCACGGCGGCAAGCGGGTCGCGACTGGCCGGCACGCCGTCGGCTGCGGTAGAGGCCGCGGCGGGCTGCAGTTCCAGCCCGCGATGCAGACGCTCTTCCAGCGGCACCTTGGCCAGCGCGTTGTGCATGAAGTTGACGAAGGTGGATTCGGCGGCACTGAAACGCGCCTCGCGGTGCCACATCAGGTGCAGGTCGATATCGGCCACGCCACCGTAGGGCGGCAGGGGCCACAACTCTCCTTCCGCGACTTCACGGCGCACGATGTGCTCGGGCATGCAGCCGATGCCCCAACCGGCCAGCACCATGCGGCGGATTTCCTGCAGGCTGCTGGACTGACCGATCACCGGACCCTGCACGCCTTCGCGGGCACGGAACATCGCCAGCGGTGACAGCACGCCATCGAGCTGCTCACTGCCAAAGGAGACATAGCGTTCATTGCGCAGCGCATCCATCGGCAGGTTCTGCTGACCGAACAACGGATGCATGCGACCACAGAAGTAGCGGTAATTCTGGCGCGCCAGCACCTGGGACATCAGCTGTTCAGGCGTCTGCTGGGCCAGACAGATACCCAAGGCCCCCTGGCGCTGCAGCAAGCCCTGCTGCACCTCGTGACTGGACATTTCCTGGATCGAGAAGGTGACCTGGGGGAAACAGCGGTGAAAGCGTGCGAACACGCTATCAAGGAAACGGCATTCAATGCCGGTGATGAACAGGAGCGAGACATGTCCGGAAATCTCCGTATGACTATTGCCCACCTCAGAGGCGAGACGCGCCACGTTGGCGTAGATCTCCACCGCCTCGCGATAGACCACCTGCCCCGCCCCGGTCACGCGGAAGCTATGACTGTCCCGTTCGATCAGACGCTGCCCCAGGCGCTCTTCCAGGCGCTTGAGTGACAGACTCACCGCTGGCTGTGACAGGTAGAGACGCGCCGCGGCCCGACTGACGCTTTCCTCCTGGACGATGACGATGAATGTTCTCAGCAGGTTCCAGTCCAGCGTGTCATGTATGGGTCGCATGGCGATTGTTCCTGTCCCGAAAGTGGCGCGACCGGCAAGAGCGCAATGAAACGCACTCCCGGTGGTACGCCAGATGGTAATAAAGTCAGCACCGCGTCACCAACGTCTGCCCTCGAGTGATATATTCCTCCTCGCTCAAGACACTAATGACGATCAATACAATATCAATAAAGCGGAAAACACGACGATGTTCGATACCCGAGAAACCTTCATTCTCTCGATCATGATCATAGCATGTGGCGTATTTCTGATGGGGCTTTCGCTCTATTTCTTCCGCCGCATCAAGACCTATGATGATTACAATGTCGCAGGCCGTTCCACCTCGACCTTCCCGCTGATCTGTACGCTGATCGGTACCGCCGTCGGCGGTTCTACCCTGCTGGGCTTCGTCTCCAAGGGCTACACCTTCGGCATGGGCCAGCTGTGGCTGCCGGTGGGCATGACCTTCGCGGGCATTGCGCTGTACTTCTTCATCGGCAAGATCCACGCCGAAGGCGAGCGCCTCAACATGGTGACCCTGGCCGACTTCCTGGTCAGCCGCTTTGGCGAAGGCGTCAGGGTGCCGACCCTGCTCAGTATCCTGTGTGCCTACGCGGCCATCACCGGCATGCAGTTCGTGGCCGTGGCCACGGTGCTCAAGCTGGTGTTCGGCCTGGCACTGCCGGTGGGCATCCTGCTGACCTGGGCACTGCTGACCGCCAAGACATGGCTGGGCGGCCTGATGGCGGTCATCTGGTCAGACGCCATCCTGGGCACCCTGCAGACCCTGGGCATCTTCTTCCTGCTGGTCACCGTCTACTACGCCAGCGGCAGCTGGGAATTCATCAGCGCGGCACCCATGCCCGAAGGCAACCCTGACTTCCTGAGCCTGACCGGCATTTCCGGCCATGAACTGGCGGTCTACATGCTGACCATCGGCGCCTATCAGTTCGTGCGCCAGGACCTGTGGCAGCGCTTCTGGGCCGCGCGCAGCCTCAAGGCGGCACGCACCGGCTACGCCGTCGCCATCGTCTTCACGCTGCTGGTCGGCGGTGCCGTGGTCCTGATCGGCGCCTTCGCCAAGCTGGGGCTGGATATCGCGGTCGCCAATCCGGACCTGTCCTTCTACGCCATCATCAAGGCCACCCTGCCGTTGCCGCTGATGGTCAGCATGGTCGTCGTGCTGCTGGCGACCATCATCTCGTGCGCGGATTCGTTCTTCATCGCCGGTGCGTCCTCCATCGCCAATGACATCATCAAGCCGCGCATGAAGGGCCGCGATGATGCCTTCATGCTGCGCATGAGCCGCCACTCGGTGGTCGCCATGTCCTTGATTTCGCTGGGCCTGGCGCTCTATGCCCCGCGTCTGCTCGATATCTGGATTCTCGGCAGCGCGATGCTGGTCTGCGGTGTGCTGGTGCCGACGGTGGTCGCGCTGTGCCGTCGCACGCCAGACCCGCGTGGCGGGGTGATCATGATGTGGGGCGGGCTGGCTACCGCCGTGCTGTGGCAGGTGCTGGGCCATCCCTTCGGCCTGCACCCGGTGATGATCGGCCTGCCGGTCTCGCTGGCGCTGATGCCGCTGGCGCTGCGCAAGCCGAGCCTGAGCCTCTCGACCGAGTCCGCGGCGCGCTGACTGACCGAGCTGACTTGGCGCACTGACTGGCCGAGCTGACTGACTGAGAGAACAGTTGCGCTCAGTGCGCATCAGGCAGTGATGTACCACCCGAAAGCCCCCGTTGCCGATGACCTCTTGAGAGCATCGACAACGGGGGCTTTCCCGTGTTCAGGATCCATCGCTCTGCGGTTTCTTGCTCGCCACTCTGATAGCCATTCTGATAGCCATTCTGCTGGCCACCATGATGGCTATTCTTTTGACCATTCTACTGGCCGAGCAGATGGCTTCAGGCAGGTTTTGTCGCGTTCGACTGCCCACTATCCTTGCGACGACTTGCCGGTCTTTTCTGCCATCGATCGGCCAATTTCTCATCGCAATCCCCGCATGTTGTCACCGCACAATACACACATATTTTCTTACATAAATTTGGCAAATACTGCGTATTGAAATTTGAAAGCCCAAAAGGCTGATGATTCGTTGACCGCGAAGGGAGGGCCTCATAGATTGAAGGCGTACCATCACAACAAGAAGCAGGGACAGGTACCGCATGCATCTCCCGGACGCAGCATCATGGTCACGAGAAGTCCCGCATGCACTGCCCCGCTCACAATAACGATAACGTGGATACTGCTATGAAAACCCTCAAGCCCGCTCTGTTGCTCCCGCTGCTCGCCCTCCTCCCGGCCACCCAGTCCATGGCCACCGAATTGCGCATGCTGTCCAGTTACGACCAGACCACTGCCTACTCCCGCGAGATTGCCCAGCGCTTCATCAAGGAAGTCGAAGCCAACAAGGCCGCCGACCTCACCATCAAGCTGACCGGCCCGGATGTGGTGCCGCCCTTCGAGCAGCTGCAGCCTGTCGCGGCCGGTGTCTTCCAGCTGCTTTATACCCACGCCGCTTACCACACCAACACCACCGGCGTCGGCGCCGCGATGGATGGCGTGGCGGTGAATCCGGAACAGACGCGTGAATCCGGCCTGTGGGACATGGTCGATGAGCACTACAACGGCCTGGGCCTCAAGCTGATCGCGATTCCGCCGCTGGGCAGCCACGGCTTCCAGTACGTGCTGAAGGAGCCGATCACCGGTACGCCGGGTCTGGATGGCCGTCGTCTTCGCGGCAGCCCCACCTATACCAACGTCACCAAGGGCCTGGGCGGTACGCCGGTGCTGATGTCCAGTGGCGATGTCTATTCCGCGATGGACCGTGGTGTGATCGACGGCGCGGCCTGGGGCCTGAATGGCGTCAAGGACATGGGCTGGCAGGAAGTCGCCGGCTACTACTCCAAGCCGACCTTCGGTCAGACCTACAACTTCGTGCTGATGAACCTGAACGCCTTCAACACCCTGTCGCCGGAACAGCAGCAAGTGCTGCTCGACGAAGGCCGTGAGCTGGAAACCGAGATCGTCCCGATCCTGGATGAGCTGGCAGTCGAAGAGTGGAAGGCGCTCGACGAAGCCGGCATGCAGGCCACCGAATTCGCACCGGAAGACGCCGAGCGTCTGGATGCCCTCGTCACCGACGGTATCTGGCAGCTGGGCATCGACAAGACCCCGGACACGGTGACCGCCATGCGTGAACTGGCGATCGAGAAGAACCTGACCACCGTCAGCGAGTAAGGAATCCACCATGCTAACCCTGCTTGCACGTGTGCATGACGGCGTGACGCGAGCAGGCTTCCTTCTGGGCGGTGTCACCTTGTGTGGCATCGTCCTGTGCTTCTGGCTGGAAGTCATCGCGCGCTACTTCTTCAACTCTCCCACCCTGTGGTCCGGCGCGATGGTGGCTTACCTGCTATGCCTCTCGATTTCGCTGGCAACGCCGGAACTGGCACGCACCCATGGCCATATCGCCATCACCGTGCTGCCGGAGCGCCTCGGCCCTGCCGCGCGCGCCTTCTATGATCGTCTCCTCGCCCTGGTGACCGGCGCCGTCTGCGCCGTGGCCGGTTGGATCTGCGTGCAGGAAAGCCTGCGTCAGTTCAATTACCACACCACCACCGCCATGGGCCTCGACATTCCCAAGTACTGGGTCTCCAGCTTCATCGCCTACGCGATGATCAGCGCCGCCCTGTACTTCCTGCGCCACGCCTTTAGCCGCTCGACTAGCCGCGCGACGCCCCCGGCTACCGCCGCCAGAAAAGGACCCTGAGTCATGGAATGGTATACCTCTCTGGGCCTGGCCATCGCCTTGCTGATGGGCCTGTTTGCCCTCGGCATTCCCGTCTTCGCCGCCTTCCTGACCATCAACGTGCTCGGCACGCTGTGGTTGATGGGCACCGCCGGTTTCGGCATGTTCGCCAACAGTGTCTACGACAGCATGACCTCGGAGACGCTGACCACCATCGCGCTGTTCGTGCTGATGGGGGAACTGCTGTTCCGCTCCGGCTCCATCGATGTGATCTTCGACTCGCTGGATGCCCTGATGGGCCGCATGAAGGGTCGCCTCTACTTCTTCGTCGTCGCCCTCTCGACGCTGTTCGGTGCCCTGTCCGGCTCGGCGCTGGCCGTGACCGCCATGCTCAGTCGCTCGGCGCTGCCGACCATGCAGGAGCGCGGCTATGACGACAGACTCTCCATCGGCCTGATTCTGGGTGGCGCGAGTCTCGCGCCGATCATCCCGCCGAGCCTCTTGGTGATCATCATCGGCTCGATGGTGGATGTCTCCATCGCACGCCTTCTGATCGCGGGTATCCTGCCCGGTATCCTGCTGGCCGCGTTGTTCATCCTCTATGTGAAGGTGCGTATCACGCTGGACCCACGTCGCGCGCCGCCCGTCGATGAAAGCGGTGGCGGCACGGCCCAGGAAAAGCGCCGCGCCGTGATCAACATGCTGCCGTTCACCATCATCATCTTCGCCGTGCTCGGCCTGATTCTGCTCGGCATCGCCACGCCGTCCGAATCCGCCGCCACCGGCGTGCTGGGCTCGCTGGTAGTCGCGGCCTACTACCGCAAGTTCTCGTTCAAGATGGCCGGCGAGGCGGTGATGTCCTCGCTCAAGGTCAGCACCATGATCATCCTGATCCTGGCGTGTTCGAAGCTGTTCTCGCAGCTGTTGAGCTTCACCGGCGCCACCAGCGGTCTGGTGAGCAGCGTGACCGGGCTGGATCTCGACCCGGTGTGGATGCTGCTGATCCTGATGCTGATTCCGCTGATCGCCTGCATGTTCATCGATCAGATCGCCTTCATGATGGTGGTGATTCCCATCTACGCGCCGCTGGTCAAGCTGTATGGCTTTGATCCGGTGTGGTTCTGGACACTGTTCCTGATCAACATCTCGGTGGGCAGTCTGACCCCGCCCTTCGGCTACAACCTATTCGCGGTGAAAGGCGCCGCCCCGGCGACGCCGATGCAGACCATCTACGCCGCGGCCTGGCCGATCGTCATCTGCTTCCTGTTCGCGATGCTGATGCTCTACTGGGCTCCGTGGCTGACGACCTTCCTGCCCAGCCTGATCTGACCGACCACGACGAGAGACTTCCATGTACCAACTCAATGACATGCCAGCGCAGGTCGCGCCTGAACGGCTGGAACAGCTCAAGCAGTGCGAGACGGCCACCATCGGCCACTTCCACACCCACGGCTTCATCGAACCGGCGATTGCCAGCATGCTGCCCGAGGTGTGCATCGCCGGTACCGCCGTCACCGTCTCGCTGCCGCCGGAAGATGGCACCCTGCTCAACCACCTGATGCGCCTGGTGCGTCCGGGCGATGTGCTGATCGTGCATCGTCAGGGCGATCGCCACCGCGCCTGCTGGGGCGGCGTGATGACGGAAGTCGCCTCACGCCTCGGCGTGGCGGGTGTGGTGATCGACGGCATGGCCACCGATGCACTGACCATTCGCGACAAGCAGTTTCCGGTCTGGAGTCGCGGTGTCGCCTCGCTGACCACCCGCTTCGCCGGTATCGGCGGCGCGCTCAACGTGCCGGTCAGCATCGGCGGTGTCGTCGTCAATCCGGGCGATGCCATCCTCGCCGATGAAAGCGGCGTCATCGTCATGGCGCCCGAGGAAGTCTCGGCCATCGCCACTCACGCCATCGAGGTACAAGAAGCGGAAGAAGTGCTGCTGGCGAAGATTGCCGACGGCGCCTGCCTGCCGGACCTCACCGGCTCCAGCAAGCTGATCGAGGAAGTGAACGCACGCGGTTGATCACCCCGCTTGATGCGCTTGCAAGACGCTGAAACCAGAAAAGGCCACCAGATTGCTCTGGTGGCCTTTTGGGTTCTGACACGGTCTGTATGACACGGTCAGTTTGACACGGTCGGTCGGACACGGTCAGTCCGACGCGGGCTGAGGGCTGCCCATCACTGATGAGTGATCACCGCCTCACAGCTGACCGGAAAATTCAGCGAATTGGCGATGAAGCACAGCGCATGCGCCCGGTGGTGCAACTCATGGGCGAGCGCGATATCGTCACCGGCGGCCAGCGTGATCTCGGGGCGCAGCACGATGGAGGTGAAGCGTCCCGCCTCGCCCTGGCTCTCTGTCTGAGTCTTGTCATCGGCGGCGGCCGCGCCTTCCTGCATCGTGCCCTCGGCGCGGTCGTGATAGCTCATGACACGAATGCCGGCCTCAGCACACAGGTGCAGATACCACAGCTTGTGGCAGGCAGAGACGGAGGCCACCAGCATGTCTTCTGGATTCCAGCGGCCAGCGTCGCCCCGAAAGGCGGGGTCGGCGGAGCCTTCAAGACTCGGCTTGCCACTGACACGGGCCACGAAATCACGCTCATAGGCGGTGTAATGGCGGGTGCCATCACCGCGATTGCCGGTCCACTCAAGTTCAACCGAATACTGGTGTCGTCTGGACATCGTTGTCTGCTGCTCTCTCACAAGTGAAACCGCGTGCGCCGCATGACGCGCAGTCTGATACTTCTGCCTGATTAGGCATCTGAACAGCGTCAGCACGCAAGAAGTCACCGTAGGCCGATGATAGGATTGAATCGATCGCACTCTGACAGGATGTCACGCATGGCGTTTGCCGTAACACGCTCCTTTGGGGCAATTCCCGGGCTGGCTGTCGCCGCCCTGACGCTCGGACTGGGCCTGGGCTTATGTCTCATTACCCCCGGTGCCTCGGCACGCGCCGAAGCCGCACAGTTTCGCCCCACGCCCAAGGTCATCAATACGCTGAGCAGTACCTACGGCTTCGTCATCGCCCAGGACATCACGCTGTCACGCATTGCCGATGAGTATCCCGGCCTCGCGCCGGATGCGGAGCTGGCCTCCGCCTACTTCAAGAATGCCTTCCCGAATATCACCCATCGTCTGGCGGAAAACCTCGCCACCCTGATGGGCAAGGACCACGCACGCGAAGTGCTGGATGGCATTCGCCGTCAGATAAAGAAGGAGCTGGATTCGCAGCTCACCAGCGACAAGCTGACCAGCGACTTCGCGGCCCGCTTCATCGAGGCCATTCATCTGCGCGCCCAGGGGGAATACCTGCCCTCGCCGTTCAAGGAATTCCTGCTGGCGACCAAGTATCAGATCGAGCCGGTGTACGAGCTGTACGATGGCTATTTTCAGGAATTCCACACCAAGGGCCATGCCAAGTCGCAGGGCATCAACCTGGCGCTGCACCTGCCCGCCTCGTGGTCTGCCGCCGAGGGTCGCCTGCCGCATATCGTGCAGAAATGGCAGAGTCAGGCGGGCACCGGCACCGACATGATCATCCTCGAGATCTATGATCTGCATGGCGAGACTGTCAGCGACGCGCAGCTCAAGGTAATGGCCGCCACGGACCAACTGGCGCAATGGGCCCCCATCAACAGTCAGATGCTCGACTCCGGCCTGACCCGAGTGAATCACCGTCAGGTCTACTGGTTCGATATCGCCATGACACAGCGACACCAAGGCATGCCCATCACCTCGCAGACCCGCGAATACGGCCTATTCCTCGACGACAAGCTGATCCGCCTGCACTGCACCAGCTACCACCCCACCGCCGACGGCACCACCTACGCCAAAGCCAAGACAGACCTCGCCGTCGATGACGGCTTCAGCGAGATCAAGCCGCTATGTGAAGGGGTGATGGGAAGTTTGGTGGTGATGGGAAACAGTTAATTACCCATGTAATAAAAGCAAATTCAAGAACAAATTAAAAGACTTAACACTCCCTAATACATCAAAAAATCTCCGAGACTTAGCTTTAATTACATATATGCAAACACAAGTTCTGTATCACTCTAACAACAAAATGCCAAATTGCTCAATTAAACCCTTAAACTCATCCATGTGATCTTTAGTCAATATTTTGCTATCTCCATGGCCGCTGTAATCTATTAAATTGGCATTCATAAGATCTAGGTATTTAAAATTAATATATTCCTCATCTTTCAAAGTAGATGTGACTATCACTTGCCTTTTACTTTCTCCATATAACGACAACATTTTTTCTTCTTTAGCAGTAGATATTTCTCCATCTCTAAAAGAATCAACCACAATCGGAAAGTTATGATTCATCACATTAGCTAACGCCAATGTTTTACAGAAATAGTATTCTTGCTCTTCGCTTCCAGAGTAGTTCTGATCTTGCTTAGTAAAAATATCAGTAAATCTCATATTGCCATGAGGATCTATATAATGATAAATTCTATTCATTTCATGAACAATATTACGGTAGATGTCGCTACGCTCCGCCTTTGTATTTTTCTCTTTCCGACTTATAACCGATTTTTTATTCTTATGAGCTTTAAGGTTTTTTTCCAACTCAGCTAATCGCAAGTCATAACTATAATCAGAAGTAATATATTCTTGATATAAAACTATTTGCTGAAAATTTACTGGTGTATCTTCAAGCTCTTTTGACAACTTACTCTTCATATGCCTTATATCCAAATCATGCTCTTCAATCTGTATTTCTTTATTGTTAATGCTTTCCCTAATGGAGTTCAAAATTTGATTTCTAACACTCGTATCACTCACATTGAAGACTAAATCATCATTAGAGTAGACTATATTTTTACTACCACAATCATTACAGGACACCCCACCTTCACTTAACTCTTTATTAAGAGAGTTCAACTCACTAATGAGATACTGAAGCTTCGACAGCCGATTCATCTCTCTCTGTCTAGCCCGCATTGATGAAGAAATTCTTTTATTTAAATCATCAATAACCTTTGACTTCATTTCAATAACTTCTGTATCAAACGAAGCCGATGTTATACTTGCAACATTTGAACTTTGACCTATTATGCTGATTTTCTTTTTTAAATCTTTTATTTCTTGCTTCAGCCTAGTGATGCTATTTCGTAAGGACGCCTCATCTTCGTTGTTAGAAGGAATAGCTGATACTTTGCAAAAGCTATATATCATTTCTATAAAATCTTGTTTATTAAACCTCCCTTTTCTAATCAGCCCAGCTGAGGATCTACAATCTTGCCCCACAAAAAAGATTTCGTAAAAAAGGCTTAAATCAACATATACAAGATGTTTATCTTTATATATTTTAGGGATATTAATTATATTTCGATCAATAAAACCTTTAGCTTCAGCTATCGAGTTACAGATCTGAATAGTATCATTATAGATTATTGTAATGGTATTATTCTTCCTTAGAAACTTATAATCTCTCCCATCTATTGCTATCTCAGAATAAAATAATTTGTTTTTATAGTCAAAAGAGCTTGGAAAAATAGAGTCGTATCCTAATGAAAACATCAGGCCTTGTATTACTAAAGTTTTACCCCTGTTATTGTCATTGCTAAATATAATATTTAAACCTTCAGCTAATCTACCCTCAATAAATGATTCATTTGCATCACCAAATGCAATTTTTTTGATCAGCATTATCAACCCCTGATTTAATCATTGAAATAAGATAAAGAAAAGACAATTGATCAAGATAACCTATAAAATCAGAATTTTCAGAAATTACTTCCTCATAGCAAATCTGAATACCTTTTGATGGCCTTGCTTTTAAGTTATTAACAATAGACTCAACAATTGACCAGAAAAGCTTGGCTTTGTTTTTATCGAAAAATGCGCGACTTAAACTTGAATTACATTCTTGAATAATATCTGAAACATCTTCACCATCCATTGTGGGCGCTAATTTTAAAACAGTCGACATAAAAGGGGGTGGGACACCAGCATAAGTAAAAACATCAACCCCAACGAGGCGACTTATAAGCAAGACATTGATATCACTCCGTTGAAGATGTCTTTTATAAGCTATAACCTGAGATGGATGAGTGACCTGCTCACCTTCTATAAAGGAGTTTTTAAGTGAGGACTGCTTATCTCTAATCTCATAAAAAATACTTTCATAAATATCATTTGAAATAGCTCTTTTATTCTTAAAATTAGAAATCCCCTTTATATATTCTGCTTCAGTATTATTATCTTCGACAAATATAACCTTGTCTAAAAATTTTCTGAAACTACAAGGATTTTTATTATATTCAAGTTTACAACAAGAATCCAATATAACCTCTTTAAGCTTTTTCTCTATACCTCGCTTTTGCTTCTTATTTATATTTGAGTAAGTATATACATTAACCCCTTTATCGATTAAATAATTACGATTCAGCTTGGGCACGAACAATATGAACTCATAAAAAAAACCAAACGATGATACATAATTCTTATATAAAGTAAACAAACTTTCTCCAATCTTACTTGGATACATGGTTCTATGGTTTTTACTTTGTACATCCCACAATCTATCAAAGTTTGCATTTAAGCCTGTTACATCATTAAAGCAATCAACAGCAATGGTTTCTATTTCATTGCTATCAGCTCTCATGCCTATTAAAAAAAGCATAGACTTTGTCTCAAAATCTGATGCTTTTTTAGTTGTTATTTCTGTGTTTTTAAAGATATACACGTCATCCTCGACTATTTTTCAGCTTCCGAACCACCGACGGCTGACTGATCCCTGCCCTCTTGGCTATCGCATAGGTGCTGGGCAATTCGGCTGCCATCTCGCGTAACCATTGTGCTTCGATGCGTGCCAGGCCTTCCTTGAGCGTTTCGTTGGGGCCGAGTTTGGGTATTGGCATGGCTACCGCCCCCTCAGCGTCAGACTCTGAGAGGGAATTGGGACTATGAGAGTTATCGGCAGTGGTAAAACTTTCAGTAACGCCTATTCCATTAGATTTGTCATTACTGAAGCCAAATGAATTGCCTAGTCCCTTAGCGTTATTCGTGGAACAAGTGTTGAGCAGTGTTTTCACTGAGTCGCTGTCGATGACATCACTGGGGGCGCTGAGCCAGGCGCGTTCCAGCCAGTTTTCCAGTTCGCGGATATTGCCGAGCCAGTCCTGGCGCATGAGGATGGGCCATAACGAGGCGTCGAGGAGTTTGCGGCGACCGTGACGTTGATTGAGGCGGGAGAGGTGTTGCTCGATCAGGGCGGGAATGTCTTCGCGGCGTTCACGCAGCGGCGGCAGGCTGACGGGGAGCACATTGATGCGGTAGTAGAGGTCGAGGCGGAACTGGCCCTGCTCCACGCGGGCGGCGAGGTCTTGATTGGTGGCGACGACCAGGCGGAAGTCGGCGCGGCGGGTGGTGGTGTCGCCCAGGCGGGTGATCATCCCGTCCTGAATCACCTTGAGCAGCTTGGTCTGGGTGGCCAGCGGCAGCTCACCGATTTCATCGAGGAACAGGGTGCCGCCTTCGGCCTGCTCCATCAGGCCCGCCTTGCCACGGTTGCCCGCGCCGGTGAAGGCACCGGCCTGATAGCCGAACATCTCGGACTCGAACAGGCTCTCGGGGATGGCGCCGCAGTTCACCTCGATGAAGGGGCCGTCGGCACGTTGGCTCCAGCGATGCAGTTGATGGGCGAAGGCCGTCTTGCCGACCCCGGATTCGCCCAGCATCAACACCGTGGCGTTGGTGGGCGCGACCCGCTTGAGCAGCAGTGCTATCTCGCGCATCACCGGGCTTCTGACCTGCAGCTCGCCCAGCTCCAGCGCGGCGTCTTCGCACTCGGCCTGCTTGCGCGCTGATTGTTCACGTTGCCGCTGTTCAGCCTGGCTCTGTGCATATTGCTCCGTGGCCTGGACTGATTGCCCTGCCCCCGCCATTGCCCAATCACCCTCTGCCTGACTGACGCCACCCAGCTCACCGCCACGCGAGTTACGACGCAGGTGATCACTGAAGCGCTGCTGAAGCACCGCGTACTCCTGCTGCAACAGCTGGATATCGGTGAGATCCATTGAGCGGCTGACCACGCACTCGAGCTTGCCCGCGACGAACACCGGATGCGCCTGCGCCACCACCCGCCGCCCGGTGGCGGTGAGCTGCATCATCTGCAGCGTGCGCCCCGTGCGCAGCACCTCCAGGCTGATGGAGGGCTTGAGCACGCCACTGGCTTCCAGCTCATGCACGTTGGCGGCACACAACTCCTCGCGGGTCATGCCATAGACCGCCGCAGCGCCGGGGCTGACATCCATCACCTGCCCATCCGCATTGACCACGAAGTAGTGATCGTGAGCGGTGTCGATGATGGTCTTGAGAATCTGACGGTCGAGCTCTGACATGGCGGGTACCTCATGGTCGAGCCTGTGAATCGGGGCGGGGCTTTCCAGCAGGTCTTTCTATAGCTTCTTTCCAGCGCTTCTTTCTATCAGTTCTTTCCAGCAGTTCTTTCCTGCTGGCCTTCTCGCACTGCGCTTGAAGACACTCTCGATGATGCCCGAATGTGATCCACAAATGAATCAGTGATCCATTTTTGAATCATTAATGACGCACGAGCGATCCACAAATGAATCACTCTGCGACCGCCCTCAAATAAAAATCAATAAAATCAATCGACTAAAAATTGGCATGGTTACTGCAATGCTGGGGTATGCGCCAAGGAAAATCGCCAGCTTTCATGCCACAGTCCGGCAGGCGATCAGGCGAACAATCACAATACCCCGCTCGCCGTCACGTTAGCGCGAGCGACTCAAGACCCTGGAGAGACAGATGAGCGAGTTCAATCAGCCGCTGGGCGGCAACGACATGCCACGTTTCGGCGGCCCGGCCACCATGATGCGTCTGCCGGCTCAGGAAACCGCGGAAGGCCTGGACGCCGCATTCATCGGCATTCCGCTGGACATCGGTACCTCCAACCGTCCGGGCGCACGTCTCGGCCCGCGTCAGATCCGCGATGAATCGCGCATGCTGCGCCCCTACAACATGGCCACCCGCGCCGCGCCCTTCGATAGCCTGCAGGTGGCGGACATCGGCGATGTGCCGATCAACACCTTCCACCTGCCCAAGAGCATGGACATCATCGAGCAGTTCTACGATGAGGTGCTGCGCCACGACTGCGTACCGCTGACACTGGGCGGCGATCACACCGTCACCCTGCCGGTGCTGCGTGCCATCGCCAAGAAGCACGGTCCGGTCGGCCTGATCCACATCGATGCCCACGCCGACGTCAACGACCACATGTTCGGCGAGCCCATCGCCCACGGCACGCCGATTCGCCGCGCCCAGGAAGAAGGCCTGCTCGACAGCAATCGCGTGGTGCAGATCGGCCTGCGTGGCACCGGCTACTCCGCCGATGACTTCGACTGGTGCCGCCAGCAGGGCTTCCGTGTCGAGACCGCCGAGATGTGCTGGTTCAAGTCACTCGCCCCGCTGATGGCCGAAGTGCGCGACATGATGGGCGACCGCCCGGTGTACATCACCTTCGACATCGATGGCCTGGACCCCTCCGTCGCCCCCGGCACCGGCACCGTGGAAGCCGGCGGCCTGACCATGCCGCAGGGCATGGAAATCGTGCGCGGCGCGCGTGGCCTCAACATCGTCGGCGGTGACTTGATGGAAGTCTCCCCGCCCTACGACACCAGCGGCAACACCGCGCTGATGGGCGCGACCCTGCTCTACGAGATGCTGTGCGTACTGCCGGGCGTGCAACAGCGCGACTGATCCACGAACGACCCACGAATGACCCGCTGTCCTGCTGTACCCGCGCCGGAGGCCCGTCCCGCCCTCGGCGCACACAGAATCACCCGAGACGATACGGCATGATGCATCACACAATGCTCGGCTAGAGCCTGACCATTACAACAAGATCTAGGTGACCCGAATGACAACCAGCATCGACTCCGCGGCGGACCATACGCCGCCCCGCGCTATTTCCGACTCTGTCTCAAGTTCCGTATCAAGTTCTGGCTCTGGTGCTGAACAGCCTGAGACCGCCAAGCCACAGAAGGCGCAGAAAGACCTCATCGCCACCCGTCCCGTGCCGCTGACAGCCAGGGGACTGATGAAATTCCTGGTGCCGTCACTGCTCGGCATCAGCTTCTTTTTGGTGCCGTTCAGTGTCGGCGACACCATCAATATCGGCATGGGCCTGATGGCCGATTGGCTCAAGGCCACGCTCGGCAGCGCCTTGCCCGCCATCGCCGTCGCGGTGCTGTGCCTGTCGGTAATCCTCACCGGCTTCGTCAAGCTCGCCAAGCCCGCCTGGGCACGTCAGGGCGCGGCGCATGAGCTGTTCGATGTCTCGCCGGTGTGGTTCGCCATGCGCGCCCTCGGCGCCATCTTCGCGTTGATGACCTACTTCCAGTGGGGGCCGACCCAGATCACCGCGGCCTTCACCGGCGGCGTGATGCTCAATGATCTCGCGCCGGTGCTGCTGACCTTCTTCTTCTTCGCGGCCATTCTGCTGCCGCTGCTGGTCGACTTCGGCTTCATGGAATTCATCGGCAGCCTGGTGCGTCGTCCGTTCCGCGCCATCTTCAATCTGCCCGGGCGCAGCGCCATCGATGCCACCGCCTCGTGGATGGGTTCCGGCACCGTCGGCGTGCTGATCACCACCCAGCAGTACGAGCAGGGCTTCTACAGCAAGCGTGAAGCGGCGGTGATCGCCACCAACTTCTCGGTGGTCTCGATCGCCTTCGCGTTGCTGGTCACCAGCTTCATGAACATCAACCACCTGTTCGTGCCCTTCTATCTGACCGTCGTCATCGCGGGCCTGATCGCCGCCGTCATCGTGCCGCGTCTGCCGCCGCTGTCGCGCAAGCGTGATGACTACCACGAGCCGGTCGGCTGTCAGATCAGTGAAGAGAACCAGAGCGACTGTGGCGTGCTGCGCTACTCACTCGGCATGGCGGTCGCGCGCGCCGAGCATGCGCCGGGCCCGCTCAAGCTGGTGAAATCGGCCGGCTTCAACGTGGCGGACATCTTCCTCGGCCTGCTGCCGGTGGTGATCGCCATCGGCACCGTGGCGCTGATGCTGGCCGAGTTCACGCCGGTCTTCACCTGGCTCTCCTACCCGATGATCCCGCTGCTGGAACTGCTGCAGATTCCCCACGCGGCAGAGGCAGCCCCAGCGACGCTGGTCGGCTTTGCCGACATGTTCCTGCCGGCGGTGCTGGCCAAGGACATCGACAGCGAACTGACCCGCTTCGTGATCGCCTGCCTGTCGCTGACCCAGTTGATCTACATGTCCGAGATCGGTGCCCTGCTGCTCAAGTCGAAGATTCCGCTCAAGATCTGGGAACTGGTGGCCATCTTCGTGCTGCGCACGCTGATCACCCTGCCGATCATCGCCGGTATCGCGCATCTGTTCGTGTTCTGAGCCAAGCGGGCACTCAACTTGTTTCTCATCTCATACGGGAGCACCACGGTGCTCCCGTCATTGGAATAACCTGCCATGACTTGTGCTGAACTCCTGATCCGACTGCTGCGTGACACCTACGGCGTCGACACCGTCTTCGGTATTCCCGGCGTGCATACCGTCGAGCTCTACCGTGGCCTGGAGCCGGATGCCGATCCCGCCGCGCGCAGCATTCGCCACGTCACCCCGCGCCATGAACAGGGCGCCGGCTTCATGGCCGATGGCTATGCCCGCAGCACCGGCAAGCCCGGGGTGTGCTTTATCATCACCGGCCCGGGGATGACCAACATCACCACCGCGATGGGCCAGGCGCTGGCCGACTCCATCCCGATGCTGGTGATCTCCAGCGTCAATCGCACCGACACCCTCGGCCGTGGCCAGGGGCGTCTGCACGAACTGCCCAGCCAGCAGCAACTGGTATCGGGCGTGGCGCGCTTCAGCCACACCCTGCTCGACCCGTCCGCGCTGCCGGAAGTGCTGGCCCGCGCCTTCGCGCTGTTCGAGGGTGCCCGCCCAGGCCCCGTGCATATCGAGATTCCCATTGACCTGTTCAATGCCGAGATCCCACCGCCCGCCGGTCGCACCACGCATGACTTCACGCGTCCGCGCATCGGCCGCCTCGCGCCGGACCCGGCCCTGCTCGCTGAGGCCTTGAGCCTGCTGCAGGGCGCCGAGCGTCCGCTGGTGCTGCTGGGCGGGGGCTGTGTCACCGCACCCGACGCGGCCCGCCAGCTGGTGGAGGCGCTCGATGCCCCCACCGTCACCACCATCAATGCCAAGGGCCTGCTGGGCGGCGCCCACCCGCTGGATCTCGGCGCCAATGCCGCGCTGCCTGCGGTACGTGAACTGGCGCGCGACGCCGATGTGGTGCTGGCGATCGGTACCGAACTTGGCGAGACAGACTATGACGTGGTGTTCGATGATGGCTTCGTGATCGGCGGTCAGCTGATCCGCATCGATATCGACCCCGAACAGCTGGCGCGCAACCAGCAGGCGACACTCGCCATCGTCGCCGATGCTGGCCTGGCGCTGGAGACTCTCGCCGCGCGTGTCGCCGGCGGCTTGGGCGAAACCTATGATAAGACGGCTGAGACGGCTGACGCAGAGGCAGGCAAGACACGCGGCGCGCAGATTACCGCTGCCACGCTTGAGGCCCTCGCGCTGCCGACTGACCCGGCCTTCGCGCCCTACGTGCCGCTGTTCGATACCCTGCAGCAAGCACTGCCGGATGCGATCTGGGTCGGCGATTCCTGCGCGACCGTCTACGCCGCCAATCATCTGCTCAGCCAGCCGGCACCGCGCCGCTACTTCAATGCCTCCACAGGCTACGGCACGCTCGGCTACGGCCTGCCCGCCGCGATGGGCGCGACCCTGGGCCGCCCGGACCTGCCGGTGATCGCGCTGGTCGGCGATGGCGGCATCATGTTCACGCTGTCCGAACTCGCCTGCGCAGTGGAAGAACAGCTGCCGGTGGTGATCGTGCTGTGGCACAACCAGGGCTATGAAGAGATCCGCCGCTTCATGGACAACGCCGGCGTCACGCGCCTGGGCGTCGACATCAAGGCCCCCGACTTCCAGCTGCTCGCCCAGGGCTTCGGCTGCGCCGCCGTGGCGATCGACTCCCCCCATGAGCTGGCGACAGCGATCAGCGAGCGCGACGCAAGCGCCCCGCTGCTGGTGGAAATCGACGCGGCGGCGTGGCAGCGCTCAATCGCCGGCTGAGTCCGGCTAGGCGCAGCGCTCCACTATCTTGAACAATGTCCGCCTGTGCCCTTGAGGTGGCAGGCGGCAAGGAACTCTCATGCCAGAAATGACCAAGCCAACAATGTCCATGCACAAGCTCGATCATCAGTTCATCAACAACGAGTGGGTCAAGTCCCACGGCGAGCGTCGTCTGGCGGTCACCAATCCCTTCGAGGAGACCGTCATCGCCGAGGTGACGGCGGGTGATGCGCGTGATGTACAGGCCGCCGTCGCGGCCGCCGCCGATGCCTTCGAGGGTTGGCAGGCACTGAGTGGCGCCGAGCGTGCGGTCTATCTGGAGGCCTTCGCCGAGGGGCTGACGTCACGCCGGGAAGCGCTGGTGGAGATGTCGTGTCGCAACAACGGCAAGATTCGCGCCGAGGCCGAGATCGATCTCGATGATGCCATTGGCTGCTACCGCTATTACGCCGCCCAGGCACGCGCGCTGGATGCGCGTCAGGGTGCGGAGGTCGCGCACGATGTCGAAGGCTATGCCGCGCACACCTATCACGAGCCGGCAGGCGTGGTGGGACTGATCACGCCGTGGAACTTCCCGCTGGTCACCAGCGCCTGGAAGGTCGCGCCGGCGCTCGCCGCGGGCTGCACCCTGGTGATCAAGCCGTCTGAAGTGACGCCGCTGCCGGAACAGGTGATGGCCGAGATCGCGCTGGAAGCCGGTCTGCCGGCAGGCGTATTCAACCTGCTGCACGGCGATGGCGAGGGCATCGGCGCGCCGCTGACCCGTCATCCGCGCATCGACAAGATTTCCTTCACCGGCAGCAATGTGGTCGGCGAGAAGGTCATGCAGGCCGCGGCCTGCGGCACGCGCGGCGTCTCTCTCGAGCTTGGCGGCAAGTCGCCGATCATCGTGCTCGACGATGCCGATGTCGAGCAAGCCGCCGACTGGGTGATGGCGGGCATCTACTTCAATGCCGGTCAGATCTGCTCTGCCACCTCGCGCCTGCTGGTGCATGAGGCCATCGCCGATGAGCTGCACGCCGCGCTTGCCAGCCGCATCGATGCACTGGTGCTGGGTGACCCGCTGGACGCCGCGACCCAGATGGGCCCGATGACCAGTGCCCGCCAGCGCGACACCGTGCTGAGCTATCTGAACGTGGCGCGCGAGGAAGGCCTGACGGCGCTGCGCGATGGCACCCATCGCAGCCTGCCAGGCAAGGGCTACTTCGTGGCGCCGACCCTTTACACCGATGTGCCGGAAGAAAGCCGTCTGTGGCGTGAGGAGATCTTCGGGCCGGTGCTGTGCTCGCGCCGCGTGGCCGATGAAGCCGAGGCGATCCGCCTCGCCAATGACTGCGATTTCGGGCTGGTGGCCACGGTGGTCAGCGGCGACGCTCGCCGCGCCCAGCAGCTCGGCCGTCGCCTGCGTGCCGGGGTGGTGTGGTACAACAGCGAGCAGCTGCCGCTGGTGCAAGCCAGCTGGGGGGGCTTCAAGCGCAGCGGCATCGGCCGTGAGCTGGGACCTTGGGGCCTGGCGGGCTATCTGGAGGTCAAGCACATCATCGGCCCGGTACTTGAGTGAACGTATTGACTGAACGTATTGACTGAGCATCTTGTGTGACCAGATGACAAAACGCCCCGCCTCGGCAATCACCGAGGCGGGGCGTTTTCGTTTACGGCTCTTTATGGAAACCAGCTACATCTCCTACTTCTCCTATCAGCCGACCGCCGCCGTCTGGCTGATGCCGTCCCGCGCGCAGGACTGGCCGCAGTGGCTGCCGTGAATGCTCAGCGCCTGCCAGGCATCGAAGGTGCTGAGATAGATGTCGCCGCCGAGATTGGCCGGCAGCTCCGAGCACTTGAGGCGGTCCATCACCGGGCCCTTCACCTCACTCAGATGCAGCTTCACGCCAGCGGCGCTCAGGCGCTCATTGATGACTTCCAGGCTTTCCAGTGCCGAGGCGTCGATCAGATTGACCGCCTGACAGGCCAGCACCAGGTGCTTGAGCGAGGGGCGTTCGGCCATCAGCGCCAGCACGGTGTCTTCCAGATAGCGTGCATTGGCGAAATACAGACTCTCGTCGATGCGCAGAATCGCCAGTTCGGGGTCGGTCTCCACCTCATGACGCTCGACATTGCGAAAGTGCTCGCTGCCCGGCACGCGCCCGACCAGCGCACTGTGCGGCTGGCTGGTGCGCTTGAGATAGAGCCCCAGCGACACGGCGATGCCGACGATGATGCCGCTCTCCACCCCATGCACGAGGGTGATGATCAGCGTGATCATCAGCGCCGCACCGTCACCCTTCGAGTAGCGGAAGGTGCGCTCGATCGCCGCGATATCGATCAGGCTGGTGGTGGCGACGATGATGATCGCCGCCAGCGTCGCGCGCGGCAGCCACGCCAGCCAGTCGGTCAGCCACAGGCTGGCGAGCAGAATGCCGATGGCGGTGAAGGCCCCCGCCAAGGGCGTAGCGGCGCCGGCATCGAAGTTGACCACCGAGCGCGACAGCCCGCCCGAGATCGGCATGCCACCGCTGACGCCTGCGCCCATGTTGGAGACACCCAGCGCGATCAGCTCCTTGTCGGGGTCGATGCGCTGACGGCGCCTCGCGGCGAGAGTCTGGGCAAGCGCCAGCGATTCGACGAAGCCGACCACGCTGATCAAGAGTGCCGAGATCAGCAGACCCGACCAGTCATGGCTGACAAGGCTCGGCAGGCTGAGGTCGGGCAGCCCGCCGGGCACGGCACCGACCAGCGCCATGCCGCGCTCGCCCTGCTCAAGTTGTTCGCCCTGAACGAGAGGATCACTCAGGCCCCAGGCCAGCAGGCTGGAGACGATGACGGCGATGATCGGCGTGGTCTTGCACAGCATGCCCGCCGCGCTCTCGCTCATCCGCAAGGCCATCAGGCCCTGCTTGAGATGGCGGCGTGCCAGGATCAGCCACGCCAGGCAGCCCAGCCCGATGGCGAGTGTCGGCCAGTGCAGCTCTTGCGCGCCTGACGACAGCGACTCGCCCATCGCGATCAGATTGCCGCCGCTCAGGCTCAGGCCAGTGATGGGTCCGAGCTGACTGGCGATGATCAGGATGCCCGAGGCGGTCATGAAGCCCGAGATCACCGGGTGGCTGATGAAATTCACCAGCACTCCCAGGCGCAACAGCCCCATGGCGATCAGCATCGCGCCGGAGAGAAAGGCCAGCAGCAGCGCGGTGGCCAGCATCTCGGGCGTGGAGAGCGCCGCGCCATCGGTGCCGCTCATGCCCGCGATCGCCGAGGCCGTCATCAGCGAGATGATCGCCACCGGCCCCACCGCCAGGGTGCTGCTGGTGCCGAACAGCGCATACAGCACCAGCGGCAACATGCTGGCGTAGAGGCCGACCTGCGCCGGCAGCCCCGCCAGCAGTGCATAGGCCAGCGCCTGAGGCACCAGCATGACGCTGACGATCACCGCCGCCAGCAGATCACGCCCGAGACTGTGGCGGTCATAGTGGGCAAGCCAACCCGCCAGCGGCAGCCAGCGGGCAAGCGACGTCCCCTTTGCCTCTCGAACCGGCTCAGACATCGCGTGACGCCGGACGCGCCAGCCATTCGTGGCCCTTGAGCATCAGGTTCCAGTAGATGAACGGCAGCCCCCGCGCCTTGAGCTGCCAGGCCAGGCGAGTCGGGCGCGTGCCGTCATTGACCCACTTGGGGAAGGTGGGCTGCAGTTCACCGCCATAACCGAATTCCGCCAGCACGATACGGCCGTTCTCCACCGTCAGCGGGCAGGAGCCATAGCCCCGATAGCCTGCGGTGAGCGCGCCACCGGTCAGCGTGGCCAGCAGGTTCTCGACCACCACGGGGGACTGCTTGCGCACCGCCGCGGCGGTCTTGGCATTCGAGGTACCGCTGACATCGCCCAGCCCGAAGATGTCGGGATGGCCCATGTGCTGCAGGGTCTCGGGCTCGAGATCCAGCCAGCCAGCGGCATTGGCCAGCCCGGATTGTGCGATCAACGCCGGTGCCTTCTGCGGCGGCACCACATGCAGCATGTCGAAGGGCTGCTCGACGATCTGTGGCTCGCCGCCCTCCTCGGCTGCCGGCACCTCGAAGCGTGCCGTCTGCGTCTTGCCATCCACCGCGACCAGCCGCTGATGGAACCTGACATCGATGCCGTAGCCCGCGACCGCCTCTTCCAGCGCTGGCACGTAGGCCGGCACGCCGAACATCACGCCGCCGGCGTTGTGGAAGCTGACCTCGAGCTGCGACAGCACGTTCTCGCGCTGCCAGTGATCGCAGGCCAGATACATCGCCTTTTGCGGCGCACCGGCGCACTTGATGGGCATCGGCGGCTGGGTAAACAGCGCCTTGCCGCCCTTGAGGGTCTGCACCAGCTGCCAGGTATAGGGCGCGAGATCATAGCGATAGTTGGAGGTGACGCCATTTTCGCCCAGCGTCTCCTCCAGCCCGTCGATGGCGCCCCAGTCCAGCTCCAGCCCGATGGCGATCACCAGACGCTCGTAGCGCAGGCGATGGCCATTGCCGAGCGTGACTTCGTGCGCCTCGGCATCGATGCCGGTGGCCGTATCGCGATACCAGTGCACGCCCTTGGGCATCACCGAGTGCATCGGCTTGCGCGTGAATTCCGGCGTGAAGATGCCGCCACCGACCATCGTCCAGCCCGGCTGATAGCTGTGCTGCTCGGCGGGCTCGACGATGGCGATGTCCATGCCCGGCTGGCGCTTGAGCAGACTGGCCGCCACCGCGATACCGCCGGCCCCGCCACCGATGATCACTACCTTGTGAGCGTTGGGTGCCAGGCGGTGATTGGCGGCGCGGGTCGCTTCCGAGGCCGAATCAGCCCCCTGGTTGTCACAAGGCGTCGTTGCAGAATCCGAAACTGGCGGGGTCTGTGGCGTGCTCTGGCTCATCGATAAGGCTCCCTTCGCGGAAATTCGTCCATTTGAGTCACAAAATTACGTAAGCAAGCTACATAGGCAAAGTGCCTGGACATACTCCCTGCCGGCATGGCAGCCATCACAGCTGATCAAACGGCAGGTTGAGCGGAATCTTGAGATAGGCGCGACCGTTGTCTTCCGCCGGCGGCATCTGGCCGGCACGCATGTTCACCTGCACCGCCGGCAGCATCAGACGCGGCATGCCAAGCCCGGCATCACGCTTGGTACGCATGTCGACGAAGGCCTGCTCATCGATGCCGTCATGCACATGAATATTGTGCTCACGCTGCTCACCCACCGACGTCTGACAGCAGAAGCCTTCCCGCCCTTCGGCCGAATAATCATGGCACAGGAAGATGCGCGTGCTGCCCGGAAGCGAAAGCACCTTGTGAATCGAGCGATACAGCGTACGCGCATCGCCGCCGGGGAAATCGCAGCGCGCGGTGCCGTAATCGGGCATGAACAGGGTATCGCCGACGAAGACGGCGTCGCCGATCACGTAGCTGACGCAGGCCGGCGTATGACCCGGCGTATGCAGCACGCGGCATTCAAGCCCCCCGATCGCCAGGCTGTCGCCCTCTTCCAGCAAGCGATCGAACTGGCGGCCATCACGCGCGAAGCCCGCCTCGGCGGCGAAGATATCGGCAAAGATGTCCTGCACTTCGCGTATGCGCGCCCCGATCGCCAGCTGGCAATCCAGCTTGCCTTTCAGATAGGCGGCCGCTGACAGATGGTCGGCGTGGACGTGGGTCTCGAGAATCCACGTCACCTCGAGGGACTCAGCTTCGATATGCGCAAGCAAGGCATCCGCTGAGCGGGTACTGGTGTGGCCTGCGGGATAATCGAAGTCGAGCACGGGATCGATGATCGCGCACTGGCGGGACTGCGGGTCGCGCACCAGGTGCGTGAAGGTGTTGCTGTCTTCGTCGAAGAAGCTCTCGACCTGGGGGCGCTGTGTTGAGGTTGCCATCTTCCGACCTCCTGCTTCGCTCAAGGATTGATGTCTCAAGCCTACGCTTGCAGCTGCAATAACGCAAAATAGAATAACGTTAAAACCATAAAGAATAACAATAAGGCGTTTTCAATAACCTATTGTTCTAGCTATTGAATTTCCGAATAGGCAATTAGCGACATCCCTCAACGAAATGCCTTTCACCATAAGGTATAGCTGATAGAAAGAATCGCACACGCTATGCTGACATTGCGCGGTGACACGATTCAGCCATACAATCTTGAACGATTAAGCTTCACAAGTTGCTGTCACTTACCCTAGCCCTCATTGGACGAGCTACGCCATGTCACGAATACTTCAATGGTCGATCACGGTTGCCCTCGCCGGCTTCCTGTTCGGTTTCGATACCGCCGTCATCTCGGGGGCGGATACCTCACTGCAGAGCCAGTGGGGTCTGAGCGATCTCAACCACGGCCTCATCATCATGTCGATGGCCCTGTGGGGCACGGTGATCGGCGCCATCTTCGGCAACTGGCCGACCGATCGCTTCGGGCGCCGCGCCACGCTGATCGGCATCGGTATCCTCTATCTGGTCTCGGCGCTGGGGTCGGCGCTGGCCACTGACCCTTATGTGTTCTCGTTCTTCCGTCTGCTGGGCGGGCTGGGCGTGGGGGCCTCATCCGTCGCGGCGCCTATCTACATCTCGGAAATCGCTCCGCGCAAGCGGCGTGGTGCGCTGGTCGGGCTCTATCAGTTCAATATCGTCTTCGGGATCCTGATCGCCTTCGTCTCCAACTACTTCATCGGCTTCATCGATGGTGAGAACTGGCGCTGGATGCTGGGCGTGGAAGCCGTGCCGGCCGCGCTCTATCTGTTGATGATCTGCAAGGTGCCGCGCAGCCCGCGCTGGTTGATCCTCAAGCGCAACGATGAGGCGGCCGCCGCCGAGATCATCGCGCTGATCAACCCCAAGGCCGATATCGCCGAGGAAATCGCCATCATCCGCGGCACCGAAAGCGAGGCAAGTGCCAAGCAGCATACCCGTCTGTTCGCCTGGCGCTATCGTCTGCCGGTGCTGTTCGCCTTCCTGATCGCGGCCTTCAATCAGCTCTCCGGCATCAACTTCATCATCTATTACGCGCCGCGCATTCTGGCCGAGGCGCAGTTGGAAGCGAGTGCTGCCCTGCTCTCGACGGCGGGCATCGGGGTGATCAACCTCGTCTTCACCCTGCTGGGCATGTCGCTGATCGACAAGCTGGGGCGCCGCACCCTGATCAAGATCGGCTCTGCCGGCTATCTGGTGTCGCTGTGCCTGATCGCCTGGGCCTTCCATCTCGAGGACTTCTCCGCCATGGGCGGCTACGGTGTGCCGGTGCTGTTGGGCGTGTTCATCGCGGCGCATGCCATGAGCCAGGGCACGGTGATCTGGGTGTTCATCTCCGAGATATTCCCCAACAAGGTACGTGCCATGGGCCAGTCCTTCGGCAGCTCCGTGCACTGGATCTTCGCGGCGCTGATCGCGCTGCTGATGCCGACCATCCTCAGCCACTTCAGCGGCGGGCCGGTGTTTGCCTTCTTCGCCGTCATGATGCTGCTGCAACTGGTGTTCGTGCTGTTCTTCATGCCCGAGACCAAGGGTGTCTCGCTTGAGGACCTGCAGGGCCGTCTGATCCGCCCTTCGCGCAAGGAGAAGGAGCAGGAACAGGCCGCGGCACTCGCGCCACAGGGCAACTGAGGCTCTTGACGATCGGGCTTTGAAGCCTGGACTCGAATAACGCTCTACAGACGCCGACACCCCGCCCTGTGCGGGGTGTCGGCGTTTATGGCTCTGGCAGCCATGCCCGTCAGCCCCCCCCGCCGAGCGTCGCCTCACGATATAAGAGCGGCTCCGCTACCCACAACGCACATGGCTTGCTGCCCTCCTCCTGCGCTGACGCGCGCCAGATCGCTACGTGCAAATAGCGTGGTATCGTCGCCGGCTCAATCGCCAGCCAGAGCGGCGATTTTCAGCGCCATATGTCGGGATTATTACGGATATATTCTTTGGTCTCGTCATTCTTGCCAAGCTAATCAAAACAGTGAAAAGATCGCTTCCGAAACGTTTCGGGTAACGGTTTCTGCTCATAGTTACCGCAAAGGAAAAGTGCCATGCCGCCGAACATCACACTCAAGCACCTCGCCAGCCAGCTGGGCCTGTCAGTCACGACGGTCTCGCGGGCATTGGGCGGATTCGAGGATGTCAGCGCCACGACCCGTGAGCGGGTGCAGGCCTACGCCAGTGAAGTGGGCTACAAGCCCAATCAGAGTGCACGCCGCCTGAAGACAGGCCGCACCTCCTCGGTGGGCTACATCATGAACGGCGCTCAGGGCGACTTTCGTGATCAGTTCAACACCCGCCTGCTGGTCGCATTGGGCCAGGCGCTGCACGACGCCGCACCGGAACATGACCTCATCGTCACCACGGTGCCCGAGGACCGCGACGAGCTGGACACCTACAAGCGCTTCATCGATGGCGGCAAGGTCGATTCCTTCGTGGTGGCCCGTACCCGCATTCAGGACCCGCGCGTCGACTTCCTGCTCGACAGCGGCATCCCCTTCGTCACTCACGGTCGTACCGGCCGCGCCAGCCAGCACGACTGGGTCGACATCAATGCCGCCGACGGCTTCATGCGCGCCACCCGCCATCTGATTGGCCTGGGCCATCGCAATATCCTGTTCCTCAATTTCTTCAGCGACCTCTACACCGCCGTCGAACGTGAGACCGGCTATCTGCAGGCCATGCACGACGCCGGCCTCGCGCCCAGCTCGCGCCATTGCCCGCACGGCTATGCCAGCGCCTATCAGGTCGCCCAGGAAGCGCTGTCCGGGGCCAACGCCCCCACCGCCTTCGTGTGTGCCAGCGACATCTTCGCCTACGGCGTGATGGAAGCGGTCAGCGCCTGCGGCCATACACCCGGCGAGGACATCGCCATCATCGGCGCCGATAACCTGCCGCCGCAGATGTACCGCCAGCCCAGCCTCAGCACCCTGGACATCTCGTTCGAGACCGTCAGTCAGGCGCTGATCGAACTGGTGCTGGCGCCGCAGGAGGGCGCGCCACGCCATCGCTGCTTCGATTACGACCTGCTGCTGCGCGATACCACTGCCTGAGCACACATGCCTGAGCACACAGGATCATCGACTGATTTCACGACGCCAGACGCCTGACCGCAAAACGCCTGATCTGAAAATGCCATCGCCAGAACGTGGTCAGCGTGACGCCAGAAAAACAACACCCGACCGGGGAGACCTCCATGCGCAAGATGCCAACCGCCCTCGCTTTGCTGGCGCTGCTGGGCAGTACGTCCGCCCTCGCTGACATCACCTTCTTCAGCACCCAGGCCAGACCGCTGGAAGAGGCCCAGCAGATGCGCGAGATCGCGCTGGCACCCTACGCCGAGGCCATCAATTACATGCCGCAGGAGACGGGCACCTTCCTGTCGCGTCTCGAGGCGGAGAAGACCAGCCCCGATGGCGCGCTGGATCTGCTCGGCGGGCTGCACGGCGAACTGGGGTCGCTGACGCCCAGCATTCTGGCGCCGCTGGATGACCTGCAAGGCTCGCTTGCGGACGCGGGCATCAGCCAGCAGTACATGACGCTGGGCAAGCTGGGCGGCGACCAGCAGCGCTACATTCCGTGGATGCAGGCGACCTACATCATGGCCGCCAATCGCAAGGCGCTGCCCTACCTGCCCGAAGGCGCCGACCTGAATGCGCTGAGCTATGACGAGCTACTGGCCTGGGGCCGCAACATGCAGGAGGCCACCGGCAGCCCCAAGCTGGGCTTCCCGGCCGGTCGCAAGGGGCTGATCCACCGCTTCCTGGAAGGCTATCTCTACCCGTCCTTCACCCACTCGGTGGTGCGTGAGTTCCGCAGCGATGATGCCGTGGCCATGTGGCAGAAGTTCCGCGAGATCTGGGCGGTGACCAATCCGCGCTCCACCGCCTACGGCTTCATGCAGGAACCGCTGCTCAATGGCGAGGTGTGGGTCGCCTTCGATCACACCGCGCGCTTGAAGGATGCCTTCAACAAGCAGCCGGATCAGTACGTGGCCTTCCCGGCCCCCGCCGGCCCCAGCGGACGCGGCTACATGCCGGTGGTCGCCGGTCTGGCAGTGCCCGCCAATGCCACGAATCCCGATGCCTCGCGCAAGCTGATCCGCTATCTGATGACGCCGGAAGCCCAGATTCGCACCCTGCGGGCCACCAACTTCTTCCCGGTGGTGGAGGCTGAACTGCCCGATGACCTGCCCGCCAGCATTCGCATGTCCGGCAAGGCGGTCGCGGCCCAGTCCTCCGCCGATGACGCCGTGCTCTCGCTGCTGCCCAGCGGCCTGGGCCAGCAGTCGGGCCTGTTCAACAAGATCTACCGCGATGCCTTCGTGCAGATCGTACTGCGCGACGCCGACATCGAGGAGACGCTGGATATCCTCGCCCCGCGCCTGCAGACGCTGATCAACACATCAGGTGCAGGCTGCTGGCTCCCGGATACGCCCAGCGACGGCCCCTGCCCGGTCAAGTAAGCCGCTGGCGCCAGAACGCAACACTCAGGAACGCAACACTCGCCACACACGCAGCACTCGCAACACAGCAGCAGCAACGGCACCCCCCGACGGGTCGCCATGACGGTACGCCAACCCCTGTCATGCCGACCCGGTGCCACCAAACCATTCCGACAAGCCATCACAACAACGCCAAAGGTGAGCAAAGATGAAGCACGATCGCTGGCTACCTTATTACCTGATCGCCCCCAGCCTGCTGTTCATGGGTGCCTTCTTTCTCTATCCGTTCATCCAGATCTTCGCCGAGGCCTTCACCAGCAGTGACGGCAACGTGGGCCTGGCCAACTTCACGCGCATCTATCAGGACTTCAACTTCTGGCCGTCACTCAAGAACACCCTGCTGCTGACCGGGGTCGTGGTACCGCTGCAGCTGGTGCTGGCCATCGGCATGGCGCTGATGGTCACCAGGATGAACAAGGGACGCGACAGCATCCTCTACATCTGGACCATCCCGCTGGGCATCTCCGATCTGGCCGCCGGCATCATCTGGCTGGCGATCCTCGAGCAGTTCGGCTTCCTCAACAGCTTCCTGAGCGCGGTCAGCGTGATCGATGCGCCGGCGTCCTGGCTCAACTATCAGAATGCCTTCGCGCTGTTCCTCGCCGTGGTGGTCGCCGAGATCTGGCGCGGTACCGCCATCGTGCTGGTGATCCTGGTATCGGGCATGGGGCTGATCCCCAAGGAATATGACGAGGCCGGTCAGGTGTTCGGCGCCAGCTACTGGCAGCGCCTGTGGAAGATCACCCTGCCGATGCTGCGCCCCAGCATCCAGTCGGCGCTGATTCTGCGCACCCTGCTGGCACTCGAGGTCTTCGCGGTAGTGATGATGCTGGGCGGCAGTGACATGCCGGTACTGATGAGCGAGACCTTCGACTGGCAGTTCCTCTACCAGCAGACAGGTGCCGCTGCGGCCTACGCGGTGTTGATCATGCTGATCTCGGTGGTCATCACCGGCTTCTACATCAAGTTCCTCAATGTGCCGAAGGAGGCCCGCTGATGAAATCCTCTTCTTCCGAGGCCGTCATGCCGTCATCGCTTTCGTCACGCGCAAGCGACTCCTCAGCCGACTCCTCACGCCAGGTGGCGCAGACCGCCCACAAGCCACGGCGCAATGACATGGCCTGGAAATGGCTGTTCCGGGCTGGCGTCTCGATCCTGGTGCTGTGGGTACTGGTGCCCATCGCCCTGCTGATGCTCAACAGCGTCAGCACGCCGGAGCAGATCACCGGCTGGCCCAAGACCCTGACCCCGGCGCTGAGCTTCGAGACCCTCGACTTCTTCTGGCACTACCAGGGCGTGATCAGTGCGCTGGGCAACTCACTGCTGGCCGCCGTCTTCACCATGGTGATCGCCATCGTGCTCGGCGCACCGGCAGGCTATGCACTGGCCCGCTTCGTGTTCCCGGGCATGAATGCCTACCGCATGATCATCATCCTGTCGCGGGCCTTCCCGATGCCGCTGCTGGCGCTGCCGCTGGCCGTCATCTTCATCCAGGTCGGCATCGATGACTCCATCCTGGGTCTGGCGATGGTGCACGCCACCCTGGCACTGCCGTTTGCGGTGCTGATCACCTCCAGCCTGTTCATGGGTATTCCGGTGGAACTCGAGGAAGCCGCCTGGCTGATGGGCTGCAACCGCTGGCAGGCCTTCCGCCGCGTGGTGCTGCCGCTGGCCGCGCCGGGCATCACCGCCTCGGCCGTGTTCGCCTTCGTGATCTCGTGGAACGAGGTGTTCGCCTCGGCAATCCTCACCGTCGAGAACCGCACCCTGACCGCCTTCCTGGTGCAGAGCCTTTCCGAGTCACCTGCCGAGATCAAGTATGCCGGTGGTCTGATTCTGGTCGTCCCGGCGCTGCTGTTCCTGTTCGCGATCAGGAAGTACCTGTTCAGCATGTGGGGCATTTCCAACCGCTAACGTACGCCCGCTCATCAGGCCAATGACCGGCGGCGATCATCATCGTCTCTCGCAAGCGAGTTCACTTCCTCGCCGCCGCTCTCGATCAAAGGAGTCAGACCATGTCAGCCATCCAAATCAGCGCCGTACGCAAGCAGTTCGGCAAGCAGGAAATCCTCAAGTCCATCGATCTCGAGATCCGCGACAAGGAGTTCACCGTGCTGCTCGGCCCGTCCGGCTGCGGCAAGTCCACCCTGCTGCGCATCATCGCGGGACTGGAATACGAGAGCAGCGGCTCGATCCGCATCGGCGAGCGTGAGATCACCTCGCTGGCACCGCGCGATCGTCGCATCGCGATGGTGTTCCAGAACTACGCCGTCTTCCCGCACATGACCGTGGCGGAGAACATCGCCTTCGGCCTGCGCGTGCGCAAGGACAGCGAGGCGCATATCCAGCGCAAGGTGAAGGAAACCGCCGCACTGATGCATATCGAGGACCGCCTCGATCATTACTCCGGTCAGCTCTCCGGCGGTCAACGTCAGCGTGTCGCGGTCGCGCGCGCCCTGGCGATGGAGCCGGAAGTGCTGCTGATGGATGAGCCGCTGTCGAATCTGGATGCCCTGCTGCGTCTGGAGATGCGCGCCGAGCTCAAGACCATCCTCGCCGCCTCCGACACCACTACCATCTACGTGACCCACGACCAGGTCGAA
The DNA here is from genome assembly GCF_029846355.1 of Cobetia sp. 2AS. NCBI lineage: Bacteria > Pseudomonadati > Pseudomonadota > Gammaproteobacteria > Oceanospirillales > Halomonadaceae > Cobetia > Cobetia sp. 2AS. The sequence continues at coordinate 238,219 of NZ_JARWKQ010000002.1, forward strand.
GCCATGAGCCTGGCGGACCGCATCGCGGTCATGAAGGGTGGCCAGATCGAGCAGTACGCGCCGCCCTCCGAGATCTACCACTACCCGGCGACCGAATTCGTCGGCAGCTTCATCGGTAACCCGCCGATGAACTTCATCCCGCCGGATGCGCGCTGGAATCACCCGACCCGCCCCGAGCAATCGAGCCAGCAGGTGCACAAATGCGGTATCCGCCCCGAGGACTTCGAGGTGCGCTTCGAGCCCACCGAGAACTTCGCCCCGGTGCGCGTACTGGTCTCGGAATTGCTGGGATCGCACAAGCAGCTGACCGCGCGTTTCGGCGACGAGATGATTCGCGTCAACGTGCCGAGCGATCTCGATGTCGGCAATGGCAGCGACATCCACATCCGCCCGCTGGCCGAGAAGGTGCGCTTCTACGACCACAGCGGCCACCTGATGTCAGCGTAAGGCACCCCGCCCCCTCTCTAGCCAACCTTTCAGCCCAAACCTTTCATCCCGAACGGAGCCGACTTACATGAATGCCAAGCTCGACGCGCTCAGCGCTCACGACGTTCTCAAGCTCAACGACCTGGGCGGCTACACCGTGCCCACGCGTGGCCTCTACCCCTTCCAGTGGAACTGGGACGCCGCCATCACCGCGCTGGGCTGGCTGGCCGCCGGTGACGAAGCGCGTGCCTGGCGTGAAGTCGAGCGCCTGCTGGAAGGCCAGTGGGACAACGGCATGGTGCCGCACATCGTCTTCCACGGTGATGCGGAAACCTACTTCCCGGGGCCGGAAGTCTGGGGCGTCAATCACAGCCCTTCGACCAGCGCCATCTCCCAGCCGCCGGTGCTGGCCAGCGTCATGAAGCTGCTGTTCGAGGAAGGCCGTGATCGCCAGCTTGCCGAGGAAAAACTGGCCTCCACCCTGCCCGGCGTCATCCGCTACCACCTGTGGTTCTATCGCGACCGTGATCCGGAACACACCGGCCGCGTGTGCAGCTATCACCCGTGGGAATCGGGCATGGACAATAGCCCCCAGTGGGATGGCCCGCTGGCTGGCGTGCCGCCGGTCGATGCCGAATACGTGCGTCGCGATACCGGGCTGGTCGATCCCTCCGAGCGCCCGCACAAGTACGAATACGATCGCTACATCTATCTGGTGAAGTTCTTCCAGCAGAACGAGCACGACGCTGAGGTGCTGTATCGCGACTGCCCGTACCGCGTCGAGGACATCAGCCTGATCTCCATCCTGCACCGTGGCACGCGCGACCTGATTGCGCTGTGCGAAGAGGATGCCGCCGGTCTGGGCCTGGTCAACACCCACGGCGAGGCGCTCTTCAGCCTCAAGCAGTCGCTGGCGCGCACCGAGGAAGGCGTGCAGGCGCTGTGGAGCGATGAGCTGGGCTGCTTCCTGAGCCGCGATGCGCGTGCCAACGTGCTGCTGGAGCACGTCACCACCGCCGGCATTCTGCCGCTGTTCGCCGGGGTCGCCAGCGGCGCCCAGGCGCAGCGCATGGGCGGTCTGCTCGAGGAATGGCTGGAACAGGCGCCCTTCGGTGTCGCCTCTACCCATCCGGCCAGCACCCGCTTCGAGCCGAAGCGTTACTGGCGCGGACCGAGCTGGCTGCACATCAACTGGATGCTGGCCATCGGCTGCGAGGAATATGGCATGTCCCGCGAGGCGGACCAGATCAAGCAGGCCAGCCAGAAGTGCATCGAGGCCGCCGGCTACTACGAGTACTTCAACTCGGTGACCGGCGAAGGCTGTGGCGGCCGCGACTTCTCCTGGACCGCGGCGATGGACCTCTACTGGCTCAACCCGCTGGAGAGCTTCACTGCCAGCAAGGCGGCAGCCGGCGTCGTGGAGGCTTCCTGATGACTCAGCACGCCTCTCAGCAACAGTCTCAACAACGGTCTCAGCAACAGCCTCAACAAGCCTCTCCACTGATGCAGGCACCGCAAAAGGCACCGCTGTCACGCCAGGCGGTACCGCCCATGCCGGCAACGTTCGCCAGCCGCGGCTTTCTGGGCGAGCATATCCGCTCGATCATGGACTTCTATCTGCCCAAGGCGATAGACCATGAGCGCGGTGGCTACTTCCAGGCCTGGCGCGACGACGGCACGGTGTATGCGCCCGCGGCGCGTCATCTGGTCAGCAGCACGCGGATGGTCTTCAACTTCGCGATGGAATATCTGCGCAGCGGTGATGAGCAGTGTCTGGCCGCGACCCGTCACGGCATCGACTACCTGCGCGATGTCCATCTCGATCCGCAGACCGGTGGCTATCTGTGGTCGCTGAGCGAGCAAGGCGAGGCAGACCACACCAACCAGTGCTACGGCCTGGCGTTCGTGATGCTGGCCTATGCGACGGCCTGGCGCGCCGGTATCGAGGAGGCCCGCGGCTGGCTCGAGGAGACCCGCGCGCTGATGGAAGAAAAGTTCTGGTCGCCTGAGGCGGGGCTCTATGCCGACGAGGCCAGCGCCGATTGGCAGACGCTGTCCGACTACCGGGGCCAGAACGCCAACATGCATGCCTGTGAAGCCATGCTGGCCGCCTTCGAAGCCACCGACGAGGCGCACTATCTTGAGCGGGCCATGACCCTGGCCAGCAACATCTGCCAGCGTCAGGCCGCCAAGGCCGATGGCCTGATCTGGGAGCATTACGATCGCGACTGGAACGTCGACTGGGACTACAACCGCGACGACCCCAAGAACCTCTATCGTCCGTGGGGATTCCAGCCGGGTCACCTGACGGAATGGGCCAAGCTGCTGCTGATGCTCAAGCGTCATCGCGATGACGACTGGCTGCTGCCAACCGCGCAGCGTCTGTTCGATACCGCCGTGGATCTGGCCTGGGACAGCGAGCGTGGCGGCATCTACTACGGCTTCGCGCCGGATGGCACCATCTGCGACGACGACAAGTACTTCTGGGTGCAGGCCGAGAGCCTGGTGGCCGCGGCGCTGCTGCACGAGGCCACCGGCGATTCGCACTACGCCGAGTGGTACGAGCGCCTGTGGGGCTACGCCTGGCAGCACTTCATCGACCACCAGCACGGTGCCTGGTATCGCCTTTTGAATGCCGACAACCAGCGCTTCGATGACCTGAAGAGCTCGCCGGGTGCCAAGTGTGACTATCACAGTCTCGGCGCCTGCCATGAGCTGTTGCGCGTGATCCCCCGCGACTGACTGCACGCCGGGCCGTGAATGGCGGCCTGCGGCCAGTCGCGACACACTCGTCACTCTCAATACACCCGACACATTCGATACACCCGACGACCCGGCACGCCGCCTCCCGCGGCGTGTCGGGTCGCTGCGTTGTGGGCGCCTGGTTCAGTGGCAATGACGACCCGCGCTATTATTTCGCACACCCTCCGTGTTTCTTTAGAGCACCGCTCCTGACAATACTGGATTGCGCTGACCGCCCCGACAGAGGGTGGCAGCCGACAGCCGCGGGCATGCCCCGAGGCGCTGCATTCCAGACGTTTCATCAGCTAGAGAAACTACAATAACAAGCGGAGTCCCACATGCCCCTTTCTCAACTCCTGGACTGGCGGTTGCACCTGCTGGTCGTGGTGCTGTCTCTCGGCGCCGAACTGATCGGTATTCTCAAGTTCCCGCTCGGCCCCGGCACCTTGCTGCTGTTGCCGCTGTTCTATGCCTTCATTGCCGCCGTACTTTGCAATCCGCACCTGTTCAGTGGTACCAGGCGCTTCATCCCGCCGGTGGTCAGCGCGGCGGCAGGGCCGGTCATCCTGCTGTCGATCATGCCGTTCATTGCCCGCTTCGGTTCCACCATCGGTCCGGCCATCGAGCAGCTGATCTCGGCGGGTCCGGCACTGATCCTGCAGGAACTGGGCAATCTGGGCACCATGCTGATCGCGATGCCGATCGCGGTGGTGGTGCTCAAGATGGGCCGCGAGGCGATCGGTGCGACCTACTCCATCGCGCGTGAACCCAATATCGCGATCATCTCCGACAAATACGGCCTCAAGGGCCCGGAAGGCGTCGGCGTGATGGGCGTCTATGTCGTGGGCACCATGTTCGGCACCCTGTGGTTCGCGCTGATGGCGGGCTACCTGACCTCACTGGACATCTTCGACCCGCGTGCACTGGCCATGGCCTGCGGTGTCGGCAGCGGCAGCATGGTGGCGGCGTGTTCCGGCGCCATCGCCGGTGCCCTGCCGGAGATGGGCGAAGAGCTGCTGGCCTTCGCCGGCGCCAGCAACCTGCTGACCTATGCCACCGGCCTCTACGTCTCGCTGTTCATCGCCCTGCCGGTCGCCGAGCGCCTGTTCCGCTTCTTCAGCCGCAAGCGGGCCGGCAGCGATGACGCCATGAATGACGAGGAAGCCAAGCTCGCCTCAGACGCGCTGGTTGAAGACCGCCCGGAGAACCAGCTGGGCAAGACGGCCATGGTCGTCGCGGCCGTCTGCGTGGTCGGCTGGGTGGTCAATACCATCAATGGTGCCAGCCTGATCGACGCCGCCCCCGGCATGCTGATCCTGTACGTGATGACCATGCTCGGCCTGCTGGTTGCCCGCGTCATGCCCTTCTATCTGCCGGCCATCGCCTGGGTGTCGCTGGTCAGCATCCTGATGACGCTGCCGTGGTTCCCGGGCAGCGGCTGGATCACCGAGCAGCTGGGCTTCGTCAACTTCCTCGCCATCGTCACGCCAGTGCTCGGCTATGCGGGTCTGGCGCTGAGCAAGCGCGAGTTCAGCATGTTCCGCCAGGCGGGCTGGAAGCTGGTGATCATCTCGCTGCTGGTCTTCACTGGCACCTATATCGGCTCGGCGGTCGTGGCGCAGGCACTGCTCTGATCACACGAGCTTCGGGCTGTACCTTTTGCATTACCTTTCGCTTCTCTCTTTGCTACCTCCTTCTCATCACTTTCACGCCGGCACTCCAGGGTGCCGGTTTCCACAGGAATTCAGCATGCAACTACCCGACAAGATCGACGAGGCACTGCTGCGCAGCTGGCGTCATGAGTTTCATCAGCATCCCGAGACGGCCTTCGAAGAGCACCGCACCTCGGCGCGCGTCGCCGAGATCCTGCGTGCGGCAGGCCTGGAAGTCACCACGGGACTCGCCGAGACCGGCGTGATCGCGGTGCTCGACGGCAAGCTGGGCACGGGCCAGACCATCGGCCTGCGCGCCGACATGGATGCGCTGGATGTCACCGAGGCCAACGCCGTCTCACATTGCTCGCACACACCGGGCAAGATGCATGCCTGTGGCCATGATGGCCACACCACCATGTTGCTGGGCGCGGCCTGTGAACTGGCACGCGACCCTGACTTTGCCGGCCGCGTGGTGTTCGTGTTCCAGCCGGCCGAGGAGAACGAAGGCGGCGGCCGCCGCATGGTCGAGGACGGCCTGTTCGAGCAGTTCCCGATGGATGCCATCTATGGCCTGCACAACTGGCCAGGGCTGGCACTCGGCGAGGCGGCGGTGCATGAAGAGGCGGTGATGGCGGCCTTCGATGTCTTCACCCTGACCCTGAGCGGCCACGGCTGCCACGCCGCCATGCCGCATCTGGGCAAGGACACCATCCTGGCGGCCTGTCAGCTGGTGACCCAGCTGCAGGGGCTGATCAGCCGCGAGACGCCGGCGCACCAGACCGCGATTCTCAGCATCACCCAGTTCCATGCCGGTGATGCCTTCAACGTGATGCCGGAAGAGGTCGAACTGCGCGGCACCCTGCGCTGCTTCGACCCGACACTGCGCGCGCATCTGCAGCAGCGCTTCCATGACGCCGTCGATGCCATGGCGACCTTCCACGGTCTCAAGGTCAACTTCGACTATCAGCCGCGCTATCCCGCGACGCTCAATGCGCCCGGCCATGCCGAACGCTGCGCCAGCGTTCTCGAGCAGCTGCCGAGCATCCAGCGGGTCCATCGTGATCTGCCGCCCTCGATGGCCTCGGAAGACTTCGCCTATCTGCTGCAGGAATGCCCGGGCGCCTATATCTGGCTGGGCAATGGCGAAGACAGCGCCTCGCTGCACAACCCGCACTACGACTTCAATGATGCTGCCACGCCCATCGGCGTCAGCTACTGGACGTCGCTGGTGCGTCAGCTGCTGGCCGCCGCCTGAGGCCAGGTGAACAAACCCTCGAAGGATGCTCAGCATGAAGATCTGCGTGATTGGCGATGCGCCCATTGGCACTCGGGCCATACAGGCGCTTGCGCATGCCGGAGTCGAGGGCGTCATGGCAGTGGCAGCGCCCGAGGGGCAAGTCGCGAGTCATTCGTCCTTCAGCGCCGAGGTCTACCTGATGGCGCTGGCCACATCGCAACAGGTGCAGAAGGTACTGACGGGCAAGCAAGGCCTGCTGCGCAGGGCGCCGCCAGGCAGTACCGTGATCGATCTATGCAGTGGTGACGTCACGCTCAGCCGCGAACTGGCCGTGCAGACACGCCTCGCCGGCCATCACTGGCTGGAAGCGGCCACCAGTCGCAATCCGGCTGATGAGGCGAATGACAGCCTGACGCTGTTGATCGGCAGTGATGAGGCGACAGTGACGCGCATGTCAGCGCTGCTCGACGCCGTCTGCACGCAGCATCTTCACGTCGGGGACGCCGGCTGTGGCCATGCCGCCGCCCTGGCCAGCGACTATCTGCATGCCGCGCACCTGATCACCACTGCCGAGGCGGTCGCCATGGCCTATCGCGCGGGCGTGACACCCCAGGCGTGCATCGATGCCATCAATCTGGGCGCCGGGCGCAGTGCCGTAAGCGAGGTGAATTTTCCGCGCTGGGTGCTGCCGGGCCGCTATGACTCGGGGATCTCCACCGGTCAGCTGCGCCGCGACCTGAGGCTGGCGCGCAGTTTCGTCACCACGCTCAACCTGCCGGAAGGCTTGATGAAGGCAGTCTTCGAGCGCTGTCAGCCGCCGGAGCTGTGTCCGGCGGACGAGGATGATCTCCATCATCTGTGCGATCGCTGGCTGAGCAAGGTGCCTGCCCAGCTGCCCCCGCCTCGACTGACCGAAACCAGAGCCCCTAAAACACAAGCCCTTGCTATCAGCGCGCTTCCTGACGCGGACCACTGAAAGCCGTGATCCAGCGTTCGAGATGGCGCAGTAGCTGCAGGCTGGCACGCGGCATGCGCCGCCCGACCCGCGTGATGATATGCGCGCGGGCCTGGCGGAAGCTGGCGCACTCCACATCCCGCGCGATCAACACGCCCTCCTGAAGCTCACGCGCCGCGGCGAAGGCCGGCAACAGCGTGATGCACAGCTCGGAGCGCGCCGCCTGCTTGAGCACTTCCATGGAATTGGTCTGCACCACCATATGCGGGCGCACCCCTGCCTCACGAAAACCATCGTCCATCAGCTGACGCACGCCGTGGTTCGGCCCCCACAGCGCCATGGGATGCTGTGCCACTTCCTCGAGCGTCAGCGCATGGGACTCGCTCGCCAGCGGATGCTCCGGTGACATGATGGCCACCAGCGGCTGCGGGCTCGAATGCCAGAAGCGCAACTGGGGATGGATCCGCTCGTGATACATCAGGCCGATATCCGCCTCATCCTCGATCACGCTGTCGATGATGCTCTGCATGCTGCCGGTATCGACCTTGAGCGTGATGCCGGGGTACTGCTTGCGAAAGGCGCGCAGCGGGCTGTTGATGATATCGCCGACGAAGCCTTCGCCGATGATCAGGCGGATTTCCCCGGTTTCCAGACGTTGATAGGCATCGAGGCGCTCGCCGAGGTGCTGGTCGAGCTTCTCTCGCTGCAGAATGTAATCCAGCAGCATCTCGCCGACCCGCGTCGGCTGCACGCCGTCACGGGTGCGCTCGATGAGCGAGGCGGCCATGGCCTCTTCGAGCAGACCTATCTGACGACTGACAGCCGAGGGGGCGATGTTCAGACGCGCGGCGGCACGCCGGATGGAGCCGGCTTCGACGGTGACCTGAAAATAGACGAGACGCTGATGCGGGATATCCATGAGGCGCTCTGCAAAGGATGGGAGAGTGGCTAAGAAAAGCGGAGAGTCTTCACACAAGACGCAGCCAGCAGAGTACCCGATATTCGAGCATCTCGGGCAGCGCGCGGTTGAACTCACCCTCCCTCAACGCCATATCAGAACGAACCGTCGCCTCGCCTCCTCGCCTCTCCTCCTATTCATGACAGTTCTCTCCGCTCTCTGCGCTGTGACACGAGGGCAAGCGATCAGCGTCGCGAGCTGCCCCAATGGAGGGGCAGACGCACCCGCCATTCTGAAGCCAGTGCGCGAATAGGCTAAGATGGACCATCGCCTCACTGACTGTGCCTGCGTGACAAACCACACAGTCCCAAAAACAAGGAGATTCAATATGCTGACCATCTCCAATTCGGTAGCGCTGGCCGACTGGGAAATCGACCTCACCCAGATTCGCGCCCAGGGCAATGGCGGCCAGAACGTCAACAAGGTCGCCTCCGCCGTTCACCTGCGCTTCGATGTGCAGCGCTCGACGCTGCCCGGCTTCTACAAGGAGCGCCTGATGCAGCTGTCGGATCAGCGCATCAGCAAGGAAGGCGTCATCATCATCAAGGCGCAGAGCCATCGCACCCTCGAGCTGAACAAGGAAGATGCGCTGGCGCGCCTCAAGGCGATGATTCTGGAAGCCGTCAAGGTACAGAAGGCGCGCCGTGCGACAGCGCCCAGCAAGGGCGCCAAGCGTCGCCGGGTCGACAGCAAGACGCGCAAGGGCAAGATCAAGGCCATGCGCGGCAAGGTACAGGACTGACCCCACCACAGGCGGCGGCCAGCTCACAGCTCACGTCAGGGACGACAATTCATGCGCAACATCATCAGCTCGGCCGTGCTGGGCGGCCTGCTGGCCGTGGGGATGGTCTGGAGTGGCAGCTATCTCAAGCAGGCCGCGCAGGTGTGGGAATCTTCCAGCCGCGTGGTCGCCGTCAAGGGGCTCGCGGAGCGTGAGGTCAAGGCCGACCTGGCCCTCTGGCCGCTGCACTTCAGCGTCAATGCCAATCAGCTGACCGGGCTTCATGAGGCGCTGGCCAATGATGAGCGCAAGATTCGCGCCTTTCTCACCGCCCGAGGCTTCCCCGCCGACCAGGTCAGCGTGACCTCTCCCCAGGTGACTGACCTCTACGCCAACAGCTACAACGCTCAGCGCCCGGATGAGCGCTATCGCGCCGAAGCCACGGTGCTGGTGCGCTCGCCCAAGGTTGACCTCGTCAAGCAGAGTACCTCGCTGACTGGCGAGCTGGTGCGCGAGGGTATCCTGCTCTCGGCTGACTATGCCTATCGCACCGAATTCCTGTTCACGGGGCTTGAAGCCATCAAGCCCGACATGATCGCGGCCGCGACCGCGGATGCCCGGCGCGCCGCCCAGCAGTTCGCAGAGGATTCCGGCAGCACGGTCGGTCACATCAAGCATGCCAGCCAGGGCTATTTCTCGATCTCGGACCTCGACAGCTATACCCCTGACATCAAGAAAGTCAGAGTCGTGACCACCATCGACTATACCCTGAGCCACTGATCACCTCTCGACAGTCCCCTTCTTCGCCGTATGGAGCCTCCATGTCCGACACCCCGCTGAGCAAGACCCAGACGAGCTTCTATCGACGCCTGTTCGTGGCCCACCTTATCGCGCATGACATCGCCAGCGTACCGGCCATCATCGCTGCCACCGGCATGCCGCGGCGCACCGCCCAGGACACCATCACCGCCCTGGGTGAGCTCGAGATCGTCTGTGAATTCCAGCGTGAGGAAGGCCAGCGCAACAATATCGGCCACTACGTGATTCGTGACTGGGGGCCGATCAATGCCCAGTGGGTCGCCGACAACGCCGAGCGCCTGCAAAAGACACTGGGCTATGCGTGAGAGGCGTGAGCTTGATCGAAAACGAGGGCCGAGAAATGACGGTCGAAAAATGAGGGTCGCGGGATGAGGATCGAGAAGTGAAGGTCGAGAGATGACCGCCGAGATTCTGAATAGTGCCGTTCAGCACGGCGTGATCGCCATGCTGATCCAGCTGGCGCTATGGCCGCTGTTTGGCGTGTGGTCGGCAGGCGCCATCGCCGTCGCCCTGTTTGTGGGCCGCGAGATCGCTCAACACGAATACAAGGGCGACGGCCCCAAGGTGGAGCGCTGGGACTACGGCCTGCTGCAACACTGGAACCTGGATTCCTGTCTCGATGTCGCCCTGCCGCTGCTCTGCTGTCTGAGCCTGGCCAGCACGGTCTGGGCGCTCAGGCGCTATCGGGCCCGGACATGACCCTGCACGCGCCTTGCGAATAAATGAGTCGTGCACATGCACGGCGAAGAGCAGATGCACGGCGAAGAGTGAACGTCGTAAAAAGCGTGTGCCGCAAAAGCCCGTGTCGCAACAGTGTGCGCAGTAAAAAGTGAAAAACCTGCGCAGTCTTCTCTGAACGGCTCCCCTTCCCCAGCGCTGCGTTCTACCCTTCCTTGTCCTGCTGGTTTTTCTTGTCTTTGTAGTCTTTCTGGCAGTCTCGCTTGCCCTGCGCTCGCCTGTCTCTTGCCTACATCTGGCCTGCTTTTCCCCTCAGCACGGCGCAACGACATTCGCTGAAAAGCGTCGCCTCAAGCAGCATCAGCCAACGGCAATGCTGGTGACGCTGCGCCGTACGGCGCCCGACGCAGTGGCGGAAGGCGCAGAGGCAGCGCGACGACGCAGTGGATGTCGGGCGCGATCCTGCAGGTAGGCCGAGAGCGTTTCCGGGCGAATGCCGGGATGCTGGAAGACGTAATCCTCGGTGATGATCGACAGAAATTCAGCACTGCGTGCACCCGCGACCTCAAACCCCAGGATGAAATGGCGCGACTGAGAGACCTCGAAGCAGTAGTTCTCGGCGGCCACGGCGCAGGTCTGCACCACATAGCCTCCGCCCAGCTGTTCTCTGAGGATGGATCGTTCGGGATTGAATCGAGATGCCGTGTAAATGTCTATGATTTTCATTATCACCCCCAATATCGACTGGCGCAGTATATACGAAAACTCTAATGCTTACATGCTTAGAGAACTCATCCTGCCTGCCCCGCCCTTCGAACCGACAGAAAATTGATCCACATCAACTCAATCGGCAGCGTTTTCAGGGCCATATGTCAGTGGCTTCTGCTTGGATCAACAGACAAGAACTTTCGCGAGCACAGCGCTGATTGAGCTGAGGCGCCAGGAAAGTGAGCGATATGGACGAAGGCGCGATGCGGGAGGCAGGCTGGTTGTCGCAAGAAGGGAAATGAGAGGCGGACAAGGGAAATGAAGAGCAGAGAGCGAACAGTAAAGAGGCAAGTATCTTTCGGACATGCAAAAACGCAAAAAGGCCATCCGTTTCCGGATGGCCTTTTCACTTGAATCTGGTCGGGACGACAGGATTCGAACCTGCGACCTCTGCAACCCCATTGCAGCGCGCTACCAAGCTGCGCCACGTCCCGACAGTGTCCGGAAGAGCTTCCCCCTCAAGACGAGACGTAATGTACCGCATTGATCTCAAAAAGAAAAGCAGGAATCTCACATTTCTTTACCTGCGTCGTGATCTGGTGTCGCAGTGACGCCTGAATCCGCTATCGGCATTGCAAAATGCCCGGGTGCGACGCATGTTCATGAAGCAGGCATTCATTGCGCACCTTCGAATGCAACGCCCCATGAACGACAATCGTCCAGAGGAGTTCGCGACTGATGATCCAATTCACGCTTACCACCACGCTCAAGGGCGGCACCAGCGTCAGCGGAGACCCAATCAAGGTCAGCGCCGACAGCGCCCCTGCCGCCGGCAGCCAGATCACCAAGGGGCAATGGCCGGCACTCGATGCCCTGTCACCCAACTTTCCGGTGACAGTGACGGGAGTCGAAGAGGATGACGATGGCAATACCCTCGTGCGCCTCAAGGAAGCCGACAGCCCGGATGCCAACGATCCCGACAGCTACCGCTACACGCCCTGGAAGTAACGGAGCGGCGACGCAAATCATTGGGAAGGGTTCAGGAGTGATCGCGTCAGGCCGAAAAGGCAATATATTGCGCATTATGCGCAAATCGACCCACGCCATTGCGCACAGTGGTGAATGAGGATTTTTTTTGACCCGCCATGCGTTAGCATAGGGTTTGCGCGCCTTTCGTTGGCTCTGGCGAGCTGTGGCTGATGATGAGGTGGTGTATCATCCGCCTTTCCCGGTTGGTGCCTGGCGTGCACTGACATCTCGATGCCCGAGGTCACATGGTCAGCCCATTGAAATTGATAGTTACCTCCTGGCGTTGGCTGGTCGGCAAGACCGGCTCCGCCCGCGAGATACTCCATCATGGCTTTCTCGTTTCCGCTGTCTTCATCGGGTTGATTTCGGCCCTCTTCAACTCCCTGTTTGACCTCACCCTGCCGGCGTACAACATCGTGCTGGTCATTATCAGCGCGTTCATCGCCCTGATGTGGTATCGCTCACGCTTTCATGGTGAGTTCCAGCGCATGGCCTGGCTGTTCTGTGCGCTGGTCACCTTCGTGATGCTGCCGGGCAACTGGCTGTTCAATCATGGCGCGACCGGCCCGACCCTGCTGTTCTACCTGATGGCATCGGCCTATGTGCTGGCGGTACTGCCCGCCAATCCCAGACGCCGAGGCATCATCATCATCGGCCTAATGTTCATGCCGTGGGCACTGCTGGCCTTTGAGCATGCAAGGCCGGGCCTGGTCAGCCGCTATGCCTCCGAAGGCATGCGTTTTCTCGATATGGGCTTCAGCTACACGCTGGCCTTCGGGCTGCTCAGCGTGGTGATCGCAGGCTATGCCCGACGCATCCATGAAGAGCGCGATATCGCCAATGCCTATGCGGCACGGCTCGAGCGCCTCAGTCTGCTGGACAGCCTGACCGGCCTCTACAATCACCGCGCCATCCATGAACAGGCCGAAGCCTGGATCAGGCGTTCGCAGAGTGCCTGCCTGCTGATCTGCGATCTGGATCACTTCAAGATGATCAATGACAACCACGGGCATCCGTATGGCGACACGGTACTGGAAGAGTTCTCACGCCATGTCAGCCAGCTGACGCAGGAGTTCTCGGGGGAAGCGGGACGCTATGGCGGCGAGGAGTTCATGATCCTGATCCCCGGCACCCTGGCGACGGCTCGCCAGTTCGACAGATGCCTGCGGGAGCGCTGCGAAACCTCGCCCCTGCTGCACGGCGTGATCCTCTTCAGCACCGGCGCCAGCGAATTGCACCCCGACGACACCTTGTCGAGCTGGGTCAAGCGCAGCGATGACGCCCTCTACCACGCCAAGGAAAATGGCCGAGGCCGCCTGATGGTCGACAAGGACCTGAGCGTCATCTGAGCCGCGGCCGGACCGAATCAGCCTCGCTCACGGCAGTCGCTCCGGCTGAGCCATCCCCAACGACAACGCCCCCGCAAGCATGGCTTGCGGGGGCGTTGTCGTTGGGGCCGGGTGCGAGGCTGATGTCGCTCAGCGCTCGCCCTTCAGCCACTCGAGATTGATCTCGTGCTGGCCGTTGTCATCGGTGATGAAGATGGTGCCTTCGGAGATCATCACGGTCCACTTGATGTTGCGTGGCAGCGACTCGGTGATGGCGTCCAGCGAACCTTCCGGCACGGCCGCGATGCTGAGGTTGGAAAGCCCCGCCACCGCCGGCACGACCTTGGTTTCCCACACACGCAGGCTGCCATAGGCCAGCAGCGAGGTACGCTCGGTGCGTCGCGAGCACCAGGTCAGGCGTTCGGCATCCGGCTGACCGACTTCGATCCAGTGCAGGACACGGCCATCGAGGCTCTTTTCCCACAGCGCCGGCTCATCGACATCGGACAGGCCGCGACCGAACGCGATGTTCTCGTTGTACCACAGGGCGTGGCCCAGCAGACGCACGCAGAGACGCAGTTCGGTTTCGGAGGGATGACGAGCCACAGTGAAGCGCAGGGTCTCGTAGACGCCGCGATCCAGGTCGGTCAGCGACAGATCCACCTTGTAAGGCGTGGAAGACAGGGCCATGAAAATCTCTTCTTGAAAAGGCAGACGTCTTGGAAAGGCGATGGCAGGCAGTCACTCTGCCGATAAAGCACCATGCTCCTCGACTGAACCACGCGCGTGACAGTGCAAGCGCGTGGGTGCGGAGCGCAGAGTCTACCCTAGCCGGGCCCTGAACGCCCGACTCCTGCCTGGCGCGCCAATCACCTCAGACGAGGTGACGCGCCACCAGGGCATCGATGGCATCGATATCGCCCAGGCTTTCGCGCGCCATGATCAACTCGCGCCCGAGTGCCAGCGCCCGCCGCTCGGCACGCGCGCGGGTGGTCTCATCGCTGATGGATTCGAGTTCCAGAATATGCGCAAGCCCCACGGTGCGGCGGATCAGCTCACAGCCGGCGTAGCCGAGTGCGTCACGCAACATGCGAGCCAACAGACGATCTGCCACGCCCGGCGCAGCGAAGCTGGCATCCGGCGTGTGGGCGGCCTGCTCACGATACTCCCGAGTGAAGCTTTCCCAGCTGGCGACCGCCTGGGCACGCAGCTGTGCCACGTAGTCACGCTTGTCGCCCTGCTCTCCCTCAAGCTCGGTATGCGCGCAGGCCGCCAGCCACAGTGCTGCCAACCAGCTGCCGATATCGAAGCCCGCCGGACCGAAGAAGCCGAATTCCGGATCGATGACCTTGGTGCTGTCTTCCCGCACGAAGATCGAGCCCGCATGCAGATCGCCATGCAGCAGCGCCTCGGGCGCGGACAGGAAACGCTGCTTGAGCTCGGCCACTTCGACCTTCAGGGCGGCGTCCTGCCACAGGGCTTCGGCATCCACGCGCAGCGCCGGATTGATGCTGTTGCGCTCGTGATCACAGAACGGATCGATGAAGAACAGGTCTTCGGTGATCTTGCACTGATCGGGATTGATGAAGCGTGCGACGCGCGCCTTCTTGTCGTGGGCATCAAGTGCCAGATCGCTGCTGCGATACAGCGTGGTGGCCAGAAAACGCCCCATCTGCTCGCCCAGCTGCGGCAGTGAGGCGCGCTCCAGGAAGGCATGGCGCAGATTGCGGTGATCACCGATATCTTCCATCACGATCGCCGAGCGAGCTTCATCGAAATGATGAAGCGCCGGCACCAGGTCCGGCGCGCAGGCGGCCTCGAACTGCAGGGTTTCCGCCTCGATGCGCACACGCACCAGCGACAGCGGCCAGCTTTCGCCGATGATGCGCACCCAGGGCAGGCCCTGCTTGACGATCACCGAGGCGGAGCGGTTCGGCGTGCAGACGCGATAGACATAGTTGATGTTGCCATCGCCGATCTCTTCGACCTGAAGTGCTTCAGCGGTCGCGAAGGCCGGATAGCGCGCGCCGACGTGCTGGCGCGCGAAGGCGATCACATCCGCATCATCGCGAAACTGATAGTCGATGGAGGGTGAAGTGCTAGCGGTGGAGTCTTGAGCAGTCATGGCAGGTCTCAGCGCTGAATCATGAAGTCGCCGGCCTCGATGGCGCTTGGCGTGCGTGGCACGTGAAGCACTTCAAGGCTCTCACCTTATTTCTTACAGAAATAAGAAGGCGATCAGTTATAGCGAGAAGATGCCTGCTGGCGCGGCGATTGGCAAGACCTGCCGAGTGAGTTTTACTCAGCTCGGCAGGCGCTTGTCGCATGCAGGGTGCTGCATTACTGGATGGGTGCCAGCAGATAGGCCGCGCGCGAGACCAGCTTACGCCACATCGGCCGCGCATCCAGCTCTTCGCAGCTGATTTCACGACAGTGGCGGAAGTCTTCCTCGAGCATCGCCTCCACTTCCGAGGCGAACTGGTGATCGGGCACGAACGCCGTGATCTCGAAGTTGAGGCGGAAGGAGCGATTGTCGAGATTGACGGTGCCGATGGTCGCCGTATGGCTATCCATCAACATCACCTTCTGATGCAAAAAGCCTGGCTGATAGCGGAAGACACGCACGCCGGAGCGAATCATTTCGGACAGGAACGAGAACGCCGACAGGAACACCAGCAGGTGATCGGGACGCTCAGGAATCATCACCCGCACATCCACCCCGCGCAGCGCAGCGATCTTGAGCGCATCCTGCACGCCCTGGTCCGGCACGAAATAGGGACTGGTAATCCAGATACGACTGACCGAGGAGTGAATCGCCTGCTGCACCAGCAGACTGGCCGTCTCTCGGCGGTCCGCCGGGCCGGAGGGCACGATCACCACATGCTGACATTCGTCACAGCTGATCTGCGGCTGCCATTCGAGTGACAGCACCTCACCGGTCGCCCAGTGCCAGTCTTCCCAGAAGGCTTCCTGCAGGCCCATCACGCTGGGCCCCTCAAGCTTGAGGTGGGTATCGCGCCAAGCGCCATAGCGCTCGGAATGCCCCAGATACTCATTGCCGACATTCAGCCCGCCGACGAAGCCGACGCGGCCGTCGATGACGGTGACCTTGCGGTGATTGCGGAAGTTGATCTGGAAGCGATGGCGCCAACCGCGCGAAGAATTGAAGGCACTGACCTCACACCCCGACTCCATCAGATCATTCAGATAGCCATCGGGCAGCTTGCGCGAGCCGATCTCGTCATACAGGAAACAGACTCGCACGCCGCGTTCGGCGCGGCGCATCAACTTCTGCTTGAGACGCACCCCCAGCTCATCGTTACGTACGATGAAGAACTGGATCAGGATGTAATCCTCGGCGGCGTCGATAGCATGAAACAGTGCATCGAAGGTGTGCTCGCCATTGATCAGCAACTTGGCGCGGTTGCCGGTAGTGACCGGCATCATCGCCAGTCGCTCGATGGCATCCAGATGGGTGGGATTGCCTCCCAGCGGGCGTGACAGCCACGGCGACAGCTTGGGCCGAAAGCGCATCAGCACGCGGCGCATGGTCGAATCGCGCTCCTCACGAGCGCTGACGTAACCATAGAAGCGTGGACGTCCGAATACCCAGTACAGTGGCAGCGCCACGTAGGGGAATGTCAGCAGACACAGAATCCAGGCGATCGCCCCTTGTGAAGTGCGGCTCGACATCAGGGCCATGACGGCGGACATGGCACCGAGGATATGACTGGTCAGCAGTAGAAAGCCGAGTAGCCAGGCGGTCATTGCAACTCCATTGCAGGCGTCAGGGTTGCCAGAGTATGCCACAGCAGCGCGCGCGACGATGCCGTTGCATTGGCGCTCAGGAAGATGTCTTGAGCGCCGCAAAGCCAAGAACCCCGCCGATGAATGATCACGGGCGGGGTTCTTCATGTCATCTCACAAGGACGCATGTCACAAGGACGTATGTCACAAGGACGCATGTCGCAGGGACGTGACGATTCATCACTCGGCCGTCATCAGGCGCGGCTGGCGATGATTTCCTTCCACTTGGCCGGGCCCGTCTGGTGCACGGAGACGCCCGCGCTGTCGACGGCCACGGTCACCGGCATGTCTTCGACCTCGAATTCGTAGATCGCTTCCATGCCCAGGTCTTCAAACGCCAGCACACGTGACTTCTTGATCGCCTGGGCGACCAGGTAAGCAGCGCCACCGACGGCCATCAGGTAGCTGGACTTGTTGTCGCGGATGGCGTCAATCGCGGTCGGGCCACGCTCTGCCTTGCCGACCATGCCCAGGAGGCCGGTCTCTTCCAGCAGGGTGCGCGTGAACTTGTCCATGCGGGTCGCGGTGGTCGGGCCAGCCGGACCGACGACTTCGTCACGGATCGGGTCGACCGGGCCGACGTAGTAGATGAAGCGACCCTTGAGGTCGACCGGCAGCTGCTCGCCGCGCGCCAGCATCTCGGTCATGCGCTTGTGAGCGGCATCACGGCCGGTCAGCAGCTTGCCATTGAGCAGCAGGGTGTCGCCCGGCTG
Organism: Cobetia sp. 2AS; assembly: GCF_029846355.1. Classification (NCBI taxonomy): domain Bacteria; kingdom Pseudomonadati; phylum Pseudomonadota; class Gammaproteobacteria; order Oceanospirillales; family Halomonadaceae; genus Cobetia; species Cobetia sp. 2AS. The sequence continues at coordinate 255,995 of NZ_JARWKQ010000002.1, forward strand.
CCAGCTCTGCACTTCCTCGGGCGTCACGGTGTCGAGGTTGACACGCTTGACGCTGTCGCCCGCTTCACGGGTGATTTCCGGCCAGTCCTCGAGCTTGGGTGCCGGCAGTTCTGCCACACCGCTGCCATCCAGGGTGAAGTGCACGTGACGGGTCGCCGCGCAGTTCGGGATGATCGCCACCGGCTTGTTGGCCGCGTGGGTCGGGTAATCCATGACCTTGATGTCGAGCACGGTGGTCAGACCGCCGAGGCCCTGGGCGCCGACGCCAGTCGCATTGACCTTCTCGAACAGCTCGAGACGGATCTCTTCGGCGCGGTTGGAGGCACCACGCGCCTGCAGCTCCTGGATATCGATCGGCTCGAGCAGGGACTCCTTGGCCAACTGCATCGCCTTCTCGGCGGTACCGCCGATGCCGATGCCCAGCATGCCGGGCGGACACCAGCCAGCACCCATCTTCGGAATCTGCTCCAGCACCCAGTCGACCACGGAATCGGACGGGTTGAGCATCGCGAACTTGGACTTGGCCTCGCTGCCGCCGCCCTTGGCCGCGACGTGGATCTCGACGCTGTCACCCGGCACCAGCTTGTGGTGGATGATGGCCGGGGTGTTGTCCTTGGTGTTGGCACGCTTGCCGTCCGGGTCTGCCAGCACGGAGGCACGCAGCACGTTGTCCGGCAGTAGATAGGCGCGACGCACGCCTTCGTTGACCATATCATCCAGGCTCATGTCGGCCTCGAAGCGCACGTTCATGCCGACGTGAACGAAGACGGTGACGATACCGGTGTCCTGACAGATGGGACGATGACCCAGGGCACACATCCGGGAGTTGATCAGGATCTGCGCGATGGCATCCTTGGCGGCAGGATTCTCTTCACGCTCGTACGCCGCGTTCATGGCGTCGATGAAATCCTTCGGATGGTAGTAGGAGATGTACTGCAGCGCGTCGGCGACGCTCTGGATCAGGTCATCCTGGCGGATCACGGTCATCAGGATCGGCTCCTCAAGGGCAAGCGATGGGAAAGACAGACACACTGGCGCGCAGGGCACCGGGGCGATTACTGTTGTCAGGCACGGCAATCGCGCCGCCACGGGGCGAGCGTCAGGTCAGGTGCGCAGGATTATACCTCATGCGAGCACGAGGCGGCAGAGCGAATCCTGCAACCCGCAAGTCATGAGAATTCAGCAGGTTATGGCCCAGTCTGCGTGAGGCTCTCCCGCCCGGAGCCGCCTGCTTCGCTGCCGGCAGTCGCCTGCATCGCGAGGCGACTGACGCCGTCCCGTTGCGGTACCGTCTTGTCATGCAGCCTCTCCTTTTTTAACCACGATGACCGCTCAATGACGCCACGCTACTGTTCACCACGTCCCTGCTCGCCACCTTTGTTCTTGCCACCCTCCTTCTCGTCACGCTCCTTTTCGCGACGTCTGCTGTCGCTGGCCGCTGCCACGCTCACTGTGTTGCTGGCAGGGTGTGGCACCCAGCCGGGTTCTGACGCCGGTGACGGGAGCGATACCTTCGACTGGGTGACGTCCTCCCCCCACGGCAAGAGCAATTCGCGGGTTCGCCATCTGGTGTTGCACTACACCGATGATGATCTGCGCGGCTCCCTGATCAGCCTGACCGGCTCTCAGGTCAGCGCGCATTATCTGCTGTCGGCGCCGATGCCCGCGACTGGCCTGCCGCGCGTCTATCCGCTGGTGCCGGAAGCGCGCCGTGCCTGGCATGCCGGCGTCAGCCAGTGGGGTGAACGCAGCAACCTCAATGACACCTCCATCGGCATCGAGATCGTCAATGCCGGGCCGCAGGCACTGGTGCCACTGCCGGCAGGCGAGCAGGAAGATGCCACGGCGGCGGTCGCCAGACGCTGGTCCCCCTCGCGTGACTTCGCGCCGTGGAGCGAGGCGCAGATCAGCGCACTTATCACGCTGATCAAACCCATCATCGCGCGCCATGGCATCAAGGCGGTGGATGTCGTCGGGCACTCGGACATCGCCCCTGAGCGCAAGACCGACCCCGGCCCGCGCTTCCCCTGGCAACGCCTGCATGACGCCGGCATCGGTGCCTGGCCACGCACCTCAGACGTGCTGTGCTTCCAGCGCCAGCTGGCAAGCGAGGGCCTGCCATCACAAGAGGTTCTGCTCACGGCGCTCACGCATTACGGTTATCCGGTGGACGCCGCACGTCCCGAATTGGCGATTGCCGCATTCCAGGCACATTTTCGTCCCGGGGCGATCAGCGGAGCCTTCGATGCCGAGAGTGCCGCGATATTGCTGGCGCTCAATTCACGTTACCGTCAGCCACTGGGATGCCAGCCGTCCTGAAACCGCCAGTCGCGAGATCTTCGCAGTCATCTGAACGACACTTCTCTGTCACATTTCTGACGCAGCATCGGTTCGTCCTTGACGCGTTAAACAGATTTGCATGGCAGTTTGACGACCGCCGTCTACTCTGGGGTGAGGCAAGACCAGAGAGGATCATGGACAGACAAGCTAGCGACTGGCTCGGAGAAGCCGGAATACCCCATCACAATGAGGTTCATCATGGCTGACAACATTCTCAGTGCAGTACCTGATACGGCAGCAGACATGACAACACCCGCCACATCCCCCGGCGCTCTCGGATTCGTCGTCTGTGATGACAACCGCATCTACGGTGCGGGCATGAGCGAAGAAGACTGCCTCGACAACGCCCTCGAGTGCCTGTGTGGTTACTGTGAGCGAAGCGCACTCAAGAAGATGCTGGAACTGTGCCAAGCCGGCGTGCGCTACCCCCTGCGCCAGCTCCCCGCCAGCCAGGCATGCGTCAAGAGCTGCCAGGCTTCAGGCCCCACCAATCATTACCGCATTCATGACGGCGTCGCCTACATGCCCGAAGAGTTTCCCGAATCGCTCTCTGCCTGACCTCTGTTCACGCAGGTCACTGGTACTGATAAGGAACCGGCGCAGGATCTGATACAGAGGCTGGCACGAGCAGCACATCACTGACCGAGCCAGCCTCTACCCTCTCCTTCCCACACTTCCACCTCATCCACATCTCGAGAGCAAAAAAGGACGCCGCCCCGGACACTGACGATTCAGTGCCGGGGGCGGCGTCCTGGTTTGGTAAACCCGATCGACTTGCAGCCCTCGAAAAGTCCTGGCGAGAACTGGCAGTCGATCGACCTGCGGGCGATCAGCCTCCGAGATAAGCGCGGCGTACATCGTCATTGGCCAGCAGCGCCTTGCCGCTGTCCGCCAACACCACTCGACCATGCTCCAGCACGTAACCGCGATCGGCGATCGACAGTGCACGATGGGCATTCTGTTCCACCAGGAAGATGGTAGTGCCCTGCTCCCGCAGCTGCTCGACGATCTCGAAGATCTGCCCGATCACGATGGGCGCCAGCCCCAGCGATGGCTCATCGAGCAACAGCAGCCGCGGCCGACTCATCAGGGCGCGTCCGATGGCCAGCATCTGCTGCTCTCCGCCGGACATGGTGCCGCCGCGCTGCTGGAAGCGCTCCTTGAGACGCGGGAAGAGCCCCAGCACGTGCTCGATGCTGCGCTCGTTCTCCTCCTTGCTCTGGTAATAGCCGCCCATGGCCAGGTTTTCCTCCACCGTCATGCCGGTGAAGATGCGGCGACCTTCCGGCACCACCGACAGCCCACCGCGCATCACGCGTGCCGTGGGGGTGCCGGTGATCTCCTCGCCCGCGAACCATACCCGCCCGCTGGTCGGACGCGGATCGCCACAGATCGACATCAGAAGCGTCGTCTTGCCGGCGCCGTTGGCACCGATCAGCGTCACGATCTCGCCCTGGCCGACGGCCAGCGAGACATCATTGAGCGCCTGCACCGGCCCGTAGTGGGCAGTCAGATGCTCGAGGGCCAGCATGGCCTCGCGGGGCGCGAGCTCCTCACCGGCAAGCGTGGCCTCGGGCGTCACGTCTTCGACATGCTCACTCATGATCACTCTTCCCCCAGATAGGCCTTGATCACGGCATCGTTGCGCCGTATGTCCTCCGGACTGCCATCCGCCAGCGGCTGGCCCTGATTGACCACGTAGATGTGGTCCGAGATGCCCATCACCAGGCTCATGTCATGCTCGATCAACAGCACCGAAATGCCCTCATCGCGGGTCAGGCTGACGATCAGGTCATCCAGATCACGTGTCTCGTTGGGATTGAGGCCTGCCGCCGGCTCATCCAGCATCAGCAGCCGGGGCCTGGCGACCATGCAACGCGCGATCTCGAGTCGGCGCTGCTGGCCATATGCCAGATTGCCGGCCTCGCGGTTGGCGAATTCGAGCAGACCGACTCGCTCCAGCCAGTCGCCGGCGTGCTGCATCAGCGCCTTTTCACTGCGTCGATAGCCCGGCGTCTTGAACAGCCCCTTGAGAAGATTGCGTTCGGCGTGCATGTGCTGCGCCACCAGCAGGTTCTCGATGACGGTCATCTCCTTGAACAGCCGCACGTTCTGGAAGGTGCGCACCATGCCGGCCTGGGCGATGCGATAGCCCGGCAGACGATGCATGGCGCGATTCTGGAAATACACCTCGCCACCGGTGGGCTGATAGAAGCCGGAGATGCAGTTGAAGACGGTGGTCTTGCCCGCACCATTCGGCCCGATGACCGACACCACCTCGCCCGGATGCACCTGCAACGTCACGCCGTCCACGGCCTTGAGGCCACCGAACTGCATGGTGAGATCGCGCACATCCAGCAATGGCGCTCCGCCCTCGGCGCGCGCCTGACGACGCGAGGAGGCAACCGGTATCGGATTGTCGTGGTCTTGCCTGTCGCGGACCTGTTTGTCACGGACCTGCTTGTCATGTGTGTCAGCCACGGTCGAGCTCCATCTGCGGTCGTTTGAGCGGCACCAGGCCCTGAGGACGCCAGACCATCATCAACACCATCATCAGCCCGAACAGCAGCATGCGATATTCATTGAATTCGCGTGCCAGCTCCGGCAGCAAGGTCATGGCGATCGCGGCCAGAATCACGCCCAGCTGCGAGCCCATCCCGCCCAGCACCACGATGGCCAGAATGATCGCCGACTCGATGAAGGTGAAGGATTCGGGGCTGATGAAGCCCTGACGCGCGGCGAAGAAGGCGCCGGCGAAGCCCGCGAAGCTCGCGCCGATCGTGAAGGCCGAGAGCTTGATGCCGGTGGGATTCATGCCCAGCGAGCGACAGGCGATATCATCCTCGCGCAGTGCCTCCCACGCGCGCCCGATGGGCATGCGCAACAAGCGGTAGATCACGAACAGCGTGATCAGCACCAGGATCAAGGCCAGCAGATACAGGTAGATCACCTTGAGGGCCGGGTCGTAGTCGATGCCGAAGTACTCATGGAAAGCGATGTTGCCCTCGTCGGCCCGCCGCGAGAACTCGAGGTTGAACAAGGTCGGCTTGGGAATGCGCGCGATGCCATTCGGGCCGCCGGTCAGCTCGGTCCAGTTGTTGAGCAGGATGCGGATGATCTCGCCGAAGCCCAGCGTCACGATGGCCAGGTAATCCCCGCGCAATCGCAGTACCGGGAAGCCGAGCAGATAGCCGAACAACGCCGTCATCAACCCGGCGATGGGCAATGCCTCCCAGAAGCTGAAACCCAGATAGCTGTTGAGCAGCGCATAGGTATAGGCCCCGACGGCGTAGAAGCCCACGTAGCCGAGATCCAGCAGCCCGGCGAGCCCCACCACCACGTTGAGCCCCAGGCCCAGCATGATGTAGATCAGCGTCAGGGTGGCGAGATCCACCGCCGAGCGGTTGGAGAGGAACGGGAAGATCAGCAGCGCGCCGATGGCCAGCATGATCCACAGCTGACGCTTCTGGCCGCTCATCACATCGGGGACGCTGAAACGTGAGGGTTTGCGGGTACGCGCCCGCCACTCCTCGATCTGCGGGCGTACCAGCTGATGCAGGAAGACGGCCAGCGCCGCGGCCAGCAACCACCCCCAGGTGTCCATGCCCATCAAGCGCACCGTGGTGGTGATGCCGGTGGATTCGAGCTGCACCCCCAGCACCGAGCCGCCCAGCACGAGGGTCAGCACGGCGGCCGCGAGCGCCGACCACCAGGGACGCCGATAGGCAGGCTGGGTCGGCAACGTCTCGGCAGGCGAGGTGCCCGCCTTCTTCAGAGTCTGATTCGCAAGCTTGGGCATCAGATCTTCTCCACTTCGGGCTTGCCGAGAATCCCGGAGGGACGGAACAGCAGAATCAGGATCAGCAGTCCGAAGGCCACCACGTCCTTGTATTCCGTGGACAGGTAACCGCCGGTCAGCGCCTCCGCGACCCCCAGCAGCAGTCCGCCCAGCATCGCGCCGGGGATGCTGCCGATACCGCCCAGCACCGCCGCCGTGAACGCCTTGAGGCCGGCCAGGAAGCCGATGTAGGGATTGACCACGCCGTAGTACATGCCGAGCAGCAGGCCCGCCACGGCGGCAAGCGCCGCCCCGATCACGAAGGTCATCGAGATGATCATGTCGGTATTGATGCCCAGCAGACGCGCCATGCCGGCATCCTGCGAGCAGGCACGGCAGGCACGCCCCAGGCGGGAGCGCGTGATGAAGGACGACAGCAGCAGCATGCACACCAGGGTGACGCTGAAGATGATCACCTGCATGTAGGAGAGATTGACCGCAAAGCTTTCCAGCCCGAACTCCCAACCGCCCGGGATCAGGCTGGAGATCGCCATGTCACGCGAGCCCTGGGCCAGACGCATGTAGTTCTGCAGGAAGATCGACATGCCGATCGCCGAGATCAGCGCAATCAGACGCTTGGAGCCACGTACCGGGCGATAGGCCACCCGCTCCACGGCAAAGCCGTAGGCGCAGGACACCAGCACCGCCACCAGCAAGGCGGCCGCCATCAGAAAGAAGGGGTTGGCGATGCCCAGCATGCCCAGCGCCGCGATGACGATGAAGGTCACGTAGGTGCCGATCATGTAGATCTCGCCGTGGGCGAAATTGATCATGCCGATGATGCCGTAGACCATCGTGTAGCCGATGGCGATCAAGGCATAGGTACTGCCGATGGTCAGGCCATTGATGACCTGTTGCAGGAAGTAGAGGATGTCTTCCATTGAAACGACCCTTGGCCGCGACTGTCTTCGGCTTGTGGCCGGTGACCGTCAGGGAAATGCCGCATGCGCGGCGACAACGGGCAGGCACGGCGATATTGCATCACCGTGGACTCGACCGAACGGAGAAGCCCGCCATGCCAGGTGGCATGACGGGAAGCGTCTCGGGGTTGATCCACCACGGCCACATGAGGTCTCAAATGAGGTGCCAGATGAGATGTCACATGGCCGTGGCGAAGGCTGGGCTCAGACGAGCAGAGGGCAGCCGATGATCAATGTGCCGCTTCGCTCTTGGTTCCGTCGGCGTGCCAGTTGTAGACGACGAAGTTGAAGTCCTTCAGATCGCCCTTCTCGTCGTATTCGACCTTGCCAATGGGCGTGTCGAAACTGTTGGCGCGCAGGTATTCGGCAACATCATACGGGTCGGTGGAATCGGCGCCCTTGATGCCATCGGCGATCAGTTCCACCGCGGTGTAGGCCGGCATGACGAACGGGCCGGAGGGGTCCTGATCCTTGTCCTTGAAGGCCGCGACCAGATCGGCGTTCTTCGGGTCTGTCTCGAAGGCCGGCGGCAGCGTCACGTAAAGGCCTTCGGAGGCCTGACCGGCGATCTTGGAAATGTCCGGGTTGCCGACCCCTTCCGGGCCCATGAAGGGGGCATCGAAGCCCAGCTCACGCGACTGACGCAGCAAGAGACCCAGCTCCGGGTGATAGCCACCGTAGTAGACGAAGTCGACGTTCTCCTTCTTGAGCTTGGAGATCAGCGCCGAGAAATCCTTGTCGCCCGCCGTGATGCCCTCGAACAGCACCACATCGATGCCTGCTTCCTCGACGGTGTCGCGCACGCCGGTGGCGATGCCTTCCCCGTACTGCTGCTTGTCGTGGATCACGGCCATGTGCGTGGGCTTGATCGTCTCGGCGATATAGCGCCCGGCGACCGGCCCCTGAAGGGAATCCAGGCCGATGGTGCGGAAGACTAGCTCATAGCCCTGCTCGGTGATGGTCGGGCTGGTGGACGCCGCCGTGATCATCATCACACCTTCCTCGGCGTAGATGTCCGAGGCCGGCTGGGTCGCGCTGGAGCACAGGTGGCCGATCACGTACTGGACACCGTCATTGACGATCTGGTTGGCCACCGCCACCGCCTGCTTGGGATCACAGGCGTCGTCGTATTTGACGCCCTTGAGCATCTCGCCATCGACGCCACCGGCGGCATTGATCCGCTCGATGGCCATCTCGGCACCGATGAACTGCATGTCACCGTACTGGGCGACCGGCCCCGTGACCGGGCCTGCCATGGCGATGGTGATATCGGCCTGAGCCTGGGTGGACATCGCCGCGGCGATACCGAGAGCGAGAAGAGACCTGCGCATCATGATGAGAATTCCTGTTCCCGATTATTGTTGTACTACGGCCGGGCAGACCTGACTGACGCCTGGTGGCAGCGCTGGGCTGACCGCAAAAGGCTGGCGACAGTGTCTGTCATCCGCTGACCTTGTGCGCCGCTGCCAGCCTGCCGGCAGGGGGTCGACACGTCAGGAATGCCTTGAAAGCATTATTGGCAGCAGCGAATACGCATGTAAAGTGACCGTTTGAGCGCTCATGAATGCGGCTCAGCAGCCTGCCAATAGCGAAAAGCACCATGCTTTCCAATGTGGCCAGACAATCCTCGGAAATCACGATCAAAGCCAGTCATTGGCACATGCCAACACGCGGTTAACAGGATTTCCCTCTCCACTTGCACCATCAGGACGCACCGCAGCCGCCTGCCCGGCTACGCCCAAGGTTGTAAGAGAAGCAATGCTGCCGCCCTTCCCGAGCAACCGCCTGCTCCTGAGCCATGCACTGAGCTGCAATGTGATGATCTGAGAGGCAACAGGCAAGATAACGGGATAACTTGCTGGTGGCACTCCCCCGTCAGATACCCGCCAGCCCTGAACGCCACGCGCCCGACGATGGGTAACACCGTCGGGCGCGCAGGGTCATGCCTTTAGCAACGCGAATGCTGGGGGATGGAGAATAGCGTCAGCCCAGCGCGATCAGGCGATTGCGGACATCGTTGATCTGGTCGCGCAGTCGACCGGCTTCCTCGAACTCGAGGTTCTTGGCCGCGGCAAACATGGCATCTTCGAGACGGCTGATTTCCTTCTCGAGCGCCTGAGGGCCTTCGGCCGCCAGCGCAGCGTAGTCCGGCGTCTCTTCTGCCACCTGACGCTCGCTGCCCTTGCGACGGCTGCTCTTGCGGCCCGGCGCCTGGGCACCTTCCATGATATCCGCCACCGACTTAGTGATGGTGCGCGGCGTGATGCCGTGCTCGTCATTGAAGGCCATCTGCTTTTCGCGACGGCGTTCGGTCTCGGCAATAGCCCGCTGCATGGAATCGGTGATGCGATCCCCGTACAGGATGGCCTTGCCGTTGGCGTTACGCGCCGCACGGCCGATGGTCTGGATCAGGGAGCGCTCCGAGCGCAGGAAGCCCTCCTTGTCGGCATCCAGAATCGCTACCAGCGAGACCTCCGGAATATCGAGGCCCTCACGCAGCAGGTTGATGCCGACCAGCACATCGAACTTGCCCAGACGCAGGTCACGAATGATCTCGACGCGCTCGACGGTGTCGATGTCGGAGTGCAGATAGCGCACCCGCACGTCGTGCTCGCCCAGATATTCGGTCAGGTCTTCCGACATGCGCTTGGTCAGCGTGGTGATCAGCACGCGCTCGCCGACCTTGGTGCGCGCGCGAATCTCCGAGAGGACGTCATCCACCTGAGTCGAGGCAGAACGCACCTCGATGACCGGATCGAGCAGCCCGGTGGGACGTACCACCTGCTCCACCACCTGGCCGGCATGCTCTTCCTCGTAGGGGCCAGGCGTCGCCGAGACGAATACCGTCTGCGGCAGGATGCTCTCCCACTCCTCGAATTTCATCGGGCGGTTGTCGAGAGCCGACGGCAGACGGAAGCCGTACTCCACCAGCGTTTCCTTGCGCGAACGGTCACCGCGATACATGCCGCCGACCTGCGGCACGCTGACGTGGGACTCATCGATGAAGACCAACGCGTCCTTGGGCAGGTAGTCGAAGAAGGTCGGCGGCGCATTGCCGGGATCACGCCCCGACAGATAGCGCGAGTAGTTCTCGATGCCGTTGCAGTAGCCCAGCTCCATCATCATCTCGATGTCATAGAGGGTGCGCTGCTCCAGGCGCTGGGCCTCGACCAGCTTGTCGTGCTTGCGCAGGTAATCGAGGCGCTCGACCAGCTCTTCCTTGATGTGATCGACCGCAGCGACGATGGTCTCGCGCGGTGTCACATAGTGACTCTTGGGATAGATGGTCATGCGCGGCACCGATTCGGCCACTTCACCGGTCAGCGGATCGAACAGCCGGATGGAATCGATCTCGTCATCGAACAGCTCGACACGCACCGCCTGCTCTTCGGAGTCGGCCGGGAAGATGTCGATCACGTCGCCGCGCACCCGATAGGTACCGCGCCGGAAATCCATGTCGTTGCGGGTGTACTGCAGCTCCGCCAGACGCCTGAGGAAGCCGCGCTGATCGATCTGCTCGCCACGATTGAAGTGCAGGCGCATCTTCAGGTATTGGTCCGGGTCACCCAGGCCGTAGATGGCCGAGACGGAGACCACGATGATCGCATCGCGGCGTTCCAGCAGCGCCTTGGTCGCCGACAGACGCATCTGCTCGATGTGGTCGTTGATCGAGGCATCCTTCTCGATGAAGGTGTCCGAGGAGGCGACGTAGGCTTCGGGCTGGTAGTAATCGTAATAGGAGACGAAATATTCGACGGCATTGTCGGGGAAGAACGACTTGAACTCGCCGTACAGCTGCGCCGCCAGCGTCTTGTTGGGGGCCATGACGATGGCCGGACGCTGCAGGCGCTCCACGATGTTGGCCACCGTGAAGGTCTTGCCGGAGCCGGTCACGCCCAGAAGGGTCTGATGCGCCAGGCCCGCGTCCAGGCCGGTGATCAGCTTCTCGATGGCCGCCGGTTGGTCACCGGCCGGCTGAAACTTGGAATCGATGCGAAATGGTTTGCTCATGCGCTCTCAATGGTGGCAGTCAGTCGGGTCTTCAACTGACGACAGGCAGATGATTGCCCGGCGCTCATGCGCTCGCGGGCGCTTCTCGACTGGTCACCGAGACCCGGGTGCTGGTCATCAGGCGATGGATGGGACAACGCTCGGAGATCTCGATCAGACGCACGCGGGTCTCGGCGTCCAGCTCATGACCCTCCTCGGCCAGGAACTGCATGCTGACCGTGAGACGATATTCGCTGTTGCTGCCACGGCGCTCGTCGCTGTCGTCCCGGTCCACCGTGGTGATGATCCCCGCCAGCGGCAAGCCCTTGCGCCGGGCGTACATCTGCACGGTGATCGACTTGCAGGCCCCCAGCGACAGATCGAAATAGTCATGCGGATCCGGGGCGCTCTCGTCGCCACCGACCACCGCCGGCACATCGACCAGCAACTCATCAAAGCTTGCGACCTGTACCCGTTGCACGAAGCTGCCTGACCGACGGCTGATTACCTCGATACTCATTCGTCACCTCCCTGTCGCTGATCTGTCCGTGATCCCGCTCGTGAGACGTTGCCTGCTTGCCGCCTGTCAGCGTCACCGCACTGCGGTCACTTGACCTTGTAACCGGCCTTCTCGACCGTCTTGACCAGCGCGTCATAACGCACCTGACCGTCGACTTCGGCAAAGCCACGCCCGACCTCGGCTTCCTTGACGCCATCCATCATCATCAGCGCCGTGGTGACCTTGTTGACGTCCTTGACGCTCTCGACGCCGATCAGAGTAAGAGAAAAGCTGGCCATCGTGTCATTCCTGTCATGCAGTAAAAAGGGGCGCCGCGGCGCATTGCAGCCGTCAAGAATAGCACGGTTGCCTGACAGTCAGCGCCCATCAGACCGTCGCGAACCAGGCTGCATAAAAGGCTGGCAGGACGGGAACACTGATTTGCCCGTTCTTTTACTGCCACTTGAGGCACAAGGGGCTGACAGCCGCCAGCTGGCGCGTGACAATGCGGGCATCCGACATGCCGCATGGTTGCCAATGCGCCACCGGCAGTTCACTCCTTCGCAACAGGATGGTGGTAGATGAATCCCTTGAAGACCCTGATGCAAGACCACGGCTACCAGCTCGGCGAGGACGGCCGCCTGACGCTGGGTGAGCCAGCCGACGCCTCCATGCCACTCGCTGACATGACCAAGAATGTACGGACCGAAAATGTGCTGGCCCCGCTGAACAATTTCGAGGTACTCGAGGTCTGCGGCAAGGATGGCGAACGCTTTCTGCAGGGACAGACCTCACAGCAGCTGAGTCTGGTCGATGGCGAGCTGGCGCCGCTGACGACCTTCTGCACCCCGAAGGGACGCATTCTGGCCATGGCCCAGCTGCTGCGCGTCAGCGAAGAGCGCCTGTGGCTGGTGATGCCGGCTGGCACCGCCGAACCGCTGCGCGCCCATCTGGCCAAGTTCGCGCCCTTCTACAAGGTGACGCTGGAGGTGTCGAGTGAGCTGAGCGTGCTCGGCCTGCTCGGCGAGCAGAGTCTGGCAGCCTGTGCCGACGCACTCGCGGCACCTGCGCTGGCCGAGCATGACCTGGCCATGCGCTCGGTCTTCCAGTCGCCCCTGCAGTCGAGCGAAGACGAAGAACCGCAGGCCTGCGCGCTGGCGCGCCAGCCGTCAGGCAATGCCCCGCGCGCGATACTGGTCGGCCCGCATGCCGCCCTGGCAGACCTCGCCACGGCGCTTTTCGCACGCGATGTGGTCGCCAGCGATGACACCCGCTGGGGCCTGGAAGATATCCGCGCCGGTCTGCAGTGGGTCACGTCCGCGCAGACTGACAGCTGGCTGCCGCAGATGCTCAATCTGGAAGCCCTCGCCGCGATCAGCTTCAAGAAGGGCTGCTACACCGGTCAGGAAGTCGTGGCACGCGCCCACTTCCGCGGCCAGGTCAAGAAGCGCCTGCAACGCCTGACGACGGCGCAGCCGGCCGATTTGCCGGCGGTGGGCAGCAAGGTCACAAGCCCCGACGGCAAGTCCCTCGGCGAAGTGCTGCAGGCAGCCCATGATGAGCAGGGCCGCCTGGAGCTGCTGGCCGTGATCAGCCTGCGCGATGAAGAGATCGCATTGGCATTGGAAGATGGCACCCAGCTTGAGCGCAGCGCGCTGCCCTATGCCGTCGAGCGTCGCGACCCGGAGCAGCTCAAGGGCTGAAGGGTACGGCTCGAAAGGCTGATCGCCCTGAAGGACTGATCGCTTGAAAGCCGCCACAGGAAAGCCCCGCACGTGCCAACGTGCGGGGCTTTTGTCTGTCACGGATTGCTGATTTCAGGCGCCTGTCGGGGCTCCCAGCCCTTACAGCCCTTCCGGCAGCCAACCATCCCCTGCGATCAGGTGCTCGATCAGCTCCTGCACCGGCATCGGTCGTGCATAGAGATAGCCCTGATGCAGCGAGCAGCCATGCGCGAGCAATTCGGCTCGCTGTTCTGGCGTCTCGATGCCTTCGGCCACCACCGCAAGATGGAAGGCCTCCGCCAGCCCCAGCATCGCTTCGATCATGGCCTGCCCCTTGCTGGAGCCCAGCGCCGTCACGAACTGCCGATCGATCTTGAGCTTGTCGAACGGTAGCCGCTGCAGCTGCGACAGCGAGGAGTAGCCCGTACCGAAATCGTCCAGTGCCAACGCCACGCCGTGAGCCCGGATGGTCTGGAACAGCACAGCAAGGGCCTGGATGTCATCCGGCAGCTGGCTCTCGACCAGTTCAAGCGTCAGGCGCTCACACAGCTCCGGATGCCGGAACAACATTTCCAGGTCCGATAGGAAGCGCTTGTCCATCATGTGGCGCACGGTCACGTTGACGCTCAGATGCAGCTCATGACCGCTTTCGTGGACGCGCATCAGGGTCGCGATGCTTTCCTTGAGCACCCAGCGCCCCAGCGCGACATCCAGGCGGGCGGATTCGACGATCGCCATGAAGTCCGCCGAGCCCATCAAGCCACGTTCGGGGTGCTGCCAGCGAATCAGCGCCTCCGACAGCTGCAAGCGGCCGGTACGCCCGTCGACGATCGGCTGCACGAAGAGCCTGAGCTGATTCTCGCGCAGCGCGACGGTGAACTCGGCCTCCAATTGCTTGAGGCGACGCAACTCACGCTCCGCCTCTTCATCGAAGAAATGCCACTCGCGTTGGCATTGCTGGGTATCGTGCAGGGCACGTTCGGCGCGATAGACCAGCGCATCCACCTGATGGCCATCCTCGGGATAGCGCGTGATGCCCAGGCTCGGCTGCAGATAGATCACCTCATCATTGAGCGTGACCTTGTCGCGCACGGCATTCAGCAGGTTGTCCAGCCAGCCACTGATACCGCCACGCGTCGCTTCCAGCAGCCGGCGCTGGACCATGATCAGCAGCCTGTCGGTCTCGAGGCGCGCCACATCGCCGGAATTGCCCAGCAAGGGAGCGATGCGCTTCTGGACCTGCTCCAGCTGGTGATTGCCCGGCTCGGCGCCGGCATGATCGTAGAGCACCTGCAAGCCGCCGATCCGCAGCGCCATCAGCACGAAGCCCTCCATCGGCGCAACCTCGCCCAGCTGGTCAATCCGCACCTTGATCAGGCGCAGCATGCCTTCACGACTGAGCAGACCGGTATCGAGATCCGTCTCGCGCTCCTCGAGCAACTGGTGCTGGAGCAGCACGCGTTCCTGCTCCAGTCCTCGTACCACCAGCGTATCGAGGGTCATGTCCAGCAACGGCATCATCTCGGTGGCGTTGAGTCGATGGCCGCGACTGGCCACCAGCAGCAATTCGCTGCGCCCGGGATGCGGCGAGACCGAATAGCCCATCAGCTGGCTGGCGCCCAGTCGCTGACACAGCAGCAGCGCGCGATCTTCCTGCTCATCGTCACTCCTGTCGACGCTCACATCGCCATCGCGCCGCGAGCGATCACCGGCTGACACGCACACGCGCCCCACCGGCAGGCGCCAGAGAGGATCACGCCGCAACGATGCTTCACTCAACCACTCACGCTCATCATGACTCTGCAGAATCAGGTAGCCGGCGTTGGGATTGCCCACCTCACGCCGATAGATGATGATCTCTGCCCCCAGCATCTCGCGCACTCGCTGCAGGTACCGGGCGAGAGAGGCACGCGCGTTCTGCGGCGTGTGAGTTTCATAGGGGACGCTCAGGAATTGCTGGTTGAGAATGCTGTGGCGCTGGTATTGATGCTCGAGGTAGGCGCCATAGGCCCGACTCGCCCTGCGGCGCCGACTGTCGCGCACCAGCATGCCGATGGTGCCCATGCCCGCCAGCAAAATGATCAACAGCAGCACCGCCAGCGGAGTGCCCATCTCCTGCACCAGCTGAGCGACGCGATTTTCATCCTGCCAGCAGGCCTTGGCATGGTTGTAGCGATCGGCACGGCCGGACGCCGGCAAGGCCACGCAGATCTGCTGTGTCGCGATGGGCTGTGGCATGGCGTTGCTGACCACCTGCAGCCCCTTCAAGCCCAGCACGGCCGCCTGCTCATCCAGCAGGTCTGTCGTGAGCGGCATGCCCAGAATCAACAGCCCCTGCTCGTCTCGCGGTGGCAAGGCCTCCTCATCCTCGTAGAGCCCCTGCATGCCGATCAGCCATGGCTGGTTGTCGACGATCAACCAGGCCAGCTGAGGTTGTGTCGGTGACTGGCGGGCCGCCTGCATGATGGGGGCGAGCGCACGTCGCCAGCTCACCGGCTGCTTGCCCAGCCAGTCGGCCCCCGGCGACCCGGCGTTGTGCTGCACCCAGGCTGCCACCTGCCCATCGCCACGCACGGCAGAGATCAGATGTATGCCGGTATTGATGGCGAACTCGGGGCCATACATGTACTCGAGCCAGGTCGTGTCGAGCTCGGGCTCGCGCAGAAACCTGGTCACGGCTTCTTCCCAGTAGCCGTTCTCCTGCAGCTGTCCCGCGAGCAGGCGCTGTTCACTCTGGACCCACAAGGCCAGCCGCTGCCTGTCGGATTCGCGATCCGCCTCGCGGGATTGCGTGATCTGGCTGGCCGTTAACCAGGCGGTGGCCAGCAATGCCGCCAGCAACAGCAGCGGCAGCAGGTACATCCGATAGCGGGGGCCAGCAGGCAGTGAAGCGTGCGCGAAGACAGCAGAAGACTCGTGTGCCGGCACACGAGAGGAGGAACGCGATGCTGAAGAATCTGACATTGATTTACCGATGATGAGGCGACCTCCTGAACCGGGTCGGCAGGCTGTCGCCTGGCCTTTGAGGTCAGTCTAGATCAGACGTTCAGTTGAAGAATACGCTGCACATTCGTCGTGGTGGATAACGCGATATCGTGGCGACTGCTCGAACGGAGTTCCGCCACCACATCCGCGACCTTGGCCACACGCGATGGCTCATTGCGCTGACCTTGAAACCCGCACAGCGGCATGTCGGGGCTATCGGTTTCCAGCACGAAGCCATCATCGGGCAGTGACGCCACCACTCCGCGCAGCTTGTTGGCACGCGGGTAGGTCACGCTGCCGCCCAGCCCCAGCACGAAGCCAAGCTCGAGAAAACGCTCCGCCTGCACCTGACTGCCCGCGAAGGCATGGATGATGCCGCCACGGGTGAGTCGTGCCTGCTTGAGGCGCTTGGCGACTTCGTCATTGGCGCGCACGCAGTGCACGATGACAGGCAGAGAGAATTCGCGTGCCATGCTCAGCTGGGCCTCGAACAGCTGCCATTGGGCATCATGATCGGCCAGTCGCGCATCGAAGCCACATTCGCCCAACGCGACGATCTGGCCGACATGCTGATCGAGGGCCTGATGAAGCGCCGCCAGCGCGTCATCGCCATGCTCGGAAAGAAAATAGGGATGTAGCCCCAGGGCAGCGAAGATACGCGCCGATGACTCCGCCAGCGCCAACACTGCCGAAAAGCTTGCCACCGTGGTGGCGGGCACCACGAAGGCCGAGACGTCTTCCTGCTCGGCACGCTCGATGACCGCCTCACGATCCGGCGTGAAGTCAGCGAAATCCAGATGGCAATGGCTGTCGATCAGCATGGAATCTCCCGGTGATGGTCGTACAGCCATCGTGCTATATCAGCGTGTATCAGACAAACGAAGGGACCGGCCTGGTGGCCGGTCCCTTGAGGACGAGTGTCGATACTGCTTGTCAGTCGTCGTGACTGGCGCAGATGGCCTAGGCCGCCTCCACCGGCGCTGCCGGCGCCAGCTCGGAGGTGCAATGACCACAACGGGTCGCCGCCAGCGGCACCTTGGAAAGGCAATACGGGCAATCCTTGTCGGTGACCGCTTCCGGCGCTTCCTCGGCTTCCTTCTTGAGCTTGTTGATCTGGCGGATCAACACGAATACCGCCAGCGCCACCAGGGCGAAGCTGATGATGGCATTGATGAACAAGCCATAGTTCAGCGTGACGGCTCCCGCTTCCTTGGCGGCCTCGAGACTGGCATAGGGCGCGGCCTGAGCGCCTTCCTTGAGGACGACGAAGAAGTTGGCGAAATCGACTCCGCCGATCAGTAGCCCGATCAGCGGGTTGAGCATGTCACCGACCAGACTCTTGACGATCAGTGTGAATGCCCCGCCGATGATGATGCCGACCGCCATGTCGACGACGCTTCCCTTGACGGCAAAATCACGAAATTCCTGCATGAATCCGGACATCTGTCATCTCCTGTCACTCGCTAACCATCCGGTGGATTGCCACGCATCATGCATGGCCCGCACTGAGACACATCCCACGCCATTGTTGTTGTCATTGTCTACGCCCTACCGACCTTCGCCCCAGCAAGCTTCATCACACGGATGCCAGCAAGACAACATGACCCGTACATTATGCCGTGCTGATGCCGCGCCATGGGTTGGCTGTGTAAACGTAGGGTTACACGCATGTCTGGCCACGAAAAACGCCACCTTTATCCGGGCATAAAAAACGCCACCCCGAGGGGTGGCGTTCTTCATGGCGTGATCGACAGTCTCGCTATCGCAGCGCCATTACAACATCGCCGCTAGGGCAATGCCGTTGCGGTACCTGTCTCAGTGCTCACGGGTCGCGCGGAAGGTGATGTCCGGCCAGCGTTCCTGGGTCAGCTGCAGGTTGACGCGGGTCGGCGCGATGTAGGTCAGCCAGCCACCGCCGTCGTAGGCCAGGTTGGCACTGGCCTTGCGCTTGAAGTCTTCCAGCATCTTGGTGTCATCGCAGTAGATCCAGCGTGCGGTCTGCACGTTGATCGCCTCATAGATGCACTCGACCTTGTACTCTTCCTTCAGGCGGTGAGCGACCACGTCAAACTGCAGCGTACCGACGGCACCGACGATCAGGTCGTTGTTGTCGAAGGGCTGGAAGACCTGGGTCGCGCCCTCTTCGGAGAGCTGCTGCAGACCTTTCTGCAGCGCCTTCATCTTGAGCGGGTCCTTCAGGCGCACACGCTTGAACAGTTCCGGCGCGAAGTGCGGAATGCCGGTGAAGCGCATGTCCTCGCCGATGGTGAAGGTATCACCGATCTGGATGGTGCCGTGGTTGTGCAGGCCGATGATATCGCCCGGCCAGGCCTCTTCCACGTGGGAGCGGTCCGCCGCCATGAAGGTCAGGGCGTCAGGAATCTTGACGTCCTTGTTGATGCGCACATGACGCATCTTCATGTTCTTCTCGTACTTGCCGGAGCAGACACGCAGGAAGGCGACACGGTCACGGTGTTTCGGGTCCATGTTGGCCTGGATCTTGAACACGAAGCCGGTGAAGCGCTCATCGTGGGCCGTGACTTCGCGGGTATCGGTATCACGCGGCTGGGGCGGCGGGGCATATTCGACGAAGCCGTCGAGCATCTCGCGCACGCCGAAGTTGCCCATGGCGGTACCGAAGTAGACTGGCGTCAGATCACCGCGACGATAGGCCTCGAGATCGAACTCGTGTGAGGCACCGCGCACCAGCTCGACTTCCATGCTCAGCTCTTCGATCAGGTCCTCGCCCAGCACTTCGATGGCTTCAGGGCTATCGAGGCCCTTGATGCGCACGTCATCGGGGATGCGGTTGCCCTGACCCTGCTTGTAGAGATGGATCTCGTCATTGAGCAGGTGATAGACGCCCTTGAAGCCCTTGCCGACACCGATCGGCCAGGTCATCGGCGCACACTGGATGTTGAGCACCGTCTCGACTTCGTCCATCACCTCGATGGGGTCACGCGTCTCGCGGTCCATCTTGTTGACGAAGGTCAGGATCGGCGTGGTGCGCAGGCGGCAGACTTCCATCAGCTTGATGGTGCGGTCCTCGACACCCTTGGCGCCATCGATGACCATCAGCGCCGAGTCGACGGCCGTCAGCGTCCGGTAGGTATCTTCGGAGAAGTCCTCGTGCCCGGGGGTATCCAGCAGGTTGACCATGCGGTCCTTGTAGGGGAACTGCATCACGGAGGTGGTCACGGAGATGCCACGCTCCTGCTCCATCTTCATCCAGTCAGAGGTCGCGTGGCGATCGGCCCGCTTGCTCTTGACCGAGCCGGCCATCTGGATGGCATTCCCGAACAGCAGCAGCTTCTCGGTAATGGTGGTCTTACCGGCATCCGGGTGAGAGATGATGGCGAATGTACGGCGCACATCCGCCGCCTTGGCAATCTGGGAATCTGACATGAGCTGAAAGGCATCCGGCCCGACGTGAGGCACGCCGCGCGCACTGTTGGGTGAATAGCAGAACAAGACGAATGGCGCGCATTGTAGCGGCTGGCGCGGCGCGGCAACAGAGGCGAGCGCGATCAGCGGCCTTCAGTCATCCTTGCGCGCGCGAAAATGCCAGGGCCTTACTCCTCGGTCTCGGACAGTGACTCGACGATACGGCACTGCGCCACCACCCCGCCGGCGCAGCAGTGCGTCAGGCGCTGCAACTCCTCCTCCATGACGGCGAGATCGCGCTGACGCTTGCGCACCTCGGCCAGCTGCGCCTCGATGCGCGCGTCTATCTGATCGCACGGCAACGCCTGCTGATCCGCCAGTCCCAACAAGGCGCGGATATCGTCCAGCGAGAAACCCAGACGCCGACAGCGGCGGACGAAGGTCAACCGGCGCAGTTGTGCATTGCCATATTCACGATAGCCGTTGGCCACACGCCGCTGCGGGGCCAACAGCCCCTGCTTCTCGTAGTAGCGGATCGTCACCGCCTGGACGTCTGAGGCCTTGGCCAGCTGACCGATGCTCATCGCCCCTGTGACAGCCCCGGAGCTTTGCGGGTCTTGTGCTGCTGTTCCCGGCTCGCGCTCGGATCCTTGTGTCATGAGGCTTGACCTTATAGTGACTATAACCTCCATGCTGTCAGCAATACGACAGGAGGCCAAGACCCCTTATGAAAAGCTGTTGCGAAAGCAAGTCCGGCGAGCTGGCAGAGCTCAGAGCCTCTCAGGGCAAGGTGCTCAAGATATTGCTGGCTCTGAATGCCAGCATGTTCTTCATCGAATTCACCGCAGCCTGGTGGCTGGGCTCCACCGCACTGTTGGGGGATTCACTCGACATGTTCGGCGATGCCAGCGTCTACGCCCTGACCCTCTACGTCCTGCACCGCAGCGTGCGTGAACGTGCGTTGAGCGCGCTGGTGAAAGGTATCGTGATGCTGGCGCTGGGCGTGATCGTCCTTGGCGAGGCGGGCTATCAGGCCCTCCATGGCGTCGCCCCCGCCGCACACGGCATGGGTGCCTTCGCCCTGCTGGCGCTGGCCGTCAATCTGGTCTGCTTCGGCCTGCTGTGGCGCTTCAAGTCGGATGATCTGAACATGCGCTCCACCTGGCTGTGTTCACGCAATGACATCATCGCCAATGCCTCGGTCTTCGGTGCCGCGCTACTGGTCGGCTGGACAGGTTCCCGCTGGCCGGATGTGCTGCTGGGGGCGGCGATTGCCGCACTCTTCCTGCAGTCCGCCTGGCAGGTGATTCGCGACGCGCGAGTTGAGCTTGGCGAGGCCAAGCAGGCCGAAAGCGTGCAAGCTGCGCATGAGCAAGACGCAAGCTCCCAAGCCCCTGACGCTCCGCCATCATCCTGCGCCACCCGCAGTTGTTGCGCCCCACCCACGTCTGCCGTGGTGGTCGAGCAGACACCCGCCAGCGGCGACTCCAGCAAGTGCTGTCGTTGAGACGATGGCCTGAGATATGAAAGCGCCTCGTCGAGACCGCTGAGGCGCTTTCATCTCGGGATACCGACAATGATCATGCCGCCGGACAATCTGGCTGACGCTCGGGGTGGGCCTGCTGGAAGGCTTCCATTGACTGACAGGCCGCCTCGATGGACAGAATCCTCGGGTAGTCCTTGAGTTCACACTCGAAGCGGCGCGCATTGTAGAGCTGGGGCATCAGGCAGGCATCCGCCATGCCCGGGCTATCTCCATGGCAGAACCGCCCTGCACTTTCCGCCAGCATCACTTCCAGACGCGCGAAGCCCTCGGCGACCCAGTGTCGGTACCACTCAAGGCGCTGCCCCTGGGTGACCTCAAGCCGATCGGTCAGATAATTGAGCACGCGCGGATTGTTGAGCGGATGCATCTCACAGGCCATGAACTGGCACAGCGAGCGCACCTTCGCACGCGCTTCCGGCGCTGAGGGCAACAGCGCCGGGGTGGGCCAGCGCTCCTCCAGATATTCCATGATTGCGAGTGACTGAGTCAGGGCCACAGATGTTGGGGTATCTCCCACCATCAGGGTCGGCACCAGTCCCTGGGGATTGATGGCCAGATAGTCCGCGCTGCGCTGTTCGCCCTTGAGCAGATTGACCGGCACCTGAGCGACCTCAACCCCCTTGAGCGCCAGCGCGATTCTTACCCGATAGCTGGTAGATGAACGGTAATAGCCATACAGGCTCATTGAACTCATGCTGCACTCCCCTGTGACGCGGTTGGATGCCGGCCGCCCCTTCGCACTACCTCGCGCCCAGTTGGCTTGAGGCTTACCGGCACACGACGTCTTCCCGAGACGGGTCTCTGAGAAGTTCTACCTCACGACGACGCCCTCAGGCGTCCAACTGCGTCACCTGCTGATCAATGGCGCCGAAGATGCTCTGGCCATCGCGATCGAACATCTCGATGCGGATGCGATCACCGAAACGCATGAAGGGCGTGCGAATCTCATCGAACAGGATCTTCTCGACCATGCGCACTTCGGCCAGACAGCTGTAGCCCACGCCCCCTTCGCTGATCGGCTTGCCGGGGCCGCCATCCTTGCCGGGATTGGACACGGTACCTGAGCCGATGATCGCACCGGCGCCCAGGGGGCGAGTCTTGGCGGCATGCGCCACCAGCTGCGGGAAGCTGAAGATCATGTCTGGCCCGGACTCTGGCTCACCGAACTTCTCACCATTGAGATGCACGCTCAGCGGCAGATGTACGCGCCCCTGCTGCCAGGCATCCCCCAGCTCGTCCGGCGTCACGGCGATGGGCGAGAAGCTTGACGACGGCTTGGCCTGGAAGAAGCCGAAGCCCTTGGCCAGCTCGCCGGGGATCAGCCCACGCAGACTGACGTCATTGACCAGCATCAACAGGCGAATGTGGTCCTCGGCCTGTTCCGGACTGACATGCATCGGCACATCATCGGTGACGACGGCGATCTCGCCTTCGAAATCGATGCCATGCTCCTCACTGACACATATGATATCGGCGCTGGGGGCCAGGAAGCTGTCGCTGCCGCCCTGATACATCAGCGGGTCGTGCCAGAAGGTCTCGGGCATCTCGGCGCCACGCGCCTGACGCACCAACTGGACATGGTTCAGATACGCCGAGCCGTCTGCCCACTGATAACTGCGCGGCAGCGGGGAATGCAGCGCCTGACTTTCCAGCGCAAAGGCGTCCGTCAGCGTGCCATCATTGAGCGCCGCGTAGCGTTGCTCGAGCCTGGGCGCCAGCGACGTCCAGTCTTCCAGCAGCGCCTGCAGGGTCGTGGCGACATCCGCGACCTTGACGGCGCGGGTCAGGTCACGGGAGACCAGCAGCAGCGTTCCATCGCGGGAACCATCCTGGTAGGTAGCGAATTTCATGGGTGCCTCCTTGAAGAGCAACGTGAGCAATAATGCAGGAATTGCCTGGGGTCGGATGACGATGAACAGTCAAAGGTCATCGCTGATGCAGGGTGAATTAAGGAGTGAATCAAGGGGTGAATTGGGGACTGGTGTGAGGCGTGAAGTGCGACGCGAGCCCCTGCCAGACCGAGCCGTAGTCGCGCTGACGAGCGCTCGACGACAGTGCCTGCGGGGTAGGCTGGAACAGATAGCGACTCTCGAACATGAAGGCGAGCGTATTGCCCTGATAGCGAGGGGCGAGCTCTGCCTGACTGGCGGCCTCGAAGGTGGCAGCGTCGGGGCCATGCGGGGTCATGGCGTTGTGCAGACTCGCGCCGCCCGGACGGAAACCTTCGCGCTTGGCGTCATATTCGCCATGGATAAGGCCCATCAACTCGCTCATCAGGTTGCGATGGAAATACGGCGGCCGGAAGGTGTTCTCGGCGACCATCCAGCGTGGCGGGAAGATCACGAAGTCGAGATTGGCGACCCCAGCGGTGTCCGACGGTGATGTCAGCACGGTGAAGATAGAGGGATCAGGATGATCGAAGCTGACCGTATTGATCGTATTGAAGGTCGCCAGATCATATTTGTAGGGCGCGTAGTTGCCGTGCCAGGCCACGACATCCAGCGGTGAATGATCCAGGCTCGCGCGCCAGAAACGCCCGCCGAACTTGGCCACCAGCGTGAAGTCACCGGCTTCGTCCTCGAAACGCGCCGATGGCGCGAGGAAGTCGCGCGGATTGGCCAGTCCATTGCTGCCGATGGGCCCCAGCGAGGGCAACTCGAGAGGCGCGCCATAGTTCTCGGCCACATAGCCTCGACAGCCCTCCGCGTGCCCCGCCAGCGGATTGAGCTGGAACTTGATACCACGCGGAATCACGACGATCTCGCCGCTGGCGACTTCCAGCAGGCCCACCTCGCTGCGTACCTCGATGGCACCCTGCTGCGGCACGATCAGCAATTCGCCGTCGGCATTGTAGAAAAAGCGCTGCTGCATGCCGCGAGAGAAGGCGTAGAGATGCGTGGCACAGCCCTGCTGCGCCTGGGCATCCCCATTGACCGCCAGCGTGATCAGGCCTTCCAGAAAATCGCCAGCGCAGAACGCGATGGGATCCCAGCGCATCGGGTTGGGATCCGGCATTCTCTCGGCCAGCGGTGCGGTGGCGACCTCCGGCATCTCCATGGGCTGATAGGCGCCCTGCACCACCGAAGGCCGAATGCGGTAAAGCCAGCTGCGCAGATTGTGGCTACGCGGCGCGGTGAAGGCCGAGCCGCTCAACTGCTCCGCGTACAGGCCATAGGGGCATTGCTGGGGAGAGTTCTGGCCCTGCGGCAAGGCGCCAGGCAACGCCTCGCTGGAGACATGATTTCGAAAACCGGCGTGATAATGACACTCAGCATTGCGCTCGCGCATGACGATTCATCTCCTTGTGGGCTCGCGGCTCCTGATGACCTGGGGCATCCACGGCACGACATGCCGCCACCGCCCGCAAATAGTTACATATGAAACCATATAGGCAGACTCATACCTTGGCAATCGCTCAATTGCTCGACTTTTGTCTTGCTCGCTGTCGAAAGTGGTAACATCGGTAACATGATCCGACCGCCATGCACTGTCGTAACAATGCAAGTCAGCCCTCTCACCGAGACAGGTAACTCTCGATGCAACGCACTGATGACACTCCCGAAGCGCGCGATGCCCTTGATGGGGATGCCTCACAGGACACGCCCCGCTGCGAGCTGGATCTTGACCAGTTCCTGCCCTATCGCCTCAACCGGCTGGCCGAGCGCACCAGTGAGGCGATGTTCGCCCGCTATGGCGAGCGCTTTGCCATCAATGTCGCCGAGTGGCGTCTGCTGGCCTGGTTGAGCCGCGGCGTGCCTATGACCGCGCGGGAAATCAGCCTGCGCACCCACATGGACAAGGTACGCGTCTCGCGCGCCGTCAAATCACTGGAGAGCCGTGAACTGATCCTGCGTCGTCCGAGCGAGCAGGACCAGCGTGCGCAGCTGCTTGTCCTGACCACCGAGGGCGAGGCCATGCTCGCCGAGCTGATTCCCGAAGCGCGGCGTTTCGAGGATGAGCTGCTCGGCGCCGTCAATGCACGCCAATACCGTGATCTGCTGCTCACCATGCAGACTCTGGAGCGACAACTGGATCAACTGCCGGGCAGCGACTGAGGCAGGCATGCAAGGCGCTCATCAACTGAATGACAGGGGATTTCCTGGCCGCCATTTCGCGTGACGTACAATTATGGTATAGGTTATGTACTGCTTTTAAGGAGCCTTGCCAGCATGCATCGCAAACCGCACCTGCCCAGCAAGCCATGTCAGACCTGCCAGCGCCCCTTCACGTGGCGCAAGAAGTGGCAGGACTGTTGGGACGACGTACGCCATTGCAGTCAGCGCTGTCGTCGCAACGCACGCCAGCTGGCACGGGAGGCGCGATGACGTCCACTGACCCTTGGCTGGTATGGTTGAACGAGGACCTGCGCCTGGATGACAACCCGTTGTGGCAAGCCGCGCTCGAGGAGCGAGCCTCGCACCTGCTGGTCGTGCATGTAGTGGCGGAGACGACCTTTCAGCCCTTCGGCAGCGTCAGCCCCGGGGAGCCACGCCTGCAGCCGCTCAGCACGGGACGGCAACATGCCCTGCTCGGGAGCCTGGAATCGCTGCGCACACGACTTCAGGCACTGGGCAGTGACCTGCTGATCCTCCACGGCGACGCGGCACAGCTGATTGGGCAACTGGCAAGGCAATATGGCTGCCGGGGCGTCATCACGCGCCGCGCCACGGGCGTGGTGGAACAACGCCAGCAACGCGTGGTGGCAAGCCAGTGTCGCCTGCGGCAATCGAACAGTGGTTTGCTGCTGGACGAAGACGAGCTGCCGGAACCGCTCGCCGCACTCCCAGTGAGCTTCAGTGCCTTCCGGCGCAAGCTGGAGAAGGCCCGCCCGAGCCTCCCCGACATGCCTGCCCCGCTGGACGCGCCATCCACGCTCCCAGGTTGGCCAGAGGCTGCCCCTCGTGGCTTTCAGGGTACGGCCAGGCACCTGCTCAAGGCTCGCCACTGGCAGGCCGACACCCGCGGCGAATATACCTTCGCCCCCGGTGAGCCCGCCGGCTTGCAGCGCCTGCAGGATTACCTGAGCCCGGCCTTCGCCGGCCAGTACAAGACCACCCGCAATCGCCTCAACGGCGCGGATTTCTCGACCCGCTTCTCCGTGTGGCTGGCACTGGGCTGTCTGTCACCGCGGCGGATACTGGACGCGCTGCACAACTTCCAGGCCACGCTGCCCGAGCACTGCGCGCATCCGCAGGCTGCCTTCAAGGACAGCGACTGGATCCGCGTCGAGCTTTTATGGCGCGAATACTTCCACTGGGATGCTCGGCGGCTGGGCGGACACACCTTCACGGGCGAGTCCCCAGGCCACGACGCGGATCAGCCGCGCAGCCGTGCGCAGACGCCGGAAGCGCTTGAACGCTGGCAGACCGGAATGACCGGGGTACCGTGGGTCGATGCCGGCATGCGCGAACTGGCGGCTACCGGCTGGCTGAGCAACCGCATGCGCCAGAACGTGGCGAGCTTTCTGGTCAAGGACCTTGGCGTGGACTGGCGCCAGGGAGCGGCCTGGTTCGAGCATCAGCTACTGGATCACGACGTCGCCTCCAACTGGGGCAATTGGCGCTATCTGGCGGGTATCGGACGTGACCCGCGCGGAGATCGGCATTTCAACATGATGAAGCAGGCACGCCAGCACGACCCTCTCGGTCATTACGTCAGCCGCTGGATACCGGAGCTTGCGACACTGCCCGCCGGCATGCAGCGCCATGCGCCCTGGCTCGCCTGGTCAAGCAGCGCTGGACGCAACGGATCAGCGGGAAGCTACCCGCGCCAGCCTCTCACGCATGTCGAGGGCTGGGAGGTCCACTTGGCCGACATCACACCGACACGCGTGACGCCCTGGCTGAGTGGCTCCTTCGAGCGAGGCTGATAACTTTAAACCACGAAGAGAGCGCCACAAAGCGGGTGCAACGAAGATGGTGCAACGAAGAGAAAGCAACGCAGGGGATTGCATGGCGCCTTGGCGCTAACTGGCCGTCAGGGCTGCACTTTATGAGCCTTATTCACTATCATGGCCGCATTCCTCGCAGGAGTCGTCATGAATCAGCCGCTACCTCCACCACTGTCCACGCCGCACCGCAATCTCATTCGTCTGACCATCGCGCGCGGCATCACCTGGACCGGCTTTCTCATCCTGATCATCTTCGGGCTCGAGATCATCGGCTTTCAGCTCAACGTGCTGCCCGTCATCTCGATCATCATCGCGATGGGGATGGTCAATGTCGCGACCTGGTGGCGCCTCGGGCAGTCGCATCCCGTCACCGACACCGAGAACCTGATTCACCTGCTGGTGGATATCGCCGGTCTGACGATGCTGTTCTTCCATACCGGTGGCTCCACCAATCCCTTCGTGCCCTATTATCTGGTGCCGGTGACCATGGCGGCCGCAACGCTCCCGTGGCGTTATGCCTGGGTGATTGCCGCGGTCGGCATGGGCTGTTACAGCTTCCTGATGGTGTTCTATGAGCCGGTGCCGCAGCTGGCGACCTATGAACTGGGCGGACGCATCAGCCTGCATGTCATCGGCATGTGGCTGAACTTCGGCCTGTCGGCGTCGCTGGTGACCTACTTCATCTACAAGATGGCCCATGCCCTGCGCACCCGGGATCAGGCGCTGTCCACCACGCGTGAGGCCGCCCTGCGCAGCGAGCAGGTATTGGCGGTGGCCAGTCAGGCCGCCGGCACCGCGCATGAGCTGGGCACCCCGCTCTCCACCATGGCGGTGCTGCTGAGCGAGATGCGCGAGGATGCCAAGGACAGGAATGACCCTCAGCTGGAGGATGATCTTGCCCTGCTGCGCAGTCAGGTCGACACCTGCAAACAACGCCTGCAGGCGATGGTGGCCGCAGCCGACCGCCGCCGCATGGAACAGCCCCAACCCATCAATGCTGCCCAGTGGCTGGAGGAAATCGTGCAGCGCTGGCTGGTGGTTCGCCCGGATGTGCAGCATAGCGTCGAGGTGACGCCCGGCGCTGAACAGGCCTCCATGCTGGTGGATACCACGCTTGAGCAGGCGCTGATGAACCTGCTCAACAATGCCGCCGACGCCTGCCCGGATGATATCGAGATCACCCTGGAGCAACGCGATCAGGAAGTGCTGATCGACATCCGCGATCATGGCGATGGTGTGCCCATGGCAGTGGCGGATCAGCTTGGTGAGACCTTCATCTCCACCAAATCCAAGGGCATGGGCATCGGCCTGTTCCTCACGCATGCCACCATCAATCGGTTCGGTGGCGGCGTCAGTCTGTACAACCACGAAGATGGCGGCACCTTGACGGAAGTGCGCCTCCCCCTTCATCTGACATGATGGCGGCAAAGACCGCCCAAGCGAGAACCCTGATGAGCGATGCAACCCGACTGCTGATCATCGACGATGATGAATTCTTCTGCCAGGTCACGGCGCGCGCCATGACGCGCCGCGGCTATGAAGTGGAAGTGGCCCGTGATGAAGCCCAGGCACTCAGCGTGGCACGCAGCCACCGCCCGGAGCTGATCACGTTGGACCTGAAGCTGGAGCAGAGCTCCGGCCTCAAGCTGCTGCCGGAGCTGATCGCCCTGCTGCCTGACACGCGTATCGTGGTGCTGACCGGGTATTCCAGCATCGCCACCGCGGTGGAAGCCATCAAGCTCGGCGCGGTCAACTACCTGTGCAAGCCCGCCGATGCCGACGAGATTCTCAACGCCTTCAACCGCGAAGGCGGCGACCCTGCCGCCGAGATCTCCGACAATCCGCCGTCGGTCAACCGCCTGACCTGGGAGCACATCCAGAAGGTGCTCAACGAGCACGATGGCAACATCTCCTCCACCGCCCGCGCCCTGGGCATGCACCGCCGCACCCTGCAACGCAAGCTGCAGAAGCGTCCGGTCAAGCGCTGAGACAGCGGCACTGCCAGCCAAGCAAAAGCCCTCACCATCCTCGCTCGCAAGCGCGAATCGATGGTGAGGGCTTCGTGTCTCTGCACTGTCTGGAATGAGCCGTTGCTCAAGGGTACGCCGTTACTGCGCCGTCCACCCCAGGTCCATGTTGAAGCTGGAGCCGGTCACCGAGCCTGCCTTGTCGGAGGCCAGCCACACCGCCATATCCGCCACTTCGGAGGGATCGATCATGTGCTTGATCGCCGCGCCCTTGAGCATGATCTTCTCGATCACTTCATCCTCGGGCATGTCATTGAGCTTGGCCTGCTCGGCGATCTGCTTGTCGACCAGCGGCGTGCGCACGTAGGCCGGACAGATAGCATTGGCGGTGATGCCGCTTTCGCCCCCTTCCAGCGCAGCGGTTCTGGTCAGCCCCATCAAGCCGTGCTTGGCGCTGACGTAGGCCGCCTTGCCCGGTGACGCGACATGGGCGTGAATGGACGCCATGTTGACGATGCGCCCATAGCCATTCTTCTCCATGTGCGGCCAGGCCGCCTGGATCAGCGTGAATGGCGCACTCAGCATCAAGGCGATGATCTGATTCCACTTGGCTTCGGGGAAGTCCTTGATGCGCTCGACATGCTGAATGCCGGCATTGTTGACCAGAATATCGAGGCGCCCGAAACGGGACACGGCTTCATCCACCGCCGCGCGACACTGCTCGGCATCCGTCAGGTCGGCCTTGAAGAAGGCAGCCCCTGCCTTGTCGGCGACTTCTGCCCCCTCATCACTGAAATCGACCGCCAGCACCTGATGCCCGGCATCGCACATCGCCTGCATGATGGCGGCGCCGATACCACTGGCGGTGCCGGTCACCAGTGCAACACGGACAGGGGAAGACTGTTGTTCACTCATGCGAATCTCCTGACAGAGGGGAATGTCATGCTGCTCTGCAACATATAATGAAGATAGCGCTAATCTAGCCGTCTTTGCCACCCGACCATCGCCGAGTTGCACTCCCCGCTGGCATTATCGAGCGCCAGCCAGCATCACAGCCGCATGATGCATTCGACGCAATCATTGGCCTCCGCTGACGCAACCCGGCCGACAGGCGCTATTCACGACGAGAAGCGAACCTGCTACGACGGGAAGCGAACCTGCACCAGCAGCCCCGGGGCCTGCGGCGTTCCCAAGGGGCTCTCCTTCAGCGCCAGCGCTGCGCCTAGTCGTTCGGCGAGCTCGCGCACGATGGAAAGGCCCAGCCCGGAACCTTGAGTCTTCTGGCCGGCCAGACGCACGAAGCGTTCAAAGACGCGCTCGCGTTCACGCAGCGGGATTCCGGGGCCCGTATCGGCCACTTCCATGCGCCATCCAGCGTCGTCGCGGCGGATATCCAGACGCACCTCTCCGCCTTCTGGCGTATAGCGCAGCGCATTGTCGAGCAGATTGCGCAGCAGCACGTAGAGGCCGTTCTCGTGACTGACCAGCTGCGCGCCGGGTGCAACCTCGATATGCAGCTTGATGCCTCGCTGGCGTGCCATGGGACCCAGGTCCCGCGCCAGCTCATGGGTCAGCTGGGCGAGATCGACCGGACGACGCGGTGCCTCTGCCCCGCTTTCCAGTCGTGACAGGGTCAACAGCTGCTCCACTACCCGCGTCATGCGATTGACGCCATCCACGATCATGCGTGCCGAGCGCCGCGAGGCCTCATCCCTGGCATCGGCCTCCAGATTCTGGGCATGCACCTTGATGCCCGCCAGGGGAGTCCGCAATTCATGAGCGGCATTGGCCGTGAAACGCCGCTCCTTGTCGAGGGTGTCCGCCAGACGCGCCAGCAGTCCATTGAGAGCATCCACCATGCCGCGTATCTCGTCCGGCGCCTCGCTGGCATCCAGCGGCTCGAGATACCCGGGTTGACGGGCCGTGATCTGATGACTGATGCGCAAGACGGGGCGAAACCCCCGCGAGACCGCCACACCGATCAGCAAGGCGATCACGAGCAGCCCGACCACCAGCGCCAGCACGTTGTGCAACGCAATCTGGCCAGTCAGTTCATCGCGCACATCTTCACGCTGGGCCGCCGTGACCCAGATGCCACTCTCGGGGAAATACAGCGTGAAGGTGAACCAGTCATGGTGATTGTCATGCTGCCTGCCATAGCCGGGCACCGGCAGGTAATCGAGCGCCACGGAACGTGACGAGAGGCCAAGCAACGGCTGGCCCAGCGCATCCCACATCTGGAAGATCAGCTTGTCTTCATAGACATGTCCCAGCGGGGATTTCTCATGGCCATCGGCAAAGCTCAGGGAGGGCGGGCGCAGGCTGAACTGGCCCGATGTCATCTTCTGCAACGTTTCCTGACGCGCGGCCGGTGTCAACGACGCGAGTCGGGACTGATAGAGTCGCCCCAGCATGCGCGCATTCTGGGCCAGCTCAGCATCGAACAGCTCATCAATCTGCTCGCGGGAATCGAAGTAACTCCAGGCAGCGGCCGTCCCCAGCACGATCACGACGCCACCGATCAGGTTGCGCCGCAGGAAACTGCGGATGGATTTCACGTGAGTTCACCCAGCCGATAGCCCACACCGCGCACGGTCTTGACCACCCCGGTGCCGAACTTGCGGCGCAGATGGTGCACATGTACCTCGATGACATTGCTCTCGACATCGCCATCCCAGCCATAGAGCTGCTCGACGAGCTGATCCCGACTGAAGACACGACTGGGGTGCAGCAGCAGGAACTCCAGCAGATCAAACTCGCGCCGCCCCAGGCCGACCTCACTACCGGAGAGCGTGACAGTGCGGCCAGCCTGATCAATGCGCAACGGCCCCAGCTGCAGGCAACCGCTGGCCTGCCCGGCATGGCGCCTCACCAACGCACGCAGACGCGCCACCAGCTCGGCAATGTCGAACGGCTTGACCAGATAGTCGTCTGCGCCGCCGTCCAGACCACGTACCCGGTCGCTGATGTCATCACGTGCCGTCAGGATCAATACCGGCAACGTCTGGCCCTGACGGCGCAGGTGACTCAATACCTGCAGACCGTCGAGATCCGGCAGGCCAAGGTCCAGCACCAGCACATCAAAGGGCGAATGCTTGAGCGTGGCGGCAACGTTGGCACCCTCCTTCAACCATTCAGTACTCATACCCTCGCGGCGCAGGGTATGGTTGACCCCCTCGCCCAACAACGGATCATCTTCGACGAGCAGAACTCGCATCTGGACTCCTTGAAATCGTTCTGATTCTGCCATGTCATATCGGGATATGAGGGGACATGAGACAAGACGTCCGCCACCGAAAGGTGACGGACGTGGGAAGCAAACCGCGGGATAGCACATCGCCGGTGTCGATGGATCAGCCAGCCATCACACACCGCTGCGTGCGCGACGCCCCTGGTGTCGGGCATGGCGCCACCTGGCCAGACGCGCCGTCAGCAGCATCCTCTGCTCGCGCAGCCCGAGCGCGCCACGCTCCAGCATGCGGCGCGGCCCGCCGATGACCCGCCGCAACGCCTCACCCACCAACAACCAGCCATACGCGAGCGGGTGCCTGGCTCGCGCCAGCCGCAGTCGGAAGATCAGCTTGCGCGCCTGACGTGCCACACTGACAGGATGATTGCCCTGATGGCGCGCCAGGCGCATCAACAGAGGGTCCTCTTCACCGGTGATCAGCGCTGGGGTATACAACCGGATACGAGAGTGCTTCGCTGTTGGCAGCGGAACGAAAAAGTCGCCGTCTGCCTGCACGATCAGCTCCAGCAGCGGGCGTCGGCTATCCGCCGAGCCATGAAGCTCAAGACATTCCAGTACCTTGGCGCGCACCTCGGCCGGCCACCCCCCACGCTCGAGCACATGCCAGGCGCGGCCACTCTCCAGATGCCAGCGGCCATCGCCCGGCAGGCTCAGCAAGGTATCGGGGCGCTCCGAAGCCGGGATGTTGCGCAGTTGCGTGCATAGCGCGTCACCCCTCACATCTGCGTGCGTCAGTGACAGGCGGCGATGTTGCTGGCCACTCGGGGTGGGCAATACCCTGCACAGCAAGGCAAGGTCATCCCCCTCTCGCTCGACCAGAATCAATGCAGCCCCTGCCGCCGCCAGCTGCCAACAGAGCTCTCGACAGCTGGAGGCCATCGGCGCCTCGACCAGTACACGATGCCCGGCAAGGCCAGCGGGCTTGAGATTTGCAGCGGTGCGAGCAAGACCAGTGCGTTCAAGAACTGTGCGTGCAAGAGAAGTGAACATGAGGGCTTTCCTTGGGTCGAGGCATTGCCAGCCACAGAGGCGCGAGTGGATTCCACGCCTTGTGGACCTGCGTAGGAGCATGATCGATCAGCTCACTGACAGACATGTGTCAACAAGGTGACATCTCCACAAGACGTGCTGGCGATTGCCATGGCCAACACGCAAGCGCTGAGCTGAACCATGGAGTGATCACCAGCATGAATGGCTGCGCTTAACGCAAACTTAAGCCCTCAGAAGGCAGTGCCACGATAGCGCTGGCCTTCCTGCTTCTTGCTCGCCGCTTGCTCGCCGCTTGCTCACCTCCAGCTCGACTCTCCACCAATGCCCCCTCATGCTCAGAAGCCGAACAGCCCGACGATAGGCGGCACGATGAAGGCGGTCAGCAGACCGGTCAGCCCCATCGACATGCCAGCGAAGGCCCCCGCCAGCGTGCTCACCGACGAGAAGCAGAAGGCAGTACCGATACCATGCGCTGACAAGCCCATGGTGAAGCCCTTGACGGTATCGTCTCGTGCCCCTGCCAGTCGCATGACAACGGGACCCACCACACAGCCCAGGGTGCCGGTCAGCAGTACCAGCCCTGCCGTCAGCGAGGGAATACCGCCCAGCTTTTCGGCGATCCCCATCGCGATCGGCGATGTGACGGATTTGGGCGCCAGGCTCAAGGCCACCTGGGTATGTGCCCCCAGTGCCAGCGCCAGACCCAGGGTGGTGGTCACGGCGGTGACGATACCGACGCAACAGGCTGTCAGCAGTGGCCACAGCATCTGCTTGACCCGATCAAGATGGTCAAACAGCGGTACCGCCAGCGCGACGGTGGCCGGCCCGAGCAGGAAGTGAATGAACTGGGCCCCTTCGAAATAGGTGGGATAGTCGGTGTCCGTCAGCCATAGAAACCCGATGATCAGCGCGATGGAGACCAGTACCGGATGCGCCAGCGATGCCCCCCGAGCCAGACGGTTGATCGCCGTAGCCAGCAGAAAGGCCACCAGCGTCAACAGCAGATGCAGCAACGGAGAAGCGCTCAGGTACACCCACAGGGCGTCAAGCGGGGCCAGATTCATGAAGACACCTCATCGGCGCTGTGTGACTTGCCCCCTGACCCGCTCGGCGTCGCAGAACCTCGATCGATAAGACGTTGCAACAGCCAGGCCGTGACGAACTGGGTGACCGCGATCGACGCGACCAGCGTGATGGCGATGGCGGTGAGATCGCGTGCGATGAGCTCGAAATGGACCATCACACCAACGCCCGCGGGCACGAACAGCAGCGACAGATGCGAGAGCAGGCCATTGCTGGCAAGCCTGAGACTGGCAGGCACGCGTTCCCGCAGCAGCGCACGGGCCAGCTGACGTTGACCGAGATCTCGATCCGCATTCTCGTCAACACGCAGCACTCCTTCCCCCTCTCTGTCCGGGGCAGGCAACAACCGTTTGCGCAGCCGCCCTCGCAACATCAACCCCAGCAGCAGGAACAACATTCCCAGTACTGGCCCCGGCACCGGAAGCAACAACGCACGCACCGTCACCTCGCCGAGAAACTGGCAAAGCAGCAAGATGCAGAACCCCTTGATCAACGCCATTTCCTTACAGACTCCTCTTGACCGTGTCAGCCCGTCAGGCCGCCATGCTGACAATTATGTCACAGCCATCCCTGACGCCCTTGCCTCTTCCTCCCGGCATCCTCATGACCCCAGCGCCCTTGCTGCCCTCAGTGCTCTCAGTGGTCTCAGTGGTCTCAACCCCAACAACGGTGAGGCAACGCTTTACTGTGGTAATCTGCGATCTTTCTTGATCCCCCATCACCGCTACAGACAGGGAAGGCTGCGACACGATGCCAGATTCTCTCGGGCTTGATACATCCATTATTCCCAATTGGATCAAGACATTGCGGCATGAAGAGGATCATCAGGCTTTGATGATCCTTGAACTGGCTGCCGACCTGGCTGGCGCTCCCATGGCGATGATCAACCTGCGTGATGGCGATCAGCTCAAGCGCTGGTTGAGTCTGGACGACAACGTTCAAGAGTCCGTCCCCATCAACGATGCGCTGTGTGGCGTGGCGGTACTGCAAGCCAGTCCCCTCATCACGTGTGACGCCCGTCGACAACCGGAACTCGCCGGTTGCAGTTCGGTTCTTGCCGACGGCATTCGTTATTACATCGGCCTGCCCCTCAAGGCAGACAATGGCGAGATAATCGGCTGCATGAGCCTGGCGGACGCTGAGCCGCGGCAACAATTGCCCAGCCCGGACGTCCTCGTCCGGCTGGACAAGCTCGCGAGCCTGGCAACCGAGGCGCTGAAACGCCAGGTCAATCAAAGCTACCTCAATGCAGAGTTCGCAGACAGTCAGTCGCGCGCCAGCTGGATATTGCGCAGCATTTCCGATGGCGTCATCGAATGGAAAACAGGTAACGAGAGATTGACCATCTCAACCCGTCTGGAAAACCAGTTGGGGTATGAAGCCGGCACACTCGACACCGCACTCGAGGCGTTGCATGAGAGAGTCGCGCCCGACATGCGTGACGACTTCAAGGCCTTGATCAACGCCAAGCGACTGAGCGGGACACCTTTCAATTGCGAGTTGCTGATCCGCACCCAGCAGGGAGATCATCGCTGGTTTGAGCTGCGCGCTCAATTCGAGGTCAGAAACGGCGCGCCCTACCGCTTCATCGGCTCATTGCTGGATATCCATCAGCAGCATCTGGCCAAGGATGCCCAGGCCGACAAGCTGCGCCGCTATGAACGTCAGCAGGCGGCCTTGATCGAGCTCGGCAACACCCGCCACGATGAGAACGCGCAGCTCGACAGCCTGCTGCCATGGTTATGTGAGCAAGTCGCCAAGGGCCTGCAGATACGCAAGGTAAGCTTCTGGTACATGAATGAAGACCGCGACTGTCTGTCGCTGGCCCATGTCCATGATGCGTGGGTCCCCCCGCCGCACGATGCCACGCATAGCACAGTTCCCACTCGCCTTACCCGCACCCAGAACCGGGTCTATTTCGAGGCTCTGGATGCCGGACATGCTCTCGCCCTGGCCGATGTGACCAAGGCCAATCAGGAATTGCTGTTCGATGGCACCTTCCGCTGCAGCGTCAAGGCCATCATCGACAGCCCGATCCGTGTGGCGGGCCAGGTGGTGGCCGTCATCTGCTGCACGGAAAGCAATGCCCCGCGCGAATGGGCAGAGGATGAGCAGGCGTTTCTGGCCTCGGTGGCGGATCACGTCTCACAGCTCATGACCGAATTCGAGCAACAGGCCTCTCAGAAGCGCCTGCGAGCCAGCGAGCGACGCTACCGCGCCACCTTCGAGCACTCCGCTGTCGGCATGGCGCACCTGAGCACCAGTGGCCAGCTGTTGCGCGTCAATCAACGACTCGAGAGCATCCTGGGCTACACCGCCGCCACCTTGTCGCAGAGTGTGATACGCGAACTGATCGAGCCGGAAGACCTGGAAAGTTTCCTGCAGCAACATCAGGCGCTGATCGAGCAGCGCAAGGATTTCTTTACCCAGCAATGTCGCTTCATCCATGCCTCCGGCAACTCGGTACATGCAGAGATCAGTGTCTCTGCGGTCGAGGCGACGCCAGACCAGGATGGCTATACGCTGCTGGCGCTGATCGACAATACGCTCAATCACACCATGTCGCAGCGCATGGCCCACGAGGCCAATCACGACAGCCTGACGGGCTTGCTCAATCGCGGCGCCTTCAAGCGTGAACTGACGACACTTTGCGATGATGCACGCGCCACTCGCGCTCTGCATTGTCTCGCCTACATCGATCTAGACCAGTTCAAGGTGGTCAATGACACCTGCGGCCACTCGGCCGGCGATGCGCTATTGATCCAGCTGGTCGACGTGATTGCCGCCGGCTTGCGCAAGCAGGATCGTCTCGCGCGCCTGGGAGGGGATGAATTCGGCTTGCTGATGCCAGACATGTCGCTGGACGCCGCCGAGGCGCTACTCGAAGAGATGCGCCAGTCTGTCACCAACTTCCGATTCATGTGGGAAGACAAGCTGTTCACCATCAGTACCAGCATTGGCCTGGTGAGCATCGACAGCAATCACAACGACCCGCACCAGCTGCTGAGTGCCGCCGATGCTGCCTGCTATGAAGCCAAGGATGCCGGGCGCAACCGCATTCATCGCCACAGTGAATCCGGTGACGAGGTAGCTCGGCGCATGCAGGAAATGCACTGGCTGACAGAAATCACCGCAGCCATCGAAGAACAGCGTCTGGTGCTTTACCAACAGCCGATCGTCAGCACCCTCGCCACTGCACAAGCTGACAACGCAGAGCCAGCCAACGACCCGCACTGCGAGCCGCTCTGCGAGCTACATTACGAAGTGCTGGTGCGATTGAAAGGCCGGGACGGCACCATCATTGCGCCGGGCGCCTTCCTGCCTGCAGCGGAGCGTTATGGCCTGTCAGCCGCCATCGATGAACATGTCATTCGCCAATACCTGAGCTGGCTGGCTGCGCACCCTGCGCATGCCCAGCGACTGACCATGGTGTCACTCAATCTCTCCGGGCACTCCATCAGCAGCCCGAGCTTTCGCGACCTGCTGGTCACGCTGGTCCGCGACAGTGGCATCCCGGGTGACAAGCTGTGTTTCGAGATCACCGAATCCGTCGCCATCACGCGGCTGGGCGACGCTCGCGCCTTCTTCGAGGCACTCGGCGCACTCGGCTGTTCCTTCGCGCTGGATGACTTCGGGAGTGGCGTGTCCTCCTTCGGCTACCTGAAAAACCTACCCGTCGACTTCCTGAAGATCGATGGCGCCTTCATTCGCGACATGGACACCAACCGCGTTTCCTACTCCATCGCCCGCGCCATTGCCGAGGTCGCGCGTGAAATGGGCATGAAGACCGTGGCGGAATTCGTGGGAAGTGCGCAAGTGCTCGCCTCCGTCGCCACCATCGGCGCCGACTATGTGCAGGGCTATGCGCTGGGCATGCCGGAGCCACTCGAGACACTCGCCATCTGCTCCAATACCGATGACGGCCACGGCAAGGGGCATGCTGAGGGCAAAGGCTCCAGCCCGATCTCACGGGTCAATGACGCTCGCGTGGCGCAGCCTCTTGCTCCTAAGGCTGGCTAAATCAGCTGGCTGAACCAGAGCAAGCTGAGCCAAGGGCTTGATAAGTCAGGGGCTTGCCGAATCAAGGCGGAGCGCACCATAGAGCAGAGCGCGGCATATCCTCAAGACCACACAAAGCCCTCTCCATAAGCCCTGCCTCCACAAGTCTGCTCTCCAGAACCAGACCACAGAAGCCCAGCCTCCGAGCGGCAAACGCCACCAGGAGGCTGGGCTTCTGTGCTCTTTTTTAGAAGGCAGGATAAAAGATTCAGGATGCAGGAGGTGGGAAGAATAGCGGTATCAGAAACCGGATTCGCGACGCCAGACTCCCACCACTTCACGCCAGGTTCGACTCAACAGGCTGCGCGGCTCGGTCTCGACGTTGACCATGCCGCGCCGGCCAGGCATCGAGAGTGCCAGCGCCTGCGAGAAGTCCACTGGCTCAAGCGTGACCCGATAGAGGCTGCGCATCAGTTCCAGCTGCCCTTCCTCGCCCTCGCGAACCTTCAACTCCCCACCGTAGGGCGCGGCCATTTCCGGCTGCTCAAGCACTGCGACTGCCTGAGGTTCGACGCTGACCACGCGCATTTCCAGCGGCTTGCCTACCGGCGCCAGCGGATAGAACCAGGCAGTGGCGCCTTCATCGACACGCAGTACCTCTTCCTCTTCCACCCAGGCCGTCAGGGTCACCTGCCGGGGGTTGCGCAGCGTCATCACCCACTCCCCTTCACCGACCCAGCCCCCTTCTCGCAAGGCAGGGTTGAGCGAGTGCACCTCGCCAGCGAATGCCGCCTCCAGCTGACCGGTCGCCTGTTCGGCTTGCAGCGCGCTGACTCGTTGGCGCTGCACGTCAAGATCGGCCTGCACCACCGGGCTATCCTGCAGCAGCCTGCGATCCAGACCACTGGCGGAGCGACGCCAGTCCAGCTGCTCCACGCGACGCTCGGCACTGGCAAGCCGCTGGGCGACTTCCGGGGCACTGATGGTCGCCAGCGCTTGACCGGCGCTCACCTCGTCACCCTGGGCGACATCGAGACTCAGTCGGCCACCGAAGGGGGCTTCGAGACGAGCCGAGGGTTGCTCCAGCCACCCCGGCAGGCGCAGCTCGCTCTGCCAGGGCCAGACCAGCAAGGCCCCCAGCGCCACGACGATCATCCCGGTACGCAACAGAGCCAGATTGGCGCGTGGCTTGCGACCTTCACTGAACCAGCGCCGAATTTCATTCACGATTGGCCGCATGATGAAGTACCAGATCTCGACGGCGAACAGCACGATGCCGAGAAGCTTGAAGAAGAAGTGATAGACCGCCAGGGCGATCCCGAGAAACAGCAGCAGGCGATACACCCAGACGCCCACCGCGAACAGCACCAAGGCACGCTGCGGACGCTCAGGCGGCGCTTCCTTGAAGGCGAACAGCCATTCACGCAGCTGCCAACGCGCCAGCGCCTGGGAGCGCGGCTCAAGGTTGGGCTGTCGCCAGGCATCGGACAGCAGGTAATAGCCATCGAAGCGCATCAGAGGATTGAAGTTGACCAGCGCCGACATGATCCAGGTCGTCGTCGCCAGCCAGAAACACAGGGTGCGCGGCAGACCTTCCGGCAACAGATGCCAGCACAGCAAGGCCAGTACCGCGATCGAGAGCTCGACCGCGACACCCGCGATATCGACGCCAACTCTGTCCCGGGCCTCGGTGAGTCGCCAGGCATCACTGGTATCGGTGTAGAGCACCGGCCAGCCGACGATGAAGGCCACCCCGATGGTCGGGACGCGCGCGCCCTTGGCCTTGGCGACGAAGGCGTGCCCCAGCTCATGCAGTATCTTGACGAAGACCAGCGCCAGCCCCAGCGTCAGCCAGCCGCCGACAGCGCCCAGTGCCGCGAAGCTCGCGATGAAGGTATCCAGCTGGCGTACCGTCAGCCATAGGCCCACCAGAAACATGACCGCCAGGCTCCAGAAGAAGCCCCGGCTACCCAGCCAGCGTACCTTGTTGACGTGCCGGCTCAGCCAGCGATCCGGATTGGCCAGCGGAATGCGCACGAAGAGATAGTGATGCATCAACCACTTGAGCCCCGTAGGACGCGACTCAAGACGGCGTTGGTAGCGTTCCTGCTGCCCGGGATCCCCGCGCACCAGATCATGCTGACGCAGAAATTCCGACAGGGCGCGCAACTGTTCACCAGGCACTTCACGACCGAGACTGGCGCTGGCCTGTTTGGCGGCTGCCGCTTCCTGACCACCGCGAATGAAGGGCAGCAATTCGATGGCGGCCTCGCCCAGTCGATAGAAGCGCTGGGCGACCGGATCATGCAGCAACCAGCGCCGCTTGCCATCGCGATCCTGCTCGACGGGGTGCAACTTGAGGTCTTCGCGCAGCACGGCCAACGGGGGAGTCTGTGAGATCATGCCTTACCACCCGGTCCAGCTGCGCAGCGTGGCCCACGGGCGACGGAACAGGTAA
The DNA here is from genome assembly GCF_029846355.1 of Cobetia sp. 2AS. Classification (NCBI taxonomy): domain Bacteria; kingdom Pseudomonadati; phylum Pseudomonadota; class Gammaproteobacteria; order Oceanospirillales; family Halomonadaceae; genus Cobetia; species Cobetia sp. 2AS. The sequence goes on from NZ_JARWKQ010000002.1 coordinate 296,858, forward strand.
TAACCCAGCATGACCTGTTCCCCCTCGACCTTGGCCGTGCCCCGCCAGCCGACGCGCGGCAGGTTCTCGGCATCGCTCAACACGGCGTGCGCGCGGTAGGCGAGCTCGCCCTCCGGTGCCAGCTCGGCCCGATAATTGACGTGCGTCAGCCGTGCTTCACGAACCTGTGAGGGGTCGACATTCAAGAACAACGAGACCTCGGCGCCTTCCGGCAGCGGAATGTTGTCGGCACTCGGCAGCCAGATTTCCACCTCGGCGCCCCGAGTGTCGGCCACTTCCAGCAGACGCTCACCCAGCCTGACCGGACGCCCTGCCCAATCGCTGGTATCGCCGAGGATCGCGACACCCTCACGCGGTGCTTCGACGCGCACACGCGTCAGCTGTGTTTCAAGGAAATCGACGTCGGCACGCGCCTGATCCACTCGTGCCCTCAACAGCGGCACCTCGGCACTGGCCTCACGCTCGGTAAAGGAGCGCTGCCGGGCACGCGCATATTCCGCCTGTGCCACCGCCAGAGCCTGATTGGCTTCGGCCAGTCGCCCCTTGAGCTCGGCATCATCGAGACTCGCCAGCAACTGGCCCTTCTCCACCACCTGATTGGGCGCCACGGACAAGTCCTTGAGCACGCCATCCAGCGGTGAGCGGATGATACTGCTGACCTCTGGCACCACCTCCGCCTGCCCCAGCACGGAAAGGCGTACCGGCACCAACATCAGCAGACCGATCACTACCAAGGCCGCGCCCCACAGCAGGCGTTTGCCCACCGGCTGGCGCCTGCGACCCGAATGGCGTGCCAGCACGTTCTCGGCACCTTGCACCCAATGGGTCAGCAGGCGTTGTTCGGCTTCATTCCAGGGTTTTTCGCGCAACAACAGCAAGCCACCCTCGATACGGCCTCGCCATACCATGGGCACCCAGAGTCCTTCACGTGGCCAATACTCACTCCAGTCTTCGGCAAGAGACGCATCGCGTTCCTTGAGACGCTCCGGCGTCAGTGACATGACCTGCTCGGGCTTGGCCGCCCGGGAGCCACCTGCCTTGTCGGAGACGACCTGACGATCGAGATCAAACGCTTTGATGACGCGTCTTGCCCAGTGCAGATAGGGGCTCTGCTGCTCGACATCGGTGGCGCCGGAATGTGACGAGAGCTTGCCATTGCTGACCAGTAACATCTGGCGCGCGGGAAAGAGGTAGCCTGTGTCATTGACCAGCACATACTCTGCTTCCTTGCGTCCCTTGGCGCTCATCAAACGCTTCTGCAAGGTGATGAGGCCCGCCAGGCGATCTGTCGTGACATTGCCTGGCATTTCGACCCGCCGATTCATTGTGCCGCCTCTCTACTATCCACATCCTCGAGGGTGGAAGGACTCAGAGAGGGGAAACGGACCTCACCACTCATGCCGGGCTTGATGCCGCCATCCGGCTTGGCATCCGGCCGCGCGATCACCTTGAGGGTCTGGCTGACCGGATCAATGTTGTCGACGACGCGTACGATCTTGCCGGCAAGTTCCGCCCCCGTGGCATCTGCGGTGAAGGTCATCGGGGTGTCCGCGTCGACCTGCCCCAGCCACATGGCGGGAATGACGGCCTCGATCTCGAGCTCGTCGGAACTCACCAGCTCCAGCATCGGCTCGCCATTGGAGACGAACTGATGAGGATTGACCGCACGCGAGACCACTTCCGCATCGAAGGGCGCCGTGATGGTGCAATCGCTGAGATAGACATCCGACAGATTGACCGAGGAACTGGCCTCATTGACCGCCGCTCGCGACAGATCCACGTCCAGCTGGCTGACATTGTCATAGCGCGCCAGCTGCTTGTTGACCTTGTACTGGGAGCTTGCACCGGACAGACGCGCACTCGCGACTGCCCGTTCCGCCTTCAGCGAACGGCAATCGAAGCGCACCAGCACATCGCCCTTGTTGACCTCTTCCCCGACACGCCGATTGACTTCCAGCAGGCGCCCCGACAGGGGCGCCGCCAGAATGGTGGAATTGACAGCACTGACCTGACCGCGAACGGTCGGTTGATCCGCCCCGTGCGCGGCATTCATCAGCCCGGGCAGCATGGCGACCAGCAGGGTTCCCCCAAAACTCGCCATGCGGCGATTGATATCTTTACCAGCGATCATCATCGTCAGCATCCCTGTTGAAATATGGCGGGAGGCTATCTTACAGACTGGCCTGACCGTCCTGTGCTTGGGTTGTCTCGGACTGGGCTTCCAGCCAGAGTGCCGGGTCCTGCAATGGCAGGCTGCCGCCAGACCACTGACGGAATGAGGCATCCAGGTTGCTGGCCAGTGTATCGACGTCGTAACGCTGATAATCCTCGGGGACCGGATTGAAGCCCAGGCTGAACAGGAAGCCACCATAGGCGTCCTGTGCATCGGCGTAGGCCAATGAATTGCTCAGCACGGAGTTCAAGGCCTTGGCCTGGTTGAGCAGGGATTGCGTCCCCGAGATCGCACGGCTTGCCCGCGCCTGCTTGCTGAAGTCCGCGATCTGCTCATCCAATGCCTGGAAGCGCTGCGCGATCGCCAGGCTATCCAATGAGTTGTGGTACTGCTGCCAGCCCAGATTCACTCGTGCCAGCGTCGCCATGTTGCTGGCGAGACGACGCGCTTCGACCATCTGGTCACGCGCCTCGTTCTGCGCCTTGATCTCATCGATCGCGAACAGACGGAAAATATTCCAGCTGACTCGCACACCCGCCTGTGCCCAGGTGTCGTTGTAGAGGTAGCTGTTGCTGTCATAATTGGCGCTGTAGGAGAACTCCAGCCCCGGCAACAGTCGCACCATGCTCTTGCGCGCTTCACGTTGCGCGATGCGCGCATTGTAGAGCTGACCGACGTATTCCCCACTGTTGGCCAGCGCGACACGCTCCAGCACATCCAGGTCGTTGGAAGGCAACGGAGGAAGTTCCGGCAACTCACTCGGCGCCTGCAAGGGGATCTCGACATTGGGGGCCTGATTGATCAGGCTCGCCAGTTCGATCTGGGAGGTCTCGACGGAACGCTGCAAGCTCTTGAGATTGCGCATGATGGAGAGCAGCTGGCGCTGCTCCTGCAGGACATCCAACGGTGCCCGCAGTCGTTCGCGCTGGATCTGATCCAGCTGCGCGAGCGCCTTTTCGGTGTCTATCAGCAAGGCATCGATGCGCGGCTTCAACTTCTGCGTCACCGCAGCTTTCCAATAGGCGCTGCGCGTCTGCTGAAGCAGCTTGGCCATGATGTCACGCCGGGCGTTCTTGACGATCAGGAAGCGGTCCGCCTCCTGCTTGGCCTTCAGGTAGCTGACACCGAAATCCAGCACATTCCAGGAAAGGCGCAGATCCGCATCGGTGCGGTCCTTGTCGACAGAGGTCGACTGGGCAAGGCTCTGCACGCCGGTACGCACGTTCTCGCTCGAGGAGGCATCTTCATTGTTACGGCTGGTGAAACCGGCATTTGCCGCCAATACCGGCAGCATGTCCATCTTGGCCAGATTAAAGCTCTGCTCGGCCAACGCCTGCTCCATCAGCTTGACGCGATTGTCGAGGTTGTACTTCAGCGCGCGCGCCATCGCCTGATTGAGATTCAGCGGCTCGGTGATGGCCGGAGTCATCTGCTCAAAGAGCATCTCATCGCTCTGGATGGCGGTCGCGATATCCTGACGATCCAGAGGCTCAGGTTGCACGGTGCCGCATGCCGACAAGGCAATACCCGCCGCGCTGATGGCAACCATCGTCGCCAGAGTCTTGAGACGACCTCGCCCGCGTGATTCTGGCAACGCCCGGGTGGTTTCCGTTTTTTCGTTTCCCGTCATGATATCGCCTCGTTCCCTTGCTCTTGTTCACCCGCCCCGTGGTATGGGGCAGGCGGACACCTTGTATTGGATAAGCTCACTTTCGCGCTATCGAGAGCTCGTTGCGGTTTATTCTGTTAACGATAATCAAGAAATTTCTGAATCATCGCTCAACAACGCCATCAAATCGGCAAGCACATCGGCATGGTCGTGACTGAACCCGTCACGTCCGGCCACCTTGAGCATCTCGGAGAGTGGAACGGCACCGAGTGCCGCGGCCTCTTCTTCAGCCACCTGCTCTTGCTCGGTGATCTCGCCCTGCTCATCGCCTTCGCCCTGTTCGCCTCCCTCGCCTTCAATTGCGGGAGCCGCATCAGATGACGGCGCCGTCTCGTTGCCATCGAAGAAGACTTCGCTTTCCTGTTCATCTTCCTGTTCAGGGGTGAGGTAGATGACGAAAGTGGTGCTCGCTTCGTTTCCGGATTCGTCACGACCGATCACCTTGATGTCGATGCGCTCGACGCCCAGGGACAAGGCCAGTGCACGATTGACGCGATAAGTCAGCGAATCGCTGTCGAAGACCACATAATCCGGCAGCGGGCTGCCATCGGTACGGGTCGACTCAACCTTGATCTCTTCATTGTTGGTGCTTTCGAATGCGCCCGCCGGCAGTGAGAATTCATAGACAGCCTCGTTTGCCACCACGTCTCGCAGGATGATGGTCAACTGAACCGGCTGAATGCTCGGGATATCCAGCAAGGTGGAATCGCTGAGCGGTTGGAAGAGCTCTTCATCACCTTCCGGGAGGAAGTCTGCTTCGCCCTCATCAGATCCAGCATTTGCGCCGCCTGCCGGGGAACCATTACCGGAGGAGCCTTCGACTGGCGTCACCGGCACCACGGGTTCCGGAACAACGTTGTCGCTGAGACCAGCCACCCGGATCGTCAACTCACCGACTGCCGTGCCCCCTTCTCCATCACTGACCACGAAGCTGAAGTCATCCGTCACCTGCTGACCATCGTCGAGGGACTGGACGGCATCACTGTCGTTGTCCAGCACATAGTTCCAGGTGCCATCAGCAGCGATGATCAACTGACCGTAAGTGCCCTGGATCACGGTGTCGCTGTCAGCGACGGCCTGGCCATTGACGCTCGCAATGAGCAGTGAATCGCCATCGCCATCGACAGTCACCGGTTCGCCATCAGCATCGACCAGCAGGCTGCCCTCGGTTGTCGTCACTCCGTCCTCGGAGACGTCCGCGCTCTGATCCAATGCCTGCGGCGCCGGATTCCCTACCTCGAAGGTGAAGGTCGTGGTGACATCCAAGCCATTCTCGTCGGTGCCCGTCAGCGTGACGGTGTAGATGCCGTCATTGTTGTCACCGCCGGTAGAGGCATCCGGTGACAGCGTGCCGCTGATCTCGCCGGTAGTCGGGTCAATCACCAGGCCGTCCGGCAGGTTGTCGACGCTGTAAGTCAGCTCCGCACCCTCGTCGACGTCGGTGAAGGCATCGGCAATGGTGAACGGTGTGACCGTGTCGCCGTCATTGGCAGTCTGATCGGCCGGCTGTGCCCCATCGACCAGCACCGGCGCATCATTGGTGCCGTTGATGGCGACGGTGAGCAGTGCCGTGTCGGTGCCGCCCTGGCCATCGGAGATCTCGTAGGTGAAGGTCTCGGTGATCACCTCGCCTTCGGCCAGTGCCTGCACTGCCGCGTTGCTGTTGTCCAGCGCGTAGGTGTAGCTGCCGTCTTCGGCGATGGTGACGCTGCCGTAGGCGCCGGTGACCGGCGTACCCGCGGCGGTGTCAGTGCCGGCATTGGCGCCAGCACCGATGCCACTGACAATCAGCGCATCGCTGTCGTTGCCGCCATCGGTGTCGGTATCGGGCTGCGCATCGCTGAGCACGTTGCCGGTCGTGGTGCTGGTATCGCTGGTGGCGACGCCCTCATCCAGCTCGGCGGTGTTGTCGAAGGCTTCCGGCGCCACGTTGGCGACAAAGAAGTTCAACGTGACGTCAGCCGATTGGCCTTGTTCGTCCGTGGCTGTCACGGTCACGGTGTAGCGACCGTCCGTCGTGGTGTTGCCTGACTGAGAGGCATCGTCAGCAAGTGTGCCGCTGATGACGCCCGTCACCGGATCAATGACCAGACCACCTGGCAGGTTCTCGGCCGTATAGCTCAGCTGAGCGCCGCTATCGACATCCTGGAAGGCATCCTGGAGGCTGATCGGTGCAATCTCTTCCCCGTCGCTTCCCGTCTCCACCTGCGGAGCTCGAAGAGTCGCGATTGGCGCATCATTGGTGCCGTTGATGGTGACGGTGAGCAGCGCCGTGTCGGTGCCGCCCTGGCCATCAGAGATCTCGTAGGTGAAGGTCTCCGTGATCACCTCGCCTTCAGCCAGCGCCTGCACCGCCGCGTTGCTGTTATCCAGCGCGTAGGTGTAGCTGCCGTCTTCGGCGATGGTGACGCTGCCGTAGGTGCCGGTGACCGGCGTACCCGCGGCGGTGTCAGTGCCGGCATTGGCGCCAGCACCGATGCCACTGACGATCAGCGCATCCGCGTCGTTGCCACCATCGGTGTCGGTATCGGGCTGCGCATCGCTGAGCACGTTGCCGGTCGTGGTGCTGGTATCGCTGGTGGCGACGCCCTCATCCAGCTCGGCAGTGTTGTCGAAGGCTTCCGGCGCGACGTTGGCCACCGTCCAGGTGAAGGTCGTGGTGACATCCAAGCCATTCTCGTCGGTGCCAGTCAGCGTGACGGTGTAGATGCCGTCATTGTTGTCACCGCCGGTGGAGGCATCCGGGGACAGCGTGCCGCTGATCTCGCCGGTGGTCGGGTCAATCACCAGGCCGTCCGGCAGATTGTCAGCCGAGAAGCTCAGCTCTGCGCCGTTGTCGACGTCAGTGAAGGCATCAGCGACGCTGAACGGCGTGATGGGGTCACCATCGTTACCGTTTTGGTCCACCGGCTGCGCCCCATCGACCAGCACCGGCGCATCATTGGTGCCGTTGATGGTGACGGTGAGCAGCGCCGTGTCGGTGCCGCCCTGGCCATCGGAGATCTCGTAGGTGAAAGTCTCGGTGATCACCTCGCCTTCGGCCAGCGCCTGCACCGCCGCGTTGCTGTTGTCCAGCGCGTAGGTGTAGCTGCCGTCTTCGGCGATGGTGACGCTGCCGTAGGTGCCAGTGACCGGCGTACCCGCGGCGGTGTCAGTCCCGGCATTGGCGCCAGCACCGATGCCACTGACGATCAGCACATCCGTGTCGTTGCCACCATCGGTGTCGGTATCGGGCTGCGCATCACTGAGCACGTTGCCAGTCGTGGTGCTGGTGTCGCTGGTGGCGACGCCCTCATCCAACTCGGCAGTATTGTCGAAGGCTTCCGGCGCGACGTTGGCGACAAAGAAGTTCAACGTGACGTCAGCCGATTGGCCTTGCTCATCCGTGGCTGTCACGGTCACGATGTAGCGACCGTCCGTCGTGGTGTTGCCTGACTGAGAGGCATCGTCGGCAAGTGTGCCGCTGATGACGCCCGTCACCGGATCAATGACCAGACCACCTGGCAGATTCTCGGCCGTATAGCTCAGCTGAGCGCCGCTATCGACGTCTTGGAAGGCATCCTGGAGGCTGATCGGTGCAATCTCTTCCCCGTCACTTCCCGTCTGCACCTGCGGAGCTCGAAGAGTCGAGATTGGCGCATCATTGGTGCCGTTGATGGCGACGGTGAGCAGTGCCGTGTCGGTGCCGCCCTGGCCATCGGAGATCTCGTAGGTGAAGGTCTCGGTGATCACCTCGCCTTCGGCCAGCGCCTGCACCGCCGCGTTGCTGTTATCCAGCGCGTAGGTGTAGCTGCCGTCTTCGGCGATGGTGACGCTGCCGTAGGTGCCAGTGACCGGCGTACCCGCGGCGGTGTCAGTGCCGGCATTGGCGCCAGCACCGATGCCACTGACGATCAGCGCATCGCTGTCGTTGCCGCCATCGGTGTCGGTATCGGGCTGCGCATCACTGAGCACGTTGCCAGTCGTGGTGCTGGTGTCGCTGGTGGCGACGCCCTCATCCAACTCGGCAGTATTGTCGAAGGCTTCCGGCGCGACGTTGGCCACCGTCCAGGTGAAGGTCGTGGTGACATCCAAGCCATTCTCGTCGGTGCCAGTCAGCGTGACGGTGTAGATGCCATCATTGTTATCACCGCCGGTGGAGGCATCCGGGGACAGCGTGCCGCTGATCTCGCCGGTGGTCGGGTCAATCACCAGGCCGTCCGGCAGGTTGTCGACGCTGTAAGTCAGCTCCGCACCCTCGTCGACGTCGGTGAAGGCATCAGCGACGCTGAACGGCGTGATGGGGTCACCATCGTTACCGTTTTGGTCAACCGGCTGCGCCCCATCGACCAGCACCGGCGCATCATTGGTGCCGTTGATGGTGACGGTGAGCAGCGCCGTGTCGGTGCCGCCCTGGCCATCGGAGATCTCGTAGGTGAAGGTCTCGGTGATCACCTCGTCTTCGGCCAGCGCCTGCACCGCCGCGTTGCTGTTGTCCAGCGCGTAGGTGTAGCTGCCGTCTTCGGCGATGGTGACGCTGCCGTAGGTGCCAGGGACCGGCGTACCCGCGGCGGTGTCAGTCCCGGCATTGGCGCCAGCACCGATGCCACTGACGATCAGCACATCGCTGTCGTTGCCGCCATCGGTGTCGGTATCGGGCTGCGCATCGCTGAGCACGTTGCCGGTTGTGGTGCTGGTGTCGCTGGTGGCGACGCCCTCATCCAGCTCGGCAGTGTTGTCGAAGGCTTCCGGCGCGACGTTGGCCACCGTCCAGGTGAAGGTCGTGGTGACATCCAAGCCATTCTCGTCGGTGCCAGTCAGCGTGACGGTGTAGATGCCGTCATTGTTGTCACCGCCGGTGGAGGCATCCGGTGACAACGTGCCACTGATCTCGCCGGTGGTCGGGTCGATCACCAGGCCGTCCGGCAGATTGTCAGCCGAGAAGTTCAGCTCTGTGCCGTTGTCGACGTCAGTGAAGGCATCAGCGACGCTGAACGGCGTGATGGGGTCACCATCGTTACCATTTTGGTCAGCCGGCTGTGCCCCATCGACCAGGACCGGCGCATCATTGGTGCCGTTGATGGTGATCGAGACGACCTGTTCGGCAGTCGCGCCCTGGCTGTCGGTGACGACGACGGTGTAGTCGAGCACCAGGCTCTCACCCACCGCCAGATGATCGAAGGCTTCGCCCTCGACACTGCTGCTGTCGAACTCCCAGTTCAGCGTACCCTCGGTGCTGGCATCATCGATGATCGCCTCGGCATCGACGGAGAGCATACCCAGCAGCTCGGCATTGCTCAGGCCATCGGTATCACCAGTCGCAGTCACGGCGATGACGCTCGGGGTGACGTCGTCGGTGGTGTCGATATCACTGACCGACAAGGTACCGGCGGCACTCAGGGTTGCATCTGTTTCCGTCAGAATCGCAGCCGCGCTGTCATCGCCATCAATGTCGATGACAGGCGCATCATTGGTGCTGTTGATGGTGATGGTGAGCAGTGCCGTATCGACACCCCCCTGGCCATCGGAGATCTGATAGGTAAAGGTCTCGTTGAGGCTTTCCCCGACGGCCAGTGCCTGAACGTCAGGATTGGTGTTGTCCAGGGTGTAGGTGTAGCTGCCATCTTCCGCGACGGTGATGCTGCCATAGGTGCCGGTCACGTCAGTATCGACCGCACTTGCCGTACCGGCGTTGGTGCCAGCACCGATAGCACTGACGATCAGTGCATCGCTGTCATTGCCGCCATCGGTGTCGGCATCCGGTTGCGCATCATCGAGGACATTGCCTGTGGCAGTGCTGGTATCGCCGGTGGCGACACCTTCCTCGAGGTCTGCCACGTTGTCGAAGGCCTCGGGCGCGACGTTGGCCACGGTCCAGGTGAAGGATGTGGTGACAGTGGCGCCATTCTCGTCGGTCGCGGTCAGGATGACGGTGTAGGTGCCGTCATCGTTGTCACCGCCGATGGAGGCATCCGGCGACAAGGTGCCACTGATTTCACCGCTGGTCGGATCAATCTCGATCCCGTCCGGCAGGTTGTCAGCCGAGAAACTCAGCACGGCATCATTGTCGATGTCCGTGAAGGCATCCGCGACGCTGAACGGCGTGATGGGGTCGCCATCATTGTCGGTCTGATCAGCGGGCTGCTCGCCGGCAACCAGTACCGGTGAATCATTGGTGCCGGTGATGGTGATGGTCACCACCTGCTCCGCTGTCGCTCCCTCGCTGTCAGTCACCTGCACGGTGTAATCCAGCACCAGCGTCTCATCCAGTGCCAGATGATCAAACGCTTCCGGCAGGTTCGCGCTGTCGAAGGTCCAGTTCAGGGTGCCGTCGTTGCTGACACCGTCGATGATGGCGTCGGCATCGACGGAGAGCATGCCCAGCAGCTCGGCATTGCTCAGGCCGTCGGTGTCACCAGTGGCGTTCACTGCGGTGACGCTCGGGGTGACGTCGTCGGTGGTGTCCAGATCACTGACGGACAGGGTGCCGTCGGCGGACAGCGGTGCGTTGGTCTCGGTCAGGTCGGCGCTGTCGCTGTCGTCGTTTTCAACGGCAATGACAGGTACATCGTTGGTGCCGTTGATGGTGATCGAGACGACCTGCTCGGCGGTCGCGCCCTGGCTGTCGGTGACGACCACGGTGTAGTCGAGCACCAGGCTTTCGCCGACGGCGAGATGGTCAAACGCCTCACCGGCGACACTGTTGCTGTCGAAGGTCCAGTTCAGGGTGCCGTCGTTGTTGGCACTATCTATGATCGCGTCGGCATCGACGGAGAGCATGCCCAGCAGCTCGGCATTGCTCAGGCCGTCGGTGTCGCCTGTGGCGGTCACGGAATCAATACTGGGCGTGACGCTATCCGAGGTATCCAGATCGCTGACGGACAGCGTGCCAGCAGTGGCAAGCGTGTCGTCAGTCTCGGTCAGCGTTTCGGCCGCGCTGTCATCGCCTTCAATCGCGATGACCGGAGCATCATTGCTGCCATTGATGGTGATGGTGAGCAGTGCGGTATCCGTGCCGCCCTGACCATCGGAGATCTGGTAGGTGAAGGTTTCGCTGAGCACCTCGCCCTCTGCCAATGCCTGGACATCTTCATGGGCATTGTTCAGGACATAGGTATAGGTGCCATCTTCATTGATGGTGACAGCGCCATAATTGCCCTCGACGTCACTGCCGGCGGCGGTGAAGGCGCTCGGGACCGCCCCGAAGGCAAGGCCACTGACGACGAGCGTATCCGAGTCGTTGCCGCCATCACTGTCTGCCTGGTCATTGACACCGGCACCCGCAGCGGCAAGGACATTGCCACTGACGTCACTGCTGTCACCGGCGTCAAGCCCTTCCGTCACGAAGGCAGCATCGTTCTCGGCTTGCGGGTCGACGTTGGCCACGCTCCAGGTGAAGGTCGTCGTGACCTCGGCGTCGTTTTCATCCGTGGCCGTCAGGGTGACGGTATAGACACCGTCGTCTCCGCCGATGGAGGCATCCGGTGACAGGGTACCGCTGATCTCGCCAGTGTCGGCATCGATCACCAGGCCCGGGGGCAGATTGTCAGCGGCGAAGCTCAACACCGCCTCGTTGTCGACGTCAGCGAAGGCATCCGCGACGCTGAACGGCGTGATCGCATCGCCGTCATTGTCAGACTGATCTTGCGGCTGAGCGCCTGCGACCAACACCGGCGCATCATTGGTGCCGGTAATGGTCAGCGTGATGTCCTGAGTGTCGGTGCCGCCATTGCCATCCGCGACATCGACCTGATACGTCAGGGTCAGCACTTCCCCCTGCTCGAGATGATCAAAGGCTTCGGGAAGCGCGCTGCTGTCGAAGCCCCAATTCAGGGTGCCGTCGTTGGCAGTGCCGTCGATGATGGCGCCACCATCCACGCTGAACATCGCAAGCAGAGCGGCATCCGACAGGCCATTGACGTCCCCGTCGGCGACCACCGCCTCGACCGTGGGCGTCACGCTGTCGGAGGTATCGACATCGGTGACCGTCAGGGTGCCATCCGCGCTCAAGCCGCTATCCGACTCTGAAAGCGCGGCGCTGATGCTGTCACCGGCCGCAATCGTGATGGCCGGCGCATCGTTGGTTCCGTTGATGGTGATAGTCAGCTCGGCGGTATCCGAGCCGCCCTGGCCATCGGAAATCGCGTAGGTGAAGGTCTCGGTGACACTTTCCCCCACTGCCAGTGCCTGAACGTCCGGATTGGTGTTATCGAGGGTGTAGTCGTAATCGCCGGCACTATCGAGTGAGATACTGCCGTAGGTGCCCTCGGCAGTTGTCGCCGCGTCCACCACGGTCTGACCCGCCCCGACACCGCTGACACTCAGGGTATCGGTATCATTTCCTCCGTCCGCATCAACACTGGCATCCAGCGCTGCGTCAGTCAGGACATTGCCGCCTGTCGCACTGGTGCTGGTAGTGTCGAGCCCTTCCGACACACTCGCGATGTTGTCCTGCGCCACCGGTGCCACGTTGTCCACATTCCACACGAAGGTGGTGGTGACGGTCGCGTTCTGATCATCGGTCGCCGTGACCGTCACGGAATGTGCGCCGTCGGTGCCGCCCTGGGAGGCATCGCTGGTCAGCGTTCCGCTGATCACACCTGTTTCCGGGTCGATGGTCAGGCCGTCCGGCAGGTTCGCCGCGCTATAGGTCAGCACGGCATCGCCATCGACATCCGCGAAGGCGGTGGAGACATCCACCGGCGTCACTTCATCGCCATCCGCATCGTTCTGCTCGACGGGTTGAGCGTTGTCCACCAATACCGGGGCATCATTGGTGCCGTTGATAGTGAGTGTCAGCAGAGCAGTCGCAACGCCACCCTGGCCATCGGAGATCTCGTAGGTGAAGGTCTCGACCAGACTGTCGCCGATATCCAGCGCCTGAACCGCTGCGTTGCTGTTGTCCAGCGTATAGGTGTAGCTGCCGTCCGCTTCGATCACGACGGCGCCATAGGTGCCGGACACCTCGGTATCAGCTGCAGACCCCGTGGCGACGTTCTCGCCGAACCCGACACCGCTGACGACGATGTCATCGTTGTCGTTGCCGCCATCACTGTCCGTGCCGGCGTCGTTGATCACGTTCCCCTGAGCCTGGCTGACGCTGGTGTCTGCCACGCCTTCATCGAGAGAATCGCTGTTGTCCTCTGCCACCGGCACCACGTTGGCCACGGTCCAGGTGAAGGATGTGGTGATCACCCCACCGTTGCCATCGTCCGCAGTGAGCACGACGGTATGTACCCCATCACCCTCAGTACCGCCCTGAGAGGCATCGCTGCTCAAGGTGCCGCTGATGACACCCGTCTGCGGGTCCAGGTTCAGGCCGTCCGGCAACTGTGCGGCGGTGTAGGTGAGCTCGGCACCGTTATCGACATCATCGAACAGGTCGGCCACCGAGAACTCTGTGATCGCCTCGCCATCTTCATGGGCCTGGTCACCCTGGGTCGCGACGACGGTCGGCGCGTCATTGGTGCCAGTCACGGTGATGGTCAAGGTGCTGCTGGATTCGGCACCGTTATCATCCTGCACCGTGTAGGCGATGGTGGTGGTGGCGCTCTCGCCGACCGCCAGGGTGTCGAAATCGGTCCCCGGCGCGAAGGTATAGCTGCCATCTTCGGCGATAGTGATGCTGCCGCCCCCGGTCATGTCGACCGCGGCATCCACGCCGGCGGCGGTGCCCGCGACCTGACTGACGACGCTTGTGGAGCCTGTGTCGATATCGGTGTCATTGCTGAGCACACCCTCGACGGCGTCCACCACCAGGTTGGCATTTTCGGCCGTGGTGCCGGTATCCGCTTCGGCCACCGGCGCATCGTTCACGCCGGTGAGAGTGATAGTGACCGTCGTGGTGGTCTCGCCATCGGCGTTGGTGACCGTGAAGGTATCGGTCAGCTCAACGCCCTGGTTGAGTTGCTGCACGGCATCTTGCGCATTGTCTGCGCTATAGGCCCAATTGCCATCGGCATCGACCGTCAGCTCGCCATACTCCCCGGTGAGGGTAGCGGCGGTGAACTTGTCTTCGCCTGCATCCCCGCCGCTACCTGCCGCCAAAGTGCCGGCAGCCACGAGGTCTCCCTCACCATTGACCGCTGTGTCTTCCGTGACGTCGCCAGTGGCCGGCGTCAGAGTCGGCACATCGTCAACGCCATTGATGGTCACGCTGACCGTGGCGGTGGAGACACCGCCCAGGCCATCGCTGACCTGATACGTCAGGGTGGTGACAGCGCTTTCGCCGTTCTTCAGCGCTTCGAAATCGCCGCTGGGATCGAAACTCCAGCTGCCGTCAGCATTCAGGGTGAAATCACCTCCCTCACTGCCGGTAACCGGCTGACCGACATTCGCACCACTGCCATTGACCTGACTGACGACAAGTGCGGAGTCAGCGTCCACATCAATGTCATTGACCAGCACATTGGTCGTGTCGGCCGTGGCCAGCGCAGTGTCTTCATCAGTGGTTGAGGCATCATCGGTCGCGACCGGAGCATCGTTGGTGCCATTGATGGTGATCGTCAGCAGCGCTGTATCGGTGCCACCCTGGCCATCGGAAATCTCGTAGGTGAAAGTGTCCGTGAGACTGTCGCCGACATCCAGCGCCTGGATGACGGAATCGGTGTTATCGAGCGTATAGGTGTAGCTACCATCCTCGGCGATGGTCACGCTGCCGTAGTCACCTTCGACCGGCGTACCGGCCGCAACATCCGTGGCCTGATTGGCGCCCGCCCCGACTCCGCTGACGACGATGGCATCGTTGTCATTGCCACCATCACTATCGGTACCGGCGTCAGACGTGACATTGCCGGCGGTCGTGCTGACGGAATCAGTGGCAAGTCCTTCAGAGATATCGTCGCTATTGTCCTGCGCAACGGGGTCCACATTGGCCACGGTCCACGTGAAAGTCGTGGTGACAGGCGCATTGTTTTCATCCGTCGCCGTCAGCGTGACGGTGTGAACGCCCCCGCTACCGCCCTGGGAGGCATCACTGGTCAGCGTGCCACTGATCTCACCGGTATCCGGGTCGATGCTCAGCCCGTCCGGCAGGCCCGTTGCCGAGTAGGTCAGCACCGCGCCGTCATCGGCATCCGCGAACAGATCCACCACATCAAAGGGCGTGATGGCCTGACCATCGACGCTGTCTTGAGCAGCCTGGGTCTCCACCACGGCCGGCGCATCATTGGTGCCGGTCACGGTAATCGTCAGCGTATTGCTCGACTCGGCGCCATTGTCATCAATGACCGTATAGGCAACGGTGGTCGAGGCAGACGCGCCCTCGGCGAGATAATCGAAGTCAGTCCCCGGCACGAAGACATAGCTGCCATCCGCGGCAATGGTGACAGTACCGCCCCCTGCCATGGCGACCGCTGCCCCAACGCCCGTCCCCGCGCCAGCCACCTGGCTAACCGCCTTGGTGGAACCGGTATCGATATCCGTGTCATTGGCCAGTACGCCATCCGCAGCCGCGACGCTCAGATCGAGGTTTTCCGCAGTCTCGCCGGTATCGGCAACAGCGACCGGCGCGTCATTGACACCGGTGAGGGTGATGCTGACGGTGGTCTGGGTGACACCATCAGCATTGGTTACGGTCAGGGTATCCGTCAGCGTGGCGCCCTGATTGAGCTGCTGAATGACGTCCTGAGTATTGTCGGCACTGTAGGACCAGTTGCCATCGGCATCGACCACCAGCGCCCCATAGGTGCCCGTGACTGTCTCAGCCGTGAACTTGTCTTCCCCGGTGTCGCCGCCAGTGCCCGCGTCAAGCGTACCGCTGGTGGTCAGGTTGTCGGAGGTGACATTGGTATCTTCGATGACATTACCGGTATCCGGGGTCAGCGTCGGGGTGTCATCGACACCATTGACGGTCACGCTGACGGTGGCGGTCGAGACGCCGCCCTCGCCATCACTGACCTGGTAGGTAATGGTGGTAACCGCGCTCTCACCATCGGTGAGGCCGTCGAAATCAGCGCCCGGATCAAAGCTCCAGGTGCCATCGGAATTGACCGTGAAGGAACCGCCTTCGCTGCCCGAGACCGCGCTGCCCACCCCGCCAGCATTGCCATTCACCTGGGTGATGGTGAAGTCGTCAGTGGGGGTATCCAGATCCGTGTCGTTGTCGAACAGATTGGGGGTGTCAGCGGTGGTCAGCGCCACGCCTTCGTCGGTGGCATCGGCATCATCATTCGCGACAGGGCTGTCATTGGTATCCACGACTTGCAGATAGCCAGTCAGGACATTGCTATCCAGCCCGACACCATCGATTTCGGCCAGACCGTCGTTGTTGCCGTCATTGACGACTACGGTGTAGGCACGCGTATTGGTGTCCGGGTTATCGCTGGTGTTCTGATAGGTCAGCGAGTCAATCAGCGCCGAGACCTGGGCTGCCGTCGCGCCGGAGTCCAGCGTCACCGTCAGGGTGCCGTCTGCAAGAGAAGCACCGGCGAAGCCCGCCAGAGAGTCATCGACGGCAAACACATCGGCAGCCGTCGCGGCATCGATGGAAACCGTGATGGTGCCACCACCGAAGTTGTCACCGACCAGTGCAGTGTCGACATCTGAGAGCGAGGCCCCGGCTACCAGCGAAACTTCGTTGGTTCCGGTGCCTTCACCGCCAGCCTCGACAGCTGAAATGGGGAAGGCTTGCGCAGCCGTGCCACCGGAGAGTACCGGTGCATCATTGATCGCATTGACCGTCGTGTTGAGGGTGTCGGCATCGGTCACACTTGACCAGATACCGGTCTCGTCAAAGGTGGAGACATCCACGGTGGTTTCAGACGTCACGGCTCCGCTACTGTCATCCGCCACGACGTAGGTCAGGCCAGCCGGATCACCGTGGTAGTTCTCCGCCGTAAGGAAGCGCACTGAGTCAGTCGTCGACAGCACCAATGCATTGCTGTCACTGACATCAGCAGGGACATCGATCCAGGAATCGCCGCCGTCAGTGGAGTACTGCCAGGTCCCTTCGCTGTCATCGGAGGGGTTGGAGATGATGGCGATACCTGCCAACACATTGGCAGAACTGCCATTCAGGCCATTCTCATCGATCTGATCAACAGTATCGTCGAAGTTATCGCCCACCAGCTCCGCGACGGTGGCGCCAGCCGGATCGGTGTCGTCTTCATTGATGGCCGCGAGAGTGACACTGTCATCAGGTGTCGTCGGGGCATCATTGACGGCAGTGATGCTGGTGTTGATGGCAATGGTGCTGCTTGACCAGACGCCAGTCGCCAGATCGCGGTCACCATTGGCAGTTTGATTCAGATTACGAAGATCATCGGCATCGGTACTGGTAACCAGTGCTGCGCTGTCATCACCCAGACGTACGGTCAGAGCACCAGGCTCACCATTGAAGTCGTCGGCAGGTACAAAGCGAATATCGGCATCAGCAGGCAATATGAGGGCATTATTGTTACGCAGATTGCCTGGGATCTGCTCCCAGGTGCTACCACCATCAGTGCTGTATTCCCACTCCCCTTGCGCATCGGTAGACGTATTCTCGACGATGGCAATATAGGTGAGATCAGTCTCGGTGGTGGCAGCGGTATTGCCATTCTCATCGGTCTGATCATCGGTGGTGTCATCGTACTGATCGACCAGCAGCGTATAGAGATCCGTGCCGGCGATACCATCTGCCGCGGTGTCTTCTGCAACGGAGGCCACTGTTTCCGCTGTACCGGCGGCAAGCGGACGGTCATTGACCGGGGTGACCGTGAGAGTGATCTCACGGCTCGCCTCCTCTGCACCGCCCTGGCCGGTATTGCCGGCATCATTGAAAACGATTCTGAGGGTATCTTCACCATAGAAGTCGGCTGCAGGGGTATAGACCTCGCTATTCAGTGAGTCCTGGAGCGATGCGACAGTCCCAGTAAAGGTGATGGTGTTTGTGCTATTGCTGAAGGTGCCGTGATCCACGGTCAATGTCAGCGTCAGGTTGTCAGCACCGAAATCATCAGCATCATCAAGGGTCACCCCGAGCGCTGACAGCGTGAGACTGCCATCTTCGACCAGCGTGGTAGTGCCGGTCGCTGCAGAAATGGTAGGTGCATCGTTGGTGCCGGAAACATTGACCGTTATGGCGGTGGAGACAAGGAAGGCATTGGCTAGAGCCAAGTTACCATTAGCATCATCACTGAACTCGACATCAAGTATCACTGAGGTATCTGCGTTCACTTCAGCGGCAGTCAATACGAGGTCTTCAAGCGCGGCATTGATTTCGCTGAGCGTTCCCGTCAGGGTAACCTCGCTGGTACCGTTGCCAGTGACACCGGTCGCATCCATATTCAAGGTGCCGCCTGTTTCACCCGTGGCGCCGCCTCGCACAGACACTGTAACGGTCTGGCTATCTTCGAAGACTTCTTGACCGACATCATTGATGTCTGCGACGGACAGGCCACTGATGGTCAAGGGCTGACCATCATCCATCGTTTGCACCGGTGTGGTGGAAGTCAGTACCGGCTCATCATTGACCGCTGTCACGGTGATGTCTTCCTTCACGACAGTTTCAATGGCGGTACCGGTCCCGTGCAAGTCAGTATCCTTCGCCGTGACGGTCAGCTCGACGGCACCATTGTCATTGGCATCCGGCTGGTACTGGACGTTTGCCAATGCCGTCGCAAGCTCTTCCTGGGTACCCTTCAGCTCGATGCTGGCAGTGCCGTCATCGGTGACCTCAACATCACCGGCATCACTGATCTGCAGCGTGCCATTTGGAACGCTCAGTACGACGGTGATATCGGTATCGAAGCTGTCAGCGTCCGTCACCGTGATGGTGCCGATATCCTGATAGCCGCCATCTTCCGTGACAGTCAGAGAGTCGGTATCCGGCAACGTGACAACAGGAGCATCGTTCTCGGTGGAAACCCACAGTTCGATGCTCGCGGTGGCGGTATTGAACTCATCACCAATCGTCACCCCTCCCTCGTTGGCTTCGCCGCCATTCAAGGAGCCATCGTCCAGACGATCATCTACTACGGCTTCCACCGTCCAACGTGCATCGAAGTCACCGGCCTCGCCGGCCAGCACCATCTGGACTTGCAGGTTTTCCAGTAGTGCCTGCACACCCTCCAGCGTGCCTTCAAGCACCAGAGTGTCAGCCGACAGGTTTTCCGTTGCCTGAGTGCTGAAAGTGGCGTCCGTGGTTACCGACGCATCTGTAGTCAATATTGCGGTAGTAAAAGGAACAGTAGCTCCCGTCTCATCCTTCAGCGAAAGAGATACCGTGATGCTATCCGTCTCGCCAGCATCAATACCCGAGCTGGAGTCGAGATCCAGAATATCGACATCACCAATGACAAAGGCATCACCAAGGTCCAATGCTGAAAGTGCTGTGGAAGCCGGGATCAGTCTGTCTTCTGGCTGGGTTGCCGTGATTTCCGGCGAATCATCCAACGGGGTGATATCAATGCTGAACGTCGCAACGTCGGTCGTCAGCGGACCATCACTGACAGTAAAGGTGAAAGCATCAGAGTGGATTTCCCCGCCATCATGCTCATAGGACAGTGCCCCACTGTCGATGTCGGCCTGGGTGAAGGAGCTACCGACGCGCAGCACCTTGCCATTCACCGTCAAAGTGCCGTTCTCCGGCAGGCTCGTGATCACGAAGGTCGACTGACGCGTGGTGTTGTCGCTGTCCACAGCCTGCAGCAGGCTATTGTCGATGACTGCCGTTTCCCCTTCCCCAAGGGTCAGCACATTGTTGGCGGAAGTGGACGACTGATCCAGGGCATCAATGACCGTCTGATCCGCAGCATCGGAGGTCAGCGGAATCAGAGGGGCATCATTGAAGGGTGTTACTTCGATAGTGACGTTGCCGACATTGGAGACGACACTGGTATCGTTCCCATTGTCTACCGGAGTAGAAGAATCCGTCGCGAAGGGATCTGACGGCGCCGTCAGGTCATCACGCACGATGAAAGTGAAGCTATCGTTCAGGGAGTCGACACTTTCACCACCGTCGTGAACGTAGCGCAATCCCCCCGTCTGACCATCCGCCTGCGCGGTCAGAATCGCCTGGGAGTACCAGACATCGGTGGAGGCTGCCTCCCAGCTGTCGCCATCCCAGACTTCGAGTGATCCACCGCTCAGCTCGGTGCTGGTGATCTGGAACCAGAGGTCATCACTTTCCCCCTCGCCGTCCAGATTCTCCAGACTGCCGTCCACATCCGACATCACCAGATTGGTGATACGAACGATGCCGTCGGTCGTATCGGTCTGCTCGAGCAGATTGACACTCGAGTTACCCGCGACGGGAGCATCATTGACGGGTGTTGCGTCGATGGTGAAGACATCGGTAATGGGGTCGAGCGTGTCCGGATCCTTGTCGATGTCCGTCGGCAGGATGGTGAACGTGAAGCTGGACTCATGATCTTCGCTGCCATCGTGCAGGAAGGTGACCAGCCCGTTATCGATGTCTTCCTGGGTGAAGCTGCCGAAGTCGGAAATCGGCTGACCATCCAGGAATAGCGTTCCGTTGGTCGGTATGTTCGTCACGGTGTAGACGATCTGGGTCGCAGGCAGCACGTAGCCGTCCAGCTCGGCGCCATACTTGAGCATATCGTCTGTGATGACCACCGCGGTGGAAGCAGGATCGGACGTGCTTTCGCTCACGATGACGCCGGTATTGTTCACTTGCTCGGCGTAGATGGTTTCCTGTTGCTGCTCCCCGGGGCCACCGGCCACATTGTCAATCAGGAAATTCAGCGTACCGACGGTCGGTGAATCCGCGCCGCCCCAGGTCCCTGCGTCTCCTGCCTCTTCAAATGCCTTAAATTCGGAATCCACCAACGTGAAGGTGAAGTCGTCCGCCGTGCCTCCAGTGCCATCCACGAGGGTCTGTTGATAGCGGACTTCGCCCGCCGTGACCTGCGCCTGCGAGAAGGTGCCACCCACCGGCAGCTTGACCCATTCAGTCCCATTGAGAATCTGGATCTCACCAAAGCTCGGCAAGGTGTCGATCTTGTAGCTCAGCTGATCATCGGTGCTGTCCGGGTCTATCGCGTTCAGGGCAGATGCATCGATCAATACCGCCTCACCAGTGGCATCCAGCGCGTCGGTGGTGGGCGTCAGCGTCGGGTCATCATCATTCTCGAGAATGCTGATCTCGACGGTACGCTCACTGGAAAGCTCATTCCCCGCCCCTTCACCGCCACCGGCGTCGGTCACCTTGATGGTGAAACTGGGCAAGTCATCGACAATCGGCTCGTCCCCATCATGGGCGAAGGACAGATACTGGAGCTTGTCTGCCGTGAAACTGGCAGCCGCATCCGACGTGTCGGAGATGATCTCATCAGTGTCTGCGATACCGTCCTGGTTGAGATCCAGATAGAGGGTGCCACGCTCCGAGAGATTGCCCAGCTCCGTGATTTCCACCGTTGCATTGGCCGCCGCATCGGCATGCCCGGACTCTTCATCGGTATAGCTCAGACCCAGCGAGGTATTTTCGCCCTCGAACTGCTGCGGGTCGCCCGTGACGGTCGGCGCGGCGTTGTCAGGAATCAGCTCGATATTGAGGATATTGGAGGCCTCACCACCCGCGCCATCCACCACCGTGATGGCGAAGCTGTCACTGTCTCCGACGGCCACATCGCTGCCACCATGGGTATAGACCAGCTTGCTGAGCTGGTCTGCATCGAAACTTGAACCAATTGCCACCGGAGATCCATTGA
This sequence comes from Cobetia sp. 2AS, assembly GCF_029846355.1. Classification (NCBI taxonomy): domain Bacteria; kingdom Pseudomonadati; phylum Pseudomonadota; class Gammaproteobacteria; order Oceanospirillales; family Halomonadaceae; genus Cobetia; species Cobetia sp. 2AS. The sequence goes on from NZ_JARWKQ010000002.1 coordinate 318,330, forward strand.
ACGTCAGCGAGCCACCCGTCGGCAGGCTGTCGATCTCGATGATCAGCTGGTCGGTATCCTGCTCGCCACTGACGACATCTGGATCACTCAGACCCAAGGCTTCAATGGAGAAGGTGAAGGTTCCCGCCTCGGTGACCGTCGCACCGCTGTCCCCGAACACCGGGTCATCGTTGACAGGCGTCAGAGTGGCAACGAAATCGAGGCTGCCTCGGTCGGTATCCACCACCCCGTCTGTGGTTTCGGTGAGGCTCAGGCTCAAGGTGATATCGGCGGTGTAATCGTCCCCCGGAGTGACTACGAGGCCGGCAAGCTCATCGGTGATCTCCTGAGCTGTACCCGTCAGGGTCGCGCTGCTGCCGCCGCTACTGAACTCCGCCCCGGCATCGGCGGCTGCCTGATCCAGATTCAGTGTCAGCGAGTACTCATCCGTGGCGTTACCCTCATCATCCACGTTGCCACTGTCCGTGACACTCAGGCTCGAAAGCGAGAATTGCGTATCTTCGGTACCCGACAGCGAAGCACCAGTATTGGTGGCCGACACAGTGTCGCCGTTGCTATCGGCGCCCTCGGCAATGGTCACGGCAGCAGCGGCATCCAACAGCAGACGGGGCTCAAGGGCCTGAAGATCGAGTTCGCGCATGGGCGGGCACCAGTGTAATTGTGTTTAGACAGACAGTAACAAAAATATACATTGAGAAGCACATTCCCGCAAACTTCTTACACAGAACCGACTGAGTGCTTTCAACCATAAGAATTAATTCATATCATCATAATATGCAAACTTTCTTACTCAACGACTAACCCCATGAAGCAACACTGCATTTACGGGCATAAAAAAAGGAAGGAATGCTGTTGGCAGCATTCCTTCCTCTTGAGCTATGAAAAATCTCGAAACATTATTTTACATACAGATGCACGCCGTCACTTGAGCTTGGCAACCCACAGCGCAGCCGCTTCCACCAGCTTATGGTGCGTGTGGCGGAAGGCCTCTTCGCTCTTGCGATAGGGATCAGGGATCTCTTCCCCCTGGCCGCCCGCCAGCCAGCGGCCGAACAGCATCGTCTTGCCACTGACCTGCGGTGCCATCTGATTGATGGCGCGGCGATGGCCATCGCTCATGACCAGAATCAGGTCTGCAGCCGTCAGCATCTCGACCGACACCTGGCGCGCACGATGCTCATTTACCTCGAGCCCTGACTCGACGGCGAAGCGTGCTGCCGTGGGCTCGACCGGGTGATCGACCAGTGCGCCCACGCCCGCCGAGTGCACTGTCTTGTCAGGCAACGCCTGCTTCAGCAGTGACTCGCCGACCGGACTGCGACAGATATTGCCGGTACACACCACCAGAATATTGTTGAACACGCTGACTTCCTCTTCCTTGTGACGCTTGCACTCATGTTGATGGCCCGGCGCGCGGCAAGCTTGGCCCCGCACGGACGTCAGACGCCCATTGTCGCATGCTGGCAGCCTGTTCGGCAGGTTCACATTCGACCGCTTCGCGATCGAGCACTGATGACACCTGTGGCTTTTCAAGGGCCAACAGCGTGCTCATATGGCAACACTGAGGTGACCCGACGCAATAGCCCCCTGCCCCTTGAAGACCTCAGGCAATATCTCCAAGTCCTGATGTGTAGCCAATGAAGTGACTGGCTCAAGGGCCGATCTCGACCCCTCGCGATCCCCATTCAGTCACTTGCTGAACCAGCACCCACCAGGGAGGCAAGATGAGCAACAAGACACTGACCGCGTCCAATCCGGCCAATGACAAGGTTCTCAAGGAATACGCCACGCTGAGCAAGGAAGAGGTTCAGCAGAAACTAGAGCAGACGCGCAAGGCGTACTCGAGCTTCAGCCAGACCACCGTGCAGGATCGTGCGCAGCGCCTCACCGTTCTGGCGGACTTGATCGATGAGCATCAGAAGGAAATCGCCACGCAGATCGCCCATGAGATGGGCAAGCCCTATGATCAGGGCATCAGCGAGACGCAGATTTCCTCCAGCATCGCGCGCTTCTATGCCGACAACCTGCCCAAGCTGATGGAAACCGAGCAGCGTGATGTCGACGGCGCCGTGCGTGCCAAGATCGTCAAGGATCCCATCGGCGCCGTCCTCGGCGTGATGCCGTGGAACTATCCGCTCTATCAGGTCATCCGCTTCGCGGCTCCGGCCCTGGCGGGCGGCAATGTCTGCCTGATGAAGCACGCCTCCAATGTCCCGGGCTGTGCCGATCTGATCACTCAGCTGTTCCACAAGGCCGACTTTGAAGAGGGTATCTTCACCTGGTTGCCGGTGGGCTCGGAGATGATCGAAGACATCATCAATGATCCTGTCGTCCAGGGCGTCACCCTGACCGGCAGTGAAGAGGCAGGACGCAAGGTCGCCGAGCAGGCAGGCGCGGCACTCAAGCCAAGCGTGCTGGAGCTGGGTGGTATCGATCCGCTGATCGTGCTGGATGATGCCGACATCGAGCGTGCGGTGGATCTCGCCATCGCCGGGCGTTTCGACAATACCGGCCAGAGCTGCGCCGCGTCCAAGCGCCTGATCGTCGACAAGTCCCTCGCCGAGGACTTCTCCAAGCGCCTGATCGAGAAGGTCAAGGACATGCGCATGGACGACCCGATGAGCGAAGGGGTCGATATCGGCCCGATGTCTCGCAAGGACCTGCGCGATGACCTGCATGACCAGGTCCAGCGCGCCATCAAGGCAGGCGCCAAGCTTGAATGCGGTGGTAAGATTCCGGATCGCGACGGCGCCTGGTATCCGCCGACCGTGCTGACCAATGTCACCCAGGGCAATCCGGCCTTCAATGAAGAACTGTTCGGTCCGGTCGCCTCCGTGGTGGTCGCGGACAACGAAGCACATGCCATAGAGCTTGCCAACGACTGCCCCTATGGCCTGGGCAGCACCGTGGTGGCCAAGGACGACGAACGGGGTGAACGCGTCTCTCGTCAGCTGCAGGCCGGCATGAGCTTCGTCAACCGTCCGACCACGCCCTTCGCCCAGCTGCCCTTCGGTGGCGTCAAAGGCAGTGGCTATGGTCGTGAGCAGAGCGAATATGGCTTCGGTGCCTTCATGAACATCCGCACCGTCTATGTCGCTGAGCACTGAGTCGCTGAGCACTGAGTCGCTGAGCACAGACTCGTTGCGCGTCAAGGCGTAACGTGACGCCAGCGACGCTGAAGAGACTGCAGCGGATGATTCACTCCAAACCATTCGCGGCAACGAACAACGCCCCGCTTTTCAGCGGGGCGTTGTTCGTCAGGGATTCGCATGCTTTGCCTTGCGATATCCCCCTCCCTCATCCATAGCGCTGATCGCACTCATCACATCAGCGCGTCACGCAGCCCTGCAGGCATGCCTCACCTTCCAGCTGAACCGTGACGTGCGAGATGTCATGGCCGTCGCGCAGATAGGCCTGAACACGCTCCAGCACATCGCCGGGTACGCTGGTGGCGGCCACGACGACATGCAGACTGGCAATCGGCGACTGAGGCGTCAGCCCCCAGAGATGCAGGTCATGTACGCTCTCCACGCCCTCAAGCGCCAGGACCCCCGCCTGGATATCGGCGTGATCGAGCTGCTCCGGCGTGCCTTCCAGCAAGGTGTGCGCCGAACGCTTCACCAACGACCAGGCACCGCGCAATATCAGCACCGCCGCGAGCACTGACAACAGCGGGTCCGCCTGATTCCAGCCGGTAGTCATTATGATCAGCGAGGCGACGATGGCCGCCACCGAGCCGAGCAGGTCCCCCATCACATGCAATACCGCGCCGCGCAGATTGAGGTTGTCCTGATCGCCCTGATGCAGGATACGAAATGCCGCGATATTGACGACAAGTCCGAGCACGGCGATGGCCAGCATCGGCCCCGCGAGTACTTCGGAGGGCAGCCAGAGCCGCTTGATGGCGGCCACCACGATCGCCGCCCCGATCACCAGCAGAGTCAGGCCATTGACGAACGCGGCCAGCACCTGAAAGCGTGCATAGCCGAAGGTCAGCTTGCGGGTCGCCGCCCGATGCCCGAGGCGAAACGCGCCCCAGGCCAATGCCAGCGACACGGTATCACTGAGCATGTGCCCGGCATCCGCCAAGAGGGCCAGTGAGCCCGCGACCAGCCCGCCGACCACCTCCGCCAGCATGAAGCCGCCCGTCAGATACATCGCCAGCTTGACGCGTCGCTCGCTGTCGGCGGTCACCTCAGGCGCATGATCATGGTGGTGCCCGTGTGAATGACCGTGCGAATGATCATGTGAGTGGCCGTGTGAATTACCGTGTGAATCTCCATGCGCGTGACCATCTGAAGGGTCGGAGCCATGAGAATGATCGTGAGCGTGCTGCCCGGAAGGCTCATGCGAGGGTTCGCGAACCTCATCTTGCGGTGTCGATGCCATTCAACCTCCGGCCATCTAATGAAAAAAGAAACGTGTCTGCATGATGCGCAGCGTAACGTCGAAAGTCGCGCGTCTTTCAAGACGCATTGGCGGATTTTCGCGTTCCGATAAAGGCCAGCAACCACTGCGCCAGCTTGATAGGATAGTTATCACTTGCGAAGCAACGAATAAAGGATTCCCGCCTTCCCCATGAGCCTCTCCTCCGAGACGACCCCCTCCCGCTCGCCCCTCAAGGCCGATCTGCTGCTCCTGCTGGTCACCATCATCGCCGCCGCAGGCTGGATATTCTCCAAGGAGGCAATGGCCGGCATGCCCCCTCTGCTGTTCATCGGCAGTCGCTTCCTGCTTGCGGGGCTCATTCTGGCCATCTTCGATGCGCGCTCACTGGGACAGCTATCCACCGCGCGCAAGCTGCGCGCCAGCGGCGTCGGTGTCCTGTTCGGGGGCGCCATGGCCTGCTGGTCGCTGGGGGTCGCACTATCTGATCAACTGGGCGTGATCGCCTTCATCAACAGCTTCGGCATCCTGCTGGTGCCGGTGCTCGCACGACTGCTGTTCAAGGACAGACCGCCGCTGAGCACCTGGATCGCACTGCCCACCGCCCTGCTCGGTTTCGCCCTGCTCGGCATGGGCCAGCCCGGCGCGACCGATGGCTTCACCATCGAGCCCGCTCAATGGCTCATCTTCGGCGCCGCCTGCCTGTTCGCACTGGTGTTCAACTTCAATTCACGCCTGGTGCGCAATATCCCGGCCCTGCCGCTGACGGCCATCCAGCTGATGACCACCGGCGTCACCTGCCTGATACTCTCGGCACTTAGCGAGAGCTGGCCCGCCGGGATCAGTCTCGACATCCTGAGCTGGTTCCTGGCCAGTACCCTGATCGCCAGCACGCTGCGTTTCTTCCTGCAGATCTACGCACAGGGCCTGACCACGCCCAGCCACGCCTCGGTCATCCTGATGCTGGAAGCGGTCTGGGCCGCCCTGATGTCGGCTGCCTGGTTCGGTGAGCGCATGACCCTGATCCAGATGACCGGCTGCGGCCTCATCTTCACTGCCCTGTTGATCAATCGCTGGCAATGGATCTCACGCCTGTGGCGACAGCGGCGGGCTGCCTCGTGAGAAAAGCGTCCTGACTTGAGTGTCAGGCATGTCGCCACCATGTCTGACGCTTGAGCGTTCGACTTCCCGCCCCATTCTCTGCCACCGGAGCCACCATGATCCCCACGCTACTCGGCGTACTGACGCTGCTGATGGCAGCCTTCACCCTGCTGCCACTGACGCGTATTCGCCATTGGTCGGTGCGCATCATGGACTTCCCCCGTCTGCAGCTGGCTGCATTGTGGGCGATGCTGTTGATCGCCGACCTCGCGGTGTCCCAGCTTGCCTTCGGGCTCAGGGTGTCACTGGCCGTGATCGCCGTGGCCGGACTTGTCTATCAGGCACACTGGATCGTGCCCTATACCCGCCTCTTTCCCTGCGAGTCCGCGCGCACCAGACAGCACGACCGGCAGCGTCAGGTCCGCCTGCTCACCGCCAATGTCCTGACCAGCAACCACGACAGTGACAAGCTGCTGGCCATCGTCGAACGCGAACAGCCCGACGTGCTGGTGACGCTGGAATCCGATGACTGGTGGCAGCAGCGGCTCGACGTGCTCGAGGCGAATAGCGAGCAATACGGCTATACGCATACCCTCAAATGCCCGCTGGACAACCTCTATGGCATGCATGTCTATTCACGCCTGCCGCTGCATGACGCCAGCATCGACTACCTGGTCGAAGAGGATGTGCCGTCGATGCATGCGCAACTGGAGCTGGCCAGCGGTGATCGCGTGCGGGTGCACTTCCTGCACCCGGCGCCGCCCAGCCCGACCGAGAATGACGAGTCATCCGAACGGGATGCCGAGCTGATCATCGTGGCGCGCAGCGTCGCCGACAGCCAGCAACCGGTGATCGTCACCGGCGACCTCAACGACGTGGCCTGGTCTCGCACCACGCGCCTGTTCCGCAAGCTGTCCGGCCTGCTGGACCCCCGCGTCGGCCGCGGCATGTTCAATACCTTCCACGCCAACATTCCCCTGCTGCGCTGGCCGCTGGATCACCTCTTCCACAGCGAGCATTTCAGTGTGGTGCGCGTGGCGCGCATGGAAGCCTTCGGCTCCGATCACTTCCCGCTGCTCACCGAACTGGCGCTGACGCCCGCCCAGGACACCGACGAGACACTCGATGCCCCGGAGCCGGACGCCGACGACCAGGCCGAGGCCAGCGAGACCGCCAACGACGAGAATGTCAGCCAGCAGGACGTGCCGAAACCGGGGCGCTGAGCGCGACATGCCTGAGGTGGCATTTGGCTGAATTCTCCAAAAGGTCCCAGACTGGCTGATGAGGGTTGAGCCATACGGGAGGCAGGCATGCGAGGACTCGACTGGCTGGGCACGCGGCTGGCGCGTCATCTCACGGCGCCGGGCAAGCTGCCGGCGCATCGCGCCACCTCATCACCGGAAAAGCTGGCGGCCACCCTGCGGCGCGGCGATGTCCTGCTGGTCGAGGGCTCCTCGCGTATCAGCACCGCCATTCGCTACCTCACTCAATCGACCTGGTCTCACGCCGCGCTCTGCGTGCGCACACCGCTGGACAGCAGAGGACGCCCGATCAGGGGCGACTGCCTGCTGGAAGCGGACGTCACCGCCGGGGTGCGCCGCGTCCCCCTCAACTATTACTGGCATCAGCACACGCGCATCTGCCGCCCGGTCGGACTCAAGGAGGAGGAGATCAGCGCGTTGATCGCCCATGCCGAGGCGCGCCTGGGCCATCAATACGACCTGCGCAACATCGTCGATCTGGCTCGCTATCTGATACGCACTCCACCGGTGCCAAGCCGCTATCGACGCCGCATGCTGGCACTGGGCAGCGGCGACCCGACCCGTGCGATCTGCTCATCGCTGATCGCCGAGGCCTTCCAGGCCGTGCGCTATCCCATCCTGCCAGACAGTGACGTCCTGCCCTCCAGCGACCCGGCATGCCTGCACTGCTATGAGGAGTTGCTGCATATCCGCCATCACAGCCTGTTTGCGCCCTGCGACTTCGATATCTCGCCCTACTACGACATCATCAAGCCGACCCTGTGCGCCGGATTCGATCCCCATCGCCTGCAGTGGAGCGAACCGCCCGCCTGATCTGGTATGCTGCGCGCCATCCGCGGCCTTGCTGGCCGGCACCTGTGCATCAGTTCTGCTGTGCAGACTGTGTCGCCTGCCGCCCTCTGACACTCTTCACGACCGGAACCACGCCCGTGACCAATAACGACATCATCCGTCGCCTGCGCTACGCGCTGAACCTCTCCGACACCGACATGATCAACACCTTCGCTGCCGCGGACCACGAGGTCTCACGCGCCCAGATCAGCGATTGGCTCAAGCGCGATGATGATGAGGCTCAGCAGCGCATCAAGGACATCGACCTGGCCAGATTCCTCAATGGCCTGATCAACGTGCGTCGCGGCAAGCGCGAAGGCGCCCAGCCGGCGCCTGAAAAACGTCTCGACAACAACGTGATTCTGCGCAAGCTCAAGATCGCCTTCGAGCTCAAGGATGACGACATGCTCGAGCTGCTGGCACTGGCCGGTTTCGAGCTGATCACCAAGTCCGAGCTGTCTGCCTTCTTCCGCAAGCCCGAGCATCGCCACTACCGCGAGTGCAAGGACCAGATCCTGCGCAACCTGCTCAAGGGCATCGAACTGCGCCATCGTCGCCATGACCCCGAGACCGAGCAGCACGCCGTCGATCCGGTCTGATCAGACCCTGATGTGCTCTCAACAACAACGCCGCCCCGGAATCCGGGGCGGCGTTGTTGTATAACGGCAATGGCGGTACCAACAGCGGCTCAGCATTCGCGGTTGGGGCGCCCTTCCATGGTGGCCAGGCGCGCCAGCAACGGCGCCATGCGGTGCTGGCTCCCTTCCGCCGCCGCAACCAGCGCCGGCAATACCCAGGACGGCAGGTCAGGCATCAGGCGGTAGTAGACCCATTGCCCCTGGCGGCGATCCAGCAGCAGACCACAATTGCGCAACTGGGCCAGATGGCGCGATACCTTGGGCTGCGACTCCTGTAACACGTAGGTCATCTCGCATACGCAAAGCTCGCCTTCTGCATGGATAAGCAACATCAGCACAAGGCGCGTATCGTCGCTGAGGCATTTGAAAAGACGTGTCGGGGTCAGAAGAGACAATGCAGAATTCCACCTGATTCAATGATGTGAGCGTGCCGCCAACCACAGCTGCAAGCGCGTGCGAATTTCGTTCAAGGCGCGCCCATAGGACACCGCAGTATCCTCATTGCGCGGGTCTTCGATATCCCAGAACAACAGCTCATCGGTCTGGCCATCCCACTGGCGACACTGCTGCTGCGCCTTCTGACACAGCACGATGACGGCATCGAAGGACTGAGAGCGGTAGCGATCGATCGACTCGCTCGCCAGACCTGAATTATCCACCCCGGCACGCGCCAGAGCGTCCAACGCATGCTGTTGCGGGGCATCAGGCGCGACACCGGCACTGAAGGCGTCAAACTCGTCCCCCGCCATGTTGCGCAGCAATGCCTCCCCCATCAGGGAGCGGGCAGAATTGGCATTGCACAGAAAAAGCACTCGCTGTTTGGACATGACTCATCTCCAGAGCTGCAATTTTACCTTACCATAGGGTCGCATATCAGAAGTACCGCGCTTGTATAACAAACTGATGTCAGTTGCCTTTCAGGCCTTGGCGCCCCACCTTCAGATCACTTTCTGCAACAAACCCTGTAACAACGCCTGCACCAAACCCTGCAACAGACGCGAACGGGCCAGCGCAGTGACCGGCAACTGCCAGACACACCACGCCAGCCCGCGAAGATCGCCACTCGCTACGTTCACGATGCGCTCGACCGCCGCATCGCGTGGCTCACGTCATCAGCCCTGCAGGTCCGAAAGCGTCAGGGTTTTCCTGTCAGCGACGGCTTGACGCGCCGCCTTGCGCGCTTCTTCGTGCGCCGGAATCAGGCCGATGCCTTTCAGGTAGCCCAGGTTGCCGACCATCTTCTCGCTCATGAACAGGTCCGCGTAGTCATACATGACCGGCGCTTCTTCCGCGTGCTGATTCTTGATGTAGAAGAACATGGTACGTGCGACCGGGTAGGTCTCTTCCGAGATGGCCTCGGGAGACGGGGCGATGCCGTCGATGGTCGCGCCGCTCAGCGAGTCTTCGTTCTCCTCGAGGAAGGAATAACCGAAGACACCGAAGGCCTCGGTGTCTTCCGACAGCTTCTGCACGATCAGGTTGTCGTTCTCGCCGGCCGGCACGAAGACGCCATCGTTGCGCACCTTGGAGTAGCCTTCGCCACCATAGCCGTCCATCTCTTCGGTGGCGGCTTCCAGCACCAGCTCCTCAAAGGAATCGCGCGTACCGGAAGTGCTGGGCGGCCCATAGATGGTGATCTTGCGGTCCGGCAGGCTGGAATCGATCTGGTTCCAGCGGGTATAGGGATTGGCCACCAGCTTGCCATCGACCGGCACCTGGGCCGCGACCGCCAGCGCGATCTGCTCCAGCGTGAAGGCGGCAGGGTCGTTGGTGTTGGACTGCGCGAAGGCGATGCCGTCATAACCGATGAAGGCTTCGGTGATGTCGGTCACGCCATTTTCCTGACAGCGCTCGAATTCGGAGGCCTTCATGCGGCGCGAGGCGTTGGTGATATCCGGGGTGTTGCTGCCGGCACCTTCACAGAAGAGCTTCATGCCGCCACCGGAACCCGTGGCTTCGATGACCGGTGTGGGATGATCTGTGGTGACACCGAACTCTTCCGCCACATAGCTCGAGAAGGGATAGACGGTGCTGGAACCGACGATGCGAACCTGGTCACGTGCTTGTGCACTGGACACGATAGCCGCAGAGGCGATCACGAAAGCGAGCTGCTTGAGAGGGCGATTCATTGCGGTGCTCCGATGCATTGATGTATATGAATAAGCATATATTTGGTGGCGAAATCCCTCACGACTCCGCCGCCCCGATTGGCGCGACAGCTCGCCAATCGCCACATGCCGGTGATGAGAATCACCCTCGGCATGCTGAATACGTATCTCGATGACAGCCATGTCGATAAATACGCATAGGCATATATGAGCATCATTTTATTGCAGTCGCGTGACATCTCCGCTGAGCATCCTGCCGCGGGCTGCCTTGCCTCTCTATCCCTTCCTCTACCCTTTCCTCTTCCCCTTTCGCCTCTCTGCTTTACCTTCGGCTGAGACAAGTCCCCAACAGAAATGGCCTGATCTCCCCCAGGCACTCGTGGGAAGATCAGGCCATCGACACGGCAGCGTGCGTGACAGGGCATCACTCGCTTGCCACTGGCGAGCCCCTACTCAGCGCTTCCGGCGGGAGCCCGAGTCCTGGCAAACGGCTAGCGGCCAGCAGTTAGCAGCTAAAGGTTCCTGCTAGTCATCATCGCCCTCTTCGGCACTCTTCTGGCGCGCCTTGCGCTCCTGCTCTTCTTCCATGGCCGCCATGATGTTCTCGAGCAGCGCATCCACGTCCGGCGCTTCGGCGTCGTCCTCATAAAGGCCCGTCAGCTCGACATCCGGGTCCATATCACCGGCCTCGAACAATGCCCAGATCTCGTCGGCGTAGCGTGTCTGTGCCAGTTCAGGCGCGAACATCGCGTAGTAGGCGGTGATATTGGCGACATCACGCGCCAACATGCTCTTGGCATTGTTATTGGCCGCCGCATCGACCGCCTGCGGCAGATCAATGATCACCGGGCCATAGTCATCGACCAGCACGTTGAACTCGGACAGATCGCCATGTACCAGGCCGGCATGCAGCATGCGCACGATGTACTGCATCATCAGTGCATGGTCTTCCCGCGCCTGCTCGGCGGACATCGAGACATCATTCAGGCGCGGTGCCACATTGCCGTCGTCATCGGTGACCAGCTCCATCAGCAGCACGCCATCGAAGCAGCCGAACGGCTGCGGCACGCGCACACCGGCATCGGCCAAACGATACAGCGCATCGACCTCGGCATTCTGCCAGGCGGCTTCCTGCTGGTTGCGTCCGAAGCCGGAGCCCTTCTCCATCGCCCGTTGACGGCGACTGTTACGCACCTTGCGGCCTTCCTGATACAGCACAGCCTGTTTGAAGCTGCGCTGGGCAGCATCCTTGTAGACCTTGGCACAGCGAATCTCTTCTCCGCAGCGCACGACGTAAACCGAGGCTTCCTTGCCACTCATCAAGGGGCGGAGCACTTCATCGACCAGACCGTCATCTATGAGCGGCTGGATTCTCTTTGGCGTTTTCATCGCGTTCTTATACGCGTTTTGCGATACATCGGGAATCACCCTGTAGCAATTTTGTGACATACCTTACGACAAAACCCCCGCCAATGCGTCATTGGCGGGGGGTTCAGCATTCACTGACAGACTGCCTCGTCGGCAGCAGCGCCAGCGCTTATTGGGCGTTCTTGAGGCTCTGCATGTCAATCACGAAACGATACTTGACCTTGCCTTCCTGCATGCGCTTCCAGGCATCATTGATGGTGTCGATGTCGATCATCTCGATATCGCAGCCAATGTCGTGTTCGGCGCAGTAGTCGAGCACTTCCTGGGTCTCGGGCATGCCACCGATCAACGAGCCCGCCAGTACACGGCGCTTCATGACCAGGTTGCCGCCCTGCAGCGCGGGGTCCACTTCCTGCACCAGGCCGACGAGGATATGCGTGCCGTCGTACTTCAGGGTATTGAGGTAGGGGTTGAGATCATGCGGCACCGGCACCGTGTCGAGCAGGAAGTCGAAGGTTTCGGTGGCACCTGCCATCTGCTCGTCGTCCGTCGAGACAATCACATGATCGACGCCATTCTCGCGCGCTTCCTCGACCTTGCTCTCGCTGCGGGTGAAGAGCGTCACTTCACAGCCCATCGCCTTGGCGAACTTGATGCCCATGTGACCCAGGCCGCCCATGCCGATCACCCCGACCTTGTCACCGGACTTCACGCCATAGTGACGCAGCGGCGAATAGGTCGTGACACCCGCGCACAGCAGCGGCGCGGCCACAGCCGGGTCGAGCTTGTCCGGGATGGAGACCACGAAGCGCTCGCTGACGACGATCTTGTCGGAATAGCCGCCCTGGGTGAGGCTGCCATCGTGACGGTCCGGGCTGCCGTAGGTCATTGTCATGCCGTCGAGGCAGTATTGCTCGAGCCCCTTCTGACAGGCGCTGCATTCACGGCAGGAATCCACCATGCACCCGACGCCGACCATGTCGCCCACCTTGTACTGACTGACGTCATTGCCCACCTGGGTCACCCGACCCACGATCTCGTGCCCCGGGACCAGCGGGTATTGAGAAAAGCCCCAGTCATTGCGCCCGACGTGCAGATCCGAGTGACAGACACCGCAGTAGAGAATCTCGATGGCCACGTCATCAGGGCGCGGTTGGCGACGCTCGAAGTTCCAGGGCGCCAGGTCTGCCGTTTCGGATGCCACGGCATAAGCGCGTGTCTGGCCGTCAAAATCACCGTTGGAAGGGCTTGTCATGGAGTCTCTCCTTGCTTGGCTGAGCGTCGGACAGCCTGGTCATCAAAGATGATTCAGCGCCCGTAAAAGGATTCGCATGCCATGCGGCAGTCGCGATCATGCCCACTGACCTCTTGCCGACAGCCCGACTTTTCAATGGCTTGGCTGCCCTGCATCACTGTGTTGGTCAGATCGCAACAGCGCCCCACCACGCTACGCGAGGCTTGCAGACACAAGGAAAAGCGACGCAAAACATCAGGCTTCTGATTCCAAATTGACGCCATCAAGCAGCAAAGTTGCCACTGTGTTATCATGCCCCTTCACCCCTCACGTCTTGGAACGGAGTCCCGCATGGCGAATACTCGTACTGCTGCAAAGAAAAAAGCACCGGCTGCTGTCGAAACCTCAGCCTCGCTTGAAGCTCAGATGCAGGCCTTCCTGGACCGTGGTGGCAAGGTGGATGTGATTGAATCCGGTGTCAGCGGCCAGGTCATTGGCGTCAAGCCGACCAAGCCGTCAAACCCTGCTGCCAAGAGCTGAGGCTTGCCCATCAAGCCTTGGTGCCCAAACGCGCTGCTCGCCTCACTCAACTGGCGTCTGCCATCGAGTCACTGACCGGTGAGAGCGCTGTTCATCGCTAGACCTCCAGCCGCTGCCCTGCATCATCAGGTAGCGGCCGGCTTCTTTATGGGGAGAGGAAAATCGCCTCTTGCCTGCCCTTGCTCCTCCCGCCACGGCGACGCCCATGCCAGCCTCTACTTCGCGCGACAGCTCCCTCGACTCCCGCCAGCACAGCGTGTATGGCACTCGCGACGCGGATGGGGCACGAGCGCGCCTGGCCGTCTTCATTGATGTGCAGAACATCTACTACACCACCCGCGATACCTTCGGCCGGCAGTTCGATTATCGTCGCCTGTGGGCAGAGCTAGAGCGCCTCGGCTCGATCCAGCATGCCTACGCCTACGCGATCGACCGTGGCGACCCCAAGCAGCAGCAATTCCAGCAGCGCCTGCGCGAGATAGGCTTCACGGTCAAACTCAAGCCCTTCATCCAGCGCGGCGACGGCTCGGCCAAGGGCGACTGGGATGTCGGCATCACCATCGACGTGATGGAAGCCGCCCTCGAGGTCGATGAGATCATCCTCGCCTCCGGCGATGGCGACTTCGCCCTGCTGCTGGACCATGTCGCCACCCGCCACGCCATCACCACCCGCGTGTATGGCGTCGAAGCCCTCACCGCCCTCGCCCTGATGAAAAGCGCCCATCACTTCCGCGAAGTCGATGAAAGCCTGCTGATGCGCTGAAATCTGTCTGGCGCCCTCCCCTTTTGATCAGCTTGTTCTCTGTCATGTCAGCAACGGCCTGAGACGGGCTTCCTGCACCCGACATGCTGAATGCCAAGGCGCCACAGCATATTGACGGCATCGGTCATGTCCCATCAGTCATGTCCCATCGGTCATGTCGTATCGGACATTACTGATGTCGCATTGAGCGTGATCGCCCTATACCGCGTGCCGCAGGATGACGCAGGGAGCTGTGCGCTGTTACAGCCACACCTCTTCCCGATTCCTCTCATGCGGAGCAAGACATGAACAACAACAAGACAGGCGGGACCGACAGCATCTCGCCAGCCACGCTGAGACGCGTGCTGGCAGCCTCTGCCATCGGCAATTTCATTGAATGGTTCGACTTCGCCATCTACGGCTTCATGGCCGTGATCATCTCGCAGCACTTCTTCCCGCAGGGCGATTCGACTCTGGCACTGATCCAGACCTTTGCCGTCTTTGCGGTATCCTTTGCCTTGCGTCCCCTCGGCGGCATCTTCTTCGGCACCCTGGGGGACCGCATCGGGCGCAAGAATGTCCTGGCCATCACCATCATCATGATGGCCAGCGCCACCGCCTTGATCGGTCTGTTGCCGACCTATCAGAGCATCGGCATGCTGGCTCCGCTGCTATTGACGCTGGCTCGCTGCGCTCAGGGTTTCTCGGCAGGCGGCGAATACGCCGGTGCCTGCGCCTTCGTGATGGAGCACGCCCCTGACGACAAGCGTGGCTGGTACGGAAGCTTCATTCCCGTCTCGACCTTCAGCGCCTTCGCCACAGCAGCAGCACTCGGTCTAGGCCTCAACAGCCTGGTATCGGAAGCCACCATGCAGGCATGGGGCTGGCGTGTCCCCTTTCTGATCGCCGCCCCCTTGGGGCTGATCGGGCTGTACATGCGCCTCAAGCTGGATGACTCACCGGCGTTCCACCTGATTCAGCAGGAACACAATGCCACCAGCGCCCCGCTCAAGGAAACACTGACCACCCACGGCAGCACCATCGTAAGCCTGATGGCCTTCATCTCTGCCACGGCGCTGTCGTTCTACATGTTCAGCACCTATTTCGCGACCTATATGCAGGTGGCGGGTGGCGCCACGCGCCAGACGGCATTGCTGGCAAGCCTGGGCGGCCTCATCGTCGCCGCATTGCTGTGCCCATTGGCCGGGCGGTATTCGGACCTTGTCGGGCGACGCAATACCATCATCACGGCGTGTGGCAGTCTGGCCGTCGCGGTATTTCCCGCCTATTCGCTCGCCGCCAGTGGCACCTTGTGGGCGTCCATGCTGGGCGCTTCATTGATGGCGGTCGGTGCCGTGCTCTGCGGTGTCGTCACGGCCGCACTGCTCTCGGAGCAGTTCCCGACCCGGGTGCGCTATACCGCCTCGGCACTCAGCTACAATGTCGCCTACACCATCTTCGGCGGCACCGCCCCGCTGGTCGCCACCTGGTTGATCGACCTGAGCGGCAACAACCTGGCACCGGCCTGGTACCTGATCGCGATCGCCGCCGTGGCCCTGCTCGGCGGCCTGCGACTGCCGGAAACCCGTGGCATCTCGCTCACCGACATCCCGGAGACTCCCCGCAAGAGAGCGTCGAGCGTCATACCGGCCGCATGAACTGAGGTCTCGTGACCACTGATGAACTCGGCCTGACAGGCATGCCCCCTCAGCGATGACAAAACACCCGCCACAGCGACTGATTCTCGCCATGGCGGGTGTTTTCGTCTGGGCCACCAGCGGCCTGCCAGACATTCAGGCTTCGCCGCGAACTTGACAACTAGCTCTGTGGTGCGGCACTCAGCGTCAATTCGATGGCATCGTGGCGCCAGTGTTCATCATCGCAGTCCACCGCGCGGCCATTCTGATCGAAGTTGATGCGGGTGATGCGCTGCGCGGGGCTGCCCTGTGCGGCGTTCAGCGCGGCGGCGGCCTCAGCGTCGAACACCGTGGAGGCCAGCTCGAAGCTGACGCGACTGACACGAATGGCGTATTCGTGTCGATAGAGGTCGGTCAGGGAGTGGGCTCCGAGGTCGAAATCCAGGATGCCCGGGAAGCAGTCACGTCGCAGGTGATGGCAGACATGCAGCACGCGCCGCCCATCGATACGCCGCACGCGAGTGATGCGATAGACCACTGAGCCCTCCGCAATCCCCAGTCGCCGCGCGATCACCGCGTTGGCAGCGACTTCTCCTGCCGCCAGTACCTCGGTGCTGGCCACCCGCTGCTGTGACTCGACCATGTCTCGAAATGGCAGGCACGCCAGCAAGTCATAGCGCAGTCGTGGCGGCGAGACGAACCAGCCCCGCCGATTCTCGCGATAGATACGCCCCTCCGCCTCCAGCTGCAGCAAGGTGTCGCGCAGCGTGACCCGCGTCGTGGCAAAGCGTTCGATCATCTCGCGCTCGGAGGGCAGGCGCTGTGAAGCGCGTAGCGGCGCTGCCTCAAGATGGTTCAGCAGCCTGCCCTTGAGCCCTGCCACGGGGACATCCGCGTCAGGAGTTGCCGATGAAGCGGCGTCACTCTGGGGCTCAAGCGAAGATGAAGGCATGCGAAGTTCCTGAAAGATAACGAAAGACAGCAATTTCTGGCGAGTCACTTGCATGACATCCAGAGCGTCCAGGATGGAAAGGGTCAGAGAGAAGCGATTTCTGTGGTCTAGTTCAGACACCCCACAAAGCTCAGAGCGACTTTTCAAGACACGCTTGTCGAGACACGCATGAGGAGAATAGTGGCATTGGCGTGACAACTCGGTGACAGCACAACTCTGGCTGCCACGCCAGCTCAGCCATCACGCGCTGACTCATGCCTTGCACGCCCTGCTTTGCACACTTGTGACTGTGGAAGATAGCGAGGACCGGGGCCCGCGGCAAGGCACGAAGAAGGCACGAAGAAGGCACGAAGAAGGTATGAAGGAGGCACGAAGAAGGTATGAAGGAGGCAGAGGCAGAGCCGCCACCCCATGCCATGACAACGACATGTTGACGACACGCAACTGTCACAGGCGAGCGCTAGAGTCGATCGTGCCTTTCGAACTGAACTAGACCACACAGCTCAGCTGTCTCGACACTTGCCTGAGCACTTGGCAGAGCACTGGTCTGATCAAAGATCCGAGAACTGGCGTGAGCAATGACCTGAGCACCCGGACGTGCTCTCAGCGTGTCGACAGGGTGCCTGATGCCCGTCACGCCTTACCTTCAGCGCAGCGATTGTTCATCACCTACTGGGGAAATCTCCTTGAAGTCGATTGCCACTACCTCATCCCGCTCCACCGGCCTGCTGGTTTCCACCTGCATGGCCGCCCTGTTGGGCAGTGCCTCCGTCAGTGCCGCCGACATGCCGGCTGACCTTCTCGAGGCCGCTCAGTCCGAAGGCCGTGTCGATAGCGTCGGCATGCCGGACAGCTGGGCCAACTGGAAGGACACCTGGGCAGACCTCGAGTCGAAGTATTCCATCGCGCATAGCGATACCGACATGAGCTCCGCCGAGGAAGTCGCCAAGTTCAAGGCCGAGGGTGAGAACGCCACCGCCGATATCGGTGACGTGGGCTTCGCCTTCGGTCCGATCGCGGTGCAGCAAGGCGTGACCCAGGCCTACAAGACCACGACCTGGGAGCAGATCCCGGAGTGGGCCAAAGACAAGGATGGCCACTGGGTATTGGGCTACACCGGCACCATTTCCTTCATGATCAACAAGACACTGGTCAGCGAAGATGAGCGCCCGACCTCCTTCGCCGATCTCGCCGAGGGTGACTACAAGGTGTCCGTCGGCGCGGTGGGCAAGGCCTCCCAGGCCAACAACGCCATTCTGGCCGCTGCCTTCGCCAATGGCGGCAAGGAATCCGACCTGACACCGGGCCTGGAAGTCTTCGCGGAACTGGCGCGCCAGGGCCGTCTGTCACTGGCAGAGCCGAGCATCGCCAACCTGGAGAAAGGCGAAGTCGAAGTCGCCCTGCTGTGGGACTTCAATGCCCTGAACTATCGCGATCAGATCAACCGCGACACCTTCGAGGTCGTCATCCCGTCTGATGCCTCCGTCACCTCCGGCTACGCCACCATCATCAACAAGCATGCCGCGCACCCGAATGCCGCCAAGCTAGCCCGTGAGTACATCCTCTCCGACGCCGGTCAGTTGAATCTGGCCAAGGGCTATGCCCGTCCGATCCGCGCCGAGCACCTCACCCTGCCCGAGGATATCGCCGCCAAGCTGCTGCCCAACGAGCAGTACGCCAATGCACGTCCGGTCCAGGACTTCGCGGGCTGGGAAGCCAGTGCCAAGCAGTTGCCGCGTCAGTGGCAGTCCCAGGTACTGATCCACCAGCAGTGATCCCCGGCCTCTGCTTCACGCGAGCAGAGCGCGCACCATCCTGACAGACGGCATCGCCTTTGCGGTGCCGTCTTGAGCTTCACGGAGTCACCATGTCTCAGCGTGTCATTCTTGTCGTGCTCGACGGCCTCAACCACGCCGTGGGTCATCATGCCATGGGCTATCTGAGTGCCCTGGTCGAGGCCGGCCGTGGCCAGTATCAATCACTGGACTGCGAGCTGCCGGCCATGTCGCGCCCGCTCTATGAATGCCTGCTGACCGGCGACTTGCCTGTCGATTCAGGTATCGTCAACAACGGTATCGTACGCCGCTCACGCGGCATCAGTCTGTTCGACCTTGCCAGCCAGCAAGGCAAGCGCACGGCTGCCGCCGCCTATCATTGGGTCAGCGAACTCTATGTCGCGGCCCCCTTCGTGCCGGCCCGCCATCGCTGGCTCGACAACCCGGAATCCGCCATCCAGGCGGGCATCTTCTACTGGCAGGATCATTATCCGGATGACCATCTGTTCAGTGACGCCGAAATGCTGCGCCTGCGTCACGACCCGGACTTCCTGCTGGTGCATAGCATGAACATCGATGATGCCGGCCATCGTCATGGCGGCGACACGCCGCAGTATCGCAACGCCGCACGGCATGCCGACGTCGCCCTGGCCAACTACCTGCCGGCATGGCTGGAAGCCGGCTATCAGGTGATGGTCACCGCCGATCACGGCATGAATGCCGACCGCTCACACTCCGGCCTGCTGGAAGAGGAGCGTCGCGTGCCTCTGTGGACCTTCGGCAACGCCTTCGCCAACGGCGCCGCGACGGATCTCAAGCAACGCGAGCTCTGCGGCACCCTGGCCACACTGCTGGGGCTTGAGCACAGCAAGGCGAGCAATCCGTCGCTGCTGGCAAGCCATGCTGCCACGCGAGGCCTCAAGTGATGTCTGCCGCATTGAAGCGTCGCCTGACCAGCCCCGTCATGTGGCTGCTGCCGTTTGCGCTGATCTTCGGCGCCTTCCAGATCGCGCCGCTGGTGTGGGTGATGATCAGCGCCTTCAAGACCCCCACGGGCTGGGGGCTGGCCAACTTTCACGAGATCGCCTCCTCGGCCTTCTTCCGGCAGGCCATCTGGCGCAGCCTCGAGATCTCCTTCATGTCCAGCGTGCTGGGGCTGGCGATCGCCGCCGTGACCTGTCACAGCATGCACCGCTGCGGCCCGCGCCTGACGCGCATGATGATTGCCTTCACCAACATGACCAGCAACTTCGCCGGTGTCCCGCTGGCCTTCGCCTTCATCATCCTGATGGGCGCCAACGGCATGCTGACCCTGATGCTGGAGCGCATCGGTCTGCTCGAGAACTTCAATCTCTACTCGCGCACCGGCCTGATCGTCATCTACACCTGGTTCCAGATTCCGCTGGGCATCCTGTTGCTGTATCCCGCCTTCAGCACCCTGAAGACGGAGTGGCGTGAAGCCGCCAGCCTGCTGGGCGCCAACCGCCTCGCCTACTGGCAGCACATCGGCCTGCCGGTGCTGTGGCCGTCCCTGGCAGGCACGCTCACCGTACTCTTCGCCAATGCCATGGGCGCCTACGCCACTGTCTATGCGCTGGTGAACACCAGCTACAACCTGATGACCATCCGCATCGCCAATCTGGTCTCCGGGGACCTGTTCCTGCAGCCGGAACTGGCCAGCGCACTGGCCCTGGTGCTGGTCGTCATTCTCGTCATCGTCACGCTGATTCAGCAATGGCTCATGCGCAGGAGCTACCATGTCACTTCCCGCTGAACTGCCCTATCGCCACGGCAAGCCCTTGCTGCCCAGCCTGATGGCGCGCCTGCGCCGCGTGAACATCTACACCTTCATCGTCACCAGTGTCTTCGCGCTGCTGGCACTGCCGCTGATCGCGACGCTGTTCTACGCCCTGGCGACACGCTGGGGCGCCAGCCTGACCCCCGATGCCCTGACCGTGAAATGGTTTCTGGAGCTCTGGACCACACCGCGCTTTCTGGCGGCGTTCGGGCGCTCGCTGCTGGTCGCCGTCGGCGCGCTGGCATTGTCGTTGCTGCTGATCGTGCCGGTGGTGTTCCTCGCCCACACACGCTATCCGCGCCTGGATAGCGTGATGAATGGGCTGATCCTGCTGCCCTTCGCCGTGCCGCCCATCGTGTCATCGGTCGGCCTGCTGCAGCTCTATGCAGGCGGCCCGCTGGCCATCGTCGGCACGCCGTGGATCCTGATCCCCACCTACTTCACCATCGTGCTGCCCTTCATGTACCGCGCTCTGGCCAACAGCCTGCGTGCGCTGGACGTGGCATCCCTGATGGAAGCCGCTCAACTGCTGGGGGCGAGTCCGCTCAAGGCGTTCTTCCTGGTCGTGCTGCCCAATATTCGCGTCGGCATCCAGATTGCCGTCTTCCTGGCCTTCTCGTTCCTGGCTGGCGAATTCGTATTCGCCAACATGCTGGTCGGCACACGCTTTGAGACCCTGCAGGTCTATCTGAACAATATCCGCGGCGCCAGCGGCCACTTCACCAGCGCCCTGGTCATCACCCTGTTCGTGTTCACCCTGATCCTGACCTGGCTCGGCAATCGTCAGCCCGCCGAGCAGGAGATGCCCGCGGATGACCCCGACGAGGCGCTGGCCACCGCCATGACCGACGGCTTGCCCGGCCCGGTGCCGAGTGCCGACCCCGAGCCGCGTCACACCCACCACCAGTCGTCAGACTCCGCACCCCGAGGGGACCGCTGATGCTTGCCATCGACACCGCCACCACATTCGATAGCCAGAGCGCCGGCGGCCTTCTGACCAGCGCCCTGCGCGAACGCGCCGCCGACCAGCACTACCTCAAGCTCAATGGCCTGGCCAAGAGCTTCGGCAAGACCCAGGTATTCGCCGAGATAGAGGCCGAGATCGCGCGCGGTGAATTCATCACCCTGCTCGGCCCCTCCGGCTGCGGCAAGTCGACCCTGCTGCGCGCCATTGCCGGGCTCAATGAGGTCGATGCCGGCCAGATCATCGTCGATGGTCACGACATCACGCCGCTGCCGCCGCAGCGTCGCGGCATCGGCATGGTCTTCCAGCACTATGCGCTGTTCCCCAACATGCGCGTGGCGGACAACGTGGCCTTCGGGCTGCGCATGAAGAAGGTGCGCCCGGAAGAACGCGAGCGGCGTGTCAGCGAGGTGCTCAGACTGGTGGAGCTGACCGATCAGGCGCAGCGCTTCCCGCATCAACTGTCCGGCGGTCAGCGTCAGCGTGTGGCACTGGCACGCGCGCTGGTGGTCGAGCCGCAGATCCTGTTGCTGGATGAGCCGCTGTCGGCACTCGATGCACGTATCCGCCGCCATCTGCGTGATCAGATCCGTGACATCCAGAAGAGCCTCGGCCTGACCACCCTGTTCGTGACCCACGATCAGGAAGAGGCACTGTTGCTGTCGGACCGCATCTTCCTGATGCATCAGGGGCGCATCCTGCAACAGGGCAATGCCGAGTCGCTGTATACGCGGCCGGTGGATGCCACGGCGGCGGGCTTCATGGGGCATTACAATCTGATCGGTCGCGAGTTGGCGCGCCCGCTGCTCGGCTACGAAAGCGACAGCCCGCGCGTGGCACTGCGCCCGGAAGCGCTGTATCTGCAACCGGACACCAGCCCCCAGGGGCAGCAGGATGAATATGCCAACTTCCCGACCCAACCCTTGCCAGACAATGCCGGCCCCGCCTGCCCGGGCGTGATTCGCCGCCACCAGCTGCTCGGCAATATCGTGCGCTACGAGGTGGACTGTCAGGGACTGCGCCTGAATGTCGATGTCCTCAATCGCAGCGCTCGGCAGCTACTGCCGCGCCATCTGCGCGTGATGCTGCATGCTGATCTGGATGAGGTTCAGGCGCTGGGCGGGCACGAGACCGCCGCCACGTCGCAGGTGTCCCATGGATGACATCACAGGACTTGCCATCTTCGATCTTGACGACACCTTACTCGAGGGCGATGCCACAGGGCTTTGGACCGACTGGTTGATCGCGAAGGGCTGGATCACCGATGGCGAGGAATATCGCGCGATCTGGGCACAACAGATGCTGGACTACGCGGCCGGTGAGCTCGACATGGAGACCCACCTGACCCACCTGCTGGCCCCGCTGGCAGGTCGCGCCGTCAGTGAGGTCGATGCCGAGGTGGCACGCTTTCTCGATGCCGAGCTGATGCCGCGCCTGTATCGTGAGGGGCTGGAGCGAATCCACTGGCACCGCGCGCAGAATCATCAGGTCGTGATCATCTCGGCCTCGACGGCGCATCTGGTTGCCCCCCTCGCCGAGCGCCTGGCGCTGGACGCGGCTCTGGCCACGGCACTTGAGACCGAGCAAGGCTGTTACAACGGCCGGGCCCGTGGCATTCGCACCTTCCGCGAGGGCAAGCTCGCGGCACTCAAGGCATGGCAACAGCAACACGCCAGCCACAGCACTGGAGTGCCCAGCTGGGGCTATTCGGATTCACGCAATGATCTGGCCTTGCTTGAATTCGTCGATCACCCCTTCGCCGTCCATCCGGACCCGACCCTCGCCAGCCTGGCGCAACAGCGCGCCTGGCAGACATTACGCTGGCAATGAAGGAAACCGGGTTGGCAATGAGGGAAGCCAGGCTGGCAACAAGAGACGCTGGCAACAAGAGACGCTGGGCTGGGATCGAGAGACGGGAATCGAGAGCCACTGCGCTAGAATTGAGAGAAAGTGCATAATAGGCGACGCTGGGCGGAAAAAAAGGCACTCTATGCCAAAAATGCAAGCATAAAGGAAGCCATGCAATGGCCAAGGTCAGGGTCAGTCGGACCGCACGTGTACCCGATCCCATGCGCGTCAGGCGCTATCTGAAAGCCCCCGAAGTCGGCCCACGCGTGCTGTTCTTCAGTGGCGGTACCGCGCTGACCGGGGTCTCGCGCACCCTGACCCGCTATACCCACCACAGCATCCATCTGGTGACGCCGTTCGACTCCGGTGGCAGCTCGGCCAAACTGCGCGACGCCTTCTCGATGCCAGCCATCGGCGATCTGCGTTCACGCCTGATGGCGCTGGCCGATGACAGCGTCCTGGGCCATCCCGACATCTATCGCCTGTTTACCCACCGCCTGCCACGTGAAGCGCGCCCGGAGATGTTACATGCCACGCTGCGCGAGCTGGCGGCCGGACGTCATCCGTTGACCATGGCGGTCGCGGAACCGATGCGCACCCTGATCTGCCATCAGCTGGGCTTTCTCATCGACGCCATGCCGGAAGGCTTCGATCTGCGCGGCGCCAGCATCGGCAATCTGATCATTGCCGGTGGCTATCTGAACCATCACCAGCAGCTGGATCAGATCATCTTCCTGTTCTCCAAGCTGGTACATGTACGCGGCACGGTGCGCGCCGTGGTCAATGCCGATTGCCATCTAGCGGTGACGCTGCAAGATGGTCGCGAGATCATCGGTCAGCACCGCATCACCGGCAAGGAAGTCGCCCCTCTCGATTCGCCCATCGCGCGCATGCGCCTGGCCGCGACAGAGGGCGACCACCATGTGCCCGTGGTGCCGGAGCTGCACGCCAACAATCGCCAGTTGATCGAGTCGGCCGAGCTGATCTGCTTCCCTCCCGGCAGCTTCTATTCCAGCGTGCTCGCCAATCTGCTGCCCAAGGGCGTCGGACGCGCGGTGCTGGCCAACCCCTGCCCCAAGGTCTATATCCCCAACTGCTGCCCGGACCCGGAGCAGACCGGCAAGCGCATGGATGAGCTGGTCAGCGTATTGCTCGACACCCTGTGTGCCGACCTCACCGGCCGCATGGAAGACTGCCCCACCGAGAACCTGCTCAACATCGTGCTTCTCGACAGCCAGCGCGGTGACTACCCCGGCGGCCCCTGCATCGAGGCGCTCGAGCGCATGGGCATCACCGTGATCGACACCCGCCTGATCAGCGAGCAGAGCGCGCCCTACTACGACAACGAGCTGCTGGTCACCGCGCTGCTGTCGCTAGTGTGATGCCAACCGCGAGCTGCTCGGCCTGAAGTTGCACTGCATGAGTTGCTCGGCAGAAAAAGAACGCCCCCGCCTGCCAACAGCAGACGGGGGCGTTCTTTTTCAGATACGACGTCGGGGCTTAGATCACGCCACGCACCGCGCCGAGGATCACCATCCCCAGCACCAGCTTCCAGGGGGCCAGCGAGAAACGCGTCAGAGCGATGAAGGCGGCCAGCGCGATCACCAGGTCCGTTCGGCTCAGCACGCTGGTGGTCCATAGCGGGTCATAGAGCGCCATGCCCAGCACGCCCACCACGGCCGCATTGGCACCGGCGAGCGCAGCGCGCGCCCCGGCGCGGGCGCGCAGACGCCCCCACAAAGGCGCCACACCGATCAGCAGCAGAATCCCCGGCAGGAAGATGCTCAACAGCGCAATGACGGCACCGAGCAGTGCCGAACCTCCGCCCACCTGCGCCATGCCGGCCCCCAGCCAGGCGGCAAAGGTGAACAGCGGCCCCGGCACCGCCTGAGCGGCGCCATAGCCGGTGAGGAAGGTATCGGCCGCGATCTGGCCCGTCTCCACGGTGGAGGCCTCCAGCAGCGGCAGCACCACGTGCCCGCCCCCGAACACCAGCGCCCCGGCACGGTAGAAGATATCGACCAGACTGCCGGAGGCCACCAACGGCAGGCCGATCAACAACACGAAGAACGCGATCAGGCAGTAGCGCGCCAGGCGCGTCGAGACCGGCAATGACAGTCCCGCGGCCTGGGCTTTCTGGCGCCCGGATGCCGCCTTGTCATCACGACACAGCAGGCTGCCGAGCACTGCGCCCATCGCGATCACCCCGACCTGCGCCCAGGCGACCTGCGTCCAGGCGCTCTGTGCCAGCGCCAGGCCCAGCATCGCCAACAGCGCCAGACAGGTACGCCGCAAATCCGGGCACAGCTTGCGCGCCATGCCCCAGATCGCCTGGGCGACGACGGCCACCGCCACCAGCTTCAAGCCGTGGATCACCCCGGAGGCCAGCAGCCCTTCGAGGCTGCCCGCCACCAGCGCCAATACCAGCAACGCCAACGCAGACGGCAAGGTGAAGCCGATCCACGCCAGTATCCCGCCCATCACGCCACCGCCACGCACCATGCCCAGCGCGAAACCGACCTGGCTGCTGGCCGGACCCGGCAGAAACTGACAGAGCGCGACCAGCTCGGCGTAGGCCTTGTCACTCAACCAGCCTCGCCTGCGTACCAGCTCATCGTGGAAGTATCCCAGGTGAGCAATCGGGCCGCCGAAGCTGGTCAGCCCCAGCGTGAGGAAGGTGCGCAGCACTTCACGGCACCGCGCCTTGTCGCCCGCAAGCGCAGCATCAGGCGTCGCGTGGTCGCGCTCACGCCTTGCAGTTTCATCCGGATGTGACATGACGTTTCTCTTGGAGCGGAAAGAAAAGGATATCGATCAGAAATCCAGCGAGGGGCTTAGCAAGAGCTATATGAAAGAATTTTCACTTGCTGACGCTACGGTGACATCAGGTGAAAGCGCAATGAGCTGATTCTCGCCTCTTGCATCACCCACCAGACTATCGCCGCCAGATGACAGGAAGCCCGCCCCATGGTTGGGACGGGCTTCCTGCATGAGGGCTTCCTGCATAAGGGCTTAGGCGTCAGGTGCCCGGCGAAGGCTTCAGTTGGCCGACGTCTCCTGAGTGGAAGCATGCTGCGTGTCCGAGGGCAACGCGATGGCCATCACCGCGCTCGCCGCCACCAGTGCCGCCGACCACCACAGGCAGGCTTCCAGACCATAGGCCTGATAGAGCCAGCCGGACAGCAACGTGCCCAGCAGGCGCCCCATGGCGTTGGCCATGTAATAGAAGCCGACATCCATCGACACGCCTTCACTGCGCGCGAAGCGCACGATCAGGTAGCTGTGCCAGCTGGAATTGACGGCGAAGATGACGCCGAACACCAGCAGACCGATGATCAACCACTCAAGGGGTGCCAGCCCCAGCAGGATGGCCGCACTGCTGTCGACACCCTGCTGGGCGTCCAACGACATGCTCGCCATCAGCGCGGGCAACAACGCCAGCACGCCGGCCAGCAGCACGGTCATCCAGCGCACGCCCGCATCACCGCTCAAGCGACGCGCTATCGGCCCGGTAATGTGCGGGGCCTGGGTCTGCACCCCGCCGTAACCGATCACCCATGCGGCCATCAGGATACCGACTGTCCAGAAGTTCCAGCCATGTACCTCGGCCAGATAGACCGGCAAGGCGACCACGAACCAGACATCACGTGCAGCGAACAGGCACATGCGCGCAGCTGACAGCACATTGACCGCCCGCGAGGTCGAGAACATCTCACGAAACGCCGGCTTGCGGCTGGCCTTGCTCTGCCCCAGCGATGCCGAGAGCTTGCGCAGGGACAGCACCAGCACCACGGCCAGCATGAGCCACATGGCCAATACCGTGCCTTGGAAGCCGATGAGGCTGAGCGCCGCGCCACCGAGGAAGAAGCCCAGACCCTTGAGGGCATTCTTGGAACCGGTCAGCAGCGCGACCCAGCGATACAGCGAGCTCTGCGACTGCGCCGCCTGCTGCCCCTTCGGCACCAATACCTTGATGGCGCTCTTGGCGCTCATCTTGTTGAGGTCCTTGGCGATGCCCGACAGCGCCTGGGCGATCATCACCCAGATCACCGTCAGCATGGGCTCCGGCACCAACAGCATGCCGAGCGCCACCAGCTGCATCGCAAGCCCCGCATTCATGGTGCGATTGAGACCGAGCCTTGCCCCCAGCCAGCCGCCGACCAGGTTGGTGACGACACCGAAGGCTTCGTAGAACAGGAACAGCAGCGCGATGTCCAGCGCCGAATAGCCCAGCGAATGGAAATGCAGCACCACCAGCATGCGCAGTGCGCCATCCGTCAGCGTGAAGGCCCAGTAATTCCCCGTCACCAGCAGGTACTGGCGCACCTCATGAGGCAGCTCTCGCAGGCGGGCAAGCATTTCAGCGCTCCTGTGTGCTGGCGTCGGCCAGATCACCCAGGCCCACTTTCAGCGCCAGCTCTGCGGTGCGGTTGGCATAGCCCCACTCGTTGTCATACCAGGCGTACAGCTTAAGCTGGGTACCCGCGACGACCATGGTCGAGGGCGCATCGATGATGCTGGAGCGGGAATCGGTACGGAAATCGATCGACACCAGCGGGCGTGTCTCATAGCCCAGCACGCCGGCCAGTTCACCTTCCGCCGCGCTCTGCAGCGCCTGATTGACCTCTTCCACCGTCACTTCGCGGTTGAGCTCGAACACCATGTCGGTCAGGGAGGCATTGGCCAGCGGCACACGAATGGCGTGGCCGTTCAAGCGGCCTTCCAGCTCCGGGAAGATGGCGCTGATCGCCTTGGCGGAGCCGGTGGTAGTCGGAATCAGGCTCATGCCGCAGGCGCGCGCGCGGCGCAGGTCCTTGTGCGGCGCATCCAGAATCGTCTGGGTATTGGTGATGTCGTGCACGGTGGTCATGGAGCCATGACGAATGCCGAACTGCTCCTGAATCACCTTGATCACCGGTGCCAGGCAGTTGGTGGTGCAGCTGGCCGCCGTCACGATGCGATGCTGTTCGGCGCTGTAGAGGTGGTCGTTGACGCCCATGACGATGTTGAGCACGCCCTCTTCCTTGACCGGCGCGGAGACCACGACCCGCGCGACGCCCTGCTCGAGATAGGCGTTCAGCACCTCGGTGCTCTTCTTCTTGCCGGAGGCCTCGATCACCACATCGCAGCCCGACCAGTCGGTGTCACCGATCTCACGCTGGCTTGAGAATGCCGTGCGCTGACCATCGAGGGTGATGGAATCCGCGTCGCTGGTGATACCGGCGCCCGGCGACCACTGGCCATGCACGGAATCGAATTCCAGCAGATGGGCGAAGGTCGCGGCATCGCCACCCGGGTCATTGATGCGCACCACGTCCAGCGCGATATCCTCGCGCAGCTTCCACAGCGCGCGCAGGGCGAGACGACCGATGCGCCCAAAGCCGTTGATGCCGACGCGCAGGGCCGGCATGCCCTCCGGCACGCTGATGGATGAGGAATAGGACGGAGCGCTATGAGCAGGACACATGGGCATTTCCTTGAGAGTGTTCGAAAAGATTCGGCTAACGTTCTACGGCCTGTGCGCTCAGCAGCAGCGCACAGGGCGGTTGGGCATCGTCTCCAGCCACGCCACCCAGCGCGACACCTCGCGGGCGTTGGCCTGACAGAGAGTCTCGAGAATCTGATGGCACCAGGCCGGCAGGTCAGGTGCCAGGCGGTAGTGCACCCACTGGCCACTCCGCTGACTGGTCAGCAGGCCAACATCTCTCAGCTGAGCGAGATGCCGCGAGACCTTGGGTTGGGAGATGGGCATGGCGCGCTGCTCCAGCAGCCAGATAAGCTCACAGACACACAGCTCTTCCATCTGGGCCAACAGCTGCACGACGGTCAGGCGAGTGTCCTCGGCAAGGCACTTGAAGACCTGCAATGGTGTCAGGCGGGCCGCCAGGTCTCCCACTCCATCAATAACGTCATTGGTTGACGGTTTCATGGCGATGTCCTCGCGTATGCCTGAGCCATCTTGCTCCCCTCTCGATTCCCGCTCCCGATTCCCTCTCCCGATTCCCTCTCCCGCCCCCCTCTCACCAGCACCTGACGCATGGCGAGGCAGGTTGCCTGCCAGCCGGCTGAAGCGCGGTGACATACGAAATATCATATATGTGTTTTTCCATATATCAAGTGACACATGCATGACAGTTGGATGACAGCCGGCGCGTGAATCGATGGCAGCGATGGAGGGCGAGTGGAGGGGGAATGGAGGACAAATGAAGCGCGATCAGAGTGTCGCTTGGCTCGATGTACCAGCGGGTAGGCGGTCACACCATCGCCACTGTTGCGCAAACGGCACGCATATGTTGCCTGGCCTCAAAAGCGAATGCGCTTGCGAACAAAAGTCGAGCGGCGTTAGTGTGTGCCCATCAAGCACACCAAGTGCCCTTTCGAATCACGCATCCCTCGTGATGCACAGGAGAGACAAATGGCGGATTTCGCACAAGTCGTCGATAGCAACTACACCCAGGAAGTCATCGAGAGCGAGCAGCCGGTGCTGGTCAAGTTCTGGGCACCGTGGTGCGGCCCGTGCAAGATGCTCGACCCGATCGTCGAATCCATCGCCGAAGAACAGGGTGATGCTCTCAAGGTCGTTGCCATCAATGTCGATGATGCACCGGACCTCGCCGCCCAGAATGGCGTCCGTGGCCTGCCGACCATCGCGCTGTTCAAGTCCGGCGAGAAGCTCGAAGCCCTGACCGGCGTCCAGCCGAAGGAAAACTTCGACGCCATGATCTCGCGTCACGCCTGATCGAATCGGCCGCTGGCCGCAAGGCCCTGACGCTGCAATGAAGAACGCCCTCCATGAGGGCGTTTTTTTGGTCTGCACGGTGCTTTAGGTTACTCTATGCCCATGATTTTTCAGGCAATTATCGTCATCGAGAAATCCCTGCCTTCAAGTTTTCGCTCATCGCGACAGTAACACCAGCATTACCACGACAAGGAAACATTGATGCCTGACCCCGTCCGTTCGACCCGACATCTGGGCATGGTCGCCCTGCTTACCGGCCTGCTGACGGGCTGCGCCAACGGCCATACGACCCTGCCGGCCACCACCTCAGCGCTCAAGGCCGGGCCTGCCTACGGTGAAATGCGCTCTGTCGCCGTCATGCAGATTCGCCCCGGCAATGTGGCGGTGACGCCCAATGGGCAGGTCTTCGCCACCATCCACCCGATGGATGGGGATCACGACGTGCAGCTGGTCGAGATCACCGGCCAGAACAGCTACCGCGCCTGGCCCTCCCCCGCCTTGCAGACACATGCTGGCCGCTACAGCGACGCCACCATCGATTCCCCGCTGGGCATCTACCAGGATAGCCAGGGCGGTCTGTGGATCACCGACATGGGGCTGCATCTGGGCAAGACCCGCCTGTGGGGCTTCGATATTGCCTCGGGCAAGCTGATCACCAAGCTGACTCTACCGGCGAATATCGCCCCCGAGGGCAGCTTCGTGCAGGACCTGGCAGTGGACCGCAGCCGTGGCGTGGCCTATCTGGCAGACATCGCCAATCCGGGCTTGATCACCGTCGACCTGGCGAGCGGCGAGGCCACCCGCTTCAGCGAGCACCCGGCGCTTGAGGCAGAACCCGGTGCCACGCTCAAGATCGATGGCAAGGACGTCCAGTTCAATGGCAAGCCTGCCAAGGTCGGCGTCGACCCGATCACCCTGTCCGGCGATGGCGAGACGGTCTTCTTCGGCGCCATGACCGGCCACAGCTGGTACAGCGTACCGGCCAGACTGCTGCGCGAAGGCGCCGATCACGCCACCATCGCCGCTGCCATCACGCGCGTCGGCGACAAGCCCATTTCCGACGGCGCAGATACCGCCGGGGGCATCCACTACTTCACCAACCTCAATCAGCATGGGCTGGATGTGCTGGGCGCCGATGGCAAACTGACGCCGCTGGTGCGCGATGAGCGTCTCGACTGGCCGGATGGCGTGCGCATGGCGGCCGACGGCTGGCTCTATGTCACCGTCAATCAGCTCGACAGCACGCCGCCCTTCAATGACGGCAAGGACAGCGGCCAGGCGCCGTACCGTATCTTCAAGGTCTGGCCCGTCGACGATTGAGTCGATAATTGAATCGGCAATAGAGAGGTCGGTCGCGTCGACCCTCTGAAAGACAACGCCCGCATTCCTTGGTCAGGAATGCGGGCGTTGTCTTTCTGCAAGGCACCCCATCAGTCGGGCTGTCGGAATATCACGAACTCATGCTCACATTGCGGGCAATGCCCCGAGTAGACCGCCCCGGACTTGCTCAGGCGTACGCTGTGATGCTCGCAGGCCGGACAGCCCTGCTTGAGTGATGTGTTGGCGTTGCAGACCTGACATTTGACGTAATAGCCGTAGGGGCCATAACGCCCCAGCAGTGCCTCTTTTTCCTGACATTTCTGGCACTGGACACGCACTTCCGGTGGCGCTTGCGTGGTGGCGGAAGCCTTCAGGCGTGCCGTAATTCTGTCGAGATGCTCGCTCAACTGTGGCGAGGCCAGGCACGCTTCAGGCACTGGCGACCCGACAGGTACCTCGGCTGGCGTCGCTGGTGTTTCGGCTCTGGTGTCAGCTTTTGGCTTAGCGACGCTCACGGCGCTTGCCTTCGCCTCATTGACTGCCGCGGCGGCGGGGATGGCAACTGCCACTGCACTCGAATCGCCTCCCTGCCTGGCCATGGCGCGCGGCTTCTTATTACAGCGCTCCTGGTCGTCAAGCTCATGACTGCCCGGCGCATTGTCACCAATGCCATTGCCGCCATGAGCACTATAGCCCGCGCCGTTGTTACCGAAATCTTTGTTAGCGAGGGCTTTGTTGGCGAGGGCTTTGCTGTCAGATTCGCGGGTACCACCCTCATTAATCGCCCATCGACTCGCGGCACTGTCAACGGCGTCTGGCGTCTTCGCTGCCGGCGGCGGGCGACGACTCACCTCGCGACGAACGGTCTCTACGGCATGCGCGCGACGCGAACGGGCATCCTGCTTGAGCAGGAACTCGCTGACACGCTCAAGCTCATCCTTGGTGAACTCCGGACGCGTATCGAACAGCAAGGCACGCTTGACCATCGACCGCGCCCCGATCAGGCCACTGACCTGCTCGTGGAGAAACTCCGGCTTCACCACCTGAGCCGAGACCCCCTTGGCCATATCGGCACGGTGCACGATGGCATTGCTCGAGACGGCGCACAGCACTTTCCATTGTCGACCGGCAAAGCCGCCTTGCAGCCCCAGGGTCTTGTTCATCAAACGAGTGCGATGCTCGATCAACAGGCGCTTGAGAATATCCTGCTGCAATTCCGCCTGACGCAGTGGTGACTTGAGCCCAGACCAATTGCCTCGATAGCTGCGCTGCCATTCACCTGCCGCATTGACCCTGACTTCACCAGTGATGCTTTTCGACTCGATGATGATGAAGCCGAAGGGATGCATGACCAGATGATCGATCTGGGCATTCTCCTCACCATGTTTCAGTCGCAGATCATTGAAGATCACGACCTCGGGGTCATCCCCGAAGGCACGCCGTAGATGGAAGGCCACATCCTCTTCCTGGCGGTGACCGTACCTGGCGCGCTCATCGTCGCCACTGTAGGCCTCTTTTTCCTTGGCTATCATCTGCTCGTCCCTGAAGCGCTGATTACATCCTTGTCAGCCCAATATATCGCTATTGCCCGTGAAATACGCCATGCAACATGCGTCAATAAACAGATTTCATCAAGAGATTATAAACTTTATTTAAATCAGCCCGACTCCACTGCCATGCTTCAGGTGCGGGATAATCGTTAAAACTCTGTACCAGGACAAATCAGCGCCCCTTTATCCGCTGTTGTCAGGGCAAATCTGGGGCGCCAGGCATCAACCACTCACAGCGTCAGGCGGGTGGCGAGAAACTCGACGAAGGCGCTGATACGCGGCGACAGCGTACTGTTGCGGTAATAGACCGCCTGGATCTGCTCGCGGGGATTGGGGCTCTGGATCTGGCCGGGCAACACTTCCACCAGAGCGCCGGTCTTGAGGTCATTGCCCAGCATGAAGCGCGAGATCAGCGCGATACCATGCCCCGCCAGGCACAGCTGACGCATGACTTCGCCACTGGTGGTCGGCAGATGAGGTGTCGTGTCAAAGCCCTGTGCGGAACCCTTGAGCGGCCAGCGATTGAGACGACTGGGGGGCAGGAACCCCAGCAGCTGATGGGTCTGCAGCGCCGCGACACTGGACGGCACGCCATGCTCGGCCAGATAGGCAGGGCTTGCGACCAGATGCAGCGTGGAGCGCCCCAGCACCTTGGCGTGCAGCGTGGAGTCATCCAGCTCGCCGATGCGGATGGCCACATCGGTACGCTGTTCCAGCAGATTGATGATGTCATCGGCCGCTGACAGCTCCAGCGCGATGCCGGGATAGCTGCGCGAGAACTCCGCGACCAGCGGCACCAGCTGATGCAGCACGAAGGGGCTCGCGGCATCGACGCGCAGCCGGCCACTGGGCTGATCGCGCTGCTGCAACAGGGCCTCTTCGGCACTGCCGAGCAGCAACAAGCCCTCGCGCACGCGTTCGACGAAGCCGCGCCCCTCATCGGTCAGCGCCACGCTGCGTGTAGTGCGGTTCAGTAGCGGCGTTTCCAGCTCACCTTCCAGGCGCTGGATGGCCCGCGATACTTTGGCCACCGGAATGTTCAACCGATTGGCGGCAGCGCTGAAGCCCCCGCTATCCACCACGGCCAGTAGCAACTCGAGGTCATCCGAACGGCTGCGCATGTTGCGATCTCCTTGAAAGTGCAAGATGCATGGTCCCATGCATCTTTGCAGAAATCACAATAATCATCCGCATCATGATCGCTTCTGCAATATGGCTTGCCGATCAAATCACTCAGCAAAAGGATGTCGCCTAGAGCCCACCACGGCGGCGTTCGCCGGGGCGCAGCATCCTGACCCGCGCCTTGGGGGTGCGCCGCGGCAATGACGGAGGCGCCGGCGGTGTCTCCAGCTGACCCGAGGGCGAGACATCGCTGGCGCCGATCGAGCCGCCCAGCGTCGTCGCGAATTCCGAGCGCTGACGAGGCCTGCCATCTGGGGCGGCGTGCGCACCCTCGCGACTCTCCCCCTCCATGCCCGCTGCCCGCAACGGGGCCTGATCATGCCTCTGGCCACTGTCTTGCGAAGCCAGCGGGGGTGGCGGGATGATCACCCAGGCAAAGGTCGGCAAGGTCAGATGCCAATAGATCGCCGGCAGGCGAATCGCCAGTATCAGCAAGATGGCAGCGCCAGTGGCCCACGCCAGGCCAACACCCGCCTCGAGAAGCGCGATATAGAGAATGCCACCCGCCAGCGACGCCGAGGCGTAGATTTCCTGACGCAGCACCATCGGCACACGGCGCGCGAGCACATCGCGGATCATGCCACCCGCCACGCCGCTCATGGTGCCCATCAGGACGGCCACGATGCCATCCACGCCCAGCATGCGCGCCTTATGCGCGCCCAACACCGTAAACAGCGCCAACCCGAAGGCATCGGTGACCGGCAGGAAAACCCGCGTCAGGCGGTGGATATAATGAAAGCCGAGCGTCGCCACCATTACCGTCAACAGGATGACCCACAGATAGATCGGCTGCTCGACCCAGAACACCGGGCCGATTCCCAGCACGAGATCACGCAGCGTACCGCCCCCGATACCGGTCACGGCGCCCAGCACCAGCATGCCGATCGGGTCCATGCGTGAACGGCACGCCACGACGACACCGGTCAGGGCAAAGATCATCACACCGGCCAGGTCGAGCCAGGTTATCCAGTTCATTCTCGTGAAGCCTCCTGCAGTGCGCTGGCGTGCGCATGAAACATTGGCGTATATGCTTGTCGTGAACCCTGATGGCCCCTCTGCCAAGTCGTCTGCTGTGACGCTGTTTCGCCGCAGCGGCGCGATCATACTCCCTTTTGCGGCTCTTTTTGCGCCCTTGGCACCATCCGCGCCGCCTTGAGGGAGCTCAGGACAATGACCCGCCTCAGGGCGTGGCCTGACCACGGCGCGCGGTCGCGCTGGGCGGCTCACCGAATCGCTGACGATAGGCACGCGAGAAGTGCGCCAGATGCGTGAATCCGACGCCGAGAGCCGCCTGGGAAACGCTGCGACTGCTGTCGGCCAATACGCACCGCGCATGATCCAGCCGCATGCCGAGATAGCGCTGCTTGGGCGTTTCCTCGAAGTGAGCCATGAACAGACGCGTCAGCTGGCGCTGGGATTGGCCGACCAGACGACAGATGTCGGGGATCGTCAGCACCTGGGCAAGATTGGCCTCCATCACAGCCAGCGCCTTGACCACACTGCGTGGCAGCGAATCGTCTCGAGTGCTGACAGCAGCAGGCGTGGCCAGATGCCCGCGCTGATGTACCAGTTGCCGCCCGACGGCGTCCGCCAGCGACGGCCCGTACAGAAACTCGATCCACGCCAGCATCATGTCGATACTGGCCGCGCCGCCAGACCCCGTCAGCCGCTCGCCCTGCCATTCATAGTCGGCCTGACTGATCTCGAGTTGAGGAAATTCCTCGCGAAAGGCCGGCACGCTCTCCCAGTGCAGGGCGACCCGATGACCCGCGAGCACCCCGGCGCGCGCCAGAATGAAGGGGGCGGTATCCAACCCTCCCAACCAGGCGCCGTGGGCTGCCAGGTGCCGAATCACGCCACGCGCCTGGCTGCCGACACTGACTTCCGGTCCGTAGGATGACACCACCATCAAGCGCGTCTGCGCCCCGCTCTGGCCACCCGACGACGGCTCATCGACCAGAGACGACAAGGCACCATCGACGTCGATACGCACGCCATTGCTGGCCACGACAGCCTCGCCATCACTGGACAGCAGACGCCAGGCGAACAGCGGCCGTCCGAAGCGATTGGCGACCCGTAGCGGTTCCAGCAGGCAGAACAACGTCAACATCGAGAAGCGCGGCACCAACCAGACATTCAGCGTGTGCTCGGCGGTCCCCGGCGTCAGCAGCGGCGGTGAATCCGGGCGCGGATACGGCGCAGAGAGGGGCTCCGACGCCGTCGCCGACGCTAGAGGAGGCATGCGGGATGGCGCGGGCTGTTCTGAAATCTCAGAGAATTCAGAGGGGTCGGGCTGCGGTTCAGACATGAGGCAAATTTCATCAACCTGTGGCCATTTGCCTCAACCTTACCCGTGTCAGGCACTGGAGGTAAGTGGCACGGGGTTGAAACCCGAGAACGGCCTAAGCGACGCTAGCCGGCGAAGGCTCGGCCCAGCGCTTGCGGATCCTGCTGAGCAAACAGCTCGCAGCGATCTCGTCCCGAGGCCTTGGCGCGATAAAGCGCCTCATCCGCCTGCTTGAGAATGGTCTCGAAGCTGCAACCCTGGCCGGTGCCTGCAGCAGAGACCCCGATACTGATGGTGACAATACCATGGCGTGAACTTCCCGCATGCGGTAGCGCCAGGTCGCGAACATGGCGGCGAATCTCTTCTGCGCGCGCCAATGCCTGTTGCGGCGTACAGGATGGCAGCAGTACCACGAATTCCTCGCCCCCGAAACGCGCCACGATATCGACATCGGGGTGCACGCTTTCAAAGATTGCCGTCGCGATACGCTTGAGGCACAGGTCCCCTTTCACGTGGCCGTAGTGGTCGTTGTAGGCCTTGAAATGGTCGACATCGATCATGGCCACGCCGTATTGAAGACGGCTGTCGACCTGCTTGCCGAGCAGGGAGCTCACGAGACTGTCGAAGTGGCGCCGGTTATAGACTTCGGTCAAGGGATCGATCGAGGCCAGGCGTCGGAACTCTTCATTCTTCTCGGTGAACTCCTCGACCCTGAGCTGCTCACGCAGCAACAGCAGGTAGGAAAGGCGCTCGGCCTTTTCGCTGCGCAGATTGGAAATGATCGAAAACAGCGTGATGGACAAAAACACCATCAACGCCATGAAACCCGCCGAGGCATAGGGCGCAGGATGGGCATTGACCAGATACAGCATCACGCCGAAATGGAAGGCCGAAGAGCACAGGGCATACCAGAAGCGCAGCTGAAACAGGACATTGCCCACCAGCACGATAAGGCCAAGTGCGAACAGATCGAGGAAGGAATGTGGCGAGACAGACAACTGGATCAAGAGGGCCGTGAAGATCATCGCGAAGCACACCAGCGCGGTCATCAACATCTCACGCAATACCGGCGAGACACCCCGCTTGAGCATATAGATGCAGATCAGGGCGATGGGCGTCATGACCCCGACGCGAATGACGATGGCCTCCAGCATGTGGTCTGGGCGAAAGCGCCAGTCATTGAGCAGAAACAGCACATAGATACTGATCGCCACCGCGCCCATGCAGGCAAGCTTGTGGCTGCGCGCGACATGGATATCGTGCTCGAAGCGCGCTTCTATCTCGGCCGGGAAATGCACTCCCAGACCGCCCTCACGCTGTATCTGTCTGTCCACCTGCACCATCAGATCATTCATTCACGTCCCCTCCCTTGAGGACAGCCAATCAATGATCTCACTCTATACAAGGCGACACGGATCAATAAGCGCTCGGGCGCAAACGTGACAATCGTTCACAACCTTGTCAAACGCTTGTCCAAATTTCAGACAACTGTTTGGTCGCGCTAAACGCTCGACCATCAGAGCAAAGTGATGTCCCCGACAGCACTCCGCTCGCGATCTTCCCTGCGCAATCTCAGCGCTTGAGGCTCCAGGGGGCGGCGATGCGGAAGAAGCGCAACGTCACCGCCTCATCCACCGGCCGTGTCAGCAGTGACACCAGCACGAAGACCGGCAGGTTGAGCATCAGCCCCCAGAAACCGGCATGCAGGCCCAGCGGATGCGGCCATACGACGGTAAACAGCACCGTGACCACGAAGCCGGCACTGATGCCGCTGATGACGCCTGCCGCCGAGGCGCGCGGCCAGAAGAACATGCCCAGAAATGCCGGCAATACCTGAGAGGCA
This sequence comes from Cobetia sp. 2AS, assembly GCF_029846355.1. NCBI lineage: Bacteria > Pseudomonadati > Pseudomonadota > Gammaproteobacteria > Oceanospirillales > Halomonadaceae > Cobetia > Cobetia sp. 2AS. Next base: position 356,435 of record NZ_JARWKQ010000002.1, read on the forward strand.
AAGCCCAGCCCGATCAGGAGAATCATCACCAGATTGCCCGGCTCCCAGATCGCCAGGGGTGCCACGATCAGGAACATCACCGGGAAGATCAACCAGCGCGCCAGCTTGCCAGCGCGTTGGTCATCAAGCTTCAGGCCCGGCTGCAGCACATCACGGCTCAAGCTAAGGGCCACCGAGTGGATGAAGGGCTCGCTTGAGGACATCGAGGCCGCCAGCGTGCCCGCGCCCAACAGGCCCACCAGCCAGACCGGCATGTTGGCCATCGCGTATTCGAGCACTACGGTGTCGGCGCGCTCAAGCTCCGGCAGGCTGTAGATACCGATGAAGCCGACCACCACCAGCGGCAGGATCACCACATAGTAGGTCGGCAGCCAGCTGGCACTGCGGCGGATGGTGCCGGCGGAGGCGGCGCTCATCCATTGGGTCCATACCGGCGGCATGAAGGACAGCATCGAGACGATGATCGAGGTGGTCCAGAAACTGAAGCTCATGTCGCCGCCGGCGCCGGGCAGACGCAGATACTCCGGATGGCTGGCCTCAAGACGCGTGAACACGCCACTGAAGCCCCATTCGCCGGTGGAGAGATAGGCCGCCCACAGGCCGATTGCCCAGGCAACGACCAGCATCAACACGCCCTGGAAGGCATTGGTGCGCCCGATGGCGCGCTGGCCGCTGACGAACAGATAGACGGCGATCGCGCTGAGCACCAGCAACACGCCAGCCCAGAGCGGAATGCGCCCGCCGCTCATCACCAGCAGGATGTAGGCCGAGCCGATGGTCTGCAGGACCGCATAGGCGATGGAGGCAATCGACATCACCAGCGCCGACAGCGCGCCCAGCAGAGGGCTCTGATAGCGGTCCGCGATCGCGCTTGCCTGGGTGACATGCCCGAACTGCTCGCCGAACTTCCACACCTTGGGGCCGAAGTACCAGGCCACCAGCGCCAGATAGGCCAGATAGATGGCGACATAGAACACCGGCACGCCCTTGCTGTAGGCCCAGCCCGGCGCGCCCATGAAGGTGTAGGCACTGACGCTGCCGGCGGCGATCAACAGATAGAGCGTCACGGGCCCCATCGAGCGCCCGGCGACTCCCCACTGCTCCAGCGTGTCCATGCGGCGGCCACCCCGCGCGCCGAGACCGATGGCCATGGCGAGGACGACATACCCCAGCGTGACCAGCAAGGGCACGCTGTCATGCACGGACGAAAAGGCATGCGGATCGATCACGCGGCGCCTCCGTCTCTTTCACCAGCGGACGCTTTCGACAGCGGGTCTGCGCCGTGGCGACGGCGCAACAGGCAATTGCCCAGCAACATCGCGCCACTGCAGGCGAAGATGATCAGGTAACTCCAGATGATCAATGACGGCATGCCCCACAACAGGGTCTGCTGGTTGATCCAGCCGATCACCGGCCAGATGCCCATCACGACCAGCAGCAGGAAGATCACCAGCAGGCTCCAGCCCCGCCAGGTCGAGGGCATGACGAGGCGCGGCAAGGAACAGGGAGTCTCTGCAGTGCGGGCATCAGGCTGAGAGGAAGACGGGGTGTCAGGCGCGGCCAAGACGATCTCCGATGTGAACAGGGAGTGAATGAAAATTCTCGGCGCGCAGTGTAGCCGCTGCGCCCCGCCCTGTGGAGTCACCCTGGTGAATCCCGCTGTTGAGTCACCCTGTTGAGTCGCCCTGTCGAGTCGCCCTGTTGAATCACGCTGTTGAGTCACCCTGTGGCGCCATCTGGCATGAGATCGAGATGGCGACACAAGCTGACAGGGACAGAGACAGGCGCTGCAAGGATGGGGAGAAAGGACGCCGTCACCGGGTATATTTACGAAAACTGCAAAAGTCTTTCATCATTTCGTGCGTTTATCACAAAGGTTTCTCACGGCAGACTGCACAGCATCCAAGACCCACCCATTGCTGATGGAGAACTGCCATGCCCCTTGCCCTGCTGGCGCTGACATTGAGCGCCTTTGCCATCGGGACCACCGAGTTCGTGATCGTCGGACTGGTACCCACCATCGCTCAGGACCTGAGCGTCTCTCTGCCTTCCGCTGGCCTGCTGGTCAGCCTGTATGCCGTCGGTGTCGCCATCGGCGCCCCCGTGTTGACCGCCATGACCGGCCGCTTCAATCGCAAGCTGGTACTGCTGGGACTGATGGCACTGTTCATCGCCGGCAACCTGCTGGCCTGGCAGGCACCCAGCTATAGCTCGCTGATCACGGCGCGCATCCTGACTGGCCTGGCCCACGGGGTCTTCTTCTCCATCGGCTCCACCATCGCGACAAGCCTGGTGAGCAAGGACAAGGAAGCCAGTGCGATCGCCATCATGTTCACCGGCCTGACCGTGGCACTGGTCACCGGCGTGCCGCTGGGCACCTGGATCGGTCAGCACTTCGGCTGGCGCGCCACCTTCCTCGTGGTCTCGGTCCTCGGCGTACTGGCATTGATCGGCAGCGCCATCCTGGTGCCCAACAATCTCAAGAAGAGCGTACCGGCCACCTTCGCCCAACAGCTCAAGGTTCTGACCCATCCGCGCCTGCTGCTGGTCTACCTGATCACCATTCTCGGCTACGGCGGCACCTTCACGGCCTTCACCTACCTGGCCCCGCTGCTGCAGGACGTCAGTGGCTTCAATGAAGGCGCCATCAGTCTGATCATGCTGGTCTACGGTATCTCGGTCGCCATCGGCAACATCCAGGGCGGCAAGCTGGCCGACCGCATGGGCCCGATTCGCGCCCTGACCCTGATCTTCGGTGGCCTGATCGTCATCCTCGGCGTGCTGACCTTCACTGCCGCCAACCCGATCACCGCCGTGATCACCATCCTGATCTGGGGTGCCTTCGCCTTCGGCAACGTGCCGGGCCTGCAGGTCTACGTCGTGCAGCAGGCCGAACGCTTCGTGCCGCAGGCTGTTGACGTGGCCTCCGGCCTCAACATCGCCGCCTTCAACATCGGCATCGCGCTGGGCTCCATCGTCGGTGGCCAGGTGGTCTCCGGGATGGCACTGACCGACACCGCCTGGATCGGCGCGCTGATCGTCACCGCCGCCCTGCTGCTGACCCTGCTGGCCGGTCGCCTCGACAAGCGTCACGCGTCTTCCATCGCGACCGCCTGATCCGCCGCGAAGCCTCCCGCCATCACGACGTGCCCCCGATTCCGACAGCTCAGCCTGCTGGCTCGGGGGCACCGTCGTCTACCCACCTGCTTGCTGAAGGAGTCCATCATGATCTCCCCGACCCGCCCGCTGGATCGTCTCACTCAAGGCCCCCTGACCCTGGGCGTCGAACTGCCCCTCGACAATGACTGGGTCCGCACTGACAGAGCCCCCTCCACGCCCTTCGGCGTGCCTGACATGCGCGCCCATGCCGAGCTGATCGGCCAGGTCGACAGGCTCGGCTTCCGCGCCGCCTGGCTGCGTGACGTGCCGCTGTTCGACCCCGCCTTCGGCGATGCCGGTCAGGTCTTCGAGCTGTTCACCTACCTGGGCTATCTGGCCAGTCACACCGACAACCTGCTGCTGGGCACTGCCGCCGCGGTGCTGCCACTGCGCCAGCCGTGGCTGGTGAGAAAGGCCGCCGCCAGCGTGCAGGCCCTGAGCGAAGACCGCCTGCTGCTGGGCGTCGCCAGTGGCGACCGACCGGCGGAATACCCGCTGTTCGGCGAGGAGTTCGCGACCCGTGGTGCCGCCTTCCGTCATGCGGTGGATGTCATCAAGGGCCAGGCGGACGACGCCCTGAGCGAAGGTCAGGCCATCCTGCCTGCCGCGACGCGTCCGCCGCTGTTGAGTGCCGGGCTCTCCCAGCAGACGCCCGAGTGGATCGGTCGCGAGATGGACGGCTGGCTGGCCTACCCGGGCACGCCGGAGGACCACATCCGTCGCGTGGCGCTCTGGCGTCAGGTCGCCGGCGACAAGCCCTACGTCAGTTTCATCCACCTCAATCTGGAAGAAGATCCGCACGCCCCGGTGCGTCGTCATCGCTTCGGGTTGTCGAGTGGCCGCCTTGCCCTCATGGAAGAACTGTCGGCCATGCAGGATGCCGGGGTGAATCACATCGGCTTCCACCTGCGTCGCAATCGCCGCCCGCTCACGGAAACCCTCGAGGAACTGGGGCGTGAGGTGCTGCCGCACTTCTCATGAGGGCGCAAGGGTTGTACTGATCTGCCCGGCTGACTGAGCGCACTGGTAAGCCGGGCGGGTCGCGCGGCCTGCCCCCGCCATGGCGGAAAGGATTCATCGTTCACGCTGCAAGGAGATCCCATGTCAGATTCCACAGAGACCACCACACAAGACATCAGTCACAGCGCCACTCGGGCACCCGCCTGGGTATGGCAAGGCCCGGGCGAGCCTGAGGCGCTCGAGCAGTCAGAGGTGGACATCGGCGCGCCGGGAGACGACGAGGTACTGGTCGCCACGCGTGCCATCGGCCTCAATCCCGTCGACTGGAAGTTCATGGCGATGGACAGCGAGCTGTGGCAAGCCGGCCAGATTCCCGGCGTCGATGCCTCCGGCGAGGTGATCGCCTGCGGTGCCAATGTCCGCCACGTATCGCCGGGCGATCGCATCGCGGTCCACACCACCCTGGCAGGGCCAGGCACCTTCAGCAAACGCCTGCGTGTGCCGGCGCGCGCCGTGATGCGCCTGCCCGTCACCCTGGGCTTCAATGACGCCGCCGCCTTCCCGTGTCCGGCACTGACCGCCTGGCTTGCCATCGACAAGCTGCCCATCAAGGCCGGCCGACGCCTGCTGATCACCGGCGCCTCCGGCAGCGTGGGCCGCTGGTTGATCCAGCTGGCCAGACAGCGCAACTTCCACGTCATTGGCGTTGCCTCCGAGAAGCGCCACGCGGACCTCAAGGCGCTGGGCGCCGACGAGACGCTTGCGGACGCCGAGCAGCTGGACGCGCCGGTCTTCGCCGTGATCGATACCGTCAATGGCGATCACGCCCACAAGATGACCCGCCATCTGGGGGCCAATGGCCACATCGTCTGCATCCAGGACCGTCTGGAGCAGGCGGCCGCGCCGGCCTTCGATCGCGCCATCTCGCAGCATGAAGTTGCGCTGGGTGCGCTGCACTGGGCGGGTGACGACGAGGACTGGGCACGCCTGGTCGAGGCGGGGGAAGGTCTGCTCGAAGCGATCGCCGATGGCTCCATGAACCAGCCGGCGCCCTGCATCGAGCCGTTCACGGCGCTGCCGGCCTGCCTCGCCGAACTGAAGAGTGGTGAGCGTCGCGCCCTGAAATTCGTGATCACGGCCAACGAATGAGGCGCATGGCGGGCGGCGCAGGATTGTTGCGCAACCGGCACATGACTGATGCGTAGGCACGCCATTGTCGCGCCAGTTTCACAGCCCCAGTAAACACGACACAACACATGGAAACGTCCCCGCCACACCCGGCGAGAACGTCAACAGGAGTTACCGCATGTCGACTACCCTACCGAATCCCGGCTTTGGCACCTTCCGTCTGGAAGGCGATACCCTGCGTGAGAGCATGAAGGCGGCGCTGGACGCCGGTTATCGTCATTTCGATACCGCCCAGTTCTACGGCAACGAAGCCGAAGTGGGACAGGTGCTCGCCGACAGCGGCATCCCGCGCAGCGAGCTGTTCGTCACCACCAAGATCTGGTACGACCGTCTCCAGCCCGGTGATCTTGAGAAGAGCGTCGAGGAAAGCCTCGAGAAGCTCCAGATGGACTACGTCGACCTGCTGTTGATCCACTGGCCGTCACCCAATGACGAAGTCGCCATGGAGGACTACCTGCCGGCGCTCGCCAAGATGAAGGCCGAGGAAAAGACGCGCCATATCGGCATCTCCAACTTCACCTGCGAGCAGATGGAACGCGCCGTCGGCATTCTGGGGCGTGATGAGCTGCTGACCAATCAGGTCGAGGTGCATCCCTTCCTGCAGAACCGCAAGGTGCTCGACAAGTGTCAGGAGCTGGGGCTCGAGGTCAGCGCCTTCATGCCGCTGGCCGTCGGCAAGGTGATGGATGACGAGACCCTCAAGATCATCGCGGACCGCCATGGTGTCAGCCCGGCGCAGATCGCCCTGGCGTGGCTGAAGATGCAGGACATCGTGACCTTCCCGTCCTCCACCAAGCCGAAGAACATCCGCAGCAACTTCGAGGCCTTCTCGCTAACGCTGACCGGCGAGGACATGGCCAAGATCGCCGAGCTGGACCGCGGCGAGCGTATCGCCAACCCGGATATCGCCCCCGACTGGGACTGATTGACTGAGCCCAGCTGACTGAGCCTGATCGACGGGTCCAGTGACAAGAAAGCCTCCCGGGCACCCTGCCCGGGAGGCTTTTTCGCATTTCTACCCTGCCATGATTTGATCCCGATGGATGCTCAGCGATCCAGCCAGCAGACGCGGGTCACGGCCTCGGTGCCGGGACGTGGTGCCGCGAGATCATGCTCATGCAGCAGATAGATCACCGTTCTGCCCGCCAGCCAATCAGCGAGACCCTGCGCGACGCGTTGCGCTGTCGTGGCATCCAGCCCCGAGAAGGGCTCATCCAGCAGCACGAGGCCGGGGTTGGTCAGCGCCAGGCGCGCCAGACTGATGCGCCGTGCCTGGCCACCCGACACTTGACGACCGCCCTCACCGACACGCGTCGCCAGCCCCTGAGGCAGACTCGCGACCCAGTCGGCGAGATCCACCGCGTCCAGCACCCGCCATAGCGCGGCATCGTCGGCGTCGGCGGCCCCCAGTCGCAGGTTGTCAGCCAGACTGGCATCGAATAGATCGACCTGCTGGGTGAGACAGCCGACGCCATCGGCAATCGCCAGAGGCGCGTAGTGATGCACCTCACGGCCATTGAGCAACACTCGCCCGCTCTGCTCTTCACCTCGCTTCTCTTCAGTGCCCCCGCCCTGCAGTTCAGTGCCCCCGCCCTGCTGTTCATTGTGTCTGCTCTGCAGGCCGCGGGAGGCCAGGCTGGTCTGCCCGGTCAGCAGCGCCGCCAGCGTCGACTTGCCAGCGCCGGAGGCGCCACAGATCGCGACCTGCTCACCGGCTTCGACAGTGAGCGAGACGTTCGAAAATGCCTCGAACAAGGCGCCCGGGTAGCGATAGCTGACCTGCTCCAACGTCACTGTGATCGGCCCCGCGGACAGGCGAGCATTGCCGTGCACGACACCCGCGGCGTGCTCGATATCGTTGAGGCGCTCCGCGGCGCCAAGCGTCGCCCCGGCCTGGCTGAAGGCCGCCGGCAGCCCCGCCAGCCCCTCACCCAGCGCCATCGCCGCGAGCGGCAGCATCACCATCATCGGGCCGCTGAGCTGGCCATCGCGCAGGGCGAGCATGCCCATCGCCAGCAACAGCAACCAGGCGAGTCCGATCACCAGCACGGCCAGCGCATTGCCGACGGCACTGATGACCGCCAGCCGCCATTGGTCCGCCAGCAGACGCGCCTCCACCGCCTCCAGCTGCTCACGCACATGGCCAAGCGCCGCGTAGGCCTCGAGTTCGGCATGCCCGCGCAGCGCCTCCATCAGGCTGGAGCGCAATGTCTCCAGAGTGGTCACGCGCCGGCGGCTGGCCACCAGCCCCCAGCGTGCCTGCCCGAGAGTCAGCCACGCCCAGCCAGTCAACAGCAAGAGCGCCAGCCACAGTGTCGTGCCCGGCAGCCACACCAGCGTGATGCCCAGCAGCGCCACGATCAGCAGCAAGGCCATCACCGGAGGCGCCGCCAGACGCAGATAGAGCGCATCGAGGGTGTCGATATCCGCGGTCAGACGATTGAGCCAGTCACTGGAACGCCGGGCTGCCAGCCGCGCGGGGTCCATGCTGACCAGCGAGGCGAAGGCGCTGCCGCGCAGGCTGGCCAGCAGTCGCAGGATGGTGTCGTGATTGTAGAGACGCTCCAGATAGCGTGAGACGGTGCGCGAGACGGCAAACAGGCGAATCGCGCTGCCCGGCGTGTAGACATCCAGCACGGCGACGGCACCGGCAGCCAGCGCAGCCCCCGTCAATGCCGATGCCGTGATGAACCACCCCGAGACCGCCAGCAGCCCGAGTGCCGACAGCGCGGTCATTGCCATCAGCAACACGCCCAGCAGCAGTCGTCGGCGGTAGCGCTCATGCACTCGCCACCAGGGCGCCAGCGCGGCCAGTGCCTCGCGCGTCGAGGGAGTGGAGCCAGGACCGAGAGTACGAGCAGGTCCGATCATGATGCGCCCTCCCCAGAATCCTGTGTCTCTCCAGTAGTGCCAACGACCCCATCACGGGTCAGACACAGCTGGCGCGTCGCCATGGCCCTCAAGGCCGGATGGTGAGTGGCGATGACCAGCGTGCGGCCTTCTTCGGCCAACACCTGGAAGCCGGCGATCAGGCGCTGTTCGGTCTCGGCGTCCAGACTGGCGGTCGGCTCGTCGAGCAACACCAGCGGCGCATCGCTCAAGAAGACCCGCGCCAGCGCCAGACGCTGAGCCTGGCCGCCGGACAGCCCACGCCCGCCTTCGCCCAACGGGCTGTCGATGCCCTGCGGCAAGGCGGCCAGCACCTCGGTAAGGCCGGCACGCGTCAGCGCCTGCGCGATGTCATCGTCACTGGCGTCTGGCGCGGTGATGCGCAGGTTGTCGGCCAGACTGCCCTGCATCAGCAGCGGCCGTTGATCCATCCAGGCAAGGCGTGTGGCCGCATGGCGACGACAGCGGCCTTCATCGGGTGCCACGAATCCCGCCATCAGTTGCAACAGCGATGACTTGCCGGCCCCGGACGGGCCGCTGATCACCAGCACCTCGTGGGTCTTCAAGGTGAGATCCAGCGGGCCAAGCACCCTGCCCCGTCCGGGATGCGTCAGCGTGACGGCCTCCAGCTGCAACATCACATCGCCAGGCAGCGACATACTGGCCGACGCCATCGTGGAGGCCTGACGCGCCGACGCGATCGGCGTGTCGAGCAGCTCCAGCAACGAGTCCGCGGCGGCCAAGGCTGAGGCGCGATCATGATAGTGCTGAGACAGGGTGCGCAGCGGCTGGAAGAACTCCGGCGCCAGCAGCAGGATCAGCAGGCCGCTGAACAGGGTCAGCGCCTGGGCGGGCCCGAAGGGAATGTCGCCCAGCAGGCCGAAGCCGATATAGATCGCGACCACCGCAATCGACACCGACGAGAAGAACTCCAGTACCGCTGATGAGAGGAAGGCGAGGCGCAGCGTGCGCAGACTGCGACGGCGATAATCATCGGCGACCAGCGTGACCTCGCGCGTGGCCTGCTCGCCCAGGCCGAACAGGCGCAGCGTGGTGATCCCGCGTACGCGATCGACGAAGTGGCGCGACAGGCGCGCGACCGCGACGAACTGCTCGCGATTGAGCGACTCGGCCCCCATGCCGACCAGCGCCATGAACAGCGGAATCAGCGGCGCGGTCAGCGCGAGCAGAATCGCCGCCAGCCAGTCCTGACTGACCACGATGGCCAGAATCACCAGCGGGCTGATCAGCACCAGGCGCAGCTGGACGTAGAAACGCGCGAAGTAGCCTTCCAACGCCTCGACCTGCTCGACCCAGCGCTGGGCCACATCGGCGCCATGAAACTGCGCGGCGCGCACCGGGCCCAATGCCTGCAGGTGATCCATTACATCTCGACGCACCCGCTGGCGCAGGCGCTGACTGGCTTTTTGGGCACATAGCTCCTGCGCGGCACTCAGCAAGGCACGCACCGCCAGCAGCGCCACCAGGCCGCCGAACGGCCACCACAGGCGAGCCAACGCCGCGGGCTGTTCGATTACCTGAGTGACCAGCCAGGCCAGCAGTACCAGTTGCGCAACCGTTGCCAGCCCCGCCAATGCGCCGCACAGCGCCGCCATAGCCAACAGGCGACGCTCGCGCGTCGCCTGTTGGCTGAGCCACTTGCCGGCAGCCTTGCGTCTGGCCTTGTCGCGCTCCTTGCCAGTGACACTGTCGTCGCTGACGCTGGCGCGCGCCGTGTCATTGCCAGCGGCGCTGGTCGGGGCCTCCTGCGCTGCCCCTTGCGTGAGATCAGTGATAGCCACCGTCCTGCACCTTGCCGCGGAAGACCCAGTAGCTCCATGCGGTATAGCCCAGCACGATGGGAATCACGAACAGTACGCCGATCAGCAGGAACAGCTGCGCGCCCGGGTCTGACGCCGCATCCCAGATGGTGATGTCCGGCGGCACCAGATACGGCCACTTGCTGAAGATCAGCCCCAGATAGGTGAACAGGAACAGCCCCAGGGTCGCGACGAAGGGCTGGCCCTCCAGGCGCTTGCTGACGGCACGCCAGATGAAGGCCGCACAGCACAGCGCCAGCACCGGGAAGACCCAGAACATGCCGATATGATTGAACCAGCGCTCGCGCACGTATTCATCGACGAACGGCGTGTAGAGGCTGATGACCCCGAAGCCGACCAGCACGGCAATCAGCAGCTTGGGCGTGATGCGATAGGCCCAGGCCTGAACCTCGCCTTCACTCTTGAGGATGGTCCAGGTGGCGCCCAGCAGAGCGTAACCCGCCACTAGCGCGAGCCCGGTGATCACCGTGAAGGGGGTCAGCCAGTCAAAGGCGCCGCCGACATAGATATGGCCTTCGGTGGCAAAGCCCTGGATATAGGCCCCGACCACCACACCCTGGCAGAAGGTGGCCACGTAGGAGCCACCACTGAAGGCGACGTTCCACCAATGCCGATTGCGCGTGGACTTGAAGCGGAACTCGAAGGCGATCCCGCGGAAGATCAGCCCGGCCAGCATCAGGAAGACCCCCAGATACAGCGCCGGCAGCAGAATGGAGTACACCGCCGGAAACGCCGCCAGCAAGCCGGCCCCGCCCAGTACCAGCCAGGTTTCATTGCCATCCCAGACCGGCGCGACCGAATTCATCATCACGTCACGGGCGTGTTCATCCGGGGCGAAGGGATAGAGGATGCCGACCCCGAGATCGAAGCCATCCATCAGGATGTACATCATGATGCCGAAGCCGATGATCAGCGCCCAGATCATGGTCAGATTGATCAGTTCCATGTGCTCAACTCCTTACCGTACGGCTGGCATCATCATCGAGACTCTCGTGCGCGGCGGACAGCGGGCGCATCGCGGTTTCGACATCGTCATGCGGCAGCTCAGGCTGCATGCCGCCACGGATGACGCGCGTCAGGTAGTAGCTGCCGGTCACGAAGACCACCAGATAGACCAGGAAGTAGCCGATCAGCGTGGCAAGCACCATCCAGCCGGTCAGCGAGGGCGTGACGGCCTCCTGCTGGGTCATCATCTCGTAGACCAGCCACGGTGAGCGTCCGGCCTCGGTGACGAACCACCCGGCCAGCACGGCGAAGAATGGCGCGATCGACATCAGACGCAGCGTCTGCAGGAAGGGGCGCGAGCGATAGAGCTTGCCATCGCGACGCAGGAACAGGCCGATGAACGCCACCGCGATCATCACCAGCCCCACCGCCACCATCACGCGGAACGACCAGAACACGAACCACACCGGCGGCTGCATGTCGGGCTCGACCTCCTTGAGGCCCGGCACCACACCATCGGGGTCATGGGTCAGGATCAGGCTGGCCAGCTTCGGGATCGCGATCTCGAAGTGGTTCATCTGGGCTTCCTTGTCCGGCCAGGCGAACAGCAACAAGGGCGCGCCCGACTGGGTTTCCCAGTTGCCTTCCATCGCCGCGACCTTGGTCGGCTGATGCTCCAGCGTGTTGATGCCGTGCATGTCACCCACCACTGCCTGCGCCGGCGCCAACACCAGCAGCAGCCACATGCACATGGACAGCGCGCGCTTGTTGGCCTCGACATCACGCCCGATCAGCAGATACCAGGCGCTCACCCCGGCCACCACGAAGCCGCCGGTCAAGAACGAGGCGATCGCCATATGCGTGAAGCGATACGGGAAGGAGGCATTGAAGATGGCCGCGCTCCAGTCATTCACGAAGAAGTGACCATCAATGAAGTCGACGCCCGCCGGTGTCTGCATCCAGCTGTTGGAGGACAGAATCCAGAAGGAGGAGATGAAGGTCCCCAATGACACCATCAGTGCCGCGAACAGGTGGACGCCCTCCGGCACCTTGCCACGCCCGAACAACAGCACGCCGAGGAAGCCGGCTTCGAGGAAGAAGGCGGTCACCACCTCATAGCTGAGCATCGGGCCGATGAAGTTGGAGGTGGCATAACTGAAGTTGCTCCAGTTGGTGCCGAACTGGAAGGCCATCACGATGCCGGAGACCACGCCCATCGCGAAGACCACGGCGAATACCTTCACCCAGAACGCTGCAAGGCGCTCCCAAGCGGCATTGCCTGTCTTGTAGAAAAGGCCATGCAACAAGGCCACATAGGATGCCAGGCCGATGGTGAACACCGGAAAGACGGCATGAAATGACACGACAAATCCGAACTGTATGCGTGACAGGATCACGGGATCCAGTTCCATGGGCGACTCCTCAGGACTCCAGGGGTTGCACTCTGTTCATCCCGTTGTGGGACGCACAGTCGCAGCGATATCACGGTCAGGCCCGTGACGACAAGGCATACCACCAAACTCCATCGATCATGGCAGTCATCTTTCTACCAGCTGACCCAAAGAGCATAGAAAACACCAGGCTATCGTGCACGATGACGCTTTGCCGCAGGCCCAGCCATCCGATCAATCGCCGTGTTGGTGATCGATCAGGCCCGCCATATTGCATGACAGCATCCACGTATTTTCCACTCGGCATGCTCAGGCTTGCCATCTATATTTCGCCGCACATCCGCCTTTATTGACGTACATCAAGAGAAACACACGTCGAGCCTCGATTACGACCAATGCCAGGGGCCGTCGGACGCGGTTTATCTTGATTTCTGTCGTGCGGCGCACCCTGATCCGGCCAGGAATGTGCGCCCTGTTGGCTGAATAAAGACAAGGCGCGCCCCCTTTCGAGAACGCGCCTTGTTGTCTCCTTTTTTCCTTTTCTTCACTCTCTTGTCTCACTTCGCTCTTCTTTGTGCCCTTTTCCTTGTGGCTCTGCCCCTTCGCGTCAGGAACTCACCGTACGACACAGCAGTCGCGCCCCTGATGCTTGGCGTCATAGAGCGCCGCGTCCGCCGCACGTACCAGGTCGGTCAGATTGGTGTGCTGCTCGGCCTTGTAGCTCACCGCCCCGACGCTGACGGTCAGTACTCTCGCCCCCGCGCTGTCGGGGTGGATCAGCTTGAGCGCACGCACCTTGCGGCGGATGCGTTCGGCGCAGGCACGCAATTGCCGCTCGGTCACTGACTCCAGCAGAACCAAGAATTCCTCACCGCCATAGCGCACCACCATGCCCGGTTGCGGGCCGATGGCAGCCTGGAGCGCCTCGGCAACCTGCTGCAGGCAGTGATCCCCTTCTACATGGCCATGATGGTCGTTGTAGGTCTTGAAGTGATCGACATCCACCATCAGGATCGCCAGCCCGTCCTCACGGGTCAGGTCCGCCCAGCGCTGGGCCAGATCCCGCTCCAGATGGCGCCGGTTGAAGACGCCCGTCAGTGCATCGCAGTTGGCCTCTCGGGTAAGACGTTGACCGGCAGCGCGCTTCTCCTCCAGCAACAGCCGCTCACGCTGGCGCAGCAACCACACCTGACGCTGATTGTGCTCGAGCTGATGGTTGGCCAATAGCGAGAGCCCCGTGGTGCTGACGAAGATCACCATCGCCAGCAGCTCCAGCCCCTCCTGACCGGCAGGTTCCAACGCGATCACCCCGGCCATGATGAGCGTGCAGGTCAGCGACGCCGTCAGTGCCTGGGGGAAGCGCAGCCGAAAGAGAATGTTGCCGACCATGGGAAAGAAGCCGAACAACAGCGTATCGACATGCGAAAGCTCGGTGCGCGACAGCTGCAACAGGATGGCGCTGACCAGCATGGTATTGATCACCAGCGCGGTCATAAGCCACTCCTTGAGCTGCATGGAAGGCGCGCGCTGCACCAGCGGCAGCACCAGCATGGCCACCACGCAAACACAGCCCAGCCGCAGCATGGCGGCCAGTGCCAGGTCCTCACTGCGATGAATGGTGTCACTGATCAGGAAGGTGGCATACATCACGAAGGCGAAGATGCCGGAATACAGCAAGCCGCGCGTGCGCGAGACGCGCGTCTCTTCCACATACCGGGTCTCGAGGGTGTCGGGGAAGATGAGCCGCCAGCGTAACGCGCCGCGACCGTCGATCAGCCCCTCGACGACACCGCGCTCGGCAGCCACCGCCGCCGGCATCATCGCCTCGCGTGCGCCGGGGAGTCGCTTTTGACTTCTCATGACAGGCCCGCTCCGCCCATCGGCGGCCTGTGATCTGGCAACTCAGCCTTCTGTTCATCGTGCTGCGCATACTGCCGCTCACCCTGCTGCGCAGCCTGGCGCTCATCGTCAAGGCCATCACGCAGGTCATCACTGGCCTGGGCGCGCGCCTTGCCATGGCCGTTGCCACGTTGCACGCAGGTACGGTTGCGGCCATGGCGCTTGGCACGATAGAGCCCCTTGTCGGCCTGATCGACCCAGCAGCTGAGGAGCGTCTCGACCGCCATGTCACGCGTCATCTCATCCTCCATTCCCTCGCCCTCGAGCAGGCGCGACAAGGGGATGACGCAAAGCCCCACACTCAGGGTGACGACGCCGAGTTCCGACTCGCGGTGAGGCAGCTTGAGCGACTTGACGGCATAGCGCATTGCCTCGGCCAGACTGCGCGCATGCTCGAGATCCCGCACGGCCACCAGGGCGGTAAATTCCTCGCCACCGAAGCGGACGACGCTGGCCAAGGCAGCCTCTTTCCCCTCGTAAGCACCGGCGATGCCAGCGCCTTTTTCCCTGTCCAGTGTTTCCTGCAAGGCCTGGGCGATCTGATACAGGCAGTTGTCGCCCGCGACATGCCCGTAGTGATCATTGAAGGCCTTGAAGTGATCGACATCCATCATCATCAGCGCCAGGCACGGCAATGGTGGCGCCGGATGGGACGCTGACACGCCGCTCTTTGCCTGCTGAGCATCGCCATGGTGCTGCTTGAGCACCTCGATCAGATGACGGCGATTGTAGAGCTGGGTCAGCGGGTCGAGACAGGCCATTTCCTGCAGCTCGGCATTGCGTGACTCCACATCCTGCAGGCGCAGTTGATCGATGGAGGTCATCAGATAGGCATGACGGGCCGAGAACTCGATGCGGAAGCTGGCGATCAGCGAAAACAGGCAGAACGCCATGAAGACGAAGACGATCGCGAAGTCCATATGGGCATAGGGCATCGTTACGCCCAGCGCCACGCTGATCACGATGGCCATCCCCCCTGCCGACAGCACCAGAGCCGAGACGAAACGCAGCTGCATCAGGACGATACCGACCAGTGGCACCACGCCCAGCGCATAGAGTTCGAGGAAGCAGCGCAGGTGGTTCTCGCGCACCGCCAGCCACGCCGCCAGGCCGATCACGCCCCACAGGGTCGCGACCATCAGCGCCTCGCGCCCGACGGGGCGGCAGATCTCGCTCTTGAGGACCACCACGAGAATCGCGAGCGCGATGCAGACATACAGGCGCAGCATCACGGCGAGATTCTCTGTCACCGGCATCGCGACCGGCGCATAGACGGTGTCATAGAGCACGAACATCAGCTGAAAGATGATCAGGCTCCAGCAACCCATTACGGCACGACTCATGCGCCGACGATGCTCGAACTGTTCAAAGTCCCTCTCGAGTTCAGGGGCAAAGCTCAGCCTCGCAGGAGTCGTGGCACTCAGGTGTTGCTCCAATATTGCCATTCGTGAAGGCATGTCTGATTTCCCTTCGATCGCCCTGCTTTCTTTATCACATGCGCAGATGTTGAAAGCCACGCTGACGGAGATGCTCAAGCGCCGCATGTCCGTGTTGGTACCTCGCTCATGAACGAAAATCCAACGAAAAACCGGGCCTCGATGAGGCCCGGTGTTCTTGATGCAGCAGACTGCTCTGGCTGGCTCAACCGACGATGGCGTTGAGCAGCAACAGGGTGATGATGGAAATGGCCCAGGCCAACGTCGTCGGCAGGGTCAGCACCAGCATCTGATGCTTGGTACTCTTGACGCCGAGCATGCGATTGACGACCCAGAAATAGCTGTCATTGAAGTAGCTGAAGAACATCGCGCCGATACAGGCGGCCTGCGCGGCCAGCACCATGTTGACGTCCGGCATGCCCATCAGGATAGGTGCGGAGATCGATGCCGCGGTAATCATCGACACCGTGCCACTCCCCTGGATGAAGCGCACCAGGGTGGCGATGATGAACGGAATCAACAGCGGCTGAAGCCCCAGTGCCGCCACCTGCATGGCGATGTAATCGCCGCCGCCACTGGCACGCAGTACCGAGCCCAGCGCACCACCGGCACCGGTGACCAGCAGGATGATACCCGCCGTCTCGACACCCTTTTCCAGATGATCGAACACTTCCTGCTTGGGAGTCTTCGGCATCAGACCATAGATGGCGACCAGCACCCCGATACCCACGGCGATCACCGGGTTGCCGACGAAGGCGATGGTGCTGGTGAGCGCATTGCTGGTATCGCCCATCACGGCACTGACCAGCGTATTGAGGAAGATCAGCGCGATGGGTAGGCCGATCGGCATGCAGGACATCAGCAGGGACGGCAGCTCCGATTCAGGCATCATGCTGTCGGTGTCATGCTTGACGCTACCTTCGAAACCACCCGGCTGGGCTTCCAGCATCGCCTCGATACGCGGGCCCATCAGGCGGGCATAGATCACCAGTGCAATCAGCGCCGGCGCGGTAATCACCAGGCCCCAGCCGATCATCAGACCGATGTCGACACCGAAGATACCGGCCACGCCCAGCGGGCCCGGGGTCGGTGGTACGCTCGAGTGGGTGATGATCAGACCAGCCGCCAACGCGATACCCAGGCCAATCACCGAACGTCCGCTGTTGCGCGCCAGTGAACGCACCAGCGGGTTGAGGATGACGTAGGCCGAATCACAGAAGATCGGGATGGAGACGATGTAGCCCGTCAGCGCCATCGCGGCCTCTTCCTTGTTCTTGCCCAGCAGATTGAGGATGGCGTAGGCCATGCGCTGCCCGGCACCGGTCACTTCCAGAACACGCCCCATCATCACGCCGAAGCCGATCACGAGGCCGATGGTGGAAAGCGTCTTGCCGAAACCGGTGGTGATGGCACTGATGACCTCATTGGGCGGCATGCCACCGATCAACCCCGCCAGTGAGGCGGCGATGATCAAGGCCAGCAAGGCATGCACGCGGGTTTTCAATACCAGATAGATCATGACGAAGATGGCGATGCCCAGGCCGATGATGACCTGTGGCCCCGCGACGGCGGCGTCTGTCATGGGGTGCTACTCCTGTAGTTTGTTATTGTGTGGCGCAAGGTGTGCGGTGTCGGCGCTGCCGGCTGGCATGACGCCGATCGTTGTTATTGACGTAGTGATGTGACGAGCAGGTCTGGCAAAGGGGTCTGGCGAGCTCGTCCTGGATGAGATGGCCAGACGCTGGCTAGGCGATGACGCTCTCGTCGCGATACGTATTGAGAATCTCGTGCAGGTCGGCATCGCCGACGAAGCCCAGCGAACGCGCCTTGCGGGTGTCAAAGCGCGCCGGCCAGCTGCCGACGATGGCGGTGATACGCGGGTCAGGCTCATGCTTGACGAGTGCCAGCGCCTGCTCGCCGGCGATATCCTTGAGCGCCGCGAGCATTGACGCGACGCTGACGGTGATGCCCGGCAGCATGAAGCTGCGAGAGAGGCCAAAGTCCGCGCTCGCCACCTCCGCGCCCCTGAGCAGGGCCGCGACCACGCGACGCGGCGACATCACGAACATCTCGAGCTCTGTCGGTACCGGGCAGATGGCGGTTTCGCCATTGAGCGGTTCGCGCAGGATGGAGGAGGCGAAGCTCGAGGCCGCCGCGTTGGGGCGCCCCGGACGCACGATGATGGTCGGCAGACGCAGCACGCAGCCATCCACCAGCCCGCGACGGCTGTAGTCATTGATCAGCAGCTCCGACATCGCCTTCTGGGTGCCGTAGGAGTTCTGCGGCACCAGAGCAGTCATGTCGTTCAGCGTCTCGGGGAGATCGCCTCCGTAGGCGGCGACTGAGCTGGCCATCACCAGCCGAGTACCGTTCAGCCCCCGCGCCGCGCAGCCTTCCAGCAGCAATCGAGTCGCATCGAAATTGACGCGCATGCCCAGTGCCAGATCCGCTTCCGCGGCGGAGCTGACCACTGCCGCCAGGTGATAGATCACCGCAGGCTCACCGGCCAGGCAGCGATCAAGCACCTCGGCATCGGCGATGTCGCCGGCGACGATCTCGATATCCAGCGAGGTGGCCGGTTCGACTGTCAGACATGAAGCCGCCTCGGGACGTGGCGCCTCGATCTGATCCAGCAGGGTCAGGCGTGACAATGGCTGGCCGTTCAGGCTGCCCTTGTCGATCAGGGCCTCGGTCAGGCGCTGACCGAGGAATCCGGCGGCGCCGGTAATCATGACGTGCATCGTGTGGACTCCACTTTTGTGTTCTGGCGTAGGTAGGCTTGCCGCATGGGCAGATCACTCAGCGGCAGCCCTCAAGTGGTACAGAAACCAGACCAGACAGGATGAGAAAATAGCGCCTCACGCTCTTCATCAGCAATGAGAAGAAGGTATATGCGACTAAAAGTGCGTCAGTCACTCAACTCTTTCATCTTTACTGCATATTCTGGTCTGAAATACATACCACTAATTTTTGCTCCTGATCCTTGCACGCTCGCCCGGCGCAGTCACCTTCGCCAAAACTCTGGTCTTCGCCGAGCGAGCCCTCTGATTCAGATTCAGGGCGTCAGACCATGCTCGCGACCCCAGCCGAGGCCTGCGCGCGTCTCACCCCGTGGACGATATTCACAGCCGATCCAGCCGTCGTAACCCAGACTCTCCAGCCGGTCGAACAGCGCCGGAT
This sequence comes from Cobetia sp. 2AS, assembly GCF_029846355.1. Classification (NCBI taxonomy): domain Bacteria; kingdom Pseudomonadati; phylum Pseudomonadota; class Gammaproteobacteria; order Oceanospirillales; family Halomonadaceae; genus Cobetia; species Cobetia sp. 2AS. The sequence continues at coordinate 375,323 of NZ_JARWKQ010000002.1, forward strand.
AATGCACTTCCCCCACATCCGGCTCGTGACGGTCCGGCACGCCGGCGATCTGCACATGGCCCATATGCGCGAACTGCGCTTCCAGGTTGCGGATCAGATCGCCCTCGACGATCTGGCAGTGATAGAGATCGAACTGTACCTTGAGGTTGGCAGCGCCGACCTGAGCGAGAATCTCGCGTGCCTGCGCCTGACCACTCAGATAGAAGCCGGGCATGTCGCGCGGATTGATCGGTTCGATCAACAGTGTCTTGCCGACCTTCTCAAGCTCGGCGGCGGCGTAACGCAGGTTGTGGATGTAGGTCTCGGTGCAACGCGCGCGCATGGCGTCATCCGCGCCCTGCGGTACCAGGCCCGCCATGGCATGCACGCGCGGACAGTCGAGCACCTGGGCATAGCGAATCGCCTCGGCCACCGAGGCCCGAAACTCCTCCTCGCGCCCCGGCAGACAGGTCAGGCCACGCTCACCGGCCTCCCAGTCGCCCGGCGGCAGATTGAACAGCACCTGCGACAGCTGGTTCTCATCGAGCCTTGCGCGCAATTCTTGCGGGGAATAGGCATAGGGGAAGAGATATTCGACCCCGCGAAAACCGCTTTCGGCCGCAGCCGCGAAGCGATCGAGAAAGTCATGCTCGGAGAACAGCATGCTGAGATTGGCGGCCAATCGGGTCATGTCAGATCCTTGGATTTCACAGACGAAGACGTCATCACTCAGGGGCGCCCGAACTTGGCTTCGAGTTCCGCCACCTGTTCCGGGGTCATCCCACGTGGATTCTTGCCCTGCAGCAGCAGGAACAGCTTGGCGGTTTCCTCAAGCTCTTCCGTGGCATAGACCGCCGCTTCCAGCGTCTTGCCGGCCACCACCGGGCCATGATTGGCCAGCAACACGGCGCAGTGCTTGCCGGCCAGGCCACGCACGGCATCGCCCAGTGCGGGGTCGCCCGGCATGTAGTAAGGCACCAGCGGCAACTTGCCGACCCGCATCACGTAATAGGCCGTCAGCGGAGGAATGCACTCGCAGGGATTCACGTCCGGCAGGCAGGACACCGCCACCGAGTGGGTCGAATGCAGGTGGACGATGGCACCCGACTGCGGGCGCTCGTCATACATGGCGCGATGCAGGAAGTGCTCCTTGGTCGGCGCGTCGCCATCGATCAATACGCCCTGGGCGTCGAGGCGCGAGATGCGCGCCGGGTCCAGGCGCCCCAGGCAGGCATTGGTCGGCGTCATCAACCAGCCGCCATCGTCCAGCCGCTGGCTGATGTTGCCGCTGGACCCCATGGTCAGGCCGCGGTCGAACAGTGACTTGCCGTAGGTGGCGATCTGCTCACGCAACACGTTGATGTCGTGCTGTGACTGACTCATGCGTTCTCCTCGCGAGGATTCATGGCATCCAGCACGTCGAATGCCCGGGTAAAGAAGTCTTCACCCCCGAAGTTGCCGGATTTGAGTGTCAGCGAGAGCCTCGCCTCCGGCTGCGAGGGGCCGGCGGCCGGGTGCGGTGCCTGTGTCCAGGGCACGCCGGGGTCGATCTGACCGCCGATACGCAGCTCACGGATGTCGAGTGCCGAGACCACCGCGCCGGAGGTTTCTCCCCCCGCCACCAGCAGACGCGCGACGCCTTCCGCGACCAGGGTGCCGGCCAGACTGGCCAGGGCGCACTCGATGAGCTCACCGGCCTGCTTGACCCCCAGTGACGCCTGCGCCGCCTTGACGCTTTCCGGCTCGGCCGAGGCGTAGATCAGAAATGGCTTGGGCTCCGTCGCCGCCAGTTGCTCACGGGCGAAGCCCAGCGCCGCCTCGAAGTGGGCATCGCTCGCGTTGAGCTTGACGGGGTCCAGCGCGAAGGCAGCATGCTGCTGCGTGAAGTGAGCCACCTGCTTGAGCGTCATGCGAGAACAACTGCCGGACAGCACCATCGCGGCGCCCTGCGCCGGGGCCAGCACCGCTGCATCATCGATCGGCTCAAGCCAGCCCTTGCGGCGGTACTGAGCAGGCAAGGCCTGGGCGAGGCCAGAGCCACCGGTGACCAGCGCGTGATCGACCAGCGCCTCGGCCAGTACCTCGAGATCCTGCTCATCGAGGCTGTCACAGACCACATGACGCACGTCTTGATGGGCAAGCTCGTCCAGACGCTGACGGGCCGCCTGCGCGCCGCGGCGCAGAGTGGCGTGATCGAGCAGCCCCACGCCATGCGGGGTCTGGCGTGACAGCACGCGCACGATATCGGCATCGGTCATCGGGTTGAGGGGATGATGCTGCATGCCGCTGTCATTGAGCAGGCGATCGCCGACGAACAGATGGCCCTGATAGACACTGCGTCCGTTGATCGGGAAGGCCGGCACGAAGGCCGTCTGCGTGGCGGACAAGGCCTCCAGCAAGGCATCGGCGACCGGCCCGATGTTGCCCTCGGGCGTGGAATCGAACGTCGAGCAGTACTTGAAGAACAGCTGGCGCGCGCCCTGGGCTTTCAGCCATTCAAGCGCCGCGAGAGATTCACTGATCGCCTGATCCACCGGGCAGCTGCGCGACTTGAGCGCGACCACCACGGCGTCGACCTCAGTCAGATCCAGCCCGTTCGCCGCCCCTTCCTGCAGCGCATCCTGGGGTACCCCGATCACCTGCACGGTGCGCATGCCGGCACGTACCAGGTTATTGGCAAGATCCGTCGCGCCGGTGAAGTCATCGGCGATTCCGCCCAGTACGATCGGCATCACTGCGCTCCTTCATCATTCGCGGCCGGCAGGCTGAAACTGCCGAGACGCTGATAGACCTTGATGACGGCCGAGTCATCCTCGCGCCCGAAGCCTGCACCACTGGCGGCGGTGAACTGCTGCAGGGCACTGCCGGCCACCGGCATGGCAAGCTTCAGCTCGCGGCCGGTGCTGTGCACGATGTTGAGGTCCTTGACGAAGATGTCGACGGCTGACAGCGGGGTGTAATCGCCCTTGAGGATGTGCGGCACGCGATTCTCGAACATCCAGGAATTGCCCGCGGAATGGGTGATGACGTCATACAGGGTGTCGGGGTCGATCCCCATGCTCATGCCCAGCGCCATGGCTTCTGCCGCCGCCGCGATGTGCACGCCGGCGAGATGCTGGTTGACCAGCTTGACGCTCGAGCCCGGGCCGGCACAGTCGCCCAGCCGATAGACATTGGCCGCCATCGCCGCCAGCACGCGTTCCGCCTTGACGTAAGCCGCTTCACTGCCGGAGGACATCACGGACAGCTCACCACTGCGTGCCTTGACGGCGCCACCGCTGATCGGGGCGTCGAGCAGCTCCAGCTGCATGCCGTTCAGGCGGGTTTCCAGTTCACGTGCGAAGCTCGGCGCCACGGTGGCACACTGGATCACCAGGCTACCCGGCGCGAGTCGCTCGGCCAGGCCGCCCTCACCCTGCGCCCCGAACAGCACCTGCTCGACCTGATCGGCATTCACCACGACCAGCACCACCACCTGACACTCGGCCGCCAGTTCCAGCGGCGAGGCAACGGCTCGGCCACCCGCCGCTTCGAAGGCCTGACAGGCGGCGGGCGAGATATCACAGCCGATCACGTCCAGGCCTGCTTCCAGCATGGCGCGCGCACTGCCCATTCCCATCGCGCCGAGGCCGACAAGGCCGATCACCGGTGAAGTCGTTGCTGCTGTCATCTCGCATCTCCCGCGGAAGCTGTTCAAGTGCTGATCAAGGCGGCCTCATGCGGCACACCGATCAGCACTTCACTGAATGTTAGCGCTATCATGTTAGCGCTAACATCATTAATAGATTAGGCTCCAAGCCACGACAAGCGGCAAATGAGAAAACGCGACATATGTCTAATCCACCATCATCTCCCCGCCGCAGCCGCAAGGGTGCCATGCAGCCGACCCTGAATGACGTGGCCCGGGAAGCCGGGGTCTCCTCGATCACCGTCTCGCGCTACTTCAATAGCCCCGACAGCGTGCGCGAAGCGACCCGCGTCAAGGTCGAAGCGGCCATCGAGAAGGTCGGCTACGTGCGCAACATGATTGCCGGCAGCCTGGCCTCGGCCTCCAGTCGCGTGATTCCGGTGATCGTGCCCTCGCTGTCCAACGTGGTGTTCATCGATGTGATCAAGGGCCTGCAGGACGAATTCGAGGCACACGGCTATCAGCTGCTGCTGGGCAAGACGGATTACGATCTGGCTCGGGAAACCCAGCTGATCCGTACCTTTCTGGGCTGGTCGGCCGCGGGCCTGGTGGTGACGGGACTGCGCCATGACGATGCGACGCGCCAGATATTGGAGAACTGGAATCAGCCGATCGTTGAGATCATGGAGCTGGGCGAAGGCTTGGATCTGAACGTGGGGATGGATCATGTCGCCGCCGGACGCGCCATGACCGAGCACCTGCTGGCACGCGGGTATCGCACGATCCACTTCGCCGGTGCCGAGCTTGATCGCGACTATCGCGCGGCGATGCGCTATGCCGGGCATCGTGAGGCGCTGGCGGCGGCCGGCATTGAAGAGGCTCCCCTGCTCGACCTGCCCGTGCGTCAACAGATGACCAGCGGTGCTCAGGCGCTTGAGCGTATCAAAGCGACATTCCCTGACTGCGACGCCATCCACTTCGCCAACGATGACATGGCCTGTGGCGCCATTCTCGCCGCCGCGCGGCTTGGCGTGCGTATCCCGGACGACATCGCCATCGCCGGCTTCAATGGCCTGCCGATCGGGGAGCATGTCACGCCGCGCCTCACCACCATCGTCTCACCGCGGGAGCAGATCGGCCGCATGGCAGCGCGCAAGCTGCTGGCGCGCATCAATGGCGAACCCGTCGGAGAACTGAGCCACGACCTGGGGTTCACGCTGCGGGTCGGTGGCAGTACCTGAGGCCGCGAAGCCTCCTTTAAGGCGCAGCTCGATTGGCTCACGATCGAGGCTTCTCACCGGTGCATTCGCGTCCGTCAGGGCGGGTTGGCGCCCGACCTGAGCAAAATTGACGTAAAACGCAAAGTATCCGGCGTCTTCTGATCATCTCGCTGCCCTCAACTTCACGACACTGTGTTCAACAAAGGCGCAGAGGCGATGCGACCGGGACGTGCAGGTCGACGTCTGGTGACATGGCCGCTGCGACTTACCGCAGACAAGTGTTCTGACACGTGAGGCCCGACGATGAATCGCAAGACTATCCTGACATGCGCCATCACTGGCGCGGGTGATACCGCCAGCAAGAACCCGAATGTCCCGGTGACGCCGAAGCAGATCGCCGATGACTGCATCGCGGCCGCCAAGGCCGGTGCCAGCGTGGCCCACATTCACGTGCGTGATCCGGAGACCGGCGGCATCAGCCACTCCACCGAGCACTTCCGTGAAGTCATGGACCGTGTGCGTTCCGCCGACACCGACATCGTCATGAACATCACCGCCGGTGGCGGCGGCGACTGGATTCCGGACGTCAACGACCCGACTCGTGGCGGCCCGGGCACCGACATCCAGACCCCGGCCGAGCGTCACGCGCCGATCCAGGAACTGCTGCCGGAACTGTGCACCCTGGACTGCGGCAGCCTGAACTTCGGCGACATGGTCTACATCAACACCGCTGACTGGCTGCGCGAGCACGCTCGTCTGGTGCAGGCCGCTGGCGTCAAGCCGGAGCTCGAGTGCTTCGATCTGGGCCACGTCTGGTTCGCCCGCCAGCTGCAGCAGGAAGGTCTGCTCGACGACGACCTGCTCTTCCAGCTGTGCCTGGGCATCCCGTGGGGCGCGGAAGCTGACACCGAAACCATGCTGACCATGAAGAACAAGCTGCCGACCAACTCCAACTGGGCCGCCTTCGGTATCGGCCGCATGCAGATGCCGATGGTCGCACAGGCCGTGCTGCTGGGCGGTCACGCTCGCGTCGGTCTCGAAGACAACCTCTATCTGTCCAAGGGCGTGATGGCGACCAACGCGCAGCTGGTCGAGAAGTCCTCCGGCATCATCGAGAACCTGGGTTCCAGCGTGATGACCCCGGCCGAGACGCGTGAATTCCTCAAGCTGCGTGATCCGTCCACCGGCAAGACCGCTGGCGACGTGGCAGCTCTCGAAACCGCTGGAGGTGTCGCATGAGCCAGTTGTCTGTCGTAGGAACCGGTGTCATCGGCAATGGCTGGATCTCGCGTGCACTGGCCAATGGCTGGGATGTGGTCGCCTTTGACCCGGCGCCGGACGCCGAAGCCCGCACTCGCGCCTTCGTCGCGAATGCCTGGCATGCGCTTGAGAAAGATGGCCTGGCAGAGGGTGCCTCCGTCGATCGTCTGCGCTTCGCCGCGACCCTTGAGGATGCCGTGGTCGGCGCCGATCTGATCCAGGAAAACGTGCCGGAGCGTCTGCCGCTCAAGCAGGAAATCCTCAGCGCCATCGATGCCGCGGCCGAAGAGCACGTCGTGATCGGCTCTTCCACCTCCGGCTTCAAGCCGACCGATCTGCAACAGGACTGCAAGAAGGCACCGGGCCGCGTCATCGTCGCTCACCCCTTCAACCCGGTCTATCTGCTGCCGCTGGTCGAGCTGGTCGGTGGCGAGCACACCTCACCGGCACTGCTGGAAGGCGCCCGCGATGACTACCAGAAGCTGGCGATGCGTCCGCTGATCGTGCGTCGCGAGATCGAAGGTCACATCGCTGACCGCCTGATGGAAGCGCTGTGGCGTGAAGCCCTGCACCTGGTCAACGACGGCGTCGCCACCACCGAAGAGATCGACGCTGCCGTCGTCTACGGCTGTGGTCTGCGCTGGTCGCTGATGGGCACCTTCCTGACTTTCCACCTGGCAGGCGGCGAGCCGGGCATGCGTCACATGCTCGAGCAGTTCGGCCCGGCACTGAAACTGCCGTGGACCAAACTCGAAGCGCCGGAGCTGACCGACGAGCTGATCGACAAGGTCGTGGAAGGCTGCGAGTACCAGGCAGCGGGCCGCCCGGTCGCCGAGCTGGACCGTCGTCGCGATGACTTCCTGGTCGAGCTCTTGAGCCTGACGCGCAAGTACTGGCCGGAAGCCGAAGGCCTCGAGGGACGTATCTGATGGACCTGCTCGAGATCACGGTACCGCATGAGTGGGTCGACTATAACGGCCACATGAATGATGCCGAGTACGCGCGTGCTTTCTCGATGGCGGTCGAAGCCTTGATGGAGCACGTGGGGCTGGATGCCGAGGGGCGTCGTGAACACGACCTCACTATCTACACACTGGAGACGCATCTGTGCTATCTGGCGGAAGCGCATGAAGGCCAGACGCTCAAGGTCAAGGTGCTGCTGCTGGACCATGACGCCAAGCGCCAGCATGTGCTGTTCACCCTGACGGATGCCGACGGCGGCGAGATCGCCACCAGCGAGCAGATGCTGATGGCGATGAGCATCAGTGGCGGTCGTCCGACGCCCTGCCCGGAATCGGTGGCGGAGCGCATTGCCGCCCTGCCCCAGCCGGCAGGCGACGATGACTGGCCCAAGGCGGCCGGTCGTCGTATCGCCATCCGCCGCAAGACGGCCTGAGACGTGTGACAACCGATGTCCGCTTCGGATAACAAGTCGCTGATTTAGCGTCGAAACCCACACCCTGCCAGTCTTCTGGCGGGGTGTTATTGTCTTGGGACACCCGCCGAGAGCCGATTCATGACCATGACGCCTTCCCCCATCACCTGTCGCGCCTTCATCGATGACTTCGCGCGCGGCATGGATGAAATGGCAGAGATGCCCCTGGCAGACGCCCGCAAGCGCTATGAACAACTGTGCCAGCAACTTGGCGCGCCGCTCGCCGAGGGCGTCACGACCCACGAGAATCATGTCGAGATCGCCGGCCGGGCAACGCCGCTGCGCCTGCGCCACTTCATTCCGGAGGTGGCGCACAAGGCGGATGGCAACCTGCCGGCACCGGTGGTGTTTCTGCACGGCGGGGCCTGGCAGATAGGCTCGCCGGAGAGCCATCAGGGCATCGCCTCCAGCCTGGCCGCCCAGCTGGGGCGTGAGGTGGTCAGTGTCGATTATCGCCTGCTGCCGGAAGCCAACTATCAGGACGCACTGGCGGATTGTCTGGCGACCATCGAGCACCTCTCCGCCACTGTCGAACCGGTGGCCATCGTCGGTGACAGCGCCGGCGCTCGACTGGCGATGGATGTGGCGCGCCGACTCGACACCGAGATGCCCAACATCGGCCTGCAGGGCACGCGCATGCAAAGCCTCGGCACTCACGGCGCGGAAATGGAGACGGCCCATCATCAGGAGCATCCGGCCCCCGACAAGCCCACAAGCTATGTGCTGGGGCTGATCTACCCGCCGATGGACCCGGTCTTCGTGCTGGCCAAGGAGAACGAGTTCGCGCTGGGTTCGGATGCGCCGCTGCTCGGCCGCGATGAAGTGGTCAGCATGTGGCTGACCGTCGCCGAGGGCGACCGCTCCGCCAGCTACTCACCCTCGCCGGCCCACTCCCAGCAGCCGCCTGCACGCCAGATCGAAGTGCTGGCCGCCGAACATGACCCGCTGACCCAACCGCTGGAGGCAGCGGTGGATGTCTGGCGCTGGCGCGGTGCCGATGTCGGCTATCGCAGTGCAAGCGGCATGGTGCATGCGGCGCTGCATGCACATCATGCGCTCCCCGAGATGCAGCACGCCTGGCAGGCCTTCTGTGAAGCCCTCGATCGGCGTCTGTGCGCCCTGGACTAGCGCAAGCCCCTCACATACACAAACGCCCAGCCACGAAAGTCGTGACTGGGCGTTTGTGCATCTGGTGACAGATATAGCTGGTGCAGACATAGCGGATGACAGATATAACCGAGGACTGAAAGGCCTGGTGATGACCGCTCGAGCGTCAAGCCGTGGCCTAAGTCTTCAGACTCGCCGGTGACATGAAGCGCAGCTCGATGGCGACCGGGCACTGATTGATTCGCTGATGCCACTCCTGCTCCAGCCGCTCCCGCGTCATATCCTGAGACGAATCGTCCGTCAGCACGACCACGACGATCAACCTGAAATTGGCCTCCAGGGTGCGGTCCGCCAGCAGCGCCTCGTAGAGCAGACTTTGCAGCACCGTCTGCGCTCTGGCGTAGTGCTTGAGCACCTTCACTTCAATGAACGTGAAGGGGGCACTTTCTCCCTCGAGCAGCGCATCGAAGCAGGCATCGGTCTCGCCAACACGCACATGCCGCGTCACCGCGCCGCTTGAACCACCGCCCGCAGTGGATGACTCCTGCATCTGACGCAGCACGGCATCCTTCAGCTGGGTCATCTGCTGGCGATGATGATCCAGATACTCGGCACGCGATAACGGCGCCTTCTCGTCGGCGCCGTCCTGAGGGCTCAACAGCTGCGCGACATCGGCATCGTCGACGGCCTGCCCGCTATCCTCATCTGCGGCTGATACCTGAGCCTCGGCGTCTGCTCCACCCTGCTGCCAATCACTCTCCCCCAGCGACTCCTGCACCTCGCGAGTCAGACGCTGCTCCTGCTCGGCTGGCGATAGCGTGCGCATGAAGGAGCGGTCCTTGTCGTAATCCCCCGGCGCATACAACTTGCCGTGATGATGGGTCACGAGTCGATAGAACACTGCCAGCACCAGCAGCGGAAACACCACGATGAAACCGATCAACGGCCATCGCTCCGCCACCGTCAGCGTCTCGGCCGCCGAATTCAGCAGCAGACTCGCGAAGCCATAGATCAACGAGATGAACAACGCGATGATCCCCAACGGGTTCCGCGCCAACTGCCTGGCATATTTCATGAACTGCATACGCGCTCCATTCCTTGGGGCTTACTGAGGGCACCCTCATGCAATGGGGGCATTAGATAGCAATGCAAGAGATTTGAACGATCTGAACTATTATTCTTTATCAGCGAAACACAAGCCATAACTTTATTATTACAAAAACATAGATTAAAATGAAATAATAGCAAGAGATGCACCACCACCCACAAAAGATATCCATGCATCAAACATGTCAATTTAAACTACAAACTAAAATTTGCACCTTAAAAATAAAGCATTAATCCTTAAAACTTACACTATCATCAAGATGATTAGTAAAATCAAAAACTCAACTCTATCTTAAAAAATAGAGCATAGTCAGGCACCCAAGAGATAACCATAACCCTCAGGATAGGGAAGAGAATCATTTATATGGAACAAGAACTCTAAATACATTGACACACTCTTATGAAAATCTTCAACACTACCTATATCTCTGTGCTTATAGGCATGTATTGCATTTCTTTTCAATTGTATACCACTTAGATACTCAATCCACTTATCAGACAATATCTCTTTCTTCTTAAAAAAAAGCTTTAAGCTTTCATATGAAAGAGTATCAGGATCGATAGTCTTTTCATTACGTTTAACCCTAATTTCGTCCTTAGAGTAATCATTACGATAAACTGACAAGAATAGCTTTAACGTACCTTCTATTAAAGCACCCAAGTTTGCCCAAGCTAAAATTAACTGACCATCTACATTATGCTTGAAGTTCCACATCCTCAATGTTGCTGATAACTCCACTTGCCAGTCAAGGCGTGATTTTGACAGTAATTCAAAAGCTGAGTCAGGCGCCCAACCTGCAGAATCACCCCAAAAATTCGTCAACTTCTCATTAGCTTCTATAACACTTTCAACATCCTCAATATAGCTCGCATGATTTCTTAATACTATTTCATCGCATGAGTCGCTCGAGATAGAATTCAAAATAACCTCTTTAGTTAATTTTTAGGCCACAAAGAAGCTCAAAGAGTATTTGCTACCTTTAAACACCTTACCCCCTGCACCTCTTTTACTCCTTAAAACCGCTTCACCCACTGCCTTCCCAAACTAAAAGACAGCTGATCTTATTACATTTACCATACTATGCATGAAGAGATTTGTTTTTTCAAATATCTATTTCTCATCCAATAACTACTAGCTGACTATATTAACTGATTAAGGTCCATAGATAGATCTTTACCAGCCTCACCACTGCATCACGATGAAGGTCAGGGTCATCACGCCGATGGCGACCAGCCAGGCGCCCAGCACGCGTTGGGCGATGACGAAAGCCGACTCGGGGAGCAAACGCCCGGCCAGTGCAAGAATCCCCCAGCCGGCGACAACGATGAGGAGTATGGCCGTCATTACGCCGAGCAGTATTGCCACAGGGGTAGTGGCCACGTCATGACCGACGAACAGCAGGGCGACCACCAGCCCCGACAACGCTGCCGGGACACGCGCCATCAGCGCCCTGCCCCACAGTGTGCGCAGTGGTAGATGAACCGACACCAGCAAGGCCGTGACGATCGCGAAACCCACCACTGCCATCACCAGGTAATCCGGTGCGTACAACGCCACCACGATTCCCAGCACCATGGCATTGATCAGACGCAGGACACCGCGCAGCCACTCGCCAGTCGTGAAGCGGCTCTGACAGGCAACGCCCACCAGACTGGCCGTCAGCAGCAGATAAAGAATCACCGGACTTCCGGTAGCGGCGCGAACACCCAACAGCCATTGATCCCACATCATCATGCCAAGGCCTCCATCAGGAAGTAGACACCCAACAGCGCCGTCACTGCGCCCAACACCCGCAGCAACACGCCCTGACGAAAGCGCTCTGCCACTACACCCACGCCGATACCGGCGGCATGCAGACTGCCGGTGGCCAACATGAAGCCGATGGCAAAGGCGAAGGGGTCAGAGGCCAGCGGCAATTCCGCCCCGTGGGCGTAGCCATGACAGATAGCGAACACCGAGACCACCAGACAGGCGAGCCACAGCGGCAATGCGACCCGCCACACGATGAAGGTGCCGAGCACCAGCGCGGAAAGCGCGATACCGATCTCGATGCCCGGCAGCGCCAGGCCCACGATGCCGACCACGCTGCCCAGCGCCATGATCATCGGGAAGACGACCGGCAGCAGCCAGGTGGCGGGCCGCCCCAGAATCACGCCCCACAGGCCCACCGCCACCATGGCCGTGAAGTGATCAAGCCCGGTCAGAGGATGCAGGAAGCCCGCGGCAAAGCCACCGACCGAATCGGTATCGACATGGGCATGCGCAGCCCCGGAGAACATGACCAGTAACAGGCCCAGGCGGGAGATGGCTGTTCGCGTGAGTCGCGGCGTCGAAAAGCGGGTGAACGTCATGAGGTAACAATCCTTCGGTGAAAAGCATGAAGCCCCGCGGCAATGCAGGTCTTTCGCATGGCCGCAGGGCTTCTTCATACAGCACGCTATTTCATGCAGCGCTTGTGCTCAGGCAGTCCGCGTGACTGTCGGCAAGGTGGCGGGCCAGGCTGCCGCCTCTACTGCTCGCTGGATGCCTGAGACGGGGCCTCTGACGGCTGATCAGACTCCGGGCGATCAGACGTGTCCTTCTCCGGCCCACCCGGGCCGGGGCCCTGGCCCGGTATGCGCGGCGAGCCGATGCCCATGCTGGCCGTGGTCACGAAGTTGTCCTTGGCGACCACGCCCTTGAGGCACTTGGGTAGATTCGGGAACTCGTCGGTGGCGTGGTAGTGGTACTCGCCCTCGGGGTGGCGCTCGGTTGGGCCGAAGTGACCATTGCAGCTGTCGAGGTCCGTCGGGGCGCTGCCGCCGGCGTCCTGGGTGCCGAACATCGGATAGCCATCGAAGGCATAGGCGAACTGGGCGGTATGGCTCTGTGGCAGCTGACAGTGGGCATCGACACCGTGCTCGTCATAGAGGGTGTCGATATCGGTCGCCGTGGCATGCCAGTGATACCAGCCACCGGGATCGACATGCCCGCCGCAGGTATCCAGCGCCGGCAGGTTGCCGGTATCCAGCACTGACGGGGCGTCAGCGAAGATCGGCACGCCATCCAGGGCGAGGCCGATCTTGGCGACGGTGCCCAGCGGTGTGGGCTCGTCAGCCTCGACCGGCTCGAGGGGCAGCAGCACGGTCATCTCGACGCTCTCATCCTCGGCCACGTTGAGGCAGTTGTTGGCCTCGACCGGCCTCTTGCTCAGGTCCGTCATGATGTGGAGCGTTTCGTCGTCATCATGGAAATGGAAGCCGAGCGTATCGAGCATCTCGAAGAAGGCACGATCCAGCCGATAGAGGCCCGAGTTCTCGCCATCCCAGTCCCAGATACCGCCCTCGTCATCCAGAGACGGCGGGCAGAACGGGCCGGTTTTCAGGCCATCCGGCTTGTACTTGACCACCAGACGGGTGCACTGGGACTGCGTGCCATTTTCCAGCGTACAGCTCACCGTTTCAGGGGCTTTCACCAGTGCGGCCGAGGAGAATTGGCTCGGCACGACTTCAGCGTGAGCCGCGCCGGCCATCAGCATCGCGACCGAGGCTGACAGCACAGCAGCGGGCAAGCGTGCCTTGTGCCGCACGGCAGTTGCACGATGAGGAGGTGTGATGGTCATTCAATGACTCCTGACAGGACGCTTGAACGTCGCGGCAAGCGCAAGGTGCCACCGCGACAGAAAGGGGGAATCAACCAGAACGCATGCAAAAGAGAGCGCTTCAGTCCAAAAGACTGCACTGACAACCGGCAGCCCACAGACAGCAACGCCCGCCCTCTGATTCCATGCAACATCATCAGAGTGGCGGGCGAAGCATTCACGGTGCATGCGGCGCAGGCGCCTTCAGCCTCAGCGTTCCGCTGGGCCGCCCGGCGGCTTGGCACCCTCGGGCAGGCAGGCAAGGCCTTCACCGCCATCGGCCGGCGCGTCACCTGATGCCCCCGGGCCAGGACCGCCCTCGGGCGGAGCGATGCACTGACCGGGGATCAGATCCTGCTGACCTTGCACCTGAATCTGACACTGGTCTCCCACCTGCTTGGCGACACATGCCTCCAACGCTTCCTGAGGCGGCTTGCCGCGCGGCGGTTGCTGCGCCGCACTCACGGCACTGACTGCCAGCAGGGCGCCGGTAATGGCAAACATTGCGCCACTGCGGGCGATGGCCTGACTCACGCCAGAGAGACCAGAAAGCTTCATCATGCTCGTTCCTTGTGTATTCGTGCGGATGAACGCAGGGTGCCGCCAGAGTGTGCAGGCAATATGTCAGAAAGCCGCAACCACGCCGACACCCCGGGGCAACCCCAGCACTGACAAGGGCTCCCCCATGCACACAAGAGAAGCCTTCTGCATCAGGCCTCGTCGTGAGGCTTTTGCCCTTCGGGCCCGCCCTCGGGCGGCCCACCTGCCGGGCGTTCATCTGCCTTGCAGACCGCATCCGGCGAGTCGAGCGCACAGCCGATCTCGCCCTTGAAGCAGCCCAGAATCTCGTTCTTCTCGGCACTGTTGCCGTGATAGTGATAGCCGATCCCTTGAGCGACGTGACCGCTGCAGGCATCCAGCTCAGCCTTTTCAGCATCCTCACCGGTCAGCCTGGCCAGAATCGGGTAACCGTCCATCGCGAAGCCGATCATCGGGGCATCCGCTTCCGCTTTCTCCTGCTTGGGGCTACAGCCATTGGCACCGTGGTAGTGATAGCCCACGTGCAGATTCACATGCCCCCCGCAATCGTCGAACGGGGCCAGAGTATGGGCAGCGAGAATCGCATCCTGCGGCGCTGCGGCGTCGAATCTGACACCATTGAAGGCGATGCCCCGCGGGCCTGGCGTGCGCCCTGTCGCCTCATCCTGACGGGCGACAGGCACCAAGGGCAGCACAAAGGTGGTCTCGACGACCTCTTCCATGTATTCCGTGCGGCATTCCACGCAGTAGTTGTTGTACTCCTCGGCCACATCCGGCCGCGCCGCCTGATCACACGCGGTCCTGGTATCCGTGACGTGAACCTTGCCGGTGTCCTCATCGAACAGCTGCCACTCGGGGTCATCATAGAAGGTGGCCAGATTCTCGATGAAGGCACCATCCACGTCGTATTGCGTGCCGTCACGCACCCAGATACCGCCCTCATCAGCAGTGTCCGAGATATTGCCCGGGCACCAGGGGCCCATCTCGTCGGCGGCCAGCGAGTTCTTGAGCGTGATGCTGAAGCATTGGGTCTCGGTGCCGCCGGAAAGCGTGCAATCCACCACCTCGGGGCCTGCCACGACGCTGTCGGCATCGAACATCGTCTTGATAGTTGCCAGGCGCTCGCTCGTGTCGGTGCCGTGGGCCACGGCGGTCGTGGAGGCCATCAAGGCGATGGCGCTCCCCAATAGCAGCTTGCTTGTCAGATGCTTCATTCCCCATCCCCTTGTCATTGCGAAAGTCGCTCTCATGCCTCTGCAGGCCACACGCATCTGTCACTCACCCGCGGCAAACGCCGGCTGAAACCTCGTACTTCCTCCAGCACAAGACGCACCCTGCCCGACAGCATGGCATCTCAAGGCGTGGATACCCTCGTTCTGTCAGCCTTTCCCATCAGATCACGTTTTTGACACGCGGGTATGACAGCCGCATGAGGACCACCGACAAAAGCCAGTGGTGAGAGCCGAACGCACGCAAGGTGGCGCACGAACTTGCAGCAATTGTTGAAAGCAGCGCCCTTGTGTTGAAAGCAGCGCCCTTGGCCAGACCTCAGCGCGTCTGGCGTGGGGAATGCCCGAAGTGGTTGCGGTAGGCACGCGAGAAGCTGGAGCTGGAGGTAAAGCCGCTCGACAGCCCGACCGAGAGAATATCGAGGTCGGTTTCCTTGAGCAGATGCCGCGCCCGCTCCAGGCGCAGCCGCAGGTACCAGGCCCGCGGCGAGGTCGACAGCTCCTGCTCGAACAGGCGCTGCAACTGGCGCAGCGAGACGCGACAGCGCTTCGCCAGCTCCTCCAGCGACAAGGGGGTGTCCAGGTTCTGCTCCATCAGGGCGACCGCATCCACCAGCTGGCGCTTGTGGGTGCCCAGGCGGCGCGCCAACGTCATGCGCTGCTGGTCCGTCCGCGTGCGCATGCGGTCGTGTACCAGCTGCTCCGAGACATCCACCGCCAGCGCCGTACCGTGTCGGCGGGCAATCACATCCAGCGCCATGTCCATCGCGGCTGCCCCACCGGCACAGGAAAAGCGCCGCGCGCCCAGCTCGAACAGCTCATCCGAGGTACTGATGGTCGGGAAGCGCTCACGAAACGCCGGCAGGCTTTCCCAGTGCAGCGTGACCCGCTCGCCGTCCAGCAGTCCTGCCGCCGCCAGCAGGAAACAGCCGGTATCCAGGCCGCCCAGCACACAGCCTCCTCCATCGAGACGATGCAGCCAGCCCGTCAAGGCGCGATTGAGGTGCGCCTCGGGCTCGAAACCACTGCATACCGCCAGCGAAGGCAGGGAGCGAATATCGAGAATGCTGTGGTCGGCGACCAGCGTCATGCCACTGGAAGACGTGACCGGCTGGCCATCCTCACTGATGAGCAGCCAGCGAAACAGCGGCTTGCCACTGATGCGATTGGCGATGCGCAGAGGCTCCACGGCCGCGAAGAACGCCATCATCGAGAAGCGTGGCAGCAAGAGAAACCCGATGGTTTCCGGTAGCGGGCCGATGTAATCGAGTCGCATCGTGCAGTGGCTCCAGAGAGTGAGAAAGTGAATCCGTCCTGCCCGGCGGCTGAGCGCAAGCAGCGTCAATGACGTTGTGAGGGCAAGCGTCCGGGGTGCAGGCTCCGCTCACGCCCCTGCATCGCCGGAATGTTATCCCGAAAGCGTCCCACAGATGGCCAATATTGTCGCATACAGGCAATCAATGGTCGCATCACGTCAATAATATCATTGCATGATTTCTATCTCTCAGACAGCCGCGACACCCCTGCTTGATAGCCGTCGCCAATGCGTCTGCGTGACCGAATGGGCCCGCTGGCGAACACGCTCTTGCGACACAGCCAATTTTCCAGAAGCTGTAGCCATCAAAATCAATTCCATTCATAATATATTGTAATGCTTTGAGGGAGTTAGCGTCATCCCGCGCCTCTCGACAAGCATTCACGTCTTCATCTCGTTGCCTTATCGACAACAATTTTTCGCGACAGATGAACGGTCATTCCGCCGTGACCGCGACAGGGAACGCTGGCCCTACGACCAGCTCGAACAGGAGATATTGCGTGACCCCACCTCAGCCTGACCCCGCCTCACCTGACAATTCCAGTACCAAAAACGCCAGTACCAAAAACGCCAGTACCAAAAACGCCACCGCTAACAACACCACCTCTGACGGCAGCGCCGCGGCAGTCGTCGGTTCTCAGCGCTACCATTCGCCGGACCTGAGCCTGCGCGTCGAGACCTCCGGCCCGCTCAAGGGCATGCACAAGGGCATGACCCTGACCTCCGCCGGCCTGCTGCTGCTTTTCGTTCTCGCCACCGGCCTGGCTCCCGAGCTGTCCTCCAGCCTGTTCGGCGCCGCGCGCGCCTGGATCGAATCCACCTTCGGCACCTATTACCTGGTGACCATCGTCGGTCTGATCGGCCTGTGCATTGCCCTCGTCTTCTCCCCCTGGGGCAAGCTACGCCTGGGCGCGCCGGATAGCCGCCCCGAATTCTCGCGCTTCACCTGGATCTCGATGCTGCTCTCGGCAGGCGTCGGGATCGGCATCCTGTTCTTCGGCGTCGCCGAACCGATGTTCTACTTCGACAACTCCGGCGGCTTCGGCTATCCCAACAATCCGCACGCAGACCTCGCCGGCCATATGGCGATGGATCACGCCCGCGCCGTCGACGCCCTCAAGCAAGCCTTCTTCCACTGGGGCCTGCACGGCTGGGCGGTCTACGTCATCGTCGGCATGACGCTGGCCTACTTCGCCTATCGCCGCAATCTGCCGCTGGCACTGCGCTCCGCGCTCTATCCGCTGATCGGTGACCGCATCTACGGCCCCATCGGCCATGCCGTCGACATCATGGGCGTGCTGGGCTGCGTGTTCGGTATCGCCACCTCGCTGGGGCTGGGCGTCAGTCAGATCGCCGTCGGCCTCAACCGCCTGACCGGTATCGACTCGGGTATCGGCACCCAGGTCGTGCTGATCGCGATCATCAGCATCATCTCCATCGCCTCGGCGGTCTCCGGCGTCCAGCGCGGCATCCGCATCATTTCCGAGCTGAATGTCGGCGTGTCCGTCATCGTGGTCGGCAGCTTCCTGATCGGTGGCCCGACCCTGTGGCTGATCAGCATGTTCGGGGAGACGGTCGTCTCCTACGTGCGTGACGTCATCCCCATGGGGCTGTGGGTCGCGAGCACGCCGGTCGAGCGCGACTGGCAGGATGCCTGGACCATCTTCTACTGGGCCTGGTGGCTGGCATGGGCGCCGTTCATCGGCCTGTTCATCGCGCGTATCTCCAAGGGCCGCACCCTGCGTGAGTTCATCCTTGGCGTGCTGATTGCCCCGCCGCTGATCATCTTCATCTGGCAGACCCTGTTTGGCGGCACCGCGCTGCATCAGGAACTGAACGCGGCCATGGGCCCGGGCACCGGCCAGCTGATGGGCATGATTCGCGATTGGAATCTGCCAGAGGCACTGTTCGCCACCGCCGATGCGCTGGTGAGCAATGACATTCTCAGCACCGTGCTGACGTCACTGCTGATCTTCCTGCTGATCAGCTGGTTCGTGACCAGCTCCGACTCCAGCACTCTGGTCATCACCACCATCCTGTCGATGGGCGATGAAGACCCGCTGCCGCGTCACCGCATCTTCTGGGGTGTCTGCATCGGCTCCGTCGCGGCGGTACTGCTGATGGCAGGCGGGCTCAAGGCGCTGCAGACGGTCTTGATGGCTGCCGCCCTGCCGGTCAGCTTCGTGATCCTCGCCATGACGCTTGGCCTGCTGGTCGCGCTGGTCGATGAATCACGCAGCATGATCACGTCGCGTCGTCAGCCGAAGACCGGCCCGCAAGCCACGCCGCGAGCGGTCAGCCAGACCAACGCGGGCTAAGGCCTCTGGCAGTGATTTCGTGACGCAGGACTCCATGATCCAAGCGTAGAGAAGGCAGCGTGGCGCTCTCGGCACTTGCTCCGGAATCACAGCCTCATTGATCTGTATGTCTGACCACAGCATCAGAATCACGTGACCATGGCGTCATCAATGCCCGCTCAGGCCAACACCTGAGCGGGCATTGTCATTTCTGGCGTCTTTTGCATGCTCTTCACGTCGTGTTGTGGCAAGCAGGCGTCGCTTGCCTCCAACGTCCCCACACCGCACCTGACTAGTCTGGAAAGGCGCAACCCTCGGCCTGACAGCCGGTTGCGCTGCTGACAGGAGGCAGACAGCAAAAGCGCCCAGCCAGGCACGCATGACGCTCTTTGCGCTCTCGAGATTGGCCACCCCCGGCCTTGGCCTGATCGAGAACCCCATCCCCCACTTTAGCCACTGGCTTAGCCCCTACCGCTTTCGCACTCAAGGCCTCAAGGCACTCAGGCTGCAGCAGGAGCGACGCTCAAACAGCAATTAGAACGACAACTCGAACAGCATTAGAACGACAGCTCACACAACAACTACAACAATTCAGGAGTCTTCTCATGGCAGCGACAGACCATGATCCACTCGGTGATCCCGCACCACCCCCTTCGCAGAACAATGTCCTCACGGCACATATCCAGGTGGAAACCAGTGGCCCGCTCAAGGGCATGCACAAGGGCATGACCCTGACCTCGGCCGGCCTGTTGCTGGCGTTCGTCGTCGGGGCCGGTCTCTCACCCGATGGGGCGGCCACCATCTTCGGTGCCGCGCGCAGCTGGATCGAACATACCTTCGGCACCTACTACCTGGTGCTGGTGGTCGCGATGATCGCCCTGTCGCTGGTACTGGTGTGTTCGCCGTGGGGCAGCCTGCGCCTCGGTCCCAAGGACAGCGCGCCGGAATTCTCGCGCTTCACCTGGATCTCGATGTTGCTCTCGGCAGGTGTCGGCATCGGCGTGCTGTTCTTCGGTGTCGCCGAGCCGATGTTCTATTTCGACAATTCCGGTGGCTTCGGTTACCCCAATAACCCGCACGCGGATCTGGCCGGCGCGACCGCCATGGATCACGCCCGCGCCGTCGAGGCGCTCAAGGTGGCCTTCTTCCACTGGGGCCTGCATGGTTGGGCAATCTACGGCATGGTCGGCATGACACTGGCCTACTTCGCCTATCGCAAGAAACTGCCGCTGGCGCTGCGTTCCGCGCTCTATCCGCTGATCGGTGATCGCATCTACGGCCCGATCGGCCATGCCGTCGACATCATGGGCGTGCTGGGCTGCGTGTTCGGTATCGCCACCTCGCTGGGGCTGGGCGTCAGCCAGATCGCGGTGGGCCTCAATCGCCTCACCGGTCTGGATGCCGGCATCGGCACCCAGCTGGTGCTGATCGTCGCGATCAGTGCGATCTCCATCGCCTCGGCGGTCTCCGGCATCAAGCGCGGGATTCGCTTCATCTCCGAACTGAACATCGGCGTGTCGGTCCTCGTGGTCGGCAGCTTCCTGATCGGCGGCCCGACGCTGTGGCTGATCTCGCTGTTCGGCGAGACGCTGCTGGCCTATCTGCGCGATGTGGTGCCGATGGGGCTGTGGGTCGCCGAGACCGCGGGAGAAAACAGCTGGCAGGTCGGCTGGACCATCTTCTACTGGGCCTGGTGGCTGGCGTGGGCGCCGTTCATCGGGTTGTTCATCGCCCGCATCTCCAAGGGCCGCACCCTGCGTGAATTCATTCTGGGCGTGCTGATCGCGCCGCCGCTGATCATCTTCATCTGGCAGGCGCTGTTCGGCGGCACCGGCCTGTATCAGGAGCTGACGGCCAGCATGGGGGCCGGCAGCGGCGAGCTGATGACGCTGGTGCGCAACTGGAATCTGCCCGAAGCGCTGTTCGCCACCGCCGATGCCCTAGCGGGCAACAGCGTGCTGAGCGTCATCCTGTCGTCTCTGCTGATCTTCCTGTTGATCAGCTGGTTCGTGACCAGCTCGGATTCCAGCACCCTGGTGGTCACGACCATCCTGTCGCTGGGCGATGAAGAACCGCTGGCGCGCCACCGCATCTTCTGGGGCATCTGCATCGGGCTGGTGGCCGGTACGCTGCTGATGGCGGGCGGGCTCAAGGCGCTGCAGACCATCCTGATGGCCGCCGCCCTGCCGATGAGCTTCGTGATCGTGGCGATGACGCTGGGCCTCTTGGTAGCGCTATGTCAGGAATCCGGCATCGCGCTCATGAAACTCGGCAAGCCGAAGCCGGACAGAAGCCAGGCCTGAGCTTGAGGCTGAGGCTGAGACTGAGACTGAGACTGAGACTGAGCCTGAACCTGTGTCAGTCCCCACATGAAGCCTCACTGGCATGACATGCTCTGCCAGAGCGGTCCTGCCAACCCCCACTCGCCGAGCCATCCCGTCACAGGGGCGGCTCGGCGAGTCGCGTGGGGCAACACATCACGCTTGCGCCTGCCGATATCGCGCTGGAGTGGGCCATCATGTCGCAACAAGCCAATTAGTTGTCGTGCATATCCAAAACTGCTTACCCAGTACGGATAGTCTTATGAGGTCCTTGCCATTCACAGGAGCTCAGCATCGGCCTCTTCAACGCGTCACCTCATCCCCGCATCACGTTGCCTGCCACGACAATAACAACATCAGGACTCGCACAATGACCCACCACTCGCCCTCTGCACAGCCTGCTTCTGAACAGTCCGCGTCTGAACAGTCCGTCTCTGAACAGTCAAATCATGAACAACAGAACGCGCACTCCGCTGACGACATCTGCGGAATGGGAAACTCGGCCTGTGGCAAGGAGCAATACCTGACCTCGATCGCGACCGTCTGCGTGATCGCGCTGCTGATCGGTGCCGCCGCCCTGTTTCCCGAAGGATTTCTGGCCAGTCTCGACCTGATCAAGGGCTCGGTGATCGGCAACTTCGGCTTCCTGTTCACTTGGCCGGCCTTTGCCGTCTC
Source organism: Cobetia sp. 2AS (assembly GCF_029846355.1). Taxonomy (NCBI): domain Bacteria; kingdom Pseudomonadati; phylum Pseudomonadota; class Gammaproteobacteria; order Oceanospirillales; family Halomonadaceae; genus Cobetia; species Cobetia sp. 2AS. Next base: position 397,056 of record NZ_JARWKQ010000002.1, read on the forward strand.
GCTGCTGCTGGTCGTGGTCTGCTTTACCCCGCTGGGCAAGCTGCGCTTCGGCGAAGGCGACCCTGAATTCCATACCCTGAGCTGGATGGGCATGCTGTTCGCCACCGGCATGGGCATTGGCCTGCTCACCTGGGGCGTGCTGGAACCCAAATATCACACCGATGCCGGCCTGAGCACCGACATGGCGCTGCTCAACGCCTTCAATCACTGGGGCCTGCTGGCCTGGGCCGGTTATCTGGCCATCGGCGCGCTCTTCGCCCACGCCATGTATAACATGAAGATGGCCAAGCCCGCCGAAGAACTGCTGGGCAACGGCCTGTGGAGCAAGCTGAACCTGGTAAGCCTCGTCGTTTCCACCGTCATCGGCCTGTCGCTGTCCTTCACCTACGCGACCACCCCGATCCAGCAGGGGCTGGTCAAGCTGGTCGGCATCGAATTCAGCCCGACCCTGATCATCTGCGTGCTGGCCGTGTGCGCCATCATCTCCTCCGCCTCGGGCCTCAAGCGCGGCATCAAGTGGCTGAGCAACTACAACACCCTGTTCGCGATCATCCTGATGCTCGGCGTGCTGGTGCTGACCGTGCCCGGCGATATCCTCTCCACCTTCGTGCGCCTGGTGCCGGAATACCTGCTCAAGTACCCCGCGATGGCCACCGATATCGGCCTGGGCGATCCGGAGCGCAAGACATGGCTGGCAGACTGGCTGTATGCCTTCGAGGCGGCCTGGTATGGCTGGTTCATCTTCACCGGCGTCTTCATCGCCCGCATTTCCAAGGGCCGCACCCTGCGTGGCATGGTGCTGGGCGTGATGCTGGTGCCGACCCTGTTCTCGTGCCTGTGGTTCGTGGTCTTCGGGCTCGGCAGCCTGAGCCTGGGAGTCGATGATGTGTTCAAGCTGATCGACACCATCGACAGCAGCGGCCTGCTGTCCCTCATCCTGACGCTCAACATCCTGCTGTTCTTCATCACCAGCGCCGACTCCGCGGGCCTGGTATGCGAGATGCTGACCGTCAAACGCTCACGCGCCTTCTGGATCGTCTCCATGGCGGCACTGGCCGTCGTGGTCAGCTGGCTGGGCGGCGATGTCTACAAGACCCTGCTGAGCCTGATCTCGGTCGCCGCCATCCCGGTCGCCTTCGGTATCTTCGCGCTGGTGATCGCCTTCGTGATCCGCGTACGCCGTGATCGCGCCACCCGCGCCATCCCGGCAGCGGCGCCACTCACCCAGCGCTGAACCGCCATGGCGTGAGACGCGTCGCAGCGCGCACTGATGCGATGCAGTCTGTCCAACACAACGCCCCTGCCCTCTAACGAGGTGCAGGGCCGTGTCACATCTGATGCAGACCTTTTCCCTCCCCCGACGCACACCCGCCCCTTGTCGGCATACGCTCTGGCAGACCACTATGCTGTCAGTAACAGGTTGACCGTCTCTGCGAACAAGACGGCTCAAGCAGACCGAGCCCAGCGGTGACACCCGACAGTGTGACGGACCACAGGAGCGACGCATGCCAGCCAGTTTCCACGACCACCTCAGCCGTCAGATCAATGAGCTGCATGAAGAAGGTCTCTACAAGCAGGAGCGCGAGATCACCTCGCCCCAGCGTGCCAGCCTGCGGGTCGCGGGCGGTGATGAACACGAGGGGCAAGGGTCGGAGGTGATCAACTTCTGCGCCAACAACTATCTGGGCCTGGCCGATAGCCCCGAGCTGATCGCGGCCGCGCAACAGGCGCTGGAGCGTGACGGCTTCGGCATGGCCTCGGTGCGCTTCATTTGCGGCACTCATCATCAGCATCGCGTGCTGGAAAAACGCCTCGCAGCCTTTCTCGGCATGGACGATGCCATCCTCTATTCCTCGTGTTTCGACGCCAATGGCGGCCTGTTCGAGACACTCTTCGGCCCTGAAGACGCCATCATTTCCGATGCGCTCAATCACGCCTCCATCATCGATGGCGTGCGTCTGTGCAAGGCAAGCCGCTATCGCTATGCCAACAATGACATGCGCGAACTCGAGGCCCGTCTCAAGGAGGCGGACGCCGCCGGTGCACGCTTCAAGCTGATCGCCACCGATGGTGTCTTCTCGATGGATGGCGTGATCGCCAATCTCAAGGGCATCTGCGAGCTCGCCAGACGCTACGATGCGCTGGTGATGGTGGATGACTCCCACGCCACCGGCTTCGTGGGGGCCAACGGGCGTGGCAGCCACGAATACCATGACGTGATGGACCAGATCGACATCATCACCACGACCTTCGGCAAGGCGCTGGGCGGGGCCTCGGGCGGCGTGACGGCCGCGCGCGGGCCCATCGTCGAGTGGCTGCGCCAGCGCTCGCGCCCTTATCTGTTCTCCAACTCGCTGGCACCGCCCATCGTGGCGGCGACCCTCAAGGCGCTGGACAAGGTCGAGGACAGCGACGAGGCGCGCCGAAAGCTTTGGGAGAACGTCGAACGCTTTCGTCGTGGCATGCAGGAGGCCGGCTTCACCCTCGCGGGTGCCGGTCACGCCATCATTCCGGTGATGATCGGCGATGCACGCCTGGCGGGCGACTTCGCCAATCGCCTGCTGGAGGCCGGCATCTACGTGATCGGGTTTTCCTACCCGGTGGTGCCCAAGGGACAGGCGCGCATTCGCACCCAGATCTCGGCGGCACATACCCCGGAGCAGATCGAGACGGCCATTGCCGCCTTCACGCGTATCGGCCGCGAGATGGGCGTGATCGACTCCACGCCGGGAGGTGATGCATGAAGGCGCTGGCCAAGCTCAAGGCCGAACCCGGCATCTGGATGACCGAGACGGCCGTGCCGGAAATCGGCCACAACGATGTGCTGATCAAGATCCGCAAGACCGCGATCTGCGGCACGGACATGCACATCTATCAGTGGGATGAGTGGTCTCAGGCGACCGTGCCGGTGCCGATGGTCACCGGTCATGAGTATGCGGGGGAAATCGTCGCACTGGGCAGCGAGGTGCGCGGCTATGAGATCGGCGACCGTGTCTCGGGCGAAGGCCACATCACCTGCGGCCATTGCCGAAACTGCCGCGCGGGGCGTCGCCATCTGTGCCGCAATACCGAGGGCGTGGGCGTCAACCGCCCCGGCGCCTTCGCCGAATATCTCGCTCTGCCCGCCTACAACCTCTTCAAGCTGCCGGATGAGATCAGCGATGACCTGGCGGCCATCTTCGACCCCTTCGGCAATGCCGTGCATACGGCGCTGGCGTTCGATGTGGTCGGCGAGGACGTGTTGATCACCGGTGCCGGGCCCATCGGCATCATGGCGGCGGCGGTCATCCGCCATATCGGGGCTCGCCACGTGGTGATCACCGACGTGAATGACTATCGACTGGCACTCGCCGAGCAGATGGGCGCGACGCGCACCGTCAATGTCAGCCGCGAATCCCTGCAGGAGGTGATGGCGGAGCTCGACATGCATGAGGGCTTCGATGTGGTGCTGGAAATGTCCGGCGTGCCCTCCGCCGTCGAGCAGATGCTCGATGTCATCAATCATGGCGGCAAGATCGCCATGCTGGGCATTCCGCCCGGCGAGATGGCCATCGACTGGACCAAGGTCATCTTCAAGGGGCTGACCATCAAGGGCATCTATGGCCGCGAGATGTTCGAGACCTGGTACAAGATGGCCAGCCTGATCCAGTCAGGGCTGGATCTTTCGCCCATCATCACCCATCGCCTGGGCGTCGCAGACTTCCAGCAGGGCTTCGAGATCATGGGCTCCGGTCAGTCGGGCAAGGTGGTGCTCGACTGGGGCTGAGGGCGTCTGCTCGGCTCAGTCTCCACGCAAGTCAGTCGCCGCCTCGCGTGGCAACAGGCCGAAGGCCTCGCCCATGCCGGGGGCGGCAAGGCGCTCGAGGAACCATTTGAGCGCCTTGCCCTGACGGCCACTGCGCCAGGCAAGCGAGAGATCGATCGGCGCGCGCGCCGTCTCCAGCTGCAGCAGTGCCAGACTGCCCTCCTCCAGATGGCGATGGATCCGATGCCGCGGCAGATAGCCGACTCCCAGCCCCTTGCGCTGGACCTCGATCTTCTGCGCCGTGGTCTTGACGATGATCTGGCTGCGGCCATCCAGCAAGCCGGAAGAATGGCCGGGCAGACTGCGCGAACTGTCCGCCACGATCACGGTGGGATACTCCTGCAGCGCCTCGATGGCAATCGGCTGCGCCAGCCGGGTCAGCGGATGATCTGCCGCCACGGCGAAGACCGGTTCTATTGCGCCGAACCGCCGGCACGCAAGCCCCGACACCGGTGGCTCGCCGGGCGCGCCGATCACGAGATCACAGCGATTGTCATGCAGCGCATCCCAGGCACCCGCCATCACCTCCTCACTCAATACCACCCGCGTGCGCGGCTGGATGGCCTGGAACTCCTCCAACAGCGGATAGAGCGCCTCCGGATCAAGAATGGTATCGACGCAGATACGCAGCTCGACCTCCCAGCCGGCTCCCGCCTGACGCGCCAGCGCCGTCATCTCCTCGGTGGCCAACAGAATGCGCCGCCCATGCGCCAGCACCAGGTGGCCCGCATCGGTCAGCTCGGCCTTGCGACGCGAGCGATCGAACAGCGGCACGCCCAGCTCTTCCTCCAGCTTCTGGACCGAATAGGAAATCGCCGAGGGCACGCGATGCAATGTCTCGGCGGCCGCGGCGAAACTGCCCCGCCGCTCGATGGCATCCAGCACGCGCAGGGCGTCGAGTGTGATGGGTGAGACCATGATTCAAAAATTCTGATCATTGAGACCAGAATCCTCCGTTATTTTTTTGATAATCCCCATTCTATAGTAGCTCCATCGATCAAACACACTGATCTGAAAGACCTCATATCCCCTGATCAATGGAGCCACACATGTTCAAGTCCGCCCTCTCTCGCCTGATGACCACCGACTCCAGCCTCGCAAGCCTGGTGCTGCGCGTCCCGACCGGCATCATCTTCATGGCCCACGGTTCACAGAAACTGTTCGGCGCCTTCGGCGGCTACGGTCTGGCAGGCACCGGTCAGTGGATGGCCTCCATCGGTATCGAGCCGGGCTACCTGATGGCGCTGCTATCCGGTAGCGGCGAGTTCTTCGGCGGACTGGCGATCCTGATCGGCCTGCTGACGCGCCCGGCGGCTGCCGTGCTGGCCTTCACCATGCTGGTCGCCATCCTGACCGTGCATATCGGCAATGGTCTGTTCGCGAGCAACAACGGCTACGAATACGCGCTGGCACTGCTGACCATCGCGGCGAGCCTGGCGATCACCGGCGGCGGCAAGCTGTCACTCGACCGCCTGCTGAGCCCGGCCAGGCACGATTCATAAGCCTGCTGAAGGCTGGCTATTCATCACTCAATGCGCGCCCGCACAGTCTCAGGAGGTTGCCATGCTCACGTTACGTCCCGGCAATGCGCGCGGCCATGCCAGGTTCGCCTGGCTGGAGAGCCGCCACAGTTTCTCCTTCGCCAGCTACTACGACCCGGCTCACATGGGCGTCTCCGTGCTGCGCGTGATCAACGATGACCGCGTGGCGCCGGGCGCGGGCTTCGATCCGCACTCGCACAGCGACATGGAAATCATCAGCTATGTGCTGTCAGGCAACATCGAGCACCGCGACAGCATGGGCTCACAGCACACCCTGGGGGTCGGCGAAGTCCAGCTGATGAGTGCCGGGACGGGCATCGAGCATAGCGAGTACAACGCCTCGTCCCGCGAGCCACTGCGCTTTCTGCAGATCTGGATCACGCCACAGACCAAGGGGCTGCCGCCGCGCTATCAGCAGCAGCCCTTCGCCGCCCGCGACGGTCTCACCCTGTTGATCGCACCACCGGCGCAAGCCGCGCCTGGGGTGCTGGCCATCAATCAGGATGCCCGGATGTATCGCATCGCCCTGCAAGGGGATGACGAGCAGCGCGCAGCACTGGAGCTGCCACTGGACAGCGAGCGCCGCTACTATCTGCACGTGATCGACGGGTCCACGCGCTTGAGCGGGGACGATGCGCAAGGTGTCTCGCTGGGCGCAGGCGACGCCGTGACGCTGGATCAGGCATCACGACTCGTGCTGAGCGATGCCCACCGACTGCATGCCCTGCTGTTCGACCTGCCCGCCTGAGCCGTTGATGCTGACCAATTCCTGATCGCCAAAAAAGACGCCGCCTCCTTGCCCAGTCGATACGGGTGAGGCGGCGTCTTTCTGTCTGTCATTGCCAGCACGCAGCGATTCACGAAGCGCTCCACAGCACGACACAGGGAGCGATTGCCGAAGTGACTCACGGAGCAATTCCCGGAGCGAACCATGGAACGACGCAACCCGCGCAAAGTCACATGGTAAAGTAAGGTCTGCAGCGCAGGGTATGAGACTGGCAGCCATTGCCGACACCTTCAGATGACGGAGACAGCGCCATGACGAATGAGACGATCATCGCCGCCGAGCCGCCTGAGACACTCAGGCTGCCAGCACCGGATCCACTAGCGCAGACGGGCGATGGCAGCCGCCCCCACCAGGAGGCCCTCGACGCCCATGCCGAGGACTACTCTGAGGCCGGCTTCTGGCGCAAGGTGAGCGGCGCCGCCAGAAAGGCCGGCAAGCGCGTGCTCAACCCTGCATTTCGCATGTATTTCGCCGCCCAGGACCCCGATACGCCTCTCTGGGCGCGCACCACCATCTATGGGGCGCTGGGCTATTTCATCTCGCCCATTGATGGTCTGCCCGACTTCACGCCACTGCTTGGCTACACCGATGACCTGACGCTGATGGCGGGTGCCGTCGCCATCGTCGCCGCGCATATCAAACCGGAACATTCCGCGCGCGCGGAGACGACGCTCAAGCGCTGGTTCGATTGAACTGGCGCCTCTTGCGAGTCTTCACATATACAAATGCAACAATATTCAACAAAAGTTAACAATGGTTGAAAGGCGTTGTCTGGCCCGTGTTTAGCCTTGTCACATGCGCATGTTACGGTGAGCGACAACTTCGCCACGCCCGAGAATTCGTCATATGCCCGTCACTCGTATGCCCATGCCATTGATGAAACTCGCTAGCGCGGGCATTGCCCTCATGGTGATGGCCGGCTGCGTGTCGCGCGCGCAGATCGATGTCCCGAAGGTCACACCGGTGGAGGCGCAGGCCTACCAGCACAAGGTGTTCTATTCCGACGTCTATTACAGCCAGCCACAGGCCAACCTGTTTTCCGGCGCAGCCCAACAGGCCATGCAACCACTGGGCAACATCAAGCTGTCGCGCGCCTGTTCACCGGCGATGACCCACTTCAATCAATTGCTGCGTGAGCAACTGCCCGCGTCTTCGCGCATCACCCATGATGCACGTGCCAGCGACTACCGCCTGCAGGTGGAAATCCAGGCCCATGAGAATCGTGGCCCTGTCTATCTTGATTACCTGATCGCCCAGAACCTGACCAAGAATCTGCTGACCTTCGGTGTCGCCAATGAAGATTTCGATATCATTGCCGATTTCGATGTCCAGTATCGTCTCTACGACAAGAACGAGCAGTTGCTGTTCAGCAAGGATTACGCCGTTCAGGACTCCGTGCCACACCAGGCAGGCAACTTCGACTTCGGTGATCGCATCTTCCTGCCGGCCCAGAACATGATGAAGAAATACCTGCTGCTGACGATGAATGACTTCTTCGTCAACGCCAGCCGACCGAGCCCTGAACTTGCCGCCGTGCTCAGCGATAGCTGACGGCGAGGCAGATCCAGCACGTACTGGCATCACTCGACTTCAAATACGTCACAACACGACAACGCCTCGCCAGCCATGCTGACGAGGCGTTGTCGTGTTTCAGGGCCCTTCATCCCTTCGCTATTGCCCTGGAGACTCGCGCATCGTGTACCTCGCGGCATTCATCACGATCACAAGCAGAGTGAAGGCGCTGGTTCAGAGCTCAAAAGGCTTCATCTATTTGCCTGTTCCGCCTGATTCGACTGCGAATCTTTCGGCCTGGCCTTGCGCAGCCCGAGCGGCATGCGCAGCAGCACATCCGGGCGATTCTGCGCCAGGCTCAGCACCGTGATCGCGAGCAGAATCAGCACCATGCCGCCTACCTGCATGGCACTCAGCCCCTGCCCCAGAATCAATAGGCCGTAGAGAGTGGCAGTGATCGGCTCGATCATGGCGACGATGGAGGCGACCGACGGCAAGCTATGACGCAGCCCGTCAATATAGCAATAGAAGGATAGGCCACCGCCCACCAGCCCGAACAGGATGAAGACCCACCACTCATCGGCGAAGGGCACCGCAATCGCCTGCCCCATATCCGTGAACGGCACCATGATCAAGGTGCTCAAGCCCAGCGCGATGGCCAGGATGCCCGGCACACTGCCATGCCGCGAAGCGGACTTGAAGGCAAAGATGAACACGGCATAAGACACGCCCGCCAACAAGCCAAAGGCGATGCCCAATGGGGTGACAGAGGCAGAGCCGGATTGCAGCACGCCTGTCAGCAATACGATGCCGATCATCACCACCACGATCGACCCCAACTTGACCGGCGTCGGTTTCTCGACCCGCGCCAGGAAAGAGGCGATATAGACAAAGATGGGCGCGCTGTACATCAGCGTGGCAGCCACCGCGACGCTGCTTTCATTGACGCTCTTGAAATAGAACATGAAATTGCCGGCGACACCCAGCCCCGCCAACAATGACCACCCCAACAGACCCCGCGTGGAGTCGGCCGGGCGCTTGTGATAGCCCAGCAGAAACATCCAGCCCAGCATGCAGATGAACCCCACCATGGCGCGCCAGAACGAAATGACTTCGGCCTGCCAGCCCCACGACATCAACTGACTTCCCAGCCCACCGGTAATCCCCCACTGGAGGGCTGCAAGAATGACCAATAACGTGCCCCATTGTGCCATGCGCTCTCCATAGACGTGATTGATTGAGGAAAGACAGCGTAACAAGACACGCCCACACCCTGTAAATATACACAGCCGGTTTATTTGTACTTTCTTTTATTTAAATGGTATCCAATTGTTATCCTCAATCAGCCAACGAAAGTTAAACTTGAATACCTGTCGCCAATGCATGACAGACATGACGGCTACTAGTGACTTGTCATTGAATCGTGCACGACTTCTTGAATAATCAGTGGATATATCCTTGCCTGAGCAGGGCTTCATTTCGCCCAGCATCTCGAGGCAATGACGACCACCAGAAAGAGGGGATTCACGCAAGCCAGCAAGGCGTGAGTCCGCCCTTATGGCGTGCAAGACACCCCCACCCGACCAGCGTCTTGTTCGCCATTCCTCCTTCTATTGGGGCGCTTTGGGCACGTGAAGCGCGTGACATGCAGATGTCATTGGCCGCACACCCTTCCTGTCACGCTCAGAAAGCAGACGCCTCTCACCCGGTAAACTGCCGCCTTTTAGTCTAATAAGTTGACCTGCTGCGCGTGATGAGTGGGCTGCAACACCTCACAGAGGCATTGACTATCAATGAGTTGGCACAAATAAACCTCGTGATCATCACTGGTAATACCAGATGACCTCAAGTAGCAGAAATAAATGGTCTCTCTTACCTTGAGCTAGCGTCAGGTGCGACATAACCACGCACCCACCAACAACAAAGTCTTATAAAACGACGTTCGCCACGCAACATAGGGAGAGTGCTGCACATGAATCAGTCGCTATTGGCACTATTGGCCTTCGTGCCATTGCTGCTCGCCGGGGTGCTGTTGATCGGCTTTCGCATGGCCGCCCGCCTCGCCATGCCCATCGTCTTCGTGGTCACTGCACTGATCGCCCTGCTGGCCTGGGACATGACCTTCTCTCGTGTCCTGGCCTCGTCACTCCAAGGGCTGATACTGACGGTCGCGATCCTGTGGATCATCTTCGGCGCCCTGCTGCTGCTCAATACCCTCAAGCATTCCGGCGGCATTGCCGCGATACGCAACGGCTTCTCCGGCATCAGCCCGGACCGCCGCGTACAGGCCATCATCGTCGCCTGGCTGTTCGGCTGCTTCATCGAAGGTGCCTCCGGCTTCGGCACCCCTGCCGCCGTCGCCGCCCCCTTGATGGTAGCGCTTGGCTTCCCGGCCCTGGCGGCGGTCGTGGTGGGCATGATGGTGCAATCGACGCCAGTTTCCTTCGGTGCGGTCGGCACGCCGATCGTGGTCGGGGTCTCCGGTGGCCTCGACAAGGCCGGTGTCAGCGAGACACTGGCCGCGAATGGCTCGAGCTGGGACGCCTACTTCCAGCTGGTGACGTCTGAAGTCGCCATCACCCACGGCATCATCGGGATCTGCATGCCGTTGATCATGGTTGCGGTGATGGTGCGCTTCTTCGGTGCCAATCGCTCCTGGCGTGAAGGGCTGGAAGTCGCGCCCTTCGCGCTGTTCGCCGGTGTCTGCTTCGTGGTGCCTTACGTATTGGCGGGCATGCTGCTGGGGCCGGAATTTCCGTCGATGATCGGCGCCATGGTGGGGCTCGCCATCGTGGTACCCGCGGCGCGCAAGGGCTTTTTGCTGCCCAGCCGGACCTGGGACTTCCCGAACGCTGACAGCTGGCCCGCGGAGTGGATCGGCAAGCTGGACATGACGCTTGAGCCCGTCGAGGGTCGCAAGCCGCTCTCGGTCGGCATGGGGTGGCTGCCGTACGTGCTGCTCGCGGTGTTGCTGGTGATGTCGCGCGTCATCGCGCCGATCAAGGAAGCGCTGACCTCGTGGAGCTTCGGCTGGAGCGGCATTCTCGGAGAAGCTGACATCTCCGGCAGCCTGCAGCCCTTGTACCTGCCCGGCGGTATTCTGGTGGTCGTGGTACTGCTGACCATCGTGCTGCACCGCATGCGAATGCGAGACGTCAGTGCTGCCGTCAGCGAATCCAGCCGCACCATCCTCGGCGCAGGCTTCGTGCTGCTGTTCACGATTCCGATGGTGCGCATCCTGATCAACTCCGGCGTCAACGAGGCGGACCTGGTGTCGATGCCGGTGGCGATGGCGCAGTTCATCGCCGATAGCGTGGGCGATATCTATCCGCTGTTCGCGCCGAGTGTCGGTGCCCTCGGGGCCTTCATCGCCGGCTCCAACACCGTCTCCAACCTGATGCTGGCCGATTTCCAGTTCAACGTCGCCCAGGCTCTGGGCATCTCCAGCGCCATGATGGTCGCCCTCCAGGCGGTCGGCGCGGCTGCCGGCAACATGATCGCCATCCACAACGTGGTAGCCGCCTCGGCCACCGTCGGCCTCCTGGGTCGCGAAGGCGTCACGCTTCGCAAGACGATCCTGCCGACACTCTACTACGTGATCTTCGCTGGCATCATCGGCATGATCGCCTTCCACGGCCTGGGTGTGGTCGACGGCTTGATGAGCTGACAACACGCCTCGTATCACTCTGGCACACGACAGCAGGCCCGCATTGTGTGCGGGCCTGCTGTCGTTTGGAGATCATCAACAGAATATTGAATGTGTTTACTCCAGGGGCCTGTTTATCAACAAGGCACGGCGTAATAAATTGCCCAACATCGCCGAAACGGCAGCCTTCATGTCGCAAGTTTCTGGAGCAGACATCCCATGACCCATTCTGTATTGCACCCTACCCGACTACAGCAGACCCGGTTGCAGCAGGCCCGCGAGCTTGAACTTCCTTCCCGCGAGGCCATGCTGCGACGCGCTCCCTCCGTCCAGCAATTCTGGGACAGCCATCGTCAGCTGCTGAGTGACGCCTGGCGTGAATGGGAAGCCGTCGAGCAAGACGACCTCGCCATCCTCGATAGTGGACTGATCGACGAGGCGCTGCGCACTGCCGTCAAGCAGGCGTGGGAAAATCCCGAGCGCGAGACGGACGTCAAGGCGCTGATGACAGAAGTCGCCACTGACGTCTATCAGTTCCAGCTCTTCGATGTCGAGCGAATTGCTGATTTGCGCAACATGCTGGAACAGGCATGGGACGCCGGCATTCCGCTGCGCCCGCCCTACGGCATCGTGCTCAATCGACGCGGCGCCATGCTCGACCGTCGCTCAGAGGGCTATCTGGCGGCACCGGGTTTCCAGGCGTTCTATCAGCAGCTGCTGGACACCTACATGCGCCCGATCTCGCGGCTGCTGTTCCCGGAAATCATCGGCTACGACAGCCAGTCCTTCGGCTTCTCGATCCACTACCAGCCCACCACGGACGCCTCGATTCGGCCGCATACCGACGCCTCGTCCGTGACTCTCAACATCAACATGAACCTGCCCGACGAGACCTTCGAGGGCTCTGAACTGGACGTTCTGGACGCCGCGAGCGGCGACGCAGTGCGCTTCTCGTTCACGCCCGGCTCGGCCATGCTGCATCGCGGTAATGTGCCGCATGCCGCGCAGCCGATCACCAGCGGCCAGCGCTCCAACCTGGTGCTGTGGCTGTATGGTGAGCGAGGCCAGATACCGCCACAGGGCGCCCAGCGTCGGGCGATACCTGCCAGAGACCGCTGGATCGCCTCGAGCGCCGAACAGGATGATTTCGCACCGTTCTGATGGCTATCGCTAGTGAGAAAAAACCACAAAGGGGGCCCTTGATAGGCCCCCTTTGTCGTTGTCATGCGCTCGATAACGGCGCTTGGTTATCCGCTCATGACCACCTGATCATGGCCTCGCCTGCCATGACGGGAAAGCCGAGCAGATCACGAAGGGTCGCGGCATCCGGCGAGAGAGTCAGCCAGCTCACGGCGGCGATATTGAGCAATACTGCACACAAGAACACGAATCGGTAGCTTGCCTTGCGCGTCTTGTGGCGCAGGCTCTGCTGGGCGATCAGCGCGCCCGGCCAGCCACACAGCAGCTCCATGAAGTGCAAGGTATCCTCGCGAACTCTCTGTTCACTCTCAGCAGCGGCCAGTTTATCTACCCGATACGCCATGTACGCCACCAGGCTCATGCCCAGATACGCTGCAGGCAACATCCACGGCAGATGCCCTAGCTGCCATCCCGCCCCGAGAACGACCGCGACGACCAACGCCATCAGCCACGAGAACATGACACCAGCGGACGTACTCGAAGCTCCGGCCCCATGGGTGCGAAAGCGGATGGCACGTGGGCGATTGTTGTCATCCATGCCCAACTGATAGTGCACCTGCGCGCTGGCCTTGGGTCGCCCGCGCCCCTGGTAGGCGCTGATATGGGCAAAGACATCCTTGCCACCCGACGCCGGGGTGATGAAGCCAAAGCCCTTGTCATCGTTCCAGCGCGTCAATCGTCCTTGAAGGTTCATCGTCTCATCTCTTCCTGGGCAGGCCCTTAGCCGACGAAGGTACCCGTGGTGTTGCCGCCGCCCTTGCCGCCGGGGCCACCATCGTCGTTGTCGTCGTCATCTTTTTCATCTCTTTCGACTCTGTCACCCCTGCCATCCTTGCGCTCCCGCTCGTCACGCTGATCGCCCCATAAGTCCTGATCCCGTGAGTGAGCGCCGCCTTGTTCATGATCGCGGATATCGGCAGCAGAGGCCTTTTGCGAATTGGCGTACACGGCCAGCGCATCATCGGGGTTGCGCGCCGAGACCTGGGCCTGCTCTTGATAGCCCTGGGTTTCCAGCAGGCTCGCGTACCACAGGTTGCCCTTGAGGCTGATGGTCAAGTTGAGGCCCAGGAACAGGATATTGGAGATCAGCTGCCCTCCCTGGGTCGCCGGAATGAAGACCGAGCTGAGCACGATGAAGCCGAACAGACTAGCCGCCAGCAGCCACATGCGCTTGTAGAGCGCCCAGAACAGGCCGAAGAAGAATGCTGGCCATGACCAGCCGATCTTGACGGCACGCGTCCCGTGCCCGGGATGCGTCAGAATACGAAATGAAGCCATCGTGAAAATCCTTGTCTGTGATGCCGAGCGGGCAACAAGCTGCGACAGGCTCGGATAAATGACACACGCTTCGTACTATACCGCCAGCCACTTGTCAGGACCATGAACTGATCTATCGCTATCTCACTGATTCTCCTCAAGCTTGTCAGCCGCGCCCTATCATTCATGCCCAGCCATTCACACCGAGCCATTCGCACCGAGCCCTTCGCGCCGAGCCATTCGCACCCGACGACGCAGCTCAAAGCGTCTGGATGACCAGCGGCTGATCATTGGCCGGATAGGCACAGCACATCAGCACCTGTCCCTGAGCCACGCCGGCCTGTGGCAGCTCGGGATACTTGACCTCACCCTCGAGCAGTCGCAATGCGCAGCTGCCACAGCGCCCGACACGGCAACTGGACAGGGTATTCACGCCTGACTGCTCGGCCAGCTCAAGCAGACTGCCCTGTTGGGGTGTCCACTGTCGTGTGATGCCCACGTCGCTGGCCGATGGCTGCCCGGGTGCCACGCGAGGCGTGAAGGTGACCCGAGCACGCTCCGGCAAGCTCGCCTGGAAGTCTGGCGATAGCGCGACCGAGGTTGCCTCCCCCTCCTCCAGCGAACCACGCCCGAAGAATTCGTGATGCAGTTGCTCCCGCAGTAACCCCAGCGCCAGCAAGGAAGCATATTGCGCGCGCATGAAGCCCTCGGAACCACACAGATAGACATGGCTGGAGGCAAGGTCCGGCAGGCTGCCCACCAGACTCACCAGCTCCAATCTGCCCACAGATTGATGCCGCCCGGCCACGAGATCCGCCGCACTCGGGCGCGACAAGGCGATATGCAGATGCAGCCACGCATGGGCGCGCGACCAGCGCTCCAGCGTGTCGAGAAATGCCAGCTCACGCCCATTACGCGCAGCATGCAGGAAGACCACCTCGCCGAGCGGCGGATGGCCCGCTTCTGCCTGCTGTATCAAGGCCTCCAGCATGGCGATCATCGGCGTGATGCCGACGCCGGATGACAGCAGCACGCAAGGTGCGGGCAAGTTCTGCAACACGAAATCCCCCGCCGGGAGTGTCGCTTCCAGCACATCGCCCACCGCGAATTCATCATGCAGCAGTCGTGAGGCAAGTCCCTTGGGGTCGCGGCGTACCGAGATGCGATAGGCACTCTGCCCCGCCCGCCAGGCCTGCGAAATGCTGTAGCTACGCATCACCGCGATCTCGCCGCAGGACAAGGGCTTGCGTGGCGTAGAGGCCAGACGCAGGGTCAGAAACTGGCCGGGGTGATAGGCGTCGATTTCCGCCGGTTCGCGCTCCTGCCCCGCTAGCAGCCATGGCGCCAGATAAAAGGAGGTGATCGAGTCACTTTCGCGCACCTTGTCGATGACGCGCAGACGACGCAAGGGTACGGGCGCCTCATCAGGGGCCGGCCAGTCACCGGTCTGCTCAAGCGACGGCGAGAGTTCGATCAGACGCCCCTGCGCCGGCAAGGCATGCTCGACATGCAGTACCCGCTCCGGCACCACATCCACGATGCGCTCGGCGCCCGCGACCAGCGCTGCCCGCTGGGGGTTCCAGTCGACCCGGGCGTGCCCCTTGAGCACCAACGCCTCGCCCGTGATGAAGTCGGGAATCAACAGGCTGACGCGGGGATCCAACTCGATATTGCCCAGGGTGTTGAAGAAGTGATTGCCGGCAAAATCGGGAAACGACAGGCTGCCATCGGCATTCAGGTGCAGAAAGCCTGGCCTGCCGCCACGATGCGAGACATCCACGCCGTTGGGCGCAGCATCGTCCAGCTCACCTGCGCGGGTCGCGATGAAGAAGGTGTCCGCCTGGGCCAGCAAGGCGCGCGCCTCTTCATCGTTCCATGTCGCCTCGTCATTGAGTGCCACCTCGCGGCTGACCAGCGCTTTCGCCTGCTCGACAGCCCAGTCGATCTCACGTTGCTGGATGTATTGCGGACAGTTGCCGAAGCTCTGATCGACCCGGATCCGCAGCCCATCGGGCCGCATGCCCGCCACCGCTTCAGGGGCAAGCAGGGTGCCATTCAGGCGATTGCGCCGCCGACTGGCCAGATCCAGCCCCAGCACGCCGATCCTGGTACCGGGAGTGAAATCCAGCCCCAGCAATTTCCCCAGCGCCGGTCGTGCATGCACCTGCAGCTCACCGGGCGTGGCATTGCAAAGCTGCCCGGGCGGCGCAAGGCTCACCACCGCCCACGGCCAGCCGTCGCTGTCAGGCACGCCCATGAACAGCACCGGCAGACTCGCGAAGAACGCGACATGCTGCTCAGGCATCCGGTCGCGCACGTAGGGGGCGACCTGCTCGAGATAATGCTCCGGCACGCCTGCGCGAGCCTGGACACGTCGCTCACCTGCATGAAACACCTGCCGATGCTCATTCATGGACAAACCCTCAGAATGACGGTGGAGCTCAGGCCAGTACCGGGCTCATCGCCATGCCCACGAATCCCGGTTCGGCTTCGATACGCGCAAGCCAGCCACGAATGGCGGGATAAGGACTCAGGCTGACACCCCCCTCCGGGGCATGCGCGATATAGCTGTAACCCGCGATGTCGGCCAACGTCAGGCGCTCCTCCACCAGGTATTGCCGCTGATCCAGATGGGACTCCATGACGGCGAACAGGGCATGCGCGCGGGCGATGGCCTGCTCGTGGTCAAAGGGGGCACCGAAGACGGTCACCAGACGGGCCGTGCAGGGGCCAGCGGCAATCTCGCCGGCCGCGACCGAGAGCCAGCGTTGCACTTGGGCCGCTGCCAGGGCGTCGCCGGGCATGAAGCGTCGTTCGCCGTCATAGCGCTGGGCCAGATAGACGAGGATGGCGTTGGAATCACTCAGGAAGACGCCATTGTCCTCGATGGCCGGCACCTGCCCGAACGGACTGATCCTGAGGAAGTCGGGCGCCTTGTGCGCGCCATTGGCCATGTCGAGATCCACCGTCTCATAGGGAATGTCCAACAGCGCCAGCATCAGCTCGACGCGGTGACAGTGCCCGGACTTCGGATTGCGGAACAGACGGATGGGGGCTGACGCGGCAGCAAAGCGTGAGTTCATGATTCACCTGACAATGTGAGGAAAGTGGAAAGAGTCGAGAGCGGCAAAGCGCAGTGCGCTGCAGGAAACGTGGCTGGCGATGACGACTCAGAAGCCGAAATCGCTCAACCCGGGGTGGTCATCCGGTCGGCGCCCCAATGGCCAATGGAACTTGCGCTCGCTCTGCGCGATGGGGTGTTCATTGATGCTGGCGTGGCGATGGGTCATCAGGCCCTGCTCATCAAACTGCCAGTTCTCATTGCCGTAGGCGCGAAACCACTGGCCGCTGTCATTGCGATATTCATAGGCGTAACGCACGGCGATCCGATTCCCTGCGCTGGCCCACAGCTCCTTGATCAGGCGGTAGTCGAGCTCGCTTGCCCACTTGCGGGTCAGGAAGGCCACCACCTCATCACGGCCGGTCACGAATTCGGCGCGATTGCGCCAGCGGGTGTCCGGGGAATACGCCAACGCTACCTTCTCGGGGTCACGGCTATTCCAGCCATCTTCGGCAAGACGCACCTTGTGTGCCGCAGTGTCTGGCGTGAACGGTGGCAAGGGATGGCGGGGGAGATTGGCTGACATGAAAGAGGCTCCAGCGGTTGGGGTGATCAAACACATCCCCACACTACTCTCCTCATGTGGCTGCTAGAATCCTCAGCAGACACAATTGATCATTTCAGATAATGACAATAATCAACGCCAATGGGAGCCACAGATGGACCGACTGCAGACACTGGAGGTCTTCGTGGCCGTGGCGGACGCCGAAAGCTTCGCGGCAGGCAGCCGGGCGCTGGGCATGAGCGCCCCCTCGGTGACACGCGGCATCAATGCCCTGGAAGCCCGCCTGGGCGCACGTCTGTTCACGCGCACCACACGTCGCGTGCGCCTGACCGAGATCGGTGAGCGGTATCTGGCGGATGCACGGCGCATCCTGGCGGAGCTTCAGGCAGCGGAGGATGGTGTCAGCGGCGCCGCAACACGCCCCACTGGCGTATTGCGCATCACCTGTCCCACCGAATTCGGCCGTCTCCATGTGATGCCACTGCTGATGGAATACCTCGAACACTACCCCGAGATGCGCGCCGAGGTGGTCATGGTGGACCGCGTGGTCAACATGATCGAGGAAGGCTTCGATATCGCCGTGCGTATCGGCTCCCTGCCGTCCTCGGGGCTTTCGGCACTGAGAGTCGGCAGCGTGCGGCGCGTGGTGTGTGGCTCACCGAGCTATTTCGCCCGCGAGGGCACGCCGGACTCGCTGGAGGCCTTGGCCGGACAGCGCATCGTTGCCTCGAGCAACATGAATGCCAGCAAGGAGTGGCGCTTCGGCCACGCAGGAGAACACGCCATACGAGTGAGCCCCCGGCTAACGATGAGCAGCATTGCCGCCTGCATCGAGGCGGCCCGCAGTGGTTGGGGCATCACCCGCGTGCTGTCCTATCAGGTCGGCGAGGATCTCGCCGAGGGTCGCCTGCAGGCCGTACTGGAGGAGCTAGAGCCACCGCCGCTGCCAATCCACCTGTTGCACAGTGAGGGGCGCGGCGCGGTGGCCAAGGTCCGCACCTTCCTGGATTTTGCCGCCGAACGCCTGCGCGCCAATTCTGTACTGAATCCCTCACCGTCAGCGCGATTGACCGACTGAGCCCCCCTCCGACGGGCTGAAGGCCGTCATGTCCTGTTGCAACAGGCTCGACAGCCGACTGGCGCCATCGCTCAACTGACGGCCCAGTCGGCTGATCAACTGCACATGCGGCGTGACGAACTGAGCTTCCTGCAGTGGAATTCGACACAGGCGGCCGGCGGCGACCTCCTCGGAGACCACGAATTCCGGCAGCAGCGTCACTCCGCCATGCAGCGCGAATTGCTTGAGCATGGCGAGGGCGTTGCAGGTCAGGGTCGGGCTCAGCATCACACCGGCCTGATGTTCGGCCTGGGCCACGATCTGGCGGATGCCGAATGACACCTCCGGCAGGGCCAGGGAGTGACTGGCCAGCGCCGCCAGCGACAGCGGCTCGAGCTTGCCTGCCGCCCGCCTTGAGCCTTCCTGAGCCCCGAACTGTTGAGCCCTGAGCGGCTGCCCCCCGAACTGTCGAGCCAAGGCATGCTGCGGATTGACCACCGCACACACCGGCTGCGGCCGCGAGACATGCGTGCGAATCTTCGGATCACGAGTCGGGTGAAACACCAGCCCCAGATGCGCCTCGTCCTCGACCACCTGCCGGATCACTTCATTGGTTCCACACAGATTCACCTTGAGTTCGATGCCCGGATAGTGCGCGGAGAAACGACTCAATGGCCCCGCCAGCCCCTCGATGAAGCCCTCACCGATCGCCAGCACCAGCGAGCCGCTCTGCAGCCCCTTCAATGACTGCAACGACTCGAGCAGTACCTCCTGCTGCGCCAGACGCTGCCGGTAATACTCCAGCACCCGCTCGCCCGCCTCCGTCGGTTTGACCCCGCGGCGATGGCGCTCAAGCAGCGGCATGCCCAGCTCATGCTCCAGCTGGGTGATCTGCCGACTGACTGCGGAAGGCGCCACATTCAGGAAATCCGCCGCCGCGCGCACGCTACCGAGTCTTGCCGCCTCATGGAAGTGACTGATACGTCGATCCTGCACCAGACTCATCACGCCCCCAGCATTGCCTTGAAGGCAACATTAAATTGAATTCGGGATTATTGCTGGAACACAGAAGCGCTGTCCATACTCGAGTCACCGGGTGCTAGTCCCCCTTTCACCACGACAGGAATCACACAATGACAACAACCGTCGGTGTCATCGGATTGGGCAACATGGGCGGCGGCATGGCCGCAACCCTAGCTCGCCACGACTTCCCCGTATTCGGGTTCGATCTCTCTCAGGCTGCGCGTGACAAGGCGGCTGCGGCAGGCGTCACGCCGGTTGGTTTCCTCACCGAGCTGCTCGAGAAGGTTGAGGTGGTGATCCTCTCGCTGCCCAAGGCCGAGCATGTCGAACGCCTGTGTCTGGGCGGCGAAGACGCGCCAATCAGCGATGCAGCAGACGACCACCATAAGACCGAAAGCCTGCTGGCCCTGGCCAGGCCGGGACTGATCGTAATCGACACCACCACCTCGACTCCCGAGACCAGCCGCAAGGTGGCAGCGGCGCTGGCGACGCGCGGTATCGACTTCATCGACGCCCCGGTGTCCGGCGGCCCCAAGGGCGCCGCGAGCGGCAGCATGTCGATGGTGATCGGCGCCGAGGATGAGGTGCTGGCACGCGCCATGCCGGTGCTGGAGGCCATGAGCGGCAGCCGAGTGCACGTCGGTCGCTGTGGGGCGGGCAATGTCGCCAAGATCGCCAACAACATGCTGGCCGCCTGTCACCTGATCAGCACGGCGGAAGCCGTTGCCATGGCCGCCAGAGCGGGCGTCTCCCCCGAGAAGTTGCTGGAAGGCGTGAATGCGGGTTCCGGGCGCAGTGGCGCGAGCCAGGTGATGTTCCCCAACTGGGTGATCAACAAGGCCTTTGATTCCGGCTTCACCATGGGCTTGATGCGAAAGGATGTCGGGTTGGCCAGTGAGCTGGCGCAACAGCTCGGGATGGAACTGCCCCTCGCCAACGCCGTCGCCCAGCTATGGAACGAGAGCCGCGCGACGCTGGATGACAGCGAGGATTTCTGCGCCATCGTGCAACGCACTGACCCGACTCTCTTTGGCCACGGAGCATAAGCCATGCTGACCCACGACATGACCCCGGCATTCTCAACGACCCAGCGTATCGCCGAACTGATGCAGGCGTTTCAGGACAGCAGCCAATCTCATGACGACACTCTTGTCGTCAGCAGCCTGATCGGTGGCGAGTTCATCAAAGGAAGCGGAGAGAGCATCGAGGTGCGCAACGCCCAGGATGACAGCCTGATGCTGTCCTTCCCGGATGCCGACATCTCTCAGGTCGCGCTTGCCAATGCCGCCAGCCGCGAGGCCCAGCAGCAATGGGCCGCCCTGACCGCCCAGGCCCGCGGGCGCGCCATCTACCGCATAGGCAGCCTGGTCCGAGAACAGGCCGACACCCTGGCCGAACTGGAGGCGCTGAGCGCCAACAAGCCGATTCGCGATGCGCGGGTCGAGGTGGCCAAGGTCGCCGAGATGTTCGAGTACTACGCGGGCTGGGCCGACAAGCTGCACGGTGAGGTGATTCCGGTCCCGACCTCGCACCTCAACTACGTCACCTACGAGCCGCTGGGCACCGTGCTGCAGATCACGCCGTGGAACGCGCCCATCTTCACCGCTGGCTGGCAGATCGCCCCGGCCATCACCGCCGGCAATGCGGTGATTCTCAAGCCCTCGGAGCTGACGGCGCTGTCCTCGCTGGCGCTGGGCGTGTTGATCGAGCGCGCCGGTGTGCCGCGCGGGCTGGTCAATGTCATCGCCGGCTACGGCCATAGCATCGGCCAGGCGTTGATCGCCGAGGGCGACATTCGCAAGGTGGTGTTCGTCGGCTCGCCCGCCACCGGCCGCCACATCGCCACCGCCGCGGCGCAGCGCTGCATTCCCTGCGTGCTGGAGCTGGGCGGCAAGTCCGCCAACATCGTGTTCGAGGATGCCGATCTCGAGGTGGCCCTGCGCGGCGCCCAGGCGGCCATCTTCTCCGGCGCCGGCCAGAGCTGCGTGTCCGGCTCGCGCCTGCTGGTGCAGGCCTCGATCTTCGACAAGTTCACCACTGCGCTGGCCGAGGCCGCCACGCAATTCACCCTCGGTGACCCGCAGGACCCGGCAACCCAGATCGGCCCGATCAACAACGCGAAGCAATACCAGCATGTGAGGTCGATGCTTGCCGGCGCCATCGAGGACGGCGCGCGCCTCGCCGATGGCTCAGCAGAACCCATTCCAGACACCGGCGGCTATCATGTCGCCCCGACGGTACTGCTGGGTGACAACGCCATGGCCTGCGCGCAGGAAGAGATCTTCGGCCCGGTCGTAGTCGCCATTCCCTTCGAGGAGGAAGCCGACGCCATCCGCATCGCCAACGACAGTCGCTTCGGGCTGGCCGGCGCCGTCTGGACGCGTGATGTCGGTCGCGCCCACCGCGTGGCACGCCAGGTGCGTGCCGGCACCTTCTGGGTCAATGGCTACAAGACCATTCACGTCAGCTCGCCCTTTGGTGGCTACGGTGAAAGCGGCTATGGCCGCTCCTCAGGGCTGGATGCGCTGCGAGAGTACAGCGAAGTGAAGAGCGTGTGGGTCGAGACGTCAGCCGAGCCCGCCGCCAGCTTCGGCTATGGGGCGAGTCTGGAGTAGCGAGATGTGATCGTGTGCCTGTCAGAGGACAGCACTCGGGGCAGCGGTCGTTGACGGGGTCACTCGGCCGCTCCCCCAGCCGTGTCGAGTGTCTCCTTCAGCACCGTGAGTGCCTGAACGATATCCGGATAGTGGCAGCGGCGACGATGCACAGCCGTGAAGATCGGATGCAGTATCTGCGGGGCATCCTCGACGACACACAGGCCCTCCATCGTGGAGGCAAGGTCCGCGACGATACGGGAAGGAACGTATGTGCTCCCTCCCGTTCTGCGCAGAAACTCGACGGCGATGCCTTCGAAACTGACCGTAATGGCCGAGTTGGCCAGCTCCGGCAACAGCGTCTGGTGGCGCTGGCGAAAGTAGGAGGTGTAGTCGGTATTGAGGTAGGTGTCCTTGGGAATCTGGGCGAGATGGCGGCCATGCGTCGATACCATCACGAACCGCTCTTCCCCGACCTGCTGAATCTCGAGATCAGGAAGATACTGCGGTGAATACAGCACGCCGATATCGATGGCGCCATGCGACACATCCTTGATGATCTGCAGCGAGTAGTCCGCCTGCAGATCGACCGCGGTGCGCTGATCGCGGGCACGAATGTTGATCACCCAATCCACGAGCACGGGCCGCATCAAGCTGAACTGTCCGGCCAGACGCAGCAGACGATCGCGCTCCTCGCTCGCCCCCGTGTCGCGACGCGCCTGGTCCCAGGTGGCGACCAGAAGCCTGGCATGCGGCTCGAACCGAATGCCGGCAGGCGTTGGCGTCGCGCCGGCACGCCCCCTCTCGAACAACTGTGCCCCGACCTCCGCCTCCAGCGCGCGAATCCGCCCGCTGATGCTGGATTGCGTCAGTTCAAGGCGATCAGCCGTGCGATTGAAATTGCGGCTCTCGAAGACATCCAGAAACGTCGTGACAAGCTTGATATCCATTTCAATCACCAGAACCGATCAATGAAGGGCATGCAATCGATTGTATGACTTTCTGCGCTTGAATAGCATTTCCCGTGATGCTGACGCGCTCACATGCGCTCGCGGCAGGGCAATAACAACAATGATTCCTGACAAAGGAGCGTCTCATGTCGCGATTGACCACTGAGCTCTTGTCTCGCCGCCAACCCGGCCACGCCCTGGAAAGAGCGTTCTACACCGATCTCGAGATCTTCAGGCAGGATCTGGAGCAGGTCCACTACAAGGAATGGCTGTTCGTCGCGCCAGCCTGTGAGCTGCCCGGTCGTGGCAGCTATCTGACGTACCGGATCGGCGAGTACCACATCGTGGTGATTCGTGGCGCGGACGACGAGATCCGCGCCTTTCACAATACCTGCCGTCATAGAGGGTCGGTGCTGTGCAAGACCGACAAGGGCAAGACCCCGAAACTGGTGTGCCCCTATCATCAATGGACCTATGACCTCGACGGCACCCTGCAGTGGGCGCGCGACATGGGGCCCGACTTCGTGCTCGAGGACCACGGTTTGATCGCCGTTCATTGCCGCACGATCTCCGGCCTGATTCATGTATGCCTTGCCGATGAGGCCCCCGATATCGCGTCATACATCGAGGTCGCGACGCCCTATCTGGCAGCGCATGACCTCGACAATGCCAAGGTGGCGTTCGAATCCCGGGTGATCGAGAACGGCAACTGGAAGCTGGTCTGGGAAAACAATCGCGAGTGTTATCACTGCTGCGCCAATCACCCCAGCCTGATTCGCACCTTCCCTGAAGATCCGCGCATTTCCTTCATCGGCGAGCACGAAGTCCCCGATTTCATCGCCGACCATTTTGCGGCTTGTGAGGCCGAAGGGCTGGCGTCGCGCTATGTCGTGGCACAGAACGGGCAATTCCGCCTGTCACGCATGCCGTTGGTGGAAGGCGCGAAAAGCTTCACCCTGGACGGGAGTTTCGGGGTACACGGCAAACGGCTCGGTCAGGTCCACAAGGAAGATGCCGGCGTGCTGAACCAGTTCCACTACCCCAGCACCTGGGCTTACTTCCTGCCCGACCACTGCATGACGTTTCGCGTGACGCCCATCAGCCCCACCGAGACGGAGCTGGTCACTTGCTGGCTGGTGCACAAGGATGCCGTGGAGGGCGTCGATTATGATCTCGAACACCTGACCCGGGTCTGGCTCAATACCAACAGCGAAGATCGCCGTGTCGTGGAGGACAATCAACAGGGAGTGAACTCACGCGGCTATGTGCCGGGCCCGTATTCACCGGTGCATGAAGTCAGCGTCCAGGGCTTCGTGGATTGGTACTGCGAGACTCTTGGCCCGCGCTTGATCCCGCTCACCGCCGTGGCTTCATGACGCAGACGCCGAGCCTCGATTCGGCTCTACCCTGACGACTCAGCCAGGACGGCTCACGCATGACACCGCAAGGCGCCGTGGATTTCCCTCCACGGCGCCTTGCGGCGTTTGACGGCATGCGCCAGCATCGACTTCCGACTTCTGATTTCCGAATTCTGAGTCCCGGCGTCGCGGCCAGTGGCAAGCAGTACTTCCGTGACAAGCAGTACTCCCGAGACAAGGCATCCGTCCATCGCCCCGACGACACAAGGATACGTGAATGCGCGTCAAGACCGACTTCCCCCATCGCGTCCGCGAGATCGAGCACACGCTGATTCCGCTCTCTGACGGCACCCAGCTGGCCGCCAGAATCTGGCTGCCGGAAGACGCGGAACAGGCGCCAGTGCCGGCCATCCTCGAATACCTGCCCTACCGCAAGAGTGACGGCACCGTCGCGCGTGATGCCCTCACCCACCCCTACTTCGCGGGCCACGGCTACGCCTCAGTGCGCGTCGACATGCGCGGCAACGGCGAATCCCAGGGGCTGATGGAAGATGAATATCTGCCACTGGAGCAGTCCGATGCGCTGGAGGTGATCGACTGGATCGTCAATCACCCGTGGTGCAGCGGCAAGCTCGGCATGATGGGCATCTCCTGGGGCGGCTTCAATTCGCTGCAACTGGCCGCGCACCGGCCCGAGCCACTCAAGGCCATCATCACCCTCTGCTCCACCGATGATCGCTACACGGATGACATCCACTACAAGGGTGGCTGCCTGCTCAACGAGAACCTGGCCTGGGCCGCCACCATGCTGAGTTTCTCCGCGGCCCCGCCGGACCCGCGCCTGGTGGGTGATGAGTGGCGCGCCATGTGGCAGGAGCGCTTGGACGAGATGCCGCTGCTGGCCGAGACGTGGCTTTCGCATCAGCACCGCGATGAATACTGGAAGCAGGGCTCCATCAACACCAATTACGCCGATATCGAAGCGGCGGTCTATGCCATCGGTGGCTGGGGAGATGCCTACAAGAACACCGTCGGGCGGATGATGGAAAACCTGAGCTGCCCGCGCAAGGCGCTGATCGGCCCGTGGATTCACAAGTATCCGCACTTCGCGGTGCCCAATCCGGCCATCGGCTTCCTGCAGGAAGCGCTGCGCTGGTGGAACCACTGGCTGAAAGGCGAGGAAAACGGCGTGATGGACGAGCCGTCCGCCACCTTCTATCTGCAGGACTCCCTGCCGCCGAAGACGATGTATGCCGAACGTCCGGGGCGCTGGGTGCAGACGGATGGCTGGCCCGCCAGCGATGTCGAGATGCACGAGATGTCCCTGAGCGAATCAGGCCTGAGCGACGACACACGTCAGGGCCAGCAGGCACTGTCCAGGCCGGTCGTGGTGGATTCTCCCCTCACCGCTGGTCGTCATCAGGGCGAGTATTGCGCCATCTGGTTCGGGCCTGACCTGCCGGGAGATCAGCGGCTCGATGATGCACTCGCCGTGTGCTTTGACAGTGAACCGCTCGACGCGCCGCTGGATATCCTCGGCAAGCCCAGGGTCACGCTGTCACTGGCCAGTGACCAGACCTGTGGCCAGCTGACGGTGCGCCTGAATGACGTGCAGCCCGATGGCCAGGTCGCACGCATCACCTACGGCGTGCTCAACCTCGCGCTGCGCGATCATGACACTCCGCAACCTCTCACTCCCGGTGAGCCCGTCAATATCGAGCTGGAACTGGACATGGCGGGCTATCGGATTCCGGCCGGCCACCGTCTACGCGTGGCACTGGCGTCAGCCAACTTCCCGATGGTGTGGCCGGCGCCCCGGCGAGCGGCACTGACCCTGCAACCGGGCCTGCAGTCACTCGCGTTGCCGGTCTTTACCGGCGAGGCCGTCGACAACCCCTTCGCGGCACCGGAATCCGCCCCACCGGCCAACATCAGCGAGCAGCGTGCCGCCAGGCCGAGTCGCAGCGTGGTCGAAGATGCGGCCAGCGGCGAAGTCACCACCATCGTCGCGGATGACCTGGGCGCGATGACGCTCGAGGACACCGGCATGCGGGTCGAGTATCGCTGTACCGAGCGCTATACCGCGCACCCGCAAGATGCGAATCGCACGCGTGCCGAGATCGTCTGGCACTACCACGCCGGCCGCGATCAACTCGGGCGTGACAGTGCGCTTGGCGAGACCACCTCGGGCCAGTTCGACGTCCGCGTCGAGAGCCACTACCGCATGCGCTGCGACGCCGAGAACTTCTATCTCGAAGCCGAGCAGATCGCCTGGCAAGACGACGAGGAAGTCCACCGCCGTGACTGGCAGCGCACTCTGCCGAGAACATCGGTCTGAGGCGCCCGCTCAGGCGCCTGGCGCGTATCTGTCCTGCGAGCGTTGCTGCCAGGCGGCCAGCTCCGCCGCCAGATAGGGCATGAAGCGCTGCCCCTGACGCGAGACGGGATGGAAGCGCGAGGTGACCAGCGCGACATCCAGAGTGATGGTCGGTGTGAAGGGCACGATGCGCAGATGGCAATCGCGACGTGCCAGCATCGCCTCCGCCGTCACCGGATCGATCAGGGCGATCCCCAGCCCTTCATTGACGAGCATCGCGACCGAGGGAAACAGATGGGTCTCGATGCTCGCCTGCAAGGTCATGCCGACCTGCTGGAAGGCCCGCGCGAGTTTCAGAGTGCTCTGGTGATGCTGGTCCAGCGTGATGATGGTCTCCCCGGCCAGGTCCGCCGGGCTCAGTGATGCCTTCTCGGCGAGAGGATTGCCTTCGGGAACCGCAAGCGCCATGCACAGCCGATACTCCTCGAGCACCAGCTCCTCGATGGCGGCGTCCGACTCGATGACGCCGAGATCGAACTGGCCCTCGGCGACCCACTCGGCGATCTTGCGCGAGCTGAACGTCTGCAACGACAGGCGGCTGTCGGGAAAATCGACCAGATAGCGCGCCATCACTCGGGGCATCACCGTGGGAGACAGCCCCGGCATCGAGGCCACGGTGAGCTTGCCGGCATGGCCGTCACGCAGTCCATCGGTCAGCTCATCCAGGTGGCCCACCGAGGCCAGCACCTTGTCGACCCCTTCGGCCAGATGGACGGCTTCCGGCGTCAACTGGGTGCCGTAGTGGTTACGACGAAAGAGCAGAAAGCCGACTTCGCTTTCCAGATTGGTGATCGCCGTGCTTACCGCGGGCTGGGTGATGGCCAGGCGACGCGCTGCCTGGGAGAGACTGCCCGTGCGTACCACTTCCTGAAAGATCTGCAATTGACGCAGGTTGTGTCTGAGTTTCATGACGGCTGGGCTCTCATCTCGTGGCTGGGCTCTTGTGGCAAAGCTCTCGCGGCGGGGCACTCATGTCCGGATTCTCGAGACTAGCCTTTCTCGGGCAGACTCTAAATTGTTCTTATGACTTAATAGACAGCCTTTAGTTGTGCTTATACCCCCTGCGGGAGGAAGCTGACCAGACCCTCATAACCAACAACAAAGGGCCACAGACAATGCATATGATCGACCTCATGGGGCTATTGCTGTATTTCGCGATACTGCTCTACATCGGCTACCGCAGTGCCAAGAAGACCTCCAGCAGTGCCGACTTCGCCGTCGCCGGCAACAAGATCATCTGGCCGGTGCTGTTCGCCACGCTCGCCGCTTCCTTCCTCGGCGGGGGCGCCTCGATGGGCCGCGCCGGCAAGGCCTTCGATGAGGGCTACGCCTTCATGTTCGCGGCCTCCGCCTTTCCCATCGCCACCATCATCGCAGGCCTCTACATCGCACCGCGCCTAAAGCGCTATGCGGGCGCCCAGACGGTCGGTGACATCATGGCGCATCACTATGGTCGCAGCGCTCGCCTGCTGACCGGCATCTTCTCGCTGATCTTCTGCGTCGGCATCCTTGGCGCTCAGGCGCTGGCCATCGGCACCGTCTTCAATGCCATCCTGGGCATCGAGATCAGCACCGGCATCCTGATCGGCATGGCAGTGGTGCTGGTGTACTCCACGGCCGGCGGCATGTGGGCCGTGATCCAGACCGACGTGGTGCAGTTCGTGATGCTCGCGGTCTTCCTGCCCATCACCATGATCGTCGGGCTCGACAAGATCGGTGGCCCCGATGCCCTGATCACCGCGCTGCCCACCGAGCACTTCAGCATCATGGGCGATTACACGCCGCTGATGTTCATCAGCATCTTCATCGCCTTCCTGCTCGGCGAGACCCTCGTCCCGCCCTACACCCAGCGCGCCCTGTCGGCACCGGATTCGCGTCATGCCAAGATCGGCTACTCGCTGGCCGGCGGCTTCGGCCTGCTGTTCTATGCCGTCAGCTCCACCATCGGCCTGATCGCGCTGGTGCTCTATCCGCAGATCTCGCCGGATCAGGCCATGCCGGAACTGATTCGTGACGCCCTGCCACTGGGCCTGACCGGCCTGGTGCTCGCCTCACTGCTGGCCGTGGTGATGTCGACGGCGGACTCCTACCTGAACTCGGCAGCGGTCATCTTCGTGACCGACATCTACAAGCCCTTCATCAATCCCGCCATGTCCGGCAAGCAGCAGCTGTGGATCGAGCGCGGCGTCAATCTGGCCATCGGACTGGGCGCCATCGTCTTCGCGCTTTACGCCACCTCGATCATCGATGCGCTGCTGCTGAGCTACGCGCTGTGGGCACCGACCATCCTGCTGCCGTTCATCTTCGCCGTGCTGTTCAAGATTCGCTGCAAGCGTGCCGGCATCGCCGCGATGCTCGCCGGGGCACTGGCCACCAGCGTCTGGAAGTGGAGCGGCCTGGAGCTTGAGGCATTGAGCGGCATTACGCCGCTGATCGCCGGCGTCATCGCCAATATCGTGGTCTTCACCCTCGTCTATCAGTTCTTGAACGCGGCGCCGGACCACAACGGCAAGAACGCCCCGACCCAGCCCACCCACTCCTGAGGACCTGACCATGTTCGGACTGACCCTGTATGTGATCTGCCTGCTGAGCATCCTCACCGCCGTGGGCATCGCCATCGCCTCCTGGAAGTTCTACCGCGACAACTGAGCCACCGGCAGGGCCTGCGCCGCTCGACCATGAGTCTTCCAAGGCTCTGTCATGGCCCTGCCACCGTCTTCATCACGCCGATCATGTCGGGCAATCCGCCCGGCATGACCGGCAAAGAGAGTACGCGCGATGACCCCGCAATCCCCCGCCGCCCTAGTGGCGAGCCACGACAGCATTGCCGTCATTGGCGCCGGCATCATCGGCCTGGCGACCTGCCGCGCCTTGCAGGCACGTGGCTATCACGTTCGACTGTATGACCCGAACCCCGTCGGCGAAGGCACCTCCTTCGGCAATGCCGGCCTCATCGCCAACTACGCCACCTCGCCGATGGCCAACGGCGATACCCTGCGTCAACTGCCGGGCCACCTGCTGAGCAGACAGCCCTCCCTTGCCATCGCCCTGCGCCACACGCCTGCCCTGGCGGACTTCGGCTGGCGCTTCCTCAAGGCGGCAACGCCCTCCAATTTCCAGCGCCACAAGGCGGACCTGATCGCCCTGCTGGCCAATGCCGTCGAACGACAGCATGCTCTGATCGATGACCTGCAGACCAGAGCGCCCACTGTACTGGCCAGCCAGACAGGTTGCCTGCAGATCCAGCGCGACACCGCCATCACCCCGGCATCGCTGGAGAAGATGGCTCAGGCGAAACGTCATGACGGAGTCGAATGTCAGGCACTGGGCGCGAACCAGTTGCGGGATCTGGAACCTTCGCTCAACTCGAAGGGACTGGCAGGCGGCCTCTACTTCCCTGATACCCGCCATCTCACCAGTCCGCTGTCACTCAGCCGCCAGCTCTTCGCACAGCTCGAAGAAGGCGGCCTTGAGTGGACGGCGCAACATGTCGACGCCCTCACGCCACTTTCCAGCGGTGGCTGGCGCATCGACACCGCCGCCACCTCGCAGGAGGTCTCGCATGTGGTGATCTGCGCCGGTATCGCGAGCAATACGCTGCTGGCAGGACTCGGCAAGCGACTGCCGGTGGTCAGCGAGCGCGGCTATCACATCGAACTCGCCACCTCGCTCCCGCTCTCACGCCCGGTGGGCTGGCTGGCGCACCACTTCTACGCCTCGCCCATGGCCGCAGGCATTCGCCTGGCGGGCACCACCGAGTTCTGCGCGCCATCTCGTCCCGCCTCGCCGCAGCGTTGGCAAGCCCTCAAGCAATGGGGCGAGACACTCTTCGGTCAGCCGCTCGACGTCGCCCGCCACTGGATGGGCGTGCGCCACTCCACTCCCGATGGCCTGCCGGTAGTGGGCGAAATGCCCGGCTGCCCCGGCCTGCTGCTCGCCTACGGGCATGGCCACCTGGGCCTGACACTCTCGGCCGAGACGGGCGATCTGGTGGCACGCACGGTGGCGCACGAACCCCTGCCGGAATACGCGCGCAGCCTGTCGCCCGCCAGGTTCTGCCAATGATCCCGCTCGCCTGAGCAAGCAGAACTGCACTCTTGCCCATGAAGACGAAAGCCCCTGACAGGCGAACCTGTCAGGGGCTTCTTGTTTCTTGCGTCAGAGCTTGCAAGAGCTTCTGCTTACAGAAGGTGGAGAGAAAATTTCCGCTCCTCAATACACGAAAGCGAACAGGAAATTGAAGATCAGCGCAGCCCCGAAGCCCAACGGCGCTGCCTTGAACAGCAGCTTGGGCAGTAGGTCATTGCGACGCTCTTCACTGGGGCATGAACCCAGAATCAGGCTACCGCCGGAAGAGAATGGCGAGATGGCGGTGGACTGAGCACCGATGACAATGGCGACAAACAGGATCATCGGGTCAATTCCCAGCTGGGTGGCCAACGCCGGCACGACAGGGAACAGCGCAGGCGTCACCACTCCCAAAGTGCTGGCGAAAAGCGACATGATCGCTGAGATCACTCCAAATACGATCGGCACCGCGTAGACCGGGATATTGCCGCTCACCCAGGAAGCCAGAAGATCGATAGTGCCGACCTTGATGGCAATCGAGATCAGCATGCCGACACCACAGATCATGATGATAGTGCCCCACGGCAGCGAAGCGATCGCCTTGCGCTCATCCCCCAGCTTCATCAGCAACGCGATCACCGAGAACACGCTGGCAATCAGCCCTATGTTGATGCGGTCGTTGACGTAAGCCACCAGCGCATTATCCGGCAGGATCATCGCGGTGATCGGCGGTGCCAATACAGTGACCATCAACAGCAACGTCAGACGCAATGTCAGTCGCTGCTCACGGTTCATCGGCGAGGGCTGGGCTGCATCGGTAATCTGCACACCGCCCTGACTTCCTCGCAGCGAGAACAGCACCAGCAGTCCCAGCACCACGATGGGCACGACCATGGTCGCCAGGAAGATGCCGAAACTGTAATGGAAGGCATCACCGGACGAGATACCGGCACCGGTCATCAAACCTTGAAAGATGATGCCACTCTGACTGGAAACGAAGTTGGCCCCCGCCAACGCGCCGTAGTTGACCGCCATGGCACCGACGATCAGCGACAGGCGAGTCTTGTCACACAACAGCAGCGTGATGGGCGCCATGAAGGCCAGTACCGTGTAGTAGCCTGCACCCAACGCCGAGATGATCACCGACGAAAAGAAGATGGCAAACGGCAACAAGGCTGGCACATTGCGACAGCGGTACAGCAGATGTTCCGCCAGCTTCTCAAGCGTGCCGTTGACGATGGCGAAGTTATAGAACAGACAGACCGAGAAGATGATGAAGAAGATCTTCAGCGGCCATAGGCCGATCACCTCGTTGGGCGACATTCCAAGCCAGAAGCAGCCAATCAGATAGGAGAAGGCAATGGCGAACAGACCGATGTTCAGGCGCAAGCGATAGCCCAAGACGATCGAGACCACGATGGCCAGTATGACGACAAGACTCGACATGGCGAACACTCTTGTTATGTGGAGACAGGGCAGATGTGGCAGGACGATGAAGTTACAGCTGCAGCAAACGACGCGGGTTGTGGATCATTACCTGTTCGATCAGCTCCGGGCTCAACAACAGCTCGCGCATGCGCCGGGTCTGGGCTGCATGATCGGCCACGTGTTCGAAACGGGTGTGCGGCCAGTCGCTGCCCCAGATCAGCCGCTGGTCATTGCCCATGGCCTGGCGCAACACGGCGAGCGAGCGTCGTGACTGCTCAAGCGTTGCGCCCGAGCGATACGGCGCGGAAACCTTGACCCACAGCTGCGGAGAGCTCACCAGCGTCAGAAAGCGCTGATGATCAGGGAGTCCAGGGGTAAGCTCACCCTCCTTCGGCAGGCCGAAGTGGTCGATCACCAGTGTCACGCCGGTCTCGATCAAGCTCGGCAGAAAGTCGGCGAGATCGGCCACGCTGCGCTGGATTTCTACATGCCATCGGCGGCGCGCCAGCTCACGATAGAGCGATAGCCATTCCTCCCCTAGATAGTCCGCCGGTGTCGCACCGATCAGATTGAGGCGAATGCCGACCACGCCCTCCGCTTCCATGCGATCCAGCTCCGGCATGGAGATGGCACTGTCGACCACTACCACGCCCTTGAGGCGCTCAGGAGATGCGGCAAGCGCCTGCAGCAGGAAACGATTGTCGGTGCCCAGAAAGCTTGGCTGGACCAGCAGGCCATGTGACAGCCCCTGCGAATCCAGCTGCGCCAGATATGCGTCGACCGTGGCATCATACTCAGGGCAATAGCGACGACCTTCCACCATGGGGAGGTCATGAAGAAAGACGTGGGCGTGGCAATCAACGCCACGACAGGAAGTCAGTGAATCTACAGTCATCAGGGTCACTCACTATCGGTGTGTATGTGAGGAGGCAGGAATATCAGGCCATACCGCCTGCAATTCATGCAAACATATATATGTATTTCGAGTGACAGGTTAGCGTAAAACTTACGCTGATAGCAGAGACCCATGACCAAAGGAGTAATGCATGCCGCAAGCACGGTCAGTTCGGGGGATCACTGGAACGGACAGCCGACTACCGCTTTACCAGCGCCTTCGCGATGAATTCCTTCTGCAGATCGCCGAGGGGCATTGGGTGCCGGGCACCCCCATCCCGACCGAAGCCGAGATGACGCGAGAGTATGAAGTCGCGATCGGCACGGTTCGCAAGGCCATCGAGACACTGGTGCAGGACGGTATCCTGGAGCGCCAGCAAGGACGCGGTACCTTCGTTCG
Source organism: Cobetia sp. 2AS (assembly GCF_029846355.1). Lineage (NCBI taxonomy): Bacteria > Pseudomonadati > Pseudomonadota > Gammaproteobacteria > Oceanospirillales > Halomonadaceae > Cobetia > Cobetia sp. 2AS. The sequence continues at coordinate 430,579 of NZ_JARWKQ010000002.1, forward strand.
CCGCCCGGAATTCACGCATTCGTTGTCGCGCTTCTTCCGTCAGGTCGACTCGCAGGGCATTACCCGGATTCCGGAGAGCGATATCCTGTCATTGGAGAGCGCGCCTGCCAGCCAGCATGTCAGGCAGGCACTGAACCTTGGAGCCAGAGCAGGAGTCATCCACTTGGAGCGTCTACGCCGCCTGGAGGGAAAACCGCTGTTCCATGAGCGGATCTGGCTCCCTCAGAAGCGCTTTGCCGCACTGCTCGAGACCCCGAAGGATGCACTGGGTGACCTGCTCTACCCGACCTACGAAACACTATGTGGGCAGCTGGTCGCCCATGCGCGGGAAACACTCTCCATCGGCGTGGCAGACGCATCTACCTCTGAGCTACTAGGTGTAGCCCTCGAGACACCAGTCGTGGTGATCGACCGTATCGCCAGCGGCTTTGATGGCACTCCGTTGGAGCTGAGGCGCTCCTACGGTATCGCCAGCGAGTTCCGTTATCAGATCGAGATCGCCTGAGGCAACGGAAGGGAAACGGCAGGATGTGACAACGCGAGGCCAATCTGCGTGCTGTCAGAGCCCATCTACGACAAGGCCCCTGAACGTCACCGATCAGGGGCCTTGTCGTAGACAGTGGGTCGCCTGGCAAGCCAGTCGTCAGGGCGCATGAACGCCTTCGAACATGCGTCGGCGCGCCCCTTCGAGATGCGCCCGCATCGCGCTTTCGGCCGCCGCGGCGTCCTTGTCGGCAATCGCATCGATGATCGCCTGATGCTCATCCTGGACGATGCGCAGGCGTTCCTCCGAGGCGCGCAGTGACAGGCCGCGCGTCAGGTTCATGCCCTCCTTGATGCTCTGGTTGAGCGAGCGCAGCACGGTGGCGTAGTAGTGATTGCTGGCCGCTTCGGTGATCGCCAGATGGAACTCGAAGTCTTCATCCGAGGCGCGATCATGGTTGAGATTGGCCTGGTTGATGGCTTCGAAGCGCTGGCGAATGTGCTCCAACTGCTCCGGGGTGCGCCGCAGTGCGGCAAGGCCCGCCGCACTGGCCTCGACATTGGTGCGAAACTCGAAGCAACGCTGGATGTCGGCGATGCTGGAGATGCGCGCGAATTCGAGCACGGCGCTGTCGGGTCGATTGATGACGAAGCTGCCCGAGCCCCTCCGCGAGACGACGAGATTGTCCTCGCGCAGCCGCGCCAGCGCATCACGCAGCACAGGACGCGACACCTCATACAGCTCGCACAGGCGCGCCTCGGTGGGCAGCTTCTTGTTGACGGGATAATCACCGCTGATGATGGCCGCCAGAATCTTCTCGTAGACCACCAGCGCCAGTGAATGCTTGGCTGCGTCACTCATCGTGTCATGTCGCCCTTTCTCATCACTCTTGGTCCACCTTCAGGCATGTCGGATGGTGTGCAATTCTACCGGAAACCCTGCCAGTTGAGGAAAGGCCGCGCGGCAGACGCCCGTTCAGGCATCCTGGGGCTGAGTCGCTTCCTCTGCCTGCGGTGCCTTGCGCCCTGCCTTCACGCCATTGACGATGATCATGCTCCACACCGCCACCGCGGCGATGGCCAGCACCATGGCGATGGGGCGGTCCACGAAGGCGGTCAGGTCGCCATTGGACTTGAGAATCGAACGCATGAAGTTGCTCTCGACGATCGGCCCGAGAATCACCGCCAGAATCATCGGGCCGACCGGAAAGTCGTTCTCGGCCATGAAGAAGCCCATCAGGCCGATGCCAAGCATGATCCAGATATCGAACATGGCATTGTTGGCCGCGAAGGCACCGACGATGCAGAACATCAGGATCAGCGGGAACAGGATGCCGGTGGGAATCGACAGGATGTGACGCGCCCCGCGGATCGCCATGAAGCCCAGCGGCAGCAGCAGCAGGTTGGCCAGCACGAAGACCATGAAGATGGCGTTCACCAGCGGTGCCTGGTCGGTGAAGACGTCCGGCCCCGGGGTGATGCCCTTGGTCATCAGGACGCCGATGATGATCGCCGTCACCGTATCACCCGGGATACCGAACACCAGCGCCGGAATGTAGGCACCGGACAGCGACGCATTGTTCGCGGAACTGGCCGATACCAGGCCTTCGGGATGACCCTTGCCGAACTTCTCCGGCGTTCGGGAGAACTTGCGGCTGACGGCATAGCTGATCCAGGAGGCGATATCGGCACCGGCGCCGGGCAGAGAGCCGATCACGGTTCCCAGTGCCCCGCCGCGCAGCACGCCGCCCTTGTACTTCCACAGGGTCGAGCCGACGCCCTCGAAGGGACGCTTGATGACCGGCGGCACGATCGGCGCCGGATTGCGCGTCTCGGGCATGCGGCGAATCAGCTCGGAGATCGCGAACAGGCCGATCAGCACCGGCAGGATGGAAATACCGGCCAGCAGGTCGTAGTTGCCGAAGGTAAAACGCATCTGGCCGGAGACACTGTCCATGCCCACCATCGCGATGACCAGGCCCGCCAGCATCGAGATGCCGCCCTTGAGCGGATCACGCCCCGAGACGAGGATCGCGCAGGACAGCCCCAGCAGTGCCAGCCAGAAGTACTCATCGCTGGTGAACTGGATGGCGAACTCGGCAATGCGCGGTGCGAAGAAGGCCAGGATCAGCACCCCGATCACGCCGCCGATCATCGAGCAGGTCACGTTGAGACCCAGCGCCAGGCCCACCTTGCCCTGCTTGCCCATGGCATAGGCTTCCTCGGTATAGACCGCCGAGGCTGGCGTACCGGGGATTCGCAACAGCGCCCCGGGAATGTCCCCGGCCACGATCGCCATGGCCGTGGCGGACACGATGGCGGCGATGGCCGGCAGCGGGTCCATGAAGAAGGTGACCGGCACCAGCAGGGCCGTGGCCATGGTGGCGGTCAGGCCCGGGATCGCGCCCATGAACAGCCCGAACAGGGAGGCGGCCAGGATGATCAGCATCACTTCCCAGGTGAACACCATCGTGGCGGCTTGCAGTAAGTCACTCATCAGTAGATCACCTTTTCCAGCAGTCCCAGCTCGAGCGGCACGTGCAGCAACTGGCCGAACACGCCCCAGATCACCCCTGTCGCCGTCACCGCGATGCCGGCAGCGGGCATCCAGCGACGATGATGGAAGGTGTAGAGCAGCAAGGTGAGCAATACGAAGGACACCACGGGGAAGCCGACCACCGGGGTGAGATAGATGTAGGCGATGATGGAGGCACAGATGGCCACCAGCGTCAGAATGAAGGTGATCAGCGGCACGGGGTGCTGCCAGGCAAACCAGACTTCACGATTGCGCAGCCCACGGACGAGCAGGATGGCCCCGAACAGTATCAGCAGTGCGCCGATGACGGTGGGAAAGGTACCGGCCCCATATTCCTGGCGCGGCAGGTTCTTCAGGTCGAGGGAGGCATATATGACGGCAGCCCCGAAGGCTGCCGTCACCACACCCGTTACCTTGTCGTTGGTACGCATGTGCGGTTACTCATGAAGACTCAGGAGGAAACGTTCGAACACGAAGCGATGCGACGTGCTCAGTTGGCCAGCCCCAGCTTGTCGATGGTGGCAGCGTTCTTTTCGTCCTGATCTTTCATGAAGGCACGGAACCCTTCGGCATCTTCCCACACGGTGCCGTAACCGCGGCTGGCCATGAAGTCCTGGAACTGCTCGGACTTCCAGACCTTCTCGGTGGCTTCAGACAGACGCGCGGTGACCTCTTCCGGCAGACCCTCAGGGCCGACCAGACCACGCCAGGAGCCCTGGCTCCACTCGGAGCCGGTCAACTCCTTGGCAGACGGAATGTCCTCGAAGGAATCGACACGCTCATTGGCGAGTACCGCCAGCGCCTTGACGCGACCCGACTGGCGCATGGATTCGATTTCCGGCAGCGAGGAGAACACGATATCCACGCCACCGGCGGCGAGTTCCTGCAGGCCCGGTGCCGCGCCTTCGCTGGGTACCAGCGTCACGTCATTCGGGTTGATGCCCTGTTGATCCAAAAAGCCCGCGAAGGACAGATGGTAGGCCGCTCCCGGCGCAGAACCGGACACAGTGTAGTCACTGGGGTTGGCCTTCAGCGCCGACAATGCATCATCCAGCGTCTTCCATTCGGAATCGGCATTCACCGTGAAGGAGGCGTAGTCCAGATTGAGCAGCGCGATCGGCGTGAAGTCCTCATAGGACAGTTGCGCGGTGCCGATGTGCTGATAGGTGGCGATCTCTGCCGTGCCCAGCCCCAGGGTATAACCGTCGGGACGCGCCATCTTCATGGCCATGTGCCCCACCACCCCGGAACCGCCGGTCTTGTTGACCACATTGACCGGCTGACCGAGCTCTTCCTGCAGGCCCGCCGCCAGCTGACGACCGACCGCATCGGTACCGCCACCTGCAGACCAGGGCACGATCAGCGTGATGGGCTTGTAGGGATAGTCGGCTGCCATCACCGCGGAAGCGGACAGGGTCAGCACGGAGGCACAGAGGACTTGTGACAATTTACGCATGGCGAAGACTCTCTCGTTGTCTTGTTATGGAGGCGTTGCGTGGCTGTGTCGATTGTGGCGTTGCAGCGTGGGGCAGCCGCTTTGGGGGTTGGCGATGACTGCCCCGAATACGCAGATCAGTGTCAGCGGGATGCACGAATTTTACAAGTTATGACAACTTGAACTTTAGACCAATCCAAAAATGGACAGCAGGGAGGGAGCGGGGGTTGCAGGTCGTGACGGGCTGGCCGGATCAACCCCTAGGATAGCCGACCCCGGCCCCTGCGACCCTTATCCAATGGCCGCAACGTCTTGCGGCTCGTTGGCCGATCAGCATCGCCTGAATTGCCACAAGCCATTGATTTATCAGCTTCATCAGAGATTTTACGACAAATCTGTCTCTTGCCTGATAAGCACAGTCCCCTCCCCCTTCAGCCCCAGTCAATACCGCGCGAGCCAGGCCTCAGGACAGCCTTCTCATGTCAGTCGAGAGGCGGGACTGCACTAAAGCACTATTCGCTAGTTGTCATTATTTGTTTGTCGATCCTGTTTGTCTGGGCTAAGGTGACTCGTGCCGAGAGGGAGCCGATGCTCGCCGCAGGCCCCTCCACCTTTCATTCGCCATGCCGCCTCCAAGAGCGTACGGCTTTCCACCGTCAGGAATCCCACATGTTCACCGATCTCAAGCAGAAGAAAGTTCTCATCACCGGCTCTACCAAGGGCATTGGCCTGGCAGCCGCTGTCGCCTTCGCCCGTGAGGGTGCCGTGGTCGGCATCAACAGCCGTCAGCAGGACGATGCCGCGCGCGATGCCATTCAGCAGATGGAAGCGACCGGCGCGCGCTTTGAATATTTCGCACGTGACCTGTCCATCAGCGAAGGCTGCGCCGCACTGGTGGAAGACTTCACCAAGGCCTTCGGCGGCATGGACGTGTTGGTCAACAACGCCGGTGGCCTGGGTGTGCGAGCAGGACTCGAGAGTCTGGACGATGCCGCCTTCGACCTGGTGATGGACCTGAACCTGCGCTCCGCGATCATGACCACCAAGTACGCCATGCCGCACCTGAAGGCCTCCGCCAAGGACTCCGGCACCACCGCCAGCGTCATCAGCACCGGCTCCATCGCGGGTCGCGAAGGCGGCGGTCTGGGCGCCTCTCTTTACGGCGGCACCAAGGCCATGCTGCACAACCTGCATCGCAACTGGGTGAAGGAATTCACCAAGGACAACGTGCGCTTCAACATCGTGTCGCCGGGCACCATCGATACCGTCTTCCATGCCGACAAGAGCGAAGAGCTGCGCACCAAGATCGCCGGCAGCATCGCCATGGGCCGTTTCGGCACCTCCGAAGAATGCGCGCCGACCTTCCTGTTCCTCGCCTCGCACGCCACCAGTGGCTACATCACCGGTCAGGTGATCGACATCAACGGCGGCCAGATGTGCCCGTAAGGCAGGTCGCCTGTCACCTTCAGCGCGGTGGAATGACGTGAAGTGACGCGCAATCCCCAAGGCGGTGACGCCTCGACCGGCCTGGCCTGTCGAGGCGCCTGCCCCCCTGGCCCTCCGCGCGTCCTACGCACAGCACCTACCACGCACCCCAGGCCCCACGCTCCGTACGTCCCACGCACAGCACGCCCAACGAAAAGAGAGACGCCTCATGTCACCTTCCGATCAGACGACACTGCGCGGCCATCAGCTCATCGGCCAGCAGAGCCTGCTGGCTGACGGCAAGCCGGTTCATGCCATCAATCCTGCCAATGGCGAACGACTGGACCCCGCCTATCCGGCCGGTGGTGCCCGCGAGGTGGAGCTGGCCTGCCAGCTGGCGCATGACGCCTTCGACAGCTTCCGGGAGACGGATGCCGAGACCCGCGCCGGCTTCCTCGAGACCATCGCCGAGGAAATCGAGGCCATCGGCGAGCAGATCACCGAACGCGCCCTTCAGGAAACCGGCCTGCCACGCGCACGTCTGGAAGGCGAACGCGGCCGCACCTGCGGTCAGCTGCGTCTGTTCGCCGGCGTCGTACGCGCCGGGGAATGGTTGGATGTGCGCATCGACCCGGCCATGCCGGAGCGCAGCCCGATGCCACGTGCCGACCTGCGCCAGCGGCGCATCGGTCTCGGCCCTGTGGCGGTGTTCGGGGCCAGCAACTTCCCGCTGGCCTTCTCGGTGGCCGGTGGCGATACCGCCTCGGCCCTCGCGGCGGGCTGCCCGGTCATCGTCAAGGCGCATTCCGCTCACCCGGGCACATCCGAGCTGGTCGGCGGCGCCATCCAGCGTGCCGTGAAGCGCTGCAACCTGCCGGAAGGCGTCTTCTCGCTGCTCTACGGCAGCGGCAACACCCTGGGCCAGGCACTGGTCAATGACCCGCGCATCCAGGCCGTGGGCTTCACCGGCTCGCGCAGTGGCGGCACGGCGCTGCTCAAGACGGCTCAAGCCCGCCCGCAACCGATTCCGGTCTACGCCGAGATGAGCAGCATCAACCCGGTACTGCTGATGCCGGCCGCGCTTGAGGCCCGCGCCGAAGCGCTGGGACAGGCCTTCATCGCCTCGCTCAACATGGGTGCCGGCCAGTTCTGCACCAATCCGGGGCTGGTGCTGGCACTCGAAGGTGAAGCGCTGGAGCGCTTCCTCAACACCGCCGCCGACAATGTCGCGGCCAGTGCCTGCCAGACGATGCTGACGCCGGGCATTCACGACGCCTACCGCGGTGGCGTGGAGAAGCTTTCCGCCCTGCCTCAGGTACAGGAAGTGGCGCGCGGTGCGCTGGATGGCGACAACGCAAGCCCGTGTCAGACCGCGCTGTTCCGCACCACCGGCAGCGACTTCCTGAGTGAAGCCGCATTGCAGGAAGAAGTCTTCGGTGCCAGCTCACTGGTCATCGCCTGTCGCGATCTGGACGAGATGCGTGCGGTCTGCGAGCACCTGGAAGGCCAGCTGACCGCCACCCTGCATCTGGACGATGCCGATATCGCTGCCGCGCGCAGCCTGATGCCGGTACTGGAGCGTCGCGCGGGTCGCATCCTCGCCAATGGCTGGCCGACCGGTGTCGAGGTCTGTCAGGCGATGGTCCACGGCGGCCCCTGGCCTGCCACCTCCGACAGCCGCACCACCTCGGTGGGCAGCGCGGCGATCGAACGCTTCCTGCGCCCGGTGTGCTACCAGGACCTGCCCGAAGCGCTGCTGAGCCCGACCCTGCGTGACGGCGCCGACCTGCCACGCCTGGTGGACGGCAAGCGCCAGCACTGAGTCGCGCCATCACTGGGTCTGTCGGCAACGGGTACGCGACAATCAGTACGCAACAAGTGACGCGCGCGACCAGCAAGACGGCGCAGCACTATCGGTGCAGCACTACCATGACGGCGCGGCTTCGCCAGCCGCGCCGTCATGCCTGACAAATACAAGGAATGTCTCCAAGACAAAGGACACGCCATGATGTCTGAGCAAGCCAGCGCGTCTGCGACGCCCACCTCTTCCCCTTCTTCCTCGCCACTGGAAATCCTCGCCTTTGGCGAAGCCATGGCCATGCTGGTCGCCGAGAGCGAGGGAGATCTTGCGCACGTCTCACATTACGAGCGCCGTATCGCCGGGGCCGACACCAACGTCGCCATCGGCCTCGCCCGCCTGGGCTTTCATGTCGGCTGGCTGAGCCGCGTGGGTGACGACAGTCTCGGGTGCTTTCTGAGCCAGACCCTGCAAGACAATGGCCTGGACTGCCGCCATCTGACCCGGGACAGCGAGGCGCCCACCGGCCTGATGTTCAAGGCGCGCGCCAGTCAGGGCGAAGACCCCCACGTGGAGTACTTCCGCCAGGGCAGCGCCGCCAGCCGCATGAATGCACGCGATGCCGATGGCATCGATTTCAGCGCCCTGCGCCACCTGCATGCCACCGGCATTCCGCCGGCCATCTCCCCCAGCTGCCGCGAGCTGTCCTTCCACCTCTTCGAGCAGGCCCGCGCCTCAGGCGCCAGCATCTCCTTTGACCCCAATCTGCGCCCCACCCTGTGGTCGAGCGAGCGTGAGATGCGCGACACCCTCAATCAGCTGGCAAGCCGCGCTGACTGGGTGCTGCCGGGACTGGCGGAAGGCGAACGTCTGACCGGCCACAAGACCCCCGAGGCCATCGCGGGCCACTACCTCGAACAAGGCGCCAAGGCCGTCATCATCAAGCTCGGCCCCGAGGGCAGCTATTACCGTGGGCTGATCGGCGGCCAGGAAGCCGCCTTCAGTGTTCCCGGCCAGCGCGTCGACCAGGTCGTCGATACCGTCGGTGCCGGCGATGCCTTTGCGGTGGGCGCCATCAGCGCCTTGCTCGATGGACTGTCACCTGAAGCTGCCATGCTGCGCGCCAACCTGCTGGGCAGTCGCGCGGTGCAGGTGCGCGGTGACATGGAAGGTCTGCCGGATCGCCAGACACTCACGGCGATCGAGAACGGAGAGGCCGCCAGTCTCGTGTCCTGAGCCGCGATCCGCGCCTGTCGATCCGTTCGTGTCGAACGCTCATGAACTCAAGGAGACCTCCATGCACGCACAGCACTACTCGCCCCAAGGTGCCAGCCAGATGGCCAGCGATGCGGCCACCCCCCTGCCCCGCCGCAAGGTCGTGGTGCTCAAGGCACTCGACGATGACCAGATGAGCACCCTGCGCGAGCATCATGATGTCGTGGTGTTGCCGGATGGCCTGTCCGCACAGGCACGGGAAGACGCGCTGCGCGATGCCCTGCATGACGCCCACGGTCTGATCAGCTCAGGCCATGTGATCACGTCAGCGCTGCTGGACGCCGCCCCCAGCCTGCGCGTGATCTGCTCGGTCTCGGTGGGCTATGACAACTACCCGCTGGAGGCGATGAACGCGCGCGGCATCCTGTTGTGCAATACCCCGGATGTGCTGACCGAGACCACGGCGGACACCGGCTTCCTGTTGATCATGGCCACGGCGCGGCGCGCGGTGGAGCTGGCCTGCAAGGTTCGCGATGGCCAATGGACAGAGAGCCTCACACCGTCCCACTTCGGCACGGATGTGCACGGCAAGACACTGGGCATGATCGGCATGGGACGCATCGGCGCGGCGATCGCGCGGCGCGGCGCGCTCGGCTTCAACATGTGCATCCAGTACTCGAACGCCTCCCCCAAGCCTGAGCTGGAAAGCGAACTCGGCGCGACCCGTGTCGAACTGGACTCACTGCTCAAGACCAGCGACTTCGTGTGCGTCACCGTCCCGCTCAGCGAGCAGACCGAACGCCTGATCGGCAAGCGCGAACTGGAGTTGATGCCCGCCAGCGCCTTTCTGATCAACATCGCCCGCGGGCGCGTCATCGATGAAGGCGCCTTGATCGAGTGTCTCGAGCGCGACGGCATTCGTGGGGCGGGGCTGGATGTCTTCGAGCAGGAACCGCTGCCGGCAAGCTCGCCGCTGACGCGCCTGCCGCAGGTCGTGGCGCTGCCGCATATCGGCTCGGCGACCCATGAGACCCGGCGCGCCATGGCGCAGCGTGCGCTGGACAACCTGCTGCTGGCGCTGGCAGGCGAATCCCCCTTGAGCGCGGTCAATGAAGCCCACTGGACGCGCCGCTAGCACGGGCCCGCCTGCCAGACCAAAGTGCTGAAGGGATAGCCGAGGGATTGCTCTATGCTGACGACAAGGAATTGGAACAATCCAAAACGCCAGCGCCCCAGCCCAGGCTTGGGATGACAACAAGAAAATACCCAGGAACGACGCCATGAAAGCGCCCATCACGCCACCCCCTGCTCGGGAAGATGCCGACCCGTCATCGCAGGCCTCTTCATCACAGAGCCATTCGACTCAGGGCCATTCAACCCAGGGCGCCTCGAGCAGCATCACGCTCCAGGATATCGCGGCCCACGCCAAGGTCTCGCGCAGCACGGTCTCGCTGGTGCTGCGCGAAAGCCCGCTGGTGGCGAAGCGCACCCGCGAGAAGGTCCAGGCCTCCATCAAGGCGCTGGGCTATGTCTACAACCGTGGCGCCGCCGCCATGCGTGGCAGCCGCACCGCCACCCTGGGCGTGGTGGTCTATGACATCGCCAACCCCTTCTTCGGCTCTATGGTCGCGGGTATCGATGCCGCCCTGCATCAGGAAGGCTATGTGTCATTTCTCGCCAACAGCGAGGATTCCCCCGAGCGTCAGCAGCGCTTCATCGAGCGCATGCGTGAACATCGCGTCGATGGTCTGCTGCTGTGCCCCGCCGAACACACAGACCCCAACCTGATCCATCAACTGGCCGACTGGGGCATGCCCTGCATCCAGGTGATGCGCTATCTGGACGCGCCGCCCTTCGATTACGCCGGCACCGATTTCCGGCGCGTGGCCGAGATGGCCGTCAATCATCTCGTCGGCCTGGGCCATCAGCGCATCGCCTTCATCGGCGGCGCGGATCACTCGGTCAGCCATGACCGCTGGCTGGGCTATCAGGCTGCGCTGGACCGCCACGGCCTGGCCTATCGCCGCCTGGTACGCGGCAATGGCGTGACCCGACGCGTCGGTCATGAACTGATCAAGAGTCTGATGCAGGAAAGCCCGCGCCCGACGGCGGTGGTCTGCCACAACGACCTGGTAGCCTTCGGCGCCATGCTGGGGCTGCGCCAGATGGGGCTCGAGCCCGGCCGCGACTGCGCCGTGATCGGCACCGATGACGTCGAGGAAGCCGAACTGGGCGACCCGCCCCTGACCAGTATCGCCACGCATCCCTACGCCATCGGGGAGCAGGCGGCGCGCCTGGCCTTGCGCCGGATCGCCAATCCCGGCGGCGAGCGAGAGAGCGTCATCATGCCGCCGGAACTCAAGATTCGCCGCTCCTGCGGGAGTCCCGACGACGCCAGCGTCGCGACGCCACCGCAGGACTGACACCAAGCTTCAGCTGAACGGCGAGTCATGCCTGGAGAGCATCGACAAGCCGCACAGCCCCCGAGCATGGACCGGCAGTCTGGAGACTGTCGGTCTGGCAAGCGCAAGACGGCAAGACTGCAAGACTGCAAGACTGCAAGACCAGAAGATGCAAGGCACAACAACAAACAACGCCAAGGAAAACGCCATCATGCTGAATTGGATCAATCCAACCAATACCTCTCTTTCTACTTCTACCTCTATTCCCACCTCTCCCTCCCAGCGCTCATCACGCCTGGGATCCCGGCTGGGCAAAGGGCTAGGCAAGAGCCTGGCCATTGCGGCCACCACCGGCACCCTGCTGGGTGCCACGCTCGGTGTCTCGGCCAGCGCCCAGGCGATGGAGCTGCGCTTCGGCCACGCCGGCACCGAAGATACCGCCTATCAACTCGGCGCCGAGCGCCTGCGAGACCTGCTCGCCGAGAAGACCGATGGCGACATCACCATGACCATCATGGGCAACTCGGTGCTGGGCCATGAGACCGAGATGTTCGAGCAACAGATGGCCGGCGCGCTGGACATGTCCATTGTCAGCCCCGGGCTGATCACCGACTTCTCGCCCACCGCCAACGTCTTCACGATTCCTTTCCTGTATCGCGATGTCGATCACTGGCAGAAGGTACTGGATGGCGATGTCGGCCAGGAGATTGCCCAGAAGATCAGTGACGAGACCGATGTGAAGGTGCTGGCCTACTTCGGGGGCGGCAAGCGACATATCGTCAGCTCGCGCGAGGTCACCTCACTCGATGACCTCAAGGGCCTCAAGCTGCGTACCAACCCGACCAAGCCGCTGATCGTCGCCTGGCAGGCACTCGGGGTCGAACCGAGCGTGGTGGCCTGGAAGGAGATCTACACCGCCATCCAGCTGGGCGCGATCCACGGCCTGCTCAACGAGCCGGAATGGACCCTGCGCATGCGCTTCCACGAAGTCGCGCCCAACATCGCGCTGTCCGAGCACGACATCACCGTGCGCCTGCTGACCATGTCCAAGATGTCCTGGGACAACCTGGATGAGCAGCAGCAGAAGACCCTGATGGAGTCGGCCCATGACGCGGCGGCCTATGCCCGCAAGGTGCAGCTGGAGCAGGATGCGGACGCCCTCGCCGAGCTCGAGAAGCAGGGTGCCAAGCTGCATGAGATCGACCGTGAGCGCATGCAGGAAATCGTGGCCGAGCCACTCAAGGAAGTGATCGCCGAGATGGGCCTCAAGGAAATCTACGACAAGGTGCGTGCGGTCAAGTAAGCCACGCCTGGGGGGCAGCCCTGCAGCGTCTGGCTGCCCCGCCTTCAGGTTGGCTTGAATGATCTCGCCGCCTTGCGTCGAGCTCCTCCCCCCTCGCACTCTTCTTGAGGACAGTGCCATGCATCCTGTGCTCTCAGGGCTTTCGCGCCTGAACCGGACGCTCGAACGTCTGCTCTATCTCGTCTTGCTGGCGCTGCTGGCAAGCTTCATCGTCTTCATCATCTATCAGATCGCCAGTCGCAATCTGGCCTTCCTGCCGCGTCTGTTCTGGACCGAGGAATTCAGCCGCTTCGCCTTCCAGTGGATGGTGATGCTGGGCACCGCGGTCGGGGTGCTGCACGCCGATCACTTCGTGCTGGAAGCCTTTGCGCGTGGCAGCCGTGCCGATCTCGTCACGCGCTGGATCCGTGATCTCGCCTGCCTGTTGCTGGGGGTGCTGTTCATCGTGCACGGCAAGGACTTCGCCCTTTCCGGTCTGCGCCGCAGTGCCATGGCCTCGGGACTGTCGATGATCTACGTCTACTCGGTATTCACCGTCAGCGGCATCTTCATCGTGCTGTTCAGCCTGCAACGGCTGCTGCATGCCTGGCTGCACGGCATGCAGGCCATGGAGAAGGCGCTCAATACGCCCAATGAGGCGGAAGAACTGGCAATACCCGAGGAGACGGCAGCGGTTCTGTCTCCCGCCATCGCCAGCCATGCGCATGGCGCGACTGATCGGAGGCCCCTGTCATGATGCCAATGGACTGGCTCTACCTGATGCCCTGGCTGCTGTTCGGCGTGCTGGGCGTGTTGATCGTGATCGGCATCCCCATCGCCATGGCGCTGGTGCTGACGGCGACGACGCTGATTCTGCTCGACCCGCGCCTGACCTACTGGATCATGTTCCAGCGCATGTACAACGGCATGGATTCCTTCGTGCTGCTGGCCGTGCCGCTGTTCCTGCTGGCCGGCAACCTGATGAATGCCGCCAGGATCACCGACCGGCTGATCACGCTGTGCATGCGCCTGGTCGGCCACTTCCGTGGCGCGCTGGCTCACGTCAATGTGCTGGTCAGCATGCTGTTTGCCGGGGTGTCCGGCTCCTCCACCGCCGACAGTGCCGGCGTGGGCACGGTGCTGATTCCGGCCATGAAACGCGAAGGCTATCCGGTCAGCTTCGCCGTCGCGGTCACCGCGGCCTCCTCCGTGATGGGCACCATCATCCCGCCGTCGATCAACATGATCGTATGGGGCGCGCTGACCAATACCTCGATCGCCGGCCTGTTTCTGGGCGGTATCCTGCCCGGCGTGATGATCGGCGTGGCCCAGCTGCTGCTCAATACCCGCTATGTCCGCCGCTATGATGTGCCGGTGCGCAAGCGCGCCACCCTCAAGGAGCTGGCCAGCTCCGGCAAGGATGGCCTGCTGGCCGCCGGAATTCCGATCGTCATCATCGGTGGGATCACCCTGGGCATCGTGACGCCCACCGAAGCCGCGGTGATCGCGGTGGTCTATGCGCTGGCGCTGGGCTTCGTGGTCTATCGCGAGCTGGATCTCACCAAGTTGCTCAATGCTTCCACCGACACCGTCAGACTGTGCTCGCTGTCGCTGTTCAGCCTGGTGGGCGCGGCCATCTTCGGCTATCTGATCAGCTTCTATCAGATTCCACCCAAGCTGATGGCGGGCGTCAGCATCACCGACCCGACGGTGCTGTTGATCGTGATGACCATCGTGCTGCTGGTGATCGGCACCTTCATGGATGCCCTGCCCGCGATGGCGATCATGGCGCCCATCTTCTATCCGTTGGCGATGTCGGCAGGCGTGCACCCCGTGCAGTTCGGTGTCATTGGCGTGATGGCGCTGGGGCTGGGCCTGATCACGCCGCCCTACGGCCTGTGTCTGATGATTTCCGCCAAGATAGGCGGCATTCCTCTGCTCAAGGCCATGGCGACTACCATGCTGTATCTGGGCGTGATGCTGGCCGTGATCCTGCTGATGATCCTGTTCCCGGAATTCGTGCTGACCATTCCGCGCCTCATCGCCCCTGACTTCGTCTGAACCGGCGCATTATCCGGACATTCCGAAAACTGTTTGAGGAATGTCCGGAACTGCCCATTTCTCGTCCTCGCACACCTCCCTGCCTGCCTCTTGCGGCTCATTTTTGCCCGCCTCTCCCCGGCGGGTCGGGCCGAACCAGCGGCACCAACCCGCGCCAAAAGCGCGCCAACGTCGTGATCTGTCGAGAAATTATCCTCACCTCAAGGTGAGCGCCACGCCGTGTGTCATGGTATCGCCTTGAGGCCTGTCGCCGATAACACGCCCAAGATGAACGGCCGATTATCATGTTTTGATTGAAAGTCTTTACGCCATCTGCCGCTATATCCCGCCGCCTGCCCGTTCCAAGATTCACTGCGTCGATTGCCAGCGCATCGGCATTGTCCCCCTTCTTCCCATGACCAGACAGGCAGCCACCATGAAACGTCCCTTCTCCCTTGCTCTTCTCGGCCTCTCGGTCGCCTTCGCCAGCATGACCGCCCACGCCGATGACCACTCCACGCTCACGCCGTCCAGTGAAGTCGTCCAGCAGTCCGACATCGACTGGGGCTACCTGAACCCGCTGCGCGGTGACCAGAGCCCGGCGGCCGGCGACCTGTGGGGCGACCGCACCAAGGATGGCGCTTCGGGCTTCCTGGTGAAGTTCAACGAAGGCTTCTCCTCACCGCCCCACATCCACAACATCACCTACCGTGGCGTGGTCATCCAGGGCGAGGTCCACAACGATGACAAGAACGCCGATGAGCAGTGGCTGCCCGCAGGCTCGTTCTGGATCCAGCCGGCAGGCGAATCGCACATCACCGCGGCCAGAGACAAGGTCAACATGGCCTACATCGAGATCAATGAAGGGCCCTACCTGGTACAGCCGGAATCCGAGGCCTTCCACAACGATGAAGAGCCGCTGAATGTCGCCGAGAACAACATGGTGTGGCTGGATGCCAATGACATCCGCTGGATCAACCTGCCGGGCAGCGACGACGCCGAGCAAGGCCCGAAGACCGCCTTCCTGTGGGGCAACCCGGACGTCGGCCAGCTGAGCGGCCGCCTGGTGAAACTGCCGGCCGACTTCTCCGGCGAGATCAAAAGCCACGCCGACGAATTCCGTGCCGTGGTCATCAAGGGCGACCTGACTCACGAGACCGAAGGCAAGGACGACAGCCAGAGCCTGGCGACCGGCAGCTACTTCGGCTCTCAGGGCGAGATCACCCATGACATCACCACCAGCGCCGACGGCGAGACCCTGCTCTACGTGCGCACCAATGGTGATTTCGACATCGTCGAAGACTGAAACCTGAGGTCGTCTGAACTCTTGGCTCTGAGCTCTTGGCTCTGAGATCTGAGTTCTGAATCAGCAGACATCGCGACCTGCAGCAAACACGAGCGGCCACCCCGGTCTCAAGACCGCGGGTGGCCGTTCGTGTTTGTGTTGCGTTGGTATGCGTACCCGCCATCAGGCGACGCCGTCAAGCCAGTCTTTGAATAGCCATTTCGAGGCCACGGATTTCCGCCAGCCCCTTCATGCGCCCATACAGCGGGTACCCCGGGCGGGTCTCGCGCCTGGCGTCATCCAGAATGTGGTGGCCGTGATCCGGGCGCATCGGCAAGGGCGCGCCGCCCGATACCAGGCGACGACGCTCCTCCGCGACCAGCACGCTGATGATGTCCACCATGTCCAGGTCACCCTCGAGATGCTCAGCCTCATGGAAGGAGCGCTTGTCCTCGCTGTCACGCCCGGTGGCCCGCAGATGGGCAAAGTGGATATGTGGGGCGAAGCGTCGCGCCATGATGCACAGGTCGATCTCCGGATTGGCCCCGTAGGAGCCGGTACAGAACGTCAGGCCATTGGCGGGGCTGGGCACGACGCCCAGCAGCCAATCGGCATCCACCATGCTCGAGACCACGCGTGGCAGGCCAAACATCGGCCGCGGCGGATCATCGGGGTGGATGGCCAGTCGAATGCCGACCTCTTCCGCCACCGGCACGATGGCCTTGAGGAAAGTGGCCAGGTGCTGGCGCAGTCGCGCGGCATCGATACCGTCATAGGCCGCAAGCGCCGCTCGGAACTGGGCCAGCGTGTAGCCTTCTTCCGCCCCCGGCAGCCCCGCGATGATGGTGCGGATCAACTTCTCGCGTCCGGCATCATCGAGCGACGCCAGATGCCTGCGCGCGGCCTGCTGCTCTTCGCTGCTGTACTCGTGCTCGGCGCCGGGGCGCTCCAGCAGATAGAGATCAAAGGCCGCGAAGGCATCCTGATCAAAACGCAACGCAGTGCCGCCCTCCGGCAGCTGCCAGGCGAGGTCGGTGCGCGTCCAGTCCAGCACCGGCATGAAGTTGTAGCACACGGTGCCGATCCCGCATTCCGCCAGGTGGCGCAGCGACTGCTGATAGTTGGCGATATGGCGATCACTGCCGGGCGCCGCCTGCTTGATGCTCTCATGCACCGGAATGCTCTCGACCACTGACCACCTGAGCCCGGCCGCCTCGATCTGCGCCTTGCGCTCACGAATGGCTTCCAGCGGCCAGACCTCGCCGTTGGGAATCTCATGCAGCGCCGTCACGATACCTGTCGCGCCGGTCTGGCGAATTTCCTCGAGCGTGATGGGGTCCGCGGGACCGAACCAGCGCCATGTCGCTTCCATGTCATCTCCTTGACGGTCAAAGGGGGGCAAATGCCACCTGCCGACAAAATATGACAACTTGTGTCAGGTGCTGCCATGCGACCTATGTCGCTGCCGGCGAGCGGCTCTCCCGGCGCACTTCTCTCTGAAGATGGGCCCAACGCTAGATCGCGTCTCGAGATACCAGGCCGACCAGATACCCATCACGCTCACGACTCACTAAAAATCTTTTTAAATCAGAATATTGAAGAAAAAACCCAATAGTTCTCCATAAACCCTTTTTGCGTAATAACTGTCACTGCTCTGTGGTGACATGCCTGTTGGCGGCCACCAAGACGCGCTTTTCGGGTCACGACACTAGACTTATTGCTCATCAAAAGTTGTCAATATTTGTTTGATCAGTCACCTCTTCCCCCCTATAGTGAGTCTCGAAAGCACATCAGACGCACGTGTCGACTTATCACTTGGGCCAGGCACGTTGCCGAGAGCCGAGACTCCTTACCTATACTGACGACGGACGCCATATGACTGCCATTACCTCCACAGAGCATCCCAGCTACGCCGAGCTCTCCTCCGTGACCCGCGAGCGTTTGATGCGCGCCTCTACCGCCTCCCTGCACACCCTGCTGTTCAAGCGCGGTCTGCGGAACACCTTCATCCAGAACGTGGTGCAGATGAACAACAGGACCACCCAGATGGTGGGCCAGGCCTTCACACTGCGTTACATCCCGGCGCGGGAAGACATCGATACCGTCGCCGCCTTCCGCGACCCCAAGCACCCGCAGCGTCTGGCGGTGGAAACCGTGCCGGCCGGTCACGTGATGGTGTCTGACTGCCGCCAGGACGCCTCGGCCGCCAGCGCCGGCAGCATTCTGCTGACACGTCTGGAGTATCGTCAGTGCGCGGGCTTCGTCTCCGATGCCGGCATTCGTGATTCAGGCGCCGCCGCCGAGATGAACCTGCCGATCTTCTGCGCCAAGCCGAGCGCGCCGACCAACCTGACCAAGCACCATGCAGTGGAACTGCAGGTGCCGATCGGTTGCGGTGGCGTGCCGGTCTTCCCGGGCGATGTACTGGTCGGCGATGCCGATGGTGTCATGGTCGTACCGCTGGAACTGGCCGACGAGATCGCCGAGGAAGCCAGCCAGATGGAAGATTTCGAGGATTACGTGCTGGAAAAGGTACGCAACGGCACGCCGGTGATCGGCCTGTATCCGCCGACCGACGAAGCGCGTGCAGAATTCGAACGCTATATGGCCGCCAAGCAGTAATCGGCTCGCCAGCCGCCGTCTTGTCCACGGCGGCCACGGACGACAGGCCACGCCGACCTGTCGTCCGCCATCCCTCCTGCCTCAATGCGCCTCGAGTGACCACAACCATAACAACACTGGAGTCATGCCATGACCCGTCTGAACAGCCGTCTCAATAGCCATCTGAATAGCCTTCACAACAGCCGTCAGGCCAACGTGCACGCCAACCCTGATGCCAGTCAGCAATCCCGCGCAGACCGCAAGCGCCGCAGTCGTCCGCTGCTGGCCTTGCTCGCGCCGCTGGCCCTGTCCGGCATGGTGGCGGCCTCACCCTTTGTCAGCAGCGGCGTGCAGGCCGACTATCCCGTGCGAGACATTCGCCTGATCGTGCCATGGCCGGCCGGCGGTGGTGCCGACGCTATCAGTCGCAAGATCAGCAACCTTGCCGAGCAGGACCTGCCGAAATCGATCTACGTCGAGAACATCGGCGGTGCCATCACCGCCACCGGCCTGATGCAGCTCAGCAAGGCGCGTCCCGATGGCCATACCGTCGGCGTGATGACCTATGACAGCATCATCACCCTGCCACGCGGCAATCTGGTGCCCGGCTATTCGCTGGACCGGATGATCCCCTTCGCCCGCATTACCAAGGAAGCGGATGCCATCGTGGTCTCCAGGCAGTCCGGTTACGAGAATTATGAGCAACTGATCGAGGCCGCACGCGCAAACCCCGGCACCGTGAGGATCGGCGTCGCTCCGCAGGGCTCTGGCCCTTATCTGGCGGTACGCCGCCTGGAAGCGGCAGCGGGCGTCGAATTCAATGTCATCACCTACCCGGGCTCTTCCACCGCCGAGGCCGAGGCTCTGCTCTCCGGTGAGATCGACGGCGCCATCTCAAGCCTGGGAGACTTCTCCGGCATTCTGGATTCCGGCGACGCCCACGGCCTCGTCGAGTTCTCCTCCGAGCAGAATCCGGCCTACCCGGAGGTGCCGCCGATGAGCGAACTGGGCGGCAATCTCGAGACCGGCAGCTTCATCGTGCTGGCCGTGCCCAAGGGCACCCCGGAAGATGTGGTCAGCACCCTGGAAAGCGCCTACCACAGCGCCTACGAGACACCAGAATTCCAGAAGTGGATCACGGGAGTCGGCGTCACGCCCAGCTGGCTGGGGGCCGATGAGGTCAACGCCTGGATCGAGGACTACCAACAGAAGACCTTCACTGCCATGGATGAACTCGGCCTGTAGACGCGCTGGCAGGCGGCACCTCTGAGTGCCGCTGCAATCCCACGTCTACCCGTCCTCCTTCACTTCCATCGTCAAGCGGCGCCCGGCCACGGGCGCCGCCAGGGAATTCTGTCATGTCTCCTTCCGCCTCTCCTCCCGTCCGGCGTCACTGGCTGCTCAGCGGGGCGACACCGCTGACGCTGGCCATGACCGCCATCAGCGCCCTCTATCTGATCAGTGCCTTCCAGATGGCGCCGCCATTGGACAATGGCCGCCTGACGGCCTCCTTCTTCCCCGTGTTGATCGGCAGCATCGCGCTCGTGCTCTGCGTGGCGCAGCTGGTGAGCCAACAACGGGCGAGCCGCGACTCCCGCAGTAGCAAGTCCGACAGCGCTGAGTCCACCAGCACCGAGACCGCCAACAATGACGCCTCCAGCGCGGACAGCGACGCAAGCTCGCCTCGCTTCTCGCCGGCGCTGCGCCTGATGCTGGTGACCGCGCTCTATATCCTGGCGTTCTCGCACCTGGGTTACCTGCTGTCGTCAGCGCTGTATGTCTTCGCCGTGATGCTGCTGTTCGCGGGGCGTGACAAGTGGGTCAGCAAGGCAGTGATCGCCTGCGCCATTTCCGCGCTGGGCTATGGGCTCTTCGAGCAACTGTTCAACGTCCATCTCCCTGCGCTGGATCTGTCTGCGCTCGGCCTGGGCAACGGGAGCTGACCCATGGAATTCATTGCCCAGGTATTCTCGAGCTTCGCCCTGCTGCTAGACCCCGTCATCCTGTTCTACGTGGTCGCCGGCTTCGTGATCGGCACCATCTTCTCGGCCATCCCGGGTCTGACCGCGACGCTGGCACTCGCCCTGCTGCTGCCGCTGACCTATAGCCTCGATGTCACCACCGCCCTGATGGCGTGTGCCAGCATCTACATGGCCGGCATGTGTGGCGGCAGCATCACGGCCACCACCATCAATATTCCCGGCGCGCCGTCCTCGATGATGACAGCGCTGGAAGGCTATCCCATGCAGCAGCGTGGCGAAGGCGCGCTGGCGCTGGGCCATGCCTCCTTCGGCTCGATGATCGGCGGCAGCCTCGGCGCGCTGCTGTTGATCGTGCTGGCCCCCTTCATCGCCGAGGCCTCACTGCTGGTCAAGACGACGGGCAAGTGTGCTCTGATCGCCTTCGCGCTGATCGTGATCGTGGTCGCCCAACGCGGCAACATCCGCAAGGCCGGCATCACCGCCTGCCTGGGCCTGATGCTCGCGACCGTCGGGCTGGACGCCATGCAGCCGCTGGCCCGCTTCACCTTCGGCATCAGCGAGCTGACCGCCGGGATCGATCTGATGCCGGTCATCATCGGTACCTTCGCCATCAGCGAGCTGTTGATCCAGGTCGGCAACCGCAAGAAGGACGCCGCCATCCGCCAGCAACTCAAGGCCAGCAAGCAGCTCAAGCGGCGTGATTTCATTCCGCCGCTGAGCGCCATTCGCGAGATCGGCCTCGGCTGCTACCTGAAATCGACCTTGATCGGCTACATGGTCGGCACTCTACCTGGCGCAGGGGGCTCAATGGGTGGTTTTCTCGCCTACGTGGAAACCGTGCGCACCTCGAAGAAGCCGGAGAGCTTCGGCAAGGGCAATCCCCAAGGCATCGCCGCCGCCGAAAGCGCCAACAATGCCGTGTGCGGTGGCGCCCTGGTGCCGATGCTGACCTTCGGGATTCCGGGCGACCCGGTGACGGCCATCGTGCTGGGGGTACTGGTGATCAACGGCATCCAGCCGGGGCCGCAGCTGATGGCCTCGCAATCCGGCCTGATCGCACCGATGCTGGCCTCACTGCTGTTCAGCGCGCTGATCCTGATTCCTCTCACGCTCTACCTGATGGGCCCGTACTTCCTGCGCATCGTCACGATCCGCAAGGATGTGCTCTATGGCGCCATCGCACTGCTGGCCGTGGTCGGCAGCTTCGTAGCCACCTACTCCGTGTTCCAGATGATGATGACGCTGGTGCTGGGCATCGTCGCCTACCTGATGCGCAAACATGATTATCCGGTGATCACGCTGCTGCTCGGCTTCATCCTCGGCCCGAACCTGGAAGAATTCCTGCGTCGCGCGCTGACGCTCTCCAACGGCAACCCGATGACCTTCATCACCACGCCGGACAGCCTGTTCTTCGTCGTGCTGACGGTGGTCTTCGTCTACTTCCTCGGCATTCGCAAGCCGGTGCAGTTGAAGCAGGCGGCCCCCGCGAAGGCAGGTTCGACGGGCTGAGCCTTTTACAAGCTCCCGGGAACGAGCCTATCCACACGCTCCCGGGGATGAGCCCAGCCACACGCCCCATGCCTGAACGAAAAATGCCCGCTACCGAAAGGTAGCGGGCATTTTCATGTTCTCTCGTCGCGCGGACCAACCGATCACCACTACTGCCAACACATCACGCCCATACATCACACTCCCAGGCCTGCGCGCGACGATCAGGCGGGTGCAGAGCAGGCGTTGCGGGTAGCTGGGGCATTGCAGACAGGCGCCGGGCGAATGGAGGCGGGGTCTGCCAGCGCGGCCACCACGGATCTGACCTGCTGATAGCCGGTGCGCATCAGGAAGGTCGGCGCTCTGCCGTAACTCTTGATGCCGAGGATGAACAAGCCTGGCTCGGCATGCAGCAGTTCGGCCGCGCCGTGTTCCGGCACCGACCCGCAGCTGTGCTGGTTGGGGTCGATCAGCGGCGCA
Source organism: Cobetia sp. 2AS (assembly GCF_029846355.1). Classification (NCBI taxonomy): domain Bacteria; kingdom Pseudomonadati; phylum Pseudomonadota; class Gammaproteobacteria; order Oceanospirillales; family Halomonadaceae; genus Cobetia; species Cobetia sp. 2AS. The sequence goes on from NZ_JARWKQ010000002.1 coordinate 453,031, forward strand.
AGCTTGATAGGGCTCTGCGTCGCGGGGTCCAGCGAGACACGCAATTCAGACAGCAGCCCCAGAGAGGGACGGAAGCCAGTGGCCGCGATGATGCGATCCACCGCTGGCAGCCGGTGTTCGCCACTCTGTACGACCCAGCGCCCCGCTTGATGATCGATCGCCTCGACGGCAAGCCCGGTCACTACCTCGATCCGGCCTTCCTCAAGCAGCGCCTTGATGCGCAGTTCGAGTGCCTTGCGCTCCTCCAGCTCATCATTGGGCGCCGGGCGGATGATCTCATCGATATTGGCGCAGCGCACACCCCAGACGATTCGCATCCCCGCTTCGTGGTCTGCCAGCACGATCAGGTCCTGCAGCGCATTCAGCGCCGAGTGACCGCTGCCGATCACGAGTACCGACTTGCCGGCATACTCAGCCGCTTGTGTGCCGCGAATGTCCGGCACGCCATAGGCGATGACTTCGGCCGCCGCTTGCTCACCAATGGCGGGAATGCCGTGCGCCCCGATCCAGTTGGGGGTCTGGTAGGTGCCGGAGGCATCGATCACCGCGCGGGCCAGCACATCGCGCGGGCCGTCAGGCCCCTCGACGCGCAGCACGAAGGGCGCCTCATCGCGTCCGCCACTGCGCAGCACATCATGCTGTTGTCGACTGACATGGGTGATGCGGCTATCGACATGCAGGCGCGAGCTGATCAACGGGTGCGCGGCGAGCGGTGCGACATAGTGGTCGAGAAACTCGGCCCCGGTGGGATAGGCAGCAGCGTCCGGGGCCTGCCAACCCTGTTCCTGCAGCAACTCGGCCGCTAAAGCGTCGATATTCCATGACCAGGGCGAGAACATGCGCACATGTCCCCAGCTGGCCAGGTTGGCGCCTGCGTGCGCGCCCGACTCGAAGAGAATCGGCTCCAACCCTGCCTCCAGCAGATGGACGGCGGCGCTCAGCCCTATCGGCCCGGCGCCGATGATGGCCACCGGCAGGCTTGTGATATCACGACTCATGGCAGTCTCTCGCAGCAATATGTTGTCAGTGACAACAAACCTAGTATCCCTCCACGCCAATGTCTACACCCAGGCGCTCAATCAGTCACCCAGGCGCTGCCGCGCGGCAAGGGTCAGCTTGTTGAGCAGTGTCACTGCGCCCTCCACGACCTCCGGCGACAGGCCCTCGATCATGGAGGCCTCTTCCGCGACCAGCTCGGCGTGAATCTGCTGGTACAGCGCCCTGCCCTCGGGGGTCAGCGAGAGCTCAACGGCACGCCGGTCGTTGGGGTCCTCGATCTTGCGTACATAGTGCTTGCGGATCAGCGAGTCGGCGACCCGGCTTGTCGTGCTCTTGTCGAGGTACATCTCGTCCGCCAGCGCCTGCAGTCTCAGCGGTCCGCGCTTGACCAGCGTTTCCAGCGCATAGCATTGAGCGACGGAGACGTTGTGGTGGCAGATGCTTTCCCTGTCGCGAAACTGATGGACACGAATGAGCTGATTGACGGCTTCGTACAGTGCTTCTGCTTGATCCACTCTGGTGCCTCACGTGACGGTGGTCAAAAAAGGGGGGCATGGCTTGCCACGATAACCGAGCACGATACAGAGCGCACCGATATCCGGCAGCCCTTATCCAGCAACCCTATCGGCTTGCACGTGGCATGCCTTGCGCGAGCAACTCGATCGCGACCTGTCTCCCCGATACGACGCCAGCAGACCTTGCAGGCAAGAATTGTGCAAGAATCTTGCAATTCATTATTGAGAACGATTAGCATTGCCAGCCGCAACATATAACTATTCAAAGCAAGGGATATCACGTGCACCTCCGCCTCCATCCGCTTACCGCAGCCGTCCTCTCCGCCAGTGCGTTGACCCTGAGCCTCTCGGGCCACGCCTCGGCTGACGACATGTCCACCCTCGTCATCAGCGAAGACCGTCTCGAACAGAATGTCGTGATCAGCGCTGAAGAGATCGATCAGCGTCAGGCACGCGACCTGGAAGACCTGTTCCGCGCCGAACCGGGCGTCAGTGTCGGCGGTGGCATCGCCATCGGCCAGAAAGTCTATGTACGCGGCCTAGAAGACACCAACCTGAACGTCACCATCGATGGCGCGCGTCAGGGCGGCTATCTCTTCCACCATACTGGCCGATTGACCATTGACCCGGCCCTGCTCAAGCAGGCAGAAGTCGATAAAGGCCCCGCGACCGCCGATGATGGCCCGGGCGCGCTTGGCGGCAGCCTCCGCTTCGAGACCAAGGATGCGCAGGACCTGCTCAAGCCCGGTCAGGACCTGGGCGCACGCGTCTCCGTCGGCACCGAAAGTGCGGCGGACGCCACCTCCGGCACCACGGCGTTCTATGGTCGTCTGGGGGAGAATCTTGGTCTGATGGGATATGTCAGCGGCCGCAACAGCGATGACTATGCGGTTGGCGATGGCGGTGAGCAGGAACAGACCGCAGGCCAGCAGCGCGGCTACCTGCTCAAGATGTCATTGCTGGACGTCAATGATCAGGACCTGCGCATCAGCGCCGAGCGCACCACCGATCACGGCACCTATTTCACGCGTCCGCACATGCCGAGCTTCAGCAGTCAGCAGCCGACCTATCAGGAAATGGAGCGCGAGACCTTCACCGTCAATCATGCCTGGCACCCGGGCAATGACCTGATCGACACCAGAACCACCCTCTATCACACCACCCAGGAACTGGATCGTGTCGAGGCCGGCAGCACCAGCCGTTCCCGCGAATTCGGCGCGGATGTCCGCAACACCTTGCGCCTCAAGACGGGTGACGTGGCACATGCGCTGACCACTGGCGTGGACTTCCATGATCAGGACACTCGTCGCTCCGATGACGCCGGCAGCGCCGGCCCCAACAACGAAGACACCTCACGCAACCTGGGAGTCTACGCCCAGAACCGCATGACGCTGGGCCCGTGGGCCCTGTCCGTTGGCGCGCGGCTGGATGATTACGACAGTGATTACGGCGAGGCGGGCAGCGTCAGTGGCAGCGAGGTCTCCCCCAACGCGATTCTGAGTGTCGATGCCACTGACAACCTCACCCTGCATGCCGGCTACGGCGAGGCCATTCGCGGTGCCAAGGCACGTGAAGTGATCCTGATCGGCGATGATGTCACCATCGCGGAGGGGCTTGAGCCGGAACGCGCTCGCCAGCGCGAAATCGGTCTGGATTGGCATCAGCGCGATGCCCTGATGGCGGGAGATCGCCTCGGCTTCGCGCTGACCGGCTTCCATACCGATATCGAGAACTATCAGGCCTATGATCGCGGCAGTGATCCGGCGGTGCTCTACAACCTGGAGGGCGAAGTCGAGAGCCGTGGCTATGAAGCCAGCCTGAACTGGGGCGTGGGCGGCTACGACACGCGCCTGGGCTACGCCAAGGTGGTGATGAAGAACAACGACGGCGACCCGCTGGGTGACGAGATGAACATCGGCGCCTCCACTGGCGACAAGTGGACCTGGGATCATCAGTATCGCTTGCCAAACCACAACGTCACCCTGGGCTACACCCTGAACGCGGTGGAACGTCTGGAACGGGTGGCAGAAGGCGACGAGGAGAAGCCGGGCTACGTGACGCACGACATCCGCGCCCAGTGGACCCCGGCCTCCTGGCAGGATCTGACCCTGACACTGGCGGTCAACAACGTGTTCGACAAGCGCTACAGCGACCACAGCAGCTACCTGCTCAGCAGCGGTGACAGCATGCTGGAACCGGGCCGCGACGTCCGCCTGGGTGCCAGCTACCGCTTCTGACTCAGTCCCTGATTTTCGCGATCAGCTCAAGAACAGCTCGCGATCAGCTGACGAAAAAATGCCCCACAGGCCAGGCCTGTGGGGCATTTTTCATGGCGCGCATATCAGCCTGGGTAAAATGGAACCCAGGTATCAGGCCGGATAGAAAGGCCAGATGATGGGCAGCAACACGACGCTGACCAGATAGCCCACGACCACCAGGGGCAGGCCCGCCTTGACGTAATCATTGAAGCGATATCCCCCGATCCCCAACACCATGGTGTTGGCCGGCATGCCCAGCGGCGTTGCAAAGGCACAGGAGCCGCCGATGCAGATCGCCATCAATACCGCACTGGGGTCAGCGCCCAATCCCACCGAGATCGCACCGCCGATAGGGGCCAACAGGGCTGTCGTGGCCGTATTGGACATGAACTGCGAGAGTCCCGCGGATATCACGAACAGCACACTGAGCAACACGCGCGGTGATGGGGCTTCGCCCAGATAGGCGACCACGTGCTCCGCCATCATCGTGCCCAACCCCGTCTTCTGCATGGCGATGGCCATGGGCAGCATGCCTGCGAAGAGGAAGATGACGCGGGAGTCGATGGCATCCAGCGCACGGCGCTCCTTCATGACCCCCGTCAAGACCAGCAGCAGTGCCCCTGTGACACCGATGACATGCATGGGGAAACCGATCACGTCATCGAAGACCATCGCCAGGATGGTGAGTACCAGCACACCCAACGCCAGGTACTGCTTCCAGAGCGGGGCCATGGTCGGTTGCTCGTCATACATCTCGACCCCATCGCCACCGGGACGATCCGGCAGGAGCTTGTAGCCGATGGTCAGGAAGTACAGCAGGCCGAAGATCATCATCGGAATGCCGATCATCGCAAAGGAGAAGAAACCGAAGGACTGAGCGCCATCGGTCATCTTGCTCAAGGTGCTGTCGACGATCAGGTTGCCCGGTGCCCCGATCAAGGACAGATTACCGCCCATTGCCGAAGCGAAGGCGAGCGGCATCAGAAGCTTGGAGCGGCGAATCCCGGAGCGACTGGCGATACCGACCACCGCAGGAATCAAGACGGCAGCCGTGCCGGTATTGGACAGAAAGCCGGACAGAATCGCTGTTACCAGCATGATGGCCAGCAGCAGCTGTCGCTCTGTCTTGGCGAAATGCGTCACGATGCCACCGATACGATTGGCCATGCCGGTTTCGAACAAGGCACCGCCGACGACGAACATCGCGCAGAAGAGAATCACGTTCTTGTTGATGAACCCGGAAAAGGCTTCCTCTGGCGTGAGGATGTCGCCCAGCACGAGACTGATCAGTACCAGCATGGCAGTCAGGGCAAGCGGAATCTTTTCCGAGACGAACAGTACGATCGCGACCATGAGAATGGCCAGCGTCAGAAGTTGCGCGTCCATTTTATTGTCCTTGTGGTTGGAACCTTCACGCGCAGGGGGCAGGCATGGCGTTCCTGCCCCCTGGATGTTGCAAGAACTGCGTCAGGCGATGGCGGCGCTCTGACGAGTCGCGCGAACCCGTTCACAGACGGCATCGGTGATCTCGCGCGTGGTGGCGCTGCCGCCCAGGTCTGGCGCATGCAGACCCGAAGCGACCACTTCTTCAATGGCGGTCATGAGGCGCTTGGCCAGTGCCGTCTCACCCAGATGCTCCAGCATCATGACGGCCGTCCAGAAGGCGCCCACCGGATTGGCGATGCCCTTGCCGGTGATATCGAAGGCAGAGCCGTGGATAGGCTCGAACATGGAGGGGAAGGTGCCTTCCGGATTGAGGTTGGCGGTCGGGGCAATCCCCAGGCTGCCGCTCAGAGCCGCAGCGAGATCGGAAATGATATCGGCATGCAGGTTGGTCGCGACGATGACGTCCAGCATGTGGGGCTTGAGCACCATGCGTGTCGTGATGGCGTCGACCAGTTCACGCGTGATCGTGACGTCCGGGTAGTCCTTGGCGACTTCGAAGAAGATCTCGTCCCACAACACCATGCCGTGGCGCTGGGCATTGGACTTGGTCACCAGCGTGAGATGCTTGCGCGGACGGGACTGCGCCATTTCAAAGGCGAAGCGGTGAATGCGCTCGATGCCCTTGCGAGTGAAGATCGAGACTTCAGTCCCCACCTCCTCCGGAAGCCCCTGGTGGACACGGCCGCCATTCCCGGAGTATTCCCCTTCACTGTTCTCGCGAATGATGACCCAGTCGATATCCTCCGCCTGCTGAAGACGGCTGGTGATCCCCGGGAAAACACGGGCGGGGCGCACATTGGCGTACTGATCGAACCCCTGGCAGATCTTGAGACGCAGGTCCCACAGCGAGATGTGATCCGGCACCTTTTCACTGCCTACGGCGCCGAAATAGATGGCATCAAAGGTCTTGAGCTCCTCGATGCCGCCATCCGGAATGTACTGGCCAGTCTTGAGGTAGCGCTCGGAGCTCCAGTCGAAGTCGACGAAGTCGAAGGTGACATCGGTATTGTCTTCCGCCAGCACTTCCAGCACACGCTTGCCGGCTTCGATGACTTCAAGACCGATACCATCGCCCGGGATGACTGCAATACGGTGGCTATTCATGATGTAGGCTCTCTTGTCATTGGGGTGGGTGAATCAAGGCGTGATCACACACTAGCCAGCGAGCCACCGAGCCGACAATGCACTAGCATTCACAACACCTTCAACCAGGAAGTTGAAAATGCAATCGCTCACAGAACTCGATTTCTTCCTGACGCTCTGTCGGGAAGGCAGCATGTCCAACGCCGCCCGCGTGCTGGACATCAGTCCGGCAGCCGTCAGCAAGCGACTGGCAAACATTGAAAAAAGACTCAAGATTCAATTATTTAACCGCAGCACGCGCTCCATGAGCCTCACGCCCGAAGGCCAGATATATCAGCGCCATGCGGAACAGACCTTGAGCCAGGTGCTGGAGATGGAAGAGCAGCTTTCCCGCCATGAGGGGCAGGTAAGAGGAAGACTAAAGGTGAACGCCCCGCTGGGCTTCGGGCGCAAGTACATGGCGCCCATCATCTCGGGCTTCGTTCAGGCGTATCCGCAGGTCGAGGTGACATTGCATCTTTCCGACATCCCGCACGCCATGGTCGATGGTGCCTTTGACGTCGCCATTCGATTCGGCGAGCTGCCTGATTCCAATCTGCATGCACGCAAGATCGCCTCACATCGCCGCATCGTCTGTGCCTCTCCGCATTACCTTGCCCGCCATGGGTGCCCGCAGCATCCCGATGAACTGGCCAACCACGAATGCATCACCCTGCATCAGAATCGGGACTCATGGAGCATCTGGAAATTTCAGGGCAGTGAGGAAACCTGTAGCGTCAAGGTGGGCGGCAGCCTGTCCACCAATGATGGGGAAAGCGCCCTTCGCTGGGCCCTGGATGGCCGCGGAATCGTGCTGCGAGCGGAATGGGATGTGGCGCCTTATGTCGAGGCAGGAGAGCTCAAGATACTGTTCGAGGAGTATCAATTGCCCAATGCCGACATCCATCTGGTCTATCAACATCATGCCGTGCTGCCGCTTCGGATCCGCCATTTCATTGAGCACACCCAGGATTATCTGGCCCGCCACCCCTTCAAGTGACACCGCAATCCCTTCAAATGACGCAGGGCTTTCTGCAGGGCCAGGGCTTCATTGCGACAACGAAATGCCCTGATGCAGGCGTGCATCAGGGCATTGGGGGAAAGCAGCTCATTCACTTGCTCAGAGACCTCAAGGCGATCACCGGAGTGACGTGATCACGCCCCTTCCGCCTCGGCGTCCTGTTGCTTGGCCAGCTTGTGACCGTCTTCTGATTGCCCGATCTTCCAGTAGCTGGAGACGTAGAAGTGGGACTTGGGAATCTCATGCACCTGCTTGAGGTGAGCACGCAGCGCTCGCATGCTGCCGAATTCACAGGCCGCCCAGACAGATACCTGGCCCTCCAGGCTCGGCAAGGAGGCGATCTTGTCCAGCAGCGGCTGGCCGCTCGGGTCCGGTTGCGCATTGATGACCCAGTGCAGCTCGATGCCGGCCGGATGCTCAAGCGTCTGGATATCGGCTTTGCTGGTCACCTCGATGACGGCGTGACCGCGCGCGTCTGCCGGCAGCTCGGCCAGATTGACGCTGATCGCCGGCAAGGCTGTCATGTCACCCGCCAGCAGGAACCAGTCGGCTTGCATGTTGATCAGCTTCTTTGGCCCCGGGCCGCCGATGGTGATGCGATCCCCGGGCTGGGCGCTGACGGCCCAGGCAGATGCCGGGCCGGCGTGGTCGTGCAGCGCGAAGTCGACATCGATCTCGGTCGCACGCTGATGACGAATGGTATAGGTGCGCATCATCGGGCGCTCGCCTTCCCCGCGCGGAAACACCAGTTTGATATAGGCGCTCTCCTGCCCCTCGGGGATGGAGCCGATATTCTCCCCGCCCAGGGTGACGCGCAGCATGTGCTCCGTCACCGGGGTGGAACGAATCACTTCAAGCTCTCGCATTGCGGGCTTACCCATCTTGCGCACTCCTCTGGCAAACGCCTTCAAGTTGTTCAGCATCGCGTGCTTCACACTCGCTTGTATTGTGGATCATGGCAGATGCCGTTTTCAGGAAGGTGGCGACCTCCTCATCGCTGAGGTCTCCCGCCATCCGCCGAGCGGTCTCATCTTCCAGGGCTTCAATCTCTTTGAGCATGTCGTGGCCCGCCTCGGTAGGGGCGAGAAACAGGCTGCGACGGTCCTGCGGATTTTCCGTCTTGACGATCAATCCCGCCGTCATCAATTCATTGAGCACCCGCGTCACGCGCGCCTTGTCCTGCCCCAGATGCTGCACGATCTTGTGCGCCGTGCACTCGGAGGTACGGCCAATGCCCTTCAGCACCCGAATGTGCGTGACAGGCAGATCAAGCTGGTAGCGCTGAATGCCCAGACGAAGCTGCCTGCGATAGACATGCATCAGCTGATGCAGCACATCATTGAGTGATGCCTGACTCATGTGTCACTCACCATGTGGTTGGTATAGGTCAACTATATTGTCAGATGGTTGATACTGTCAACAAGAATATGATCGAGAAGCATTCTCATCTTAATGCCGAAAATCTCATATGCCTATCACGCTTCTCTCCACTGCCAAGCGCGCTTTCGGCAACTCTTGCTGCGTGACATGGTGACAGCGAGCGGGAACCTGCTAAGGTCGAAGGCCACACATTCCTGACGCCCACGAGAGGCATCGATGGCTGAACTCTGCCTGCTGTTTGATTCCGATGGCACCCTGGTTGATAGCGAAATCCTCCTCGCCGAGGCCATGTCCAGCACCCTGCCCCGCTATGGTCTGCCGTTTACCAGCGACCGCTACATGAACGAGTTTCGCGGCATGCGCTTCATGAGCATCGTGCGCACGCTGGAGGCAGCTCATGGCGTTCTGGAAGAAGCGCCCACACGGCGCATGGAAAGCGAGATGCGCGCCCTGCTGGAAGAGTTGATGAAGGCACACCTCACGGCGATGCCCGGCATGTCAGCCGCCTTGATGGAGCTTGAAGGCTACCCCTGTGGCGTGGTGTCCAACGGGCCTGAGCGCAAGGTGCGTCTGGCGCTCGATACCACACGCCTGGCGCGCTTCTTCGATGGCCATATCTACAGCGCCTATACCCTGGGCGTGTGGAAGCCTGACCCGCGCATCTATCGACTCGCGGCCGAGCAGATGGGCTTTTCGCCATCACATTGCGTGGTGATCGATGATGCCATCGTCGGGGTACAGGCAGGGCTGGATGCCGGTATGCAGGTCATCCACTTCGCCCATCACGACGACGGCCATGAAACGCCGCGTGGCGCACTGCGCATGCACCATGCGCGCGAGCTGCCGAGGCTGGTGGCGCAGATTTCCCAGAAGCTCGCTGCGCAGTACTAGACGTCGTCGCGCCTTCTCCCTCAGTTCCCGCACCATGCCCCTCGCCTCGTGAAACCCCGTCTCATGACATCCCGCAACGAGAATCCCGCCCCTGAGGCGGGATTTTTCATGCCTGGCGCACAAGACAGGCTGCTCGTGGTGTGACTCGCTTTGCCTGTCGCAGCCACCAGCACTCCCGATCGCGAATGGCGCAAGCCTCCCTCTCCTTCCGATACGAATAGGCAAGTTTTAGCGACTATAGCGCCTATATATCGCCCTTCTCGATACTTATAGTGTCTCTACAGCAAACACGCACCAGACACGCAAGGCTCGCAGGACACGACCGCACGGACAGCCAGACGCAGCTGTCGTGCGCGCGCCTGACGTGACCCGAGCGCAACCGCCGCACACCTGCCATCAGGACCTTGACCATGACTCGCAACACCCCATTTGGCCCCAAGGGCTGGACCCCGGACAGAATCGGCTCGCTCCTCGGCAAGACCTATCTCATCACCGGCGCCAATAGCGGCGCGGGCTTTCAGGCAACGCGCATATTGCTGAGCAAGGGTGCCGCCGTCGTGATGCTGAATCGCAACCCGACCAGATCAGAGGCGGCCATCGCGGCGCTGAAAGCGGAGTTTGGCCCCGCGGCGAATATCAGTCACATACGCATGGATCTGGCGGAGCTGGCCTGCGTGCGCAGCGCGGCCGCGGAAGTGCTGGAGAAGGTCCCGCAGATCGATGCCCTCATCTGCAATGGCGCCATCGCTCAGGTTTCCCGACAGCAACTCACCGTCGATGGCTTTGAAAGTCAGCTGGGCGTGAATCACTACGGGCATTTCCTGCTGTGCGGGCTGCTGTTCGAGCGCATCGATGCCTCCAACGGGCGGATCGTCGTGGTCTCCAGTGAAGGCCACAAGATGGGCCTGAAAACCATCCAGTTCGATGACATGAACTGGGAGCACAACTATCACCCGAACAAGGTCTATAGCCACAGCAAGCTGGCGCAGATGATGTTCGCCTATGAATTGCAGGACAGGATTGAGGCGGCAGGCCGACAAGTAAACGTCTTTGTCTGCCACCCGGGCGCATCCAACACCTCACTGATTCGTGACAACGCCAATCTGGCGACTCGACTCAGCTGGGCAGTGATGGTGAAGACGGGAATGACGCAGACGGCCGAGAAAGGCGCTTACCCGGAAGTCATGTGCGCCACCGAGGAGACTCTCAGGCAGCGGGCCTACCATGGCCCGACGGGGCTGATGAATTTCGGCGGGCCGGTGGGCGAGTGTGAATTGGGGGCATTCGTTCTGGAGAAGAGCGTCATGACCCGGCTATGGCAAGTCTCGGAGAAGGCAACGCAGTTGAGCTGGTCGATTTGACCTTGAGCCGACCACCGACCTTCCCGCCACCTTCAGGGAGGTGAATCCCATGAAGGTATCACTGCTAGTGACAGGTCTTCTGATGATGATTCCGAACATGTCGTTTGCCAACCGCCTTTATGACGAGATCATCCAGCCGGAGACCTCGATTCAGGACAGTGAAGGCAATACCTATCACACCGTGAAGATCGGCGCTCAGACCTGGCTTGCCGACAACCTCAGAACGACTCGCTTTCAGGATGGCTCGCCCATCCGGACGGCATTCATCCCCGAGGATGATCCCGACAACCTGTTGTCATATGGCCGTCTGTATGACTGGCACGATGTCAGTGATGCACGCAATCTCTGCCCGGCGGGCTGGAGAGTCGCCTCGGATGAGGACTGGAAAGCGCTGGAACGCGCCATCGGAATTACAGAAAGGGAGATCGACTCGACGGGCTGGCGTGGCGATGACGATATCGCCATCACGCTCAAGGCGGCTCAACCCGACTCCCTGTTGACGTCCTTCGATCAGGCGCGCATCAATTTCACCGGCTTTTCGGCCAGACCGGCGGGCGTGAAGTGGAAGGGCTGGTATATCACCCAGGGCACCTACGCCGAATTCTGGACCCGCAGTGAGGCAACGCCGACGAAAGCGTTTGTCAGAACTCTGGCCTACTCCTGGTGGAATCCGCACAAGGGCGAGATCCGCCGAGCGACACTTGGCAAGGATGGCATGTTCTCGGTGAGATGCGTAAAGGACTGATCAGATCACAACACTGGGGGTAATTTGAGGGGCACAGTCGGTAGTGATATAGGCGCGAGAAGCGCTTGAGCAAGGACTCTGATCCGCTAGGTCACGCCGATTGAAGACATTCTGACGTCAGCGATTGAAAGCGTGGTTCAACAAGAATCCTTGCTGAAGGGTTCCTGCCGGTTCCGGGAGCAAGATGACATCGTCATGGTCCAGCGTCTTTCCGCAAATGGCGGGCTTCACGTTATTGTGTCGTGCTGATCATTGCTGGCTGGCAGCTAGCGCTCAGAAAGACTCGACCATGATGTCACGCACACTCCATCCCGGAGGTGATATCGGCTGTCAGGCGCTCTCGCTCAAGGCATGTTCGATGCGGGTGGCGGGGACACTCTTGCCGGCATCATTCACGAAATCCGTCGCGTGATTCTTGTCTTCAATGGCCCACTTGCGAGCATGTCCGCGGCTGCCTTCTTCACTCAAGGCATGCTGCACCCTGCCTGCCGCCACGCTCATGCCGCTTTCCACATAGACTTGCGTGCTGCGCTCGGCCGGCTGCGCCTGCCCCATGATACGGCTCTCGCTCAACGCCTCACGGACACGGGTGTCGCTTTCGCCATTGTCGGCAAATGCCGCATTGCTCACAGCACACAGCGCAGCTGTCACACACAGTACTTTCATGGCTTTCATGGTGTCACTTCTCGTCTTTTTAGTTGGGTTGGTCAGATCTGCAAGACTAGCGATTTGCTGAACGTCAGATTGATAGAGCTCAAGATTGATGGAACGTAAAATCGATGGAACGTGAAATCGATAGAACGTCAGGTTGGTGGCGCCAAGGGCCTGTGAGCCAAGCGCGTTGTCAGCCAACAGATTCCCCGAACAGGCTTCACTGGCCACCCTTGGCCACGCCTGACCTCACATATTGAACTTCACCAGCGTCACGATACGTGACAGGCCCTGGGCCGCCGCCAATGACTGCGCAGTATTGCCACGCGCATCCTGGATCGAGGGGTCCGCACCTGCCTGCAGCAACAGCTTGATGATGTCTTCATTGCCGAACAGAGACGCCATCATCAGCGCCGTCTGGCCACTGTAATTGCGATGATTCACATCGCAGTCGGTATTGGCGATCAGCCATCTGGCTGTTTCATCAAAGCCGCGAAACGCCACGCCCATGAAGGCATTGCTGCCCTTCTCATCGAGTGCACAGGCGTCAGCTCCGGCGGACTTCAGTAGCGCCAGGGTGTCGGTATGCCCGTAGTAGGCCGCGAGAATGAAAGGGGTATAGCTGCGGGAATTGGTGACCGAGAGATCACCGCCCTGCCGAACATATTCCCGGATCGCGGCATTGTCGCCATCGCGTGCGGCGTCAAAGATATCGATGTCGCCAGCCGCGACAGCCTGCCCCGCCATCACCATCATCAGCAGACTGGCCAACACCGCCAGCCATCTTCTGCCCAGGCCGTGTTGCTGCCCGGTGGGGGCTGTGGCTCGCATCGTATGCATCTTGCGCTCCTCTCTCGTCTTTCGCTCGTCTGGCGCACATGTTGCGCTCGTGTTGCGGCCGGCAGAGGAGCGCAAGCTCCCCTGCCGGGTGAAACAGGTCCGGGACTTCCGGGCAGCGGTTGTTCGCGATCGCATCACGCTTTTCTTTCTAAGCCCTGCTTTCAGCCGCTGCCTCAGACGCCTCAGTCCTCGATCAGCTCTTCCACGTCGTCCATGTCGACGTCTGCCACCTTGGCCAGACGCTCACCGTATTCGTGGTCGGCCTGGTAGAAGTGGCTGACCATGATCTCGCGGATCTCCTCGTTCTTGACCTTGCCCAGGTCAGTTCCCAGCGCCTGGATCAGAGCGTCCTGATCCTGCTCGGAGAAGGAGCGATACAGCTCACCGGCCTGAGCGAAGTTCTGCTGCTTGCCGATCGGCTGCTGCTGGGTGGTGCCATTCAGGGTGTAGCGCTTGTACTCGTACTGGCTGTCATCCACCAGCGAGTCGGCGTTGCGGCTCGGCTGATAGTTGATGGAGCCGGAACGCGGCTTGGAGTAACCCGCGCCGTCCTGATGGTTGTTGTGCACCTCATTCTTGGGCGCATTCACCGGCAGCTGCATGAAGTTGGCTCCCAGGCGATAACGCTGGGCATCGGCGTAGGCGAACAGACGCCCCTGCAGCATGCGGTCTTCGGACGGCTCGACACCCGGCACCAGGTTGGCCGGCGACATGGCCGCCTGCTCGGTTTCCTGGAAGAAGTTGTCCGGCGTACGATTCAGCGTCAGCTCACCGACCTTGCGGGCAGGAATCAGGTCTTCCGGCCACAACTTGGTGGTATCGAGCGGATTGAAATCGAAGCTGTTCAGCTGGCTGGGATCCAGAGTCTGGATATAGAGATCCCAGACCGGGTCATCGCCGGCATCCAGATGGGTATAGAGGTCATCGGTCAGATGGTTGAAGTCAGTGGACTGCACCTTGGCGGCTTCTTGCGGCGTCATGCCGTGGTTACCCTGACGCGACTTCCAGGTGAACTTCACGTACTTCCAGTCGCCTTCGGCATTGACGAACTTGAAGGCATGCACGCCAGAACCATCCATCTCACGCAGGCTGGTCGGAATCCCCAACGGCGAGTAGAGGTAGGTCAGCATGTTGGTGCTTTCGGGGATATGGCTGAAGAAATCGAAGTAGCGATTCGGGTCCTGCAGGTTGGTACGCGGGTCCGGCTTCAGCGCATGGATCATGTCCGGGAACTTCATCGCATCGCGGATGAAGAACACCGGGAAGTTGATGCCCACGATGTCCCAGTTGCCCTGCTCGGTATAGAACTTGACGGCGAAGCCACGCGGGTCGCGCAGGGTTTCCGGCGAGCCCTTGCTGTTGATCACGCTGGAGAAGCGCACGAAGACCGGCGTCACCTGGCCCTTGTCCTGGAAAGGTGCCGCGACGGTCAGGTCGGTCAGGTCCGCGGTGGCACGGAACTCACCGTAGGCACCGGTACCGCGAGCGTGGACGACACGCTCCGGAATGCGCTCGCGCTCGAAGTGCGCCAGCTTCTCCAGCAGGTGGTGGTCCTGCAGGAGTGTCGGGCCGTTCGGGCCGGCGGTCAGGGAGTTCTGGTTGTTGCCGACCGGCGCACCATTGGAACGAGTCATCACTTCCTGCTGCGCCAGACTGCTGGCAGAAAGGCCCAGCGCCATCACGGCCGTCAGGGTCTTCATGGGAAAACGTACGTTCAGCATCTCGCAAATTCCTCGTTAAATCAGGGAGTAACGGGGCAAGGAGTATTGGCGAGAAGTTCCCATAGCAAAAATAAATAATAACTAACCAGGGAATAGCGAAAACCTAACGTGTTGCAATATAAGCACCAGTTGATTCATCCCGTCAGCGAGGAACCCGGGGTGGCGTCCGCCACGACGGCCACGACTTGCTGCATGTTCATGCATACAGGTGTCGAGCTGCTGCGGTTTTCAGGTCAGATGCAAACTCCTACCTCATAAATCGCCCAGCAAGAGACCGCCAACCCAAGGCCTGAGGGCCAGCCGTTCAGGCCAGGATTGTTGCGTCCTGTCATCCAATCCGCGCGGCTCAAGATACTCGATGCTGGCCGTCGCCCACCTCGAATACGCACGAATCAAGGCCCATCGTCAGCCCACTCCCCCTTTTTGCCTTGTCGTCCGCTGCCGGCCGCCTGTTGCTGAGAGCCTACTGTTGAGCGCCTCTCGCCAAGCGCTATATGGCTTGCTCGTCCCTGCCTGAGATGACCAAGAGAAAGGACCGAGAGACATGGCCGAGAGACGTGGCCGAGCGAAGGGCTTGGCATGGTATGCCTGAGCAAGGCCAAACCTGCGCCCTGTCAGGCGTTTGCATACGCCAGAAACGACAAGGGCCCCTCATGTTGAGGGGCCCTTGTCGTTAGGTCTTGCGCCGTCTCTTTCAGCGCATGGCGCGGTTAGGCCTGGCGATTCGTCTTCTTCGGCTTGCGCTGGAAGGCCGGCATGTCATCGATGACCAGTACCGGATTCAGCTCTTCCTTGGGGAAGTCATTCTTGAGCCAGCGCAGCATCGAGAGCGCCAGAATCAACATCACCGGAATCATCGGCAGCGCCACCACGATGGTCGAGGTCTGCACCGTCTGCAGGCCACCCAACTGGATCAGCGCGACCCCGACGGCCGCGATCAGGAAGGCCCAGATCAAGCGGAACGAGCGCTTGGGTTCCTGATACCCGGACAGCTTGCGTGAGGTCACCGAGGCCAGCACGTAGGCCGAGCTGTCCAGCGTGGTCGCCAGGAAGATGAAGCACAGCAGAATGAAGGCCACCGTGACCAGCTTGGCATACGGCAGGGTCTGCAGAATGCCTTCCACCGCCAGCGGGATACCGCCGCTGTCCAGCAGCGCCTTGATGTCCAGCGCGCCGCTGATCTGCAGATCCAGCGCGTAACCGCCCCACACCGCGAAGAATACCCAGGTTCCCAGCGAGCCGAACACCAGCTCCGCGATGATCAGCTCACGAATGGTACGGCCGCGCGAGATACGCGCCACGAACAGACCCACCATCGGCGCGTAGGCGATCCACCAGGCCCAGTAGAAGACGGTCCAGTCCTTCCAGAAGGTGGAATCCCCCGCCGGGTCGGTCCACAGGCTCATCGGGATGAAGTTGCCCAGGGTCTTGCCGAGGCTGTTGACGAAGCCTTCGACCATGAACTGCGAGTCACCGACGATGAAGGTGAAGGCCAGCAGGAAGATCGCCAGGATCACGTTGACGTCGGAGAGAATCTTGATGCCCTTGGCCAGACCGAACCAGACACTGGCGGAGAACATCGCCGTCCAGATGCACAGCACCGCGACTTCCAGCCCGAAGTTGGCTTCCATGCCGAGGATGCCACTGACCAGCTGAGATACCAGCGGTACCGCCAGCCCCAGCGAGGTGCCGACGCCGCCGACGATCCCGAACACGACGATGGAATCCAGCAACACGCCCCAGGCGCCATCCGCATGACGGCCCAGCACACCGCGCGAGGCGACGGACAGACGCACGCCCGGGCGCTTCTTGACGTACATGGAGTAGGCGATCGGCAGGCCCGGCAGGCAGTAGAAGGCCCACGGCGTAAGCCCCCAGTGGAACTGACCGAAGGCCAGCGCCCACTCCGCGGCCTCACGGCTCTTGGCCGCCACGTGATAGGCCGGCGAGGTGTAATAGTAGATCGGCTCGACCCACGCCCAGTTGACGATCGCGATCCCCATCCCGCAGGTGAAGATCATCGCCACCCAGCTGAAGTAGGAGAAATCGGGCGTGTCCTCTGCCCCGCCCAGTCGGACGTTGCCGTAGCGGCTGAAGGCCAGCCAGATGAGGAATCCGACGACGCTCAGGCCGGCCACCAGATACAGCCAGCCGAACTTGCCGGTGGCGAAGGAGAAAGCGGCATTGATCAGCGCGGTGCTGGCCTCCGGGAACAGGATGACCGGGCCGATGAAGGCCAGGATGACCAATACGGCGGGGATGAAGACACGCGGGTCCAGATGATCGCCATCACTGGCGGGGGGAACTGCTTCTTGCACGACTACCACCTTAGTGAGAAAGCCCGAGCAAGAGGGGCGAGACGTCGCTCTTGCTCGGGCAGTTCGCTGTATTCAATAATTTTTCGTAATGAAAAGAGCGCAGTATTATACATTTTTTTATTCCACGCGCATTATACTTTCTCGGCAACCGCGGGGAGCATGAATCGCGACACGGTATTTTCTCATGCAAACATGAATTTTATTCATTAACCCTGCGCTGCGCGCTCCCCCTCCTCGCGCTCTCCTCATGCCTTCTTCGCGCCCTCCTCGACCAAGTTTCCACCAGACGCGAACAGGCCGCCGACACGTCAATGTCGGCGGCCTGGGGGTCTCAAGCGCTCATGAGCGGCGACTGTCACGCAGAAGCCAGCACCTGACGCGGCAGTCTTACCGCCCCTTGCATCACGAGGGTCATGCCAACCGATGCGCCACTATCAAGAGCAGCATCGTCAACGTTCACCTCGTGTCACAAGACGCTCAGCGCTTGAGCACTTCTCATGCGCCGGAAGCTGCCCCCCTGCCAGCTCAGGGTCAGACAAGCCGGTCTTGAGCGATCAGCACTGGCTGACGTACTAGGTCACAAAAACGCCCCACCTCGTGAATCACGAGATGGGGCGTTGGAACGTCCAAGGCGCTATCGACTGCCTTCAGTCGGCGGCCCTCGGTGGACAGGTACCGTATGGCGGGATCAGCTTGGCAGGTACTCCTCGCTCCAGCTTTCGGACACCACGCCCTCCTCGATCAACTGGTCGATCTCTTCATCGCTGTGATCAAGCCCCTTGAGTACCGAGCGAGTCGAGGCGCCGTATTTCTCGGCCGGCGACAGCGGGTAGATGCGTCCACGCCGCGGACGGATGGCGTAGGGATCAAGCTGGGTGATCTCGTGACCGCTGGGGTGGTCCGAGTAGACCGAGAATGAATAGCTGCCGGCATCGATCCCGGTCCGCTCGCCAGCCGGGTGGACGTTGTAGGAGCGCAATGTCTCCAGGTTCTCGCACACGGCCGCGGCGATATCCGCCGCCTGCAGTCGCTCGACCCAGTCATTGGCTCGCGCGCTGATGAAACGCGGTGCCAGGTAGGCGGCGCGCTCCTCACGCGGGATTTCCGGCAATTCTTCCAACCCCTCGACCTTGCGGAATTTCTCCAGCTCCGACTCATAGACACTGACCAGCAGGATGCCATCGGAGGCTGAATAGAAACGCGCCAGATCATCATAGCCAGTCGCCTCACGACCGGACGGCTCGTCGAACAGGCCACGGCGCTCATAGTCATAGCAGAACGGCAGCTGGGCCAGACCGCTCAGTGCCGACAGCGAGGTCTTGATGCGCGAGGTGCGACCGGTCTTGAGCTTGCGATACAGCGCGGTGGCAATCCCGAGCGATGCGCCAAAGCCGCACATGACATCGATGGTGCCGACGTGAGCATGCTCCTCGGGAGTGTCCATGCTGCCACCGAAGCGCAGCATGATGCCGGTGGTGGCCTGCACCAGATCGTCATAGCCGAGGTAGTTGGTGCGCGGCCCGGGCAGCACGCCACTGAAGCAGTCCAGCTGACAGAAGACGGCGTCCGGATTCAGCTCGCGCATGGCCTCCTCGCTCAGGCCCATGGAGGCCACCTGCCGGTCGGTGGCATTCCAGACCACCACGTCACTCTGGCGAATCAGCTCATCCAGGATGGCGCGCCCGCGGGGCTGTCTGACGTCGGTCAGCAGCGAGCGCTTGGAGCGCATGTGCGACAGGCCGAAGATGACGGTATTCCAGCAGTCATAGAACGGCTTGGCCGGGTCGACCTTGATGACCTCGGCACCGAAGCGCGCCAGATACGCCACCGAGTGCGGCCCGGCGATCACGTTGCACAGATCCAGAATCTTGACGCCTTCCAGCCAGCCATCGCGGGCATTGCGTGCCCGCACCCGCGGCAGCTTGGTCTCGATGCGGGTCAACACCGACAGCGCATGGGTGACGCTCACCCAGCGCCGCGGCCTGGGCGTCAGCATCTCCTGTCCGCTGTCGGCCATCCACACCATCGGGCCGGGCTGGATCATCAGCCCGAATTCCGGGTCCTCGACCTCAACCATCAGGCCCGCCGTCTCGGCGTGGTCATCGTGGATCCACTCCTGCAGCCAGCGCTGCGGCGCGCCGGGGAACTTGCCCTTGCCGAAGATCTTCTCCCATTCCTTGGAGGTACGCGTGAGGAAGACTTCCTTCATGCGCGCCGCGATATGGTCCGCCCAGGACTTGGGCAACGGATAGACGCCCAGCGACATGTCGGATTGCCATTCGCTGCTCGGGCGATAGGTATCCGGCTCCTCGCTCATGCCTTCGGCGACCAGCTCATCGTAGAGGCCCAGTACCTTCAGACAGCGCTTGGCGTGCTCGCGGTGACTCGGACAGACCACATAGAACATGCGGCCATCCTTGCACTTGTAGCTGCGATAGAAGGGATCGAGCAGCTCCTGCAGCTCGTCGTAGTCGAGATTCATCGGCTGGCCTTCGATACGCCGACGTTCGATCTCCTTCTCGCGCTGGGTCTTGTAGCGCTCCGGCAGGCCCTCGATCTTGATCGAGTTGTAGCAGAGCCCTTCCATCAGCGCGCAGACCAGCGGCACCTCGATCTCGTCGCCCATGCCGGTCCGCTCGCGGGCCTGCAGCGCCAGCACCACCGAGGAAGCCGCCAGCATGGTGCCGTAGGCCGAGCCCAGCGGCAGCGGCGAGAAGGACGGATTGATGCCCATCAGCACCCGGTTGAGACCCATGTCGGTGAAGACGCCGGAGTTGGCGGCGATCACGCTCTCAAAGGCGCGCCAGTCGCGGCGCAGGGTGTCATTGGAGGCAAAGCCGGGAATCGACAGCGTGATCAGCTCATTGCGCTCCTCGCGCAGGGCCTGGAAGTCGATGCCCAGCCGCTTCATGACCCCGGGGCGGAAGCTCTCGATCACGATGTCGGCCTCCTCGATCAGCGCCAGCGCCTGCTCGACGCCCTCCTCGGACTTGAGGTTCAGCGAGACGATCAGCTTGTTGCGATTGAGCGTGGCGTTGGCCGGCGACTGCCACATCGGCCCGCCGGGCGGGTCGACGTGAACCACGGTGGCGCCCAGGTCGGCGAGGATCATGGCGACGGCCGGGCCCGCCATGTATTGACCGAAATCGATGACCTTGACGTCAGTCAGCGGCAGGCGGGTTTCGGAGTGGGTTGTCATCGGTGCGGTCCTTCTGTCCGGGGGGCATGCGGGTTGCGTCAGCCCCGGTGAGCGTCATGTGTTGAGAGAGACAGGAAAAAGTGCACTCAGCGAGGCTTGGCGTCATCGCGCGGGCTGGGAGTCTCCAGCACCAGATGCGGTTCGAGCACCTTGCGCGCGAAGTCCTGGCGCAACCAGCGCACCAGCGACCAGGTCAGGATGAACAGTACCGGAATCATCGGCAGCGCGACCACGATAGTGGAGGTCTGCACCGCCTTGAGGCCGCCCAGCTGGATCAATGCCACCCCGACACCGGCGATCAGAAAGGCCCAGATCAGACGCACGCTGCGCTTGGGCTCCTGATACCCGGAGAGCTCACGGGTGGTCACCGACGCCAGCACATAGGCCGAGCTATCCAGGGTGGTGGCGAGGAAGATGAAGCACAGCAGGATGAAGCTTGCGGTGATCAGCTCGGAGAACGGCAGCGTGGCGAGAATCGCGGACACGGCGCCGGGGATACCGCCGTCACTGAGTGCAGCCGCGACATCCAGGGTGCCACTCACCTGCAGGTCCAGCGCATAGCCGCCCCAGACCGCGAAGAACACCCAGCAGCCCAGCGAGCCGAACACCAGCTCGGCGATGATCAGCTCACGGATGGTGCGCCCTCGCGAGATACGGGCGACGAACAGCCCCATCATCGGCGCGTAGGCGATCCACCAGGCCCAGTAGAAGACGGTCCAGTCCTTCCAGAAGGTCGAATCGCCCACCGGGTCGGTCCACAGGCTCATGGTCACGAAGCTCGACAGCATGGTGCCGAGACTGTTGACCCAGCCTTCCACCATGAACAGCGACGGCCCGGCGATGAAGGTGAAGGCCAGCAAGGCGATGGCTAGAATCACGTTGATGTCGGAGAGAATCTTGATGCCCTTGGCCAGCCCGAACCACACACTGGCGGAGAAGATCGCCGTCCAGATCAGCAGCACCCCAAGATTGAGCGCAAAGGACGGCTCGATGCCCAGCAGATCGCCAAGCAGTCGTGATACCAGCGGCACCGCCAGCCCCAGCGAGGTGCCGACACCGCCGACTATGCCGAATACCACCACGGCATCCAGCAACACGCCCCACCAGCCATCGGCCCGCTTGCCGAGCACGCCGCTGGAGGCCACGGACAGACGCACGCCCGGGCGGTTGCGCACATACATGGAATAGGCGATGGGAATCGCCGGCAGGCAATAGAACGCCCAGGGCGTCAGCCCCCAATGGAACTGGCCATAGGCCAGCGCCCACTCGGCGGCCGCATCACTGCCGGCCTTGACGTCAAATGGCGGGCCGGTGAAATAGTAGATCGGTTCGACCCACGCCCAGTTGACGATGGCGATACCGATGCCGCCGGCGAAGATCATCGCGACCCAACTGAAATACGAGAACTCCGGCGTGTCCTGCGGACCGCCCAGACGGACGTTGCCGTAGCGGCTGAACGCCAGACCGATCAGGAACACGACGACGGAGAAGCCCGCCAGCAGGTAAAGCCAGCCAAAATTGCCGGTCGCGAAGGCGAAGGCCGCATTGACGGCAGCCTCACCGGACTCGGGAAACAGGATGATGGGAATGATGAGGCCAGCGATGACGAGCACCGAGGGCAGGAAAACCCGCCAGTCGATCTCGTCGCGGGCCTTGTGGGAGGCGCGGGGCTCGCGTGTCGGGCTCCCGCTGCCGGAAGCCGTCTTGGGCGCAGAACTGCTCATGTTGATCACCGTTATTGTGGTTATGCGATTCGGTGTTTAGGCGAGGCCCACCGCGATTGGCGTATCGCTGGTGGACCACTCAACGCATGGTGTTGAAAGGGTCTAAAGGGTCTGGCTGTCCAAAGTCGGAAGCTCTGACGCGTCACATCGATTGCCGTCACGTCTCAGACACAGCACAAACGATGCCGAGACTCGTCAGTCCCGCTCAATCGGGACAGAATTGCGCAATACCATCTTCGAAGGACCAATCGATATCGTGATTCTCCGAGATCGTGATCAGGACGTTGCCGGGGGCAATCCCCGGGTTTCTGCCCAGCGCCTCGACCACTCTGGCGTAGAACGCCTTCTTGGCCTGGTCCGGCTTTCCGCTGCGCATCACCAGATGCATCATCACGCGGTCCTGATCGCGTGACTGGAATTCGAGGTCCTGATCGGCACATTCATGGATCACCTGGTAGCGATCATCTGCCGGGAAATCCAGGGTCTCGATGACGGCGGCATTGACCTCATCGGCAATCGCCTTGCGATAAGCATCAGACTTGCCTTTCAGAACATTGATGGTGACAAAGGGCATCATGGCCTCCGCTTGCACCCGGGCAAGGGGTGCGGTGAATGAACATCGAACTTGCCAGACCCCGGGGCCTAGCGATGACGGAAGACCGGCGCTCGCTTGGCAACGAAGGCGCTCATGCCCTCCTTCTGCCCCTCGGTCGCGAAGGCGGCCTGAAAGAGCAGACGCTCTTGACGAAGCCCCTCATTGAGCGGGGTCTCGAATGCCGTGTTGACGGCTGACTTGGCCATCTTGACCGCCGGCGTGTTGTAGCCCGCGATGGTATGCGCGGCCTCGAGCGCGTTCTGCATCAACTCATCCTTGGGCACGACCCGCGCCACCAGGCCAATCTCCTTGGCCTCCTGAGCGCCGATGTTGCGACCGGTCAATACCATATCCATCGTCATCGCCTTGCCGACCGAGCGGGCCAGGCGCTGTGATCCGCCGATGCCCGGCAGAATGCCCAGCTTGATTTCCGGCTGGCCAAACTGGGCGTCTTCCGAGGCGATGATGAAGTCGCACAGCAGGGCCAGTTCACAGCCGCCACCGAGGGCAAAACCACTGACGGCGGCGATGATCGGCTTGGAAATCCTGCGCACCTCGTCCCAGGGCGAGAGAAAGTCATCCATGTAGAAATCAGTGAAAGACTTCTCGGCCATTTCCTCGATGTCCGCACCGGCGGCAAAGGCGCGGGGATTGCCGGTGATGACGATGGCGCCGATGCCCGGGTCGGCGTCCAGCTCGCGGAGGACCGCCAGCGTCTCCTCGGCCAATTGGCGGTTGAGCGCATTCAGGCTTTTGGGGCGATTGAGGATGATCAACCCGACGCGCTCGCGGCGCTCGACGACGATCATCTCGAGAGTTTCCGGCTCCGGCGCGTCAGACGCCGGCTGTTTGGCCTGGGGTTGCGATTTCACCATCTTGTTCATTCTTGTCTCCCGATGTCGGGTGGCGTCACTCTGGCGTGAGCTCTGGCGTGAGTCCTGGCGTAACTTCTGCGTAAATTCGGCCTAGCCGCTTACTTACTGCGTATCGCAGGACGTTGCGGTACTGGGCGATGACGCGTCACTGGATGACGCGGCGTCTGGCACTGCGCCGCGCGTTTTCGCGTCGCTACTTGATGACTTGCGAGCCGGACGGGCCTTCTCTGCGCTGCCATTCTCGCTGCTCTGATCACCGCTCTGTTCGCTACCATTCTCGACAGGCTGCCCGCCGTGCTTCTGGCGGTCAGATTCGGGCAGATGATAGGCACCATGGCGTGCCATCAACTCGTCCAGAATCGCCTCGCGATGCTGGCCAAGGCCCGGCGCACTGCAGGGCACCTGACTGTCGATGTCCCGGCGCCCCGTGAGCTTGATCGGATTGCCCGCCGTCCTGAATGGCTTGCCGGCCTTACCCTGGACCTGAACGATCATGTTGCGGGCCTTCAGCTGCGGGTGATCGAACAGCTTGTCGATGGTATTGATCGGCGAGCACGGCACGCCCTCCTCATTGAGCAGATCCACCCAATGCTGAACCGGCTGCTGCACCAGGATCATTTCCATCTCGATCACCAGTTCCGGACGATTCCTGCAGCGCATGTCGTTGCTGAGAAAACGCGGATCGAAGGCCAACCGCGCCGCGCCGATGGCATCGGCCATCAACAGGAACAAGGTGTCGTTGCCGGCCGCGATGACGAGCTTGCCATCCTGCGCATTGAAGCTTTCAAACGGCGCCAGCGAAGGATGGCAATCGCCGGTGCGATGCGGCACCTTGCCCTCGATATCGAAGCGCGCCAGCGCCGTTTCCATCAGCGCCGCCTGGCAGTCGAGCATGCCGATATCCACCCGCGTGCCCTGGGCATCCCGAGTGCGGCTATAAAGCGATGCGAGAATGCCCACCGCCGCAAACAGCGCCGCGCTCAGGTCGCCAAAGCTGGTCCCCACGCGGGCGGGCTCTCCATCAGGCCAGCCGGTCAGGCTCATGATGCCGCCCATGGCCTGCACGACCATGTCGTAGCCGGGCAGTTCGCTGAAGGGGCCGGTGTGCCCGAAGCCCGAGATCGAGGAATAGATCAGGTGAGGATGCGTTCTGGCCAGGCGCTCAGGGCCATAGCCCAGGCGGTCCATCACCCCGGGGCGGAAGTTCTCCACCAGCACATCCGCCTCATCCAGCAGGCGCTCAAGCAGCTCGCGGTCACGAGGCGACTTGATGTCCAGCACGATGCTTTCCTTGTTGCGGTTGAAGCAGCTGAAATAGGCGCTTTCTCCCTCCACGAAGGGACCGAATTCGCGGGTATCGTCTCCGGTCCCGATCTTCTCCACCTTGATGACACGTGCGCCCAGGTCAGCCAGCACCATGGTGCAATAAGGCCCGGCGAGTACCCGTGAGAAATCCAGCACGGTGATCCCGTCCAGTGGCCCCTTCTTGAGTTCCGTCTGCGTCGAGATGGCCATCGGTCAACTCCCAAAGTCGTGGCGTATTACTGTGCGTTCAGGATCCATCCCGCGGCTTTTTCCGCGATCATCAGGGTCGGCGAGTTGGTATTGCCGCTGACGATGGTCGGCATGATGCCGGCATCGGCCACCCGCAATCCCTGGATACCGCGCACACGCAGACGGCTGTCGACCACCGCCATCGGGTCATCCGCGCGCCCCATGCGCGTGGTGCCCACCGGATGGAAGATGGTGGTGCCGATATCGCCAGCGAGCCTGGCGAGCTCTTCATCAGTCTGGTACTCGACCCCTGGCTTGATCTCTTCGGGCTTGTAACGCGCGAAGGCAGGCTGGGAGGCGATACGCCGCGTGACCCGCAAGGAATCGGCCGCGACCTTGCGGTCTTCTTCCGTGCTCAGGTAGTTGGGCGCGATGGCCGGGGCCTGACGCGGGTCGGCGCTCTGCAGACGCACCGTGCCACGGCTGGTGGGGTTGAGATTGCAGACACTCGCGGTGATCGCCGGGAAGGGATGCAACGGCTGCCCGAAGGCCTCGAGGCTCAGCGGCTGGACGTGGTACTGGATGTTGGGATGGGCGTAGTCATCGCTGCTGCGCGTGAAGGCCCCCAGCTGCGACGGCGCCATGCTCATCGGCCCGGAACGCTTGAACAGGTACTGCATGCCGATGCCCATCTTGCCCAGCAAGGTGCTGGCCATGGCGTTCAGAGTCTTGGCATTGGTGACCTTGTAGACCGAGCGAATCTGCAGGTGGTCCTGCAGGTTCTCGCCGACGCCGGGCAGGTCCTTGACCACCTCGACGCCGTGTTCCTCCAGCAATGCCCTGGGCCCGACGCCCGAAACCTGCAGCAGATGTGGCGAGCCGATGGCGCCGGCACACAGCACGACCTCACGCTTCGCCGAGAGGTTGATGACCTTGCCATCACGCTCGACCTGCAGCCCCGTGCATCGCAGATCGGAGGCGTCCTTCGCCTCCTTCGCTGCGTCCGCCGCCCCTGTGCCAGCCTCTGTTTCAGACCCTGTGTCAGCCCCCATGCCCTGCTCGTCGCCCGCGAACAGCAGACGATTGACCTGGGTGGAATGCCACAGCGTCAGGTTGCTGCGCTTGAGCGCCGGGCGCAGGAAGGCCTTGGCCGTGTTCCAGCGCCAGCCCGCACGCTGGTTGACCTCGAAATAGGCCACCCCTTCATTGCTGCCGCGATTGAAATCCTTGGTGCGCGGAATGCCGGCCTGCTCGGCCGCACTGGCGAAGTCATCCAGCACTTCCCAGTTGAGGCGTTGACGCTCGACGCGCCATTCCCCACCGTGACCATGGAAATCACGCTGCTCAGGGTCACTGCTGGCGCCGTCATCCAGCAGCGCGTGGTCCTCGTGACGCATGAAGTCAGCCAGACACTTCTCCCAACGCCACTCGTCGTCTCCGGACACCTCGGCCCAGTGATCGTAATCCCGCGCCTGGCCGCGCATGTAGATCATGCCGTTGATGCTGGAACAGCCGCCCAGCGTCTTGCCGCGCGGATAGATCAGCGAACGGCCGTTGAGTCCCTTGTCCGGCTCGGTGCGGAACATCCAGTCGGTGCGCGGATTGTTGATGCAGTACAGATAGCCCACCGGAATGTGAATCCAGTGGTAGTTGTCACGTCCGCCCGCCTCGACCAGCAACACGCGGTGGTCAGGGTTGGCGCTGAGGCGATTGGCCATCAGGCAGCCGGCGGAACCGGCGCCCACGATGATGTAATCGAATTCAGAGAGATCGTCGCCCGGTTTGGCGGGGCGAGCGTCCTGCTCGCCCTCCGGGGATCGATGCGGATTGTTCTTGTTGTCTGACATGGCGCGTCCCTCTCCAGACAGCTGGCGTATGCTGGTAGATAACCAGAATGCAGATGACCGCAGTCGCGAGCGACTTACTTGGCCGTCGGCATGGCGAATTCGGCACCGGCATCGATGGAATCCGACCAGCGCTGCATGATGGACTTCTGCTTGGTATAGAAACGCACACCCTCTTCTCCGTAGGCGTGGGTATCCCCGAACAGGGAGCTCTTCCAGCCACCGAAACCGTGCCAGGCCATCGGGACCGGAATCGGCACGTTGATGCCGACCATGCCGACCTGAATGCGGCGCCCGAATTCCCGCGCGACACTGCCGCTCTCGGTGAAGCAGCTCACGCCGTTGCCGAATTCGTGGTCGTTGATCAGCTGGATGGCGGTCGCGACGTCCGGCACGCGGACACAGGCCAGGACCGGGCCGAAGATCTCTTCCTTGTAGATGGTCATGTCCGGCGTGACGTGATCGAACAGCGTGCCGCCCATCCAGAAGCCTTCAGTGCTGTCGCCGCCGATATCGTTGCCGGTGAATTCACGCCCGTCGACGATCATCTCGGCGCCCTCCGCGACGCCCTTTTCGATGTAACCGCAGATACGCTCATGCGCCTGACGGGTGACGATCGGGCCCATCTCGGCATCCAGGTTCATGCCGTCCTTGATCTTGAGCTCGCGGGCACGCTCGGCCAGACGCGGCACCAGGGTGTCCGCCACATCGCCCACCATCACCGCGACGCTGATGGCCATGCAGCGCTCGCCGGCGGAACCGTAGGCCGCGCCGATCAGGGCATCCACCGCCTTGTCGAGATTGGCGTCCGGCATCACCACCATGTGGTTCTTGGCGCCACCCAGTGCCTGGATGCGCTTGCCGTGACGGGCGCCGCGCTCGTAGATCAGGTTGGCGATCGGGGTCGAGCCCACGAAGGACAGGGCGCGCACCTTGGGATGATCGATCAGCGCCTCGACGGAATCCTTGTCGCCCTGCACCACGTTGAAGACGCCATCCGGCAGGCCCGCCTGCTTGAGCAGGTCCGCCATCATCAGCGAGGCGCTGGGGTCCAACGGGCTCGGCTTGAGCACGAAGCTGTTGCCTGCCGCGATGGCCACCGGGAACATCCACATCGGCACCATCACCGGGAAGTTGAAAGGCGTGATGCCGGCGACGACGCCCAGCGGCTGGCGCATCGTCCAGTTGTCGATGCCGGTGCTGACCTGATCGGTGAAGTCACCCTTGAGCAGCTGCGGGATACCGCAGGCGAATTCGACGATATCGATGCCGCGTGCCACTTCGCCCTGGGCGTCGGTGAATACCTTGCCGTGCTCGCGGGTGATCGCCTCCGCCAGCTCGTCCTTGTGCTCGTTGAGCAGCGCGAGGAACTTGAACATCACTCGGGCACGGCGAATCGGCGGCGTGTCGGCCCAGGCCGGGAAGGCGGCGTCGGCAGCAGCCACGGCGGCATCGACATCACTGTTGCGTGCCAGCGCGACCTGGCCGGTCACCTTGCCGGTGGCCGGATTGAAGACATCCTGAGTGGCGCTGGAATCGCCTCGGGTCACCTGGCCGTTGATGAAATGCTGGATAGCGTTGGCTGCTGTCGTCATGGTGCTGATCTCCGCTGGCGGTGTTTTATAGGAATAAGCCTGTGTCATGCACATGTCTGGCGCTGAAGGTCCTTCGCCTGGTCAATGACGAACGAGGACATGCCATCAGCAGGTGTTCATGAAATTACGCCGCCACGCGCAGGGTGCAATTGAGTAATTCTTGGGTGAGATATAACGATTGCTGATATCCGATTTCGCTCGAAAACTCCTCCTCTTGCCTCGAGAACCAGAGCAACATTCAATCCTTTATAATCAACCAGTTACAACAAAAAAGAAGGAAGGAGTACCGACAGCGGCAGGCGCTTCGATCACGAAGACTGTCCCGGGTGAACACGGCTTACCGCGACCAATGGCCAATAGGTGGCAGCGAACGCATTCAGGCCACAATGCGTGATGCAGGGCCAGCAGCACGCGTCTCGCCGGCCAGAAAATGCCAAACACATGGATGTCACTGATGCAGGATCTGTCCCGACTCAATGCCTTTGTCACCGTGGCGCGCACCGGCAGCGTGTCGCGAGCGGCGCAGGCGTTGCACCTCACCCAGCCCGCGATCAGCCTCAAGCTCAAGCAATTGCAGGAAGGCCTGGGATTGAGCCTGTTCGAGCGTCACCCCCATGGCCTGTTGTTGACGGCCGATGGCCAGGCCTTGCTGCCCAGTGCCGAGAAGACCCTGGCCAGCGCACGTGGCTTCGAGCAGGCCGCCGCGGCACTGCACAGCACAGTGCGCGGCAAGCTGCGCATCGGCACCATCGTCGACCCGGAATTCATTCGTCTGGGCAGCTTGCTGCGCCATCTACTGGAACGCGCGCCCAATCTGGAAACGGAACTCCACCACGGCATGAGCGGCTGTGTCCTCAAGGCGCTGCGCCAGAATGAGCTGGAAATCGGCTTCTACCTCGCTCCCCCCGGAGAAGGCCCACGCGACGACTCCCTCTGTTATCGCGAGCTGGCATTCTTCGACTATTTCATTCTCGCCCCCAGCGGCTGGTCATCGCGCCTGACGGAGACTGACTGGCCCTCCCTGGCCGCCCTGCCGTGGATCGTGACGCCGGAAAATTCCGTTCACTCACGCCTGCTGGCGCATGCCATGCGTGACAGTCAGTGCACCCCCCACCGCGTCGCGCAGGTGGATCAGGAAGTCTGCATGCTGGACCTGGTGCGAGCCGGCGTCGGACTGACATTGGCCCGCGATGTATTGGCGCTGGCCGAGCGTCAGGAGCGCGGCCTCAATATCGTGCCGGATACCCGCCTGCCCTGCGCCTTGAGCGTGGTATGGCGTCACGACAAGCAACACGAACCCTGTGTCGAAGCCGCTCTGCAAAGTCTCGAAGAGGTCTGGCCGTCCGAGTGAAGGAAGGAGGCCTCCCGAGACCGGACAGCAAGCGTCATGCTGACCAGAGAGGCCGGTGTGCATTCCGCGTTCTCCCTTCTTGCACGGCCATGCAGCACACTTGATCACCTCGGAGCTCTGGAGTCAGGGCACGGGGCTACTCCGTTGGCGCGGGATGGATTATTCTAGTCGTGATACTGAAAAAAACCGCATGTCCCGCCAGAGGCCGAGGGATGGCCTCTGCTCATGCGCTATCGAAGTATCCCCAGATGGCAGCACTGTCGAATCACAAGGTAATACAATGATAGATTTCAATAACAAAGGCTTTTTCAAACTCAAACAGAACGATGAATATGCCGAACGCGTCAATGACCTGCTGACCGATGGCGAAGAAATCATTTCAGCCTATAAATCAATGCGTGACGGGGTCGTGTTTACCAACAAGCGTATTATCGCTGTCAATGTTCAAGGATTGACAGGCAGCAAGAAAGACTTCACCTCCCTCCCTTACAAGAAGATTGAAACCTATTCCATCGAAACTTCCGGCACCTTTGATCTTGATTCAGAGCTCACGATCTATTTCTCGGCACTCGGTACGGTGAGATTTGAATTTACCGGCAAGACACGCCTTACCGAAATCTCGCAAGTCATCACCACCTATGTGTGTTGACTCCCTGCTGCTTCAGATGTGAATTCCTTTGATCAAACGGGGTTACCCAGATGAGTGACATGTCAGTCGACCAATTCGAAGAAAGCATGAAACGCGAACTCGACAAGTTCGTGCGCAGTACCAACAGAACCGCCAGCTCAACCTCCCGCGAGACCGCTCCTCGCGCGCGTCCTGAAGCACCACGCGCCAGAGAGACCACCACTCCCCTCAAGGGACTGCGGGTGACGCTTGGCGTCAAGCAGAAGCGACTGGCATTGGAAGTACCCTTCACGGTGCAGACCGACAGCATCTCGCGAATGGAAGCGCGCATCCATGCCGAGAAAGCGGCACGCAAGGCCGGGTGGAAGATCATCAGCCATGTGATCGACTGGAATGATACCGAGCGAGAACCCGACGTTCGCTGATACCTCGGCCACTAGGCCTGAGGGGGTGACATCGGTTGCGCCACTAGCCCATATCGAGATTACCGAAAGGCAATCACGCCTTGGGCGGCATAGGCTCTGTAGACACACTCACGGTCTAGAGGGGTATGCGCATGAAACACTTCGATTCATTGTTCTCGCTGTTCGCGGCTGTCCTGTTGTCAGCCCTGCTGCCCTTTACTATGGAAAGTGACGCAAGGTCTGCCTCTCACGACCCGCAACCTTTCTCATCCCCTCTGGCAGAAGGCTCGCTCAAGGAAGACGACGGCGGCGAGACGCCAGACGCGTGAGTTACCGACACTGGGGTAGCCTGATGTGTAGCCCTTCGCGAATCTATCGCCTGGAAACGTCTGCCCCGGTAAACTCCGCCTTCCTCGACACTGCCCGCTGGACCACCTCCCAGGCCGGCGCTATCGCTTTCGCTTGCGTCTCCCCGTTGCACTCAACCTTACGCAAGCAGGCTTCTTTATAACGTTCGTTGCGTGGCGGAGGGGCTGTGGTATTCCCCGTTTGATGTCAGTCAGGTTGGAAGCATCAATACACATATAGGTACATAGATAGCGGCCCTTATTGAAGGTAAGGAGGCGATTCAAGTAGTTGCTTGCACCAGCGATCGGATACTCCACTATGGGCAACTGCTTGCGCCCAGCCCCGAACCTCAAAGGGCCCTGATTTCACCCGAAAGCCTCGGGCTGGCATAATCTACCTCATGTGGTGCACGGGGCGACGTCACTTTCGCTACCGGGGCCACTTCATCAGGCGCCA
The DNA here is from genome assembly GCF_029846355.1 of Cobetia sp. 2AS. Classification (NCBI taxonomy): domain Bacteria; kingdom Pseudomonadati; phylum Pseudomonadota; class Gammaproteobacteria; order Oceanospirillales; family Halomonadaceae; genus Cobetia; species Cobetia sp. 2AS. The sequence continues at coordinate 484,812 of NZ_JARWKQ010000002.1, forward strand.
AGCGCCGTCAGGATATATCAACAAGGAAGACGATTCATGATACGCAAGGCTGTACTGCCTGTAGCAGGCCTGGGCACCCGTTGCCTCCCGGCCTCCAAGGCCATCCCCAAGGAAATGATCACCATTGTCGACAAGCCGGTGATCCAATATGTGGTGGAAGAAGCGGTCGCGGCCGGTATCAAGGAAATCGTCCTGGTGACGCATTCAAGCAAGAGCGCCATCGAGAACCACTTCGACAAGCACTTCGAGTTGGAGACAACTCTGGAAGCCAAGGGCAAGCTCGAACTGCTCGAACAACTGCGCAACATCATCCCGGATGACGTCAAGATCATCAGCGTGCGCCAGCCTGAACCTCTGGGTCTGGGACACGCCGTCCTGTGCGCCAAACCGATTGTCGGCGACGAACCATTTGTCGTCATGCTGCCCGACGTACTGGTCGACGGAGAAGGTCTGCAAAAGAACGATCTCGCGCAGATGATGGAGGCCTATGAAGCCACCCAGGCAGCGCAGATCATGGTCGAGAATGTCCCGCAAGAAATGGCCTACAAGTACGGTATCGTCGCACTCGACGGTGATGCACCGGAAGCAGGCGAGTCGGCCAGAATCACTGGCATGGTCGAAAAGCCGCCAGCGGGCACCGAGCCCTCGACTCTTGCTGTCATCGGTCGTTACTTGCTGCCGGGGCGTATCTTCGAGCTGCTCGAGAACACACCGCCTGGCGCTGGTGGTGAAATTCAGCTGACCGATGCCATCGACACCCTGCGTGATGACAAGGCAGTCGCGGCATACCGTATGGCGGGTGACACCTACGATTGTGGCCACCAGCTGGGCTATCTCGAAGCGACGCTATCCTTCGCTAAGCGTCACCCGACCTTCGGCGAAGGCTTCCGCGAGCTGCTGACACGCTATCAGGACAAGTAACCGTCCTTGATGCATTTCATCAGGATCAATCATGTATCGTACGGGCTAAAGCCCTGACCATACTGTTTTCATCCCTGATACTTCGGCCCCTGTATCCTTTGATCACAGGGGCCGTTGCATTCACCGCCCTCACCCCATTGATTTGTACACTATCGACTCGCTCAGTATGCAAGGGCGCGCCTCTACCCTTGATGCCGAAAGACCACACTCAGATTGTTCGCCGGCATCTCGACCACCTTGTCGAGCCGCAAGCCGTTGCGCTCCGCTTCCTCGATGACCGCTTCCAGATCACGCACGCCCCATAGCGGATTGCGGCTCTTGAGCAGCACATCAAAGCCTTCGTTGCTCGGCGCCGTGTGCTGCCCTCCCCGCTTGTAGGGGCCGTAGAGATACAGCACGCCGTCCTTCGGAAGGCGTCGACCGGCCTGCAACATCAGCTCGGACGTGACCCGCCACGGCGAGATGTGGATCAGATTGATCGCCACCAGCGCATCGCAGGCCACCTCAGGCCACTCGGCCTGCACATCCAGCGTGATCGGCGCCTTGAGGTTGGGCAGTGCGGCTTCGGCGCGCCAATCCACGATCGATTGCAGTGCTCGCGGGCTGGCATCGCTGGGTTGCCATTCCAGATGAGGCAATCCGTAGGCGAAATGCACCGCGTGCTCGCCGCTGCCACTGGCCAGTTCCAGCACCTGACGTCGCTGTGCCAGCACATCCCGCAGAACATCGAGAATCACGTCACGATTGCGAGCGACCGCTGGGCTCGCGAGACGCTGACTGTGCGCCACCTCTGCATCCTTCTGCGATGATCGCGACGTCGCGCTGGGCAAGTCATCGGGTAACTCGGGGGTGGCCATGCAGCACTCCTTTCAACAGGACAAATGACTCAGAACGAAAAGATGGCTAGATAATAACAAAGCGCCGCACCCCTGAGGGGCACGGCGCTTGAGCAAACAGTGATTGGATCGGGTGATTTCGATCAGGCTATCTCGTCCGGACTATCTCGTTTCCGCGATCTATAGCATTCCATTACAGACGAACCCGCTCCGCTAGCGGGCACGCGCCACCGTCGAACGTGCCCGCCAGAAATCCAGCACTCGCAGGGGGTCCCCCACCTCATGGGCCTTGTGCTGGGCGTTGTGCGCCATGGCACGCGTCGCATCACGATCGCCCAGCAGGCGCTCGAGGGCGGCTGTCCATTCAGCCGGGTCATCCCCCACCAACAGGCCATCGACGCCGTCCTCGATCAGATCCACATAGGGCGCCCTGCGACTGTAGATGCCCACCCCGCCCATGCGGGTGATATCGAGAAATCGTAGCCAGGAAGCGGCACGGTTGTCGGAGTTTTCCATCAAGGGCGCCAGACCGATGGCGATCCGACGCCGCGAGCAATAATCCTGAAAGGCCTCCCAACTGACGGCCTCCATCGTCTTGAGGCGGGGAATATCGCTGAGCGCCAGCGGCAGATGACGGCCCATCATCAGTTCCACCTCACTGTCCGAATGCCGCGTCTGGATATCGCGCAGCACCGGGGCCAGTGTGAGGATGTCCTCACGATGCGCCAGAGTGCCGTGAAAGCCGATGCACCAGTCGCTCTGCTCGAGATGATGCAGACCCGGCACCTTACCGGTCAGTGGTGGCGTCAACAGGCTGACGTTGGGGTGCAGGCTCGCCAGAGCGGCCTCCAGCTGCTCGCTGACCACGACGACCTCATCCGCCAGCGCGAACAATCGCTGCTGCAATTGGGCAGCTTCAGACTCAGCGCCTGCTTCAGGGGTGGAGGTGCCCTGCTCCGCTGCCAACAGCTCAGGCGAATACAGATGATCGACGAGGTAGCAGATACGGCCGTGCTGCTCACGGTGTGTTTCCAGCATCTCGATCCATTCTCGCCCCAGGCTCCGCGCGATCAGTAGGCAGGCGCCGGTGAGGCGCGCCTGGGCAAGCTTGGGGGAGAACTTCCAGCGGCGGGTTTCAAAACGCTCGACACGTGTGCCTTCCTTGCGCAACGCGGCCATGGCAGGCAGGAAGAAGTAGATATCTTCCAGCGCCTGGGCTTCATCACTGAGTACGATCCAACGAGGAGTGGTCGGGAAGGCGGTCATGTCAGTCTCCTTTACTCGAGGCATTCATGGTCCCGGCACGTTCGGCGTCACCGCCAAACAAGCGCGAGCGAGAGCACACACTGACTCTGGGACGCTTACTTTGAGCTTAATGATTTCTGGGCATCACACCACTCAAATTTTGCTGGTGTGTAGCGGATGTAATCAACGTGTTACCTGCGTTGGGGCTGAATCGTCGCTGGCAGCGCCCGATTGGACGGCCCCAAGACCAGAAACGACAAGGCCCGCAGGGTTAGCTGCGGGCCTTGGGGGTTGATGAACCCGATGTCGAATCGGGTCATGTGCCTTGCGTGAAGCTGACTCTCATCACGCCACGCGTATCAGTTCGTGGCGGTCTTCACCGAGTGCGGTGGCACGGCGCACATCCTCCAGACGCTTGAGCAGGTACTGACCATAGCCAGTCTTGCTGAGGCGCTGGCCGAGCGCGAACATCTCATCGTCATCGATCCAGCCATTGCCCCAGGCGATCTCTTCCAGGCAAGCGATCTTGAGCCCCTGACGATGCTCGATGGTCTGCACGTACTGCCCAGCCTCCAGCAGGCTGTCATGCGTGCCGGTATCCAGCCAGGCGAAGCCACGCCCCAAGCGCTCGACATGCAGGTCGCCCCGCTCCAGATAAGCATTGTTGATGCAGGTGATTTCCAGCTCCCCCCGAGAGGAAGGCTTGACGCGCTTGGCGATCTCCACGACATCGTTGTCGTAGAAATAAAGGCCGGTCACCGCGAAGGGCGAACGAGGATGGGTAGGCTTTTCTTCGATGGAAAGCGCCTTGCCCTGCTCGTCGAACTCCACCACGCCAAAGCGCTCCGGGTCCTGCACCAGATACCCGAAGACGGTCGCCCCCGTGGCGCGGGACGCGGCGTGCTTGAGCTGACCCGTGAAGTTGGGGCCATGGAAGATGTTGTCCCCCAGCACCAGGCAGACATCATCATCACCGATGAAGTCCTCGGCGATCAGGAAAGCCTGAGCCAGCCCGTCCGGGCTAGGCTGCACGGCATATTCAAAGCGAACGCCATATTGCTCACCACTGCCCAGCAGCTGCTGATATTGCGGCAAGTCCTCTGGCGTCGAGATGATCATGATGTCCTGGATACCGGCCAACATCAGGACCGAGGCGGGATAGAAGATCATCGGCTTGTCGTAGATAGGCAGCAACTGCTTTGAAACGCCTAACGTGATCGGGTGCAAGCGAGTGCCGGAGCCCCCCGCGAGAATGATGCCTTTCCGTGCCATGTTACGCTCCCTGTCCCTGCTGAATTTCCGCTGTCGTCGCGGATCAGTCAGTGCCTACGCTCCCTGACCCAGTGAACTGACAAGCTCACCGGGCTCCCTGACGCAGCATCTGATTCAGCTCATAGCGTAAACAGCAAGAAGGCCGCCTGCAGCATGGTTTTCGCCGCAAAATTGCGCATTTTATTGCTATTTGCACTGCTTATCAAAATATCACTAAAACAATATATATAGCTCAGAGCTGGGCAAGGCAGGAGCATGATGAGACTCATGCAAAGACACCTCAGGCCGTTGAGTCACTTCAGCTCCTGCATGGTGCCCGGATCAGATCTCGGCGCCCAGACGCTCTCCCTGATAGCGGCCATCACGAATCCGCTGCCACCACTCAGGATTATCCAGATACCACTGAACCGTCCTGCGCAGGCCCGACTCGAAGGTCTCCTGCGGCCGCCACCCCAGATCACGCGCTATCTTGTCGGCATCAATGGCATAACGCAGATCGTGCCCGGGCCTGTCGGTCACGAAGGTGATCAGATCACGGTAGTGCGCAAGGCCTTCAGGCTTTTGCGGCACCAAGGCTTCCAACGTCTCACAGATCAGGCGTACCACGTCGATATTGCGCTGCTCGTTATGCCCGCCGATGTTGTAGCTCTCCCCCAGCGGCGCCTCGCACGCCACCTTGATCAAGGCACGCGCGTGGTCCTCGACATACAACCAATCGCGCACCTGATGGCCATTGCCATACACCGGCAGTGGCTTGCCCGCCAGGGCATTGAGGATGGTCAGGGGAATCAACTTCTCGGGGAAGTGATAGGGGCCATAATTGTTCGAGCAGTTGGTCATCACTGTCGGTAGACCGAAGGTCCGCTGCCAGGCTCTTACCAGATGGTCCGACCCCGCCTTGCTGGCCGAATAGGGCGAACTCGGCGCATAGGGTGTCTGCTCCGTGAAGCCGGGGTCATCCTCTGCAAGATCACCAAACACCTCATCGGTCGAGATATGATGGAAGCGGAATGTCTCAGCCTTGGCAGGGTTAACCAATGCCAATTGCTTCCAGTAACGGCGTGACGCCTCCAGCAACCGGCAGGTGCCCATGACGTTGGTTTCGATGAAGGCCTCCGGCCCATCGATGGAGCGATCGACATGGCTCTCGGCGGCAAGGTGCATGACGATATCCGGCTGATGCACACTGAAGATTCGTGCCAGCGCCTCAACATCACAGATGTCCGCATGCTCGAAGACATACCGCGGATGATCACTGACGGACTCCAGCGAATCCAGATTGCCCGCATAGGTCAGCTTGTCCAGGTTGACCACTTCATGGGACGTCGAATCGATCAGCTCGCGCACCACGGCAGAGCCGATGAACCCGGCACCGCCGGTAATCAGGAACTTCATGCTTCACCTCAGCCACGCACTCGGCGCAGAAAGAAAATTGAGAGTGCAGAGAATCAAGGGCAGAGTCATGGGGCTGCCACGCAACGTCCCCAGGCTCGTCCCTTGTTGTCTCCTGATGATACGCCACCGCCCCGCCCGCCCTTGGCCGATTAGCGTGCAGTATCACAGCTGAAATTCCTCGCCCGAATGGCATACCCACATAATGAGAACCAACTTATATAGAGAGCGAGATGACTCCGTCTCCAGTATGACAGGCACAAAAAAGCCCCGAACGCGTAGCGAACGGGGCTTTTCACTCTCTCGTCCATCATGAGGGAGGCCTGGCTTGCCAAGGTGGCTAAAGGATGAGCCTCAGGGCTTGATGACACGCAAAATCTGACGTCAGCAATAAAGCTCACTGACTCCTGGCGCTGTCACAACGCCCTGTCACATGAGCCTGAATCAAAGATCCCCATTGTCAGCAGGCACGAACCAGGAAGCCTTCTCACCTCGCGCGGCGGCCTTGCGATCATCACGCTGCCGCTCGGCTTCCAGCACACGATATTGGAGACGATTGATCCACTCGAAGCCAAGCCCTGGCAAGGGGGAAAAGGGAGTCGTGCGACTCATCCCCCACAGTGCAAAGCGTGTACTGCCCTGCTCTGCTTCACCACGCCCATGCATGCCGTAGGTATTGGCGATCAACAGTGTGTTGGCCTTGACGGCAAAGTGCTTGACCTCGCCTAGACCAAATCGCTCGAGATCCCCTTCATCCAGACGGAAAGACCCACGCTGCGTGTATCGATTGGGATGGTCGCGTGCGATCAGGCTCATGTGCCTTTCCCATGACAGACGCGCTGACGACATGCGCGTGGAGCCCGGGACAAACATGAAAGGCCCCTGGGCAGGCGTCACATCCTGCAGATACAGCCAGAACTTCATGGTGGGCTGGAAGGTATCCACATGCAGGGACTTCTGGGGGTCACGCTCATGGCTTTCCAGCACGCCATTGTGAATACGCTCCAGATGCATGATGGGCTGTCGCGCATGGCCACTGCAGTAACGCATCAGGCGCCGGAACCGCTTGTCACGCATCAAGGCCTGCATTTCTGGCAAGGCTGCGACATTTTCCGGCGCCATTACACGACGACGGGTCAAGGTATCTGCCTGGCGGCACTGACGAATCTCGCCACGTGCCCCCTCAGCCTCCCTGACCAACCGCTCGTACTGCTCCGCAGGCAGAAAATCCTCCAGCAGCAGGTAGCCATCATGCTGAAAAGCCTTGCGCTGCTCTCGTGGCACCCCATAGGCAAACCAGGCCTGACGTACACGCATCATCCAATGCGCGGCGCGCAAGCGCACCAGATGAAGCCCACGACGATTCAGCCCGGGGTTCCCCAGCACAGGATTGGCCACGAAGGACTTGGCACCTGTCAGTACCGCAAGGCCAGCAGACAATGTCTTTAGATGGTTCGACATGAAAAGGCCTCTTTACATCTCGTGAGTGCTTCTCCACTCCTGCGCCTGCGAATGACACATGAGCCGGGAGAATCCTTCTACAACCGCTTGGTGGCAAGGGCTGGTGTTGGCGCCTTCGCCTTTTGCGGCTTCATCGTCGGCATGGGTTTCTCGCCCTTGTCAGCTCTCAAGCTCTGAGCAGAGGCCAATGAAGCCTTGGAAAAAGGGGTAATCTGGATAAAGTCAGTAATGACTTCGTCCAGCCAGAAGTCATCGTGATAGGGCACAGCAGAGTAACTGCAACGGCGATCGGCAATGATCGCGTCCACTTCACGCAATACTTCTCCATGAGAATAACTACGGCCTTCCACCTTGGCCCCTTCAGGCTGGAATTCAATCTTGAGGTGGTCTGCCTGGTCATCACCTTCACTTTCCAACGCCAGCACCAGAAGATGGCGCTTCCAACGCAGAGTATCGAGGCGCTTGATGGTGGCATGGTCCATGGTCATGACCAGGACCCCATTGCCAACCTTGGCGTTAAGATGCGCCAGATCCGCCAGATAGTAGTGCCAATCAAGTGTCTCATCCCCTTCAGGGATCACGCCCAGGGCATCATGATACAGCTCGATCCCGTGGGTATCCTTCAGGTAGGCCTCAATGGGAGTGACATGTTCGGCCTTGTCGTATACCAGAACGATGATCTTTGAGTAGATCGCCTTCAGGAAATCCCAATGATTGAAATTGTCCGTCAGCAGTGCAGGCCAACGTACACGCGCCTGATGACGCGACAAAGTGTGTTTGAAAGAGCGCACGCTCCAGGGCTTGTCGAGAAACTCTTCCACGACACGCCTGATGATACCAGTAGACACCCGGTTCAGCTCACAGGCCCTGTCTTCCAGAAGATGCAGCACCTTGCTTTTCAAGTAGAGGTCTTTGGTGACCGGCTTGTCGATGTGATCAATATTGTCACGATCGACCATCAACAGGTTACAGCCGGAATGCCAGCGCAGAACCTCGATATAATCGAGTGCATTGGCCCCCAAGGAGAAAACGATGATCTTGTCAGGATGCTGGTAAGCGATATCTCCTAACTGCTGATGCCATTTATGTTGCATCAACGTCGTGTCATCGGCGGCGACTGGCAGCGATGACTTGCTGCGATAGCCAGCACCCACCTCGTTATCATCGAAGAGGTCGCCATAGACCACAGTGCTGTCGAGCTTGTCGAGCTCAGCCAGAGCAGCCTGTTTGGCCAGAGTGTCAGAGCCTATCAACACCAACATGTTGTTGGGGATAGACTTGATATAGTCATAGGGGTTTTCTTGATGCGACTCAAGACTATGCCACCGAGTACGCTCAATCCAGGCTTTCATTTCCAGACGTTCGCGGTAAGCTTCGCGCGCACTATCAGCGCTTGACAATAATGAGGTGTACTCACTTGTTGTCATGGTGACAATATCAGCTAATTTGTCACGTAACCCGTTGGCACGATGTGAAACTTTCCTGACAAAGAATTTGCTTTCCCCAAGTAATTCAGGATAGTCATCATTATAATAGACTCTGGGAATCCCCCACGAGTTGAAGGTATAGCGCGTGAGCAATTCACTATCGCGTTCTTCCTCCGGTACAAGGTTTGCCACCAAGGTCTGAAAGAAAAGTTCATCAGGCACCCAAGTAAAGCGATAGAAGCGTTTGAGTATCGGCTTCTTGTCAACCAGTGACATGATGCGCATTACGGTAGAGCGGCGCAGACACCACCATTGTGACCCCATGTGCGCGGTATGCTTGAGTGGGATAACACGCTTGATTTTCAGCTTGCGCTGAATTTCGAGTGCTTTTTCAAACTTCCAGGGCTGATAGCGCCAATTGAACAGATGATATTTGCTCCAACGCTGTTTCTGGAGCCCTGCTGTAACCCACTGATGCTTTTCAGCATTGACAGCTTCGATATGATCTTTACCGCTGGAAGCCAGATATTGCTCAAGTAACTTGACTGGCTTGACGGGCATACAAGATCCCGATAGCAACATGAGGTAATCGCTATCCTTGTCATGCAGCCTCACCTGCTCCAGACAATTCAAGGTAGCCTGAATGATCGACCATTCTCCCCAGACCACTTTGACCCGTTCAGCAAAGTAAATCTTGCCGGGGAGTTGATCCAGTCTCCAGGCAGCGACTGACTGCTCCAGGTCTCCCGAAGCGGTAGCATCATGATGAACAAAGATATTACTACCCGTAGATAGTAGAGAAGTGATGAGCCCCTTGAGTTTATCAGGATGTTCATGTGCCAAGAGAACGAAAGATACTTTCACGATTACCACTCCCCTGTATTGATAAGTCCTAACTGGGCGAGATCCTTCCAAGAGGTAAATTCCTGAGATACGGATTCATCGAACAGGACTGTTCTTTCCTTGATGATTCCGTCATACATCTTGTATTCTGCAGAATCATTGAAGTGTTGTTTCGCTACCAGTTCTTCGTTGACTTTATCCTGTAACTGACTAATAAACTTATAGTGCAACAGCGCACCGTGTGTCTTGGTAATATAGCAACAGGCATTCAAATGCTTCGGCAAGGCCATGTGCATGGATTCCACATAAGCATAGCCTTTCTTCCATTTTATCAGCGGTACTTTATTCAAAGCGGGGGATGCCGAAGGGTTCTTGCGACTGAAAACTCTGCGGCGCACCCCTCCTTGGACGAAAAGGTTTCGATATTTATGATAATAAAACTTTGAATAGCCTGTTTTATCAAAGTAGGGGCATACTTCCAATGGGTTTTGACCAGGAGTATAGACAGCCTCTTCAACTGGGCTTTTGCTATACATATCAACCATCAATGTAAAGAAAGCTTCTTCTTTCAATGAGTCAAGATAATCTGTTAGATCTTTTAGATCTCGGGACTGCATATAAGGATAGACAAGAAATTCATCTGGGTCGCATGTCATGCACCAATGACCCACACCATATTCGTTCAACAGATGATTAAGCCAATGCATACCGAAGTTCGAATCTTTGTAACTTGCCTCGGTGTACCAAGAACTTATGTCTGCATAGCTCTTTATAATTTGACTAGTATTATCTGTAGAACCATTATCTACTATAATAAAATGCTTAACACCCAGAGAGCGATAGTAATCAAAGAAATATTCTAGACGATGTCCTTCGTTCTTCATGGTAGCAAAAAGAAGTATGTCATCATCCTTGATACTATTGGTATTATCTTGGGAGACTTCAATATCTGAAGAATGCCGCTTTGCTTTTTCAAGCAAGACGCTTAAGGTTCTATCCTTGATATATATCTGTTTACTTTTTTCCAATATTGAGCCCAGCATATTACCATCCTATCTCTATATCAAAGGAGATTTAACTTTTTCTTATCTGACTCATAGTTTTCCTTCAATCGCTGACTAATCTCATCACTGAAAGGACGTAAAGGAGTGGGCTTTCCTTTTTGCTTGTTATTGTCCATCATATTAACAAGCTTTCTAGTCATATGTGCTGGGTAATGGTCTGCTAGATGCTCCAAAATACGATATGATTCTAGAGATATTTTTGAGCGCTTGATTGAGGAACCTTCACCGGCACTAGCATAATCAATATCAAGATTAGTAATAGAGTTTAGGTATCCCACCTCATCCTCGAAAATATTTTCAAAACATGTCACATTAACTTTGCATTGAAGAGCCTCTTCAATAGTTGACAATAAGGGATTCCATGAAAAATCATTTAGATTAAAACTATCAAAATATTGTCCTATACTAACAAAGCGATAATGACGTAAATATTCGCAATACCTAGATATTAGATACGCTTCAGGATCACGAATTGTAATATTTGCTTCAACATTATTATGTTTTATCTTCTTTTTTAAAGCTACAAGTCTATTATAGACATCAGGGTAGATTAATTGACTAGTTATTCTTTCGGTTCCACCTATGATATTTTCATCAGAAATTATTAAAGACTTGGAGGTGGAATAAATATCCTTCAATTCATCCGACATTTCAATCTTATCATGCAATTTCGATGTAATAGCTCTACGAGTTGCATCTAACCCAAGGTAGCCTACGCGATTGTCGCTCAAGATTTTTTTTGAATTATATAATCTAGACTGGAAATAAGTAGTGGCTGTTTTATGTACACCAAGATGTAATATAAGATTATCCATCACTTGATCCTCTTCATAAACTCAGGTCCAAATTTTTTCTCTAAAAAGTCGTATTGAGGCATAGAATAGCTTTCTAGAACTTGAACCGCACTAGCTGTAAGCTCAACAGGTTTAGTTTTGTGAACTACCTTACTAGCATTTTTATATCCAAAACTTTTTACTTCTAGGAAAGCACTTAACTGATCAAGTAAATAATCAGGCCTACTTTTAATATCACCATAGGGTAAATACAATATGTCAGAAAAATATTTTTCCCACAATGGAATACTTTTAATATAGTCAGCTCTACCCTTAAACCTCACATATTTATCTATATTACCTTCATCTATAAGAGCAGGATTTAACTTGGAACGGTTAATTACCATTTTGGTTTGGCTTATAGCACGAGCAATAGGATCTCGGATAAGCCAAATTATTTTTATATCACCCAACTCTTCTCTAATTTCCTTAACGCCTGCCTCATTTATCGCGCTATACTCGGGTGTAATTTCACCTTTTAACGCTCGTTCGTATGCTTGTGTATGATTGAAAAGAGCCGAGTACCATTCCTTAGTAAGTGGTTTAGTTAATTCAAGGCCATTAATATAAGCTTTATCGCTTGAAGAGGGATTCTTTTTTGTTCTTATTCTTTCCATAGCCTTTTCTATATGTTTAGGGGCCCACTGTTTTGCACCAGTACCCTCGCCAAAATAATAATCAAAATAGTGTACTTCTTTTATATCAGGAAGCCATATATCAGGATGTTGCTTTAACATATCGTACAGCCAACTAGTACCTGCTTTTTGAGAACCAATACATAAGAAATTTGGTAACATCATATAATCCCGAAGCAATATTTATAGAATTTACCTTCAATAATAACGCTAGATTTTTTAAATCTAAAAACAACTTAAAGTTTATACTTAGCCATTTATATTCTCCCGCTGAAGTATGAAGCTATAGAGTCAACCGGGAGTTCTTTTTTATTGTATTTATATGTTAGCTTAAACATCGGCAAAGATTTATCGCTTAATATAGAAATAACTTTTTCATCCATTGAATCGCGCATTCTATGAGATAACGTCAAATTGCCACTATATACTGTGGTCTTAGAGCCATATATTTTCTCCATATATGAGTTATTCAATACTTTTTCATCTAGCAACATATGAAACCAAAAATATGGAAATATATTCAACTTAGATGAAACTGTAGGACTAAACCATGAGGTATTAGTATCATTTAATAGCTTATAAACTTCCGGATCAGTTTTTATCTTTTTGACACTAGGCTTATCATTAAACGACTCCCAATAACTAATAGAAACGTAAAGCCAATTAGAGATTATTGGATTGTATTTATCGGAATAGATAAACCAGCTACAAGCGGTTTTATCTTTGTGGACGTTATTAAAGCAAAAAAAGTTATTAGGTGATGCTTCATAAAGCCAAGTATTTAAAGGCTTTATACAAAAAGTTGTTGCATCTGCCCATACACCGCCATGATTATGCAATAAGGCAACTCTAATTAAATCGGACAATGCTGCATAGTGGCCTGAAATATTATGCATAACCTTATTAGGAATTATGCCTTCTAAGTAATAGTCAAAATTATCTTTTGTAATGACTATAACATTCCATTCAGGGTTATTTTTTCGCCAAGAATCAATACAATTTTTAACAATAGGTGGTGCTTGATCTTCACCTTGTAGCCAACATATCCAAATAATTTTCATAACATCACCTGCTTAATAACTTATTTTACTTTGCGAATAAAAAAAACGAATGTATCAAGCTTAGTTAACGCTTCATTTAAGTTATGCATATTATAAACCATCGGCACACCGCGACCATTAAAATGATTGCAGGTTAAACTTAAAGAGGTATACTCCAAATCACAAACAGCATTGTAAAAGAAAGTGTTGTAAAACATTTCATCTGGTATGTAAGAATGTTTAAAAAAATCATAGTAGCTACTATAAAAAGTCTCGATTTTGGTAATATTTTTCTTGTGTATACACCACCACTGACTACCAAAACGTACATCTATATTATTAGGCTTTCTTCTTCGAAACTTAAAAAGCTTTTGTAACTTGTATAATTTTTTGTGAAGCAATGGATACTTCTTTTTATTTACTATATGCCTATAAAAATATCTATCTTCACGAATCCCCCCCTTTATCCAGTTCTCATCATATACCTCAATATAACTCAAGTTTTTAGAATTATACAAAAAACTTTTGAGCTGTATAAGGGGTTTAGCCGGAAAGCAATGCTCACTCAGCAAATAATAATAATCAGATATTATGTTCGAATAAGAAAATCTAAGCATCCACATTGTTGCTTTAACTAACGACCATTGCCCCCAGCCACATCTGACTCGATTCTCCAATATATGACATCTCGAAGTACCATGAAGCCTTGCCTTCAACTCATTGAATTTGGCGCGTGAAGAGTTTTTATCAAAATGAATGACCACCTGGCCAGTCTCATCATCCGATAAAATCCTGGTGACCAGCCGAACAATACGATCTGGGCTGTCATGACACAGAATCAGGTAACTGATTGTCACTTCAGAATCTTCACTCATCATTTGTCTCCTGAGTGACGACAGGCGTCGGTGTCTCGCTACGGTGCTGCGGATGGCTCTCTCTCGGTAATAGCGATTCCCGATGCTTGAGTGAGCTATCAATCTTTGGTTCTTTCTGCATGACTTTCTGCAATCGCGCAAAATTCTGCTTATGACGATAGTAGCCCTTGGATGCACGCTTGGGATGCCAGAGATGTACCAGGGTGGTACCTGCCAAACGGCTTTGCTCGCCATACAGGGAAAAATACGCACGGAAACCGCGGTACTCGGTAATATCTCCGCTCCCCATGTTTCGCAGATATTCCGGCGGCAAAGGCGCTATCGGATAACGTTGCCCCAGGCGATGCAGCAGCTCGAAGTCTTCTGCTCCATGCCCCTTGAAGGATTCATCATGCCCTCCCATGGCTAGCAGGTCTTCGCGCTGCGAGACAATGGCGGAACTCCCTTGCACCAGAAATTGCAGTTTCCCCGCCAGATGCTTGTGGCACCCCTTGAAGCACCATGCTTCTTGCCCTTTCTCGAAGGCCTGCATGAATTCATCGCTGCCCTCTTCTGTCAGAAAGGCAACCGGAAGGCAGAAGAAATTCTGCGGCTTTTCCGCCAACCGTATCTGGAGAATATGCTGCTGGATACGCTCATAGACTGAAGGGCAGCCGATGAAATCTACATCGTGAAAGATGACGACTGGAGCGCTTGCCGCTCTGACACCACGGTTTCGGGCTCGCGCCAGAGAAAAACGTCGCCATTGCGTCTGCAGCGATACCAGCGTGATCTTCGCCGAATAATGCGAACAGCTGGACACCAGCTGCTTGAGATAGCGCTTGACGGAAAACGGACTTCCATCATCCACCACCACGACTTCAAAACCACTAGGAATAGTGCTCAGCAGTCTTTTCAGTCGATGTATCTCGCGCTGCTCTACTTCCAGGGCGCGAATGGGGATGATGATGGTGGCAATGACATTATTGAGACTTGCTGCACACATGGTGAGACTCGCAGGGCGGTTAAGAAGATGGGTAATACGATGTAGCCCCCAGCGCATGATGGGTCTGGGCCTGGCATATACTGGCTGGTGCAAGCAGAGGCATGGTCTACCTGCGAACCCCCATCAGTCCAGTCCGTCCAGAGCATCCAACCTGGCTTCCAACTGCGCCTTCTGCTCCCTCATCAAACGCAACGCCTTGTCGAGCACTTCTTTATCTTGCTTTTTCAAGGGCACCTTGCCTGATTCCACTTGCTGCTGGCCCAGCTCTATAGCTTCAATCCTTTTACGATTCTGGTTGACTTGCTGTTTGGCCTGTTTGCGTTGCTCTTGCGGTGTGGTAGCTACGATGGTTTTCAGTTCTTCCAGCTCCCCTTTCCAGTGCTGGTGCAATTGATTGAGCACCTTGATGTCCTGATGTGGCCAGCCTGCATCCTTGGCCTGACGAATCACCTGCCACAACCCGCCTACCTTGGGTTGCCTCTGCTGAATCATCTTTTGCAGGCCAGCCAGCTTTTCCGCGGTCAACAGGGCGGGGTCCATTCCGCTGAGGGCAATCTCCTCGCTCGATTCTGTCGTCGGGTCCTGCTTGTCTGAATCGAGATGGTAGGCAAGGATGGCATCGTTGATGTCGTCATACCAGATGGCCTCGCCTTGGCGGATATAGATTCCCGCCTGACAGAGTTCACGCAGCATCCCCTCCCCATGAGAGACCATGATCAGTGAGGCCTGGCCAACCCGACGCTGAAACAACTCCTGCGCCTTGGCCTTGAAGGCCCTGTCCCCTACGGCGGTCGCCTCATCCGAGATGTAGACATCAAAGTCGAACGCGAAGGAAAGCCCGAAGGAGAGACGGGAGCGCATCCCGGAGGAGTATGTCTTGACGGGCTCATCGAAGGCCTTGCCGATTTCCGCGAAGTCTTCGACGAAGTCGACGATTTCAGCCACATCCGTGCCACGCCCCTGAGCGCGTGCCACGAATTTGACATTCTGCCGTCCGGTCATGCTGCCTTGCATGCCACCGGACAGGCCGATTGGCCAGGAGACCCGGCTATGGCGAATGACTTCTCCTCGCTCTGGCGTGTCCATCCCGGCGATCAGTCTGAGCAAGGTTGACTTGCCAGCACCATTGGCACCAATGAGGCCGACACTCACACCTGTCGGAATCGTGAGGTTGATATCACGCAGCACCCACTCGCTACCGTGGTGATTGTGGTAGCGCTTGTAGAGATTTTTGATCTCTATCATGACTCAATCCCGATGTTCTTTGATGATCAGCATCAACATGCTGGCAATGAAGGCCAGGAAGATGGTGATCAGGGCAAAGACCGTGATGTTGTAAAGGCGTTCAGGCTGGGTCGAATATTCAGGCATCAGAGGACTTTGCAGCACGCTTACCTGCTTCAACTTGCGGGCAGCTTCAAGACGTGTGTTTTCCAGCGCTGCCAGCGCGCTTGAGTATGTCTCTTGTGCAAAGGTGGCCTTGAGTTCCAGCGTTTCATACTGGGATGAGATGCTGTTGAGTGACCCCCCGGTCGCCTGGGCCAGGCGATCACGTTGCTTGGTGATCTGCTCACGCATTGCCTCGATTTCCGCCTGTACGCGACGCATGTCAGAGGCGCGGTTGCTCTGGAAGCTTCCCAGTGCCTTGCGCTGAGCCTGCAAGGTTGCCAATTGCCCTTCCAGGGTCGCCACTACCTGATTGATGCTTTCCACTGTACTCGTCGGCGAGACCAGCCCTTCCTTGTTCTGGAATTTCAGCAGGGCTTCTCTGGCATCATCCAGACGCCCTTCAAGACGGGCTAATTGTTTCTCTAGGAACGTGACCTGTTCTTCCGCCAACCGACGCCCCATCTCGTTCATGTGAGCTTCGCCTGCCGAGAGCAGCAACTCAGTCATCTTGTGGGCAAATTCCGGAGTATAGGCCTGCACTTCAATATTCAGTACCCCCGCGTATTCGTCCATTTCAATATTCACGCGGCGAAGATAATAGTCGTGAAGCTCTTCGATCGGAGCGTCTTGATCCATCAATGACGAGAAAAGGTCACCATGTTGGCTGTAGTGTTCCCTGAAGCCCAGCTTGTCATCGGCCAACTTCAACATGTCAGTGGACATCAGATATTCGCGCAACAACAGCAAGTCCTTGTCAGTACTGCCCCCCGTGAACAAGGAAGAGACACTGAAGTCTGTCGTGGCAATTTGAGGGCTTTCCAGTACTACGGTCGCCCTGGAGACATAACGGTCTGACGCCCACAGGCTCCAGTACAATGTCACCAGTACGATGGCAATCAGCGCAAATGCCCAATGGGGCTGACGAGTCATAAAGGCTTTCATGGATTACTTCGCCTTGAGTTTATGAGAAAAACGGATATGTAACATCAGGCCCAGCGCATTCAATGACAAGATGAAGAACCATAGATAAAGCAGACTCGTTCCCTTTACCACGTGATAGCTCTCAAAGAAGCCAAGACGAAGCAACTCAAGCCCGTGAGGGATCGGGTTCCACATCAGGTACTCCAGCAGCCAATGCGGCATATGATTGATGGGGAAGATGACGCCCGATGTGATCAACAATGGCAGGCTGATGATCTTGACGATTCTCTCCACCTCTTCCACCAGTGTGGCGAGTACTGAAAGTGTCAGCCCCAGCCCCAGGCCCAGGCTCCACAAGGACAACCAGCTGAAGAGTGCGAACAGGGCATCATCCGGGGCAAGCGGTATCCCCAGCAGCAGGCCACCTGCGATAAAGAGCAGAAAAACGAAGGTCCGGAGCATGCCCTCAAGGAAGTTGCGTACGATGACCGGGTCCGATGTCTGTACCTGTCGATAGGTAAACAGCGCCTGGTTGGCATTGACGGCCCCCATCCCTCGAATCATCCCTTCCCTGACGAGGTGAAAGCCCATCAGCCCCGCGATCAACCAAGGAATGAATTCCGCATTGGTAATTAACATGTCGCCCCGAACGAAGGAGCGAATGAATACCATGATGGCGACCAGGGCGATCGGCTCGGCAATCATCCAGAACCAGCCCATGCGATCCGCCATGGTACGGCCGACGGCTTCACGTACGAACATGGCGTACCAGACACTGCGCGTCACGGCCCAGGCGGAGCGGGCCTTGGGCCCGCTCTTGTTGTCACCTGCAGAGTGGTATGATGGAAGACTCATGTCACCGTTCATGTCACTGGCCATGATCAGAGGTCTATCGCGACTTTGGTGGCGACGGCGACCTGATAGAGAATCTGCGTGATGCTGGTGGCCAGCTGCAGGTTCTTGGTCGGCGGTTCCGGCAGTACCAGAATCTGATCACCAGAGCGCAGCTCGACTTCCTCGGCACGACGCACGGCGCCGTTCTGGCGCACGACCAGAATCTGGTCTTCATCCGCGTGCTGCGTGAAGCCACCGGCGCTGTTGATGTAGTCCATCACCGTCATGCCCTGGGTGTAGACCATGGCCTGAGGTACCACGACTTCGCCGCTGATCAACAGGGAATCGCTGATTTCCGGAATGGTGATGACATCGCCATCCTGCAGGCGCACATCGGCGATGTTGCCGTCTTCACGTGCCACGACCAGTCGTCCGGTCGGTTCTTCCTTCTTCGCCTGTTCGACGAACTTCTCGATCATCTCGGCTTCCTGGACACGAAGCTCAGATTCTTCAGTGGTCGAGGAAGACGCGCCGAGATAGGTGGCCTGAAGACGCTTGAGACTGTCCTGCAATGCCTGCGCCTGCTGTTCCTTGACGCTTTCACGGCGGATGGAAACGCTCTGGTAATCGGTCAGCTCTTTCGGCACCCCGACGGCATTGAGCAGTTCGCCCAGGTGGGCATCACGCGGCAATGCATAACGCGACGGGCCATAGAAGCTGCCTTCCAGCTGCACGACGATGGTCTCATCACGCTGATCGGCACTGAACAGCACTTCATCCCCTGCACGCACATCAGCAGCGCGGAATTCCGTCACCGGCAGATAGCGCGAGATGGGACCGTCTGGACGTGAGCCACGCAGCAGCACGTGAGAGACGCCCGACTTGAGGCGCGCCAGGTTCAGCACATCTTCGCCACTCAGACGCGAGTCGGTGAGCTCATAGCGATAATCACGCTCGACATCCCCGACCACGCTGATCGCCGGGCCACGCTCCTCGACGACGACGGTATCGCCATCGCGGAACTGCGGGCGAGCGATCTCGCCGTTGATCAGGAAGTCATAGAGATCGACCGTATTGATGACGCGGCCATTGCGCTTGATCTTGATCTTGCGGTAACTGCCCAGTGCCTGGTCGATACCGCCGGCCTGGTCGAGGAAATAGAGCATGGAATCATTCGGGGTCCCGGCGTAGCGGCCCGGATTCTTGACATACCCAGTGACAAAGACGCCCACCGGCTGCACGCCCTGCAGGTTGGTGTAGACGCTGACGTTCTCGGGATACACCTCTTGAATGGCGCTGCGTACCTTGCCATCCAGCTGGGCATTAGTGGTGCCCTGCACCTTCACCGGACCGATGCCCGGCAGGAAGATGTTGCCCTGCGCATCGACAGGCAGCACGGACTCCATCTCGACCCCACCCCAGACACGCAGGGTGATCTGATCACCCGGCTTGATGGTGTAGCTGCTGTTGAGGCCATCGGCCATCATGCCGCGGAAACCACCGGTGAAGAGGTTTTCGCCGAACGGCGGCAAGGAATCAGGGTCGGTCTGTGCACGGGAGGTCAGCGGCCCGTAGGTTCCGCTGCGCCAGTCGGCACGCGCCTTGTCTTCTACACTATCCGTCTTTTGCGGGATGCTGGAGGCCTGGTCATTGCTGGACAGGATGGAACCACTGTCCAGGCCGGCTGCCATGGCAGGGCTGGCGTTCAGGCACGCTACCGCCACCAGGCACCCGGCCCGGAGCAAGAATCTGGAAATTGTCATCGGGCTAGGCCCCTCGTAGTGCAAAGAAAATCGTGCAAAAAATAGAGCAGTGTCGGTCAGGAATGACAGTGTCGGCCAGGCCAGCCTGCTTCCTGCAATCGTCGTTTCACGCCAAGCCAGGTGCGGGCCTTTCAGCGAGAAGTTGCCGAGAAGCTGCTGAGAAGTTATCGAGAAGTTCCTCAGCGGGCCTCTTCCAGCAGACCAGTCACCAACCGCTGGGTCACCCAGGTGCCCTCACCGGCCTTGCCGTCATTGCTGGTCCGGCACGCCAGTTCCTTGCTCGGCAGATCACGCTGATTGGAGACCGTCAGCTCACGACAGATACGTCCGCTGGCCGCGAAGTAGCGCTCATGGGCGACCACTTCGACGTTGCTGCCCCAGGGGCTGGTCGGCACGGCAATCACGCTGCCGGGGGCGGCGCTGTCGAGAAATGACGAGACATCCGCCGGCAGTGACGCAGCGCCGGTCAGGTTGGCCAGGTTGGTGCTGCCGGCACCGGTGGATTCCGGATAGGAGGTCGCGCAACCGGTGATGGCCAGTGCCAGGCCTGCCACTGCCGCGAGACGCACGACATGCGGCAAGCGCTGTTTGAATCGGGATAAAGTCATATGTGAGTCCTGAAACGGCAAACGCCCCCGCCTTGCGGCGAGGGCTGATCGGCGTGAATGCATCAGCCGATGACGTTGTAGTGCTTGAGCTGATTGACCAGCTTGAGTGCGGTCTGCTCGAGGCTCAGTTCACCCGTGTTGATCTCGATTTCCGGGTTCTCCGGCGCTTCATACGGCGAGCTGATGCCGGTGAAGTCGCTGATCTCTCCGGCACGCGCCTTGCGGTACAGGCCCTTGGGATCGCGCTCTTCGCAGACGCTGATCGGCGTGTTGACGAAAACTTCGATGAACTCGTCAGTGCCGACCATGTCGCGCACGGTCTGGCGATCGGCCTGGAACGGCGAGATGAAGCTGACCAGGGTGATCATGCCGGCATCGACCATCAGCTTGGCGACTTCGCCGACACGACGGATGTTCTCGGCGCGGTCGTCTTCGCTGAAGCCCAGATCACCACACAGGCCGTGACGCACGTTGTCGCCGTCCAGCAGGTAGGTGTTGTAGCCCATGGCGAACAGCTGACGTTCCAGCGCATTGGCGGCGGTGGACTTGCCGGCACCGGACAGACCGGTAAACCAGATGATGCACGGCTTCTGCTTGTTGCGGTCGGCGCGGCGCTGCTTGGTGACCGCCATGTCGTGCCACACGATGTTGCTGGCGCTCAGGGTCTCCTTGACCATGCCCGCACCGATGGTGATGTTGGACAGGCGGTCAATGAACACGAAACTGCCGGTATGTGGTGAACGCTGGTAGCTGTCCATGGCCAGCGGCTGGGTCAGTTCGACCTGCACGCGGGCGATGCCGTTGAGCGGGATGTTCTCCGCTTCGTTGCGCGCCATGGTGTTGACGTCGGTCTGGTGGATGATGCGACCGACGCGTCCGATGACACTGGAGGTGCCGAGCTTGAGCTCGTATTCCTTGCCGACGATCAGCGGGTCCTCGTGCATCCACACCACGTCAGCGGTGAAGGCGGTGCACGGCTCCAGATCGGAATCTTCGGCGACGATCATGTCGCCACGCGAGATATCGATCTCGTCGGTCAGGGTCAGCGTGACGGCCTGCCCCGGCCAGGCGATGTCGAGATCGCCATCGAAGGTGACGATGCGCTCGACGGTGGAGGTGCTACCGGAGGGCAGAACCTTGATCTGCTGACCCGGTGAGACGGTACCGGCGGCCAGGGTGCCGCAGTAGCCACGGAAGTTGAGGTTCGGGCGGTTGACGTACTGCACCGGGAAGCGCAGGTCGGTCAGGTTGCTGTCCTCGGTGACATCGACGGTCTCGAGGATGTCCATCAGCGGACGCGCTTCGTAGGCGGCATCGTCATACCACGGGGTGTGCTCGCTGATGGACACGACGTTGTCGCCTTCCAGCGCGGACAGCGGCACGAAGCGGATATCCGGGACTTCCAGGTCCTTGGCGAACTCCTTGTAGTCCGCGACGATCTCGTCGAAGCGTTCCTGGGAGTAGTCGACGATATCCATCTTGTTGACCGCGACCACCAGGTGCTGGATGCCCAGCAGCGAGCAGATGTAGCTGTGGCGACGGGTCTGGGTCTGCACGCCATAACGCGCATCGATCAGGATGATCGCCAGGCTCGCGGTGGACGCCCCGGTCGCCATGTTACGGGTGTACTGCTCATGCCCCGGGGTATCGGCGATGATGAACTTGCGCTTGTCGGTCGAGAAGTAGCGGTAGGCGACATCGATGGTGATGCCCTGCTCACGCTCGGACTGCAGGCCATCGACCAGCAGCGCCAGATCGACCTTGCCGGTGGTGCCGCTCTTCTTGGAATCGCGGGTGATGGCGGCCAGCTGATCTTCATAGATCATCTTGGAGTCGTGGAGCAGGCGACCGATCAGGGTCGACTTGCCGTCATCCACGCTGCCGCAGGTGATGAAACGCAGCAGGTCTTTCTGCTCGTGTTCCTTGAGATAGGCTTCGATATTTTCCGCGATCATCGTCGACTGGTGTGACACTGTCATTCTCCCTGAACGAGGCTTGTCCGGCGCGAGCGTCTTGTGGCGTATGAGCCGCGACGCTTCCAGCGCTTGGGACATCCCTCGTCCTGTCAATTTCGTTGAGTCTTGCTTGCCTTGAAGCATGCCATCGCCGTTACTGGCGACAGAGCCGGATACCTGGCGCCTGGCCTAGAAATAACCTTCGCGCTTCTTCTTCTCCATCGAGCCTGCCTGGTCGTGATCGATGGCACGACCGGAGCGCTCGCTGGTACGCGTCAGCAGCATTTCCTGGATGATTTCCGGCAGGGTCGCGGCGGTGGATTCCACGGCGCCGGTCAGCGGGTAGCAACCCAGGGTACGGAAGCGCACGGACTTCATTTCCGGCACTTCGCCTTCGGCCAGCGGCAGACGGTCGTCATCGACCATGATGTCGAGGCCGTCACGCTTCACGACCGGACGCACGGCGGAGTAGTACAGCGGCACGATCTTGATGGATTCGAGATAGATGTACTGCCAGATGTCCAGCTCGGTCCAGTTGGAGAGCGGGAAGACGCGGATGGACTCGCCCTTGTTGATCTTGGAGTTGTAGATGTTCCACAGCTCCGGACGCTGATTCTTGGGGTCCCAGCGATGGTACTGGTCACGGAAGGAGTAGACGCGCTCCTTGGCCCGCGAGGCTTCCTCGTCACGACGTGCACCACCGAAGGCAGCATCGAAGCCGTGCTTGTCGAGTGCCTGCTTGAGACCAGCGGTCTTCATGATGTCGGTGTACTTGGCACTGCCGTGATCGAACGGGTTGATGCCCGCCGCGACGCCTTCCTGGTTAATGTGCTCGATCAACTCCATGCCGACTTCCGCAGCCATCTCGTCGCGGAACTTGATCATTTCCTGGAATTTCCAGGTGGTGTTGACATGCATCAGCGGGAACGGCGGCACGCCCGGCGCAAAGGCCTTGCGCGCCAGGTGCAGCATGACGGCGGAATCCTTGCCGATGGAGTACAGCATGACCGGATTGGCAAATTCCGCTGCCACTTCACGGATGATGTGAATGGATTCGGCCTCAAGCTGCTTGAGGTGGGTCTGACGTTCCGGTGTGATGCCGAGCTTGTCGGCCGTAGATGATGCAGTCATTACAGGTTCCTTGAGATCACTCTGCTAGTTGTCCTTATCCTCTTCGCACGTGATGGTTCGCCAATATCACTGAGAAGAGAACATCTTTGCTCCGACACGAGACTGACATCTTCATGGCGTCAGTCCCGTGACGCTTGCCTACCCCCTGCCTTGCGCCTGGTTCATGCCCAGGGAGCGGCCGGCTTGGCACAGACGATGAAATAGGGGTTGAGCACGCTGTCATGCTGGTTGTAGCGCAGCGCCTGACGGGTCTCGGCATTCAGCACCTGGCCACCCGCGGCTTCGACCACCGCATGCGCGGCACCGGTATCCCATTCACAGGTCGGGCCGAGGCGCGGGTAGAGATCTGCCGCCCCTTCCGCTACCAGGCACAGCTTCAGTGAACTGCCCATGGCGACGATATCGCAGGCAGCGAAGTCGGCGACGAACGCCTTGAATTCTTCGCTCTGGTGAGAGCGACTCCCGACGATGCGCCAGCTATCGCTGGAGCCCGGCACATTACTGACGGCGATGGCCTGACGCTCACCCTCGCCAACCTGCTTCTCGGCGATGGCGGCCTGGCCTTCTCCCTGCTGGGCACCGACGTAGAGCGTCTCGATGGCCGGCGCATAGACGACGCCCATGGTCGGCACGCCCTGCTCGATCAGCGCGATGTTGACGGTGAATTCGCCATTGCGCTTGATGAATTCCTTGGTGCCATCCAGCGGGTCGACCAGCCAGTAACGCGCCCAGTCACTGCGCACGTCCCAGCTGATGTCCGCGTCTTCCTCGGACAGGATCGGTGTGGCGCCGAATTCGGCCTCCATGGCCTTCAGACCGTCGACGATGACGGCATGTGCTGCGCGGTCTGCCGTGGTCAGCGGGGAATCATCCGACTTCATGTCGACCGTGAAGTCACCGCTCTCGTAGATCTCCATGATGGCAGCGCCCGCCTTGCGAGCAATGGCCTCCAACGCATTCAACATGGCGCGTGTCGTGCTGTCGGTCGTGCTCACTGTCGTATCCGTCATGTGTCTTCCTGTCAGTGTGAATTCGCCAGCCAGGCTGACGATGTAAAGGGTAACGCTCGCCAGCGGCTGCCAGACGAAGCAGAGCCTGGTTCTACCCGTCAATGACTCAGCCCGCGAATGGCCAGATCAGCCCGAGAAGGGCCAGATCAGCCCGAGAAGGGCCAGATCAGCGGAATCAGAGCGACCGAGGTGACGCCGACGATGATGCTCATCGGCAAACCGACTTTCATGTAATCGGATACCTTGTAGCCCCCCGGGCCCATCACCATCAGGTTGGTCTGATAGCCCAGCGGGGTGAGAAAACTGGCCGAGGCCGCGAACATGATGGCAATCGCATAGGGCATCAATGAGACCCCCAGCTGCTCGCTGACCGCCATGGCGATCGGAAACATCAACACGGCGGCGGCGTTGTTGGTGATGATCTCGGTAAATAGCGTCGTGGTGAGATAGACGAGTGCCAGCATCAAAAGCGGCGACCCCCCGCCCAGCTGCATGAGCTGGTCCGCCACCATCTGGGCCGCACCGCTGTCGGTCATCGCCTGTCCCAGCCCCAGGGCAGCGGCAATGACGACCAGCACGCTGCCATCGATGCTGGCGCGCGCCTGCGAGGCCGGGAGGCAACCGGTAAAGACCATCAGAATGGCGGCCGCCACGGCCGCCTCGACCAGCTCGGCCATGCCCGCCAGGTGCGTGATGATCATCAGGCTCATGACGGCGAGTGCGATGGGCGCCTTGGTCAGATTGGGCATGCCATTGCCATCCAGCGTACTGACCAGCAGGAATTCGCGGTTATAGCGATGCAGGCGCGTGAAATCGGCAGCGGCTTCCAGCAACAGGGTGTCGCCGGGACGCAGCACGATGTCACCGACCTTGCTGTTGATTCGCTCACCATCGCGTGACACGGCGAGAATCACGGATTGATAGCGAGTACGAAAGCGCGCTTCGCGCACGTTCATGCCGACGACGGGGGAGCTAGGGGCGATGACGGCCTCGACCATACGGCGCTGGTGATGATCCAGATCCAGGCCTGCGGCATCGCTCTCCAGCCCGCGGAAAACACGCACTTCATGCGCCGTGTCCGCGACACCGACGAAGATGAGACGATCACCGGACTGGAGAATGGTGTCTGGGCCGACCATGGACAGCAGCTTGCCGGAACGTTCTATCTCGGCCAGATAGCCGAATTGAAGACTGCGCAGCCCCGCCTCTTCGATGCTCTTGTCGTGCAGCGGCCCCTTGTCGGCCACTCGCATGGCCACCGAATACTCGCGACCATTGCCGAGCTGTTCGACCAGCCCCTTGCGCTGGGGCAGGAAACGCCAGCCGATCAGCACCATCCACAGGGTGCCGATGATCAGCACAGGCACGCCCAGCGCAGAGATATCAAAGATGCCGAGCCCGGGCAGATTGGCCTGGGACTGCAGCAGGCCGTCGACGACCAGATTGGTACTGGTGCCGATCAGGGTGCAGGTACCGCCGAGGATGGCGGCATAGCTCATGGGCATCAGCAGACGCGAAGGCGAGATCTTCATGCGCGCGCACCAGCCCTGAACCAGGCCAATGAAGAGTGCGACGACGGGGGTGTTGTTCAAGAAGGCGCTGAGCAGCGAGGTGATCGGCATCAGGCGTGCCAATGCTGAAGAAGGCGAGCTGGGGCGCCCGAGCAGACGTTCGAGCATCCAGCGCAGCGCCCCGGTTTCCTGCACGCCGGCGGCGACCACGAAAAGCGCGCCGATGGTCATGATGCCCGGGTTGGCGAATCCGGCCAGGAAGGTCGCCGGAGAAATGACGCCCAGCAGAATCAACGACACGGCAGCAGCCATCATCAGCCACTCCGCCGGCCAACGATTCCAGACAAGCCCTGCCAACACTCCTACCGTCACCACCAGGGTGACAAAAGCATCCATGTGCTGCGCGATTTCCATCTACTAGCGTTCCCTTGGCATCCTGCCGCTTCTTACTGGTCAAGCCCTGCGCTTCACGTTCACATGAAGCTCGAGCATTAATGAAAATGCATCGCAGAGCGTGGCACTTTAGCAGTAAAGCTATTACTGCTGAAGCATGCAGTGAAAAAGCTGACAAACAAAATAAAGCACAGGTTAATCATTTGCCTGCTACCAATATCGCGAGCAAAGACTTGATTGAATTCGTTCGTCACTTTGCGTACTTTCCCTATTTGCGGACTCTGAGTCAACGGTCTCACACGACACTCTCACCTGGCGTGCTGAGCATCACGAGTAAGCAGTCACTTTTCTTATCTGAAACGGACACCCTGCATGCTGAAGGCGGCAATGAACCAAGGATGGGGGCTTATCATGCGTGCTCTGCCCTGCGCCTCTCACGCTCGGCACGGATCAGCAGATGTCACGCATGACGCGACCTCTGGGGCATCACTCTGTTTTTCTTCTGGTATTTTTCGTCAGCCTCTTCTTGCCTGCTTCATTCCCGAGTTGCTGCCACTGACAAGAGGGCCTACACCCCTTTTGTGTCAGAACAATGACAACTCGCTCACCTTCAAGAATTTATCTTTCGCTGCCAGGCGACGTGCCCCGACGGGCACACTGAGCAAAAAAAATGTAGGAAAAGAACAACATCCATCAGCGAGCGAGGCTGATTCTTTGCCAGAACTCGGGGCATCGAAAGGGATAAATACTGCGCCAGAATTCGTGGGCCAGACATCTTCGACAAACATCATGCGTGTCGTCGGTTGGGGACATAAACCCACGGCGAAACGTGCGCGCCAATATGCGTTTGAACATGGATTGCCCTACGTTGCATTGGAAGATGGTTTCCTGCGTTCTCTGACCCTGGCAAGCGCCGGTTACCCTGGCATGGCGATGGTGGTCGATCATCAGGGCATCTATTACGATGCGCGCCAACCGAGCGATCTCGAGCAACTGATCAGTGAGGCGCCGACGCGTCAGGCAGAGGCATTGCTGGCGCGCGCACGCGCGGCTCTCGAAAGCCTCCGCATGCATCGCTTGAGCAAGTACAACCATGCACCAGAGCGCAAGCTGCCTGCCCGAAAGCCTGGCATGCAGCGACTTCTCATCGTGGATCAGACCGCCGAGGATGCGTCTGTCGTGGGCGGCATGGCCAGCCCGGAGACTTTCCTTGCCATGCTGAGGGAGGCCTGCGCCATCGAGGGAGCCGAGGTGTGGGTCAAGGTGCATCCGGATGTGATCGCCGGCAAGAAGCGCGGCTATCTGCTGGAGGAGGCGCGCAAGCTTGGCTGCACGCTTCTGAGTGACGACATCAACCCCTGGTGCCTGTTCGAACAGGTCGATGGCGTCCATGTCGTGACCAGCCAGCTTGGGTTCGAGGCCCTGATGGCAGGCCTGCCGGTGACCTGCCACGGCATGCCGTTCTATGCCGGATGGGGTCTGACGGTAGATCGGCAGCAATGTCCGCGCCGAGGCGAGTCACGCACGCTTGAGCAGGTGTTTGCCGCGGCCTATCTCGAATACAGCCGCTATGCCAATCCCTATACCCAGCAGGCCGCGGCGCTCGAAGAGATCATTCAGCTGCTTGCAGACCAGAAGCGAATGGCTACCAGACTGGCAGGTCACTGGCAGGGGCTCGAGTTTTCTGGCTGGAAGCAGAAGTTCATCGGTTATTTCCTTGGCCCCTGGTCTCAGCTGCGTTTCGAGAAGAAGCCTGAACGCGCGCTGCAACGTCTTTCTCCGCAGGACACCGGCTCGCCCCCCCAGAGAATATTGAGCTGGGCTGGCCGTACGCCGCCAGAGCGCCAGGCGCAGGTCAAAGAGGCAGGTGGTGAACTCTGGATGATGGAAGATGGCTTTCTGCGCTCAGTCGGCCTGGGTGTCGACCTCACCCGCCCCCTGTCGCTGGTAGTTGACGACAAGGCCATGCATTTCGATGCCAGTCGAGCCAGCACGCTAGAAGAGTGGCTGGAGCATCATGAGCCAAGTGATGCAGAGCTGGCCCGTGCACGCCGGCTGAGAGAGCGCATCATTTCGCTAGGGTTGAGCAAGTACAACTCTCAGGACGACACGTTGCCCGACTTACGAGAGCTTGCTCAGGATCGGGAGATTGTCCTTGTGGTGGGCCAGGTGGAATCGGACGCCTCCATTCGCCATGCCTGCCCCGGAATTCGTACCAACCAGGCTTTGCTTGAGGCGGCGCGCGAATTGCATCCTGAAGCTTACGTGATCTACAAGCCGCATCCTGACGTTGTATCAGGAGGCCGTGTGGGAGAAGTGTCGCAAACGCCCGGCACCTATGACCTCGAGCTTTCAAAGGGCAATATCAGTGATCTGTTCACACAGATCGACCGCCTGCATACGCTGTGCTCGTTGGCCGGCTTTGAAGCCCTGATACGAGGTGTGCCCGTCACGACCCATGGCCTGCCCTTCTATGCCGGTTGGGGGTTGACCGAAGACCAGATCGACTGTCCAAGACGGACGCGCACCTTGAGCGTGGATGCCCTTGTCGCTGGTGCGCTGATCGAATATCCGATCTACGTGGATCCCGATCGGGGGGACTTATGCAATGCCGAAACAGTCGTCACGATACTTGAACGCCAACGAACCATGCTCAGGAATGGCACCATGCGACTTTCATTACCCTGGAAAACCCGGCTATATCGCGGCTATCGAGCATTGTTCATCGGGAAGCACTGACTCATGGAACATGGACGTCTGACACCAACCCTCAGCCTCACGCCACCAACCGGAGCCGACATACCTGTCAGCGGAAGGCTTGGCCAGGCGTTGGAGCGGATCATGAGCGATGGCGCTCTTGCAAAGCTGTCTGATGATGCCGTCTTGACGCCCCCGCTGAATCAGCCTTCAGCCCCTCTCATCAGCGATGGCTGGGCAGTATCGAAGGCACCCGATATCCAGCTGCGCCCCCGTGAGGGGGGACGCCGGCGCGTCTTCATGTTGCTGCAGGGGGTGTGCTCGCCCTTCTTCCTGCAGCTGGCGAAAAAGCTCAAGCAGGATGGCCATGAGGTCATCAAGGTCAACTTCAACAGCGGCGACAGCTTCTACTGGCGCCACGACAAGGCGTATGCCTATCGCGGCAAGCTCGAGGACCTCGGGGATTGGATCGCCGAACTCTGGCGCAAGCATCACGTCACCGATCAGGTGCTGTTCGGCGACCGACGCCCGGTACATCGTGATGCCGTGCTCAAGGCGGAATACCTCGGCATCCGTACCCACGTGTTCGAAGAAGGCTACTTCCGTCCCTATTGGGTGACACTGGAGCGCGAAGGCGTCAATGGCCACTCCCTGCTGCCACGCGACCCTGACTGGTTCCGTGAGGCAGGCAAACACCTCGAAGATGCCCCCACGCCGCAGCGTTTCAAGTCCTACTTCCGTGAGCGTGCGCGTCATGACATCACCTACCACCTGGCGGGCGCGGCCAATCCGCTGCTGTTCCCGCGCTACCGGCCGCACAGCATTCACGCCGTGCAGGAATACGCGGGCTATGCGACACGACTGCCCTTGATGCGCTGGTACAAGCGACGTGACGCCAAGCGTATCGATCAGCTGATGGGCAGTGGCGCGCCCTACTACATGCTGCCGCTGCAGCTGAATACCGATGCCCAGATACGCCACCACTCGCGCTTCGCCAACATGCAGGAAGTCATCCAGCGGGTGATGAAGAGCTTCGCCCTGAATGCGCCACGCGGTGCCCGCCTGGTGATCAAGAACCATCCCCTCGACATGGGCCTGGTGGATTACCCGGGGCTGATTCGCTCATTGGAGCGCCGCTACGACCTTATCGGGCGTATCGTCTACCTGGAGAGCGGCAATCTGGAGAAGCTGCTGCAGCAGGCCAAGGGCATGATCACGGTCAACAGCACGACCGGCAACGTGGCGCTGCAGTATCGCTGCCCGACCTTCTGCATGGGTGACCCGATCTTCAACTTGCCGGGCCTGACCTTCCAGGGTTCGCTGCATGATTTCTGGACCCAGGGCCAGCGCCCCGACACGACGCTCTTCCGACATTTCCGCAATACGGTGATTCATACCGTGCAGCTCAATGGCGGCTTCTACTGCAAGCCGGGTATGCAACTGGCCGTGTTGGGCGCCTCCAAGATACTGTGCGCCGAACGCTCGCCGCTGGAGAACATGTTGAGCCGCTGCTGAACATGCGAAAAGACTGCTGGACCACGCAACAACGGTGAGACACGCCAACGATGGCAGCCTCTCTCACCCGACCATAACGAGAAACGCAAGGGAACTGCCGACCTTCGGTGTCGGGATTCAAGGAGACCAAAGATGACGGCCATGCCCCCCCAGCAGCCAGAGCCTAGCGACGCTGAGCGCGACACTGGCACTCACCGAGCGGATAGCCGGCCTGCAGAGAGCGACGCCAGTGCGAAAGCCACGCAGGATGCCAGCCGCCTGCGACGCGTCCTGATCACCGGTGCCACAGGCGAGATCGGCGGCGCCCTGGCACGCGCCTACGCCGAGACGGGCACCACGCTGATCCTCACCGGCCGCAAGCAGCGCAAGCTCGATGCGATCGCCAACGACTGCCGCAAGCTGGGCGCCGAGGTGGAATGCACGGTACTCAATCTGTGTGATGAAGAGACCCTGTTCACCTGGCTGGATGAAGTCTGCGCGCGCGGCGTGCCGGACATCGCCATCGCCAACGCCGGCATGAATACCGATATCGGCCCCCAGGGCAACGGAGAGCGCTGGGAGGATTCACGCCGCCTGCTGCAGACCAACGTGATTGGCACCCTGGGCATGGCCCATCATCTGGCCATGGCGATGAAGCAGCGCGGCAGTGGTCAGCTGGTACTGCTCAGCTCCCTCGCGGCGTGGCATGGCCTGGCATTGACGCCCAGCTACAGCGGCAGCAAGGCGGCGGTCAAGGCGTATGGCGAAGGCCTGCGCAGCTGGCTCAAACCCCATGGCGTGGGTGTCACCGTCGTCATGCCCGGCTATGTCACCTCGCCGATGTGTGAGGCCATGCCGGGGCCCAAGCCCTTCGAGATGCCACCCGAGGAGGCCGCACGCCGCATCCTCAAGGGTGCAGCGCGTAACCGGGCGCGTATCAGCTTCCCCTTCCCGCTCAACTTCGGGTGCTGGTGGTTGAGTGTCCTGCCCGCCGGAATCTCCCAGCGCCTGCTCGGGTGGTTCAATTACACTCATTGATCGGGGCTTGCGTCTTCGTGAGCCTGAACCGCGAGCCGGCCCGCCATGAGCAGCAGGCGATGGCTCAGCATTTTTCCATTGTCATGACAATGAGTTAGCGTAATACCCCAGCACCTGCCACTGGAGTACATCGTGCAGGATCGATAAGGAAGACAGTGGCGGGAACGCCATAGCGGCAGTTGGACACGCTGGAACGATCAGGATCTGGACACCAGAGCGCCTGAAAATACTGCGGCGAGGGGCCGACTTGTCACTCCCCTCGTCGCCATGGATCTTGATCAGGGTCGAGTACTCGACCGGACACTACACAGCCCTGCGACGGCAGAGGCTAACGAGGTCGGCATTACATGGAGTTTGTCATTGCGTTTGTGTCTTTCATGGCCGGGCCACTGCTGGTCGGCCTCGGGTTGACGCTGGGGCTTGAGCATCTGCTGCTGAAACAGATGACAACACCGCCAGCCGCATTCTGGCGTCGCCCCGTCAGCGCCAGGCTGGCACATGTCGGCTACTGGTGCGCCAGCTGGTCACTGTGCACCTTGATCACCCAGCGCCCCTGGTTCTCGCTGATCGTCGTCAATGCGCTGTGGCTGGTGGTGCTTCAGGTCAGCCACACCAAGTACGTGTCGCTGCGCGAACCCTTCCTCAGCCAGGACTTCGAGTACTTCACCGACGCCATCAAGCACCCGCGCCTGTACATCCCCTTCTTCGGTATCGGGCTGACCATCGCCGCGACCACGGCCGGGGCGCTGGCGATCGGTCTGGGACTCTGGCTCGAGCCCGCGCTGGGCTTCTCCGTCGCCTACTCAGGCAACGCCGCTCTATGGCTGGTGCCGTTGATCAGCGTACTGCTCGGCGCGAGCCTCCTGGTCTACGCCCTGGGCAACCGTCTGGCCAGCAAGGTGATGCTGGTCCCCGAGTTCGACCTGAGCGAGCTGGGCATGGTGCCCTATCTGCTGGCCTATGCGCGGCTGGCGCGTCGCCCGCTGACGCCGCTGCGCAATCCGTTGGAGGAGGCACAGCGCGAACTCGACGCCACCTTGCGCGAACTCGATGATGAGGATGCCACCAAGGCACTGCCCCATGTGGTCAGCGTGCAGAGCGAATCCTTCTTCGATGCCCGCCGCGTCTATCCCCGGGTACGTGACGATCTGCTGCCGAACCTGGATCGCTGCCACTTCACCGCCCTGGCCCAGGGGCTGCCGTGTGGCCGTCTGGCCGTGCCGGCATGGGGCGCCAATACCGTGCGCACCGAGACCGCCTTCCTGACGGGGCTGACCGCCGAGGAGCTCGGCGTGCACCAGTTCAATCCCTACCATCAGCT
Organism: Cobetia sp. 2AS; assembly: GCF_029846355.1. Classification (NCBI taxonomy): domain Bacteria; kingdom Pseudomonadati; phylum Pseudomonadota; class Gammaproteobacteria; order Oceanospirillales; family Halomonadaceae; genus Cobetia; species Cobetia sp. 2AS. Next base: position 517,706 of record NZ_JARWKQ010000002.1, read on the forward strand.
GGCGCGTCGCGCCGTGCCCAATCTGGCCGCCAGCTACAAGGCAATGGGCTATCGCACGCTGTGCATCCATCCCTATCCCGGCACCTTCTATCTGCGCAATCAGGTGCTGAAACAGCTCGGTTTCGATGAATTCCTCGACATCGCCCACTTCAGCGATGCCGACAGGAGCGGCCAGTACATCAGCGATGCCGCCGTGGCCGCCAAGGTGGAAGACTGCCTGCTGGAAGCCGGCGACACGCCGTTGTTCATCCAGGTGATCACCATGGAGAATCACGGCCCGCTGCATCTGGAAACCTTCGACAGCGCACGTCTGCCGGAATGGTATGACGGAAACCTGCCGGAGAACTGTCAGGAACTGGGCATCTATCTGCGTCATCTGGTGAATGCCGACGCGATGATCGATCAGCTCACCACCGCGCTGGCGCGACTGCCGCGCGGCGGGCTGCTGTGTTTCTATGGAGACCATGTGCCGATCATGCCCGAGGTCTATGCGACCCTGGGCGAGCCCAATGGCGTGACCGACAGCTTCATCTGGTCCAGCGCCCTGCCGGAGTCCGACGACACCGCCCGCCAGACCATGGCGGCCGTGCGCGACAAGGACCCGGAGCTGATGGAGTGGGCCCTCGATTGTGAAGGGCCCTTCAAGACTGACGAGCAATGCCGCAAGGGCGACCCGCGCGTCATCAATATCGATACATTAGGAAGTGCGCTGCTGAAGGCGACCGCGAAACATGCTCGCCACAGTGCCGTGACTCAGAAGTTCAGGAGCTTGTCATGACCCGACGCGTTGCCATCATCGGCGCAGCCAGCCGTTTCCCCGGCACCACTCAGGCCACCCTGTGGGACGACCTCCTGGCCGGCAAGGACATGGTGACCGAAGTCGCCGACGACCGCTGGAGCAAGGAGTCTCTCTCGCACCCGGACAAGAAAGCCCCGGGCATGAGCTACAGCTTCGCCGCAGGTTCACTGGGCGACATCACCGGCTTTGACCCGGCCTTCTTCGGCATCAGCCCGCGCGAAGCCGCCAGCATGGACCCCCAACAGCGCATGCTGCTGGAGATGAGCTGGGAAGCCATCGAGCACGCCGGCATCCCCGCCGAGAAGATGCGCGGCTCACGCTGTGGCGTCTTCATGGGCATCGCCAGCCTGGATTATTCCTATCGCATGGCGGATGACCTCAGCGCCATCGGCCCGAATACCGCGACCGGCAATACCTCCAGCGTGGCCTCCAACCGCCTGTCGTATGCCTTCGACCTGCACGGCCCGAGCCTGTCACTGGATACCGCCTGCTCTTCTTCAATGGTCGCCTTCCATCAGGCCTGCCAGTCGATCAGAAGCGGCGAGACCGACATGGCGCTGACCGGCGGCATCAGCCTGCACCTGCATCCGTACGGCTTCCTGATCTTCTCCAAGGCCACGATGCTGTCGAAGACCGGCCGCTGTCAGGTATTCGATGAGGCTGGCGACGGCTATGCGCGCTCCGAGGGCGGCGGTGTCTTCCTGCTCAAGGATCTCGATCAGGCCATCGCCGATGGCGATCGTATCCTCGCCGTGGTGGCCTCTTCCGTGGTCAATACCGACGGCTACAAGTCCGGCCTGACCGTGCCCAACCCGGCGGCGCAGATCCAGTTGATGGAACAGGCCTGCGAGCAGGCAGGCATCAGCCCGGACGAGATCGACTACCTCGAGGCCCACGGCACCGGCACCGCGGTCGGTGACCCGCTGGAAACCCGCGCCATCGGCGCCGCCATCGGCCAGAAGCGCTCCAGCCCGCTGCCGATCGGCTCGATCAAGAGCAACATGGGCCACCTGGAAACCGCCTCTGGCGTGGCAGGCCTGGCCAAGGCACTCGGCGTGATCGCGCACCGTGAAGTGCCAGCGACGATCAAGATCCAGCGTCTGAATCCGAAGATTCGTACCGACGAGTGGAATCTGGATATCGTCACCCAGCCGCGCAAGCTCAAGGCGGACGGTCGCCTGGTCGTCGGCGTCAACTCCTTCGGCTTCGGCGGTGCCAATGCCCACGTGCTGCTGGAAAGCGCCCCCGAACAGCCGGTAGCGCAACCGAGCAGTGAAGGTGAACAGACGCCGCCGCTGCGCCTGAGCGCCCGTTCCCCGCAGGCGCTCAAGCAATCCGCGCTGGAGCTGGCAGAGCACCTGCGTGAGCTCGCCGCCCACGACATGGCGCCCAGCCTCTACGATCTCGCCTGGCAGCTGGCCGCCCGCCGCGAGCACCATGTGCATGGTGCCCTGCTCAGCGCGGATACCTTCACCACCCTGCTCGAGGACCTCGACACCCTCGGCAGCGAAGGGGATCTCGGTGACCATCCGCGCATTACCCTGGCAGACCGTCTGCCGGCATTGCCGAGCGCCAGCGACAATGGTGCATCGCCGCGCCATGGCGCAAAAGTCGTCAGCAGCGTGCAGCAGGAGCGCGGCCCGGTGTTCGTGTATTCCGGCAATGGCTGCCAGTGGGCCGGCATGGGCCGTGCCCTGCTGGAAGAATCCGCCAGCGTGCGCGCCTGTCTTGAACGCCTCGATGTCGCCTTCCGCGACTTCAATGGCTTCGAGCTGCTCAAGGAGCTGGACGGCAGCCTGAGCGAGAAAGGCGAGAACCGCCTGGACGCCACCGAGATCGCCCAGCCGACGCTGTTCGCGCTGCAGGTCGCGGTCACCGAGTGGCTGATCGAGCGCGGTATCCGCCCTGCTGCCGTCACTGGCCACAGCGTCGGCGAAGTCGCTGCCGCCTGGGCCAGTGGCGCGCTGACGCTCGAACAGGCCACCCGCGTCATCTTCCAGCGCAGCTACCACCAGGGGCGCACCCGTGGCACCGGCGCGATGATGGCCGTCGGCCTCGGCGAGTGCGAGATGCGCGAATGGCTGGAGCAACCGCAATGGGCGTCGCTGTCACTGGCCGGCATCAATGGGCCGCGCGGCACCACCCTGGCCGGCGAGCGTGAGCTGCTGGAAGCGCTGAGCAAGGAGCTCTCCGCCCAGGGCACCTTCGCACGGGTACTGGGGCTGGATTACGCCTTCCACAGCCCGGCGATGGACCCGATCAAGTCAGGCCTTCTCGAATCCCTCGACGGCCTGACACCTCGCGCCACCCATACCCCGTTCATCTCCACCGTCACCGGCAGCGTCATTGCCGGCGAGCAGCTGGACGCACGCTACTGGTGGGAGAACATCCGTCAGCCGGTCATGTTCGAGGCCGCCGTCACGTCGCTGGTCAACTGGCATTCCGAGGCGGAAGAGAACGCTGCCCTCGGCCGCCATCGCCTGCTGGTCGAGATCGGCGCGCACCCGATCCTGCGCAGCTACCTGAACGACATCCTCAAGGCGCGCAGTGACGAGGCGCCCGCCGGCCAGGTGCTCGCCAGTCTCGACCGTCGCCATGCCGGGCTAGATGCCCTGGAGCATCTGCGCGGTCGCGTGCTGCTCTCCGGCGCCGTCGACATCACCGGCCTGTTCCCGGTCGCCGGTCAGTTCATCGAGCTGCCAAGCTACCCGTGGCAACGTATTCCGTGCTGGCTCCAGACCACCAGCGAAAGCCAGCGTCTGCTGGATCGTCATTACGTACATCCGCTGCTCGGCTATCGTCTCGCCCAGCAACGCCTGACCTGGGAAGCCCAGCTCGACACCCAGAAGGTCGCGTGGCTGGCCGATCACCAGGTCGGCGAGAGTGCCGTCTTCCCGGGGGCCGGCTATCTGGAGCAGTGCCTGGCCGCCGCCCACGAATGGCAGGCCGCCAGCGCCGATGCGGACAGCCAGCCCGACGTGCTGGACCTGGAAGACTTCGAGATTCGCGCCCCGCTGCTGCTCGATGACAGCACGCTGCGTCTGACCCGCCTGTCGCTGGACAGCGCCAATGGCGCCATGCGTCTGGAGAGTCGTGAGACACGCGCGGAAGATGCCGACAAGTGGAATCTGCACGCCGTGGCGCGCGCCTTCACCGCCACGCGTGGACGCCTGCTGGAGCGAGCCGCCCCGATCATGCCCACTCGCGCCGCCGATTTCGGCCGCGATGAGCACGTGGCGGCTGCCGCGCAACTCGGCCTGCATTACGGCCCGCACTTCCGCGCCGCCGAGCAGATCTGGGTCGACGCGGGCGCCGACCATCACGCACCGGGCACTGCGCGTCCTCAGGTACTCGCCCGTTTCTCGCTGACCGAGGAAATGGCCAGCCAGGATGCCGACTTCCACCTGCACCCCGGCGTGCTCGACAGCGCCTTCCAGCTCTTCATTCCGCTGCTGGGCGTACTCAAGGGCCAGATGGCGGCCAGCAATGGCATGGCCTTCGTGCCGGTGCGCGTCGGACGCCTGCAGGTGCGTGAGCAAGTACGCGCCTCGCAGATCGTCACGGCACGTGTCGTGCTGCGCTCGCGTGGCCCGCACTCCCTGTGTGCCGATTTCGAGCTGTTCGACGCCGAAGGCCGCGCCGTGGCAGTTGCCGAAGAGGCCCGCTTCCGCGCCGTACGCCTGGGACGTGATGGCACGGCGCATCTGGATTACCTGGATATCGAACTGACTGCCGCACCGCACCCGCTCACTCAGCCGTCCGCGCCGGCATTGGATCTCGCAGGCCTGGTGAATGACGCCATGCAGGCATCAGAGGCTGCCGATAGTGGTGAAGGTGGTGAGGGTGGAGATGCGAATGTTGGTGAGAACATTGCTGAGAGCGACGCGGCCGCCAGCGCACAGGCACTGCTGGCCGACAGCCAGTGCTTCCGCGATGAGCTGGAGCCGCTACTCGACAGCCTGATGCTCGCCAGCGTCCACGAGACTCTGCTGCGTCACGCAGCGCCGGGCGACCCGGAGCTGGCCCATCTGGATCACGAGGCACTGTCGCGCTGGCAGCGACGCTGTCCGCTGTTCAGCCGTGCCCTGCTCGACTGGGCCGAATCACAAGGCCTGACGGAAGCACTCGACAACGGCGACTGGCAGATCAACTCGCTGGATCTGCCCGCCGCCAATGACATCTGGCAGCTGCTGGTACGCGACTACCCGGGCCAGTTCCCGCTGACGCATGCCGCCGGTCGCCTGCACCTGCATCTGGATGAATGGCTCAATCGCGGCATGCCGTTGGACGGCATCCCGTTGGACGGCGCTCAGTCAGAAGGGACTCAGCTGGACGGCACCGCTGATGAAGCGGTGGCAGATCGCGAGGCGCTGCTCTCGACGGACGCCAGTGCCGCACTGGAGCATCTGCGCCAGCCGCTGATCCCGACGCTGCTCAAGACGGCGGTCGGCAATGCTGGCTGGCAGTGGTTGAGCGCACAGCTCGATCAACGCATCAGCAGCGCACTTGCCGCCCTGCCTGCGGGACAGCGTCTCGATGTACTGGAGCTGGGGGCCGGCGGCCCCTGGTTGGGCCAGCGTCTCGCGACACTGCGCGAGGCGGACGCACGCAATGGTCGCTACGCAGCGCTGGATTACCGCTTCGTGGCCGCCAGTGCCGGCGCCCTCAGTGAAGCCAGTCGCCTGCAGGATGACTTGCCGCTGATCGACGTGATCGCGGGCGAGGCCTTCCAGGACACCGCCACGACTCACAGGACGCAGCTCGCCATCGTGCATCTGGACTTCGAGGCACCGTCACAGGCGCGCGAGCTGCTGACAGCACTGATCGCCCGTCTGGCCCCAGGCGCGCAGCTGCTGCTGTGTGGCTGTGAGCCGGCGGCCTGGGCCGGGCCGATTCTGGCCCTCGATGATGGTGAGCAGCTGCGCAGTCATCCGGGCATAGCGCAATGGCAGCGTCTCTTGACCCAGCTGGGCCTCGACATCGAGTCACCAGCGCCTGCCAGCGATAGCCTGGCCAGCGATCACTTGGGTACTGAAACATCAGGCGCCTGGTGGCTGTCCGCGACGCTTGCCGCTCAGGCACCGCTTGCGGCTCTTGCGAAAACCGCTGAAGACCAGTCGGCGGCAAGTGGATCAGTGGAAAGCGAAGCAGTGGCAAGCTTAGCCGCAGAAAGCAAAGCTGTAGAAAGCCAAGCCGCCACGCTCTCCATCGCGCTGCTGGATAGCCCGCAGGCACCGGCGGATCAGGCACTGCTGACGCGCTTGAGCGACTCACTCGCCGCGCGTGGTCATCAGGTCAGCCATCAGCGCCTGTCAGCCAGCCTGCCCGCGGACGTCTCCGCACTGATCGAGCAGCTTGGCGACGTTGATCACCTGATCGCGCTGCCCAGTGCTGCGGCGACAGCTGAGCAGAATGGTGCGGATCACACCAATGCTCTCCAGTGCGCACGCCAACAACTGCTGACGCAAGTCGCCCAGGCCTTTGACAGCGCCCAGGAGCAGGACGACAGCCGCGTGGCCCCGACCCTGTGGGTGCTCACACATGACGTTGCGACGCTGTGGCAGACAGATGGCGCCCCCGCAGCGACCCCGCCGGCGGATGCCGCCAGCTGGGGCTTTGCGCGCAGTCTGGCCAACGAGAGCCAGTCGCTGGCCATTCGCCTGCTGGATACGCCGACGCTGGAGCACGACGCCGTCAGCATGCCGGCCTTGATGGGCGCGCTGGTACAGGAACTCGAAGCGCCGGATCACGAGCAGGAAGTGGTGCTGAATGCCACTGGCGCGCGCTTCGCGACACGCCTGCGTCAGGTGGCGGCGCCTCAGCAGGCCGCTGGTGGCGAGAGTACCCGCTTGCAGATCTCAGGCTCGCAGACATCAGCCTCTAAAGCCCCAGGCGCTCAGCGCCACGGCGTCAGCCTCGGCTTCAGCCAGCCCGGCCAATTGCGCAATCTGGAATGGCAGCCACGCATTCTGCCCGCCGTGGCAGCCGGCGAAGTCGAAGTGCGTGTCGAGGCGACCGGCCTCAACTTCCGCGATGTCATGTACACCCTCGGCCTGCTGTCGGATGAGGCCATCGAACACGGCTTCTCCGGCCCGAGCCTGGGACTCGAGTTCTCGGGCATCGTCACTCAGGCCGGTACCAATGCCGAATTCAAGGTCGGTGAGCGCGTGGTCGGCTTCGGCCCGGCCAGCTTCTCCGATCGTCTGGTGATTGCCGACACGGCGCTGGCTCATGTGCCCCACGGCGTCAGCCTGGAAGCCGCGGCGACCATCCCGACCACCTTCTTCACCGTCTACTACGCGCTCAAGCATCTGGCGCGGTTGGAAGAAGGCGAGAAGGTACTGATTCACGGCGCCGCCGGCGGCGTGGGCATCGCGGCATTGCAGATCGCCGAATGGCTGGGCGCCGAGGTGTTCGCCACCGTCGGCTCGCCGGCCAAGCGCGACTTCCTTGCGCTGATGGGCATCACCAACGTCTATGACTCGCGCAGCCATGGCTTCGCCGAGGATATCCTGGCCGATCTCGCCGCACGTCAGCAGCGTGACCCATCCGTCGATGCGCGTGGTGTCGATGTGGTGCTCAACTCGCTGGCCGGTGAAGCCATCGCCCAGAACCTGCGCGTGCTCAAGCCGTTCGGGCGCTTCTGTGAGCTGGGCAAGCGCGACTTCTACGAGAACACCCCGATGGGGCTGCGTCCGTTCCGCAACAACTTGAGCTACTTCGGCATCGATTCCGATCAGCTGATGAAGGAATGCCCGGGCCTGACCACGCGCCTGTTCCGCGAGATGATGGCGCTGTTCGAGGACGGCACCCTGGCACCGCTGCCCTACACCACCTTCGATGCCAGCCAGGTGGTCGAGGCCTTCCGCTACATGCAGCAGGCCCGCCAGATCGGCAAGGTCGTCGTCACTCAGCGCGTCGCCGAACACGCCGCTGAGCAGACAGCTAGTGCAGTGCCCCCTCGTTCAGACGCATTAGCGGCCAATCAAAAGACACTGACGATCGACCCGGCGGCCAGCTATCTGGTCACCGGCGGTCTGGGCGGCTTTGGCCTGCGCAGCGCCGAATGGCTGGCCGCGATGGGCGCGCGTGAGCTGGTACTGCTCGGGCGCTCCGGCGCGGCCAGTGAAGAAGCACAGCAAGGTGTCGCGCGTCTCGAGGCCCGGGGCGTGAACGTGCATGCGCTGGCCTGTGATGTCGCCGATGAGGCCGCGTTATCAAAGGTGTTCGCACGCTTCGGCAAGTCTGCTGACGCCAACGGCATCGCACCGCTCAAGGGCATCATCCATGCCGCCGCGGTGATCGATGATGCGCTGATTCGCCATCTCGATGCCGAGCGCATCCAGCGCGTGATGACGCCGAAACTGGAAGGTGCGCGCCTGCTGGATCGCCTGAGTGCCGAGCATGCGCTGGACTTCTTCGTGCTCTACTCCTCGGCCACCACCCTGTTCGGCAACCCGGGACAGAGCGTCTACGTGGCGGCCAACCACTGGCTGGAGGGCCTCGCCGCCCACCGTCGTGCGCGTGGCCTGCCCGCCACCTGCGCACGCTGGGGTGCGATCGAGGATGCCGGCTTCCTGGCTCGCAACGAAAAGACCCGCGAAGCGCTCAAGAATCGCCTCGGCGGTGATGCGCTGATGGCAGACCACGCGCTGGCCTGTCTCGGCGAGATGATCCGCGCGGATCAGCAGGCCCAGGCACTCGACTTGCCGGGACGCTCATTGGGCGTGCTGGAACTGGACTGGGGCGCGCTTGCACGCTTCCTGCCGACCGCCGCCACGCCGCGCTTCGAGGAAATCGCCCGCCGCGCCGGTGAGGATGACAACAGCCAGGCGCAGCAGGATGATATCGCCGCGGCACTGGCGGGATTGAGCGGCGAAGCGCTGCAGACCGCCATCGTCGAGATTCTCAAGGGTGAGCTGAGCAAGATTCTGTTGATCGACGCCAGCGCCATCGACGTCAACAAGAGCGTCTACGACATGGGCTTCGACTCGCTGATGGGAGTCGAGCTGATGGCAGCGGTCGAGGCGCGCCTGGGCATCAGCATTCCGGTGATGATGATCAGTGAAGCTGCCACCCTGTGGCGACTGGCGGAGCGCCTGATGCACAAGATGGGTAATGCCGACGGCGAAGAAGCCGAAAGTAGCGCCGAAGACCAGGCCATGGCGCAGCTGGTGAAGCAGCATGGCGGCAACTTTATCGCTCAAGGGGAAGACACTGCTGCCTTGAGTAAATAAGTATCAACACACCAAGTGATAGGCGAGAGCTGGTAACGCTACTACTCTCGCCTTTTTTCTGTCAGTTACTTGGATTACTGCTCAGGCAGTATGTAATTTGCTATCGAATGAGCGCAAAACGCCACATTATCTACTGAATCTTGGCGCGAACTGGCTAACTTTACTTAGGCTAGAGCCCCAAGGTCATGGGCTGTGCGGGCCAGAAAAGTAGATCGCTGTATCGGCCTTCTACGTGATCTCGCATGCTTCACCATCACTTTTCCTTAGTTATAGACCTAGAGAGACGTATGACTCGCGGCGCCTCGTTGAGCTTGTCGCTGAAGCCGACGGCCGCCACCGTGGCAGTGGTTTAATCTACTTTCGCCCGAATTACCATGCGCGTAGTACGCTCCACCAGAGTACCGACGGCAGAGCTGTTGTTAGCACCCTGATGAGATAGCTTTCCCAATGGGCTTGGCATCAGCCAGTCTTCGATTTCAGGCGGCCGCATATGGATGCTGAGCAGAAGGGGAATCTGGTTGCGTCGATCTGTGCCGCGACTGCGTAGCCAGCGTTTGCCGATACACTGTCGTAGATTGGCGATGAGCCCCTTCTCGAGGCTGCCGAGGGGCGTTACATAGAGCGCGTTATAGATGGTCTCATAAGAGGCTTGGCGACGTGGATCGTTGGGAGTCATACACTTCAGTGTGCGGGCTATCTGTTCCGGTGACTTGCGCAGCAGGTAGTCCACCACCTCGTAAAGCGGCCCGTCAGGATGCAGCTTGAGGCGACGACGAGATTGATGACGCGTCAAGCGAGCCCATTAGCCAGCCAAGCTGACATCGTAGCCAATGACGTGATTGATGGTGTGGCGAGCAACTGCCCGCGAAACAGTACTTGGTGCCCACCCCAAGTGAGTGGCATGGTCCGGATCGAGTGCAGGGCGCGCATCATCATGATAGCGGCTCGATCTACAGCAGTGAGATGGCAAGAACGAGAGGTCATGACAACACCATACCGGATGGTCAGGTGTTGCGCTTGGTCATTGAGACCGCCCTCATTTGCATATGATAAAAATTAGATCTGACCAATATGAGAAAGGTGAGCAACTGACAGACGTCACTAAATAACCACGAACAGCCCCACCCCCTCCCTCACCGTCCGCAGAGCGGGAGGAAGGGGGTAAAGAATAACCACTTATTTATAACTTTGGGGGCTGAGCTTGGCGATCAGGTGTCAACTCCCGCATGCGGGCCAACACATCCACGCCAACTTGGTGATAGATGTCCATTAGATCGACCAACACCCAGTTCTCACGAATACGGTCACCTTCACAGCGCCAAAAGTCGAGGCTACGAATGGTGACGTGCTGGCCTGAGGGGGCAATGCCCAACCAGCCATCTTGGCTGATTGTAGCCTCGAGGGCAGGCCAGCCGAACAACCCGACATAATCGCCCTCAGCGAACATGATGTCCTGCTTCATTGAGCGACGATTCGGCATTCCTCCGAGGAAAGGTTTCTGATGCCAATGGCGGAAACCGGAGACTCGACGACTGGAGCCTATACCGGCCGGCCCATACCATACCATCTTGGGATGCCAGAAACGCTCCAATTCCATGGCTTCAACACCCCCCTCGGCATACTTACCCAGCCCTTCAAGCATGTCGCTTACCAACGCAAGACTCTGCGAGCTTCGCGACTTATCCTGAACAGCTGTGACTCGGCCATCTTGGGTCGCCGGCCCTGGGACCAACAATTCACGCCCCAAGCTCGGCCCCATCGGCCAAGCATTAGCCTGCATCATTATTTCGGGGATATCCCATAGAGCACGCATTTCGACGATGCGCCCCCCCTCAACCCTAAAGAATTCTGCATAGCGCATGGTAACGATATGCTGGGTCGGCGGGATATCCAACCAAGGACGCTCGAAGACGCCAGTATAGAAGCCCGCGCAGCCTACCCAAGGCTGACCGTCTTCCCCTCCAATCATGATGTAGTCTCGTCGTTCTAGATCAGGGATGGCGGTCAATAGAGGCGCGTAGGCATTCTCATATAATGCTTGGGGGCCTTGCATCTGGCCTAGGGGATGGGCCAAGTGAATATCACAGTCCGGCGCAAATAGTTCGGACAGGCGCTCTTGCAATTCAGACACATCAATATTGTAAAGCGTATCGTGCAGCCGGCCGATTACGCCCTTCTGTTGGGAAATCGAGTACATGTTAGTCAGTCTCAGTATATAGAATGATCATGCATCGGAGGCAATGTCTTGCTCTACTGTTATTCGGTGTAGCGAAGCGGCGCCGGCATGCTGTCCCGATGTTCCCAGCCATGCCCATCGAAGGGATCGACGCCGAGCTGCTGCATCACAGAAGGAAAGTCGACCATGACCCAGTTATCAACGATCTTGCCGTCAACGACCTTCCAGAAATCCATGTAGCGGATCACGACCCGCTTGCCGGTCGCGGGGATACCCATGAAGGTTCCCGAATGCACAGCCTCTTGTCGCCCAAAGGCTGCACACCACTCCCCTTGCGTCAGACGAGCCTCGTCGATGCAGACCTTTTCCGAAAACGCCTCCTGAAATGGTCGCTGCCAGTTAGACTGGAATTCGGCAAGCCCTTGTTTCATGCCGCAACCGGCATTGCCCATCCAACGGAATGACTCAGAGAAAAACCTCCCCATCCCCTCGATATCGTGATCATTGAGGCCATCGACCATGGCATCAATGCTGGACAGGGTTTCCTCGGTCTTCGAGAGATCATTGTTCTGGGTGAGAGCGGCTTGAATCGGACGGGCACCTGACATAGTGCTAACTCCTGGCTGGATGGTAATTAAGGTGTCTACTCAGTCTAGGGAGGCGACGGCCGACGGCACATGGTCAGACACCTCGACCTTCATGTATATTTGCACTGAAGCAGATCACACAGCCGGCCAAGCATGTATGGAGCGCCTCTTGCCCTCACAGCAATCTTTCTCACTCGCATGACGACAGCACCTCTATCTCATGAGATACCATTGGAGTATCGCGTCGAATGGTCTGCTCACCGCAGTAGTCACTGTGTCGAGACCGGCTGGCGGGTCATGCCCTACTGGGTTGTACTGCATGTCGTGGAAGGTGCGTACACTTGTACATACGACGATCAGGAAGAGCCAAAAATAAATATAGAAGGAACAATAGAGGGGAATAGATGCCAAGTGACGGCGAAGCCAGGGGAGGTGCTAATGGTGTCTGCAGGTGCCCGCCATGCCCTGACATTTGCTCCGGGAACCATGGCCAATGGACTGCACATCCACTTCAGCCTGTATCACGACATGGATGTGTTTTCGGGCTATCGCGTCCCAAGAGTGATCGCCGGGGAGGCCGCCAAAAATGCTGCTCTAGCAACCAGTGCCTTGACGGCCACATTGGCCCGGCAGGACAACATCAGCCTGGAAGCCCTAGCGACCCGCCATGCCGACGCCTACCGCTTCTTGGCTGAGATTCTGGCGGCCTCACGCCGGCAGCCGGAACCCGAACACCGCCTGGCGACCCTCGCCCGCCTTCAGGTGGCCCTGCAATTGATCGAGCAACGCCCTGCGCCACTTCCGAGCGTGGCAGAATTGGCAGAGCACTGCTCACTGTCGCGGAACCGCTTCGGCGAACTGTTTAAGTCCGCACTCGGCATGAGCCCCAAGCAATATATCGATCAACGGCGCTTGCGCCAGGCCATGTCAATGCTTGTGCATGGCGATGCGAGTATCGCCGATATCGCCGAGCGACTCGGCTTCTGCGATGCCTATCATTTCAGTAAACGTTTCAAGGCACTGACCGGCCAAAGCCCTCAACATTACCGCACTCATGTACGCCGCTCGTTGCCTAACCGATAATGACCAATGTTTTCCTTTTATTGGAAAAAGCGCCCTTTGGTGACCATGACACCCACCAACTCAAGAAGTGCGACCTGACGCTGGTTCAGCTCGCCTCAGCCAGTGTCGTCAGCCGCTCGATACTCAGTCAAATCGAGCACGGCCGCGCTAGCCCCACCTTGGCAGTGACCCTGCACATCGCCAAGGCATTCCGTCTGAGCATTGGCGATCTGGTCGACCAGCCATAGACCATTTCCAGTATTGAGATGATGCGTGGCAATGACGCCAACCACCTGTTCCTAGGTGATTGCGAGAGCCATTATCACACCGTCTCTTCTTACCCCTTATACCTCGATAAACAATTTAAGTTTTACGATGCAGATCGCGCCTGCCTCCGCATTCCGGCGCATTTCGAGGGGGCTCGAGAATTTATGCTATTAGCCGCGGCCAAGCTCGGTTGGACGCGGGCGAGAATGAAAGCCATCTCCTCGAAGAAGGCTCAGCACACTGCCATGTGGACCAAGAGCACTACATCGTGAAAGAGAATGACGAAGAGCTCTTGGCCTTTGGATTGTGACCTACGATCGATCCCTGTCTACCAGACCGGCAGTACGCTCCAAGATGTCGAGTCCCTGCTGCTTGAGCCAGTAGGGAAGATCGATCAATACCCAATTTTCGGCCAGCTTGTCACCCTCTCGACGATATATATCAACAACCCGCATGTCCGCAGCCACCTCGCCACCGGGCAAGCCGAGGAAGCCACCAGTTGGTGTGTTCGTCAAATTTGGCCAGCCGAAGAAGCCGGCATAGTTCCCCTCGGCAAAACGGGTGATATGCCCATTGAAAACCTTACCCTTCAAACCCTTTCGGAAGGGGGACTGGTGCTGCTCTTGGTAACGCGGGATAGTACAGGTTGCCCCGATGCCGGCAGGCCCGTACCAGACCATGTCCTCATGCCAGGTCTGAGCCAACAGCTCGGGCGGACAGCTGTCGTTACCGCTCTGGTTGAGGAAGGTCAGGTCATCGACCATCCGATTGACCAGTGACAAAGTCTTCTCGCCTTCTGCCGGCGCCTGCTTGTCATAAAGCAGGCCGTCATGAGTTCGCGGCCCCGGCGTCAGGATAGAAGCCCCGGTCTGCGAGGGAAGTGGATTCAACCCAGCCTGTTGCATCACGCCAATCAGGTCGCAGAAGAAACCGGTACGGGTGATTCGCCCGTTCTCTATACAATGAAAATCGGCATAGCGAAGAAAGCCCAGTTTCCCCGTCGGCGGAATTCCCAGCCAAGCGCGATCACGTAATCCCGCCAGGTGACCCATGCTAACCACCCAATGGCTGTCATCACTGCCATTGGTGCCTGCAAAGAAGATATCTTGACGGCGCTGTACCGATGCCCAAGCAGACAAGAAAGGACGCCAGAATGCTTCGGCGATACGCTCTGCCCCAAACTGCTCGCCGAAGGGATACACGCCACGCCAATGGCACTCATCACTCATGTATGAGGCGAGAATGAGTTCGACATTCTCGGGCGTCGCGTTCTCAAGCTCGCGATAGAAGTCGAGAATCAGAGCCTTGTTGACTTGGTGCGAAGACATGCTGCTCTCCTGAATACGGCTGGTAAGCTCGTGTGCCCGGTGGTTAATCGAAATGAATATGAGAACCCGCGAGCCTTACACACGGCGCTTCTCGAAGGCCTCCCAGGCCTCGAGCAGCTTGTCGAAATCGAAGCCTGGCGCCCGGGCGCGTGCCAGCAGATCGCTCTCGGCGCCGACGATGCGGTCGATCGCCTCAGGCAGGGCTTGCGCCTCCTCCGGCGACAGACGCAACGCGCCGTGCCGGTCGGCATGCACCAGATCCCCAGGCACCACGCGCATGCCAAACACCTCTACCGGCTCATCCACGGCCGTGACCCGCACATAGGCATGGGAAGGGCCGACGCGGCCACCCAGCACAATGAAATCAGGCTCCAGATCATCAAGGTCGCGAATCACACCGTTGGTCAGCACGCCGCTGACCCCGAGGCGCTTATGCAGGCAGGTATTGACCTCACCCCAGTAGGCGCCCACGGCATCCTCACCATCCTCGTCCTCGATCACCATCAGGCTATCGCCGGGGCTGTCAGCGACGTAACGGTAGTAAGCGAGGCGACGCTCCCGAATTGTGGCCGCGTCCTCTTCCGGCGGCGTGAGGGCACGGATCTTGGCACAGCGGGCATAGCCGACCAGAGGCCCTGCCTGCGGATCAGCGGCGACGAAAGACCGACGAGTAAAGCCCTCGGCACTGCGTGTGCCGCGTACGAGGTCCAAGGCGTTGGCCACGGTGGGGGTATCAAAGCGGCGCAGCATCTCAAGTAGTGACGGGCTCAGTGTCATGAGTTTCTCCATTGTTTGGGGGGAAGTTCGCGCGTCAGCCAGTGCCCTAGGGCCTGACTGACAGTTTCTGGCGCTTGCAGGGTACTCAGGTGGCCGACGCCCTCTAGGATCATCAGGTCAGAATGAGGAATGTGCTCGGCCAGGTAGGTATGTCGCGCCGGGGGGCACAGGCGATCACCGTCACCGCACAGCACCAGAGTCGGCTGAGAGATGGCGGAGAGCCCAGCGCTGCCATCGGGTCTATCTCGCAAGGCCAAGGCCTGGCGCCGGAAGGCCTCGAGCCCGGCCCGCTCGGCCATGGCAACGACCAGATCGGCATGGCCTGTATCGCCCAAAGTGCCATCTGCGGGATACAGCGGCGCCAAGACCTCACGAGCATAGCGGGCGATGCCCATCGTCTCGGCCTGCTCGATATCACTGCGCCGCTGCGCCTGTCGTTCCGGGGTCTCAGCGAACGGGTTCGTGTTGAGCAGCGCTAGCCGTTCGATCCGCTGCGGCGCCTGGCGCTGGAGAGAGAGCGCCAGGATCCCGCCCATGGATAACCCCGCTAGATTGAAGCTGGGCCAAGGGATTCGCTTCAGGATGTCACGTGCCAGACCCTCCAAGTCATCACGACTATCGATGCGGGGTACAAGGATATCCGCGCGACCGATCAGGGCCTCAATCTGGGGCATCCAGAGACGCTCATCACAGAGCGTGCCGGGGAGCAGCACAAGAGGTGGTTTATTGCGCATAGCCCCCCTCCTGCCTAAGCGGTAAGGCATGGGCCCGCCGGCGCATCGCCGCCACGCACCACCACTAGCTCGGTATCGGCGTCGGAGATGATAAAATGCTCCCACCCCTGAGGAGACGTGAAGGTATCTCCCGCGACCAAGTCAAGTTCACCGGCTTCCCCAACAATCCGCGCTCGGCCAGATTGCACAAACAGCACTTCGGGTTCCTCACAGTAATAGCGTGGGGTCGACGCCCCTTCGGCTAGACGCAAGACCCTCAGCTGAAAACCGTGCGGCCACCAGCCAGTTATCGGGCCCGGCCCGATGCCGTCGGCGCCAGCAGCCGGGGCAATCACCGAACACTCCTCAATGCCCTCCCTGGCCAACGGCGAAGAGGCACTGGGCCTCAGGTCTTGGTGTCGAACTAGGCACTGAGCCAGGCGATCCGAAGACGGGGTGACCAACTGCGCAATCTCGTCCGCTTCGGGGGCTTTTTCCAGCTCTGCGTCATCGGGCAGCGTCTCACCCGCGGCCAGATCCACCAAACGCCCCCCTTTGAGCAATATCAGCCCGTGTTCTCGCGCGAGGTCAAAGACCTTGGGCGCCCAACGCACCCGACCGGGATCATCTCCGCCCAGCACCACCCAAAGAAAACCGGTGCCGGCATCGAGTTTCTCGAACCCACGGAACATGTGGATCGGCACACTCGCTACATCGCCGGGGCCAATATCGAGACAACCATCTTCACGCTCGGGGCCGAAAAACAAGCGCCAGCGGCCGGTATGCACCACGAACACCTCGGCTCCTTCGTGGGAGTGTTGGGAGTTAAGACAGCCATAAGGCTGACGCGCCCCCCCCACATTGAAACCATGCGTCTCAGCGATATGCACGTGCTGACCCGCGCTCTCCGACACGCCGGGCCCGATGATGGTGAAGTTTTCCTTGCGGTCCGACCCAGGTGAGCGGGTGTCGACGAACGCATTACGGCAAGGCACCAGATCAGCGTATCGCACACGCCGTGTAGCCAGGACATCCATACTCCAGGTCATGAGGCCCCCTGCTGACGATGCTGAGCGATCTGTGCATGGATGGCGATCTCGTCGAGCTGATGCCATTCCCGTACCACGATATCGCCACGCAATTCGGCATGAGTAATGCCAAGCAGCACGACCGACGCGCCACTGGCTGGACCGAAGACACCGCCCCCTTGGTGGGTGGTCTCAAGGGACCAGCGCAACGCAATGCGGCGCGGAGTAGCGGCATCCTCGCAGTCGATCCAGTGGTGAACCCGGAAGGTCCCGGCAGGGAAGGCGGCCTTGTAGCCGAACCAGAAACGCTCTAAGTCGTCATGACCACGCAAGGTGCGAGCACCGGGCACCTTGGCATCGATGGCCCGATCGTAACCGCTGCGCAATTGCTCCAAGCGTCCCTGCTGCCAGAGATCGCGGTAGCGTTGGGCTACCGGGCCCAAGGCGTCGATGTCCAGATCACCCTCTGGACCGCGCCAGCGCTGTACCAGCTCCTCAGCTGCAGGCATCGTGGCTTTCTCGGCCAAGGCACGCCCCATGGCCTCCGGTGAATGTCCCAGCTGCAGCGCCAAGCCCGCCTGGTCGCGCACCAGCCATTCGTCGACGATTCGGTCTTCACGACACAGACAGTCCGCTATAGTCATGACCCCGGCCCTTACCCCGGTGGGCGCTCCGAATACACCCTGCCCTTGGTGGGTCATGTACGAGAAGATACGATGCGAAGAGTAATATGTGCCCGGGGCGTCCTCGCTGTCGATGACGTCTTCACCAAGAAGGGTGCGGTCAGGGAATTCCTGCAGGGTTTCCAGGGTGCCACGGATCACGCCCTCGACTCCGCTGAAGGCGCCCGCCGGCGTCTTCACAGGGCAATCCTCGTCATAATAGTCGCGGATCAGGTCGATACCGCGTCCTTCCCAGATCCATTCAGTGATCGTGAGGATGTAATCACGAAGATTCGTGAAACGTTCGTCAAATCCATTTAGGCTCATATGCTTTCTCCTATGGAGATTATTGGGCAGTCCAACCGCCGTCGACCATCAGGGCGCTACCGGTCACGAGAGCCGCGGCGTCAGAGGCGAGAAAGGCCACGGGCCCCATTACGTCCTCAATCTGGCCCAACCGCCCTAGAGGAATCTTGGCCAGAACCGACTCGAGGAAGCCTGGCTGCTCGAAGAACGGTTTCGTCATTGGGGTCTCAATGAAAGTCGGACAAATACTGTTCACGCGAATCCCGAGTGGACCGAGCTCGACAGCCATCGCCCGAGTCATGCCCTCTACGGCAGACTTGGAGGCACAATAGAGGCTACGGTTAGCCGCCCCCACATGCCCCATCTGGGACGACATGTTGATGATCGAGCCACCTGCCGGCATCGACGGAATGACCGTCTGTGCCAGGAAGTAGACGGAGCGCACGTTGATATCCATAACCGCGGCGTAATCCGCCTCGCTGATCTCGCCGACGGGCTTGGGTCGATTGGTGCCGGCATTGTTGACCAAGATGTCGATACGCCGCCCAGTCAGCGCCTCGCGCACCGCGGCGGTATCGGTCACGTCCAGGGTCAATAGCTCGGCTGAGTGGCCGGCAGCGGTCAAAGCCGCCACCGTATCCTCAAGTGCCGTTGGAGAACGGGCCACCAAAATGACCCGGGCACCGGCTTGCGCCAGAGCGCAGGCCGCTGCCAGCCCCAGCCCCTTGCTGGCACCGGTGACCAGCGCAGTGCGCCCAACGAGGCTAAGGTTCGGCGTTTTAGGCAACGCCATCATGTCGCTCATGCGTCCACCTGTCCGGCGTAAGGCACATCGCGCTTGCCGTAACGACGTACGCGCTCATTGGCCTGCTCACCATGACCGGCAAACCCTTCCAAGGCGCACAACCGCGAGCAATAGCCACCGATGTGAGCCGAGGCCTCATCGGTCAGTACCTTCTGATAAGTGCAAGTCTTGAGGAACTTGCCGACCCAGAGACCGCCGGTGTAGCGCGCAGCTTTCTTGGTGGGCAATGTATGATTAGTGCCGATAACTTTGTCCCCATAGGCGACATTGGTACGCGGGCCCAAGAAGAGTGCGCCGTAATTGACCATGTGCTCCAGGTACCAGTCAGAGTTTTCGGTCATGACCTGTACGTGTTCGTAAGCCATGTCGTTGGCCACCGCCAGCATTTCGTCATGTGTGTCACAGACGATAATCTCGCCAAAGTTTTCCCAGGACTGTCGAGCGGCTTCGGCGGTAGGCAGCTTGTCGAGCAGCACGGCAATGGCCTTCTCGGTCTCCCGGGCCAGCGCCTCGGATGTGGTCAGCAGTGCACAGGGGGAGTTGGTGCCATGCTCGGCCTGCCCCAGCAGGTCAGTAGCACACAGCAGGCCATCGACGCTGTCATCGGCAATCACCAGGGTCTCGGTCGGCCCAGCGAAGAGATCGATACCAACCCGCCCAAATAGCTGACGCTTGGCCTCGGCCACGAAGGCATTACCTGGCCCAACCAGCATATCTACCGGCGCGATGGTCTCGGTGCCGATGGCCATGCTGCCCACGGCTTGAACACCGCCCAGCACCAGGATCTCATCGGCCCCCGCCAGATGCATGGCGGCAACAATCGCCGGATGTGGCTTGCCCTTGTAGGGCGGTGCCGTAGCGACCACACGCTTTACGCCAGCCACCTTGGCAGTGAGTACGCTCATGTGGGCCGATGCCACCATCGGATAACCGCCGCCGGGTATATAGCAGCCTACTGATTCGATCGGCACGTGCTTGTGCCCAAGGATCACACCGGGACTGTTTTCAATCTCGACGGGTTGCATGGATGCCAACTGAGCTTCGGCAAACCGACGCACCTGGGCCTGTGCAAAGCGGATATCCTCGAGGGCCTGAGGGGATAACTCACTAATCGCGTCGTCGATCTGCTCCTGAGTCAAAAAGAAGCTAGCTGGCGACCAGTTATCAAAGCGCTTTGAAAGGTCAAGAACGGCGGCATCTCCCCTTGCCTCAATATCAGCCAGGGTATTTTCCACCACTTCACGAACCTTGCGGTCGGCTTCAGCTCGAGTATCGGCGGGGGCACCAGTTTTGAAATGACGAATCATGACGAGTCCTTATTGGATGTTGTTGATATTGTTGTGCGCGCCACATGAGGTCAGGCAACGCGCCTGTAAGACACCTCAAACTGGCATTTTATGCATACGAATGCAAAAAGATATCTAAAAAGACCCTACCCTTGAGGAGCAGGGCCAAGGGACACTTAGATGCCCACTGTTAAGAGATAGAGCGCCAGCATCGTAATCACGAAAAAGACCACAAGGAGCCAGCTGATGTTGTCGACCTTGCCCGGTAGGAGCGACCAGCCATCCTCTTCGGTCGGCAGGCCCTGCTCACGGAACATAGCTTTCTGCCCCTTGACCGTGTACGTCGAGTACTCCGTCTGGCGGCCGTCAATCAGCAGGCTGGCGACTATGGATACCAGAATATTGACCCCCGCGCCGATCGCACAGAACCAGGGCCAGCTGATCCCGGTTAGTGTGGCCACTAGCCATACTGCGACAAAGCCTGCTGCAACACCGACCAGCAAGCCTCGCTCGGTGGTATGCTTGGAGAAGAAACCGAGTCCGTACATGCTAAGCTGGGCGCCGACAAAGTAGGATCCCGCCTTGGTCAGCAGCTCGAGAACCGAACCTTCGTTCTCGGCAAATAGAATCGCCGGGGCCACTATGAGCACCGCCCAGATAACGGTGAACAGGCGCGAAGCCTTGAGGTAGTGCTGCGATGAGGCGCCCTTCTTGAAGTACTTCTCGTAGAAGTCGACGGTGGTGACAGTCGCTAGTGAGTTCAGCGCCGAATCCAGGCTCGACATTGAGGCAGCCACCACCGCCGCGGCGACAATCCCCAATAATCCCGGCATGCCATATTCCGCTGCGAACTCCAGCACGATAGTATTGCCGTTTTCGAATTCTCGGCCCTGGTAGTAGTGATAAAACAGCACCCCCATGAGCAGGAACAGGAAGTAGATGAAGAATGCTGCGAAGCCCATGAACATGAACGACTTCTTGGCATCGCCGATGTTCTTGGCGGCCAGCGCCCGCTGCACGACCATCTGGTTGGCGCCGTAGACGGTCACATGGTAGAGCGTCATGGCAATAACCCCTGACCATACCGTGGCCGACACGCCAAGATCGAAGGACCAATCCATGATGTTCATCTTTCCCTCGGCCTGCAGGGCTTCGAGAGATACACCTAGCGAGTCGGGCATCCGGTCGATCAGGGCGTAAAAGATGATGACGGCGCCTACTAGCAGCACCGCTGCCTGCAGTACGTCTGTCCAGATTACCGCTGTGATCCCCCCCATCATGGTATACACCAGCGCAATCAGCGAGATCGCCAATATCGCGTATGTCACGTCCACTTGGGTAATGAAGCTTAGCACCAGCGCCGTAGCATAGAGCACCGCCGCGGAAGACAGGGTCTGGGTCATCATGAAGATGATCGACATCACAGCGCGTGCCTTCTTGCCAAAGCGGCGTTCCTGATAATCGTAGATCGACACTACCCCGCTATTGTAGAAAAACGGCAGGAATAGCGTGATCACCAGGAAGACCACTAACGGGTAGTTGATTTGGATCATCATGACGCCCATGCCACTGCCATAGGACCAGGCAGGACCGCCGAGAAAAGACATCGCACTGACATAGGTCGCCATGACCGAGAGTCCGATAGCCCACCAAGGTGTGGTTCGATTCCCCAAATAATAGTCTTCAGCGCTTTGTACCTTCCTACTGAGGACCGAGCCCATCAGCAGGTTGATCAGGAGATAGGAGATCAGGATCGCCCAGTTGAGAGTGCCAAAATTTTCCATCGCGGGTTCCACTTTGATTGTTGGAAGGGTGTGGACCCTAAAAAAATGGCACAGATTGCATACGCTTGCAACGCCTAACCGAATCAGCCAAGGTCAGCATGAAAAACATGTCAATTATGGCAGGAACACAGCCCCCCAAGACTCAGTGCTTGCAAAGTGAGGCTCAGGTGGGCGCTTTCGCCATTAGGGGCGCTCGCGCCGTAGAGCGCAGAATCGGCGTTACCGGCAGCACTCGGCACTCAGCAACCGCGCCCTCCTCCCCAATCTGTTTGAGCAGTAGCGTCGCCGCCTCTTCAACCATCTGGTCGATGGGCTGTCGTACCGTGGTGAGTCGATAGCTAGGCCAATCTGCTACCGGCGTATCATCGAACCCGATGACCGACACGTCTTCGGGTACCTGCAAATTCAATTCATGTCGCAACGTCTCGAGCACTGCCACCGCCATATGGTCACTGGCGGCAAAAATGGCATCAGGCCGAGAAGCCAAGGAGAACAAAGAGCGAGTCGCCTGGCGGGCCTGTTCGAAGTCATAATTGCCGTACACCACGGACTGGCATTCCAGACCATGGGATGCCAGACCATCGACAAACCCCTGATAGCGACGCTGACTGGTGGAGGAAGATGCAAGTCCCGATAAAAAAGCAATCCGCTCATGGCCACCTGTGGCCAGATAGCTGCCAGCCCAGAACCCACCATGATAATTATCACTATATACCTGACTGACTCCCTCAAACTCCACGCTTCGGTTCAGCAGAACCACCGGCACGCCGACGTCCACGCACTCACGTGCTAGTGATGATGTCAGCAAAGCGGACATCATCAGGATGCCGTCGACCTGACTCTGGAGGATCTGGTCCAGCACATCGGAAAAGTCACCGTTCTCAGGGACCACGAATAGCAGCAGGTGATAGCCCTCAGTCTGGAAGCGCAGAGAAGCTTTCTCCACCGCCAGGGGATAGAACATGTTGTCGAGTTTCGACAACACCAGCGCAATAGTTCGCGACGAGCGGGTAATTAGCGACCGGGCGATGCTGTTAGGCCGGTAGCCCAACTCTTTGGCTGCGGCCAGCACCTTGCGGCGTGTTCGCTCTGAGATGCTCGCCTTGGGCGAAAAGCAGCGACTGACGGCCGATTGGGACACGCCGGCCAGCTCGGCTACCTCACGAGAGGTTACGGCGGGTTTCCGCTTCATTGGTCATACCTGTTTGAAATCGAGATCATTTTGGCATCACAGAGCATAAAGCAGGGATATTTGAAATGGACCAATTCTTTGGCCCTACTGACAGGCCATCCAAGCTCGGATCGGATCATCATCAACCTCGTACCGCCTTGCTCATTGATTGAGAGAAATACAGCTCTACGGGTGTCTCATCGCCCCTGATGAGGCCTGTCCTGTTGTTGAACCAAGTGAAACAACGCCCTTGCTCCAGTTTCTGCAGAGCTTCGTCCTTGCGGGCCTTCAAGTAGATGTGCTCATACATTTAGCTGCACCGAGGCGCTCCGCGACGACGCTCCGTATTGAAAATCTCCGGTACTCCTCAGGTGCCAACGCGTATTGCAAGGCATCAATATAAGTCGTTATCCAGCACATAGCAGCGCTGAATGGCTCGGCCAGTCTACCACTGCCACTAGATACACCAATCCGCGCTCCAAAAATATAGGGAATGTCAGTCTCCAAAACTTGATTTGTTCGGCTGACCATCAGGCCACCCAGACGGTAAGGGCTGCCCTTCTTGACCGGCAGGCTGGTCCGCGGTCGCAAATAGATGCCCTGAAGCCTTATGTGACGCAGATTCACTTGCGATTGCCCCACTGGCCTAGCCGATTGAGATAGATAATCATCAGGCGTGCCCCCTAGAGCGACCGCCGGCACGCCCCGCTTCGAGGAAATCGCCCGCCACGCCGGTGAGGATAACAACAGCCAGGCGCAGCAGGATGATATCGCCGCGGCACTGGCGGGATTGAGCGGCGAAGCGCTGCAGACCGCCATCGTCGAGATTCTCAAGGGTGAGCTGAGCAAGATTCTGTTGATCGACGCCAGCGCCATCGACGTCAACAAGAGCGTCTACGACATGGGCTTCGACTCGCTGATGGGAGTCGAGCTGATGACAGCGGTCGAGGCACGCCTGGGCATCAGCATTCCGGTGATGATGATCAGTGAAGCTGCCACCCTGTGGCGACTGGCGGAGCGCCTGATGCACAAGATGGGCAATGCTGACGGCGAAGAAGCCGAAAGCAGCGCCGAAGATCAGGCCATGGCGCAGCTGGTGAAGCAGCATGGCGGCGAGACGGCCACGCTGACAGAGCGCGGAGAGATGGTCAGCAAGTAGCCACCAGCTCCGGCGCCCAGCCCACGCCTTGATGCCGGATGGCAGGTGTGGGCTGGTGCCATGCGCCATCTTGGCGTAACGTCGACCCATTCGCGCGACGGCACCAGGCAGACGGACATCGCCAGATCGGGCCCTGACAGCAATCCCCGCTCTCGCCAAGGCCCATGCCTCGTCAGCGCACACGATCAGCTTGAAGATCCCCGACGGGCGGAGAGCCAAGGCTCTTGCGCCCGTTTTTGGGTCAGCATCACATGTGTAAGGAACTCGACTCTTGGCAACCCGCAATTCCCCCGGTTCATCCGCCAGTGACATGAAGCAGCAACTGCTCGACAAGGCGCGTGCGCGCCGCACTCGCCCGGCCAATACGCAGTCGAATGATGAGGATATCTTCGCCCACAAGAGCGCTGAACCGCTTCAGATCAGTGATGACTTCGTGCGCTTCGATCGCCAACCCGGCTATCAGCAACTCAGCATGATGCAGCAGGCCGGCGCCGCCTTTGGCGTGCCGGAGCCCTTCTTCCGCGTGCATGAAGGCTGTGCCGGCGCCACGACGCGTATCGAGGGGCGTGAGCTGGTCAACTTCGCCAGCTACAACTACCTCGACTACTCGCGCCATCCGGAAGTGGTCAAGGCCGCGGCTGAGGCTGCCGCGCACTATGGCACCTCGGTGTCGGCCTCTCGCGCGGTCTCCGGCGAGCGCCCGATCCATCAGCAGCTGGAAGCCGCCGTCGCGCGCACCTACGACGTCGAGGATGCGGTGGTCTTCGTCAGCGGCCACGCCACCAATGTCTCCACACTGGGTTATCTGCTCGGCCCGAAGGACCTGATCCTGCATGACGAGTGGATCCACAACAGCTCGCTGGTCGGCGCCCAGCTATCCGGCGCCCGCCGCATGCCCTTCGCACACAATGACCCGGACGCGCTGGAAGCGCTGCTCAGCAGTCAGCGCGGCAAGTTCGAGCGCGTGCTGATCGTCACCGAAGGCCTCTACAGCATGGACGGCGACGTGCCGGACCTGCCGCGCCTGATCGCCCTCAAGCAGAAGTACCGCTGCTGGCTGATGGTCGACGAAGCCCACTCCTTCGGCGTACTCGGCGAGCGCGGGCTCGGCCTGAGGGAGCACTTCGACATCGCTGCGCGTGACGTCGATATCTGGATGGGCACGATGAGCAAGACGCTGTCCGGCTGCGGCGGCTACATCGCCGGCTGCAAGGAGCTGGTCAGCATGCTGCGCTACTTCGCGCCGGGCTTCCTCTACTCGGTGGGCATGCCGGCCCAGGTCGCAGCACCATCGCTGAAGATTCTCGAACTGCTCCAAGGCGACGATGCCAGACAGCGTATCGCGCGTTTGCACGCCGTCTCCGGCTACTTCCTCAAGCGCGCCCGCGCACTGGGGCTCGATGTCGGCGACAGCCTGGGCGTTGCCGTCGTGCCGGTGATTCTGGGCAGCTCACTGGTAGCCGCACGCCTCTCCAACCAGCTGTTCGAGGCAGGCTTCAACGTCCAGCCCATCCTGCACCCCGCCGTGCCGGAGAAGAGCGCGCGACTGCGCTTCTTCCTCTCCTGCGAGCACACCGAAGCGCAAGTCGACGCCGTCCTCGACACGCTCATGCAGCAGCTGAGCAATATCAAGGCGGGTCTTTGACCAGAGCTGTGAGCCCAGTCTGACCGAGATTTCTCAACGCCTTGACGGCTGACACACCCCACAACGAAAAACGCGGCCCTGCTTTTCAGCGGGGCCGCGTTTTTGTCACGACAGGAATAAGTGCCGGCGCCAGATGTCAGTGGCTCAAGACTGCTCTGCCATCAGCTCGCTCAGCACCTGCTCGAACACTTCCTTGGGCTGAGCACCGCTCAGGGCACTGCGGCGGTTGAAGACGAAGGTTGGCACGCTGGAAATCCCCATCTGCTTCCAGTGGTTCTCATGTTGCACCACCTGCTCACGTGCCTCGGCGTCATCGAGCTGCGCGAGTCCTTCCGTGGCGTCCAGCCCGACCGCAGCCAGCGAGTCCGCCATCACGGCGCGGTCCGACATGTCCTTCTGCAGCGTGAAGAAGTCCGCGAAGAACTGCATCATCAGGTCATGCTGCATGCCTTGCTCGGCGGCGTACTCGAGCAGTACGTGCAGCTCGAAGGTATTGACCATGCGCATGTCGTCGAAGTAGTTGAAGACCAGCCCTTCCTCAGCCGCCAGGTTGGCGAGGTTCTGACGCGCCTCGACACTGCCCTTGGGCGTGGTGCCGTACTTGCGTTCAGAGTGTGCGCGCAGGTTCTCGCCATGCGCCGGCATGTCCGGGTTCAGCTCGAAGGGCTGCCATTCGATCTCGACCCTGTCTTCCAGGCCCAGTGACTGAATGGCGCTTTCGAGGCGCTTGTAGCCGATGATGCACCACGGGCACACCACGTCGGAGACGATGTCGATCTTGAGCTTGTCTTGCATATCCATTCTCCTGAGCGGTGAAACAACCTTCCTCACCGCACGTCAATATTAGTGAGCGATTGCTCAAATTTGCGCGTACTGTAGCCCTCTCGCCAGCCAAGGTCAAAGTGGCGACACGGCCAGGGGCCCCCTTGAGATCATGGGCGCAGGCCAGCGGTGCAACCAGGTCCGTACAGATCGTCGGCAATGGGTGGGGAGGCTGTCGCTCAGCGCGGCCTTGCCTATTGCATCTCAAGGCAACGCTCGTGGGCGCGCAGCGTGCCCCACACGATCGCCAGCCAGAAGGCATAGACCATCACGCCGCTGGCCTGGGAGAACATCACCCAGGTCATCCCGAAGTCGAGGAAGGTCAGCGGCAGCAACACGCCGGCGACAGCCAGTGAGCGCAATGTCAGGTCGTCGCTGTCCAGGCGACGGTAGAAGAGTCGCAGCGGCACCAGGTAGAGGGCCAGCAACGCCAGCAAGCCCATTACTCCACGCTTGACCCAGGCATCGAGAAACTCGTTGTGGGGATGCTCGTAAGGTTGAACATGGCGACTCAGCTCGCCCCGCTCGATCATCGCATCACGCGCCTCGGCGTAACCTGTCTCGCCTCTGCCCAGCCACGGCTGCTCGGCGATCATCAGCAGAGCCCCCCGCCACATCTCGAGTCGTGCCCCCGCGGAGGTGCCGGCATTGCGATCCTCCACGTACTTCGTGACATCCGAGACACCGGCTTCGACACGTTGCTGGATACCGGTCGCCGGCGTCATCACCATCAGAGCGATCACCCCGGCACACATGAAGACGCCCAGCCGCAGCACACGCTGCGAGATCACCTCACCATAACTGCGATACAGCACCCATGCGGCAAACGGGAAGCCGATCCAACCGCCGCGCGTCCCCGACATCAAGGAGCCGATGATACCGAACGCACCGCCGATCAGCAGCGCCAGCAACCAATAGCGCCGCCGAGCTCCCGCCTGACTCATCGCCCAGCCAAGGCCTGCCAGACACATCAGCCCCATCAACATGCAGATATCGCCAAAGTTAATGGTATTGGTGAAGCCACCCGCACGATGCACACCCCACACCAGCTTCTGCCACATCGCCCAACTGCCGGTCAGCACACTACCGAGGATCAACCCGCCCCACATGGCCCCGAGCGAGGGGGGGCACGACAACACCAGCAACAGCACTAGCACAGCCAACAACAGACGAATCGGCACGTCAGTCGTCTGCCACGCATCCCCCTGCAGCAGGATACTTACCAGCAACAAGGCAGCGAGGCCTGCCACCACGCCGATCACTGCCAGGTCTTCCTTGTGGGCGGCCCTCAACAGCCTGCGCGGCTCGCGCAGCAGGCAATAGCCACTGATCAACACCAGCAACGCCGGCCCCAGGCTATAGCCAGCAGGCATCACCAGGCTGAGCAAGCCAAACAGAAAGACACTGCAGGAAACGGCGCGCGAGATCATAGGGGAAAAATATGGACAAACACCGGATGAATCCGAGCGCGCAGCAGAAGCGAATGACGACATACCTGGCCTTCCTGATCCAATGATGACGATGTTAACGGTGATACGGGCAACTCGGCCGACTTCGGCAAAGCGCCATCGTGAGCTTGATGAGCGGGATAGCCTGACACAACTGCCCTCCTCCTTGGCATCAGGCACGCAGCATGAAAGTCATCACCTGCTCCCTCTATCCCGTTCCCTGTGTGCTCATACGAAAACGCCGCATCACGAGGATGCGGCGTTTGAGTCTTGATCAAGAACTAGGGCTCTGGATCAATCGTTGCCGAACAGATCGCGGGTGTAGACCTTGTCGACCACATCAGCGAGCTCTTCGGCCATGCGATTGCTCAGGATGACGCCCGCCTCCTGCTTGAACGCCTCGGGCATCGCACATGTTGCATGAGCCGAGGAAGGTGAGGCGCGTATCCCTTGAAATAATACATAATCAGTAACTGCTACACTGAGTTGATTTTAAAACGGGCACATACTCAGTCCAAATTGGATAACACGCTAAAAAGAAGCATTAGAAGAAGATATAGACTCTGTCCAAGCTTTCTCTGTTACCACACGAACTAAATCTGCTTTTTTACCCAAGTAACTTGATCCATGATGAGAAAGATGCCCGGCATCTCTAAAGATGCTACTTCCATGGACCGAACTATTACAAATCTCATCAGAACAAATATAATCTTCTAACATTACTACTGGAATACTCAGGCGATCATCTTGAAGCAGGCTAATTACATCCATATGTGTGGAAGAAACATTATTTAATGAGAAGGAACAATCTATATGGTTGTCCCGTGTAAACACCGAGTTATAAATAGCACAACTTGAAAGATCTTCCCCAGTTCTAGGAGGAGGAGAAATAAAAACTGGTTCTTTACCGAAAGATCTAATATACCTAGCTGTTTGGTTCAATTTTTTTAGAACAAGGGTTTTTGAAGGACGATGTAATTGACCAAACTCATCATAAGTATCACTATTATAAATACCTAATGGAGAAGACATTACAACATATTTTACGCTATCATTTTTAGACATCCATTCAATTACAGAGCGGTTAAACTCGATACATTCACTAGACCAAGATTTAGCGTACATATGATTTGTAAGGGCGAGGTTGACTATTGGCGAACAACTTGACTTAGTGAACTGTATAATTTTTTTATCCTTCAGACTTTGACTCGATAAAATGGCGGGTACTAGGTGCATCGCAAAACTATCCCCCCAGACCATAATCACTGGCTCATCTCCAGTCCTACATGCTGCCGTAGTAGTAAATTCACCTTCGCATGCAGGGCTTAATCCGTTATTTACCTGTAACTGTTCATCTACTTTAAGCTCGGCAAACGTAGATCCAGAAGGCGCCGTTCTATTTGGCAACCCAACATTTATATGTCCATAGAGACCTAATGTTATAAAAAAAATGGTACCTGAGACTGAGTATACAAAAATACTACTTCTTGACAAAGAAATTCTTTTATTTCTAAAAGGCTGCTCTATATACTTCCATGAAAAAACAGCCAATAGAATAGAAGCAAAAGATAAAATGAGCATTAAATTTAAGGAAGGCTCAAAAGGGGACCTAATTTTAGCAAAAGCGAATAGAGGCTGATGCCAGAGATATATACTAAAGCTTATAGTACCTATACCAACAAAAAGCTTATTCGCGAGAATTTTATAGCTAAGATTATAGTTACCTGAAAACAATATAATTAGAGTTGTACCAATCACTGGTACTAGAGTGTAGGCGGATGGAAATGGAGTAGCCTCTGAATATATAAATATTGAAGACACAACCATAATCAGGCCTAGCAGTGACAAGTAAGAGTTACTATTTATTTTACTTTGAGTAAGAATGAGCGCACATAATGCACCAGCTCCTAATTCCCATGCTCTTGATGGCAATAGATAAAAGTTTTGAACCGGTAAGTTTCTCCAACTCCATTCTGATAGTATAAAACTAAAAACAGAAAGCAAAAACACAGTGTAGAACAATGGTTTTTTACCGTATCTCCATAATAATAAAATTATAAGAGGAAAGAAAACGTAAAATTGTTCTTCAACAGCAAGGCTCCAAGTATGTAGCAATGGATTTTCTTCAGCGTTCGGAGAAAAGTAATCCGTCTTCTTCCAAAAAAGAAAATTAGACCCAAAAAAAGATACAGCCACTAGTGCTTGTGAAAAATCTTTATATTGCTGAGGCAGCATCCATGCATACGCGAAAGGGATGCAGCAAATCATGACAAAGAATAAAGCAGGTAAAATACGTCTTGCGCGGCGCTCATAAAATTTTAGAATAGAAAATGAACCTTGGTCAAAATCTTTGATCAAAATTGATGTAATCAAATAACCACTAATAACAAAGAAAACATCAACGCCGATATAGCCTCCAGAAAATAACGAAAAACCAGCATGAAATAAAATTACGGGTAAAACGGCCACAGCCCTTAGCCCATCAATTTCTTTTCTATATTCCATCACTAAATCCTAAAATTATATTAACAGTAATTACGATAAGTGCTTAAACCCTGAATTCAAGCAATAAGCGCAGCACCTGCGGTATCCAGGCCTCCTGAGTATTCCCCTAGAAACACCTGCGCCGGTGTCCGGTAGCCGAGTCGCTTTCGAGGACGGTCATTCAACTTTTCGACCACCTTGCGTAGCTCTGCATTGCTGACCAGGCGGAAATCCGTTCCTTTGGGGAAGTACTGCCGTATCAGGCCATTCGTATTCTCGTTGGTCCCACGCTGTCCAGAGCAGTAGGGATCGCAGAAGTACATCGCCGCCGTCACGGCCTTGGCCACCGCTTCGTGGCCGGCGAATTCCGAGCCATTGTCCAGCGTGATCGTCTGGACCGCTCCCCGACGCGGCTTCAACAAGCGGATCATGGCTGCTTGCGTCAACTCGGCCGAGACCCTGAGCAGTCGTGCCGCCAGTAAATAGCCACTGCGACGCTCGACCAGCGTGACCAGGCCTGATTGCTTGTGGCCCTGTATCACGGTGTCGCCCACCCAGTGGCCGAAGAAGCGCCGGTCATCAATCTCATCTGAGCGGTGCTCGATACCGACTCGGTTGGGAATCTTGCCCAACCCGGCGCTCTTGGCGTGCGTGCGGTACTTATTGCGGCGTTTGGGCTGACGGAGATGCCGCCAAAGGTCACCACCCCGTGCCTTGTCGTCCCAGATCAAGGAGTAGATCCATTGATGACTGACACTAACGCCGGCCAAGGGCGCCATGAAGCCACTGATTTGTTGTGGGCTCCACTCCTCACGTAGTCGACCGGCAACGGCGGCCATCATGCCTGGAAGGCGCTTTGTCCACTTGGTGGCAGTGCGGCGCCGATGATCATTGAGTGTCTGAGCCTGCTCGGGATCATAGCCATCAGCGGTAGCGTTACGGCGAATTTCACGGCTGATCGTGCTGCTGTGGAGGTTCAGCTCCCTGCCGATCTGGCGCTGGCTCATGCCCAAGTCATAGCGGGCGTGGATCTGGTATCGTTGGGTCTGGGTCAGCTGTCGGTGTTCCATGCTCTGCTTCACTTTGGTCGGTGAGCCGAGAAGAGTACCGGCGCTGGCCCTCCTGCCTCTACCTTACGGTCCAAAGTGCTGCGGTTATTCTATGAATCCAGGAACAAAAGTGTGAAGGCGACGGGCCAGAAAAGCCGACTACAGCTCAAATGGATATTGATCTTGCTACCGCCATGACTCCGGTCCAACGGTGTTCTAAAGGTTCTTCAGATACCCCTTTTTGCCTTCACCAACGGAGGCTCATGTTACTCGAACGGACGTTGAGTCGATCATCCAGGTCTCGAGATCCACCAGACAAACTTTGCGAAGCCGAAAACGCGACAATATAAATACAGCCTCAAAGGGGCCGTTATTACACCATTATCGGAACTTGGCGTAGACAGTACTCCACGGGCCTTAACGTTCGGTAAGGTCGCGCCATTTAGCGTCAGGGAAAAGGCCGCAAAAGATACCATTCAGCATCTGTCTGTCACCTTTCCTGAGCCTTCTCATTGTTTGAGCCGGTGACACTAGATCTTCGATAAACTGCCATTGGCTATCAGAGATTTTGTAGCGTCCTACCATACCGTACCTATACTGAATGCACATGAGTCACAACAGCCAAAATGACTTTTCGTAAAAAGCAATGCAAAATCCGCCTTTATAAATAAGAAAAAATATATTAATCGCTACCAAATAGATCTCTGGTATAAACCTTATCGACCACATCAGTAAGCTCTTCTGCCATACGATTGCTCAGGATGACATCCGCTTCCTGCTTGAACGCCTCGAGATCACGCATGACGCGTGAACCGAAGAAGGTGTCTTCTTCCAGCACCGGCTCGTATACCACCACTTCCACGCCCTTGGCCTTGATGCGCTTCATCACACCCTGCATGGCACTGGCGCGGAAGTTGTCAGAACCGGACTTCATCACCAGGCGATACACCCCCACCACCTGTGGGTTGCGGTTGAGCACGGACTCCGCGATGAAGTCCTTGCGCGTGGTGTTGGCATCGACGATGGCCTGGATCATGTTGTTGGGCACTTCCTGATAATTGGCCAACAGCTGCTTGGTATCCTTCGGCAGACAGTAGCCCCCATACCCGAATGACGGGTTGTGGTAATGCTGCCCGATGCGCGGATCCAGCCCCACACCTTCGATGATCTGCTTGGCATCCAGGCCATGTGACTCGGCGTAGGTATCCAGCTCATTGAAGTAGGCCACGCGCATCGCCAGGTAGGTATTGGCAAACAGCTTGATGGCTTCCGCCTCGGTGCTGTCAGTGAAGAGCACATCAACACCCTGCTTGATCGCGCATTCCTTGAGCAGACCAGCGAACACCTCGGCACGCTCGGAGCGCTCACCGACGATGATACGAGACGGATGCAGGTTGTCGTACAGTGCCTTGCCTTCGCGCAGGAACTCCGGCGAGAAGATCAGATTCTCGGTATTGAAACGCTCACGTGCCTCTACCGTATAGCCTACTGGCACAGTGGACTTGATCACCATTACCGCTTCAGGATTGATGTCGCGCACATCCTGAATCACCGCTTCAACACTGGAAGTATTGAAGTAGTTGGTGGTGGTATCGTAATCCGTCGGCGTCGCGATGATCACGAAATCGGCACCGCGATAGGCCTCTTCCTTGTCGAGGGTAGCGCGGAAATTCAGGTCCCCACGTGCCAGAAACTCGTCAATCTCGGCGTCTTCAATCGGTGCGACACCACGGTTCAGCCCTTCCACTTTCCCTGGCACGATATCCAGTGCGATCACTTCATGATGCTGTGCGAGCAGCATGGCGTTGGAAAGTCCGACGTAGCCTGTGCCTGCGATGGCGATTTTCATTGCTGAATCCTGTGAATATGATGAAGTGGCGAAGAAAGCCAACATAGTGAAAATGAACGGCCATGGTAGCAAGGCCGGATATCAGACATCCTGGCTAGTCACCAGCGCTTAACACGTCACGATACAGAGCTTCCATGTTTCGTACTCTCTGTTGAATATCATGCTCAGCCTCTACCTTGGCTCTGCCGGCGGCGCCCAAGCGAATACGTAAGCTAGCATTCTCAAGTAGCTCTACCAACGCACTGGCCAGAGATCCAGCGTTTCCCACGGGGAACAGCAGTCCATTCTTCTCATGGTGGACAAGATGTCGATTTCCGGGGATGTCTGAGACGATAACTGGCAGCCCGCAACCCATCGCTTCAAGGATGGCCAAGGGCATTCCTTCCCACCGAGAAGGCAAGACAAAGACATCGCAAAGACGAAGCAACCTAGGCGTATCAGTCCGCCACCCCAGAAAATGGACATGTGATTCAAGACCTGCAAGCTTGACCCTGGCTTCCAAGGGCTCCTTCAAGGCACCGTCCCCCACCAGTACTAGGTCTGCCCCTGGATCGCCAGACTCCCAGAGTTGGCAGTAAGCTTCAACGAGACACTCTGGATTTTTCTGCTCCCATAATCGACCTACCATCATGACGAGTTTACGATCAGCAGGGAAGCCTACCCCCACCCTCAAGGCTTCACGATCAACCTCAAGAGATAACGGATAAAATTTTTGAAGGTCTATTCCATTAGGCATGATCTCGATACGCTTATTGGAAAGTCCAAGTCTATCTCGGCAAATTTTTGCATCATCTTCGTGTAGACAGATGACCCGATGAGAACACCGTGCACCTATCCATTCCATTGCATGAAAGACTCTCTTTTGAAGAAGACTCTTAGCAGCAGGGAAGGCAAAACCATGTACAGTATGAACGATACAAGGTACGCCAGCCCACCTCGCAGCCAACCGGCCAATCACACCAGTCTTGCTTGAGTGAGTATGGACAACATCAAATTTTTCGCGCCGAAAACATTTCCAAAGATACCAAAAGGCTCGAACGTCTCGAGCAGGATGAATCTCACGAACTAGATCAGGCACCACAATTACATTTGAACCAGATTCTATCGCACCTTGTGTCAAAGGGCCTCGACCTTGACAGAATAGATATTTTATAGTCTCGTCGTTTAATCTTTCGAGTTCATCAAGAGTTACTCTTTGAACTCCACTTAGTAATGGTAGCAACTGTACATGTGATACTTTAATCATGGGGTTAGTCTGCTATTAAGAGTATGTTTATTTAAAATAGAAACTTTATAATAGGCAAGGATTAAGCCTATAATTAGCCAAAAGTTCCTTTGCCTCATTCCATAAACAAAAAATGCGTAACCAACAAGCGAAATAAAGGCAACAAGCAACGAGAAGCCAATAATTTTCATAGATAGATCACTAGTAACTTGTATACCTTTAGAAACTATAGCGATCAATAATCCTATAAGTATAATAAGAAGTGATATCCCAAGAATTCCTTGACCAACAGCAACACCTAAAAATGAATTGTGTATTTCATTCATATGATGTCTTGGCATAAATGCTCCAGGGCCAATGCCAAACAAAGGATAATCATTAATAGATTTTAAACCTACCTCAATTTGCTCGATACGTGTAGTGTCCGTTACATCTAAGATTCCTGTTTGCCAAGTGAGCATTAGTTGTATCGGTCTAAATAGTGCCGGCAAATCCTGTGATGTACTTATATAAAAAAAACCAACCATGAAGTAAGTAACTAAAGTAGATATGAAGCCTGTAGTCAACAAAAATCGATAAACTGAAAAATTCTTCTTCTTAGAGCTAGGGAAAAAATATGAATATACAAGTAATGATAAAAAAACCAATACGGCCATACCTAGCGAAGTACGGCTACCCGTAGCTAAAAGCGCTATTATAGAGAACACGCAACCTAAAACTATCCATTTGATGTTTAATAATTTTTCATTAAAAGTATTAAATGACAATGCTAAACTAAAAGCTAATGCAGGTGCCACGAAACTAGGGACTTGATTGATAGCTCTCATCGTAGAGGAGATTCTACCTGAAAAATCATCTATAAAGAGATCCCCTCCGACTCCCATGAATGCTAAAAAACTTCCAAATCCTAATACAATGGAGCCAAAGATCCAGCATTTTATCACACAATAAATATCTTCTTTACTATTTAACAACAAGCAAGTGATAAAAGACAATATGAATCCATATATATAGTTAACAAATTCAATGGACA
Source organism: Cobetia sp. 2AS (assembly GCF_029846355.1). Classification (NCBI taxonomy): domain Bacteria; kingdom Pseudomonadati; phylum Pseudomonadota; class Gammaproteobacteria; order Oceanospirillales; family Halomonadaceae; genus Cobetia; species Cobetia sp. 2AS. Next base: position 553,408 of record NZ_JARWKQ010000002.1, read on the forward strand.
TATAAGTAATGTAATCTTGACCGACATAACTTATTCCATTGAATAATACGGAAAAATAGCATGAAACTACGAACAATAGGAGAACTAAAAAGAAAAAAGTAGCTACAGAATTAATCTTGATCTTGCCAGACGAATCATTATTTCTCGCACTCAATGCAAAATATGCAATTAAGATAACAAAAACAAAATCAGGTAAAGTTAACTTATAACCAACCACTGGCAAATGTGGTGTGATTAATATGGCTGAACAAAAGGCATATGCCCCACATATCTTAGCTCCAGTTGAAACTCTATACATATTATACACCTTTAGGACTTAATAGACTATTGCAGCAAAAGGCTATCGAACATATCTTTATAAGATTTAATGGAATTATCGCTAGAAAAAACAAGGGCTCGGCTTCTTGTAAAAGCTGGTTGAACTGTATTTACAGTAGCTTTTATTACATCTATTAAACTAGAAATATCGTCTTTTGGGAATATTGCTCCCCATTTTCCTTGCTCAATTATTTCGGATGGTCCGTAATCACAGTCAGAGACGACTACTTTTTTATCGAAATATAAAGCCTCGACTACGACATTGCCAAAGCCTTCCCACTGAGACGTTAATATAAAGGCGTCACACATGGCTAAATATTTATATGGGTTATCTTGATGGCCTAAAAACTTTATATTGGATACATCACCAGCAAGAGATTTTAATTTTAGTTCATCTGGGCCATCACCTATAATAACAAGCTCTATATCACTACTGTCAATTGCTTTAAACGCAGATATCATTAAGGGATAATTTTTTTGTGGATGCAATCTACCAATAGTTAAAAAACTGAATTTATTCTCGCTAAAAACAGTACCTATAGACTCTTGGGACATAGCATTGTAATAGTCTTCATCTACAACAGGATTGTATATTAGTAAAGATTTTTTTGTATCTTTTAAAAACTTATTTTCAAGGTCTTTTTTTAGGCCTTCAGATACGAAAACAAGCTTTTCAATATTTTTAGATAAAGATTTAAATATAGAAAGATAAATTACATTTTTTATTGATGTGATATTTAGACCTTGGGTATTCATAGCGTTATGAACGCTAGATATAATTTTGGCCTCAGTAAGCCTTAACATTTTTAGTATGATACAAGGGATAGCAATTGTGACTGGAGATATAAAAATTATATCGAACGCTCTGTTGGCTTTTAAAAAATTGAGCAGAGGATAAAACAAGGTAAAGACCAAAAGAGACTCTTTATTAAACCTCAAGTTCAAACTTTCGACCTTTACACTTGATTTAAGCTCTATATCATTCTGTGTCAACTTAGGGACAATTATATGATGGTCGTAAATATGGCTCGTACTATTGATTATAGAACATCTACGCTCTTGTACACCACCACCCTTTTCAATTGTATGAAGTATATGTAGAATTCTAACCTTAGCCATAGAGTCACCTTATAGTTTTAATAAATTTTGCTGGGTTTCCTGCATAGAGACAACCACTAGGAATATTTTTTGTAACAACAGATCCGGCAGCTACAATAGAATTAGAGCCAATCTCAGTGCAATTCTCAGTTATTATGGCATTACTTCCAATCCAGACATCATCACCAATAATTTTGTGAATGCCTTTAGGAGGGTTATTAGGGTTATGCCCGTGTGAATGTGTATAGCATTTAACTGATTCTGACACAACAACTCTAGCGCCAATGGTGAGTCCACCTGTAAAATCAAGTATGGAATATCGTCCAATTCTACTGTTATTACCGATGGTTAAAACCCCCAAATCTTCGTAATAGGCTTTCGCATAATTTTCAAAACTAACATTATTACCTATATTAAGTGATTTAGGTGCTGCAAGCCTTGCACCAGGGGAGAGAGAGAAATTTTTTCCATAACCATAGCTGTACTGATAATATTTAGATCTAATTTTTTTAAATACAGTGACATATAGCCCTTTTAAAATGAAAAATATTAAATGGCAAAAATTAAAACGGCTAAAAAGCTTAATAAATTTATTTAACATCCTATGCACCCTTCAAGTATAACTTCAGATAATTATTTACCATAGTATTTTTATTGAAAAGTTCTGTTACGCGCTTAAAGGCCAATTCAGCAGTATACGTAGATGTATCGTAGTTTTTCAATAAGTCGTTTATTTTGTATAGTAAATCTTCATGATCTCCAACTTGGAAAAAACTAACTGTGGTACCGGCTACTTCTTTGAACACGGGTATACTAGAACAAATAATCGGAGTTTTTAACACCATGGCTTCTGCTAAGACTAAGCCAAAACCTTCTTGAGTTCCATCACTAGCTATTAGTAACGCGGTCGATTTTTTTATATAATCTAAAGATTCACTTTTTGTAACCCATCCAGTAAAAATTACATTACCACAGACATTTAACTGTGAAGTCAATTCTTCTAACATCGCTCTATCAGGGCCATCACCTACAACATATAATCTTGCATCAGGTAATATTCTTACTACTTTTGAAAATGCTTTTATAATTATAGACTGTCCTTTTACGCTATCCAGTCTACCGACACATGAAAATATAGGAGACTGTGTACTCTTTGTAGGATAGCTTTCTACATTATTTAGCTTATCTACATCGATCCCATTTTTTATTACTATATCTCTTTTATATTTAACAGATAAATAAGATTTACGTACCACTTCTGAGATGTAGACCGCTACGTCACAATGCGTGCGAGTATATCTAGTCCATACCTTTAATAAATAATTCATAGAGTCAAATATTTCATGATGGGTACTTATCACATAAGCGTGGCTCTTGGTTTTAGCTAAACTACGTGCTATGTTTCCAGGCAAAGCAAAATTAGTGTGAACCACATCAAAATTTTCTTTTGCTAATATAGCTTTAAATTCTCGTTTGAATCTTAGTATTTGGCCAGGTACAGAAAGAATATTGTTCTTTTTACCTACAACTATATCAGATACTATTACACCACTAGGTACTTCTCGATTAACGCGAGTCAATTGATCACAGAACCTACAATAGAAAACCTTATGGCCAAGCCTTATAAGATCTTCTGCTATAAAATCAATTAATGACCAAATGGAGTGGGCGGCCTCTCTATCTACGAAGCAAATGCGCATAGTGTTTCCTTAAAAAATAACTATAAATATTTTTTGAATATTTCTATATATCCAGAATATACAACGCTGGGTGAAAAATTATTCTTAGCGTATACTTGACCAGCTTTAGCAATTTCTTTAGATTCTATGGGATTATCAATATGCCATAGAATGAGATTAGATAATTGCTTGTGATTGTTAAACTCAAAAATATGACCGGTGCGCATATTTTCGATAAAATCGTTAGCGGCTTCAAAATTCGAAGTAATCATAGGTAATCCTGCAGCCATACTTTCAACGGCCGACAGTCCGAGGCCTTCAAATTTGGATGGAAGTACAGACAAGAAATTCTTATCCAACTCCTCTACCAAATCCTCTTTACTTAAATGACCATGAAAACAAACATTAACTTTATTTTCTTGTGCAATTTCATATAATACCTTTTGTAAGGTACCATCTCCATAAAAATCGATTGTAATTTTTTCCTTTATGTTATCAACTAGCATTGCAACTGCATCAATTAAAGTACCCCAATCCTTCTCAGAAGAAAGTCTTCCAATAGCAGCTATTCGATAAGTCTCTGTTGAATATTTAAATTTCCTTGATTTACTTAAGAATATATTATCTATGCCACCAGGCAAAGGGTGTGGCCATGCCTGATATCTTTCAATCTGCTTTATAACAAGCCTAGAAACACCAACTATTGTATCAGATAATAGGCACGCAATTATCCAACTTATTCGTATTTTTATGCCCCATGAGTTAAGCGGCATATGCAATGTGCTAACAACTTTAACCCCTTTAATTTTAGCTAGTGCAGCTATTGGGAGTAAACTAGTATATAAATGTAGGTTTAATAAGCGGAGGTCAAGTGACGAAATTAAAGCAGGCAATTTATATTTATCACACACGAATACTCTATCTTTTTTTATAAATTTAATAGAGTGTTCAGCATCTTTTTTAAGAGTAATGATATACACATCATAACCACACTTATCCAGATGCTTGACTAATCCTTCTACATACGTCTCCGTCCCGCCCAGCCCCCAATGCTCTAAAACAATGCCTAATTTCATAAAAATATTCTCTAGTAGTAAATCAGCTGAGTCTCAAATATCAAAAGAATTTTTAAACATACTATCTGAAACGCTTTATTCTAACTTCAATACTAAATAATCACGCTATTCAAAACCTGTACTAATAGAACATAAAAGTACTTTTGATTGGGTAGTTAACAATTACTGCCGTATTATAATGTCACGAGCTTTGCGTCTTTAGTGCTCTCGCTTCTTTCAATTGAGTATCTGTGGTTACAGGGAGACGCTTTATAATTTAGCATTGGCCTTTTGCTAGCCCAAAAAATTTATTACATGGGATGGATAATTAACCATAAGACGAACGCTAACATTGACTTTTTGTGATCTTCATCAACCATTAATATGGCAGCCCTTCTGACTTCTCCTTGTCCACTCTTCTGCCTAAATGAAATACAAAAACGAACATATACAAGTTCTAGTTCCTGAATTCAAGTAATGAATACAGCACCTGCAGTAACCAAAGCTTCTGAATATTCCCCATAGCATATTTGAGTTGCTGTACGATTGCCAAAGCGTTTTCGGGAGGCCTTTCAGTTTCTCGACCACCTTGCGTAGTTCTTCTGTCGAAAACTCGCTCCCTTAGGTAAGTAATGTCGCATTAAGCCATCAGAATTTTCTTAAGTCTCTCGCTAGACGCTCAGTAGGGAGAACAGCAAGATATCTTTGCTGACCAGGGCTTCGCCACTGCCTTATAGTCGGTAAGTTCCAAGCAGTTATCGAGGGTAAGTGTTTGGACGGCAACTGGATGAGTGGCCCGTAATCGAAACATCGCCTGTTGTATCAGCTCTGGAGTGAGCTTGCACAATCGTGCGGCAAAGAGGTGGTCCTTCGACACTTTACCAGCGTGATCAGCCTTGATTGCTTTTGCCCCTAGGCCACCACATCTCCCTCCCTGCGCCCGATGAAACACCTATACTTTATCTTGTTGGTAGGGTTGCTCGATCCCAACACGGTTTGATTTTTGCCAAGCTCGGCCTGCTGGCATCCCTACGACGCTTGCCAAGCTTTCGGGCGTCGCAACTTCTTCCAGAGATCGCCGTCAGAGGCCCTGTAACTCCAGATCATCCTATAGATCCATTGATTGTTGACACTCATACCTGGCAAGGGTGCGATAAATCGGCAGACCTAGTCTGGACTCCATTCCTCACCCAGGTGACCGACTACTGCGGCGATCTGGCTGGGTAAGCGCTTGGCGTACTTTCTGGCACATCGAGGGCGATGATCGGTGAAAAGGGCGCGCATGCAGGAGGGAATTACCATCGGTCGCGTACCGAAGCAACACACGACTGACGGTACTGTTATGGATGCCCAGAGCGTTTACGATCTGTCGTCGACTCATCCCAACATCACGATGTACATGAATCTTGTATCGTAGAGTTTGGGTTCACTTTTTGGTAGCTCATGCTCTAATTCACTTTGGTTGGTAAGCAGAGAGGGTACCGGCCTGGTTATCTTACTTATACTGGGCCAACGGAAGTACTTAACTTATACTATGCGATATATTAATAAAAAAATATCAAATCACCTTATAATTAAAATTATAAAAACCTCTTTATTAAGCTATGGCTGACTTTAATGGGAAAAATATACATTGAAATGTTTATTGCCATGCTCTTTAAAATTTTTTTAAAGTTTAAAGATTTTAAGCTGATAACAAGAGAATTGTAAGCTGCAGACTTAGCAATATTCTTTTTGTTAGAAGCTAAAGCATGTTTATATATACTAAAATAATGCGAGCAAATCTCAGTATAAGCAACTTTTAGATCATCACTAGATAATCCATTGATAGCTGTACGCTCCAAAACTTTTAAACTATCGAGATGTCGCTGTTCTGTTAATGTCTTTGAAATTCTTTCGTTGGAATGTACTCTATAGTAGGCAAGTACTTCGGGTATATAACCTATGTTCAATTTATTAGTAAACAGCCTAAGATTATACTCTCTTTCTTGCCATACTTTTAAATTTTCATTCCAAAAACCCATTTTAGTAATTGTGTTTACTCTATAAAGTCCTAAATCAGTTTTAAGTGCATTAGCACCAATGTGCCCTTTTAAAGTTTTAGACTTTTCGTTACCAACGATTTCATCTGTATCACCAATACTGTGATTAAATATCATAGATTGACAGTAAACAAAATCACAGTCAGGGAAGCTTGTTAAAAATTCTAGTTGCTTCTTGATTTTATTGCTACAAAGTATGTCGTCAGAATCTAGAAATTGAATAAAATCTCCAGTGCAATGTCTTAAACCAAAATTACGGGCTGAAGGGGCTCCGTTATTTTTTTGCTGGTAAATTTTAACTTTGAAACTAGTATCAGAGATATTCTGTCTACTAAATTTTTTTACGACTTCAATACTATTATCGGTAGAACCATCATCAACTACTACGAGCTCAAGAGGACGATAAGTTTGTGCATAAACACTGTTTAAAGTTTCAAGGATCATTTCTTCCCTGTTAAAACAGGGAATAATAATAGATACTAACATCGCCAGCCCCATAATTTGATTAACTAGCTTAGTGTAAGAAAACTACTGACAGACAATAAAGCATACAAGCCACTTCTTTGCTTTTCTTTGTGTGCTATAAATTTGAGTCTTACATGGTCGGAATAACTAATTATATTCATCTTTGTTGTAATTATAGCCATTGCCAAACGTTACTGCACCGCTTGCCCGACGTGGATGATAAACAGGAAGGCGCCAATGCAGTGATTAATCGTTACTAAGATAGCACCATCGACATGTAGGCTAGGGGACTTTTAGCTAGTAATCCTCTTTTCGTTCTGATGCTCTACTAGAAAGTACGAAATCCGATTTATAGAATAGCACTGCAAGATAGACAGCCTCTACTTCCCCTAGGGAGATCAGACAGCTGCGTAAGGATTTCTTACAGTGCTCTAATTATCGCCTTAGTCAGGAATAAAATTTAGAATCAATGGCCAAAGTATTACGTAAATTACATTTACTTAACATACAACTGCATCAAATTGACTTTGCTAATTATTGGTATTTTCTCGTCTAAAAGAATATTTTGTCTAACAGCATTATCAATTTCAAATGCAAATTGATTGGATTCCACTTTATAAATATTATTTTCCCACTCGCTCGTTTTTACTACATTATTCCATTCACCCCAAGGGCCTTCATTATTGTTACTGTTAGTAATTTTTTTCTTTACTTTCCTATATAGCCATATACTACTGTGAATAGGTAGATTTAGTTTCCATGAGTAATAGGGCAACCTACCATCAGCATGAAGCATAAACTTAGTAGTTTTTAATGATGGCTTAAATGCTCTTAGAAAGAGTTGTCTATTTATTTTCCAATTAGTAGGTGCGGCTGAAGCTACTTTAACACTTGCATTGCACATAAATACTTCATAACTTGGAAATAACCTTCGATTACAGTACAAATTAGGAATATCGATATACATAGTCGCTGGCCAAATACACATCCATTCGGCGGCACTATTTGGTCTAAGTCTCATTAATTTATGAAAGTGCTTGTCACGTCTATTTTTCACTAAGTCTATAATCTCAAGAGAAAAATATGCTTCATAATTTTTATAATCGCATTTTTCATGGCTAACTAACTTTTGAGGTAAGAAAGGAAATTTTGTTCTTTTTTTATCTTTGTTAGCAAAGTGCAGTTTTAATAATGTATCTGAACCCAGACCACCAAAAACTGCATCATAACTATTTAAGTTATTTATCTTATCGAAACGTAAGCTATGTGCATGTGTATATTGGTGTCCTGTCCCTACCAATTTACTAGCTTCTGAGATAATGTCTAAATAGTGAGTACTACTACGATAGCTATATATAAAATTAAGACCAAACACATTAGCGACTTTATTTGCAATCTTACCTTCTCGATTCATTTTATCTAAAAAAATAAACGCATCACGCTTATGCGATATAGGAAGTATACCAGCCAACGCTCTAGAATCTTCTCCAGCGCTTATGAATTGTGCTATATTGCTATTATCTTTAATGATATTTCGTATATAGCTTTCAATTCCCTCTCTTAAATATTGAGCAGCATCGATTATATTAGGGAATATATTATTTTCACTAGGTTCCCAATAAACACTTATATCTTCACAAATCTTAGAACATTTTTCTAGGCAAGAATTAGGACAAGGGTATGCATGAACTGATGCAGGATTTAATTGTTTAATATTTCTGTATATTGTATATGGATAAGTTACACAGCCGTGAATTATAAAATCAAGTGAAGAGACTTCATCTATATTACCTATTTCATTACAGTAATCTGCAATTAGGTCCACATGAGAAGCTAAAGCCAAATCTCCATTAACTTTATTACTGTATACGGGTAAAAACATCATTAGATCAGTGATGCAGTACATTTGATTAGATTTTTTATTTACTATTATTACAATAAAAGGGCCGCTAAGTACTTCATCCCATTTATAGACCCCTTGCAGCCACATGCCCAGAACCAATTCAGATCCCGAATTAGCATTCTCAAAATTATTATTTTTTCCTGTTAAAACAGGCCCCCCAATGACAGCACAAATATACTGCTCAGTTTCTATAGGATCATAACCATAATACCAACCTTTGGTTAGTAATAAACTACCCCAGACTCCATTAAAGAAAAATACTTCATCTCTTTTATTAAGACAGTATTTCTCAATAGAATTTACTAAATTATTTTTAGTATCTTTTTTACTGGTAAATATAAAATCGCTCATTAATTAACCCCTCGAATTTTTTTTAGTAACAATTAGTGAAAATATCACTAATGCAATATTCAAAAAAGTACTAATTAAACAAAAAACTGCTATAGAAATTTCCGCATTATAATCCAGGAGAAATACTAAATATAACCCAATTGCTTTTAAGCTAATGCTTAGCACTTCGTATAATAATAATATTTTTTGATACGAAAGTACTGTTATCGCATTAAGACTGGCTCTATTAATAAAACCACTGTATGCCCATATTGAAATCCACTGACTGTATATTCCAGCTTCGTACCATTGCTCACCAAAAACAAATGAAAAGATCTCTTTACCATATATAAATATTAAACCGAAAGGAATAGCCCCCAATACAACTAATGATAAAGTTGTCTTAGAAAGTAATCCAAATATATCTCTACCATTATTATAATAGTTGGAAAACTTCGGATAGAACACAGATCCAATAGCTTGACTCATTAATGTTGTTGGCATTGCTAAAACTGTCTTTGCTAATGTGTAAAATCCGACCACAACTGGATCATATAAAATTGCCAATAAAATAATAGGTAAACTTTGTCCCGCTGAGTTTATTGCAACTTGAGGTGCTCTATAAATAGCAAAATCCTTATTTTCAATTAACTTTCCTGCCACTTCATATTTAGATGGCTTTAAGTTGAAATTTAGTATATTAGAGACTTTATCTCTTATGAATATATATGATAATGCAGTGTGAAACAACCCCGCTAAGGTAGCGATAGCCAGTAAATAAATATATGATCCTGAGACCAATCCAGCAATCACCTTAAGAGTGCCCAAAATTAGCGACTTTACGATCGAAATTTTGGCTAATATTTTAAACTCATTTAATCTGACAAAACATTGAGTGGCAATTTCCATGAAGCTAGTAAAAAGCATAGCCGCTGGCACTAAATATATAAATACTTGTAACGCATTTTCGTCAAGTGAAACGAAGTAATTTAGGTTTATCAATTGAAGCAGGAAATAAATTATTACACTTGTAATAAGTGTAACGTAAAGAGAAGCTAAAACTATTTTGTAAGCATCACAATTACGTTTGGGTAAAACAATAGCCATAGGTATACAGAGTGTAGCCAGAGGTATCAACACAGCAGTAATAGATGAAAATATACCAAGAATGCCAAATGCTTCAGGACTGTAAAGTCTAGTTAAAACAGGTGAAAACGCCATAGTAATAGCTTGAGCACCTGCAGTACCAGATGCTAAAACTAATACATTTTTTATAAATGTATTAGATAATATTTTCTTCATAGAAACGAGCACCTTTAAACACTCAAAATTTTTTAAATTATTTGAAATAAAATTTAATGATATAGTATAGCATTAATATTCGAATACATCGCCACATATAAAGTTATTACATTATTTATCGTGTGGGAATAACAGGTATATAGTGCTAGAAGTATCCACTGCTCAAGCGTTCGTCAATAGTTCTTTTAGCAGACTTACTTTCATCTCCTTGATTCTTTCCCGATTGACCGCAGTACAATAATGGAATCCTTTGCTACACCTTCATGCCTAAGTGTTTCCCGATACCGTTGTAGCCAGCTTCAGCTTAATGCTACTTTTCATCATCCTGGTTCAAGTATACTATTATGGTGACTACTGCCACATTAACTGTTGTAGCAACTTGGAAATGCGGCGCTCAGCCACGGCTTAGACGCCTGCTTGGTGTTTCAAATCGAAATACCACAAATTACCTTACAGATCTATTTTATCCTGGAGTCGTGCTCCCTGATTTCGATCTTGGTGAAGGGCTGCGACGAATACAATTCTAGCTTCGATAATGGTATCCTCAGTCATAAATAGTCAATTTCAGGCTAAGTGAATTTTATTTTTCGAAGAGAAGTTAAATCAGAGCATATTTTTAAACATATGTCAGATGCGAAGCAATGTAATCGCATCCGGCTCGCTCAGGATAGCCAGATCAATACTCACAAAACCGCCAATCACTGAGCTGTCGTAGAAGACATCTTCAGGTGTTTCATCGGCTAGTGAATACAACTTTTACATGCAATAGACTCGTAGTATACGATTACTTAGATAGTGCCCCCTCTCCCGACACGACCCACGACAGCTTGATGGTTCCAGCATATTAATCAACTATTCTCCAGATAGTATCGGCTACATCTGGCTTAGAGGTTACATTGGAGAGTAATCTTCTTCTTCTTATAATGCTCTGCTTCAGTGAACAGAACCCGATAATTTGATAGCCCTATCAAACGATAGAGGGTTAGGCTGCCTCTAACCGAAAAGTGGTGACAAGTGACCTACGTCAAAATATACTATTATCATGATATTCAGTGCTCTATTTAAAAGTTTTATCACCAAATACTATCACCTACTACCTTTACCTGTAACTACAGTTCTTAAAGTGCGTAAAACAATTAATAAGTCGAGCCATATTGAAAAATTTTTTATATAATAAAAATCGTATTCTAATTTCTCGATCATACCGTCTACCTCAGCAGCATAACCTTGTTCTACTTGTGCCCAACCTGAAATTCCTGGACGGACGACATGCCGGTAATGAAAGAATGGCACATCCCTCTCATACCAACTTGCTAGAGACATAGATTCGGGCCGAGGACCAATGAAACTCATGTCACCTTTCAATACGTTCACAAGCTGAGGAAGCTCGTCCAGTCGATATTTACGAATAACTCGTCCTACGCGAGTTATTCGCGGGTCATCGTCACCTTCGGTGAACCCTTGCCCTTCATGATTCATATACATACTACGGAACTTAAAGACATTGAAAGGACGGCAATGGAAGCCCATGCGTGGTTGACAAAAAAGCGCAGGCCCCGGGCTATCGCGACGTATAGCCATAGCCGTAATCAACATAATAGGACTCACTATAGGTAGTAAGAGTAATGCACCTAGAATATCCAGCGCACGCTTGATCACTTCATAGCTTTCATTGGGGGTGAGAGAGCCAAATTCATTGGCATAAAGGTGATCAAGCAATACACGGCCAGTAATCATCTCGTGAGCTTGGGTAGCATGATAAACAGGAATACGGTGAATAGTGCATTCAGCTAAAAAGCGCTGCCAATCCTCTGGGAGATCACCACGCAGATCCGCTACAATAGCATCAATACGCTTTATTCCGAGCAATGAAGGATTGTCTAACATGTACCAGCGGACAGTCTCTTTCTCTTGTACGCAAAGCGTTAGTGCTTTACCAAAGGGCACCACTGCCAACCGCTTTGTCGTGAGCTTTGAATCCACATAATAGAACCCCCCCCCAAACACTACCGCCATGATAAAAGAGATACCAATCTGCAGACGAGAGATATCAATCTCTAATAAACCACAGATAACAATCAATATTATATAGGATAAAGTTACTGTAGGAATGACGTAGGTAAATGATTTAGCACCGGGTAATTGGCATAATCGGTTAATAAGTATTATAGATAGCGTAAAAGCGGCGGCGGTCCCAATGAAAGCATTCCACTGTGCTGTCGTCGAAGTCAGCCAAAAGTCGAAGCCCCATCGGTATACTGCGGGTAGAACAACAACTAACAATACCCCGAAAAAAGTCTGTAGACGTTTGCTGGCTATCAAACGCTCGTGATAGCGTGAATACCGTCGCTGATGTTCCATCGTAAATGTACCATCTTTCATCGCTGATTCTCTTTGAGTCTTCATGACCCCTCCCGAACGCCTACGGTTATTTATAACTATAATTATAATAGCCGTAATTACCGTAACTAGTGGCTGCCCTACGTTCGACAGCATTCAGAATTGCGCCCTTCACTTGCACTCCGCTATTACCAAGGCGATGCTTGGCGATACTGACTTCCTTGGGCGGGTTCAATCCATAACGTGCTACAAGCAATGTGGTGCCTACCTGTTTACCGACAACCGCAGCGTCTGTTACTGCGAGCACCGGGGGCGTATCAATGATAACTAAATCAAATCGCTCCGAGACTTCCTGTAACATTTTCGAGAATCCATTCTGCATCAGAAGCTCTGCAGGATTTGGTGGAGCAATTCCACGAGTTATAAAGGAAAGTCCAACTATATCACTTGCACGTATTATATCATCCAAGCTTTTTGAGCCTGATAGGTATTCAGACAAGCCTCCAGCACTCTTGGCCCCGAAAGCTTCGTGCATATGCCCCTTACGCATATCAGCATCGATCACCAATACTTTCTGAGTCCCTTGGGCACAAACGGCAGCAAAGTTGGCACTGATGAAACTCTTACCCACTCCTGGTGATGGGCCTGTGATCATGACGCAATTATTATTCGCATCGAGCATAGCAAAATGAAGACTTGTACGAAGCCCACGCAAAGCTTCAATCGAGATATCAGTCGGCGCTCTTGAGGCAAGCAACCCATCAAGCCTTTTCTTTCGCTTATTTTTTATTTTTACTTTCTCAGTTTTGGTACTAGGATTTACTGAGTTCCTCGCCTGCTCCTCTGATAGTGGCACAGTGGCATATACTGGTATATCTAGCGCTTCCAACTGTTCAGGAGCCTCGACGCCACGACGCAATAGGCCTATCACCAGTATTGCAACTACTGAGAGCATCCCGCCCATAATAGTTGTCAACATAATGATTAGTTTCTTATGTGGTGCAATAGGGGTAGGCTGTGCAACAGCTTCATCCAATATTCTCACATTGCCTACCGTCCCTGCCTTGGCAATACGCATCTCCTGGATCTTATTAAGCAACTGAACGTAGACTTCCTGATTGACCTCTACATCACGGCGCATGCGTAAAATCTGTTGCTGTGTTTCCGGTAAATCTTCTACCTGTAACTCTAGCTGCTCTTTCTCTCTACTTATCTGTGCTTTCTTTTCCATTAGTGCCTGATATTGAGGGTGGCTCGGAGTGAAGCGACGCCGGAGCTCCTTCTCAGAGAAATTCAGCTCATTGAGCTGCTTTTCCAGCTCGACTGAGCGTGTCAGCATCGTTTGCGTTTCCATAGATAGGTCAACACTTTCCTGCTTCGAGCGGTAAGCATTCAAAGAATCTTCCGCATCACCGAGTTCCTTGCGAACCTTAGGCGCTTGATCTTCAAGGAAGGCAAGACTCTTTTCAGCTTCTGCAGCTTGCCGTTGAATATTCTGTAATAGATAAACTTCGCTGATGGTATCCAACGTTCGGCGGGCCTGATCAGCATCTGGCCCTTGCAGTGCCAGTTGCAGAAGGCCGCTATCCTTACCTTGCAAGTTAACACTCAGGCGACCACGTAGACTGTTGATGGCTGCAAGTCGCGATGTCAGGCGCAAGTTAAAAGTCGAACCCGGTCTTGCTTGTATATCTGCAATACGTAGTGCTACACGCCCATCGGCAAAGCTTTCATTAACTCCGACCTCCCCAACACCTAGCTCCCGCTCTGCTAGTACTACTCTATATCGTTTTTCATTGAGAATGCGTACTTGTAGAGCTTGGCCATTTAATGCAGTATCCACCTGTAGCTTACCGACACTAATGTTCTCACCAGCCCATGCACTCTTGTCAGAAAAACTAGGTTTTGTCATACCTTGGCGCGAGAGGAACTCCCCAATGATCGGAAAACGCACCGGTGTGACTGACAAGGTGAGCTGCTGCTGGTCAACGGCCTGTCCCAGTACCATACGGGATTGCAGAATACCCAATTCAGCCTCGATCTTGGATTCTTCGCCTGTCATGAAAGCCAGACCCTGAATAGGACCAGCATTCGACCCGCTTTCAATCTGCACGAGTGAGTCTGCGCGATAGATAGGAGTTTGAAGCGTGGCATATACACTGCCCATCACCCCAAAGAGAACTGTGATGGTGACAATCCACCATTTGTGATCAACCAAAAGACCAAAATATCGGCCGAGGTCCAAATCATCATCTGCAGGTGTGACTGGAGTGGGGGTCTGTGACATGAGAATTCCGAAGCGTAAAGGTGCAAGAATTAGGTGTTACGAATACTTAGATCAATAGCGCAGTAAGCTTTTATTGATTGCTAAGCTCGCTTGTTGTATCAGCAACCGATCCGGGAAGCTCAACACTGGGCAACAATAAACTGATAACCCGGTTCCACCGCGCGACTGGTGCTGTCGTGACATAGACTATATCGCCAGGTTCCAAAATAAATCGCTGGCCTAGTGTAAATGCTGCTGCATTTTTGACATCTAGCTGATAGACCGTTGCCAGCTGCTGTTCTGATTCAGGCTTGCTACGGATAACAAAAATCCCGGAAGCTTCAGCACTGGTCTCGTTGATCCCGCCAGAGCGTGAAATCGCATTCGTCAGAGTCAATCGCTCGTTGCCCAGAGCCACATTACCAGGGCGTAGAACCTGCCCCATCACTGCGACTCCTTGGTCCTCTGCGCTAGTGATATGTATTACATCCCCATCTCGTAATAGGTGATTTTCTCGCTGATCCCCTTTTCGCATGAGCGCATATAGTGATATCTGGGTTTCTTGTCCATCACGCGTCAAAATCATACGATGCCAATTGGCACGTGATGTTGCACCGCCAACCCGACTCAAGGCATCAAGCACAGTGAGGGGTTCCGTCGTGATAGGTAACTGTCCCGGGGTTCCGACTTCACCAGAGATGTAAACATGCTTGGAACGAAAGTCAGCAACTTTGACGTCCACTTGAGGGTCGGTAAGATAAGTCGAGAGGCGCCGCGTCAGCAGGTCACGAATCTCGTCCAAGGTCAGACCACTGACATTCACGCGCCCAATATAAGGATAAAAAAGAGTCCCGTCATTGCGCACTAAGTTCCCAGCCTCCACTGCACCGCGCTCTTCTCCTGCAGGTGATGTCAGCTCCGGGTGGTCGTAAACAATGATATCGAGAACATCCCCCTTCCCGACGCGGTACACATACTCATCTATCGCGTCACGAAGCTCAGCTGGCATAGGGTGACCACTATGAGAATGCATTGCTCGATAGCTCGCCACCAATCCCGGTGTAATCGGCTGGATATCAACCAACTCATCGATATCTGCCGTTTCTGCCTGATAATCCATATGGCTACCCGGTGCGAAAGCACAACCCGTGGTAGACAACATGGCAATCAACAGCGCGGTGGTCATTGCCAGGCGGGGGCGCGGTGACAGCGCACAGCCCTTGCCAAACATGGTGACCTTGATCATGTAAAACCCCCGAAAACTGCAAGATGGATTGGGCAGCCTCATGCTGCCCTGGAAGAGAAGGCGTCGTGGTCATGCCGCGACGGAGTCAATCGAAAGTCGTCAACCGAAAATAGGCTCAGCATCCCAATCCCGACGTGACAGTCAGGGTGAAGAGACAGAATGTAGAAAAGGATGCGCTGGGTGAATCTCGAGGACAGTCAGAGAGCTGTCTGATATCGGCCTGCATTGCACTAGGCCTGCGATGTGTCTCCCCGACCCCATCGACCTTTCGTGAGCGCGACCTGGTTTTAGGCACGCTACCGCCCCAGGGTGGTTGACGGCGCATCCCTGAGGCCCTGACATGAAGATCTTGATGTCTTCCAGCTTGTGTCGTGCCTGGCCACCTGTTTCCCAGCCAGCATCAATCCTTCACTGACGCAAGAAAGCCTTGCTGCGAGTGGCAACCCGAATTCAAGGCAAGATCATTCCTCTTGAGGAAAATCCGGCGCACTGAACTCGTGGACAGATATCGAGCACAAAATTAAATTAGCTAATACTTAAAAACCAGAAAGGTAATCCCGAAATTCAAGACGCAATAAACCCTAGCAGAGCAATCGTCTTGTAGATCGCCAGTGCTATCAGATGAGGACTTGTTTTTGTTCAAATGAGTACAGTATTCAGGTTTCGAACTAATAAGACTTGTACAACCCTATCGGCTCGCACTGCCTGGATGGTACCAGTCACTGCAAATCCAATGGCTGACACGCCATGACAGCCTGTTACCGACACTGCTGAGGAGAAAATCTATCGGGCGTTGGTAGAGACACCAACACCGCAAGCGCAAGATCCTTCCTGCGTGTCGTCAACGCGGCATGTCGTTCCACCGGTGACCCATCCTTCCTGCGTCGCAAAAAAGAAACACAGCCTTTTCAATAAGGGACGCATGATACTGCATTCTGGGACTCTCATTCCACCCTTTATTCATATTCCCCTGCCGCCCACCAAGGCGTGAAAGCGAGACGATAACACCTAAATGACTGATATTTTTAGTATTATGCGGACCTCTGGGCACCAGCAGCCGCATTGCAGGGCATTAGATCATGAATCATTGCGTATCCAAAAGGAGACACCGAGCTCGGCCACGGCTGACCGCGATACGCATCAGCATCAATCAGAAACGAAAAGTTTACACAAAGTACCAATTAACCAATAACAAAATGACTAGCCATCCCATCAAAGCATCATCAATCAGTATTGAAATGGGCTTGCCGATAAAGATAACGAGTTTCACGACCCAGAATTCAAGCCCGTATGCTCTCTTCCGAGATTGGCCAATTTTTACCGACTCGCATTTCTTGCGATTATTGTCGAGAGTCCGAGGCCTTTCTTGTCAAGCATGATGCCGCGATCATCATATTCGATGGTTGTTTACGGTTAGATGTCAGTCGACCAACAACCTGAACTCTGTTAATTTCCACAACATTCGCGTATTGAAATCTGTCTCACGAGGCGATAGAACGTTGTGCACGACAAGTCTCCAACACCTTCTATTGTTTCTCAGAAAGAATCAATCGCCCAGCAAGTCATATCAGCGCCTGTGCCAACACAGAGAGCGTGAGAATTTCCTACACGGGAAGACAAGGGAACGCACATGAAACGCACTGCTACAACATTGGTCATCGCGGGACTGGCCTTATCTCCTTTGGTTGCCGGGATAGCCCGTGCCGAAAGTGAAGCACCGGCTCAGACAGGTTCGGCACCTTCCAGCACAGCATCTTCCAGCACAGGAAGCAGCAGTACTGGCGGTGCGGCAGCAGGCGCTGGCGCCGCTGGTGGCATGGCCGCTGGCACCATTGCAGCTGTCGCCGCTGGCCTGGCGGCGGCGGTCGGTGTCGCTGCTACCGTCGCCTCCGGTGGTGACGGCAGCAGTGGCGGTAGCACTGGCGGCGACGGTGGTACTGATCCGGGTGATGGCGGCGATGGCGGTACTGATCCGGGTGACGGTGGCGACGGCGGTACTGATCCGGGTGACGGTGGCGACGGTGGCACTGATCCGGGTGATGGCGGCGACGGCGGCACTGATCCGGGTGATGGCGGCGACGGCGGCACTGATCCAGGTGATGGCGGTGATGGCGGCGATGGCGGCACTGATCCGGGTGATGGTGCCGACGGCGGTACTGATCCGGGTGATGGTGGCGACGGTGGCACTGATCCGGGTGATGGTGGCGACGGCGGCACCGATCCGGGTGATGGTGGCGATGGCGGTACTGATCCGGGCGATGGTGGCGACGGCGGCACTGATCCGGGTGACGGTGGCGACGGCGGCACTGATCCGGGTGATGGTGGCGAAGGCGGCACTGATCCGGGCGATGGTGGCGACGGTGGCACTGATCCGGGTGACGGTGGCGATGGCGGCACTGATCCGGGTGATGGTGGCGATGGCGGCACTGATCCGGGTGATGGTGGCGATGGCGGCACTGATCCGGGTGATGGTGGCGATGGCGGCACTGATCCGGGTGATGGTGGCGATGGCGGCACTGGTCCGGGTGATGGTGGCGATGGCGGCACTGATCCGGGTGATGGCACGGACCCGGGTGACGGCGATGGCACGACTGGGACTACCGGCACAACTGGTACCACCGGCACGACCGGCACCACAGGCTCTACCGGCACGACCGACCCTGATGACGGCAGTGATCCGGATGAAGGCGGCGAGCCGGGGGATGGTGACGGTACAACGGGCACGACAGGCACCACCGGTACCACTGGCACAACGGGTACGACCGGAACGACTGGCACCACAGGGTCTACCGGCACGACTGGCACCACCGGCACCACCGGCACCACAGGTACCTTCTGATCACCATGAAGCCGACATCCATCATGATGGGGGGCCGCCTGGCGGCCCCTTTGCTTGTGTCCGGCGCATTGATGCTTGGGGGCTGCTCCGCACTTGAGCAGGGGCAGTTGGGGCAGACGGCCAGCGCAATACTCGGCAGCGATCAATTCGATGCCGAGCGCGCGCGCGCGCTGCCCTATGCCACGCTGCGCTTCAGCTATGACGGCAACACCGGGATGGTGGTGCTGGCGTCTCTGGAGACAGCGACCCGCAAAGACATGGACGCAACGGACGCGACCTATCAGCAAGAACACGCAGGGCTGACACCTCTGGCAGCCCTGCCCTCTTCCGCCACGCCTGTTGAGTCGACGGCAAGACAGCCTTCGAGCACGACAGAGCTGGCACGTTTTGAAACGGCGGATCATGCCTTCGTGCGCTTGGAGAACGGCTGGCTGAGCGGTACCGCCGGCTTCGATACCGACCTGCTGGACATGCGACGCGATGTATCACTGACCACGCTGATGTCTGCGCTGGACAGGGGCGAAACCACGCCCAGCTACGTGATTCACTCTCGCTGGCAGCGCGCCGACGGGATAGAGGGCTATGCGCAGGGCCAGGCACGCTGGCAGTGCGCGGCCCCCGCCGTGCAGGCCTTGCCGTTGGGCGATCAGACAGTTGCCCAGTGTGAGGAAAACATCCTCTGGCAAGATGGCTCGCGTAGCGTCAATCGCTATGCGGTTGCTACTGTGAATGATCCCCCCGCGACTGATGCCAATGCGGCACCAAGAATCTGGGCGGCGGATGTTCAACCCTGGCCGGATTCTCATTATTGGAGCTGGGAGGTCGCGCGTGGCTGGTGGTAAATGCCAAGAAATTTTCTTTCAGCGCCATGATCATGCCGCCCCGGCTGCACGAGTCGGCAGTGTGTCTTCTGTCCATCCAGGTGTCGTGTCTCTTGCCCGTCGAGGTGTCGTGAAAAGCTATCTGCATGAACGTCTGAAGGCCGCCCTTGGCGTCGCGATGCTCGCCTCTGCTTGCGGTGCCCTCTTGCTACCTGGCGCAGCGCTCGCCAGCGAGACTCCGGCAGCATCGCAAGGCCCATCCCAAGACCAGGAGGCCAGCGCCCAGACTCTGACCATCAGTGAGGCGCTATCGCGCCAGCTCGGCGTTCTGACGAATGCCAATGGTATCGAGTGGCCGCATGCGTTCGTGGCCACCCAACAGACACGCGACAGGGCTCGTCAGCTGGGGCGTCGCCTGTTCTTCGAGCTGCGTCAGTTGAGTTCGCAGGCCGTCTTTGATGATCGGCTGTCAGCTGAAGGCCTCAAGCACTGGATGCGCATCATCGGCCGCACGCCGATCGAGGGGCGTCAGGTCGGACGGATCGATCCCATCGCTCTGTGGCGTTTTCCGCGCCTGGACATCCCGCTCACGAAGGGTGATTGGATAGGCCAATGTCAGACCGAGACGCGCATTCAGCTCTGGAGTGCCGTTGGCGTGCGCCAGCTGGACTGGCGCCCCGGCCTGACGCTGCACGACGCCATCGCTGGCCTGCCGGGCGCGCAGGCGGACTCGGAACACGCCAGTATCATCACGCTGGGCGGCAGAATCATCGTCCGCGGCATCAGCGCCTGGAATGACCAGCCCTATACGCTGGCGCCGGGCGACCGTGTCGTGGTCAACATGCCGCGTATCTCGGCGGCAGCCGCCTGGGTCAATCGCAGCCTGCCCGAGTGGTTGAGTCTGCAATGGCCGGGCAAGGAGTGCCGCAGCGTAGACGCCATCACGGGGGGACCGCAGCAGCGCGACTATCTGCAGGTAGCGCGGCAATACGCTGACAGTGATGACCGTGATAACCGTAATGACAGTGATCACCGTGATGACGCGGACAGTGGCTCGCTCCCTCAGGGCGACACTCCATGAGCGACGTGACAATGACACAGCAGGACGCCTCGTGCTCAGGCAGGCAAAGGATGGCAGCAGACAGCATGGATCATTCGCACTTCACTTCCATGGCGCCGGCACGTGCCCGGCTCACTCCCTTGACGCGCGCCATCCGGCAGCTGGCCATGCTCAGTGCGGGCGTGCTGCTGGCCCCGATGACCTACGCCGGCCTGCTGGATGGTCCGCAGCCGATCGAGACACGTCTCAGTGGCCTCGGGCATGGACAATCGGACTTCGGCGGCGTCGGCCTGATGCAGACCCCCACCGCGCGCATGCAGAAAGCGGGCAGCATTCACTTCTCCTATAGCCAGGTCGAGCCTTACCGGCGCTATAACGTCAGCCTGCAGCCGCTCGATTGGCTGGAGGTCGGTTTCCGCTACACGGAAGTCACCAACCGCCTGTACGGCGAAGCCATCGCCGGTGACCGCGATTACCTGGATAAGGGTGTCGACGCCAAGTTCCGCCTGTGGGAAGAGAGTCGTTATCTGCCTGAAGTCGCGGTCGGCCTGCGCGATATGGGCGGTACCAGCCTGTTCGGCAGTGAGTACCTGGTCGCCAGCAAGCGCTGGTATGACCTCGACTTCACGTTGGGGCTGGGTTGGGGCTATCTCGGTTCACGCGGTGATATCAGCAACCCGCTCGGCTGGGTGCGTGACAGCTACAACGACCGCCCAGGCCGTGGTGAGACCGGCGGAGATCAGGGCGGTGAGTTCTCCCTCAACAGCCTGTTCAAGGGCGATGTCGGTATCTTCGGCGGCGTGGAATGGCAGACACCGTGGGACCCGCTGGTGTTGATGGCAGAGCTTGATGGCAATGACTATCAGAGCGAGCCGCAGGACAACGATCAAGAGCAGGACAGCCCGATCAACCTGGGTGCCCGCCTGAGCGTGACTGACAACCTGACCGTCAAGGCCGGCTGGGAGCGTGGCAATACCGCGATGTTCGGCGTCAACTTCGGGGTGGATCTCGCCGGGCTCTCGCAGGCCAAGCTGGATAGCCCGCCGGAGCGTCTGAATGCCGAGGCCCCCACGCGCAACCAGGTCAGCTGGCCTGAGCTCTCCCGCGAGATTCAGGCGCAATCGGGCATTCGTGTCGATAGCCTCTCGCGCGAGGGAACGGCGCTGATCGTCAGTGGCGAGAGCACGCGTTTCCGCTCCACCGCTCAGGCCGAAGGGCGTGCCAACCGCGTGCTGCACAACCGGCTGGATGACTATTTCGAGAGCTTCCATTACCGCCTGCGTTCCGGCGGCCTGGACACGCGCGAAGATGTCCACTCGCGCGCCGATGTCGTCAGCGCCGGACACGATGCGCGCCAGCAGCTGCGCTATACCCACAGCGTCTATGCGTTGGCAGCCACCGAGCCGACCGATGCGCATGGCGAAGGCGCGGCCCGCTACAGCGGTGAAAAGGTGCTGCTCGAGAATCCTGATGATCGCTGGAGTGCCGGCTTCTCGCCTGGCCTCAACCAGAACATCGGCGGTCCGGATGGCTATCTGTATCAGGCCTATCTGCGCGGCTCCGCTGCCTGGCGTACCGATCGTCACGGCTGGCTCTCCGGTTCGGCACAGCTGACCCTGTTCGACAACTTCGACAAGTTCGATTACATCTCGGACTCCAAGCTGCCCAGGGTTCGCTCCTATATCGGTCGCTATATCGAAGAGACCGACGTCGGTATCGACAACCTGCAGTACACCCGCACTCACCAGTTCGGGCGCGATTGGTACGGCATGGCCTACGGCGGCATTCTGGAAATGATGTATGCCGGTGTCGGCGCGGAGGTGCTCTATCGCCCGCTGGGCTCACCACTGGCCTACGGGGTCGATGTGAACTGGGTCAAGCAGCGCGAGTTCGATCAACAGTTCGGCCTGCGTGATTACTCGACCACCACTGGCCATGCCAGCATCTACTGGGATACCGGCTATGAAGACGTACTGGCCAAGGCCAGCTTCGGCCGCTACCTGGCAGAAGATGTCGGCATGACGCTGGATGTCTCACGCGGCTTCGCCAATGGCGCACGCATGGGCGCCTGGGCCACCTTCACCGATGCCGGCGACGACTTCGGGGAGGGTAGCTTCGACAAGGGCCTCTACATCGTGCTGCCGCTGGATGCGTTCTTCATGCACTCCAGCCGTGACACTGTCGGCCTGGCCTGGAATCCGCTGACCCGCGATGGTGGCGCCCGCCTCAATCGCAAGTTCAGCCTGTATGACATGACCAGCTATCGCGACATGGATGACTACTGGCGCGGCTTCGCTTCCCAGGTCTGGAAGTGAACGACGCCATGAGCTGATCTACGTAATGAGCGGATCTCCGTAATGAGCGGATCTCCGTAATGAGCTGAGCTATGTAATAAGCTGAGCTAAGTCACAGGGCAATAGCCGCACCCACAAGAAGGCCCCGATCCACAGGATCGGGGCCTTCTTTCGCATCAGCTTTGCACAGACAGCTGAGCAGCTTACCGACTCATGTCATTCGCTCAGCGCTTGGTGAAGTTGTTGCGCACCAGGTCGACCACATCATCCATGCGACCATTGAGCACCGCCTTGGCGGAGTAGAGCGCGGTGGAGGCGACCTGGCCGGCTTCCACATGCGGCGGCATCACCAGCTCCATGCGATTGACCTTGACCTCGAGCACCCCGGGGCCTTCCTGGGCCAGCAGGCTCTGCACCGCCTCATCCAGCTCGTGCTTCTCCTCGACGCGACGCCCCCACAGCCCCATGGACTGTGCCAGCAGCGAGAAGTCTGGATTCTCGAGCTCGGTGTAGGTATCCAGGATACCCTCGACCTTCTGCTCAAGCTCGACGAAGCCCAGCGTGCTGTTGTTGAAGATGACGATCTTGAGCGGGATCTTCTCCTGCTTGAGGGTTAGCAGGTCCCCCATCAGCATGGCAAGACCGCCATCGCCGCACATGGCGATCACCTGACGCTGCGGGTAGGCCTTCTGGATGCCGATGGCTTGAGGGTAGGCATTGGCCATGGTGCCGTGCATCAGGCTCGGCAGCGTGCGGCGCTTGCCGTTGGCCCGAATATGACGCAGGCACCACACCATCGGGCTGCCGCCATCGGCAGTGAAGACGGCGTCTTCGCTGGCGTGGCGATCCAGCGCCAGTGTCAGCTCCTGCGGGTGGATCAGACGCTCGTCATCGGAGGTGACGGCGGCATCGTCACGCGCCTCGAGATACTTCTTGCGGCAGCTGTCGAGCCAGGCGCTGTCATCACGCGGGTCGACACGGGTCAGCAGCGCCGCGCAGGTGTCCTTGACGCTACCGACGACCCCGAGATCCACCGGGTGGCGAATACCGATCTTGCCGGGGTCCAGATCGACCTGAATCACCGTCGCCTTGTCCGGATAGAACTGTGTCCAGGCGAAGCTGCAGCCGAGCAGCAGCAAGGTGTCACACTCCGCAACGGCCTCGTAGCCGCCCTGCAGCCCGAACACGCCGGTCATGCCGACTTCGAGCTCATTATCGGGCTCGATGAAGTCCTTGGCGCGCGACGTCCAGGCTATTGGCGCCTTGAGCCGTCGTGCCAGCGCCAGTACTTCCTCCTGCGCGTGCTGACAGCCGATACCGGCATAGATCGAGACCTTGCCCGGCGCATTCAGCGCTTCAGCCACGGCAGCCAGCTCCTGCTCGCCGGGGCGAATCACCGGCGCGAAGCGATGGGCACGCCACGGCAGCGAGCCCTTGGGCTTCTGGGTGAACAGATCCCCCGGCACGATCAGCACCGCGACCCCGCCTTCCGCCAGCGCCTTCTGCGCCGCGATGGCGACCATGCGGCGGGCATTCTCGGGATTGGTCAGGTACTCGCAGAACACGCTGTACTGGGAATAGAGCGCCTTCTGATCCACATCCTGCGGGAAGCCGACGCCCATCTCGGCGGTATCGATCTGCGAGGCAATGAACACCACCGGCGCGCCATTGCGGTGTGATTCGATCAGACCATTCAGAAAGTGCGTGCTGCCCGGCCCACAGGTTCCGGCACAGCAGGAAAGCTCGCCACTGATGAAAGACTCGCCCCCTGCCGCGAAACCGGCCACCTCCTCGTGCCGCACATGTACCCACTCCATCTCAGAGCGCCGAATGGCGTCGGTGAAGTGGTTGATGGTGTCACCCACGATGCCGTAGCAACGCTTGGCGCCAGCCTCAAGCAATGAATCGACGATGATCTCGGAGACGGACGCTGACGAAGATGTGGTTAGTGCCATGGAGGTGCTTTCCTTTTCCGGTGAGCTTTCGGGTCAGGATGAGCAATGCATTCACTCATTCGAATAAACAGTGAACAAGACCTTGGGTCCAAGCCGCGGAAAACAATGGCCAGCCACGAAACTCACGCTGGCACACCGCGTTGCGTGTGATGGGTCAAAGAGACAGCGTGCAGACACTGCCCGCGGGACAGAGTGCTGCCAGCGGGAGTGAAGCAAGAGGCGAAAAAGACCGTCAGAGGACAGTCCAGAAGGGATAGGTGGTACGCGGCACGTGCCTACTCGACCAATTCCAGCACCTTGCTCATGCCCTGGTGCATATGCTCATCGATATGCGCGAGCATGTCCGGCAGCGAGTCACCGGTGGCAAGCGCCACATAGCGGTCATGGGCTTCACGCGATGGGCCGGGCCGCTGATGGGCCCGCTGGTGAAGCACGAAATAACACTGCAGATGCGGTCGTATACGCTCCCAATCCGCCAGCAGGAATTCATTGCCCGAGACCTCGTGGCACCAACCATGCAGATGCAGCTCGGCGATGATGGCGCCTTCACTGTCACGCCGCCCGATGGCGTCGCTCAAGGCGTGCTGACGTCGAATCAGCTCGTCAGTCATCTGCACGGTCTTGATCGGCCAGAGAATATTGAAGGCCATTCTCTCCAGCCCCGCGCGATAGGCGTACAACTGGGCGAGATGGGCATGATCGAAATGACGGACTCGCACGCCCTTGTAGGGCTCACTGACCAGCAACCCCGTACTCAGCAGATGGCGCAAGGCCTCTCGTACCGGCACCCGGCTGACGCCGAGTGCCTTGGAGAGATAGGCTTCAGTGAGCTTCATGCCCGGGACAAGAGTGCCCGACGCGATGAGGTCCTGGATCTGCTCAGCCACGCCCGACCACAGGGTGTCAGGGCGATGCAGCTTGCTGAAATCATTCATGCCTTGCGAATCCCTCTGGTCACTTCGTCTCCTCGAGATAGGCTTCATAGAAGGCATTCAACTGCCGATAGGCCGGCCCCATTTCCCCTGTTCCGATCGTGCGACCATCAATGCACACGACGGGGGTCAGACCGCCCAGGGTACCGGTCACGAAGGCCTCATCAGCACTATACACTTCAGCCAAAGTGAAGTCCTTTTCCCGAACCACCAGGCCGTTGCTGGCCGCCAGGTCGATCACTGCCTTGCGGGTCAGGCCATTGAAGTTGCAAAGGCCGGTGGAGGTCCAGACTTCACCCTTGCGCACGATGAAGAAGTTGGTGGAGTTGCAGCTGGCCACGAAGCCACGGCTATCCAGCATCAAGGCTTCATCCGCGCCAGCGTGCAATGCCTGAATCAATGCCTGGATGAAGTTGAGACGACTGTGGGAATTCAGGCGCAGATCAAAGACATCCGGTGTGCTGCAGCGGAAGGTCGAGGTGAACAGCTTGATGCCCTTCTGCTTGCGCTCGACATCGATCTTCTTGTATTCCGCCACGACCACGACCGTCGGGCCCTCGAGCACGAAGCGCGGGTCCTGGTTGGGCGTGCTCTTCAAGCCACGCGACACCATCAGACGGATATGAACACCATCGTGCATGTCATTGACGCGCAGCGTCTCGCGGATGATGCCGATCATGTCGGCGCGGCTCATGCCAAGATCCAGATCGATCGAATTGGCACCCTCGAACAGACGATCCATATGCGCATCAATCGCCAGCAGCTTGCCATTGATGAGACGCATCCCTTCCCAGATGCCATCCCCGAGCACGAAGCCACTGTCAAAGATGGAAACCGTCGCTTCGTTGCGCTTCTTGAACTCGCCATTGACGTAGATGAGGACGTTATCGTTGCGCGGATCGGTGACATACGCCTGAGAACTGATAGTGGACATGGCCATGATCAAGCTTCCTGAGAAAGAGGTGAAGTTGTGACGGAATGTGTGGAATTCAGGGCGCGGCGCCCCTTCCAGAACGCGAGCCCGGTCATGGCGCTGATGAGACAGCCAGCCATGAAGGCGAAGTGATAGAACAGGTACGGGAGGTAATCGAGGGTCGCCACGCCGGTGGTGGCCGCCATGAAGACAGCACCGCTGGTCCAGGGAATCATCGGGCAGGACAAGGTGCCGCCGGCCTCGCAATTGCGCGAGAGCACCCGTCGCTCGATATCCTGCTGCTCATAGAGATTGCGAGTCATGGCCGAGGCCGTGAACAGCGAGACATAGGCGGCGCCACCGAAGACTGAGCCGAAGAATCCGCAGGTCACGGTGATGAGGGTAAGACTGACGTCCCCCTTCACCATCCGCGACAGACGATTGCCCACCGAACGGATGACGCCGAGGCTTTCCATCAACCCGCCGAGCCCGAGCGCGAAGATGACGATGACGACCACCGGCAACATGGACTGGATTCCGCCACGGCTGAGAATCCCGCCGATCGTGGAACCTTCCAGCGTCTGGGAATAGCCCTGATACAGCGACATGGCAGCTTCGAGAGGCGTTGCACCCTGCACCCACCAGGCACACAGCACACCGAGAAAGGCCCCTATCGCGATCACCGGAATGGCGGGCTTGCGTGCCATCAGAAGGCCGAGTGTGATCAACAGCGGCAACAGCAACATCGGGCTGATCACGAACAGGGCATCCAGGTCACTCAACATCACCTGAGCGGACTGCATGGCCTGGCTGGATGCCGCGGAATCCATGCCCAACAGGTAGAAGCCGCCCAGTACGAGCACACCGGCAGGCAAGCCAACCCAGGCCATGGAGCGCACATGATCGATCAGGGAGACATCACACAGAGAGGACGACAGGATGGTGGTGTCGGACAGCGGGGAGATGGCGTCACCGACGTAGGCGCCAGAGATCACGGCCCCTGCCACATAGGGCAGCGGAATCTCGAACCCCGCGCCGACGCCCATCATCGCGACGCCGACAGTCCCCACCGAGGCAAAGGAGGTACCTGTGACCAGGCTGGTCAAGGCGCAGGCCAGAAACGCGATGGGCAGGAAGGTACCCGGGTGGACGAGACTCAGGCCGTAATAGATGACGGTCGGCACGATGCCGCCCGCAATCCAGGAGCCGACCACCGCGCCCACACAGGTAATGATCAGCACGCCTTCCATGCCACGCATGATGCCTTTCATCAGGCCCGCCTGCAGGCTGGGATACGGCACCTTCAATATCCAGCCACACAGCATCAGCAGGAACCAGGCAGCGAACAACGCCAGTGCCACCGGCACCTTGAGCAGCAGGACACTGGACATCAATAGACAGAATGCCAGGAAGATTCCCGACAGGGATGCCCCGTTCAACTCCGGGACGGAGGGGTTTTCAGTTGTCATGACTGCACCTTCTTAGAATTGTATACAGTACACATTAACTCTATACCGACCTTCCCGAGAGGCGCAAGCAACTTGTGAGAGCCCATAGACTCGAGCCCCTCATCAGGGAGTGATGAGGGGCTCGAAGCATTCTGACCTTGTTGATTCACGCCATTGGCTTATCCCTTGGCTGCCTTTCGCTTTCTTGCTCCACTCTCTGCTGCCCCCTCTCTGCTCCACTCCCTGCTCCCCTCCCTGCTCCTACCTCGACTCCGCTCTCTATCCCCCTCCTGCCTCTGTTCGCTGGCCTGCCACCATCGGGCCAGGCTGCGCAGTGGCGTTATTTTCTCTGTATTTCAAGAAGTTAATGTCGGAAGACAATCAATTTACATATAAATGAAAAAATACTTAAAAATTTCACTTGCGCGATTTTACTCGCCGTCTATTTTCATTTGTGACGCGAGAAGATTCATCGAGTGCTGTATCAGCTGCAGCGCATTCACTGACGATGGATGGGGACCTAGCCGGTTCGATGAAGGGCGACGTCCCAGCCCCCGCTCCCATGACAACAATAAAATCTGCTCTCGATATTCCTGTCGGCTTGTCAGGTGTCTGACGAGATCTGGCGTGGAGCATCAGGGCCCCTTCCTGGAGGCACCCCAGTGACAGCAACACGCAATCCCGCAGCGGCTGAGCGCGCTGGCAGCAACGGCGTTCCGCGCTCATCCGGTCTGCTTGGCGACTACGATAAAGGGCTGTTCTGGCCCGTTCTCAGCATCTACACCCTGATCATGATCTATGCCCTGGCGGCGCCGGAGCAGACCGGCGCGGCGCTGTCCGGCATACGCGACTTCCTGATCTTCAATTTCGGCTGGAGCTTCGTGCTCGGTGTCGCCGCAACGCTGATCTTCAGCTTCTATCTGTTGCTCAGTCCCTTTGGCGGCATCCGGCTGGGGCCGGATGATTCACGTCCTGAGTTCAGCTATGTGGCGTGGATCTCGATGATCTTCAGCTGCGGGCTGGGCATCGGCTTCGTGTTCTTCAGCGTCGCCGAGCCATTGACGCACCTCTACACCTCCTCGCATGTGCAGGACCTCAATCAAGTCGGCCAGCAGGCCGGGGTATCGACCGCGATCCGCAACACGCTGATGGACTGGGGCATGAATGGCTGGGCACTGTTTGCCGTGGCCGCCTGGGCCATCGCCTTCCCGGCCTATCGCCTCGGGCAGCCGCTGACGGTCGCCACCGGTCTCTACGGTCTTCTGGGGGAGCGCTGCAACAGCAGTCTGTGGGGCAAGCTTGCCAACGGGCTTGGTGTGATCGGCACCATCGGCGGCAATGCCACCATGATCGGGCTGGGCGTCACCTCCATCAGCTATGCCTTGAAGGTGCTGTTCGGACTCGAGTTCGGCGCCTTCGGTCAGGCCATGGTGATGCTGGTGATCATCATCGCCTATGTGGCATCGGCGGCGACCGGCATCGAGCGCGGCATCAAGTACCTCAGCCTGCTCAACATGATCATGGCCGGCGCCATATTGCTGGCGCTGCTGGCCTTCGGTCACGCCCCGGCGCAGTACCTGCTGAACATGATCACCCAGCAGTTCGGTGACTACTTCGGCTCGGTGTTCGTCAACCAGTTCTGGACCGACGCAGGCAGCTTCGAACAGCGTGAGTGGGTGGGTTGGTGGATGATCTTCTACTGGCTCTGGTACATCTCCTACATTCCCTTCTGCGGCGGTTTCATCGCGCGCATCTCCCGCGGCCGCACCCTGCGCGAATTCGTGTTCGGCGTGGTGGTGGTGCCGATGCTGCTGTCGATCGTGTGGTTCAGCATCTGGGGCGGCTCGGCGGGCTATGCCGAGGTCAATCAGATCGTGCCGCTGTGGCAAAGCGTGCAGGGCAATCCGGAATCCGGCATCTACCTGTTGCTGCAGAGCATGCCCGGCGGCTGGTGGCTGTGCCTCGCGGTGCTGTTCAACATCGTCGTCTTCGCCGTCACTACCTCGGATTCGGCCTCGTTCTTCTCGGCCATGCAGGTCTCCAATGGCAACGAGAATCCGAAGATCCTGATGCGCCTGCTGTGGGGCGTGATCATCGGTGTCACCGGTATCGTCTTCCAGCTCGCCGGGGGCTTCAACGCCATCAAGAGCCTGGCGATCGTGGTCGGCGCGCCCTTCTTCCTCGTCAGCATCGCTTACATGTTCTCGGTCTATCGCATGCTCAAGGCGACCCATGAACAGCCCGCGACGGCCATGCAGCCAGCCCCTCAGGTAAAGCCTCTGCCTGCCGAAGCCGCTGAGCCGGAAGCCTCCAGCGCTGTGACACCCGCCACGCCAGCTAGCACGCCCATTACATCGCCAAGTACATCGACAAGTACCACGGCTACGCCGCCCGCCATCCCGGGGTCGGGAAGCCAGCCCATCCCGGGCGCGACCTGAGCGGCATGACGGGCACACGTCGACTCGAGCAGGCAAGCCACCAGAACGCAACGCGCACGAACCAGCACCGCCATTGATCGCCAATGACACTGATCACCAATAACGATCACCAATGACAACGATCGCCAACAACAAGACGGATGGTGACCCACGATGACTGTCAAGCAGCCTTACAACCCTCACTACGACCCTCTCAAGGACAGCTCCCCGGGCGAAGGCGTGGATTATGCGCCGAGCTACTGGCGCTACCATGCAGGGCCGCCGCCCGAGGATGATGGCCCGGTCACTGACGACATGGAGGCCGACGTGGTGCTGATCGGCGCCGGCTTCACCGGCCTTGCCACGGCGATGTTCCTGGCGCGTGAGCATGGCATCAAGGCGGTGGTGCTGGAGGCCAATCAGATCGGCTGGGGCTGCACCAGCCGCAATGGCGGCCAAGGGCATCTGGCCTGGGGGCGCCTGAGCCGCAGCCAGTGGGTCAGGAAATGGGGCGTCGACATGGCGCGCCAGCTGCACGCCAATAGCCTGGAGGGGTTCGAGGTCTTCAAGTCCCTGACCCAGGACCCGGAGGTGGACTGCGAGCCTCAGCCACTGGGCAATCTGCTGATCGCCCATAGCCCGCAGGCCATGCAGCATCTCGAGGCCGAATCGCGCCTGTGCAACAACATCCTCGGCTACCGGACCCGAACGCTGGACCGCGCGTCAGTGCATCGTGACTTCATGGGCGATCAGGAGAGTCACGGCGCGATGCTGGAGCCCGAGGGCATCGCCGTGCAGCCGCTCAAGCTGGCCTATAGCTATGCGCGTATCGCGCGCCGCCATGGCGCCCGAATCCACACCAGCAGCCCGGTGCAGCACTGGACGACCGAGAACGGCATCCACTATCTGCAGACGCCGGGCGGCACGGTCAAGGCGCGCGCGGTGGGCATCGCCACGGCGGGCTATACCAGCCCCAATCTTCACTCGCTGACCGCCTATCGCAACATGCCGATCATGGCCAACTCGGTGTGGACGCGCACCCTGACTGACGAGGAGATCGAGGCCTGCGGCCTGCATTCCACCATCTTCGCCACGGACACCCGCAAGCTGCGCCACTACTACCGACTGCTGCCCGAGAAGCGCCTGCAGATCGGAACGCGCAGCGCCATCAGTGGCGCGGATGCGCAGAACGCCCGGCATCTGGATGTGGTGCATGAGG
Organism: Cobetia sp. 2AS; assembly: GCF_029846355.1. Taxonomy (NCBI): domain Bacteria; kingdom Pseudomonadati; phylum Pseudomonadota; class Gammaproteobacteria; order Oceanospirillales; family Halomonadaceae; genus Cobetia; species Cobetia sp. 2AS. The sequence goes on from NZ_JARWKQ010000002.1 coordinate 585,350, forward strand.
CCATCGCGCGCAAGTTTCCCGCGCTGGCCGGTATCGAGACGCCGTGGTTCTCGCATGGCTGGATGGATATCTCTCACGACATGATGCCGCGCATCGTGCAGCCGGACCCCAAGCAGCAGATCTTCTACTCCCAGGGTTACAGCGGCAACGGCGTGTCGTTCTCGGCTTATGCTTCCAAGCAGCTGGCCGCGCTGATCGCCGGACAGTCGTTGCCGGAAGCCCATCTGCCGATCTTCAACTCGCCGCTGCCCGCCCATCCGCTCAGACCTATCCGGCGCATGGGCCAACACCTGCTCTACAAGTATTTCCAGGTGCTGGACAAGGTGAGCTGAGACACGCCCCGCGCGAGTTGCGCCACTGATCGCTCCTATCACTTCCTGCCATCACTTCCCGACACGCCGCGGCGCACTCCAATTCCGTCGCGGCACCTCCCACTGACATGCCTCTTGCGGCATGCAAGCACCAGAGAGACGCACCATGAATCGTGAACAGATGACCGCCATGTTCGATGCCTTCAATCGCCACGCCATCGATGAGGTCATGGAATACTTCGCCGACGATGTGGTCTTCGACACCGTGTCCGGCGATGAGGCGCACGGCACGCGTATCGTCGGCAAGGCCGCCGTGCGCGACGCCTTCGTGAATACCTGGACGACCATGCCCGATGTGCAGTGGGCCAAGGGCGAGTTCTTCTTCGCCGATCAGCGCGTCGTCTCCGAATGCACCTTCATGGCGACCCAGCCCGATGGTCTGCGTGTCGAGGCCGATAGCGTGGATCTCTTCACCCTCGAGAAGGGCAAGATCACCCGCAAACAGGCCTTCCGCAAGCAGCGACCGGCCTTTACGCCAGCCGCGTGATCGTCACGCGCAGCACAGACGCAAAAGGCCAGTCGTGATGACTGGCCTTTTGCGTCTCAAGCGTTATCTCAGAAGCCGCTATCTCAACCCCCTCATCAAGATCCGCCAACCCCCTATCAATCCCCGCCTCGACACGACGATTTGATAACGACACAGGCTTATCTCTCGACGCCGCATGCTGATAATCTTGCTGATGAAAACCGCTGCATGCTTTTCATCCACATGAAACGCCACTCATTGACCGCCAGCGCCCATTGCCAAGAGGAAACCGGATGACCACGGACTCAGACTCCTCACAGGCTTCAATCGGCAGCACGCTCAGCAATGCAGAACAGGAAGACCGCCGTATCGGCCGGCAGCTGCGCGACCTGCGCAAGTCCCGCCAGCTGACCCTCAGCCAACTGGCGGAACGCGTCGGCAAATCCGTCGGCTATCTCAGCCAGGTGGAACGCGGCGTCTCCTCGCTGCCCATCGGGGTATTGCAGACGCTGAGTGACGCCCTCGACGTGCGCGTCAGCTGGTTCTTCCAGCCGGGCGGCAGTGACTCGGCGGCCGAGCAGGAAACTATCGTGCGCGCGGATCAGCGCCGCGCCATGAACCTCGGCGCCATCGGCGCGCGGGAAGAATTGCTCTCCCCCCGCCTGAGTGGTCAGCTCATTCTGATCATGACCCGCCTGCAGCCCGGTGGCAGCGGCGGCGAGACGCCACGTGAACGGCGCGGTGAGGAAGCGGGCTATGTGGAAAGTGGCCAGCTGGAGCTGACCATCGGCGAGCAGGTCTTCCTGCTCAACCCGGGCGACAGCTTCTCGCTGACCGGGGAAGAACCCCACTGGATTCGCAACCCCGGTGAGACCGAGACCCGCATCGTCTGGGTGATGACGGGCGTCGAGTATTGACCGCAATGGGGTAACAGGCTAGTTCTGAAAAGGGAGCTGGGAGGTCGCCTCGCTAAGCCCAACGCTGTGCCGCGTTCGAGTATTGCTCCTTCGCGAAAGTTCTCCACACAGCAAGCCCTCACTGATCCAACTCGCTGATTCGACATGCTATATCGAGGAGAAGCCAAGTATCGATATGCGACCACATACAAAAACCGGCACACGATACTGGATCGAAGCGCCGGTTTAAGAGTGCATGCAACGGTGTGAAATATCCGTTGGTGCAGCTAGCCGCCCGCAAGGAACATCGAGATGCCCGGCAGATAGGTTATGGCCAGCAGCAGCGCGATCATGGCCGCGAAGTAAGGAATGATCGCCGCTGACACCTCCATGATCTTGACACCGGACACCGATGAGGCAACGAACAGGTTGACCCCTAGAGGTGGCGTACAAAAGCCGATGGCAAGATTTACGGTCATGATCACCCCGAAGTGGATCGGGTCGACGCCCGCGGCAATCGCTACCGGTAATAAAAGTGGTGTCAGGATGATGATTGCTGCAATGGTCTCCATAAACATGCCGACGATCAGTAGCAATAGGTTGATCATCAGTAGTAGTACCAAAGGGTTGGTCGAAAACCCGGTAATGGCAGCCGCAAGATCTTTCGGCACTTGGGCAATGGTCAGTAACTGGCCAAAGCCACCGGCCACCACTACCAGGATCAGGATCTGTCCGCTAGTCGAAGCACTACGCGCAAACACCTTGGGCAACTCCGACAAGCGGATATCACCGTAGACGAAGACGCCAATGATGATCGAGTAGATGACGGCCACCCCACCCGCTTCGGTAGGAGTGAATATCCCACCATAAATCCCACCCAAGATAATGACCGGGACCAGCAGCGCCCAGATCGAATCGCGCAGCGAAGTGGTCACCGCCTTGCTCGAGAAGCTAGTGCGCTCCTCCAACAACTTACGATTGTGCCTAAGCATCAGTCGTGCGGTCAGCATATAGGCAATACCAAACATGATGCCAGGGACGATCCCGGCCATGAATAGCTTGCCGATCGAGACCTCCGCGGATACGCCATAGATGATGAAGGGAATGGACGGTGGAATCATCACCCCCACCATGCCTCCGGCTGCCGTAAGAGCAGACGAGAAGCGTCGTGGATAACCGACCTTTTCCATCTCCGGCACCATGTTCGACCCAATCGCTGCCACGGTAGCCGGTGACGAGCCGGAAATGGCAGCAAAGAAGCAGCATGCCAGCACGTTGACATAGGCCAAACCGCCTTTGACATGCCCTACCAGCGAATGGGCAAAACCGACGATGCGTCGTGACATGCCCCCCATCTGCATCAGATCGCCGGCCAGCACAAAAAGGGGGACGGCAATCAGCGGAAAGGAGTCCGCTGCTGTTACCAGCGAACGCGCTAGAAGCACCACTGGTGGCGCACCATCGACCAGCAATATCACCAGCAGCGTGGCAAGCCCCATCCCCATGGCCACTGGCATGCCAACAGCAATAAAGGCGAATAACATGCCGATCAGTGAAACAGCGATCATAGGGCACCTCCTTCAAGGCTGGTGCGAGGAAATCGCCATGCCAGCCAACAATGTTGCAGAATGCGAAACGCTGACAATAGCGCGCCGGCGGGCGCCGAGGCGTAGTAAAGCGGCATCGGTATCTGGAGCACCACCGATACCTGATACCGCACCATGGGATTAAGCATCAGCTGGATGCAGTAGAGGCTGATGGTGATCAAAAACGCAACCACGATCAGCCTAACCACTAGTGTCAAGTAACGCTGTATCGCTTCAGGCAGCTGCTCCTTCAGAAAGGCAATCTCGATATGCTTATCCTGACGAAAGACGTAGCTCACTGCTATCCAGATAAACCAGATGAAGAGCCAACCCACCAGCTCTTCCCCCCAGGACAGGGACGCGTTGAACACATAGCGCGCCAGCACATTGGCAGATACCAGTGCGACGATCAGTGCTAGCAGCACAACTGACAGATACTCTTCCAACCTTTCATTCAGCCAACGAATCATCGGCATGTCCTCGACTTTCCGGCTTCACGTAATGAGTGAGGGATCTCTTCCAGTTGGGCGCCCCTCGCGATTAGCGTGCCGGCTCTGTGCTTAATCACTGTTCAGAGGCGCGATCGATGGCAGCCATCCACCCATCAAAGACATCTGCACCGATACGCTTGCGATATTGAGCGTTAACGTCTGCAGCGATATCAACAAAGGCCTGATGCTGTTCATCGGACAGTTTGTTTATCTCAACACCAGAATTCTGGATACGCGCTAGGTGATCGGCATCCTCCTCTGCTACCAGTTCACGATCGTAGGCGATAGCCTGATCCATCGACTGCTCAATCAAGTGCTGCTGTCCTTCAGGCAGGGAGTCAAAGAAGGTCTTGGAGATAACCGGCGTATAGGCCGTAAAGATATGCGCCGTAAGGGTCAGGTACTTCTGCACCTCATAGAAGCGTTGCGTGTCGATCAACGAAAGCGGGTTTTCCTGCCCATCGATGACTCCCTGTTGTAGAGCGGAATAGACTTCACCGAAATTCATCGGTGTCGGGTTGGCCCCCAGCGCCTTGAAGGTATCGACATGGGCAGGCACCTTCATGGTGCGCAGTTTGATGCCCTCCAGATCCTGAGGAGCCTTGATCGGGCGAGCATTATTGGTCAGGTGACGCATGCCACTCTCGACCCAGCCCAACCCCTTCAGGCCGATCCGATCAAGTCGTTTCAGCATGGCATCCCCTTCTGGGCCATCGAGTACTTCCAACGCAGTGTCCTTGTCCGGATAGATATAGGCCAGTTCGATCACGCCGAAAGCGGGGTCCCAGTTGGTGAAGAACGACGACGGTGACACCGCCATTTCCAGAATGCCGGTCTGCACCCCTTCAATCATGGATCGATCCCCCCCCAGCTGGGATGACGGGAAGATCTGTACGTCAATCTCGCCATTAGCCCCTTCTTCCACCAGGCGTTCGAACTCCACCATCGCTCGCGCCATATGGAAATTTTCATTGGTCCCGTGTCCCAGCTTGATGACAGTGGTGGCCTGAGCCGGCGTGGCGGCGACCAGCAGGCTGATAAGCATCCATTTCTTGATCATGGCGAACTCTCACTATTGTTATTAAGGAGTCAATCCGAAACTGGTATTCCAGATTTCGGTATGAAGATTGATTGATGCCAAAAGGATCTGTCAAGAAAGCGCCATGGCGCTATCGCTACCCACCCGATCTACCTCTGTTTTGCATTGACTTACTTTCCCGCCAAATCGGTGGCGTCACGCTTTCTGAAAAACACAGATAAGGCTTTGTTTTTAATGAATAATTATTGAATAAAAAAGAGAATAACCCATCGATACCCAATACCTTAAGATGGTGACTTTGGCACCGTAGCTACTGTACTTCACATGACCAATGTCTAATGACGTTATCAATCGATCCTCTTTGACAGCTCGACGCTAGCTTGTATATTTCACTCCATCTGGTGCCTGGTACACCAGTTGAGCAAAAGACAGCAACGAACAATTACGAGGTAGTGCCATGCCCACCAGACCGAAGGTGATCATCACTGATCACGACTTCGCCGATATCGAGTTGGAGCGCGAAATTCTCGAGAAGGCTGGAGCCCAAGTGATAGCCCTGCAAGCCAAATCGGAGCAGGACCTGTTAGAACACGCTGCCGACTGCGCTGCCATGATCAACCAATATGCCTACATCGGTGCCAGCACCATCGCCGCCATGCAGCGCTGCCAGGTCATCGCCCGTTACGGCGTCGGTACCGACATCGTTGACGTGGCGGCGGCCACCGCCAGGGGGATCCAAGTCACCAACGTGCGCAATTACTGCACCGAGGAAGTTGCTGACCACGCTATCAGTCTCTGGCTGGCCTTGGCGCGCGGGCTGTTCGCCTACGACCGGGCCACTCATCGAGGTGAATGGCGCTGGCAGAGTGCGGCTCCTCTACATCGTCTACGTGGCCAGACTGTTGGCATCGTTTCCTTTGGCGCCATCGGCCAGGCCATCGCGCAGCGTGCCAAGGCCTTCGGGGCTCAGGTGATCATTCACGACCCCTACGTCGATAGCGCAACCATCGCGGCCCATCAGGTTGCAGCAGTGGGCAAGGGCGCACTGCTGGCAGAGTCAGACGTGGTCATGATGCAGGTGCCAATGACAACGGAAACTCGTCACTTCTTGAGCGAGGAGGAGTTTCGCTCAATGAAACCCAACGCATTGGTGGTCTGCACTGGCCGCGGCCCCACCATCGATAACCGCGCGCTCTACAAGGCGTTGTCAGAGGGCTGGATAGCTGGGGCGGGCCTCGATGATCCCGAGGAGGAGCCAGCCAAACGTAAACACTGGTCCCCCAACGACAATCCTCTGTTCTCGCTCCCCAACGTCATCGTGACCCCTCATGCCGCCTACTACTCGGAGGAATCACTGCGTGCGGCCCGCACTATCGCCGCCAAGGAAGTCGCCCGAGTGCTGGCTGGCCAGTCACCACACAACCCCGTCAATACACCGTCTCACTGAAAAGCACACCACTACAACGATCAGAGGAACGTTCTTATGCTCAAGCAATTCAATGATTTCAAGCGTGACTCGGCACTGCTCGAGAAATTCGACAAAGTTCTGTCCTACTACTCCGCCACGGCTGTCTTCGCCGACTCCCAATATCGCACCGGGGTGATGGATAGCGGCATCAAACCCGCCTTCCGCGCCAAGGTCTGTGGCCAAGCAATTACCGTTCAGCTATCGAAGGGCGACCTGGTCGATCCCCTCAAGGCACTGGAGATGGGCCAGCCAGGCGATATCATCGTTGTCGATGCCGGTGGGGATCCCAACACTTCTGTGTGTGGTGGTCTGATGGGCGCTTTGGCCCAGAATCGTGGCATTCGAGCCATGGTAGTGGACGGCGCGGGACGTGATACCGATGAACTCGAAGATATCCAATGGCCGATCTGGACACGCGCCATCACTCCGCGTGGTACCCACACCATGTTCTCCGATCGCAAGGAGGAGCTGTCGATCAACGTGCCTATCGCCTGTGGCGGCGTACCGGTCAATCCTGGTGATTTCATCGTGGCCGATGTGATGGGTGTGACCGTCATTCCGCTGGCCCGAGCAGCCGAGGTAGTCGAACTGGCATTGGAGCAGGCCGAGCGTGAGGAAGCTACCCGCGCATGGGTTCAGCAAGGCAAGACCGTCGAAGACCTGCTGGCCGAGTTCGGGAGAATCTAGGATGTCGCATCCCCTTATGATTGGCATCGACTGGGGAACCTCATCGTTTCGTGCAAGCCTCGTCGATCGTCACGGCGAGGCCCTCGATACCCGCGAGAGTCCCAATGGGATTCTCGCGGTATCCGACAGGGACTTTGCAGGTTTCCTTCGTCACAGCATAAAAAGCTGGTTGACCGACTTCCCCGGCATACCGATTCTTGCCTCGGGCATGATCACCAGCCGTAATGGCTGGATTGAGACGCCCTACCAACCTCTCCCTCTGGGGATCAATGAGCTGGCCAATGCTTTGGTCTGTGAAACCGTTCCCGACCTCGGTCAGGTGCACTTCGTCACTGGCGCAGTGCAGTCGCTCGATGGCGAGCGCCCCGATGTCATACGCGGTGAAGAAACCGAGATAGTCGGCTATCTGTCTACCCAAGATGTCAGCAATGGCACCTTCCTACTACCCGGAACACATAACAAATGGTTGACGGTCGAGCACGATAAGATCACCCGTTTTGTCACCTGCATGACCGGCGAACTCTATGCGATTCTTCGTGAGCACTCACTACTTGGCCGCACCATACGCCAAGGCGAGTTCTCACCAGAAGCCTTTCAGCGTGGGTTACAGACCGCCCGCCAGCACCCCGGACAACTGCTAGCGACCCTGTTCACCACTCGCGCGCTTCACCTATTCGACCAGCTATCCCCAGAGCAAAGCGCTGACTATCTCTCAGGCCTGCTAATCGGCGAGGAATGCCTCGGCCAATTACAACAGGGGTCAGCCCCTGGCAAGGTCACCATCATCGGCCGCCATGATCTTGCGGAGCGATACCGTATTGCCACCGACTTTCTGTCGCTACCCTCCACTATGGCGACGCCCGGTCTGTCACGCCACGGGCAGCTGGCCATCGCAAGAGCCGCGGAGCTGATTACATGCTGAACTGGCAACAGGCCTTCGACGCCTGCCCTCTCATCGCCATCCTGCGCGGTATCAAACCCCAGGAAGTCATACCGGTAGCCGATGCCCTGCTTGAGGCAGGCTTCCGGTTAATCGAGGTCCCACTCAATTCTCCCGACCCACTGGAAAGCATTCGTCGCCTGGCAGCCCATGTCGGGGACGATGGTCTAGTAGGAGCAGGGACAGTCACCGCGCCAGATCGCGTAGCCGATGTTGAGCAGGCAGGTGGCCGCCTGATAATTGCCCCTAACCTGGACCCCCGGATCGCAAGCGAAGCCACGGTCAGAGGGCTGATCTACGGCCCCGGCGTAGGCACTGTCAGTGAGGCTTTCACTGCCATCGAGTTCGGTGCCGACTTTCTTAAACTATTCCCTGCCGAGGCGATCTCGCCTGCAGCAGTCAAGGCCATGTGTGCTGTGCTACCCGTGACAACGCCGTTGTTGCCGGTGGGTGGCATAACGCCGGCCACCATGGCGGGTTACCTCGAGGCAGGAGCACGGGGGTTCGGCCTCGGCGGCGCGCTCTATCAACCTGGCATCGCCAATACGGAGGTCGCCAGGCGAGCAAGAGCATTTATCGAAGCTCACGCCAGCTGGGCTGCGACTGCCAAGCAATAGATAGCACAACGCGCCTGCAAACCCCCTTACCTCAGCTTGAGCACTTCCATGATCATCAAGCAAATCAACGTCTATACCATGACATCCGAGCTGCCACGTCCCTTCGCATTCTCCCAGCAATGGATCACCCGTCGATCTGCAACGCTGGTGGAAGTGGTAACTCAGGATGGACAAAGCGGCTGGGGCGAAGCGCTATGCTCAGGGCTGCTGGAACCGGAGCTGTCCGCTTCAGTCCTCAAGTACATAATTACGCCATTAGTGATCGGCCGTTCAGTGTTCGATAGCGAGGTCATCTGGCATGAGCTCTACAATCACACTCGAGACTACGGTCGTAAGGGAATCGTCATCGCTGCTATCAGTGCTCTCGATATCGCACTCTGGGATCTCAAGGGCAAGATCACGCAACGACCTGTCTTTGAACTACTTGGCGGCGGTTTTCGCAAACAGGTGCAAGCCTACGCTACTGGCTTCTTTCGTATCGAACTTGGTACAGACACTGCTAGTCTTGTCGAAGAAGCGCGTCGCCACCGTGACGCAGGCTTTGTCAGCATGAAGATCAAACTGGGCTTCGGGGTGGCCAATGACATCAAAGTCATGACCGATATACGTGATGCTGTGGGCGATAACGTCGAACTGATGATTGATGCCAATCACGCCTATACCGTCAGCGAGGCAGCACAGCTGGCAGATGGCCTCAAGACATACGGGTTGCGATGGTTCGAGGAGCCGGTGAACCCCGATGATAAGGAGGGCTATCGTCTGTTGAAGCAGAAGACTCTGATCCCCCTAGCCGGTGGCGAAGCAGAATTCACCCTCTTCGGATTTCGCGACCTACTGGCCGGGCGCTGTATCGATATCGCTCAGCCAGATGTGGCCATGGCCGGCGGTTTGACCGCGATGACGCATATCACCGCCTTGGCCCTCGCCAACGGTATCCAGGTGAACCCCCATGTCTGGGGGACCGCGATCGGTCAGTATGCATCGCTGCATGCCATCGCCGCGATGCCGTTGGTCAATCCCACCTTGGCAGCCAGCGGTCCGATCTTCGAGTACGACACCTCGAGCCATCCTTTCCGATCCAATCTGGTCACCGCAGCGATCACCCAGAGTGAAGGCTGGGTCAACGTCCCTACAGGTGACGGCCTCGGGTTTACCATCGATCGCGATTTTCTACGTGAACACGCCCGTCCTTACTGACACACGGATTGGAAATCAAGTTCATATGCCTGCTCGCCCCTGCTGCCATAAGTCTAAAATCTGAGGTCAATCTTCCCACTGGCATAGGCATCTGGTATTCCAGTCGTCTGTGCTACTCTGTGGAAAAATTCCATGGCCCTTCTCGGGCCGACACTACAGCCTAAAAGGACCGAGATGCAGGACTTTGAACGCCCTCCCTCCCTAGGAGCTCTCGTCACTGATCACGTACGTAACATGATCGTACGAGGGGAGCTTGCCTTGGGCGAAGCTATCTCCGAACGCGGTATATCGGCACTGCTGAATGTATCCAAGACGCCGGTGCGTGAAGCATTGACCCGACTCAAGCACGAAGGCCTGGTCATCATTAAGCCGCAGTCCGGTGCTCAGGTCTTCACCCTTAGCGCCCGCGAAGTCGGCAACATCTGTACCTTTCGCCGTACCTTGGAGCCAGCCGCCCTGGCATTGGCAATCGAGTTTGATCAGCCTGGCCTCTATCACGAGCTCCGACAGGTAGAAAGCCAGATGCAAGTAGCACATGGATCTGGGCGCATAACCGATTACCTGGATCTGGATTCGGACTTCCACATGGCCTTCTTCAACCATTGTGGAAACGCCTATTTAAAGAGTTCCTACGAGCAGTACGCTGGAAAGATCGCTGCCCTACGCACTCACCTGGCAACCCGGCCGGACCATACCCGCCTTTCGCTCAGAGAACACACCGAGATAGTCGACGCTGTTCAAGACAAGGACATCACCGCTCTGCGCGCGCTATTGGATGCACACATTGGCCGCACTCAAGAGACTTACGAAGTTGGCGTGGAAGACATTACCCAACTGTAAAATCAGTGCCCACAGGAAAGTCATCGAACTATCCCACTGGCTACCACCTCATGTGAACTCTATTTCTGGAAAAGGTCTGGCCATCATCTGTGCGTAGAGTAAGACCTGAGCGTTTATCATTACTCAATCCGACCGCCATATCCCAAAGGGGATCATGTGGGCCTGGCAACTCACCAATAGCCGGTGAGCGAGCTAGCACTGCGATATGACAGTCGACTCCGCCTGCTAGGGTTAGCCGATATAAACACCATCAATCAGCGCGGCATCTTGTCTCGCGTCGTGTAATAGACACTGTCGATATGCGAGAGCATGGCGCGTTCGGCGGCGTCCGGGTCACCGGCACGTAGCGCCTCGACGATACGTACGTGCTCTTCATAGCTGCGCTTGATCGAGCCATGTTCGGCCATGACCTGGCGGCGAATGTTGAGCGCGTAGGTATAAAGCTCATCGGCATAGCGGATCAGGATCTCGTTGCGCGAGTATTCGGCGATGACGTGATGGAAGTTCTGATCCGAGAGCTGGAAGTTCACCGGCGAGTCGAAGTGCTGTGACTGGGCTTCCAGCAAGGCGTCGAGCTTCTTGAGCCCTACCTCATCGATATGTCGCGCGGCACGTCGCGCGATGGCCGATTCCACCACGATCCGGCTCTCGAAGACGCTCTCGATATCCAGGTTGTTGAGCTCATCGCCCTGCTGACGCGCGGGATGATTGCGGAAGCTGTCGATCACGGCCTCACTGGCGCAGACCCGTGACTTGCTGCCGTGCGAGACATTCAAGAGGCCATAGCCCGTCAACAGCGCCAGCCCCCCGCGCACGGTCTCACGACTCACTTCAAACAACTGCGCCAGCTCACGCTCGCTAGGCAGCTCATCTCCATCGCGCAGCAGCCCCGTCAGGATCATCTCGATGAGCTTGTCGGCGAGAATTTCCTTCTTGGTCTGATTCTTCAGCGCTTTCTCGAAGGCGAAAGGCGTCTGCTTCATGCAGCCTCCACTGGTATAGATTTCATACCAGCATAACCGACAACCGCATATCACGCATCCACAAACCGACCATGGTCGCAATTTTCGAGAAAACCTTGACCGATCAGCGTGGCCTCGGCTAATTTTTATCTCAACTGGTCCGGTAAACCAACCAGCAGACCATAAGTGCGAATTGATTGAAGAAACCAACAACAACGCCAACTCTCACAAGGCTGGAATTCACATGTCCGAAACACGCCCTGTCATTGCCCTCACCCTTGGTGACCCCGCCGGTATCGGCCCGGAGCTGATCGCGCGCCTGGTCGCGGAACCCGAGCAGTTCGCCGAGACCCACAGCGTGCTGGTCGGCGATCAGTGGCTGTGGGAGCAGGGCCAACGCCAGGCCGGTCTCTTCACCCAGCTGCCGCGCGTCGCAAGCTTCGCCGAGGCCCGCGAGCATGAAGGGCTGTCATTGATGCTGGTGGAAAGCGTGGCGCAGCAGGATGTGACGCTGGCCGAGGAAAGCGCCGCCTGTGGTGCCTCGACCCTCGCGGTGCTGTCCCGCTGCCTGGAGGCGGCCCAGAACGAGGAAGTCGACGCCATCTGCTTCGCGCCGCTCAACAAGCTGTCGATGAAGAAAGGTGGCCTCGGCCACGAGGACGAGCTGCACTTCTTCGCCGAGAAACTGGGAGTCGAAGGCTATTTCTGCGAGTTCAACACCCTGGGGACCCTTTGGACCTCGCGCATCTCCTCGCACATTCCGCTCAAGGACGCCGCCGAGTACGTCACCCAGGAGCGCATCATCGCCGCCAGCCAGCTGATTCATGACTCGCTGAAACTGGCCGGTTTCGAACGCCCGCGCATCGCCGTCGCCGCCTTCAATCCCCACGGTGGTGAAGGTGGCACCTGTGGCCGCGAGGAAATCGACGTCATCGCGCCGGCCGTCGCGCGCTGCAATGAACAGGGCTACCCGGTCGAGGGCCCCTTCCCGGCCGACACCATATTTATCAAGGCGCGCGATGGCGAGTACGACGCCATCGTGACCATGTACCACGACCAGGGGCAGATCGCGATCAAGCTGCTGGGCTTCAAGTCCGGCGTCACCGTCCAGGGCGGCCTGCCGATTCCCATCACCACGCCGGCCCACGGCACTGCCTTCGATATCGCCGGTCAGGGCAAGGCGGACGTCAATCCGACCCGCAATGCCTTCGCGATCGCCAAGCGCATGGGCACCAACCTGCGTGCACTGCGTCTCGAGACCGCCTCTGCCTGATGCGCTTGCGCCTCTCGCTCATGAACCTGAATCAACGCCATCCACAACAAGGATAATTCGATGAAGATCACCAACGTCAGAACTCGCGTCTTCGAATGGAAAGGCCACACCGTCCCCCCGACCGCTCACTTCTGCTCCAACGCCATGGACGAGCTGTGGGACAAGGGCGACTCGATGGGCACCTTCCGCTTCCACGGCTGGACAGTAGTGGAGATCGAGACCGACAACGGCCTGGTCGGGCTGGGCAATGTGGCGCTGGCGCCACGCATCGCCAAGGCGATCATCGATCAGTACCTCACGCCGCTGATCATCGGTCAGGACCCCTTCGACTACGAATACCTGTGGCAGCGCATGTACCGTTCCACTCACGCCTGGGGTCGCAAGGGCATCGGCATGGCCGCCATCTCCGGCGTCGACATCGCCATCTGGGACATCATGGGCAAGGCGGTCGGCAAGCCGGTCTTCAAGCTGCTGGGCGGGCGCACCAAGGAGAAGATTCCCTGCTACGCCTCCAAGCTCTACCGCACCGACCTCAAGGGCATGCAGGAAGAGGCCCAGTCCTATCTGGACCAAGGCTTCACCGCCATGAAGATGCGCTTCGGCTACGGTCCGCGTGATGGGGTCGAGGGAGTGCGTGCCAACCTGGATAGCGTGGCCGCCGTGCGTGAAGTCATCGGCGAGGATGTCGACCTGATGCTCGAGTGCTACATGGGCTGGAACCTGGACTACGCCAAGCGCATGTTGCCGAAGCTGGAACGCTTCCAGCCGCGCTGGCTGGAAGAGCCGGTGATCGCCGATGACATCGATGGCTACGCCGAACTCAATCAGCTGACCAGCATTCCCATCTCCGGCGGCGAGCACGAATTCACCCATTACGGCTTCCGCCAGCTGCTGGAAAAGCGCGCTGTCTCCGTCATCCAGTACGACACCAACCGGGTCGGTGGCATCACCGCCGCGCGCAAGATCAACGCCCTCGCCGAGTCCTTCAGCGTGCCGGTCATTCCGCACGCCGGCCAGATGCACAACTACCACCTGACCATGGCCTCACTGGCCTCTCCGATGAGCGAGTACTTCCCGGTGCATGATGTCGAGATCGGCAACGAGCTCTTCTACTACATCTTCAAGGGCGACCCGGAGCCGGTGAACGGCTTCATCGATCTCGACGAAGAGACCCCGGGGCTGGGCCTCGAGCTGAACAGCGACTACTTCGATCAGTTCAACATCATCGAGTGAGGAAGCCATCATGAGACTCGTCCAACTTCGCACCGCCAATGGCCCGCGGGTCGCCGTGGTCGAAAGCCGCGACCAGCTGCGCATGCTCGACTTCCCCGGTGGCACCTATGAGCTGGCCACCCGCGCCATCGAGCTGGGCATCGGGCTCAGCGCGCTGATCGAACAGCACTACTCACACACCCTGGTCGACTACAAGCAGGCGATCGATCGCCGCGAACTTCTGCCGCCGGTCACCCACCCCGACCGCGCGCGCTGCACCGTCACCGGCACCGGCCTGACCCACCTGGGCAGTGCTGACACCCGCGATGCCATGCATGCCGCCGCTCAGGCACAACGCGAGGATGACGCCAACGTCACCGACTCGATGCGCATGTTCCGCATGGGCCTCGAGGGCGGCAAGCCCACCGCGGGTCAGGTCGGCGCGCAGCCGGAGTGGTTCTACAAGGGTGACGGCAGCATCGTGGTCGCGCCGGAAACCGCGATCAGCGTGCCGGCCTTCGCCGAGGATGCCGGCGAGGAGCCCGAACTGGTCGGCCTGTACCTCAACGATGCCAATGGCCAGCCGCACCGCATCGGCTATGCCGTGGGCAACGAATTCTCCGACCACATCACCGAGCGCGCCAACTACCTGTGGCTGGCCCACTCCAAACTGCGCGCCTGCAGCTACGGACCTGAGCTGCTGATCGGCGAACTGCCCCAGCACCTGGAAGGCACCAGCCGCATCACCCGCGAAGGCCAGACCCTGTGGGAGAAGCCCTTCCTGACCGGTGAGGCCAACATGGCGCACAGCCTGGCCAATCTGGAACACCACCACTTCAAGTACGCCCAGTTCCGCGCGCCCGGTGACCTGCATGTGCACTTCTTCGGCACCGCCACGCTGAGCTTCGCCGACCAGATCAAGGTGCAGGAAGGAGACCGCTTCGAGATCGAACTGCCGGCCTTCGGGCGCGCACTGCGCAACCCGGTCGCCTTCGAGTCCCACGACAACGACGTTGAGATGCCATCCGCCATGGCAGTGCTGTGAACACTGCCGATCAGCACAACAAGTAGAGCAAGGATCAGGGTCTTGAGATTTCCGCCATCACACGGCCCTGATCCCGGCAGCACCAGCAGTACCAATAGCACCAACAGCAGCACCACGCCGCCAACGCATCACGACAATAACGAGAAAAGGGTTTCGCCATGACAACCTCACGCCACCACACCACCGCCACCCTCCTGTCCGCCGCCCTGCTCAGCCTGGCGATGACAGGCACCGCCACTGCCGCCACCTCGCTGACCTTCGCGCATGCCCACCCGGTCACCGATTCGCAGCATCTGGCCGCCGAGCGCTTCGCCGAACGTCTCGCCGAGCGCAGCGCGGGAGAATTGACGGTCAAGATCTTCCCCAACGGCCAGCTGGGCAATGACCAGGCGATGATTTCCGGTGTCCGCAGCGGCACCATCGATCTGGAGCTCTCCGGCAATCCCTATTTCAGTGGCCTGGTCAGCGAGCTCAACGTGCTGGACCTGCCCTTCCTGTTCGATACCCGCGAACAGGCCTATCAGGTACTGGACGGCGAGGTCGGTCAGGACCTGCTGACTGCCATGCAGCCTCAGCAGATCGAAGGGCTCGCCTTCTGGGAAATCGGCTTTCGCAACCTGACCAACTCACGCCGCGCGGTAGAGACCGCCGATGACATCAGCGGCCTGACGCTGCGCACCACCCCGAACCCGGCGCATATCGCTGCCTTCCAGGCCCTCGGTGCCAATCCGACCCCGATGCCTTTCGCAGAGCTTTATACCGCGCTGGAAACCCGCACCGTGGATGGCCAGGAGAATCCGGTCAGCCTGATTCGCTCCGCCAACCTGTATTCGGTGCAGGACCATCTGTCACTGACCGCGCATGCCTATACCGCCGCGCCCCTGATCATGAACAAGCAGACGTTCGACAGCCTGGCCCCCGAACTGCAGACGCTGATCAAGGAAGAAGCCCGCGAAGCGGCCCGCTATCAGCGCCAGCTCAATCATGACAATGAACAGGGCGATCTGGCCTTCCTCGAGGAACAGGGCATGCAGGTCGTGCGCGAGCCCGATACCGCCAGCATGCGGGCCAAGGTCGCCGAGCCGGTACGCGCCGAGTTCACCGCCAAGCACGGCAGCGAGCTGCTGGAACGCATCGACGCCGCTCTCGCCCACTGATCACGCTCGCCTGACTCGCCACTGGAAGGAAGCTCGCCATGCTCTCTGACTCACTCCAATCCCCGGTGATGCCTGCGTCTCTTGCCGAACTGGGCGAGCAACGCGAGCGCTATCTGGCCACGCAGCAGGATGATGACCTGCCGATCATCGATGCCCACATGCATGTCTGGGACCCGACGCGCAATTACCACCCCTGGCTGTGCGATGAGCCGATGATTGCCTTCCGCTACGGCGACTATGCCGCGATTCGTCGCCCCTACATGCCCGCCGAGCACCTCATGGCAGCGGGAGAGGCGCATCGCGTGATGGGCTGCGTCTACATGGAAGCGGAATGGGCGCGGGGCGATGCGCTCAAGGAAGTGCGCTGGGTCGAGGAGACTGCCCGCGAGACCGGCTGGCCGAATGCCATGATCGCCCAGGCCTGGCTGGATCAGGACAACATCGCCGAGCAACTCGCAACGCTGTGTGAGCCACCTACCCCCAGAGGCAGCCTGGTCATGGGCATTCGCCACAAGCCGGCCGCGCTGGAACGTCACGATCCGAGGCTTGCCACCCACGCCATGCCCGGCTCGCTGCGCTGCCCGCATTATCAGTACGGCGTCAGTGAAGTCGCGCGGCGCGGGCTGATCTTCGAGCTGCAGGTGCCCTGGTGGCACCTCGAGGAACTGCTGCCACTGCTGGACCGTCACCCCGAGATGCCGGTGGTGATCAATCACGCCGGCGTGCCCGGTGACCGTCATCCCGACACCCTGCGTCAGTGGTCACGGGCCCTCGCCAAGGTCGCCGCCTGGCCCCAGGTGATGATCAAGTTCTCGGGGCTTGGCATCGCGGGTCAGCCCTGGCGGCTGGAAGACAACCGTGAGGTCTTTGCCATCGTGCTGCGCCATTTCGGGGTCCACCGCGTGATGTTCGCCAGCAACTTCCCGGTCGATGGGTTGGTGACCTCGCTCGATACGCTGCTGCAAGCCTTCAAGGACCTCAGCCGCTCCTTGAGTCCCGAACACCGCCTCAAGCTGTTCTGCGACAACGCCGTGCGCCGCTACCGCTTGAACGCTACCGCTTGAACGCTACCGACGGGCCGGAATGACGACGATCGCCACGCCAGCGATTGCCATGAGAACATTCTCTATAACAACAACTTGCAAGGAATTCGCCATGCTTACCCACCACGCCCTTTGCCATAAAGCTCTGATCAACAAAGCCCTGCTCAAGACAGGCCTGCTCAAGGCAGTCTCCGCGCTGGGACTGATGCTGACCTTCGCGACCACTGCCCACGCCGAGATCACCGCGCGCATGGGCACCAGCCTGCCGGATGCCCACCCCCAGACGCTGGGGGCCAAGAAGTTCGCACAACTCGTCGAGGAAAAATCCGACGGCGAGATCACCGTCAAGGTGTTCTCCAACGGCATTCTGGGCAACGACGTCAACATGACCTCGATGCTGCAGTCCGGGACCCTGGATTTCACCGTACCGTCCACCGCGACCCTCAGCAGTCTCAATCCTGACTTCAACATCGTCAGCCTGCCCTTCCAGTTCGATGACAGTGCACATGCGGACGCGGTGCTGGATGGCGAGGCCGGCCGAGCCCTGCTCGCAAGCCTCGGTGACAAGCAGCTGGTGGCACTCGAGTACTGGGAAAACGGCTTCCGTCACATGACCAACAGCCGCCGCCCCATCGAGACGCTCGAGGACATCGAAGGCCTCAAGATTCGCACCATGCAGAACGCGCTCTACATCGACCTCTTCAATGGGCTGGGTGCCAACGCCGTGCCCATGTCGGTCAATGAACTGTTCACGGCCATGGAGACCCGCACGGTGGATGGCCAGGAAAACCCCTACACCGTGATCGACGCCAAGCGCTTCTTCGAGGTCCAGAAGTATCTTTCGCGCACCGCGCATGCCTATGACGCCCTGGTGGTGGTCGCCTCGGCCGACTTCATGCAGTCACTCGATGAGGCGCAGCGCCAGTTGGTCCGCGAGGCCGCCCGTGAAGCCACGCTCTATCAGCGCGAACAGAGCCGCGCCCTGAACGAGGAATTGCTGAGTGCCCTCGAGAAGAAGATGGCCGTCAACGTGGTCGCGGATAGTGAGCGCCAGCGCATGCGTGAGGCCCTGGCACCGGTGATCGAGCAGCACACCCAGGCACTTGACGCAGACGTGGTGACGCAGTTCCAGACTGCCCTGGCCGACGCGCGCTGAACACTTTTATCAGCCCCGGTCATCAGCGCCTGTGTCATCAGTCCCTGACATCAGTCCCAGCCACCGACACGCGGCAGTGCCCTTTTCGCTGCAACCAGAGGGGCGCAATGACAGCGCTGCCGCACCGTCATCGAGATGCCTCCTTCGGGGATGACACCATGAACAAACTGACCCAAGAGATGCCGTTATCCATGTCGATCAAACCGCCCTCTGCCACGCACGCCGAGTCCCGCAAGACCGCTGGCGCTGCGCAGGACACGGCAGCTCCGCAGGACAAGACCACTGTGCAGGAAAAGACAGTCCCGCAGGACACGGCCACCCCCTCGAGCATTGCCGTCGGCATCACGGCGCTGTTCAAGGGACTCGAGAAGACCCTGACCCTGCTGATGGTGCTGGCGCTGGTGGCGATGATCGTACTGGTGTTCGTCAATGTGGTGCTGCGCTACGGCTTCAACAGCGGCATCTCGATCAGTGTCGAGCTGTCCCGCTTCCTGTTCGTGTGGGTCACCTTCATGGGCGCAGTCACGGCGCTGATCCGCCAGGAGCACCTGAGCGTCAATACCTTCGCCGACAAGCTGCCTGCGGCCATGCGCGCCGGGCTGGATCGGCTGGTGACCCTGGCGATGCTCGGCTGCTGCCTGATGCTGCTCAAGGGCAGCTACGCCCAGACGGTGCTCAACTGGAGCAACCTCTCTCCCATCAGCGGCATTCCGGTCGGCGTCTTCTATCTCGCCGGCCTGATGGCGGGCGTGCTGATGTCCCTGATTCTGCTCTGGCGTCTGCTGACGCCGCTGGCACTGCATGCTGTCACGCCGCGCGTCGCGCCGAGCCACGCCTCTGATTCGCAAGGAGATACGCCATGACCATCGGGCTTTTCCTCGGCTCCCTGCTGGCCGCCATCGGCCTGAGCCTCCCCATCGCCTTCGCCCTGCTGGTCAGTGCCATCGTGCTGATGCTGCATCTGGATCTGTTCAACTCGCAGATCCTGGCCCAGAACCTGGTCAATGGCGCCGATAGCTACACTCTGCTGGCCATTCCCTTCTTCCTCACCGCCGGCGAAGTGATGTCGCGCGGCGGACTTTCCCAGCGCATCGTCACGCTGGCGATGTCACTGGTGGGCCACCGCAAGGGCGGGCTCGGCTTCGTCGCCATCTTCGCCGCCATCGTCATGGCCAGCCTGTCCGGTTCCGCCGTCGCCGATACCGCGGCGCTGGCCAGCATGCTGCTGCCGATGATGCGCAAGGCCGGCTACCCGCTGGGCCGCTCCTCCGGCCTGATGGCCGCCGGTGGCATCATCGCGCCGATCATCCCGCCCTCCATTCCGCTGATCATCATCGGCGTCGCCGGTGGCATCTCCATCGGCAAGCTGTTCCTCGCCGGCATCGTGCCGGGCCTGATCATGGGCGTGACCCTGGTGGTGATGTGGCTGTTCATGACCCGCAAGGAAGATCTGGTGGTCACGAAGAAGGCCAGCGGGCGTGAACGCCTCAAGGCACTCAAGGACAGCTTCTGGGCCATCATGCTGCCGGTCATCATCATCGGCGGCATCAAGAGCGGCATCTTCACCCCGACCGAGGCCGGTGTGGTCGCGGCGGTCTACGCCATTTTCGTCGCCACCGTGGTCTACCGCGAACTCGACCTCAGCCAGCTCTACGCCGTGCTCGCCCAGGCCGCCCGCAGCACCGCCATCGTGATGTTCCTGGTCGCCGCGGCGATGGTCGCCTCCTGGCTGATCAGCATCGCCCAGCTGCCGCTGATGGTGGCCGGACTGCTGCAGCCGCTCGCCGATGACCCGCGCATCCTGATGCTCGCCATCATGGGCATCGTGCTGGTGGTCGGCATGGTGATGGACCTGACGCCGACCATTCTGGTGCTCACGCCGATCCTGATGCCCATCGTCAAGCTGGCCGGCATCGACCCGGTCTACTTCGGGATCATGTTCGTCCTCAACTGCGCCATCGGCCTGATCACCCCGCCGGTCGGCAACGTGCTCAACGTGATCACCAGCGTCGGCAACCTCAAGTTCGAGAAGGCGGTGAGTGGCGTCGCGCCCTTCGCCCTCGCCTATGTAGTGATTCTGCTGCTGTTCGTCGCCTTCCCGCAGATCATCACCGCGCCCCTTTATTGGATGACCGACTGACTCCGTGACAACCACAACCACGAAGCCGCAAAAGACGACAGAAAGAAGGCAAGACGCCAACGACATGCCGCTTGCTAAGACAGCAGCCCGCTAAGACAGCCGCCAACAAAGACAACAAGAGAGCCATTCAATGACACCCATGATCAAGACGACCCTCGCCAGCCTGCTGTTGATCGCCCCGCTGAGTGCTGCCCATGCCCAGATGACGCTCAAGCTGGCCCACGCCGCCCCGACCACCGATACCCAGCAGCAGGCAGCCGAGCGCTTCGCCGAGCTGGTCAAGGAAGGCACGGATGGCGAGATCACCGTCAACATCTTCGGCAATGGTGTGCTCGGGGGCGACCAGCAGATGATCGCCGGTGTGCGCAGCGGCACCATCGATATCGAGATGTCCGGCAACCCCAACTTCGCGGGTCTGCAGCCGGCGCTGGGCGCCTTCGATCTGCCCTACATTTTCCCTGACCGCAAGACGGCCTATCAGGTGCTGGACGGCAAGGTCGGCGACGATGCCCTGGCTCTGCTCAAGGAAGACAACCTCAAGGGCCTGGCCTTCTGGGAGGTCGGCTTCCGCGCGATGACCAACTCCAAGCACCCGATCAAGACCCCCGCCGATGTCGATGGCCTGGTGATGCGCACCAACTCCAACAAGTCGCTGATCGAGGCCTTCTCGTTGCTGGGGGCGAATCCGGTGCCGATGCCGCTGGGCGAGCTCTACACCGCGATGGAAACCGGCACGGTCGACGCACAGGACCACCCGATCAGCATCGTCTGGTCGGCGGGCTTCTATGAGGTCCAGGACTACCTGTCACTGACCAACCAGGCCTACACCTCACTGCTGATAGTGATGAACGACGACAAGTTCGAAAGCCTGTCACCAGAATATCAGCAGGTACTGGTAAGCGCGGCGCGGGAGGCCGGCGATTATCAGCGTGAACTGAACGCGAAGAACGAGCAGAAGATTCTCGCTGAACTGGCCGACAAGGGCATGAAGATCGAGACCGACGTCGATACCGCCGCCTTCCAGAAGGTCGTGCTGCCGACCTGGGACAGCTATATCGCCGCCAATGGTCGCGACTGGATCGATGCCATTCAGGGCGCCAGCCAGGCCAGCGCCGATGTCGGTGTTGATGCCAAGGTCGAGCCGCAAGGCACGCAGAAGACCACGGCCGCCGTGACGCAGTAACGCCCAAGCGCTTTTTCGATTTCCCTATCTGTCACCCCAGCGAGGGCGCAAGTCCTTGATAACCAGGCCCTGACGGCACCCTCGCTGATTGGAGAAATGTCATGTCCCGAGATGTTCTGCTGCTCAACCAGAAATGTGCGCACACCCTGAGTCTGTTCGACGCCACCAGCGGCGAGGAACTCCACCACCTGCGCCTGCCGGATTACCCGCATGAGTTCGTGGTGGATTCCACCGGCCGCTACGCCTTCGTGGGTCACTACGGCATCCTCGGTGCCGACTGTATCGGCGACCAGGGCGGCTGCTCGGTATTCGTGGTCGATCTCGAGACCTTCACGCTGGTCAATACGCTCAGTACCTGGCCGTACTATCGCATCCACGGCCTGGGCATCGATGACCAGGACCGCCTCTACGCCATGAGCGAAGGCCACAACACCCTGCTGCTGTTCAACACGCCCCTGACCCAGACCACGCCGGATCTGGCCGTGTCCTCCGGTGGCTACAAGACCCACCTGTTCGCGCTCACCAAGACCGGCGACTGGGCCTACGGCATCAATCTGCTCAGCAATACCATCACCAAATTCAAGCCTCACGATGCCACCTTCACGCCCATCGCGATGATTCCGGGCCGCAAGCCGGAGGGCAACAGTCTGTCCGCCGATGGCCATACCCTGTTCATCAGCAACCGCGATGACGACAGCATCGTGGCGGTGGATACCGAATCGATGACCGTGCGCGCCTCGGCGACCACCGGTCGAGATCCCAACCGTATCTACCGTGACCCCAAGGGGCGCCTGATCACCACCAATTACGGGGAAAGCTCGCTGTCATTGTTCGATGAGGCGCTGGCGCCGCTGGGCACCATCCAGCTTGAGGCAATTCCCATCGCGATGAGCTTCCACCCGGATGGCGAGCAAGCCTTCGTTTCGCTCAAGGGCGATCGCATCGCGGTGCTGGATCTGGAGAGCGGCCAGGTACGCAGAAGCTTCGCGACACGCGCCGAGCCGGACGTGTCCTGCCTGCTGGTGCGTGACCACTGAGTCAATCGGCACTTGATGCTTCCAACCAGGACATGAGCCAGTCATGACGGATACCACATTCAGGCACGAGCCTTCACACAGTCAGCCGCTGATCGATGCGCACCATCACTTCTGGGCACTGGATGGCCAGGTGGCGTACCCCTGGTTGGAAGAGTCACCGGTGGAGAACTTCTTTCTCGGCGATTACGCCGCGATCCGCCGACCCTTTGTGGCCGCGGACTTGAAGCGCCTGGTGCCTGAGGGCTTCCGGCTGGTGGGCAGTATGCACTGTGAAGCCGAGGCCGCACGCTCGCAGGCACTGGAAGAGACGCGCTGGATCACCCGACAGCAGGCCACTCATGCACTACCCAGCGCGCATGTCGGCTGGGCCGCCTTCGGCACTGACGAGTGCGCCGCACAGCTGGACGCTCAATGTGAATCGCCGCTGTTTCGTGGCGTTCGCGCCAAGCCAGTCACCGCTGCCACGCCGCAGGCCCGCCAATCGGTGGCGGGCACCAGCGGCAGTCTGCAGGACCCGCGCTGGTGCGAGGGACTGGCGCTGCTCAAGGAGCGTGACCTGAGCTGGGACCTGCGCGTGCCCGCCTGGCATCTAGAAGAGGCGGCCGCGACGCTTGAGGGCTTCCCCGGCTTGCGCGTCATCCTCAACCACAGCGGGCTGCCGTGGGATCGCACGCCGCAGGGCCTTGCCCAATGGCGCGCAGGCATGCGGGCGCTTGCTGACAATTCTAATGTCGCCGTCAAGCTGTCGGAATTGGGCACGCCCTGGCATGCCTGGGATGCCGGTGCCAATCGCGAGCTGCTGTGTGAAGTGCTGGATATCTTCGGTGCCCAGCGCTGCCTGTTCGCCAGCAACTTCCCGGTCTCCGGCCTCAAGGTCAGCTATGGTGACTGGCTAGCGCTGGTGACCAGCGCCATTGAACAAATGACGAGCGCCGATCTGCGCCAGAACACCCTCGACAAGGTACTGCACGACAACGCCATTCACTGGTATCGGCTGCCGATTGCCGCGATTGCCACGCCTACGGATGCTGCCGCTGTCCCCAGCTCCACCGCTACTACACCTTCTATTAAGTCCTCTACTGCAACCCACACGACACCCACGGCCTGACTCAACCTGCCTCAGGGCTTCACTTATCAAGGAGAAGACACGATGTCACTCAACGGTCATCAGCTTATCGGTCAACGCAGCTTCGCCGCTCAGGGCGAGGCGATCCACGCCATCAATCCGGCCACGGGTGAACGTCTGGAGCCTGCCTATCCGGGTGCCAACGCGAGTACGGTGGAAGAGGCCTGCCAGCTGGCCAGCCAGGCCTTCGATGCCTATCGCGCCACATCGCCCGACGCCAGAGCCGTCTTCCTCGAGACCATCGCCGAGGAAATCGATGCACTGGGCGATACCCTGATCCAGCGCGCCATGCAGGAGACCGGCCTGCCCGAGGCACGCCTGAACGGTGAACGCGGCCGCACCTGCGGGCAGCTCAAGCTGTTCGCCAAGGTACTGCGCCGCGGTGAATGGCAGGATGTGCGCGTCGATCCTGCGCTGCCGGAACGTGCGCCCCTGCCGCGTGCCGACCTGCGCCAGCGTCAGATCCCGCTGGGTCCGGTGGCCGTCTTCGGGGCCAGCAACTTCCCGCTGGCCTTCTCGGTGGCCGGTGGCGATACCGCTTCCGCGCTGGCCGCAGGCTGTCCGGTGGTGGTCAAGGGGCATTCGGCTCACCCGGGCACCTCGGAACTGGTCGGCCAGGCCGTGGCGCGCGCCGCCAAGCGTTGCGACATGCCGGAAGGTGTCTTCTCGCTGCTATTTGGCCCGGGCAATGAGGTCGGCCAGGCGCTGGTCAAGCATCCCGAGATCCAGGCGGTCGGCTTTACCGGCTCGCGCAGCGGGGGCACCGCCCTGCTGGCCCTCGCTCAGGCGCGCCCGCAGCCGATTCCGGTCTATGCCGAGATGAGCAGCATCAACCCGGTCATCCTGATGCCGGCCGCACTGGAAGCCAGCGCCGAAGCGCTGGGCAGCGCATTCGTCGGCTCACTCAACATGGGCGCCGGTCAGTTCTGCACCAACCCGGGACTGGTGCTGGCCATCAAGGGCGAAGCACTGGAGCGCTTCAAGCAAGCTGCCATTCCCGCCATCAAGGCAAGTCCGGTGCAGACCATGCTGACGCCGGGCATCCACAAGGCCTATGCCGAAGGCGTGGCGAGCCTGTCCTCACAGCCCGGTATCACCTGCCTGGCCAGTGGCGAAAGCGACTCGCCCATCGCCAGCCCCTGCCAGACCCAGCTGTTCAGCACCCAGGCGAGTGACTTCCTGGCCAATGAGGCCATGCAGGCGGAAGTCTTCGGCTCCAGCTCGTTGATCATCGAATGCGATGATCTCGCTCAGCTCAAGCAGGTCTGCAGCGCGCTGGAAGGCCAGCTGACCGCCACTCTGCACCTGGATGACGCCGATCACGATGCCGCACGTCAGCTGCTGCCGGCGCTGGAGCGCCGCGCCGGACGCATCCTCGTCAATGGCTGGCCGACAGGGGTCGAAGTCTGTGACGCCATGGTCCACGGCGGCCCCTGGCCCGCCACCTCCGACAGCCGCACCACCTCGGTGGGCACCGCCGCGATTCACCGCTTCCTGCGTCCGGTCTGCTATCAGGACCTGCCGGATGCCCTGCTGCCACCGGAGCTCAAGCACGACGCGCCCTCCGACATCAGTCGACTGGTGGATGGCAAGCGAGAGGGGTGATACCCCGCCATTGAACAAGGTGTAGTGCAGTTCACGCATGCCAGAAGAGCCACCCCACGGGGTGGCTCTTTCACTTTCAGGACTCATGTAGAGACACGGTACTCAGCCTTCCTGCTCAGTTCTCCTGCTCAGTCCTTCTGCTCAGTCCTTCTGCCCTGTCACACCGCCCTCCCCAGCCTTGGCGATCAGCCAATCCCGGAACAGTCGCGCGGAGGCCGAGAGCGGTCGATCGAGATCAAACACGAGATGCTCCGCGAGGCCGGTGATCGCGCGATGATCCGTGACACGTACCAGCTCGCCCTTGGCGATGGCGTCCGCCGCCATGAAGTCCCACGCCAGCCCGATGCCGGCACCTCGTTGAATGGCGGCGTAGGTCAGCGTCAGCTGATTGAAGGTGATGTCGGACTTGGGCGGGCGGTAGCGAATACCGAAATGGGCGAACCAATGAGACCAGTCCATGCAGTTCCAGGAGGAGTCCAGCTGAATCAGCGGACGCTGGGCCAGCTCTTCCAGCGAAAGTCCCTGCTCCTTGATCACATCCGGGCGCCACCGGATAGATATCTTCGTGAATCAGCGGCGTGGCACCCAACGCTGGCCATTCGCCGTCGCCATAGAGGATCGCGAGATCATGGTCCGGCACCATGCTGGCATCCATCTCGTTGCTGGCGTGGATGTGCACGGTGATCTCGGGGTGCTCGACGCTGAAGCGCAACAGGCAGGGGAACAGCCAGTACTGGGAGACGGCATGCGTTGCCAGCACGCTGACGGTGTCAGGATGCTGGAGCGCGCGCAGGCGCTGTCCGGCCATCTCGAGCCCTTGCAGCGCCGGGAGAATGTGCTGCTGGTAGAGCATTCCCACCTTGGAGAGCGTGACACCGCGCGCCTTGCGCACGAACAGCGGCGTGCCAAGTGACGCTTCCAGCGCGCGAATCTGCTTGCTGATGGCGCTCTGGGTCAGGCACAGCTCATCGGCGGCGCGGGTGAAGCTTCCCAAGCGACTCACGGACTCGAAGGCCGCGAGTCCCTCCAGTGGGGGAAGATGGCGGAAACGTCCTGCCATGGTGGCTCCCTGTATTTGGAATTGTGTCTGTCTTCGTCATTGCGCTCGCGCGGATGGCTCCAGGCAGCTCTCTCGCCGCACATTCCTTGATGGAATGGCTTGATGCGGCAAAGTCGCTGCTTGATCACGAAGTAACGCATTAGAGTGGCCCCTTGATCAAGACAAGGGCGACTCATCATGAAGAAAGCAATAGTCCATGCTGGCATGGCAGGCGCCCTCTGGGGAGGCGTCATCGTGTTGCCCTCACTGCTTGGCGACATCCATCCAGTAGTCATCAGCTGCGCGCGTTTCGGGCTCTATGGGCTGTTTGCCGCGGCGATCGCGTTGCCCCATGCTCGCCGTCTGGCCGCTCGCCTCACTACACGCGATACCCGCTTGCTGCTGGAGTTGGCACTGACAGGCAATGTGGCGTATTTCATCCTGCTGACGGCGGCCGTCCAATATGCCGGCGTGGCCATCGCGGCCTTGATCAACGGGCTGGTGCCGGTGGCGGTGATGTTGATCGGGAGACGCCATATTCAGGCGAGCCGCCTGTCCGTGAGCCTGTCCCTGACGCTGATCGGGGTGGGAATCGTCTGCATGAACGTGGCTGTTCTGCTTCGTTTCCTGCAGGGCGCGGGAGAGTGGCGAGACCTGATCGGCGTGCTGTGTGGTTCGCTCGGCGTGATGTCCTGGGCATGGTTCGCGTTGCGCAATGCCCAGCAGCTCAAGGCCGGTCGTTTTTCCGCGCGAGAGTGGTCCACCCTGCAAGGCATCGCGACCGGGGTCGTGGCAGTGATGATTCTTGTGCTGGTCGCCGTCTTGCAGCCGCGGATATTGCCGCTGGAGCTCTCGTCTGAACGCTGGCTGGCCTTCGCTGCCGCAGCCCTGTTCATGTCGGTCGGGGGCTCCTGGATCGCCAACGCCCTGTGGAATTCCTCGGCCCAGCGCCTGCCGGTGTCGGTAGGCGGACAGATGATCGTCTTCGAGACCTGCTGTGCGTTGCTCTACGGATACCTGCTTGCCTGGCAATGGCCGCAGAGCAACGAAGTGCTGGGCATGCTGTTGATTCTCGGCGGTGTGATGTGGACGCTGCGCGCCGAGCAGCGTGTGCCCGGCCCTCGGGAGGTTGCGAAAGGCGTACCTGTTACGGGATCAGATCAGTGAAATACCCCGCCTGATGAAGCCTGGGTTGGCCGATGGTCATTCCCCGCACATTTCACTCGCCTATTTCACTCGCCTATTTCACTCACCTATTTCAGACATGCCAAGGCCGCCTCAAAGGGCGGCCTTGGCATGTCTGGCGGGCAGTCTCCACCACTGCCCTCTCAGCCATAGTGCTTAACCATAGAAGTGCTCGACAAGACTCATGGGAATCGCCGGCACGTAGGTGACCAGCATCAGCACCAGGAAGAGCACGAAGATCATCGGCAGATTGACCTTGGTGGTTTCCCACATGTCCGTCTTGGCGATGGAGCATGAGGTGGCCAGTACCGAGGCAACAGGCGGCGTCTGCTGACCGATGGCCAGATTGAGGGTCAGGATCAGGCCGAAGTGGATGGGGTCGATGCCGATCTGCTGGATCAACGGCATCACGATCGGTACCACCAGAATGATGGCAGCGGCACCATGCAGGAACATGCCGAGCAGGAGCAGCAGGATGTTGAGCAACGCCAGCACTGCCACCGGGTCCGTGGTGATCGCGGTGATCTCCTGGGCCAGCTGTTGCGGCAGCTGCATCTCGGTCAGGAAGAGCCCCAGCACCGCGGAGGTGGCGACCAGCAGCATCACGACGGAGGTCTGGATCACGCCATCGATCACCGCGCGATACAGCACCTGCAGGTTCAGCTCACGGTAGACCAGGCCCCCGATGACCAGTGCCGCCAGCACGGCGATGCCCGCGCCTTCGGTAGCGGTGACGAAGCCGCCGAAGATGCCGCCCAGAATGATGACCGGCAGCGTCAGGGCCCAGAAGGCCTCGCGGAACGCCTTGCCGAGTGTCGACAGCGAGAAGGCAGCCTCACGCGGCATGTCGTACTTGCGGGCGTAGTAGTAGCAGAGCACTGCCAGGCCGAATCCCCCCAACAGGCCCGGAATGATTCCCGCCACGAACAGTTTGACGATGGAGGTATCCGCGATGGCGCCATACAGGATCATCGACAGCGACGGCGGAATGATGATTGCCAATGACGCGGAGGATGACGTGATGGCCGCCGAGAACTCTGGCGTGTACTTGCGCTTCTTCATCTCGGGAATCAGCACCGACCCTGTGGCTGCCACGTCCGCGACAGCCGAGCCGGAAATCTCGGCGAAGAACAGCGATACCCCGACATTGACCATGGCCAGACCACCGCGCACGAACCCGACCATCGCGGTGACGAGGTTGATCAGTCGCATGGAGATGCCCGAGGTATTCATCAGCGCGCCGGCCAGAATGAACAGCGGAATCGCGATCAGCGGGAACTTGGTGGCCCCATTGAAGAGTGTCAGCGGCACGTTCACCAGCGCATCCACGCCCATGAAGATCACCACTCCGACGACCCCGACGGTGCCGATGGCGACCGCAATGGGCACGTTGATCAACACCAGTGCGAACAGCGCCGCGATAATGATCAGTAGCGTCATGAACGGTGCTCCTTGAGGTCTTGCTCGGCGAGACGGATGGCTTCCGCGATCTCTTCCTCTTCGCTGTTGACGCCTGCACACATCTTGCGCCAGGCATGAGGCAGACTCAGCAGTTCACACAGAATGAAGAGCGCCGCACTGATCGGAATCACCGACTGGGTGACATCCAGACCGATGGTCGGCAAGGCGATGAGGGAGTCCCAGGCCAGCACGTCCAGCACCTGATAGCCGAACCAGCCCACCACGGCAAAGAATCCGATCACGATTAGCTCAGAGGTAATGAACAGCGTACTGCGCAGTGCGATGGGCGCCTTGGTGATCAGACCAGGGAAGCCCATATGGGAACGCTTCAGAGCCGCCAGACCAGCGCCATAGAAGCTGAGCCAGGCCAGATTGATCGAGGCGACCTCGTCATACCAGGGCAAGGAGCCACCGAAGGTGCGCAAGGCCACCGCCGCCAGCACGATCACCGTCAGCGAGAGCAGCAACCCGACGGTGAATACTTCCAGGCAGCGTTCCACCACCCGATTGACTCTGTCCAGCAGCGTCACGTCAGCCGTGGCCGTCAGTCCTTCCCCACTCTCGGTGGGGAAGGTTGCCTTGGCCGCATGGGAATGCGAGCTCATGACTTACTCCTTGGCCAGTGCCATGGCTCGGTCAACCAGTGCCTGGCCACCGTCGACCTTGTCGGAGAACGCCTGATAGACCGGCGCGCTCGCGGTGACGAAGGCATCCCGGTCCACCTCATTGACGGCCATGCCACCCGCCTTGAGGCTTGCCAGCAGCTTGTCATCCAGCTCTGCACCCTTGGCGAAGGCCCAGCTCTGGGTCTCGGCGGACACTTCGTCAATCGCGGCCTTCACGTCCTCGGGCATCTTGCTCCAGCCGGCCTGACTGCTGGTCAGCCAGATGGGCGAATAGACATGATTGGAGAGTGACAGGTACTTCTGGACCTCCTGGAACTTGGCGCCATCGATGTTGGACAGCGGGTTCTCCTGGCCATCGACCACCCCGGTCTGGAGTGCCACGAAGACTTCCGAGAAGGCCATCGGTGTCGGATTGGCACCCCACGCCGTGAACATGCCGGTACGCCATTCGCTCTGCGGGGTGCGCAGCTTCAGCCCGTCCAGGTCTTTCGGCTCCACCACGGGATGTTCATTGTTGGTGATCTGGCGGAAGCCGTTCTCCCAGGTGGAGACCAGCTTGAGGCCCTTGGCCTTGGCATCCTCGGCCAGGTCCGTCATCACGATCTCGTCATCGATGCGCTTGAGATGCTCGCGATCCTTGACCATGAACGGCATGTCAAACAGCGCAAAGCTTGGCGAGACGGATGACATCACCGAGGAAATCGCGGCCAGATCGACCGTGCCGAGGCGCAGCTTCTGGATCAGCTGGCGCTCATCGCCCAGCTGACCGCTGTGGTAGTACTCGACCTGATGCTCATCCCCGAGTCGTGCCTGCAAACTATCGGCGAAATGTTGTGCAGTCAGACCTTGCAGACTGTTGGGGCTACCGCCGATGGCAAACACGATCTTCTCGGCATGCGCAGTGGTGGTACCCAGGGCGGCGGCTAACAGCATGGCGGCAAGCATGGCTCGCTTCATTGTCGAATCCCTTTGATTGTTCTGTTGTGGGGTATGGACGTATCGGATCTGGCTTGCCGCTTGATCGCTCCGGACCTGAGTCTGTGTTGGCGAGACTGACTCACGTGCATCACGTTCAAACTCCACTCCCTCAAGTGGACTGCAAACCATACCAGATGAAGCAAAACTTAGACGTCCACCGCCGCATCGGTCAATCAAAGCGCCGCAGAAATAGACCTTTGTCTAGCGAAACACGCAACAATCCCCCTTCCACAACCTTATCTGGACTGGATGGCAAACCACATGCCGACATCAATCATCTGATGTCGTCAGCCGCGTTTTCTGGAGTTTTTCAGCCCTGCAAAACCAAAAACCCCGCCGACTTCCTCGGCGGGGCTTGCATGCGGACCAGAGACGCCAACGTCTCGAAAAAGGGCATAACGGCAGAATAGGGCTGGAGAACGCGAATTGAGCGCCAGGCAAGAGCACGGCTGGGCGTCACTCAGCCACGTCGTCGCTCAGTCACGGCGACCCCAAGCCACAGCGTCGTGCGGATGAAGGCTTTCGATATGCCGCACGTGGACATGTGCCTCGCCGTCTGAGATCGCCAGGCCATTAATCAACCTGCGTGCGGCGTCTTCGACGAACATCAGGTTCTGGCCATTGAGCGCCGCGAAGGCTTGCTCATCGGCGCGTTTCACGGCCGTCTGGACCGGCGTGGCCACGGCCTGTTCGATGGCATCGATCAGTGCGATCAACCCCAGATCCTGCGCCGTGGGCTTCAGCTCGACCTGGACCTGCGCCTCGCTACGCTGGCTGTGGGGCGTGGCCAGGGTGGCGTTATGGGTGAGCCACTCGGCGACCTGCTCAGGCGACAGCGTGGTGGCATTGCGATGAGCCGCCAGGAAGGCCTGCTCGATCAGCTGGCGCGACAGGGCCGCCGAGCACGGACAGGTGGAGGAATAGTCCACCGTGACACTGGTCTGCAGCGTGAACCTGCCCTCGTGCAGACTGGCCTCCAGCGTGACGGGGTAGGACTTCCAGCCTGAGAGCTTAGGCGTGACTAGCGCCGGACGCTTCACCAGCAGCGCGAATGCCAACCTGACGCGGGCATTGCGCGAGGCGCAGTCGTGATGGCTTGCCACCATCGCAGCGAGCACCTCCTGCAGATTGCCCGGGGTCAGTGGCTTGCCCTCTGCCAGCCCATCCAGCAGGCGG
The DNA here is from genome assembly GCF_029846355.1 of Cobetia sp. 2AS. Taxonomy (NCBI): domain Bacteria; kingdom Pseudomonadati; phylum Pseudomonadota; class Gammaproteobacteria; order Oceanospirillales; family Halomonadaceae; genus Cobetia; species Cobetia sp. 2AS. The sequence continues at coordinate 617,352 of NZ_JARWKQ010000002.1, forward strand.
TAAAGGCGCGACATGTGAATGCCCTTGGTGTGCGGCATCGGCAGGTCGACCTGCGCATCCACTCGGGCATGCAATTCACGGCGATAATCGCCCTCCTCGATGAGTACAGGCAGATCGATCCCCTGCATGCCCACCCATTCCAGGGGACTCAGGGAGCGCGAGCGCTCAGTCAGGGAAACGTCGGGGAGTATTGCGGTCATTCGTCAGATATCCAAAGCGGCCCTCGTCAGTGACCGCCTCCCTCAGGATGCAGGAAGGCGGCACTGAGCTCAGCCGAAGTGTGGGGAGTGTAGCGAGAGGCAAAGAACAGAGCGCTGCAAAAGCAGAGACCGAAGGAATAGAGCGCGGACGGCTCGTCGTCAGCGCAGGATCATCCCGCCAGCCGCGAGGAATGATGGCCGGTGATCTTCCACTCGCCGAGAATCTCCTCGAAGGTGAACAGAAAACGGGCCGCAATCGTGACCGTCTCGTCAGCGGCGCGATATTCGAAGGTGTAGTGCCCTCCAATCACGACGGTACCCAGCTTGCGACTGACTCGGGGTGAGTACTCCCCCAACTCGCAGGCCAGCGCTTCATTGGCGAGAAAGCCATCGAAGTAGGCCTGGCGTTGCTGGCGATTCTCACGCACATCATCGGCGACCGTCGGCACCAGAATCGCGTCCTCTGCATACAGCGAGAGAAGCGTCTCCTTCTCCCCGCGAGTGACGGCGATCGCCCAGCGCTCCAGCGTGCGCGTCGCGGCATTGATGCAGAACTCTGCGTCACGCTCACTCAGCGGTGGGGATGTCGGGTGGGGCATGCGGTGGCTCTCCCTTGAGGATGAGGCTCTTGAGGAAAGACGGGGGCCGACAGCGCCCCCGTCGTCGTGTCACGGGGCGATCAGGCGTCGGCGCAACGCAGGATGCCCTGCCCCAGGCGCTCGATCAGCTGCGGATACAGCGTCTCGCCCAGCGGCAGCCCGACACCCAGCGGCTCGAAGACGATGGAGGTCTTGACGCCGGTCCCCTCGAAGACGCTCTCGATCAACGCCGGGTTGTACTGTGGCTCTCGGAAGACGCACTGGATGTCGTCCTGCTTCACGCGCGCCTGGATCTCCTTGACGCGGGCCGGGCTGGGGGTGGAGGCATCGCCCAGTGAGATGGCACCAGACGCCGGCACATCGAAGCGATGCTCGAAGTACTGATAGGCATCATGGAAGACGATGTAGCGAGTGCCCTGCACCTGAGCCAGACGCGCTGACAGTGACTCGGTCAGTGCCTCGAGCTCCTGCTGCCCCGCCTGGGCATTGCTGCGATAGGTCGCCGCGTGCTCCGGGTCCTGTGCCGCCAGTGACTCCGCAATGGCGCCCAGCCAGGTGTGAGCATTCACCGGGTCCAGCCAGCCATGGGGATTCTCGCCGTCGTGACCATGCTCGTCGTGATGCTCATCGTCATCCGCATGGGCTTCGTGATCGCCATCATGATGCTCGTCATGGGCTTCGTGGCCACTATGCCCGTCGTGCTCTTCACCTTGCTCTTCGCCATGTGCGGAAGACGCTTCATCAGCGTGATGATGTGCCTCGAAGGTGGGCCCCTCGCGATAGCTCAGGTGCAGGGTGCCGGGCACCTCCATCAGCTCGACGGCAGCGGCATCCGCGGCCAGCGACGCACGCGCCTTGGCAAGCCAGGGCGTCAGCTCATCACTGACGAAGAACACCACATCCGCATCGGACAGTGCCCTGGCCTCGGAAGGTCGCATGGAATAGCCATGCGGTGAGGCGCCTGACTGGATGACCAGATCGGGGCTGCCCAGCTCCCCCATGACACGTGCCACCAGTGAGTGCACCGGGGGGATGTCCACCGCGACCGATGGCACCTCGGCCACTGCCACGGCAGGTGCCAGCATCAGGGGCAGAGAGAGGGAAGGCAGTAACCGATGGCGCATGGCGGTTCTCCAATAGAAGCGAAATCACGGAAGGAACATCGAAGGCTGCAATGGCCACTCTCAATATGTTATAACATAACATTAATGATCACTGACCCGTCAACTCTTCAGCGCCAAGAGGTCCCCATGTCGCTGTTATCGATCAAGAATCTGTGTGTCACGCTCGGCAGGCATCGCATCCTCGATGCGATCGATCTCGAGGTTGAGCGCGGCGAAATCGTTACCCTGGTAGGCCCCAATGGCTCAGGCAAGTCCACGTTGCTGCGCAGCATCATCGGGGCGGTGTCCCCGACGAGCGGGCGGATTCATCGTCAGCAAGGCTGCAGAATTGGCTACGTGCCCCAGCGCCTGAGCCTGGACCCGACACTGCCGATGACGGTGGTGCGTTTCCTGAATCTGCCCCATCGCCATTCGCGCGCGGCGGTGGCAAATGCCCTGGCGCAGGCCGGCATCCCCGGTGTCGAGCAACAGCAGATCGCCGATCTTTCGGGGGGACAGTTCCAGCGTATTCTGCTGGCCCGTGCCCTGATGGATTCACCCGATATATTGCTGCTCGATGAGGCGACCCAGGGGCTGGATCACCGTGGCATCGCGGATTTCTACCGCCAGATCGACCGTGTCCGCCACACCCTCGGCTGCGGGGTACTGATGGTCAGTCATGAGCTGCATGTGGTGATGCGCGCCTCCGACCGTGTCGTCTGCCTGCATGGCCACGTCTGCTGTCAGGGCACGCCTGAGCGTGTCATGGCCTCACCGGCCTACCAGGATCTGTTCGGGCTCGATACCGCTGACGCCCTGGCCTTCTATCGCCATGAGCATTCTTCTGCTCACTCTCACGATCACTCTTCTGCTCGCTCTCACAATCATTCTGACTCTCGCACCCACTCGCCCGCTGACGCTGCGCCCACCTGTCGGCCCGCATCCAGACCTGCACACGCGCCTGCAGCCAAGCCTGTGCTCAAGCAGACAACGCAGCGTCGGGAGCCAGCGCTCCAGCTCATCGCACCGACCGCAGAGGGATGTCACTGATGTTGGAGGGACTGATGCCGAATGGCTTGATACTGGATGATTTCATGCTCCGCGCCGCCCTGGCCGGGATATTCGTGGCGCTTGCGGCAGCGCCGCTGGGCTGTTTCGTCGTCTGGCGACGCATGGCCTATTTCGGCGACGCCACGGCCCATGCCGCGATCCTCGGCGTGGCGCTGTCGCTCTTGATGTCCACCTCGATTCTGGCTGGCGTGCTCGTCGTCTCGCTGATCATGGCGACCCTGGTGACGCTGCTCAGCGGACGCGGCTACGCCATGGACACCCTGCTTGGCGTGATGGCGCACTCCGCACTCGCCTTCGGCCTGGTGGCCGTCTCCTTCCTGCCCGGCGTACGCATTGACCTGATGGCCTATCTGTTCGGCGATATTCTGGCGGTCAGCAAGACAGACCTTTTGATCATCGCCGCAGGTGGCGTGCTGGTCATCGGCCTCATCTACTGGCGCTGGTCGGCGCTGCTCACCGCCACCCTGAATGAGGACCTGGCGCGTGCCAGCGGCATCAACCCGCGACGCGAGCAGCTGGTGCTGACACTGTCGCTGGCCGTGGTGGTCGCGGTTGCATTGAAGGTGGTCGGCGCGCTGTTGATCACCGCACTGCTGATCATCCCGGCCGCCACGGCGCGCCGCTTCTGTCACACTCCGGAGCTGATGGCGATCGCCGCCGCCCTCATCGGCGGAGTCTCCACCACCGGCGGACTGCAGGCGGCCTACTGGCTGGATACGCCCACCGGCCCCACCATCGTGTGCCTCGCCACCCTGCTGTTTGCCCTGAGCAGTGCAGCGGCACGCATCTCACGCCTTGTCTCACGCCTTGTCTCACAGACCGGCAGCGAAGCGTCTGCTCGAGGAAAGTGACGGCCCCTCCCTTCTTGATCAGCACGACTGTGCCGATCAGGAGCGCCAAAGACGCGCCAACAATGAAGACCCCCCACTGATCGCGGATCAGTGGGGGGTCTTGGCGAGTGTCAGCAGATCAGGGACTCAGAGGCCGTCGCTCATTCCCAGGCGGGGAAAGGGTCCGGCAGGTCACGCCAGGCTTCCTTGCCCGCCAGCAGCGTGGCGTCATCGAGCAAACACTCGTCCAGCGCCTGGCGAATACGGGCTTCATCCAGATTCTGACCGATGAATACCAGCTCCTGGCGCATGTCGCCGAACGGCTCCTGCCACTTTTCTCGGATCGACTCCAGATACTCGGGGTCTTCTGGCCATTCGACCTCCGGCACTGCCTTCCAGAACATGCCGCCGAACCCGTAGTGCGCGATGCCGCCGGCCTGGTTCCACTGTCCGGCAAACTGCGGCCGCGTGGCCAGCCAGAAGAAGCCCTTGGAGCGCAGCAGCTTGCCGCCGAACCAGTCTCCGTGGAGCAGCTGGTGGAATTTCTCGGGATGGAACGGCACACGCGCATGGTAGGAGAAGCTAGAGATGCCATATTCCTCGGTCTCCGGCATGTGCTCGCCGCGCATCTCCTTCAGCCAGCCCGGTGCCTGTTGGGCGCGATCGAAACTGAAGCGGCCAGTGTCCAGCACCTTGGAAAGCGGCACGGCACCCTTCGTCATGGGCAGAATCTCGGCCTCCGGGTTGAGCGAGCGCAGCACCGCGCTCAACTCGGCAAGCTGCGAGGCATCGAACAGATCCGTCTTGCTGATCAACAGCACATCACAGAATTCGATCTGATCGACCAGCAGGTCGGCGACATTGCGCTCATCGTCTTCGCCGAGGCTTTCCCCCGCTTCCGCCAGTGACTGCGCCTCGCGATACTGGGTGAGGAAGTTGGCGCCATCCACGACGGTAACCATGGTGTCGAGACGCGCGACACTGGAGAGGCACTGGCCGTCCTCGTCCTCGAAGGTGAAGGTTTCCGCCACCGGCAGCGGCTCGGAAATGCCGGTGGATTCGATCACCAGGCAATCGAAGCGCCCTTCCTCGGCCAGTCGCCGTACCTCGATGAGCAGGTCCTCACGCAGCGTGCAGCAGATGCAGCCGTTGCTCATCTCGACCAGCTGCTCCTCGGCACGATTGAGCGTCACCTCGTTGTCCGCACCGGGCGCGCCACGCACCATGACGGCATCGATGTTGACTTCGCTCATGTCATTGACGATCACCGCCACCCGACGCCCTTCGCGATTGGCAAGGATGTGATTGAGCAGCGTCGTCTTGCCGGCGCCCAGAAAGCCGGACAGCACAGTGACTGGCAGCGCCGGAAGCAGTGAAGCGGGCCTGTCAGGAGAGGAAGTCGATTGCAGAGTTGTCATCAGTCATTGCCTTGAATTCATGAGGGGGCATCACGCCTAATCACTTGCTGCATGACGCCCATGAGGGCTTGTCTCACAGAGCCCTTGTCAGAGCCCTTGACAGAGGGCTTGCATCAGCAAGCACGATTGCGCGGCAGGTCGAGGAATGCGCCATCATCCACTCGACCCCAAAATGATACGTTATAACATTTCTACAAGGCAATCCCTTACCCCCTGCCTCCAGAAGACAAAAAACGCCCCGCTGACAGGTCAGCGGGGCGTCGATAGCGCAATGAATCCAATGCGAGAGTTCATGTCATCGTCATGAATTCCCTCAACCTGAAATCGTCCTAGACCGCCATGATCACGGCAGAGGCCATCACCGCTCCGCCCACCAGACGGGAAGCGATGGCAGGTACCCCCATCAGGCGCTGGCCGATTGCACGGCCCAGCAACGCCAGGGCCAGCGTCGCGACCACGAAGCCCGCCATGTAGCCCGAGGCGCTGCCAGCCGCCGGCATTTCCAGCGCATGGGCGAAGCCGTGGCAGGCCATGAAGCCGGCGACCATCACGGCGCCAGCCAGGGTCGGCAGACGCAGCAGCAGCGCCACCAGCGCACCGGAGGCCAGCACCGAGAGCAAAATGCCCTGCTCGGCGATCAGCGCATGCAGCGCCTGACCACCACTGAGCAGCGCGATGCCCGCCCCCGCCAGCATGCCGACGACCATCAACAGCGGCGTGGCAAGCTTAAAGGCCCGCGACTGACGCGCACTCCAGATGCCGATGGCCAGCATGGCCAGCAGGTGGTCCAGCCCGGTGAAGGGATGCGACAGGCCCGCCATCAGCCCCTGGGCATCATGGCCGGGGTGGGCGGAAGCCGAGGTCGCCACCAGTAGCAGAGAAGTGGCAAGCAGTGCGAAGTGAGAACGCTTCATGTGTCATTCCTGAACAAGATGATGATGAATCCCCCGACACCCGTGGTGAGACGAATGCCGGGAGACAATGAACCCTAAGCCAGCGGCAGAAAACGCTGCGCGGTCAGGCCTGTGCCGCCAGCTTTTGCGGACGACGCTCCGGCAGCATGCCGCGATCCAGAATGAAGGCGATGATCTCCTCCAGCCCGACACCGTCATACAGATTGGCGAACACGAAGGGCCGCTCACCGCGCATCTTGCGCGAATCGCGGTCCATCACCTCGAGCGAGGCATGCACCTGCTCGGCGATGTCGATCTTGTTGATGATCAGAAGGTCTGACTTGGTGATGCCCGGCCCGCCCTTGCGCGGAATCTTGTCGCCTGCCGAGACATCGATCACATAGAGGGTGAGATCGGAAAGCTCGGGGCTGAAGGTCGCGGACAGGTTGTCGCCGCCGGATTCTACCAGCACCAGCTCCATGTCCGGGTGACGCGCCTGCAGATCATCGATGGCCGCCAGATTCATCGAGGCATCCTCGCGAATCGCGGTATGCGGGCAGCCACCGGTCTCGACCCCGAGGATACGGTCCGCGTCCAGCGCTTCATGGCGCAGCAGGAAATCGGCATCTTCGCGGGTGTAGATGTCATTGGTGACCACCCCGATGTCGTAATGATCGCGCAGGGCCAGACACAGCTGGCGCAATAGCGCCGTCTTGCCGGAGCCCACCGGCCCACCCACTCCTACGCGTAGACAATGCTTCATGGCAGCTTCCTTTCTCGTGAGATATCAGACGTTCATGTCGGTCGGTTCAGGCGCCACCGCCTCAAGACAGGCGCCTTGGCTCAACTCCTGAACAGACGGGAATATTGGGTTTCGTGCTGGGCGGAGGCGAGCGCCAGCCCCGGCAATATCGGGCCAAGCTCACCATCCAAATGCTCAAGCGCCTGAGCGACGATTTCCACCACGCGGGGGCGCAGCTGCTCGGTCAGGCGTTGGGCGGCGGTGTGCCCCAGCGGCATGGCCTTGCAGGCCACCGCCAGCTGATTCTCGAGCCAGGCCCAGGCGAAGCCGATCAAGGTCTGACGCGGTGGCACTCCACGCTGATGCGCCACCCAGGCAAACACCGTCACGTAGCCGGGCGCCTGCGGCATCAGCGCGCTTGGCGGTTCGAGCTCGAGACTTCTGAGCAGGCGCAGCAGCGCCGCCCCGAGTCGCGCGTCCTCATCGCTGAGTTCGGCGGTTTCACGGGTGGCCTTGAGCCAGCCATCCCACTCGTCGAGCGCCGGTGCATCCCCCGCGGCCCACGCCTGCTGAAGACGCACCAACAGTGGCAGCTCGCAACGGCCGAGCCCGTCTTCCAGCACGCCGTCGATCCACTCGCCAAGCTCCTGCTCCTGAGTGACCCAGCCAAGCTCGAAGGCACTCTCCAGCCCTTGAGACCAGGCAAAGGCGCCGATGGGCAAGGCCGGGCTCACCAGCTGCAACAGCCCCAACAGCGCCAGATCCTCCTGCGCCGGCAGGCCCGCCATGGCATCAGTGCTCATGCGTGTGCTCATGGGCGTGGTTGTGAGAATGGCCGTGGCTGTGCTCATGCTCATGCTCATGATCATGGGCATGGTCGTGAGCATGTGAGTGGCCGTGGCCATGGCCGTGAGAATGAGCATGCCCCTGCCCCGCCTGGGCATAAGCGCCCGGCTCAGGGTCAAAGGGCGCCTCGTGATGGGTGAGGGTCGCGCCCAGTCGCTCGGCCAGCTCTTCCAGCACGTGATCCGGCGGGAAGCGCACCCAGCCGGTTGCGCTCTCTGCTTCGCCCTTTGCTTCGGCCTTTCCTTCACTACTGCCAGCGTCAGGCGTCTGCATGCCGATGGCGAGCTGCACATGGCGATTGCCGAGGTGATAGCAGAGCGCGGCCATCGGGCGCCCGGCGGCGATGTGGGCAGTCACTACCGGCTCATCTGCGGCGCGGATGCGGATCACCTCGCCCTCGCGCGAGGCCAGCCGATCGCCGTCACGCAGTACCGGGCCGCGATCCAGAAACAGGCCGACCTCGCGGCCGCCGTCCGTGGTGGCACGCAGGCGCCCGCGGATGCGCAGCTCCAGCGGCAGGGTCAGGGTATCGAGGGGCTCGGCATCGGTGTGAGCGCTCGCTGGGTTGCCTGATCCACTGGCGTCTGGCAGGCGATGTATCAGTTCCATCATGGCGTCAATCTCGAATAGGGAATCAGAACAGGCACTTGAAACAGGCCCTCAGAACAGGCCTTCAAAACAGGTGGTAGCGCTGGGCCAGCGGCAGCTCGCTGGCGGGCTCACAGGTCAGCAGCTCACCATCGGCGAAGACTTCGTAGGTCTCGGGGTCGACCTTGAGCTCCGGGCAGGCGTCATTGAGCTTCATGTCGCACTTGCGCACCTGACGCACGTCGCGGCAGGCGGACAGCGGGCTGTCGAGCCCGAGCGCTTCCCCGACACCGGCCTTGAGCGCCGCCTGGGAGACGAAGGTCAGGCGCGTGGCGCTGGCCGCCTTGCCGAAGGCGCCGAACATCGGGCGGTAATGCACCGGCTGCGGCGTGGGAATCGAGGCATTCGGGTCGCCCATGGGTGCGGCAGCAATCATGCCACCCTTGAGGATGCAGGCCGGTTTGACGCCGAAGAATGCCGGCGACCACAGCACCAGGTCCGCCAGCTTGCCAACCTCGATGGAGCCGACCTCATGGGCGATACCGTGGGTGATGGCCGAGTTGATGGTGTACTTGGCGATATAGCGACGCGCACGGAAGTTGTCGGTGCCGCGCTCGCTGTCCTCTGCCAGCAGGCCGCGCTGTTCGCGCATCTTGTGCGCCGTCTGCCAGGTACGGCAGATCACCTCGCCCACGCGGCCCATCGCCTGGGAATCCGAGGACATCATCGAGATGACACCCAGGTCATGCAGGATGTCCTCGGCGGCGATGGTCTCGCGGCGAATACGCGAATCGGCGAAGGCGACATCCTCGGGAATGCTCGGGTCCAGGTGGTGGCAGACCATCAGCATGTCGAGATGCTCATCCACCGTGTTGACGGTGTAGGGACGCGTCGGGTTGGTGGAAGACGGCAGCACGTTGGGGCGCGAGCAGGCGGTGATGATGTCCGGGGCATGGCCGCCACCGGCACCTTCGGTGTGGAAGGTGTGGATGCAGCGGTCCTTGAAGGCCGCCAGGGTGTCCTCGACGAAGCCCGACTCGTTCAGGGTGTCGGTATGGATCGCCACCTGCACGTCATAGGCATCGGCAACTGTCAGACAGTTGTCGATGGAGGCCGGCGACGTGCCCCAGTCCTCATGCAGCTTGAGGCCGATCACGCCGGCCTCGATCTGCTGCTCCAGCCCCTGTGGCAGCGAGGCATTGCCCTTGCCGAGAAAGCCGATGTTCATCGGCAGGCTGTCCACCGCCTGCAGCATCTTGCCGATATGCCACGGCCCCGGCGTACAGGTGGTGGCATTGGTGCCGGTGGCCGGCCCGGTGCCGCCGCCGAGCATGGTGGTGATGCCGCTCATCAGCGCCTCTTCCACCTGCTGAGGGCAGATGAAGTGGATGTGCGGGTCGACGCCACCGGCGGTGAGGATCTTGCCCTCACCGGCGATGATCTCGGTGCCCGGGCCGATCACGATACCCACGTCAGGCTGGGTATCGGGGTTGCCCGCCTTGCCGATGGCCGCGATGCGCCCGGCCTTGAGACCGACATCCGCCTTGACGATGCCCCACCAGTCCAGAATCAGCGCATTGGTGATCACGGTATCCATCACGCTGTCATCGGCGCGCTGGCTCTGGCCCATGCCATCGCGGATCACCTTGCCACCGCCGAACTTCACTTCTTCCCCGTAATGGGTGAAATCCTTCTCCACCTCGATCCACAGCGCCGTATCGCCCAGACGCACGCGGTCCCCGGTGGTCGGTCCGTACATGTCGGCATAGGCCTGTCGCGTTATCTTCATGGGTTGCCTCTTGATCCCTGAGCTGCAGCTTCCAAGCCAACGCTTCTGAGCTGCAGTTGCTAAGCCGCAATTTCTGAACTGCAGTCGCCATGTGAGCTCCGAACTGAATGCCTGTCAGCGCCATTGCCTGACGTCTTGCCGGAAGGAGCATCGCTCGCTCAACGCTCGACACTGCCGTCATCCTTGAGTTGCCCCATCACCTCGCCGCGGAAGCCATAGATATGGCGACTGCCGGCGAAGGGAATCAGCGTGACATCACGCGTCTGCCCCGGTTCGAAGCGAATCGCCGTGCCGGCGGCGATGTCCAGGCGCTGCCCGAGGGCGGCCTCGCGATCAAACACCAGCGCCGGGTTGGCCTCGGCAAAGTGATAGTGCGAGCCGATCTGGATCGGTCGGTCGCCGGTATTGCCGACCGAGAGCGTGGTGCGCAGGCGGTCCTCGCAGAGAGAGATCTCGCCGTCCGCCACCAGATATTCACCGGGAATCATGATTGCTCGCCTCACACGATGGGGTTGTGAACGGTCACCAGCTTGGTGCCATCCGGGAAGGTCGCCTCGACCTGTACTTCGGGAATCATCTCGGCGATGCCTTCCATCACATCATCACGGGTCAGCACCTCCGCGCCGCGCCCCATCAGCTCGGCCACGCTCAAGCCTTCGCGTGCGCCTTCCAGAATCTCGGCGCTGATCAAGGCGATGGATTCCGGGTAGTTGAGCTTGAGGCCCTTGGCCTTGCGGCGTTCCGCCAGCAGCGCTGCGGTGAACAGCAACAGCTTGTCCTTGTCTCTTGGCGTCAGTTCCATGTCATGGCTCTTGTGGTTGTCATTCAGTGGGGTCTCTCGAGATCAGGTCAGCCAGATACGTGGCACCTGTGCCTCAAGCCCCGTCATCAGGGGGCGCAGGAGCTGCCATGCCTGCTGGCACAGCGTCCAGGCCTCGTTGCGTTCATGGCCCAGATAGCGCAGCAGCAACACGCCTTCGCGGCGGGTCACCGCCCAACGCGGGGAGGCAGTTATCGCCTCACGCAGGGCCTCGATGGCCGCCGCCTCATCCTCGAGTCCGACCGCCCACAGCGTGGCCTGCACACTGCAACCGCCCTGCCCCCAGCGCCCGGTGAAGCGCGGATGCAGCGGGTCCAGCGACTGGCGCTCGATCCACACTGGCTTGCCGTCGCGGGTCAGGCGAAAGCGTTGTTCGAGATGGCCGCTGACGAAGGGCAGCTCGCCGACCGGGCGGCCCAGTGCCAGCACTTCCCAGCCCAGACAGCGCGCAGAGCCGGCAAGCTCGAGGGTGGTGGTCTGCTCGCCGCGCGAGCCATTGAAGGCCAGCGTCTCCTGAGGCAGCCATTCCAGGGTGGCCCCATCGGCGACCTTGAGATGGGTATGCTGGCCCCAGGCCACGCCGTTGCGGTCGGCCTTGTAGAGCTTGGCCGCCGCCGGCGTGGTCAACAGCACATGCGCGCCCTCCTCCACCTCGGCCTCGATCTGCAGCGCATCGCCACTGACCAGCCCACCCGGTGGATGCAGCAGATAGACGTGGCAGCAGCCGTGGCGGCCTTCAGGGTAGAACGGGCGCTGCACGCGCAGCGGGCCATGATGGCGTCTGCGCGTCAGGCGGGTGATGGCGCGACCGGAATCACTGGTGTCGCGCGCATCTGCCTCGAACCGCAGCGCCAGCGCGGCCTGCCACTGGCGCTGGTCATCGAAGCGATGGCCGGAGGCATTGGCCTCACTGCGCGCGGCATCCGTCGCGCCATCAACGGGAATCACGCATCGGATCGTCATACGGTCAGGTGCTGCTTGATCAGTTCATCGGACAGCGCCGCGATCTCGCCTTCGGCTACCCGGCGGCCGCGATCCATGATCACGAAGCGGTCGGCGTACTTGCGCGCGAAGGGCAGTTTCTGCTCGACCAGCAGCACCGTCAGGCCGTCTTCCTTGATCAGGCGGCGGATGACCTCGCCTATCTGGGCGACGATATTGGGCTGGATGCCCTCACCGGGCTCATCGAGGATCAGCAGGCGCGGTTCGATCACCAGCGCGCGGCCGATGGCGAGCTGTTGCTGCTGACCACCGGACAGGTCGCCCCCGCGGCGGTGACGCATCTCCTTGAGCACGGGAAACAGCTCATAGATGCGCTCGGGTATCTGGCGCAGGCCATCGCGACGCACGGCAAGCCCGGTGCGCAGATTCTCTTCCACCGTCATCATCGGGAAGATCTGCCGCCCCTGGGGGACGTAGCCGACACCCAGCCGCGCGCGCTCCTCGAGCTTGCGCCGCGTCAGATCAAGCGGCTCATTGCTGCTGGTATCGCGACTGGAATCGCTGCCACTGGCATCGACGCGGTACAGAAGCTTGCCGTCACGGACGCTCTCCTCGCCCATGATGCATTTCATCAGCGTGGTCTTGCCGACGCCGTTGCGGCCCATCACGCAGGTACATTGCCCAACGGGAATCTCCAGCGTCAGGTCCCACAGCGTGTGGCTTTCCCCATAGAACTGGTTGAGCGTGTCGATGGTCAGCAGCAGCGACTCGCCGCTCGGCATCGGTGCCTTGGTGTTCAGCGCTTGCGTCATCCGTCACTCTCTCCCAGGTAGACCTCGACGACTTTCGGGTCGCTCGATACCGCATCCATGCTGCCTTCCGCCAACACCGCGCCCTGATGCAACACCGTGACCTTGCGCGCGATGGAGCGCACGAAGCCCATATCATGCTCGACCACCACCACCGACTGGCGTCCCGCCAGACTGGTCAGCAGCTCCGCGGTGCGCTCCATCTCCTGCTCGGTCATGCCGGCCACCGGCTCATCGACCAGCAGCAGACGCGGCTTCTGCATCAACAGCATGCCGATCTCCAGCCACTGCTTCTGGCCGTGGGACAGGATGCCCGCCTCGCGCGCATGCCACTCCTTGAGGTGAATCGTCTCGAGCACCTCCTCGATCCTGGCGCGGGTCTCGCCGCTCATGCGGGCCGCCAGCGTCGGGAAGATGCGCTTGTCGGTGGCCATGGCCAGTTCGAGATTCTCGAACACGCTGAGCGCCTCGAAGACGGTGGGCTTCTGGAACTTGCGCCCGATGCCCAGGGTGGCGATCTCGGGCTCACTCATGCGCAGCAGATCGTGCCGGCTGCCGAACCACACCGAGCCACTGTCGGGGCGCGTCTTGCCGGTGATGATGTCCATCATCGTGGTCTTGCCCGCGCCGTTGGGGCCGATGATGCAACGCAGTTCGCCATCATCGATGGTCAGGTTGAGGTCATTGATCGCCTTGAAGCCATCGAAGCTGACACTGACATCTTCCAGATAGAGGATCGGCCCGTGGGTCACGTCCACCGGCGAGATGCGCGGGGTCAGGAAGTCGAACACGCGGTCACGCGTGGCCATCTCTTTCAACAGGCTCATGCGGTGGCCTCCTCGATGGGACGGGAACCGGATGTCGATTCGGACGGCGGTTCGCTCTTCGCGCTGGAGGACTGCGAACGCCTGCCCCAGCCACGCTGGGCAAAGAGGCCAGCGATGCCCTTGGGCAACAGCACGGTGACCAGCACGAACAGACCGCCGAGGGCGAACAGCCAGGCGTCCGGCATGATGCCGGTGAACACCGTCTTGGCGTAGTTGACGATCAGCGCGCCCAGTACGGCGCCGTAGAGCGTCGCGCGGCCACCGAGCGCTACCCACACCACCACCTCGATGGAGAACAGCGGCGAGAACTCGCCGGGATTGATGATGCCGACCTGCGGCACGTACAGCGCCCCCGCGACCCCGGCCAGCATCGACGAGACCACGAAGATGAAGAGCTGCACACGTTCGACGCGGTAGCCCAGAAAGCGCGTGCGTGCCTCGGCGTCGCGGCAGGCGATGCTCAAACGCCCCAGCTTGGAGCCGACGATGCCACGACACAGCAGATAGCCCAGCCCCAGCGCCACACCACTGGCGATGAACAGCGCGATGCGCACCGCATCCGTGCGCAGATCGAAGCCGAGAATGTCCTTGAAGTCGGTCAGGCCGTTGTTGCCACCGAAGCCCATCTCGTTGCGGAAGAACGCCAGCATCAAGGCGAAGGTCAGCGCCTGGGTGATGATCGAGAGATAGACACCGGTGACGCGGGAGCGGAAGGCCAGGAAGCCGAACACCAGCGCCAGCAGCCCCGGCGCCAACAGCACCATCAGGAAGGCGAAGGCCGGCATGTCGAAGCCCTGCCAGAACCACGGCAGCTCCTGCCAGTTGAGGAAGACCATGAAGTCCGGCAGTTCCGGATTGCCATAGACGCCGCGGTCGCCGATCTCGCGCATCAGATACATGCCCATGGCGTAACCGCCCAGCGCGAAGAAGGCGCCGTGACCCAGGCTGAGAATACCCAGGTAGCCCCAGACAAGATCTACCGCGACCGCCAGCAGCGCATAGCACAGGTACTTGCCCAGCAGGGTGACGGTGAAGGTGCTGACATGCAGCGGATGCCCCTCGGGCAGCAGCACATGCAGCAGCGTGATCGCGAGCACCGACAGCGTCAGCACCGCGAGGAAGATCTGGGTGGAGCGCTCCGTGAAGGGGCGCGCCAGCCAGGAACGTGAATCAGGCATGGATCAACCCTCCGCGGCGCGGCCCTTCTGCGGGAAGAGTCCCCGCGGGCGCTTTTGAATGAACAGGATGATGAAGACCAGCACCACGATCTTGGCGAGAACCGCACCCGCCCAGGGCTCGAGGAACTGATTGAGCAGCCCCAGCGACATGCCGGCCACCAGCGTGCCCCACAGATTGCCGACCCCGCCGAATACCACGACCATGAAGGAATCGATGATGTAATTCTGGCCCAGGTTCGGCCCGACGTTGGTGATCTGGGAGAGCGCGACACCAGCCAGGCCGGCCACGCCGGAGCCCAGCGCGAAGGTCATGATGTCGACACGGGTCGCCTTGATGCCCATCGAGCGCGCCATGGCACGGTTCTGGGTCACCGCACGTACTTCAAGGCCGAGACGGGTACGGCGCATGATCAGCATCAGACCGGCGAACACGAACAGTGCGAAGCCGATGATGTAGAGGCGATTGAGCGTCAGTGACAGCGCCTCGTTGATCATCAGCGAGCCACTCATCCACTCCGGCGTGACCACGATGCGATTCAAGGGCGAGATGGTGGTACGCACCAGCTGCTGCAGGATCAGGCTGATGCCGAAGGTGGCCAGCAGGGTCTCCAGCGGACGCCCCTTGAGGTGCTGGATGACGCTGCGCTCGATGATCACACCCACCGCCGCCGCAACCAGAAAGCCCGCCGGAATCGACAGCAGCAGCGCCAGACCCGGCTGCCCGGGCAGCAGCTGCTGCATGCCCCAGGTGGTGTAGGCGCCCAGCATGATCAGTTCGCCATGCGCCATGTTGATCACGCCCATGACACCGAAGGTGATGGCAAGCCCGATGGCGGCCAGCACCAGTACCGAGCCCAGCGAGAGGCCGAAATAGAGTGTCTCGAGCCCGCTGTTGAGCTGAAGCTTCTGCTCGATACCGGCCAGCGCCACCTTGGCGGCCTGGGCCAGCTGCGGATCATCACTCGCCGCGGCGCCATTGATGGCGGCGATCGCGGCGGCGTTCAGGCTGCCGGACAGTGTGTCCAGCGCTGCGGGGTCGCCAGTGGCTTCCAGCTGCTGGATAGCGAGCGCTTCCTTGAGCGTGGCGCGGATAGCGTCATCGCCTTCCTGCTCGATCAGGCTCGGCAGCCGCTCGGCCATGGCCTCATCGACACTGCCGCGCAGGCCGCGCGCCGCCGCGAGTCTGACCTCGGCATCCGGAGAAGACAGGTCGATCATCGACAGCACGCCATCGATATGCCCACGCAGCGAGTTGTTGCTGCGCAGTGCCTTGAGGTCGCGGCGCGAGACCTTGCCCGCCGATTCTCCCGACAGGGCGTCGGAGACGGCCCATTCGCGGCCGCGATTGTTGTCGATGATCAAGAAGCGCTCGGCGTCCTTGAGACGAGCCAGCTTGCTGGCAGAAAAGGCTTCCAGCCAGCCACGTGCACGTGCATCGCCGCTCATCGCGATCTCATCGATCACGGCCGGCTTGGCCGGGTTGCGTGCCTCGGCAAGCCGAGTCAACAGGGATTGAGCAGCGCCATCGGACAGGCGCGCAGACTGGCCAGTCGCGGACTCGGACTGGGCAGCGGCAAACAGGGGGAATGACAGAAGACAGACCAGCAGCATCCACTGCCAGCACCCGCGGAACATCGTTGCAACGGAGATAGACATCAAGAAGGCCATCCATGGTGAACGCGCAAAGGCGTCATCAGTCTCCGAGGGCATCGCGGCCTCGAAGCTGACACTCAACGAGGCGGCATGCAGGCTCACCTGCACGCCGCCTCGCTCTCAGAACGTGCTACGCATCATTGCGCCGCCACGCTCTGTTGAGCCCCACAGGAATGGGTCACGACATTGTAGTTGCCGCATTCCATCGGCTTGCGCCAGTCACTGATCAGGTCCTTGGAACCTTCCAGATAGTCAGACCAGGCATCGCCTGCCACGGTGGACGGGGTCTGCCAGACGACGGAGAACTGGCCGTTGTCCTGGATCTCGCCGATCAGCACCGGCTTGGTGATGTGATGGTTGGGCATCATGGTGGCGTAGCCGCCGGTCAGATTGGGCACCGAGACACCGATGATGGCGTCCTTGACCGCATCGACCTCGACGCTGCCGGCCTTGCGCGCGGCTTCCATCCACATGTTGAAGCCGATGTAGTGGGCTTCCATCGGGTCGTTGGTGACCGCATCTTCCTTGCCGGTGTAATCGATCCACTCATCGATGAAGTCGTAGTTGGTGTCGCTGTCCACGCTCATGAAGTAGTTCCAGGCGGCCAGGTGGCCAACCAGCGGCGCGGTATCGATGCCCGAGAGTTCCTGCTCGCCCACCGAGAAGGCCACCACCGGGATGTCTTCGGCATTGATGCCCTGGTTGGCCAGCTCACGGTAGAACGGCACGTTGGCATCGCCATTGATGGTGGACACCACGGCCGTCTTCTTGCCGGCACTGCCGAAGGACTTGATGTCCGAGACGATGGACTGCCAGTTGGAATGGCCGAAGGGGGTGTAATTGACCATCACATCCGCGTCCGCCACGCCCTTCGACTTGAGGTAGGCGGCCAGGATCTTGTTGGTGGTACGCGGATAGACATAATCCGTGCCCGCCAGCACCCAGCGCTCCACGCCCACGTCGTTCATCAGGTAATCCACTGCCGGAATCGCCTGCTGATTGGGCGCCGCCCCGGTGTAGAAGACATTCTCCGAGGACTCCTCGCCCTCATACTGCACCGGGTAGAACAGCAGGCCGTTGAGCTCCTCGACCACCGGCAGCACTGACTTGCGCGAGACGGACGTCCAGTTGCCGAAGATCACGTCGACCTTGTCCTGCGCCAGCAGCTCACGCGCCTTCTCGGCGAACAGCGGCCAGTTGGAGGCCGGATCGACCACGACAGGCTCCAGCTTGCGTCCCAGCAGCCCGCCCTGCTCGTTCTGCTTCTCGATCAGCATCAACATGGTGTCTTTCAGTGTCGATTCACTGATCGCCATGGTGCCGGACAGTGAATGCAGGATGCCGACCTTGATCGGCCCCTCTTCTGCCTGAGCGACATTGGCCAGCGAGAAACCGACACAGGCGGATAGCATTGCGGCAGCGATTTTCTTGTTCACGACATTCCCTCGTGTCTTGTTGTACTTGTTGTACTTGTTGTCCCGACTGAGGTAGTGCAATCGATGTGCCAGCCGCACACTGACGCCGCCGGTCAGCGGCCAGACAAGAAAGCGACAGCGGCGAGATAGAAGAGAGACAGGGAGAGAGACGGGCAGAAAGACAGGGAGAAAGTCTGGGCAAAAACAGTGGAAAGACCGAGAAAGGATGAAGAGAAACGCGAGACATGATGAGAGCGAGCGAAGCACAGCGACACTGCTCAAGCGCAGCGCTGCACCAGTATGATGCGCTTCTCACAAGCCCTCGCCTTGCCTTGCACCAGATGGGTGAGAAGAGCACTGGGCGTGGCCCTGTGCGTGGTGCAGGGCGTGGCGCTCGCCGCCGACAGGGCCTCCCATCAGGCCGAACGTAAGCGATGGAAGCTGGTGAGATTGGTGCATCCACTACGACGCCCAAACGTCACTGTCTATCAACACTGCGGTATCCTTGCCCTCTCTCTTTCTCTCTCCCCGTCAGGAAATCCCCCATGAAGCGTTATGAACGCTTTGCCGCCGAGATCTCCAACCTGATTCGTACCGGCATTCTCGCACCGGGTGAGCGCGTGCCGTCGGTGCGTCAGGCCAGCAAGGCGCATGGCATCAGCCCCTCCACCGTCTTCCAGGCATATTACCTGCTGGAGAATCAGGGCCTGATCAGTGCGCGGCCGCGCTCAGGGTATTTCGTGCGTGACAATGCCTCGCGGATACTCGATGAGCCGCATGCCGCCCTGCAGCAGCAAGCCCCTTCCGATGTCGCCGTCAGTGAACTGGTGTTCTCGGTGCTGGGCTCACTGCGCGACAACGATACCGTCCCCTTCGGCTCTGCCTTCCCGAGCCCGGAGCTCTTCCCCCTCGCGCGGCTTGCGACCAGTATGACGCGTGGGCTGCGCCAACTGTCATCGCATGCCGTGATCTCCGACATGACCACAGGCCATCCTGACCTGTGCCGACAGATCGCTCAGCGCTACATGGTCAACGGCATGCAGCTGCCGACGGAGGAGCTGGTGATCACCAATGGCGCCATGGAGGCGCTCAATCTTGGCCTGCAATGTGTCACCCAGCCCGGGGACCTTGTCGCCATCGAGGCGCCGGCCTTCTATGCCACGCTTCAGGTGCTTGAGCGGCTCAAGCTGCGCGCGGTGGAAATTCCGGTACACCCACGCGACGGGATTGATCTCGTGGTACTCGAGAATCGTCTGGAGACGCTGCCCATCAAGGCCTGCTGGTTCATGAGTCATCTGCAGAATCCGCTGGGGGCCAGCCTGAGCGATGCACGCAAGGCCGAACTGTATGCGCTGCTCTGCCGTCATCAGCTACCGATGCTGGAGGATGATGTCTACGCGGAACTGTATTTCGATCAACGTGCCGAGGTGTCGCCCCCGCAACCCGTCAAGGCGCTGGATGTCGAGGGTCTGGTGATGCACTGCGGGTCGTTCTCCAAGTGCCTGGCGCCGGGCTATCGGGTGGGCTGGATATCCGCTGGGCGGCATACCCGGGAGATTTCGCGCCTCAAGTTGATGACGACCATCTCGCCATCGCTGCCTGCCCAGGTAGCCCTGGCCGACTACCTCCAGAACGGCGGCTACGACCGCCACCTGCGCAAGCTACGCCTGGCGCTCGAGACCCAGCAGACGGCCATGCTGGCAGCCATTGATCGCTACTTCCCAGAAGACACCCGCGTCACCCATCCCCACGGGGGCTATTTCCTGTGGTGCGAGCTTCCCGAGCACATCGACTCGCTGGCCCTGTTTCAACAGGCGCTGGCCCACGGCATCAGTCTGGCACCGGGGCCCATCTTCTCGGCCACCCAGGGCTTCAAGCATTGCATTCGCTTGAGCTACGGCCACCCGTGGGATGCGGCGTCAGAGCGCGCCATGCAGACATTGGGTGAATTGCTCAAGGCAGCCTGAAACGCGGACCGCTCAGGCTGCATACGAGATGCGAGGTACGAAGAGCGACTTGAGTATGTGCGCGCACGAGTGTGCATGAGTGCGCGCAAATGCCGCAGCCCTTGTGGCCGCCTTGCCACACAGTCTTCACGCGTTATCCGCGGGGGCGAAAACAGCCTTATGCGGCGCATGTCACTCGCGCGCCAGCCGCTTGCCACGCCTTGCTTGCGCACCTTGTTGCGTACCTTGATTGCACGCCCTGATGCCGCACGCGTGCCCCTTAAGGAAGCGCCATAGCCCGCCATGGCGGGGCCTGCCGCCAAGGGCGATACAACAAGCACCTGACACTGACATGGTGCTGACGTGAATCAGAGTGTGCCCCCCTGCTCGGCTCGCCTTGCTGGCTTCTCGCCATACCACCTGGCTAGCCGGCTGACTGTCTCACGGGCAGTTAACGCCCGGCCAAGGTTCCGCGCGCAACTGATATGGTTTTTTCTCGCACAACTGAGCCTGTTATGGCTTTCGGCGGCTCCCTAGAGTAGCGGCGAAGATTCAGGCAGGGCCGTCCCCCTTGCCGCCTACTCAGGAGACATTGCCATGTTCGGCACCGAGGCCATCGACCTGGCCAGGATACAGTTCGCCTTCACCATCTCGTTTCACATCATCTTCCCGGCCATCACTATTGGCCTCGCCAGTTATCTGGCGGTGCTGGAAGGCATGTGGTTGAAGACGGGCACACAGGTCTACCGCAACCTCTATCATTTCTGGTCGAAGATATTCGCGGTCAACTTCGCGATGGGTGTGGTGTCAGGACTGGTCATGGCCTACCAGTTCGGCACGCATTGGAGCGGTTTCTCGGCCTTTGCCGGCAGCGTGACCGGACCACTGCTGACCTATGAAGTGCTGACCGCCTTCTTCCTCGAAGCCGGCTTCCTCGGCGTGATGCTGTTTGGCTGGAATCGCGTCGGTCGCGGCCTGCACTTCTTCTCGACCTGCATGGTCGCTCTCGGCACCCTGGTCTCGATGTTCTGGATCCTATCCTCCAACAGCTGGATGCAGACCCCACAGGGGCATGAGGTCATCGATGGCATCGTCGTGCCGGTCGACTGGTTCGCGATCGTCTTCAACCCCTCCTTCCCCTATCGCCTGGCCCACATGGCACTGGCCTCCTTCCTGAGCACCTCGCTGTTCGTCGCTGCCTCCGCCGCCTGGTTGCTGCTCAAGAAACGCGACACCCCGGAAGTGCGCAAGATGCTGGTCATGGCGGTGCTGATGTTGATGGTGACCGCCCCGCTGCAGGCTTTCGTCGGCGACATGCATGGCCTGAATACGCTCAAGCACCAGCCGGCCAAGATCGCGGCCATCGAAGGCCATTGGGACAACAGCAATGGGGAACCGACGCCGTTGATCCTGTTCGGTGTGCCCGACATGCAGCGCGAAGAGACGCGCTTCGCACTCGAGATTCCGGCCCTCGGCAGCCTGCTGTTGATGCATGACATCGACAAGCAGGTACCGGCACTCAAGGACTTCCCCGCCGCCGACCGCCCCAATTCGACCGTCGTGTTCTGGAGCTTCCGCCTGATGGTCGGCCTGGGCCTTGCGATGATTCTGCTCGGCCTCTCGGGTGTCTATCTGGCCCGCAAGGGCAGGCTCTTCACCTCGCGGCGCTGGCTGAGGCTGGCCGTCGCCATGGGGCCGGCCGGTCTGATCGCGATACTCGCGGGCTGGTTCACCACCGAAGTCGGCCGCCAGCCGTGGGTGATCTACGGCTTAATGAGAACGGAAGATGCCGTCTCTGCCCACAGCGCCGTTCACCTCAGCATCAGCCTGACGGCCTTTGTCACGGTCTACTTCATCGTCTTCGGCACGGGGATCAACTACATCTTCAAGCTGATCAAGAAAGGGCCTGCGGGTGATGACAGCCACGCCCCCAGCGGCGGCCCCGGCAAGCCACGCACACCTTCCCGTCCACTGTCGGCCATCGAGGAATCTCTCGACGGCACCACTCACTGACCGGAGCGATGAACGCTATGGGTATCGACCTTTCTGTCATCTGGGCGGGCATCATCCTGTTCGGCCTGATGATGTACGTGATCATGGACGGCTTTGATCTGGGCATCGGCATCCTCTTCCCGTGGGTGGAGGAAAAGGTGGACCGCGATGTGATGATGAATACCGTAGCCCCCGTGTGGGATGGCAACGAGACATGGCTGGTGCTGGGCGGCGCGGGTCTATTTGCGGCCTTTCCGCTGGCCTACGCCGTCTTGCTGGAAGCCCTGAGCATTCCTCTTGTCGCCATGTTGATCGGCCTCATCTTCCGCGGTGTCGCCTTCGAATTTCGCTTCAAGGCCTCGGACGTGAGCCGCCACTGGTGGGACAAGGCCTTCGTGGGTGGCTCGGTGCTGGCTACCTTCAGTCAAGGTGTCGCACTGGGAGGCTATATCCAGGGCATCGCCTTCGATGGGGTTCATTTCAGCGGTGGTTCGCTGGACTGGTTGTCACCCTTCCCGCTGTTCTGCGGTGTGGCGCTGCTGTTCACCTATGCATTGCTCGGCAGCACCTGGCTGATCATGAAGACCGAAGGTATTCTCCAAGCGCGCATGTTTGCCCTGACGCGTCCGCTGACGCTGTGGGTATTGATCATGATCGCGGCCGTCAGTCTGTGGACTCCGCTGGCACACCCCGCCATCGCCGAGCGCTGGTTCACGCTGCCGCAGCTGTTCTGGTTCCTGCCGGTGCCAGTGCTGGTAGTGCTGGCCGGTTATGCGCTGATCCGCGCCGTCGCCCTTGAATATCATGCCCAGCCTTTCCTGCTGGTGCTGGCCTTGATCTTCCTGGGCTACAGCGGTTTCGGCATCAGCATGTGGCCTGACATCATTCCCGGTCACGTGACGATCTGGGAAGCGGCCTCTCCGCCCCAAAGCCAGGGCTTTGCCCTCGTCGGCACGCTCTTCATCCTGCCGATCATCCTGGTGTACACGGCGTGGAGCTACTTCGTGTTCAAGGGCAAGGTCCGTCATACCGATGGCTACCATTGAGAGGTGCTGACATGACATCCCCGACTCGCGAGACACATTCAGCGCCACTACATGCCCCCATAACCAGACTCGACGACGAGCCATCCGGGACGCCCGCGCGCCCAGCCAGCTGGCTCAGCAAGATCGGCTGGCTGGTGGTGATCTGGGGAGGCAGCGTCAGCGCGCTGGGACTCGTCTCTCTGGCACTGCGCCGCTTCATGCAGGCCGCGGGCCTTACGCCCTGACAGCAGCGAAAGAAGACATGACGTAGGCAAAAAAAGACGCCGGAGCAGCGAATGCTCCGGCGTCTTTCTTGTTGGCCTGGGGGCTTAGTGAACCGATGGACCTGAATGACCTGTCAATGCAGAGCACAAACGTGACGGGTCACTTCCTCGCCCGCATGCCGGTGGCTCTAGACATCCACCTCCAGTGTGGCGTAGGCGACCATCTCGACCAGCATCTCTTCGCGTGCAAACCCGGAGACGATGATGGCAGCCCGATTGGGATAGGGCTCACGCACATATTCTGCATAGAGGCTATTCACTGTCGCCAGGTGCTCGCGATCAGTCACATAGATCAGCACCTGAGTCAGCGAAGTGAGTCGTATTCGACTGAAGCATCACCGGCACCACTACGAGACTGTTCCATTACCTCGACTCCAGGCGTGTCAAGAGTGCTTTCAGGCGTGACCAGAGCTCGTCACCCACCTAGATACCTTCCTGCATCGCACGTTGGCAACAGGAGACCAGCTTCGATTCTTCATGAGACAGAGTCCCTGATCGGCAACGGCATCTCTCGGTTGTTTCAGGGCACGGCGGCCGTATCACTGCTTGAGATGCATGCCCTGTATATCTCCAACATGATTTCGCTGACAGACACGCTGGTCACCGGGATGGGGATCACGACGCTACCCCGCCTGGCGTTTCCGCAGGAATATCAGCACCCAAGTGCCATGGGCAGATTCCAGCCTGTCCATCAATCAGCATGATGGCAACAGCACATGACAATTGTTGACCATTATACGATAATCGCTTAATAACAGGATGGATGACTGATCCCGCTTACACCGCATTCATGATTGGAGCGCCATACATGCCTGGCAACAGCATGATTTCAAAACAAAGCTTTGATGTTCAAACCGCCAATATTCTGCGCGAAATGATTGTGACAGGCAGTCTTGAGGCAGGCTCACGGCTGACAGAAGCCAAGCTTACCGAACAATTCCACGTCTCCCGCGGCACGATTCGTGCAGCCCTGCAGAAACTCAACAATGAAGGCCTCGTCTCTCAGGTACCTTATACAGGCTGGCATGTCATCGCACTCGATGCACAGGATGCCTGGGAGCTGCATAACCTGCGTCGTGTTCTGGATGGACTGGCGGCTCGATTGACTGCAGAGCGTATCGAGCCTGAAGGTGCCAAGAAGCTGGAAGACGCCTATCAGAAGTTATGCGGGCTTTGCGATAGCGGTGACCCGAGAGATATCGCGGATGCAGATTTCGAATTGCACAAGCTGATCGTCGCGCTGTCAGGCCATCGTCGCCTGCAGGAACATTACACGCTGACGGAGCAGCAGATTCGCGTATTCATCGCTTCCTGCGACTCGGAATTCTCGGACTACAAGAATATTGGCAAACGCCACGACCCGCTGATAAAGGCGATTCTGGCGGGCGATGCTGATACGGCTGAACGTCTGGCCAAGGAGCACAATGCTACGCAAGGCGATGAGCTCATCAGCAGCCTGCGTCAGCTGGAAACTCAATAAGTGCCTTCCCCCACACTCGTCATACCTCATGGCAAGTGATGCGTCTCATACCAGCCCCCTGCCTCACGGGGCTGGTGTCTCGACTCCTCAAATGTCGTCATCACTCCCAGATGACTGATTTACCTTATCCGTCACGACATCCTTCAGACCTTTCTTGGCAACTTCCAATAGCTCGGCGTCGATGGCGACCAGAGGGTGCAGAAGATAGACAGGTCTCTGGAAGGTTGGCGCCTTCTCGATCAGGTGCAATTGACCAGTCTTGAGCAATGGCTCGATGGTGCGCGCGGAAAAGTAGCCCGCCCCGCCATATTTCAGGATGTAGTCGAGACCGATCATGCTCATCCCCACCGACAGCCGCGGCGCACGAGTCTCTGGATACGCCAGGCTATGTGCGGCTCGGAACTCGGCCCCCCAATCGACGAAGACATAGTCCTGCTGCCAATGCTTGGTGACCTTGCGCGGTGCGGTCGAAGCCAGCACCAGCTGGTCTTCCATCAACAATTCACAGGCCAAACCTGCCTGCTGACGCGGAATATAGGTGATGGCCAGATCAATCAGTCCATCGCTGAGGTCCGTCAGCAGGTTCTCCGAGTAATCCGCCACGACACGCGTCCCCACATCCGGTGCACGCAATTGCATGGTGTCGACCCAGGCAGGCGCGATCCGCTCCCAATGATTCATCTGCACACCCAACGTGACGACGGCATTGAGCTCTTCAGGCAGTGCTACCTCCTGACGTGCCTGCTCCCATGCGCGCACAGCGGTGTAGGCAAAGCGATGAAAATGCCGTCCGGCCACCGTCAATTCACAGCCTTCACGCTTGCGGACGAACAACTGTCGGCCCAGCTGAGTTTCCAGCACCTTGATCCGAGCGCTTACCGTCGACTGGGTGATGTGCAGGCGATCCGCTGCCAACTGAAATCCACCGCTCTTGGCGACCTCGATGAATGCTTTCATATGATTGATATTCAAGGTGTATTCCTGATTGCATCGAATATTTCAATGGAGGCCAGCGAATAAAATCGTTTTTCTAATTTCCCGGTTTTTCAGATGATTCGGGGGTGGATCACGCGATGTAATCAAGACGACAACCATTGAAGTCAACAAAACGACAATAACTTCGGAGGCACTGCAATGCATCAAGCCGCAACTCTCCTCGCTGAGCCCGATACCCGCCTCGCACTGGAAGAAATCATCGACCTCGAGCGGTACCCTATCGAGCAGCCAGACAACCCCCTGACCGTGGCGCTGATAGAGCAATGTCGAGCCGAACTTGATGCCGTCGGCTGCTGTTGCGTACGCAATTTCATTCGTCCTGAAGCCATCGCCCGCATGCTTGACGAAGCTGAGCGCCTCAAGCCTCAGACTTACTGGTCCGAAAACTCCAACAACCCCTACATGACCCAGGATGATCCTTCCTTGCCGGAAGACCACCCCAAGAGAATCTTCAACAAACGCAGCAATGGCTTCATCAATTCCGACATTCTCGAGTCAGATTCCGTCCTGCGAGGCGCCTACGACTCGGATGAGATGTTGAACTTCGTGTCCGAGTGTCTCGGCGTCTCCCCCATCTATCGCTGGGCTGACCCGCTGGGTAGCAATCCCTACAGCGTGATGGACCCGGGCCATGAGTTCTCCTGGCACTTCGATGGCAATGAATTCACCATCAGTATCCTGGTGCAGGCGGCGGAGAAAGGCGGCATGTTCGAGTACTGTCCGGACCTTCGCAGCGCGGAAAACGAGAATCTTGAGGCTGTCACGCAGGTACTGCGCGGGGATCGTGGCCCGGTTCAAGTACTGGACCTCCAGCCGGGTGACCTGCAGATCTTCAAGGGCCGCTTCTCGATGCACCGAGTCACGAAGGTCGAGGGCAGTCGTCCCCGCTATATCGCCTTGCCGACGTATGTTCTGGACCCCTTCAGTGTCAATCGACCCGAGCGTGCCAAGCAGTTCTATGGCCGAGCAGAAGCGATCCATTATGAGCGTGAAGCCAAGCGTCCTGACTCGCTGCTTGACTGAGTGAAAATCACCTTTCAAGACGCCCGCCAGCGGTAAGGCGGGCGTCTTGTTGATTGAGAGACTCGGTAAGCCTTGCTCTTTAACGCTCGCTTTTCACCAACACCCTTCGCGGTAATCCTCTGGCTACGACTCGCTTCGACGCCCTCTCTTTACCGCTATCTGCTTCGTTACAATCCTCTTTCCACGTCCCGCTCTCTGTCTCTTCCTCTATTCGCCCTATACCCTGCTGCTCTTTCCTTATCCTGCTTCTCTGCATCAGCCCTGCTATTGCCTGCTGTCCATTCCCTGCTGCCTACTGCGCTGCTGCCTACTGCGCTCCTCTCTTATGCTCATGCTCTTACTGCCTGCAACGCGACCCCGCGCATCGTATGCCTAACGCTTCAATTCCCGTCCGATATCGTTGACACACCAAAAGGCGCCTGACGTTGGGAGCAACGACAAGCGCCGGAGAGTTGTTCTCGTCCGAGAAGAATCAATAACCGCGCACCGGGTCATAGATAGGGAAAGGTGGCTCGCCTTGCTGGATGCGCTTGATATTGTCAGCCATCAGCCTGGCAGCCGAGTGGGTGTAATTGATGCCGGCGATATGCGGCGTCACATGCACCTTGGGGTGACGCCACAAGGGGCTCTCTGCCACGAGAGGCTCACTGCAGAATACATCCAGCGCGGCAGCCTCCAGATGGCCACTATCCAGCGCTGCCACCAGGTCGTCTTCCACGAGAATGGGACCACGACTGATATTGATGACGCAGGCCCCCTGAGGCAGCTGTGCGAAGCGTTCGGCGTTGAGCAACCCTTGGGTGGCGGGTGTCAGCGGCAACACATTGATCAGGATATCCGTGCGCTGCAGAAACTCGTCAAGACGCGCATCCCCCTGATAGAACTCGACACCCTCGATGTCGACGACATCGCGTCCCCAACCTGCCACGCAGAAACCCAGCTCACGCACGAAACCGGCGGCCACGGCGCCCATGGCACCCATGCCAAGAAAACCGACGCGACGCTGGGCAGGGGCACGGTGAGGATGTCGTTGCCAGAGGGTTCGCGCCTGATCCTGCTGATAGCGATGATAGTGGCGATGAAAATGGATCACCCAATGCACGGCATGCATCGCCATGTCACGCACGACCAGGTCATCGACCAGACGTACGATGGGGACACCCTGTGGCAGGTCCGAATCACGGATGATGTGCTCGACCCCTGCCCCGAAGGACAGTATCGCCTTGAGGTTCGGATAGCGGCACAGGTCCCCCACCGGATGCATCCAGATGGCCGCATATTCAATCTCGGCCGGGTCCCCCACCTCGGGATAGACCCGGAATTCAATCTCGGGCAAGTGCTTCGTGAACTCCTGGCGCCAGTCTTCCGGGTCTGCGCCTGCATAACTAAACAGCAATGCCATAGTGGCCTCCATCAAAGAACGGAATTGACATCACCGAACACGCAAACGATCCACGGCATCGGCATCGAAGCTGAACCCTAGACCGGGGCGCTGAGGGATGGTGATCAGTCCATCGACAATTTCGATCTTTTCCCGGTAAAGCGGCGAGAACCAGGAGACATGCTCGACCGACAGGCAGTTGGGAGCTGAGCCGGCAAGGCTCAGACTCTGTTCGGTAAAGATATGAGTGGAAATGGGCATATTGTGCCCCGCTGCCAGACTGGCCACGCGACGGAATTCGGACAGGCCGCCGATTCGCTGCAGATCTGGCATCAAGACATCCGCTGACCGAGCCTGAATCATGCGCTGCATGCCATGCCGGGTGTACTCGGTCTCTCCCGAGGCGATCGGCATATCAAGTGCGGCCGCCACATCGGCATGCCCCTGATGGTCATAGGAAGCCACCGGCTCCTCGAACCAGCCGAGATCGTAAGGTTCCAGCATCCGCCCCAGCCGTATTGCCTGTGACGGCGTGAATGCCTGATTGCCATCCGCCAGCAGCTCGATGTCCGGGCCAATGGCTTCACGTACCGCCGCCACGCGAGCGACATCCTCCGCCATGCGGGGCTTGCCCAGCCGCATCTTCATGGCGCGGAAGCCTTGCGACATGAACTCGCGAGCTTCCTCGACCAGTTCATCGGTGGTCTGCGACAGCCACAAGCCGCTGCTGGCATAGGTCTTGACCGAGTCACGATAGGCGCCGAACAACTTGTAGACCGGTTGATTGGCCGCCTTGCCAATCAGGTCCCAACACGCCGTATCCAGTGCCGACATTGCGCCGATGGTAATCCCCTCATGCCCGATGGGGTTTATCTCGCGCCACATCCCATCCCACATGCGCTCCACATAATGCGGGTCCTGGCCAATGACATGATGGGCCAGGCTCTTGATCATGCTGTCAAATACGCTCAAGCGAGCACTATTCAAGGTGAAGATGTAGTTCTCGCCGACCAGGCCGCTATCGGTTTCCAGATAGATCAACACGCAGCCTACCGAGCGCGTCTCGTGTATCGCCGTGATGAGCGGCTTTTCCAGCGGCACCTCAACCAACACGGTACGCAGATTCGTAATCTTCATTTGTACGCTTCCTGACTCACTGAATTTAAGCGTCAACCGAGGCGCTGCGCTGTCCTGGCCACGCTCTCACTGGGTGCCATCGGGCCATTGCTGTCTGGCTTTCTGAGGCTCAGCATAGAACTCCTGACAATGGTTGACAATCATCAATTATCGATTTACAAGATTGGTAGGCTGTAACACCAGACGCGTTGCATAACGCCTGACATCGCCGTTCCTCTGATGGGCGACAAGGGTGATGAGCAACATGCGAGTCGCTGGATCGGCAAGACCAGATACCAACAATTACAAGGGGTTGAGCATGAATAAGTCCGTCAGAACCGCTACGACGCTGGCAGCTTGTATCGTTTCCTCGCTGGCACTCACGAACCAGGCTCAGGCGAGTTGCGAGCTGGACGAAACCATCCAGATTGCCGACATGAGCTGGGTTTCCGCCTCGACGATCGCCCACATAGAAGCCAAGATTCTCGAGAATGGTTTTGAGTGCAAAACTCAACTGATTCCGGGCGAGACCGTGACCACGGCCACCACGATGGTGAAGAAAGGACGCCCGCATATCGCGCCTGAGCTTTGGAGCAGCAACGCCAAGGCCCTGCTCGAAGAAGGTGCGGAAAAAGGCACTGCCGTGGTGGCAGGTGATGTCTTTGCAGGTGGCGGAGTGGATGCGTGGTGGGTACCGCGTTATATCGTCGATCAATACCCGGACATCAAGTCAGTCGAGGACATGGCAAGGCATAGCGAACTCTTCGCGGCCAACGGTTCTGACAAGGGGCGTTTTTACAACAGCATCCCGGGCTGGACCACGGAGACACGCAGCACCAACTTGATGCATGCCTATGGTCTGGATGACAAGTACGAGGTGTTTTCGGCTGGCTCCGGTGCGGCACTTGATGCTGCCATTGTCTCGAACTACAAGCGCAAGAAGCCGATATTCTTCTATTACTGGGGTCCTTCCGCCATTCTTGGCAAGTACGACATGGTACAGCTGGACATGGCCCCCTATGACCCAGCAAATGACTCCTGCAATGCAGAGCAGAACTGCAAGAACCCGACGACCAGTGGCTTCCGTACCGCAGCAGTCAATACGTTGGTGGCCAACAACATCAAGGATAATGCGCCCTCGATCTATCAATTCCTGAGCAAGGTCCAGTTCGAGAATGACATGGTCAACACGCTGCTGGCCTGGAATTCAGACAATGACGCAGACCCTGAGCAGACAGCTGAGCATTTCCTGAAGACCCAACAAGCAATCTGGACCGCCTGGGTTCCCGCCGAGGTAGCCGAGAAAGTCATTGCCAAGCTCAAGTAACTGGCATTGACCCGATCGTTCGAATGTCACAAATGAATCATTGCCAACAATAATGACTACCAGGTGATTTCATCATGTTCCCTGACCTGATTGACCCGCGGCATCTACGAGGCACCATTGACGACTTGATAGAACAGTTCGTCATCCATTGGGCGACATTTTTGGAAGAATCGTTCTACCCCATTCTCAAGGCACTCAATTTCTTTGAATCATTGCTGATCAATTGCCCCTGGTGGTTGATTGTCGGCCTTGTCGCTGCAGCGGCTTACGCAAGCTCTCGCAAGATATCACTGACGATCGGCCTGACCGTGGCCATGCTGGGGATCGGCCTGCTCGGCTTATGGGAGGAAGGGATTCGCACACTTGCCTTGATGCTGGTATGTACCTTTGTCGCCATCATCATCGGAATCCCGATGGGAATCCTGATGTCATGGTCTGACCGTTTCAGAGCCATCATGCTGCCCATTCTGGACATCATGCAGACCATGCCGAGTTTCGTGTACCTGATTCCCGCGATCATGCTCTTTGGCCCTGGCAAGATCCCAGCAGTCCTGGCAACGGTCGTCTATGCCGTGCCACCGCTGATTCGCTTGACTGACCTGGGCATCCGTCAGGTCGACAAGGAAATCGTCGAAGCGGTGCAATCCTTCGGCGCCAACCGCATGCAGAAACTGTTCTGGGTACAGGCACCTCTGGCACTCCCCAACATCATGGCCGGCATCAACCAAGCCACCATGATGGCGCTTTCCATGGTGGTCATTGCCTCTATGATCGGGGCCCAGGGACTCGGCTTCCAGGTATTGCAGGGCATTACCCGCCTTGAGGTAGGACGCGGCTTGATGGCGGGTCTTGCCATCGTTCTCCTGGCCATGGTCTTCGACCGCATCACCCAGGCCTCTGGAAAGCGCGCTCAGGCGCACCTGCACACCAACAGCTGATGGGTACGATTATGAGCAACCACTACAAGATCGAGATCAAGAATATCTACAAGATATTCGGTGCCGACCCTGGCACTGCCATGGACAAGATCAAGACCGGTACCTGCAAGAGCGACATCCTGGATCAGACCCGCTGCGTCGTTGGACTCAATGACGTATCACTTGGCATTGAAGCTGGCCATATCCACGTCATCATGGGGTTGTCCGGCTCTGGAAAGTCGACCTTGATCCGTCACTTCAACCGCTTGATCGACCCCACCAGCGGCCAGGTCATCGTCGATGGGCAGGATGTGCTCCAGTTCAACAAGCAGGAACTCGAGCATTATCGTCGCCACAAGATCAGTATGGTTTTTCAGCGTTTCGGGCTTTGCCCGCACCTTACCGTATTGGCGAATGCCGCCTTTGGGTTGAAGATTCAGGGTGTCGAGCGCTCACAGCGTGAGGAAAAGGCTCGCTACTGGCTTGAGCAGGTCGGCCTTTCAGGCGTCGAGGAACACTACCCGCATCAGCTTTCCGGCGGCATGCAGCAGCGCGTCGGCCTGGCACGTGCGCTGGTCAATGACCCGGATATTCTGCTCATGGATGAGGCCTTCAGCGCTCTCGACCCCTTGATCAAGAGCGAGATGCAGGATCAATTGCTGCAGTTGCAGCAGAAACTCAACAAGACCATCGTGTTCATCACGCATGATCTGGATGAAGCCCTCAAGATTGGAGACCGCATTGCCCTGCTCAAGGATGGTGAGCTGATTCAGCAAGGGACTCCGGCACAGATTCTCATGGAACCAGCGGGCGATTACGTCAAATCCTTCATCGGCGGGGTCAATCGCTACAAGGCGATTCGTGTCGGCCACGTGATGCGCAAGGCACAACCGCTGGCCATGGTGAAAGGAGGCGAGAATTTCAGTCAGACGCCACCCGCGGGCCATGGGATGGTGCGCGCGAGCCAATCACTGGAGGAGATCATGCCATTGCTGATGGAAACGGATAGCGATCTTGCGGTCTTCGACGATGATGCCAACCTGACTGGTTACCTCAACAAGAACAAGGTAATGACGGCGCTATATCATTGAGTTTTGATGCGATGTCAATTTGTCAGCTCAATGATATAAATCATCGCTAAACTCGTCACCCCTGGCTGTGCCGCGCAAGCTCCCGGGAATCATCTCGGGGGCTTGCACATTGCAGCGTGACTCGGCCAATAGCATCGCCTATCTCTGCTTATCTATATCCCGGCCTCTTTACCTCGCTGTTCATCCCCGCACTATGCTCTCTCCTGCTCTCCTCACTCGCCCTCCCCACCACCCTGCTCAGTCTCAATATACGCTTCCCGACCTCCAGGTCCTTATTTATATAATTCTGGCCTTATAGCGCTGACTATAAGCATTTCAGACGGCTCGACACTGACGTTTCATGGCCAGGCTAGTTGCCAAGTCATCTGCAATTACGACGCATCGACACCGACGACAATACCCCATCATCGTCGCTCAGATGCTTGTGTTTTTCCTCTCCTTGGATACACATGTCACCAGCAATGCTTATTTATACCTTGCCCCTATATGGTGACGGCCCAGTTGGCGGTACACGGATGCTGGTACTGCCAAGCGCTATTGAAAGAGATTCAAGGCATACCGCCAAATCAGAAGTGACAAACATGAAAAAGCCCTGGAATCCAGGGCTTCAGATGTTCATGTTTCAGCGTGCTCGTATCGGGCGCATGATTCAGCCGCGGAGCGGCTTGTCGTTGGCCTGTTCCAGCAATTTGACGGCCATCAGGTGCGGAGCCTTGCCACCGAATTGGTCGACCGCCTGCCCATACATCTGCTCGACCTGACGACACATCGGCAGCTCAGCCATGACCTGGCCGGCCAACTCCAGTGTCAGGCGCATATCCTTGAGTGCGAGCCCCAACTCGAAAGTCGGATCGTAGTCCCCATTAAGGATACTTGGACCATAACGATCAGCGACGTAACTGCGGCCGGTACTGTTCTGGATGATTGCCAGCATCTTGTCAGCTGGCACTCCGCCCTTGACGCCGAGCATCAACGCCTCGGACAAGGCCACCGAGTGCAGATAGCAGAGTACGACCTGCGCGATCTTTGCGACATAACCCGCGCCAGCCTCGCCCAGATAATCGATGCGCTTGCCAATGGCAGAGAAGATTGGCTGGCATTCATCGAAGGTTGCTTGATCGCCGCCCACCAGCACGGTCAGAGTGCCAGCTGCCGCGCCTTCGGCACCACCGGAAATCGGTGCATCAAGCGTGCGCACCTGCTTCGATGCTGCCATCTCACGTACATCGCGCCAGACATCCAGATTGTTTGTACTCAGCTCGATCCAGATGGCGCCTTCGCGAATGTGCGCAATCAGACCATCCTCAGCACTGGCCACCTGCTTGATGATGGCTGGCGATGGCAAGGAGGTCATTACGACATCGGCCTCGCTGACGGCCGCCTGAATGCTGTCGGCCCAATGCGCACCGGCCTGAACAAGACTCTCGGCCTTGTTGCGATCGACGTCATGGATGTTCAGATCGAAGCCAGCATTGACCAGATTGGCGGCCATCGGCTCACCCATGTTACCCAGACCTATGAAAGCTATTTTCATTCTTGTTCTCCCATATCAGATGGCCGTTCATTTGCTCGAAATTCTGCATCATCCCGCGGGTAGATCAGGCAGGATGACCTTTCATCACTGACGTGGATAAAGCGTCTCAGTATTGCCATCGACACCGATGATCTGTTCCGATACATGCCGTCCGTAGTCCGAACACAGGTAGCAGATCATGTCTGCAATCTCCTGCGGGTCGACATAGCACTGCATTGACACGCCGATACCATAGAGCCTGCGGACTTCCTCAGGTGCGATATCTTCGGCTTCGGCATGCGCCTGGATCACTCGCTCCATGCGCTCTCCGTTGACGTTGCCGGGAACGACACCATTCACCCAGATATTGTCCGGCCCCAGCTCCATCGCCAATGTCTTGGTGAAGCCAGTCACTGCCCACTTCGCCGCGACATAGGGGCTGCGATTGGGGAAGCCGTGGATGCCCGCGGCCGACACCAGATTGATGATCACTCCATGCTTCTGGGCACGAAATGTCGGGACAGCACGACGGGCACAATAGAACTGTGAATCGATGCATACGCCCATGCAGGCGCGCCATTCTTCATTGCTGACATTCTCGACAGGCTTCGTCGGCCCACCAATGCCCGCATTATTGACCAGGATATCGAGGCCACCGGGCAGGAACTCATCGAACATCGCATCCACGGCAGCAGGGTCTGACACATCAGACACGAACGTCGTGATGTCGTCAGGCAAGTTGGAAAGTGCCTCGCCATCTACATCGCAGGTGAATACCCGCGCTCCCAGTGCGTGCATGGCCAGAACCGTGGCGCGTCCCATGCCAGCCCCACCAGCAGTGACGAAGGCACGCTTGCCTTCCAGTAAAATCTGCATGAACCGCTCCTTGCTACCCCATTACAGCGGGCCATCAATACTTGTAGGAAGGATCGATCCGGTCTATCTGGCGCAGCAACGCTGGCCATTCATACTTGCCCGGCACGAAGGCAGCATATTGTTCAGCGGCTTTTTCCCACATTTCCGGCGATGTCTCGGCCAGCGGCAAACCGGTGGCACAGACCTGCAGCATGTTGGCGCAGGCACGTACCAGATAATGCATATTCATGAAGGCCTCACCGGCGGTTTCACCGACGGTCAGGAAACCGTGATTGCGCATGATGAGGCACTTGTTGTTGCCCATGCTTTCGGCAATACGCTGGCTCTCATCGGTATCCACAGAGAGTCCTTCCCAGTCGTGATAGCCAATCTTGCCGTAAAGCATTGAAGAGTCCTGCACCAGGTGCACGACATCACGAATCGCGGTGGCAGCCAGGCCCGCCGGGGCGTGGGAGTGGAACACGAACTTGGCGTTCGGAATGTTCAGGTGAATGCCGCGATGGATGACGAAACCAGCGGTATTTACCTCAGGTGGGCCATCCAGCACGTTACCGTGTTCATCAATCTTGATCAGATTGGAGGCAGTGATCTCGGTATTGTGGAGACCGAAATGGTTCATGAGAAAGTGATGGTCGGTTCCAGGCACGCGCGCCGTGATGTGATTCCATACGATGTCATCGTAGCCGTAGACATTCGCCAGACGGTGCATGGCAGCCAGGTCGACACGAACGTTCCATTCATCTTGCGTAAAGCGAGGCTTGGCCGAGGTGGCCCCTTCAAATTCTGCCATTGCTGCTTCCTCCACTGAATGTCAGGACACATGAACTCCGCATGCCTTCTGCGGTATGAGCAAAAGCTAGCACCATGGTTAATGGTTGACAATCATTTATTAACAAGCACCACCACATTTTTGTCAGCGCATCTCATGGAACCACCAGGACGGCCGAGGGAAGCTGTATTCGAGGTAACTCGGTGTCGTACGACGAGCGGAAAAGAGCATCGTTGCTGCATCAGGTTACGCACAATCAGGACACATGAGGTCTGCTCAAGACACTGACACACGAAGCACATGAGCCATGCCTTAAAACAAGTGTCCCCACGCTGGGGCTCGTCTCTCTGGCACTGCGCCGCTTCATGCAGGCCGCGGGCCTTACGCCCTGAGAGCAGAGAAAGAAGACATGACGTAGACACCAAAAGACGCCGGAGCAGCGAATGCTCCGGCGTCTTTCTGGGTTTCGGGGGCTTTCTTGGTTTTGGGGGCTTTTTTGGCTTCAATCCAAGCAACGAGGCCTTTCCCCGCTTATCCTGCGCCTTTCGATAGTGACGCTGTCGCCCACGGGATGTCGGCCCGGGCAGCGGCCATGCGAAGATAGCGCTCCAGAACGCCCAGGGCGTTACCCCCGCCAGGTTTTGACAGGAGGCATGCGTGTATTCGATTCGTCTGTGGGCCGCACGTCACGCGCGACTGCTGGAGCTCACCTATCAGGCCGTCGAGCCGGTGATCATCAAACTGCAGCCGCTGTGGAAGTCCGTCGGTTACGCACGCGCCGAGAAGCCCGTCGCCAGGCTGGAGCAAGCCTGCAAGGGCTTGCTGTTTGACTGTCAGATGTGTGGCCAGTGCATTCTGAGTTCGACCGGCATGTCCTGCTCAATGAACTGCCCCAAGCACCTGCGCAACGGCCCCTGCGGCGGTGTCATGCAGAATGGCAACTGTGAAGTCGAACCGGACACGCGCTGCGTGTGGGTGGAAGCCTGGGAAGGCAGCCAGCGGATGAAGGACAACGACGCGATCCAGATCATACAGCTACCGGTGGATCATCGCCTGCAGGGCACCTCATCCTGGCTGCGCGTGGCCCGGCAAGCCGCTGAACGCCGAGAGAGCCTGAAATGACCTCCAGACTCACTATCCCGGACAGCTTCCAGCTGCCACCTGCCGAGCGCGACGGCAACGTCGGTCGCCTGGAGAGAGTACTTCGCAGCGGTCAGTTTGCCGTCACCGCCGAGCTGGCGCCGCCCGACTCGGCCGCCCCACAGGAGGTGCATGCGCGCGCGCAATTGTTTGCCGGCCATGTGGATGCCATGAACGCCACCGATGGCTCGGGCGCTAACTGTCATATGTCGAGCGTGGCGATGTGTGCCCTGCTGGCCCGCGAAGGCCATGAGACGGTGATGCAGATCTCGTGTCGTGACAGAAACCGCATCGCCATCCAGGGCGATGTGCTGGGAGCCGCGGCACTGGGCATCCGCAACCTGCTGTGTCTGACCGGGGATGGCGTGCAGGTCGGGGATCACCCCGAGGCCAAGCCGGTGTTCGACCTCGACTCCCTGTCACTGCTGGAAATCGTCGCCGGGCTGCGTGACAAGCACGCCTTTGCCAGCGGCCGAGCACTGACCTCAGCGCCTCAGGTATTTCTGGGCGCAGCCGCCAATCCCTTCGCCCCGCCCTTCGCGTTTCGCCCTCACCGCCTGGCCAAGAAGATTGCCGCCGGCGCCCAGTTCATCCAGACACAGTACTGCTTCGACCTGCAGCGCTTTCAGGACTTCATGCATCGTGCCCGTGATCTGGGCCTGCTGGAGAAATGCTTCATCCTGCCCGGCGTCGGCCCGCTGGCCTCGGCACGCACCGCCGAGTGGATGCGCCGCCATGTTCCCGGCGTGCATATCCCGGATGACGTGCTCAAGCGCTTGGAGGGAGCCCGGGATCAGAAGGCGGAGGGCCGTGATATCTGCATCGAGATGATCCAGCAGCTGCGTGAGATCGAGGGCGTCAGCGGCGTGCATATCATGGCGCATCGTCAGGAAGCCTTCGTGCCCGAGATCATCCAGCGCGCGGGCATTCTGGGGGCGCGTAGGCCATACACGCCGCAAGCCCCGCTGGGCGCTACACCGCCCATTGGCTGATATGTCTCCGGGTCTAATCCATGAATCGATACCCCGCCATGCTCACCAGCTCAACCTGCTCGCAACACGGGTAGTACTGCTCAACCAGCGGTCGCTGCCTCACGCGCTGACGCGCCAACCTCAGGGATGGCCTCAGTGCCAACCCCAGCGCTCGCCTCCAGCGCCCCAACCTCTTCAAGCTTGCCCTTGCCGGTGACGATGGCCTCCAGGTGATCGCAGAAGTCACTCAGCGCATCGCTGACATGGCCCGGCGAGCGATGAAGCTCGATTTCCACATGGCCAAGCGGCGGCAAGCCTTCGTCATCGCCGACGATTCGACAGCCGGAGGGCACGCTGCGCGGTGTCTTGACGGTCAATGCCAGCCCGGCCTTCACCGGCAGATTGATGCCCGTTGGCGACTGGCTTGAGTAACGCACATCCCATTGTCGATCATCCCGCCCCAAGGCGGCGAAGGCATGCGCGCGGAAGATGCAGCCTTCCGGATTGAGCGCGAGCGGCAGTACCTCCCAGTCTGCAAGCGATTGGTCTTCGGCAACCACCCACACCATGCGCTCGCGCCCCAATAGCCGCCCGGTCTGGGTCGGCCCGTGACGCACCACCAGCACGGCGTCCAGCAAGCCTTCCTGAAAATCATGCACCAGCGACGCGCTGATCTTGCAGGTCACCTCCAGGCGCACTTCAGGGTGATCCGCGGCGAAGCGCGACAGCAATTCGGGCAGGTAGGTACTGGCCTGTTCTTCCGACGTGCCCAGCCGGATGAGCTCATTCTTGCGATCGACCCCGAGCACCTGCCGCGCCTCATCCTGCAGCTTGAGAATGTGCCGCGCATAGGGCAGCAACCGCCCTCCCGATGCCGTGAGTTCTACCCGACGGCTGGTGCGGGACAGCAGCGCCCCGCCCATCTGATCCTCCAGCCGCTTGATCTGCAGACTGACGGCAGACTGGGTGCGATGCAGTACCTTGCCGGCGGCGCTGAACCCTTCACATTCGGCCACCGTGACAAAGGCACGAAGCAGGTCGGTATCCATGATCTATGAGCCCTCGCAATGCATTTGATCTTGACCATTCATTTCTATTATCAAAACACGCCCTCTAACCTATTCCTACGTTATTTAGCGATCAGGGAACAGGAGGCCGGGCATGAACGCAATCCAGCAGCAGGACAGTGATACCTCTCTCGATGGGCTGATAGATCTTGAACACTATCCCATCCATCGATTGACAGAAGCGCGGGGTCGCGAACTGATGCGCCAATGTCGCGAACAGCTCACGCAGGATGGCTGCGTCGTGCTGGAGGGCTTCGTGCCGCAGGAGGCGCTGGCACGTCTGGAGCAGGAAACGGAGCGTCTTTCACCGCTGGCGCACTACAACCAGACCGTCACCAACCCCTACAACAGCGACGGTGATGACTCACTGCCTGCATCGCATCCGCGCAATCGCTTCGATGATCGCACCAATGGTTTCGTGGCGGGGGACCGCATCGGCTCGGACACCTTGATTCGCCAGGTCTACTCGCATCCCGATTTCCAGCACTTCATCGCCAGCGTCGTCGGCATGGACGACATTCACCAATATGCCGACCCGCTCGCGGATCTGGTCGTCAACGTGCTGCGCGATGGCTGCCAGCATCCCTGGCACTACGACACCAACGAATTCATCGTCACCATGATGACCCGCAAGTCCGATGCGGGTGGCCGCTTCGAATACGCCGCCGGTATCCGCAGTCCCGAGGGCGAGAACTTCGAGGGCGTCGAGAAGGTGCTCGACGGAGACCGCTCGAACCTGACCGCCATCGATCTGAAGCCGGGCGACCTGCAGATCTTCTTCGGTCGCTACTCCCTGCATCGCGTCACCCCGGTTCGCGGTGAGCGAGAACGCCATACCGTGATCTTCGCTTACGCCAAGGAGCCCGGCTTCATCGGTCGCCCTGAGCGCGCCCAGCGAATCTTCGGCCGCATGGCACCTATCCACGAGCGCCTGCTCAAGGAAGGCATGCAGCGCAGCGACAACCTGGCGGACTGACATGCCCGAGCCCGGCGCGCCCTGTCCTCTACCAGTTCTTGTACCAGCGCTTGTACCAGCGCCTGTGCCAGTTCTTTTTTCCAGCGCCTTTCCTGACCTTTTCACCAGACCGTGAGCCGAGACCAACCATGAGCATCGTCGACTTTGAACGCCTGACCGACAGTGAACCCGCAAGCTTCCCGATCGTGCCGTCCGCGCCAATGGCCAATGGCGACAGCATTCCCACGGCCTTTGACCCTGTGCAGCTGCGCGGCGGTCGTCTGGCTCGCCTGCGCGCCATGATGGCAGAGCAGGGCTACGCCGCCGTGGTGCTGTTTGATCCCAACAATCAGCGCTATGCCACCGGCTCGCGCAACATGTTCGGCTACTTCCTGCGCAACTCCACCCGCTACATCTACGTGCCTCTCGAGGGGCCGGTGATCCTGTTCGAATACCCTGGCAGCGCCCACGTCTCGACCTGGCTTGAAACCATCGATGAGGCGCGCACGTCCAAGGTGGTGTGGTCCGCCGTCAACCAGCGCGACAACCTCTCGAGCGACCCGTTCGGCATCGAGATTGCCCAGCTGGTCGAGGAACATGGTGGCGGCAATCGCAAGGTCGGGCTGGACCGCTGCACCCTGAATCTGGCGCGCTCGCTGGAAGCGCAGGGGCTGGAAGTCTTCGACTGCATGCAGGACACCCTGCATTGCCGCCGCCTCAAGACGCCTGAGGAAATTGCCTGTCTGGCCCAGTCGATGGCCGGAAGCGAGGCCGCGGTTGCCGCCGTGGAAGCCGCCATCAAGCCCGGTGTCACCGAGAATGAGCTGTTCGCCATCATGTACGGCGATGTCATCCGCCAAGGCGGTGAGTTCATCGAGACCCGCCTGCTATCGTCCGGCCCGCGCACCAATCCGTGGTTCAACGAGGCCAGCGACCGCGTGATTCGCCCCGGCGAGCTGGTCGCGCTGGATACCGACACCATCGGCTGCCACGGCTACTACTCCGACTTCTCACGCACCTTCCATGTCGGGCCGGGCCGACCGACCGCCTATCAGCAGAGCCTGTACCAGATGGCGCACGAACAGGTGCACCACAACATGTCGATCCTCAAGCCCGGCATCAGCTATCGCGAGATCGCCGAGAGCGCCTGGAAGATTCCCGAGCGTTTCCTCGACCGCCGTTACCCCTCGATCATCCACGGCGTCGGCATGCATGGCGAGACGCCACTGGTCGCGCACCACATGGACTTTGATCGCTTCTCCAAGGATGGCGTGCTGGAACCCGGCATGGTCGTCTCGGTGGAAAGCTATATCGGCGAAGTCGGTGCTGCCGATGGCGTCAAGCTGGAGGAAGAGGTGCTGATCACCGAGACCGGCATCGAGAAGATCTCGCGCTACCCCTTCGATGAGGCACTGCAGGGGCGTCAATTCTGAGTACTGGTCAACCCAGGCTCACAGCAATCTCAGCTCAAGACAGCGACTTTCTCTGCCACATTCTCTGCGACTGAACACAAGGCTGAAAA
This sequence comes from Cobetia sp. 2AS, assembly GCF_029846355.1. Taxonomy (NCBI): domain Bacteria; kingdom Pseudomonadati; phylum Pseudomonadota; class Gammaproteobacteria; order Oceanospirillales; family Halomonadaceae; genus Cobetia; species Cobetia sp. 2AS. Next base: position 658,466 of record NZ_JARWKQ010000002.1, read on the forward strand.
CTGACCGATGGATACCCTGACTCACCTGATTGGTGGTGACGCCGTGACTGGCGAACGCACCCTGGATGTGCTCAATCCGGCCACCGCGCAAGCCGTGCGCCGTCTGCCACTGGCCGATGCCGCCATCGTGCAACGCGCGATAGAGACCGCCAGGGATGCCCTGCCCGCCTGGCGCGCCATGCCGCCCGCCAAGCGCGCTCAGGTCATGTATCGCTTCAAGACATTGCTGGAACGGGATGCTCAGGAAATCTGCGCCCTGATCAGTGAAGAGCACGGCAAGGTGCTCGACGATGCCATGGGCGAACTCAAGCGCGGCATCGAGAACGTCGAATATGCCTGCGGCGTGCCGGAGCTGCTCAAGGGCGAGTATTCCCACAATGCCGGGCCGAGCATCGACACCTGGTCCAACCATCAACCGCTGGGCATCGTGGCCGGTGTCACGCCGTTCAACTTCCCGGCCATGGTGCCGCTCTGGATGTTCCCGATGGCGCTGGCCTGCGGCAATGCCTTCATCCTCAAACCGTCGGAGCAGAGTCCGTCGGCGGCCAACAAGATGGCCCACCTGCTGCAAGAAGCCGGACTGCCCGCAGGGCTCTTCAGCGTGGTGCATGGTGATCGTGAAGCCGTCGAGGCGCTGATCGCGGCCCCGGAGGTCAAGGCGATGAGCTTCGTCGGCTCGACACCCGTGGCGCGGAGCCTCTACGAGGGTGGCACCCGTCAGGGCAAGCGGATCCAGGCGCTGGGGGGCGCCAAGAATCACGCCGTGGTATTGCCGGACGCCGATCTCGACAATGCCGCCAGCACCTTGATCGGGGCCGCCTTCGGCAGCGCAGGCGAGCGTTGCATGGCCATCTCGGTGGCCGTCTGCGTGGGGGATGAGACCGCGGATGCCCTGATCGAACGTCTCGCGCCTCAGGCCCGCGCCATGAGCATCGGCCCGGGCACCGAACCCGGTCACGACATGGGCGCCCTGATCAATGCCTCGCAGCGCGACAAGGTCGCCGGCTATATCGAGGCAGGCGCCAGCGCTGGCGCCCAGCTGATCGTGGATGGCCGCACTCACCCGCTGGTCGAGAGCTCGCCCGGCTTCTTCATGGGTGCCACGCTGTTCGATCGTGTCACGCCGGACATGAGCATCTATCGTGACGAGATCTTCGGCCCGGTACTCTGTGTGGTGCGCGTGGCAAGCTTCGAAGACGCCATCGCGCTGATCAATGACCACCAGTACGGCAACGGCACCTGCCTCTTCACCCGCGATGGCGAGGCAGGACGCCGCTTCGCCGACCAGATCGAGGTCGGCATGGTAGGCATCAACGTGCCCTTGCCGGTACCGGTGGCCTTCCACAGCTTCGGCGGCTGGAAGGACTCGCTGTTCGGTGACCTGCACGCCTATGGCCCTGACGCCGTGCGCTTCTATACCCGGCGCAAGAGCGTGTCCCAGCGCTGGCCTGAGCGCAGTGCACAGGAAGCCGCCCAGTTCAGCTTCCCGTCCTGAGCCGTATTGCCGGCAACGTAAACAAGACCGCAAACAAGACGCCCGCGCCAGAATTCTGGCGCGGGCGTCTTGTTATTCGACAGGCTTAATTGCTCAACATCAATCGCTCAGCGATAGCCCAGCATCAGGTCACGCACCAGCGGCGTATCGGCGTCGCGGTGTGTCGGCAGCTCGAAACGGGCCTTGGCGATCGCGGTGCGCGACAGCTCGGCATGTATCAGCATCTCGCGGTCTTCCGCCTGGGCCAGTGTTTCCCCGCGCGGGCCAAGAATTCGCGACCCGCCCCAGAAGTGACTGCCGCCTTCCGGCCCGAAGCGATTGGCCATGATGACCGGCGTGCCGTAGGTCATGGCGTAGAACTGGAGGTTGATCGCCCAGTTCTGCTCGTTGGAGAAATCATCGCTGACGATGCCCGAGGCCGAATTGATCGGCGCACACAGCACGGTGGGACGCGCGAGCATGGCGGCGTGCACCAGGCCCGGATTCCACAGGTCCGCGCAGATCAGTGAGGTGGCTGACCAGCCTTCGCGCACATCGTTCTGGGTCAGGTCGCTGCCGTGGGTGAACAGCTTGCCCTCCTCCAGCCCGCCATAGGTCGGCAGGTTCAGCTTGCGATGCACGGCCTGCAGCGCGCCGTGCTGCAGAATCGCCAGCGCGTTATAGTACTCCCCCGGACTGGCCTCCTCGACAAAGCCCACCACCAGCTGCATGTCGCCCGCGGCACGCGCGAGCATCAGCAAGCGCGGGTCATGCGGCGGAAAGGCCAGATCAATGACCCGACTGCCCATGCCATAGCCCGTCAGCGACAGCTCCGGGAAGACCAGCAGGTCCAGATCGACATCCCGCGCCTGATGGATGATGTCGAGATGACGTTCCAGATTGGCCTCAATATCGCCGAGGGTGGCGTTGATCTGGGCCGCGCCAACGCGCAGGTGATCTTGATGGTGCATGGGCAAGTCTCGGTAATGAAAAGAGAAGGCAACGAACAGCAGAAGCCAGGGTCAGGGTCAGGGTCAGGGTCAGGTAGAAAACCAAGGGAAAGGCCAGGGCCAAGGCCAGAAAGCAGGCCAATGAGAATCAAGCGCCGCGCAGAATGTCAGCCGCGGCCGCCAGATTCAAGCTGGAGCGCCCAGAAGCGCCAGCAGTTCGGAGACCGGGCGTGACTCCAGGTCCAGCACGACATCCCGCAACCTGGCCGCGCGGTCTCCCAGCACCGGCTCCGCCAGGGCCTGATATTTGGCCAGCACCTGAGCATCCGTCAGCGGCTTGTCCGGATTGCCCAATGCCTCATGGTCTGCGCTTTCCAGCACCTCACCACTTTTCAGCACGATTCGCGCACGGGCCCAGCGCTCGGCGGGGAAACGGGCATTGAATGCGGCATCCTCCTCGATCACCACCTTGCTCGCCAGCGCCTTGAGCCCGTCATCGTCAAGGGCATCGCAGACGCCCTCCACATCCACGCTGCCCCGCCCCAGGGCACAGGCGACCGACCACGGCAGGCTGTATTGCGCCTGCTCCGTGGTATCAGGATGCGTGACATGCAGCCGCTTGCCCTCATGGAAGGTGATGACCTCGATACGCGTGATGTCGTCAGGCTCAGACACGGCATCTGCCAATGACAGTACCGCCTCCACTGCCGGCTGCGCCCAGCGACACACCGGATAGGCCTTGAAGTACTGCTCGAACAGATAATGGCGCTGGCCGAGGTCCTGCCACAGCGCAGCGACCTCCGGCGACGTGACCGTCAATGCCGGCGCTCCGGTGAAGCCATCTTCCGCCAGCAGCGCCGCCGAGATGCCGGTCATCGCGCCCCAGCCGGAGCCATCCTTGAGCATGGTGGGATGATCGATGCAGCGCATCATCTGGCTACGCGGCCCGTAGAACTCGGCGATGCCCAGCGCGTGGTGCAACATCTCACGATCAAAGCCGCGCAGGCGCGCAGTCACTGCGGCCACGCCCAGCGCATTCCAGGCCCCCGACGTATGGTAATCGGGACTCTGGGCATGCAAGGCGATGCCCGCGCGCGTGGCGACCTCATAGCCATAGGCCAGCAGCGCCAGAAACGCATGACCGCTGAGTTGCCGGGTTTCCGGGAGCGCCAGCAGACCGGGCAACAAGGCTACCCCCGCATGCCCCTTGGTCAGCACCTGGCCATCGTGGGCATCCAGCGCATCGATCAACCAGCCACCCTGCAGGGCGACACCACTGGAAGAGGCCGTGCCGCTGGCAAACAACAACGGCAAGTCGCCGCCGTGCTGACGCGTGACGTAGCGAGCCGCCTTGGCCGCCAGGGGAGTCCGCGTCGCACCTGCCGCGACGCCCAGCAGATCCAGCAGGCAGCGCTTGGCCTGGTGCAGCTGCTCTGCGCTGAGACGGGTGTCATCATATTCATGGATCAGGGACAGCGGCGCAGGTGCCAGGCCATCCTCGGCAGCTCCATGAGAGGTGGGCAAAGCATGAGAGGTGGGCAAAGCTTGAGGCAGGCAATCCGGAGCAGACATGGGACTTCTCCAATTTGGCAGACACGGAAATGACCAACGGGATGGGGACAGTTGCGAGCGAGGCAGACGCGGCCGCCAGAGACGACAAGACCGCCCGCAGGCGGCCTTGTCGTGCTGGCATGGCCCCTGAGCCTCGCTGTCAGAGGATCAGGCGTACCTGAAGGTCACTTGAGGCCGTGTTCCTTCAGGAAGTCCTCGGCGACCTGCTCGATGCTCTTCTTCTCGACATCGACCTGGGCGTTCAGGCTTGCCATGGTGTCGTCATTGAGCTCGGCAGACAGCGCATTCATCTGCGACTCGAGTTCCGGGTTGGCCTTGAGCGACTCCTCACGCACCACCGGTGTCAGGGCGTAGGCCGGGAAGTAGCCCTTGTCGTCCTCGAGCACCGTGAAATCAAACGCCGGGATGCGGCCATCGGTGGCGAACACCAGGCCGACATCGACCTGACCATCACGCAGTGCCTGGTAGACCAGACCGGAATCCATGCGCTTGACGTCGGCGCGCCCGACACGGAAGTCATAGGCTTTCTGCAGCGGACGCCAGCCATCATCACGCGCGTAGAATTCGGCGTTCAGCGCGAAGGACAGCCCCTTGTCGTCATTGACCGCCTGTGAGAGGTCGGACAGTGAGGCGATACCGCGCTCCTGGGCGTCCGCCTCACGCATCGCCAGTGCGTAGGTATTGTTTGCCGCAGACGGCTGCAGCCACACCAGGCCCTTCTCGGCGTCCAGCTCCTTGACGCGGGCATAGGTGTCTTCCGGGCTCAGGCGCTCACTGACATCGTTGTAGTTGATCAGTGAGGTGCCGGTGTACTCCCAATAGAGATCGATCTGGCCGTTTTCCTGCGCCTGACGCAGAACGGCGGAGCCCATGCCGGAGCGCTCTTCCACCTCATAGCCCAGGCCTTCCAGGTACTGCCCAGTCATGCTGGCGAGGATCTGTTGTTCGGTGAAGTTCTTGCCACCCACCACAATCTCGTCAGCCTGCGCCGTGGAAAGTGAAGCGGCCAGTGCCGCGCCGGTCAGCAGAGTCGTCAAGGTCTTCATGGTGTTCTCCTATCCTGTGAAATTTCGGTCCAGCCGGTTGTTGTTGTTCAGGTCGTGCAGTCTGTCACCACGCGCCGAGCGGGTCGGCGCGTGGGTCTTCATTCATGCTCGCGCCGGGTTGACGCCTCGCGGCACCACGAGGAAGGCCACGAAGGCCACCAGCACATCCACCCCGATCGCCAGCAGCGCCGTGGGGATGGCACCGGACAGCATCATGATGGGGTCATAGAGGTCGATCCCGGTAAAGATCAGCTCCCCCAGTCCACCGGCGCCGATCAGGAAGGCCAGCGGTACCGTGCCGACATTGATCGCCAGGGCGGTACGAATCCCGGCGAACATCACATACAGCGCATTGGGCAACTCGACCCGCACCAGACGCTGGAGGGGCGACATGCCGATCCCGGCCGCCGCTTCCTTCAAGGCCGGTGACACGCCCTTGAGCCCCGTGTAGGTATTGCGGGTGATGGGCAGCAGAGTCGCGACGAAGAGCCCAAAGACCGCCGGCACGGTGCCGATGCCCAGAAAGCCCATCGACAGGGCCAGCACCGCCAGCGTCGGGATGGTGGTGCCCACGTTGAGCACCTGCATGGCGGATTCGGCGTAGCGCGTCATGCTCGGTCGCGACAGGATGATGCCCAGCGGAACCGCGACCAGGATCGCCAGCCCGCCGGACAGCGCCGTCAACCAGAGGTGCTGTACCGTCAGAAACTGAATATCGGGGATATAGAAGAGGAACTCTTCGATCACACCGCTCGACTGGCTCCAGACCCCGGCCATGAAGATCGCGACCACGGCCACCAGCCGCAGCAAGCCCGTGAATTTCAGTGTCGGCATGGGCTTACTCCTTGTGCAGCGCGGTCGCGGACATCTCACCCTGCTGGCCAGAAGCCCCGCCACCCGCATGCGCCCGATAGCGCGAACCCAGATGATGGGTGATGGCGCGCTGGGTGATCTGGCCGACGATACGCCCCTCGTCATCGACGCACGGCATCCAGGTCATGTCATTGGCGAACATCAGCGAGGCCACCTTGCGCAGGTCATCCTCCAGGCTGACCACGACGGGCACGCTCTGGAAGTGATCACGGCAATGGCCCTTGGAGGTGCGAGCGATGGCGGCACTGATGATGCCAACCGGCTGACGCTTGTCGTTCACCATCACGATGCTGTTCTGGTAGCCGTAGGCCTCGATGCGCTCGAGCGCCGTGGTCAGGGTGTCATCCGGCGTGACCATGCCGATGTCTTCACTGGCCAGGTCGCGCACCTTGACCAGATTGAGGCGCTTCAGAGCGCGGTCTTCTCCCAGGAAGGATTCGACGAACTCGTTCTTCGGCGCGGCCAGCAACTCATCGGGCGGTGAATACTGCACCAGCTTGCCGCCGCGGAAGATGGCGATGCGATCGCCCATCTTGATCGCCTCATCGATATCGTGGCTGACGAACATGATCGTTTTCTTGAGATCCTGCTGCATCTTGAGGAACTCATCCTGGATCACCGCGCGATTGATGGGATCGATGGCCCCGAAAGGTTCATCCATCAGCATCACGGGCGGGTCCGCCGCCAGGGCACGCGCAACGCCGATGCGCTGCTGCTGGCCACCGGACAACTCGCTCGGATAGCGCTTGAGGAAGGCATCGGGCTCAAGCGCGATCATGCGCATCAGCTCGCGGGCACGCTCGCGATAGCGCGTCTTGTCCCAGCCCAGCAGCCGGGGCACCACGGTGATGTTCTCCTCGATGGTCATGTTCGGGAACAGACCGATCTGCTGGATCACGTAGCCGATGTTGCGGCGCAGCTCCTGGGTATCGAGATTGGTGGTATCTTCCCCGTTGATCAGCACTCGCCCCGAGGTCGGGCGAATGATGCGGTTGATCATCTTGAGGCTGGTGGTCTTGCCGCAGCCGGAGGGGCCGAGCAGGATGCAGATCTCACCGCTCGGGACCTTCATGCTGATATTGTCAGCCGCCGTCACGGCGCCCTTCGGGGTATCGAAGACTTTTGTCAGGTTGTCGAGTTCGATCATGAAGCGTTCCTTGTCGTGTTGGCAGAATGGCGCGCGAATGACGCCTCAGGCGGCGGCCGCTGTGGTGCGGTCCATGCCCTTGGGCGTCAGGCGCTTCTGCAGCGCCAACAATGCATAGTCGACGAGGATGGCCAGCACGCTGACCGCCACCGCCCCGACAATCAATTGCCGAGGATCAGACTGGGAAATCCCTCGACTGATGAAGGTGCCAAGCCCTCCGGCACCGATATAGGCCGCAATCGCCATCACCCCGATATTCAGCACCACGGCGGTGCGTACACCGGCCATGATGATCGGCACGGCCAACGGAATCTCCACCATCCACAGACGCTGATTCTGGCTCATGCCCACCCCTCTGGCGGCTTCGCGCAGCGCCGGATCGACATTGTTGATCGCGGTATAGGTGTTGCGGATGATCGGCAACTGCGAATACAGCAGCACGGCGATCACGGCCGGCAGATAGCCGATGCCCTGCCCGATCAACGACAGGATCGGAATCATGATGCCGAACAGCGCGATGGAAGGGATCGTCACGATGATCGAGGCGATATACAGCACGGTCTTGGCGGCTCGCTCGTTCTTGGTGATCGCGATACCGATGGGCACGCCCGTCAGGGTGGCGATTCCCACCGCCACCCCGACCAGCGAGATGTGCTCAAGCGTGCGTGTGGTCAAGAGCTCCAGATTGTCCAGAGCATACTGGATCAGTTCCAAGCGGGATCTCCTTGCTTTTATTGTGTTCTGCACAGACTCCACACCGCGGCGCACTCCGAAAGATCAGAGTCGTCAGGCACGACGGAAGCCGGTCGGTGCGGGAATCTGCTTAGCTTAGCAAAGCGAGATAGCAGTTATTTATCGATTTGAATGAGCATGCAAAATGCTAGTTATCAAGAACGGTGATCCTCCTTGCGCCACGCGCGCCCGAGAGCACGACTGACTCACTGACGACAGGTATCACCGTTTCGCTCTGCAGGTTTGGGGCCAATTCGCCACCGCTATCCGCCTTGTCCGCGACGATGGTAACAAAAAAGACAAAACAATTTATAAATCATCTATTTAGCATATATGGGCAGGCCCTGCGCACAGCGAAACGACGCACGACATCCCACTGAGGGCACGCTGGAGAGTATGCCAGGGAGAGCTGATGGCAGTGAGCGTCGGCAATGCGAGCCGCAGTGAAACTTGGGGCTCGCCATTTCAGCCACATACCGCTAGCCCCTTAAACATTAATGATATAGATTATCATTCAAATTATCGTAAGATATTTCGCCATCTGCGTCGCCACCCGGGGGATACCGTCACCATGCGCAATATCTTGAATACGGCACCACTTCATCGATGGTGCTTGGCATTGTCTCTGGCATCAGCACTGGCCATTCCTCAACTCTCGCAGGCGGCTTCCCGCATTGCCGTGCTGGACCCCGGCCATGCAGAGATCATCGTCGCGCTCGGCGCAGAGGAACAACTCGTTCTGGTACCGCAGGACCCCACTCTCGCCCGGGGATTGCAGGGAGTGGAGCGCTTTCATCGTCAGCCCTCCATCGAGGGGCTGCTCGCCCATGATCCCGACCTGCTGATTGGCGGCAATCCCCAGCGGGACGCCAATGTCATGGAGCAGGCAGAACGACTGAGCATCCCCCACGTGATGCTGGAACGCACCCTGCCCGCCGTCGAACGAGTGGAAAGGCTCGCAGCGCTGATCGGGCAACCAGAGCGTGGCCAGGCCTTGGTCACGCGTATCCAAGCCGACTATGCCAGCGCCGAGGCGTTGAGCGAGACGGGTGGCACGCCACGCCTGCTGCATATCTCCAGCGCCGGAGCCGGTACCAGCGGCACCGTCACGGGAGCAGGCGCCGCCACCTCTGCCGATGCCCTGATCCGACGTGCTGGCGCCATCAATGTCGGTGCCGAGGCCGGACTTGACCGCTATCAGACCCTCAGTGCCGAAGGGGTGATGGCCATGGCGCCCGACGCCGTACTGGTGTCGGAGCTCGAGCTAGCGGCGCTCGGTGGCAAGCAAGGCGTCTGGACCAAGGTCCCGGGGCTTGCGCACACACCGGCGGCCCGTGAGCAGCGCCTGATCGTGTTGGATCATGCCGCCATCAAATTCGATGGGGCCAGCAGCGGCCTTGCCACCCATTCTCTCGCCGAGGCGCTGTACGCCCCATGACGGATCTCACCTCAGGACTGGCCTTGCGGCGACCTGCTCTCACCCAACGCCTCTATCAGGGGCTGGCACTCGCGGCACTGGCGGGGCTGGGCATCAGCCTCACGACAGGCGTGGTATCCCTGCCGCTCAATGAGGTGCTGTCTGCTCTGGCCGCCCCCTGGGCTGACGACGCCAACCACGCGCTTGCTCACGCCGTGCTGTGGGAGCTTCGTCTGCCGCGCGCCCTGATGGCCTTGCTGATCGGTGCCGCTCTGGCCGTGGCCGGCGCCGCCATGCAGGGGCTCTTCGGCAATCCATTGGCTGACCCGGGCATCGTCGGCGTCAGCAGCGGTGCCTCTCTCGGGGCCGTGATGATCATCGTGTTGCGCATCGACACTCTGGGCGCCTGGACGCTACCCGTCGGTGCCTTCTGCAGTGGCTTCGTCACCGCCTGGTTGATCTACCTGCTGGCGAAGCCCGCCAGCAACGGCGGTGACAATTCGCGCCTGCTGTTGATCGGGATCGCCATCAATGCCGTTGCCGGCGCATTGACCGGCTACCTCACCTATCTGGCCAGTGTCGAGCAGCTGGAAAGCCTTATGTTCTGGTCAATGGGATCATTGGCGCGTGTCTCCTGGCTGCCGGTCATGACCATCGCACCACTCACGCTGCTGGGTCTGCTGCTGTTGCGACGTCAGGCCGTGCCACTGGACCTGCTCGCCCTCGGCGAACGCCAGGCCCGCCATGCCGGTGTCGATGTCAAACGTCTGCGACTCAAGCTCATTACCCTGACCGCGTTGCTGACAGCCGCCGCCGTCGCCTTCACCGGAACCATCGGCTTCATCGGGCTGGTCGTTCCGCACCTCATGCGCACCCTGATTGGCCCCGGCCACCGCCATCTCTTGCCCTTGAGCGCTCTGGGCGGCGGAATTCTCTTGCTGCTGGCCGACCTGGGGGCCCGCAGCCTGGACCCGCCCAACGAGATTCCCATCGGAATTCTGACCGCCACGCTCGGTGGGCCCTTCTTCCTGTGGCTGGTCGCCAGACGACGCGGCCCGGAGGCGAGCTGACATGTTGAATCTGCATCAGGTGTCACTGACGCTCAATGGCGCCCAGCTGTTGGAAGACATCACGCTGGCATGCCCAGCCGGCAGCCTGACCGCTCTGATCGGCCCCAATGGCGCAGGCAAATCGACCCTGCTGGGACTGATGGCCGGTGATCGTCTCCCAAGCAAGGGCGAACTGAGACTGGAAGGCCGCTCCATCGCGGAGTACAGCGTTCGCGATCTTGCCGCCAGGCGCGCCGTGATGCCACAGGACAACGTGCTGCGCTTCGCCTATCGAGTCGATGAAGTCGTCGCCATGGGACGCGCCCTGCGCGACCTCCCGCCGAACGAGGATGACGTCTGCATCGCGAAGGCCATGGCCGATGTGGAAATCCTTCATCTGGCCAGCCGCGATGCCATGACCCTGTCCGGCGGCGAACAGGCACGCACCACCTTTGCCCGAGTGCGCGTCCAGGAGGCGTCGCTGCTGTTGCTCGATGAGCCGACCGCGGCGCTGGATCTGCGCCATCAGGAGCGCCTCCTGCAACTGGCCGCACAGTGGGCCTCACGCGGGCACTGCGTGGTCGCCGTGATGCATGACCTGAATCTCGCAGCCGCTCATGCCGACCGATTGGTCCTGCTCGATCAAGGCCGGCTGGTCGCGCAGGGCACACCCTGGCAGGTACTGGAGCAGCAACGTCTGTCCCGCGTCTACCGCCAGCCTGTCTGCGTGATGTCTCACCCTCACCGTCATTGTCCGGTGGTCGTCACGACCCACCACGCTCACCCCCCGCATGACGCTCTTGAACCCCAAGAGCCTCTTGAGTCGCATGACTTTCTTGAACCCCAGGCATCTCCCGAAAAGGCCCCCTCATGACCGACACTCTGAATCGCGCCAACGTGGCGCACACCCTCGAACGAGAACACGCCCTGGCGCGCCACCAGGCGGAGACACGCCGCCAGGAACGCGAGGCCCGTGCAGCCAGCGGTGACAGTGGCACCGCGCTGCGCCGCTCCGGGAAAGACTTCCGCGACGCCAGTCATTTTCAACATGCCTACCTGTCCATCGACCCGGCCCAGGGCGCATTGCTGTACATGCTGGCGCGCGCCGCAAAGGCGCGTCACTTCGTCGAGTTCGGCAGCTCCTTCGGTATCTCCACCCTCTATCTGGCCGCGGCTGCCGAAGACAATGACGGCCAGGTGATCGGCAGCGAGTACTACGCCAACAAGCGAGAGCACGCTCTTAACAACCTGCGTGATGCCGGCCTTGAGCACCGCGTCGACATTCGCTTCGGGGATGCGATGGAAACCCTCGCGGATGTTGGCGACAGCATCGATTTCCTGTTTCTCGATGGCGAAAAGTCGCTCTACCTCCCTGTACTGGCCCTGCTGAAACCCCGCCTGGCGCCCGGCGCCTTCGTGGTCGCCGACAATCTGGATCACTTCGAGGGCGTGCCGGGTGATTTTCGCCACGAGATCCAGCACGCAGAAGACTTCACATCGCGCCTGATCCCCTTCGGCAAAGGCATGCTCAGCGTTTCTCGCTATCAGGATTGATATCTGCGCAGTATCGAGCCGGCCCTCAAGAAGGCCGGCCTTCCAATGCCGCCCCCGTGACTCCCTGAAACCAATAACGATCAAGGGACCCCACACACCTCATGAACCAGCCCCATACGCTCACCGTCAGTTCTCGTCGGCTTGCCGCCAGTTGCGCCTCACTGTGCTGTCTCGCTGGCAGTGTCCAGGCACAGGAAACCCTCGAATCGCTAGAGACCATGACCGTCACCTCTGCCTCAGCGTCCGGCTACGCCGTGGACCCCATGAATGCCCCCGCCAGCATCACGGTCGTCACTCGCGATCAGCTGGAGGGCAAGTCATATCGGGACATCAGCGAAGCGCTGCAGGATGTGCCTGGCGTCTACGTGGACGATGGTCCGTCCAGCAAGGGAGGCACGGGCGAGATCTCGATTCGCGGCCTGGATGCCAAGTACACCCTCATCCTGGTCGATGGCATCCCTCAGGGCTCCCAGCAGGCGTATTACAACGGCTATGGCTCGGGCGCTGAGTTCGGCTGGCTGCCCCCCATCTCGGCCATCGAGCGCATCGAGGTAATTCGCGGCCCGATGTCGACCCTGTATGGCTCCGATGCGCTGGGCGGAGTCATCAATGTCATTACCCGCCCCACCGGCCGGGACTGGAGCGGCTCACTGAATCTCGACACCCTGATCCAGGAAGACTCCGATTCCGGCAACCGTCAGAAGGCCCAGTTCCGCGTCAGCGGTCCTCTGATCGAGAACCGGCTGTCCGCGACGATCACCGGCTCCACCCTGCAGCGCGATGAAGACCATCGCGAAGGTGGCTACAGCGACTACGAGCGCCACGACCTCAATGCCAAGCTGGCCTGGACCCCCGACACCGACAACCGGCTCTCGCTGGAAGTCGGCCGAGGGACCCAGGACACCCTGGCCGATGCCGAACGCACGGGCAGCGACCACGATCTGGAAACCGAGCGCCAACACCAGACTCTGCGGCATACCCACGAATGGAAAGATGGGCTGACCACTCGCAGCTATCTGCAACGTGAAACGCTTGAGCAGGATGACAACAGCTATCACTCCACCTACGAACGAGTGACAGCCAACAGTGCCACCGTGATGTCCTTCGGCGCTCACCTGCTGACGCTAGGTGCCCAGTACCGGGAGCAGAGCACGGAAAATCCGGGACGTGGCTTCGGCGAGGAGAATCTCGAGCGCTGGGACATGGCATTGTTCGCCGAGGATGAGTGGTTCCTGACCGAGCGTTTCGCCCTGACTACCGGTGTGCGCTGGGTCGATGACGAGAATTACGGTGATGAGATCGTGCCGCGACTGTACGGCGTCTATACCGCCACACCGCAGCTGACCTTCAAGGGTGGCGTGAGTGCGGGTTACCGAACCCCGGATCTGAAGGAAGGCGATTCCAACTGGATAGAGGGTGGCGGCGGGCCTGGTTGCGCAGACTGTCGCAATGTCGGCAACTCCGACCTTGAGCCGGAAAAGAGCACCACCTATGAAATCGCTGCCCTATGGCAAGGCGATGATGGGCTGAGTGCAGGCGCGACGCTCTACCACACCGATTATCGGGACAAGATCGACTCCCCCGTGGTCTGCGACACGCGCGAGGGCGATGCCAGCTGCCGGTATCAGGGCGATGACTACACCGCAATCTATCAGTACATCAATGTCGACAAGGCCACCGTCAATGGGGTCGAACTGAATCTGGGGATGCCGTTGGGCGAACGCGTCGACCTGCGAGCCACCTACAGCTTCACTGACAGCGAACAGCGCAGCGGTGACAATCAGGGATTGCCGCTCAATGATCAGCCTCGCCACCGCGCGACCCTGGGGCTGGACTGGCAGGCCTCTCCCCGCACGCGGGTATGGTCCCAGGCTCGCTACAAGGGAGAGGCAGAGCAGGTCGCCACCAACAGCGGGCTAAGCGATGCCTACCCCAGCTATACCCTGGTGGATGTCGGTGTCCGTCATCGACTGAATTCGACCGTCACACTCTACGGCGGCATCTACAACCTCTTCGACAAGACCATTGATCAGGACACCTATGGCACGGTGCTGGATGGCCGCCGCTTCAATACCGGACTACAGGTACAATTCTGACGTTCGGGCACCAATACGACCCAAAAGCGTCTGACACCCCGTAACACCGAGCAGCGGATGAGCCCTGACTGCCATCCGCTGCTTCTCATGACAGCGCGCCGCGCACTCTTTTCTTCATCCAAAGGCGTCTCGATGTTTCCTCCGGTTGACTCTGATCACGGCCCTTCCCTGCCACCCTCTGACGTACCCAATGCCCTGCCACTGGGCATGCCGGCGACACGCAAGCTGTCTGCCCATGACCTGGGCCTGGTGACCCTCGCCCTGCTCGACGCGGAGAAAAGCTACGGCAGTCAGCTTGGGGATCGCATCGAGGCGCTCTCCAATGGCTTCTATCGCCCGAGCCCCGGCATGCTCTATCCGGTGCTCGGGCGTCTCGCCGAGCAGGGGCTGATCACGCAACAACGTGAAGGCCGCCGCAAGTACTACAGCCTGACTCGGGAAGGCAGCACCTATCTGACGGAGCACCATGCCAGCGCCCAACAGGTAAGGTCCCGCCTGGACTCGGCAGGCCGCAAGCTCAATGCCCTGTTCGCTGACTTGCGCCACAGCCTCGCGGACGAGACGCAGGCCATGCCGTTGGCACAGGAGCTGCTGACCGCGCGGATGGACATGAAAGCTGCCTTGCATGAAAGCCGCGGCGCCTCGCCTGAAGCACAGCGACGCATATTGCAACTGTTGCAGGAAACCATAGCGCGCATTCGCCATGAAGCCCGTGAATGAGGATAGAAAGGCAAGGGAGATGTACAGGCAGATTGCCTACGATATTTCACCACCTGGATTCTTGCCCTCTATAACAGAAGCAAGATTTTGGGCGCTCTGTCCGTGAAAGCATGACAGCTCGTCATGGAGGGGGGCTGAGCTGGCTCCTGGCCTATGGCATCACGATTGACTCACAGCGGTGTGAGTCGTTGTCTGCCTGACGCAATATGCTTGACACCCGACTCAAAGTATTTTTCTCGAAGCACTCAGGTGAAATGATAGCGACAAGAATGAGCGCAATCTGTATGTCCCATAATCCATCGAAGCAACATGAACCAGATTTTGTGCCAGGAGGCGCAAAGGCTCATCCACTCGGTTCACGCTTGTAATTGCGGGCAGACGCCATAGCTTCCAGCTCACATGGCCCCTGAGCCTCAAGACGCTTGCATTCCCTACCCTTGAGAACAGAGGCCCTGGATAATTGCTGGGCGTTTCATCACGACTGATGACGCTACCCTTGGATAGGCGCTTTTTCCTGGGTGCTTAGCCCCCCTCTTGCCGCTCGGCCCCGGTTTGCAAGGATAATGGGGGGATTTTCAGTGTGAACTCACACTGTCTGCCAACTCCATGAATGCCTTGCGCGGTGAGGTAGATCGGCCAGTGATGATATCGATGATCCAGTGAGCATCAATACTGAAAGGCTTGTCAGCGAACGGTCCTGAGATCTGAGTATTTGGCTGCCGACAAGAGTTAAACGTAGGCTCAACGTATAGAATGTATCAGAGAATGACAGTCTCAATAATGTCGTCTCTGTCCATAAGTGACACAAACATATGCAACCTATATTATATAGCTTCACATCGTAACGAGTAGATTGATATGAAATTGCTAGCAAAGGCGGCACTCGTCGCATGCCTCCTGATCACAGCTGCTACACCAGCTTTGAGTGAAACTCCTGAGGAATATATTCAGCGGATAACGATTTCCGCAGAGGAAGGAAATAGCCAGGCACAGGAGACTTTAGCAACATATTACTCGAGTGGTGAATATGGTTTACCGCAGGACGACAGTAAAGCTGCGCATTGGTATGAACTGGCAGCAGAACAAGGGCAATGGTCTGCACAGGTAACACTTGCCACTCATTATCTTAATGGTATTGGAGTTCCTAATGATGATGAAAAAGCGGCTTACTGGTTAAAAAAAGCAGTACAGCCGGATACGCCCAGACCGAACTATTTACTGGGATATATGTATCAAACCGGTCGTGGCGTACCGAAAGATAAAGCAAAAGCCGCTGAATTCTATCGCCAAGCGACACTGAGGGGTTATCAACCAGCGCTGTTTTCGCTTGGACATATGTACTTTGAAGGGTCTGGCGTAGAACAGGACTATAGTAAATCCCTTGAGCTATTCAAACAAGCCGCGCAGTGGGGAGACGCCCCTTCACAAAACATGCTTGGCCATTTATATGAACACGGATTTGGTACCGAGAAAAATATGGAATTGGCAATCAAGTGGTATCGCAATTCCGCCTCTCAGGGGCACGTAAACGGTTACATCAGCCTAGGAGAGCTTTACAGACATGGCAAGTCTCTTCCTGAGAACAAAACATTAGCGTACGCATATTATATGATAGCAGAAGATAAAGGTTACCAGGATGCAGCGCCAGAACTTAGGGATATCGCCAAGGGGCTGTCTACAGAACAAATCAAGCAAGCCGAGCGCCTTGCAAGTCATCGTAATGCTAATGATCCGCTACCGACACCGGAAAACTTATAAATAAGCATGATTGAACGACAGCTGTTTTGTGATGATGACGCTTGATCTAGTTCACCCAAGGTGATTGTATCGCATGTCGTTACGGGTCTCGATATACTATCTACAACCTACAGGCCTCGTCTGATTTACGACAATCACAGTGATTCATCAAGTGAATAACAAATCAGACGAGTCCTGACAGTCAACCGTAAACGATAAGCATGAAGGGTCTTTTGCAAGCCGACTGGTCACGTGTTCACGGCTATCGAAACGAAAGCAACTGCATAGCGATATCTTCCTGAACAGCAGCCCGTTGTGCGTATGCTGGATAAAGTCAAACCACACATGAAATGTCGAAGAGCCCTTTAAGTCTACGGTGAGCCCTATACGTTCATCGGCTTCGGCGGGCTTTGCCGGGATGTGGTGATGACCACTGAGCTGGCGGAGCAACTGGAACGTTTGAGGCAACCCAGCCCCAGAGAGAACAATGACAGAGGGGCCGCCACGTGCAGTACTACAAACTACATGTCGAGGACTCGACAATGAAGCAATGGATTGCAGGGGCCGCCCTGGGAGCCCTGTTCACCCTGCCGGCTGTGGCGATCGCCAAAGAGTACCAGGTGCCACCCTCCTCGAGCGGTATGTCCACTGCCTATATCTCTGATGAGGCGATGGAGCGATGCATCATCATGTACAACCAGATGCTCGACCTGGAACGTCAGCTCTCCGAGGACTCCCGCACGCTGGATCTCTACAACCAGTCTGCGGTGAATGCCTATAACCAGCGGGTGGACGAACAGCGTCGCTTATCCAGTCAGTTCAACCATGACTGCGCCGGCAAGTCGTCCGAGAGCGCGCGCCGGGCAGCAGAAGCCCTCAACAACAGTCAGCAGGCGCGGTGAAGGGAGTCGGCACCGGCCCCCATGACTCGCGCAAGAGAACCGGAATAATTCACTTTCAGAGGAACGCATGAAGCAGCTAACTGCCGGATTGAACACGACACTGCAAGACCATCAACTCGCCGTCGATATTACAACGGAGTTCGCACCGGGCTTCGCTGGCGAGGTGGATAAATCGATCTTCTTGCTGGGCAAGGATGGCAAGGTCCGTTCCGACAGCGACTTCATTTTCTATAACCAGCCGGAAACGGGCGATGGCTCGGTCAAGATGACGAATGATCAGTTCATGATCGACCTGTCGCGCGTTCCTGCCGATGTGGAAAGGCTGGCCATTACGATCGTGCTCGATGGGGAGGAAGCCTTCAGCAAAGCGTCGTCTATCCGGCTGTCCGTGAAAGGTGTCGCCGAGTTCTCGCCAGACCCCAAGAACCTGTCCGTCACCTCGCTCATCCTGGGGCAATTCTATCGCCATAACAGCGATTGGAAGTTCAAGGCGATCGGTGCCGGCTTCGAAGGCGGCCTTGCCCCCCTGGCGACCAATTATGGCGTTCACGTCGGCTATAAGTCAGAGGCTGATACCCCGCCCCCGCCCCCGACCCCCGCGTCCGCGCCAGCCCCAGCCCCAGCCCCAGCCCCGAAAATCGACATCGAGAAGGCGCTGTCAGTCAAACTGGAGCAGCACGCCCCCAAGCTGATCGACTTCGCCAAGCCGATCGCGCTCAATCTCAAGAAGCACAACCTGGAGGATGTCACGGCCCGTGTGGCGTTTGTCCTCGATGGCTCTGGTTCAATGTATTCCCAGTACCATAAGGGCCATGTTCAGCAGGTCCTAGAGCGTATCGTGCCGCTGGCGCTTCAACTAGACAATGATGGCCAGATCGAATTCTGGGCCTTCGCCTCCAAGTTCAAGAAGTACGGCAACGTCTCGGTCAACAACTATGAGAACTACATCGAGCGGACCCGGAATGTCAGCAAACTGTTCCCCTTCACTATCTTCCGTGGGCTGGGCGCCGGCAATAATGAGAAGGATGTCATGGAAGACGTAGTCCGGCACTTCGCCGGGGCTTCGGAACCCGTGCTGGTGATCTTTATATCGGATGGGGGGATTACACAGTCGCGCAAGATAGAAAAGGTGATCCGGGAGTCATGCAGACAGCCGATTTTCTGGCAGTTTGTCGGCTTGGGCGGCCAGGACTATGGCATCCTGGAGAACCTGGATGACCTCCAAGGCAGAGACATCGACAATTCTGACTTCTTCAACATAGACAACTTCACCAACGTCACGGATGACAGTCTCTACGCGCAATTGCTCAATGAATTTCCCGGTTGGCTGCGCACGATGAAGTCAAACGCATTGCTGTAACCCAGCCTCGCCAATGACAGGGCGCCCAAGCCCGTCTTCGCTTGGGTGCCCGTGGGGCTCGCGCACAGCCCCCGCCACCGGCGCCTCAGAACTCCTGCTGTTCCCCGACGGCCACCAGTCGATTCAGATAGTCTGCCTCCTCTTCGCTCAAACGACGCTGCCACCTGGCCAACGACGCTTTCGCGCGCAGGTACATGAACGGCAGGCTTGTCAGAGGCAGAACGACGAAGAATAGCCACCAGTTGAGCTCACTGAAGCCCGGTGATGCGGTATCCACCAGGCCAACGTTGGACAGTACGGTTGGGGCGAAGCACAGCATGACGGTCACGGCAATGGCCGGAATCGGAAGGGTTGGGCTGCGAGCCGCGACGATCTGGACGCACTCCTCGAAGCAGTATCCCCGCTCATCGAGAATCGGCACGTCCAGGGGAGGCTCGATGAATTGCAGTAGCTTGGCCAGTTGCTGCATCTCGTCCTGGCTGGGCCGTCGGAAGGTTCTATACTGACCGTCCCGAAATAGTAGGCCGATTATTTTAGGCCGAGCGCCAATTAGTCGTTCGGCACCCAGAGTATTTTTGTCATTCTTTAATAGGTGCTCTCTATGGACAGGGTGATCACTGGTCTCGCCGTCCACGATGACTTGCTGCAAGTGACGCAAATCCCACGCAAGCACCGTGTCTGTCAATTTTTCCTGGCCTGTGATGCGCGGCAGAAGGCAAGTGCCATAGATACTATATTGTCGGCCAGTCTCTGTACTGATCATGATTCCTCCAAACAAGGATAGTGTCGCACGGCTCAATAACCGATCTTCGACGGCGATAACGGGTCAGTCATGACCAAAAAATGCCACAGGTGGACGGCCTGTGGCATTCAACATACTTCAGCTACGGACGAAGTTCACTCGATGAAGCCGCCCCAAGATTCGACTTCTTCTTCACCGTATTCCTTCTTCCATTCCTTGAGGCCCTTGTGATTACCGCCACGGGTCTCGATCACTTCGTTGGTATGCGGGTTGACGTACTTCTTCATGCGACGCTTCTGGCGAGTGCTAGACGCTTTCGGTGCAGATTCATCAACCGCTTCCGGCTTGATCAGCGCGACCATTTCGTCCGCAGACATTTGATACTCTTCCTGCAGCGCATGAAGCTTTTCTTTCACTTCCATCGCGCGCTGGAACTTGGGGTCGCTTTGCATCTTCTCGTAATCGAGCTGGGCTTGCTTGAGTCGAGCTTCCGCTTCAATAAAACGCTTCAGTACTGCAGACATGGGATTTACCTCGTTAGGCAGAACAGCAGGGACAAAAATTAATTAGTGACTGGGTTCAATATAACAAGAAACGCCCATGAGCAAACCCATTTTTTAAAAAATAAGCCCTACCGTGTGGCAGGGCTAGAAATATGCAAGATAACGGGATTTTTATAGACTGCGTTGCATGGCACGCTCCCAGCCAAGGCCATGATTTGGTCCGACGGTCAGGTCAACTAGCCAGTGTGTCTAAAATCGCATCGCTGCATAGCCCGCCAGCAGGCTGGTAAATAACAACTGCCCCGAATAATGCGGAACATAAGCGAGCGATTCAATGACGACCTCGGCGCGTACAGCCATGCTGTAACGGTCACAATGCCAATCATGATGGTGATCAACAGTAATAACACGACATCCAGCGCTACGAACCCGCCCTTCTGGAACGCATAGTCTTCGTAGTGCCACCCTTCATACTTGACTGTATGCAGAAGGTTGCAGGCCAGGCTGAGCAGCGACAGCATCATGACGGCAGCGGACAGATGGAACTTGGCGCCAATACCATCCTGCAACCGCCAGATATTCCATGCCGCGATGACCAGCACCAGACTCGCGACCTCGGTGAGCTCCCCGAGATCCTCTCGCTTGCCGGCTGTCAGTGCCCGGCGTCATGCATCCTGAAGTTGCTCCACTCCTGCCCTTCTACCTTGTGATTATCTTGGGCTAGCTCGTGGGGGTTGCCCTCTGCGTGGACGGTAGCCAATCGCGCGGAGTGTTATTCAATTCAGGAGTACGCACCAAGTGATTGACTGATCAGCTCCTGTATAACTTCCCAATACCGGGACTTTTCTACGACTATAAGCCCATCGAGACCCTTGGAGGTTTTGCCAAACACGAAGCCTTCGCTTCATTGTAATTGTAGTTAGCATATTGAATGTTCATAGGTAAATCACTCCAATTAATGATCCCTGACCCATCACTCACTTATGATCAAAGCACTTCTCAAGCTCTGCCAGGTGGCGCCGATTTGTGGCCCTGCCGTGTGGTAGCCGGTTATTCCAATCGCTTTAACCACCTTGTTTCTTACGCCGGGCTCCAATCGTTAACCTTTCTAGGTTGTCACTAGCAGATAGGCCAAGAGCTGAATCGGACACATCGATAAGCCACCTAATGGAGGCAATGGAAGTGTTCATAATCAAGAAACCTCGATGTCGAGTGTCCAATGAATTCAAGGCGTATGCGGTGAGCCTGGTGACCAATCGGGGTATTCCGTATCCGAGGCCGCCCGGCGCCTGGGAATAGAGCGCAGCATGCTAGACCGTTGGTGTCGCAAGCACCATCAGCAGGTTTCCAGCAACCCCGAGCGGCAGGAGGACGATCGTAACGGCAAGATAAAAACACTCCGCGAAGAAATTAATAAGCTTCAGGTGGACAAGGACATTCTAAATAACTGGCAGCTTTCTTCGCCAAAGAGTCGAGCTGAGATACCAGTTCATCGAGTCGCAGAAGGCCGCCTACCCCGTTGCCGTGGAGTGTCGAGTCATGCGGGTCAGCCGGAGCGGTTTCTATGCCTGGCGCCAGTGTGGTCCTGATGGCCATCGACAGGCCTTGCCCCGAAAGACCAGAGAGATCCATCGCCGGAAGCGCGGTAGCTACGGCAGACACCGCATGACCAAAGAGCTGGAGCGCCGTGGCTGCCAAGTTGGCCGTTACCAGATCCGCAGCCTGATGCGGGAAGCCGGCGCCGAGGCACGGTAACGGCGATGCTGGCGTCATGCGACCGACAGTCAGCACATCCTGCCGGTGGCGCCCAACCTGTTGAACGGCCAATTCATGGTAGCGGCGCCGAACTTGGATTAGGTAGCCGATATCATAGCCTTCTGGACGCTGGAAGAATGGCTCTATCTGGCGGCGGTGCTCAACCTCCACGACTGGCAGCTGGTGGGCTGGGCAATGGCAAATCACATGTGCACGCAGTTGGTTCTGGACGCCCTGGAGATGGCTGTGGGGCGCCGGCAGCCCAAGAGTGTGTTGTTCCATCACAGCAACCGAGGCAGCCAATACTCATCGCATGACTACCGATCCACGCTGGATCGGCACGAGCTCCAGGCCCAGGGAATTGCTGGGACAATGCCTTCATGGAGCCCTTCTTCGGCTCACTGAAAAGTGATCGACTGGCTGACCAAGGATATGAAACTCGCCAGACAGCACGGAGCGATGTTGTCGAATATTTCGAGATGGTGCATGACGGCTGCCGGCTCCACTCGCCCCTCAGCTAACAGTCACCGAGGGAGATCTAACTGGCAGCTGCGGCTTAAAATGTGTCCGCCCTCAGGGGACCAGCACAAAAGGTGAATCGACTTCTCCCCCATGAAAAGTCCTTCTTGCGAAAGTACTAAGAAGAGCATGGCCCCGGCATTCTCGCGGAGGTAATGGATCTACCATACGGCACGATAAATGCCGCAGCCTGGCCCATGAGGCTAAAGCCAATAGCCCACAGGCAGAGAGTCACCGGTGTTGTTGGCGGAACGATTCCCATGACCCGCTTTTGGTAGAGGCTCATGCCGCGGGAAAGACCATGAAGGACGTGGCCAGCATGCTCGGCATCAGCATTGTAACGGTTGCCAAGCATGCCAAGCGACTCGGGCTGAGCTTTCGATATAAACGGAGTCGGCCTGAAGCAATGTAATTATATTACACTTTTCCAGATAATCTTTTTAAATGGGTAGTGTCTCCGTAGTTTTTTCTTTTACATACCCAATTTTCCAATTGTACGTCAATTACCCAACATAGAATACAGTTTGCCACCATTAATCCAATAAATGTCGCCGTCGGATATGTTAATCTTAATCCAGTAGAGGTAAACCAAGCCAGTCCAATACCGAACAATGTCATAAAGATAGTACCCGTTATAAACCGTATCCACAACAAATAAGTAAAGTAATTTAGTCCATGACGTTCCAATAAGCTATCAATATCGACGTGGTCGTAATAGTTTAATACAACGAGCTTTGGGCCATCAAAACCAGCTTTCTGTGAGATTTTAAATCGAGATGAGTTACTTGCGCTAGTTGTTTCACGAGTCAGTAACACGCCTGAGGCTTCAGTATACTTCTCAACATTTAGTTCACAAAAACAATCAGCCTCAGGCGGCATGATCAGTTGACAATTACCAATGAAGTAAAATGACGCGGTGGGACCATTAGGATGACTGATGTCGACCTTCCTAAGCGGCCCTTGTACAAGAGCTCTTTCTTTATGCAGGACGTACTTACAGGTACGTGAAGTATTTATCAGAACCTTCCCAAAGAAAGCAATAAGACAAATGATCAGTGAGGCACCAATGACCTGGCCATCCAATCGTCTGGCATCGAATAACATGAATAACTCAAAGGCTACACTCACCAAAATAAGAAAAACACCTGCGAAGAATAAGAAATACGCTGCTAAATTCGTATTTCTATGCGCTTTTACAGCATACTGTATCTCACGAAAACTTAATAATCCCGGATTTTCTTTTAACAAATTACACCTCAAGAAACTTGGTATCACACATTGAAAAGGCAATCTAGCGCCAGTTCTTAGTTATCATTCGACAGCTTACCCGACAGCCGCTGAAGATGGGACGCTGATCGATAATCTGTCTTCTTGCCAAATAGCACCTCAAGCTTGGAGTCGAACTTGATGGCGACAAAGATACTACCCACAATGGTTGCTACAAGAACTGCCACTGACCACAGAAAATAAATTCCAGAAAATAGGAACCATGCCGTCGCGGCTAGTATCGGTAATGATACGATGCAATCTTTCTTTACCTCAAACCAGAATCGTTCTTTGAAATATCCTAGACCGTAATTATCTAGCAAGGCGCTTATATTGATATATTTACCATAGTTCAGAACGATAAATGTGCTTATGTCTTTATTTGTTGTATTAACCAGTTTGGCCTTTTTGCGAAACAGAAAATGGTTATTCCTTTTTTCTCGAATCGCCACTCCCTCCACTACGACATGCGAATTAATGTCCGGATAACATAGCGGCGCTCCACCATATGGCCAAAATATTTGAGTCTCGCCCACAAAGAATATTTCACCATTCTTACCTTTTGCATTATAGATGATTTGGCGCTTTAGAATCCCTGAAAGCTTGGTTTTCTGCTTGCTTAATTCTGGTCTAATGTAACAAGAGGCATACACCATCATAATACCGAATACAAAGAAAACGCTAGCAATAGCATATGAAAGCCAGCTAATCCAGCCAATATACGGCATGATCGACGAAATAAACGTAACGTAGGCGATACTTACTATTATCGAACCAAGACCAATGCTCAATACAAATGTCAAGAATCTGTGAGCGTCTTTCATGCACATGCGCGCATAATGCATCTCACGATAATCCAACAGTTCGTCGTTCGACTCTGTCATACATATCCACCTTTACTAGACTTTCTTGCATGCAATTACATTCACTTTATTAGGAATTTATTGTACTATCTGGGACTGAATACCGGAAGCTCTAAACAACACCTCTATCAGAGAAATGCGTCATGCCCGAAAAAATACTTTCCAAAGCCTCTGCTGAGGATTTACCTGCCACGGTAAAAATAACGCTCCCCGAGAAGAATGAGTTTTATATGATGGTCTACTTTATCGGATATTCCATTCTTGCCATCGGTATTGGCATTTTCTTCTTCGGTCCCGACGAAGTGACTTATAATGTGCTACTTGGGCCCACATTCGAACAGATTCTGCTGGCTAACGGACTCACTGTCGCCACGCTGGGGTTGGCGATCTGTGGCCTGGCCGGGGCGCTCAAGAAAAAGAGTCTCGAGAACTACCTGATAGCCACCATGGCCAAAACAATCGATGCACTGGACTTTGATGACGAGGATGTGCCCGAGGGTTACGAGCTGTCGATGGTGTGGCTGGATGAATGCACCTTCCGTGTCGCGTTTGTCGAGAAGGATGAGGTGCTCGATGCCATGTTGGGGAGTGCCTCATGAGCAACCCCACACAGCGTAAGGTGAAGAAAACTCCCAATCCGATCCTGGTCTGGTCTGGCGTGTTTCTCCTCGTAGGTGCCTTCTGGCATCATTTCGCCAATACAGACCCGACACCGTCACGTATTTTGGCGGTGATTGGGATTGTCATCATGTATATCGGGTTTCATGCGAAGCCTGGGAAAACTTCCGATGAGGCGAGTACGGCCAACCAGGAGAATGCACCGGAAACCCCTCCAGCCGCGGGCACGGGCACGGGCACGGGCACGGGCACGAAGGCGGGCCCTGGCTCTGCAACGACAAATGACGGCTCAACGCTGAAAGATAAAGAAGCTATCAAAGAGACGATCGAGCTAAGATGTAACTGTATTATAGCCGGCCAAGTAATAGCAGCTATGATACTGGCCATGGGATTAAGTGCCAATAGCAACAATATGTACAATACAATCGTACTGGTGATGGTCTCGGGCTTTGGCTACCTTGGACTCTCACTTGTCGGCAATGGTTACTTGATCAGCAAATCGCATATTCATTATGCCTATGCGATTATTGGGGTCTTGGGCTACTTCGCGACACCCTTCGTCTTTATGCTTGGGTAATAATCCATGTCATTGGCAAACTCCCTCATTCATCACATGAGGGAGTTATCTGAGCTGATATCAACCCAACACCAACATCATCCCATCTGAAATAGCACGGTAGAGCCCTGATAGCCAAAGTACCGGTAAAAACAAGAACGGCATGATTAGCGGAATCAATATGATGGCCATAGGAGTGATAATCAGGAATCCCGTGACTCCCCAATCCGATCTCTTCTTCACCAGGGCCTTGGTCGCCTCGCTCTTATCAGAGAACAATTTCGCAGACCAGTGCTGATAAATCCTATGCTGGACATAAAACAGGACGACAAACAGCGGAACACACACCGCTTGTACCCAGTAAGGGAATATTGTCTGCCAGATACTCCGGATATCAATGAATACCGCCAACATCGGAATGATATGTACAGGGATCATGAAAGCAACAATGGCTTGGAACAATAATCGACCAATGGAAGCATCAACTTGGGTAGGCCACTGCTCGCGTGTCAGTCTCGCCACGATGTAAGCAGCAAATCCCAGCAGGGGCCCGACAAGCATATAGTTTGAATGACCTCTAGCATCAAACCACACCGCCCTGCCATAATTTTCAAGCAAGTAGATGACCACCATTCCCGCCCAGATCAACATGAACTTGATCAAGGACGTCTTATGGGGCAGCTGCCTGATGCGAGAATAAAAGAAGAAAACTGCTGCCAGGACAAGAGAAGGGATAATCAGTGTTGTGAAATCAAAATCCGGCTCAGGAAAGGGCGCTGAGGAGTGACCTGAACTTCCGTAGTGGGAGAAGCTGCTATGGCTGCTGGAGCGGGAAGAGAAAGCCAATGGGAGAGTCCTTGTGCGAGATGCCCACCACTGGCCCGGACAAGGTCAACGTGGTGAGCATGGAGAAGTCTGCGGAAATTCAGCCGTTGCGTTGCTCGAGGCACTGATCTGCCAGGCCATCTGCCTTCTGGTTCAGCATGGCTTTTGTGATTTCCGCTACCTTGGCCTCGCCGTCAGCCTCGAATTCATCCAGCTTCTCGAAGAGCATCTTGCATTTGGCGTCCTGCGTTGGCTGCCCCTTGATCGCCATCATGGTAAACGCCGCTGCCATTTTCTCTTGCTCAGTTGCCGGGGCCGGCGCGTTTACCACCCATATATAGATACCACCTATTATCACGATCGCTGTAATGAGGATGGTCAATAATACTTTCTTCATGAGGCACACATTCCTTGTCATACGTATTCGGCCATCCCTTGACCCACTGCCCATGCCATAAGCCGCTACCCACTGCTGTCAGCATCCGCTGCTGCGCGTCTGCCAACACGCTCTGGGTCCTTACCGTCAGGGCATTACCACTTCCACACGAGGGCGCCACATCGGGACGTCATGGCGCGATAGAGTGCCAAGGAAGGACATAGAGTGGAGCACCCGCCCTGCCCGATGAGGATCTGGCAGAGGCGGATGCCGTGGCGAGGGTACAGATTCGGAGGAAGAAGTTCGCCCCTATAGGGGTTGCGATGACCAAACCTCAGCGTTGCGTGATTTATATCGTGTGATCCTGGAACCAGACGAATGTGACGAGTGCTGGCCGGCCTCAACGGGTCAAGATCCGCCGGAGGTTGGTGACACCTTCCCTGAGAGCCGTTCGACATGAGTCGTCGATCCATAATCATTATGCTTGTCCAGCCATTGATCTATTTTCTCATCATAGGCGACCAACACCCATATAAGACCCAACACTGAAACAATAAAGCCCCCAACACCGACAGTTAGAGATAGCAGGGTTGTCTGGATGACTATTGCTAAATACATGAATATTGAAAACAATAGAACGATCAGCACGGCAAGGGAAAAATATTTTTTCACATTAGTCTGGAATCGTCTCTGGAAGTAATCGACTCCATAATTTCTAAGCAGTCGGCTTATATCGATTCCCTTCTGATAATTCAGAACAATCAGCATAGTCCCGTCTAGATTCAGTATTGTTCTCAATCGTCCAGCCGGAATGAAAGACAAATTCAAGGTGCTGTCAATATTAATCATGGCCCCTGAAAGCGATACCTGGCGCCCGACATCCTGTTCACGGATAAGTCCTGCTTCCATGGGCCAGAGTATCTGGCAGTCTCCGATATAATAGGATTCCGAATCAGGCCCATTCGAGTTCCTGATGGTGATTTTTTTAAGCAATCCTGTGACGGTCTGTCTCTTCTTATTTAATCGTAGTTTCCTGGACCACATCACTAGAGTCATAAATGCAAAAAAGGCTTCAAGCAGCAGGAATGCTGTAATGATACTGACGCTTTCTAGATCATAGTGATGTATTTGTTGATTGATTAGCCATATAACGGCTCCAATCATTGCGAGTGTTATCGGCCCAATGATCAATAACACTGTGCGTTGCTTATCTTGCGACCTTGTCATCTTGGCAGCATACGATAACTCCCGGTGATCCAGAAACTCATCCTGCGGATCTGTCATATCAACATCCCTGACTATCAATTTACGTGTATCGAGCATGTAACCCACTGAGCCTTTCGACTCAGTGGTTTTTAACCATTTGACGGATATTCGATTATGACCCACTTGTTGTAGGCATCTTTCCTGAAAGGCGCTCAGTATGGGATGACGAACCATAATCCACATGTTTATCCAGCCACTGATCGAGATTTTTTTGATTTGTCAGCATAAGAACAGTAAGGAATGCAGAAGAGCCAAACGCAAAAATAAAACCAGACTCTACGTCGTAACCATGCCATATCAGATAGCCGAAAAACACGAAGATAAGAGTAATCAGAGCACCGAGCGCTGAATATTTCTTCAGATTGATTTTAAAGCGACGCTGAAAGTAGTCTTTACCGTAGTTTTCGAGCAACTTACTTATATGAATGTCCTTTTTATAATCTAATACTATTAGCAGTGAACTCCCCGGCTTCAGCATTCGCCCTGTTTCGCCAGTCGGAAGAAACGACAGGTCAACTGCGCTATTCACATCAATTCTGGCACCAGAAATGGAAGTCTCGTGCCCGACATCCTGGTCGCGTATATCCCCTGCTTCCATTGGCCAGAGGATTTGGCAGTCATCAATGAAGTAAGTTTCCTTGTTTGCACCATTTTGATTTTCAGAGATGAATTTTTCCAGTTCCCCCGTCACGGTTTGTCTCTGCTTATTCAACTGGAGTTTTCTCGACCAGCCAAACACTGTCATCAGGACACCGCTTACCACAAGCACCAGTAGAGTCAAGTCAATTATAAGAGTTGTAAGAGACTCAAGATACATGTGTGTATGAATGAACCATATAAATACCGCACTGACTACGGTAGTGATAACCCCCCAGATTGCGAGTGCTCTCAGTTTCCTTCCCTGTGACTTAGTCATCTTCATTGCATAATAAAGCTCTCGATGATCCAAGTGCTCATCCTGAGATTCAAACATCCTACAAACTCCTGATTTTGGAATATTTCATTTTTGACTCTAGACGCTGAAATCGCCTCTAAGGATACGACAAGGCGTGATACGCTTCATGGCAATCATGGGTCGCCTGTGTCGTTGGTGCCCCTGTTGTAGACTCGAGGTTCCTTACGCGACATCGTACCGCCAGATATTACCCTTTGTGTAACTGATAAGCGAACGAAGTCCATTACGCATTTCACTGGAGACCGCCGGGAAGAATGCCAATAAGTAAAATCCGAATTCCGGGGTGATCCAATATGTCTCCGACTCCCAATCATAGCGAGATAGCACTTCGCCCTTCCCGGCATCCAGAAATAGGAATGAGGTAATTTGCGCATGTCTCACAAAATCTTCGTATAGATAATGTGATTCTGGCCCCACACTGTCACTCCAAAGCTTTAATAGACTGATTTCAAGTGGTCGGCTTATCCCATCCTTGTTCAATTTCTCCTGAAAATCCTGTTGTCCTTTTTGATACCCCTCATTGAATATCTTGCTTCGCTCATCCTGAAACACGTCGCTATTCTTAAAGCGAATCATGAATTGAGCCAGCTTATCCGCCTCCATCTCGCCCTTGATTTTCAGAAGATGCTCATATTTATTTCGTAATAGAAAATCGTAGGTGAGATAATCACACAGAAACACGCCAGGCTTGCTTCCATATTTGACCTCATACAACTCCTCCGAGTCGTATGAACTCACATTTTGCTCACTGATTTCTTGGATATAAGCATTTGGAGACACCCTGGGCTTATCTAAAGCATTGAATATGGCATTGGCACTATACATGCCATATTGGTTCACTTGGATCAGCTTGTTATTGATTCTCATGGTTACATCTCCTTCATGAAATAACGGCGCCGTGGCTCTCGCAGAATGGCGGTTACCGCTCAAGCTTTGCGCCGCTACCGCGCGATCCCTTGTCATTCTCGGTAACAGGATCACTTGCTCCGGGGTGGGTAACCTAGCCCCCGACCATTTGTATCAGCAGCAGTCGACTCCCCGGGGACGTCCCGGTCAGCAACTGCAGGCCTTCCTTCAGCTCAATCTGTGAGCCCACCGGGAGATCTTCGCCGCTCTGGACATTACGCAGGGACGGCATCCTCTCGTTGACCAGGAACCAACGGCCCTGATGCTGCACGAAATACCCCACGCGTGAGCGGTGCTCGGCCGCCAGCCGTTCGTTCGGTGTGATCGTGCGGTCGATGTGCCATGGGAACAGACTCTGGTTGGAGTACACCATGACCCGGTGGTTGTCGGGGCGGTAGCTGTCTCCGCGCTTCGAATACAGGTTGAGAATGGGGAGTTGGCCCTCGTAGGCCGTCCCACAGAATGGGCACTCTGGCGCCATCATGTTGTTGAACACGTACCACCCTTGGGCACACTCGCTGTTCTGGCAGGGTTGGATCAGATCCACCGTCTTGATCAGCGCGGCTTCCCATTCATCCGCACTGGGCCGTTTCTTGGGTGCATGCAGCCCCTCGATGAAGGCACGATCGAACAGCTCCTTCAGATACGGCCCCGCCACGGTGTACGGGAGCGCCTCGGGATCTTTCCAAGGCAGCTCCGTTGGCTTGGCCTCTGCGGGGTTGGCCCGATTGGAGTCATCTTCGGGATGCTCCACGAACAGCGCCCGCTCGCCCATCGTCAGGCGTTCGTCCTCACCGGGCTCCTGGGCATGCACCTTCCGGCCACGCAGCGGATGGCGCAGCAGCAACAGGGTGTAGACCATGACCGCCAGCGCATGCCGATCGGTGTAGATGCTCGGCAGCGCGCGGCCGGGGTCGGTCTTGTCCAGGTGACTGGTGGCCACGACTTCCGGCGCAATGAAGTCCGGCGTGCCGACCACTTCCGGCGGGAACCGGTCCGGCACGACCAGACCATCCACGTCGATGATGCACACCTGGCCGCTGGTGGGCGCCAGCAGCACGTTCTTGTAGCTCAGATCGCTGTGGGCCAGCCCTGCGGCATGCAGCCGGCGGATCGCGCGCGACAGGCGCAGACACAGCTGCAGGTAGGACAGCCAGTTACCGCGCTCGCGTTCATCCAGGAACTTGAACTGGTTGTTGGGCGCCGCGAACCACTTGCCCTCCTTGTCCTTGCCGCGGATCTTGAGCATGTCGTTGTTCAACGAGCCGTGCTCGAAGAAGAAGTGATCCCGGTAGAACGGAGCGACGACACCCACACGGCCATTGTGCTCCACGGTGGCGGTCGGCCAGCAGAACATCTGATCCCAGTAGTCACCACTGGCCTCGCCGAAGATACGCTCCCGGTACGGCCCGGTGATCATCTGCAGGCGCTGGCGTGAGGCCTCATCCAGCTCTGTCCGATAGAAGGCCACCACGTACTTCTTGTCCGGCGAGGCATAGACGTCCTTCATGCCACCGGTGGCGATGATCTTGTCGCGGAACTGCACCTGCTCCCCATTGGATGCCATGAGGGTCACGATAGGCTCACTCATTGATCAGACTCCTTGCGCTGTGGGTCAGCAGGCTCACCTGATTCGCGTTCCGCCTCCTCTACCGGGGCCACACTCTCCTCATGGAGCTCATCGGCCTCGGTTGTTTCCTCTGTCACAGATGGCTCTGCCGGCCGCTCAGCAACGGCTGGCGATGGCTCGGGCGCCTGCTCGGTTGCCGTGGGGTCCGGCACCATCAGCACAGCCAGGGTCCGGTCGTCGTGATGACCGGCCTTGAAGAAGTCCAGGTACTGCACCAGCGGGTCCTCTGCCACCACTTCCGGTCGGGCTGGATCACCCAGAACTGGCGCCAGCGTGTCGAACATCGACCACCAGTGATGTGCATTCTTCAGATCATTGTCGGAATCGAACAAAGGATCGGTCACGCCATCCGTCGCCAGTACCAGAGCGTCCAGCGCGGCAAACCGGTGGATCTTGATCCGCGGGTAGAAGTCCTCATCCGGTGCATTGAAGACCTTGGCATCGAGGAAGCGCGTCTGGCCGGCATGGGCTCCACCATCGACGTCGTTGAGCAGCTTGCCGCCACGTCCCCGTGTCAGGGCGGCAATGCCGCCATCGCCAATCCCGAAGGTAATGACCAGGCTGCCCCGCTCCGTGTGCTTGTGCAGCGCAAGTAGGGTGGTGGTGGAAAAGGCCTTGGCCGGCACTCCTGACTCGCGCGCGGCGGCGGCAATGGCTTGGTAGCCCGCGTGAAGACCGGTCAACACGCTGCCATGCAACGCCTGGGTGAGTGACTGCCGCATGGTGCCGTCACCATGCTCAATGAACTCGGTGGCCGCTGACTCCAGTGGGCAGTCGTCCGCCTCGAGATAGGCCTGCAGCCGATCGCCAGCATGAGTGCAGATCAACCGACTGCCCTCTCGCGACAAACCACATGACCCGGCACCATCCGCCACGATCAGTATGTGCCAGCCCGTCTCGGTGGCCCGGATCAGGCCATGGTCGTCACGCTGCAAGCCCTTGTGGGCATGTGAGCGGCCCCGCTGTGATGCCATCTGCATCCGCCAGCCGTTCCCCGACACAACGCGATCCACGTCGCAATCTGCCTTGGCATAGGGGGCGTCAGGGTCGGAGGGCAGATCCTTCCAGAGATCCCGGGGGTTTGGAATGACCGCCAGCTTTAGTGTGAAGCGAACCATCAACCGATCGTCCTGGGTATGGCCATTCACCCTCACTTCAGTGTTGCCGGCCGGGCCGAGCGTGCCGACCAATCGGTCGCCTTCTATGGTCAGATCATTGCCGCCGGCAGACTCCAGCACGAAGTAGGCACCCTCGGGTGCCGGGGTAGATGCCAGATCGCCCAGATCGCACTCATAGGGCTCACCTGATCGACCATTGGGGATGTTGCATCGGAAATCGTTCACGGCAGGCTCCTTGGGGGCGGTCGAGACTGAGGGGACATCGCCGGGCGCCAGTGGCGCGGGAACGGCGCCATCCTTCGGCGAAGTCGCCGTCTCCACCAGGAGATCGGGCAGCTCGAGTGGTTCGGGTGACGCAGGTGTGGGTATCTCGGCCAGGGGCATCGGCACCTCTGCTGCAGTCTCGACATCGTCGGTCGCCTCTGGCGGCTGTGCTTCAGACTCAGCACTGACACCCGCTTCCTGTCGTCGAGTAACGTCCTCTGTGGCCACGTCACGATTGTCATATGACAACGATCCGTCGGCTTGCTCGTGACGGTCTGGCTCAGCGCTGGACTCTGTGTTTGGCACTGGAGTTTCAGTCTCAGCGCAGGCGGCGACTTCTGGCGGCTGTGTCTCAGACTGAACGCTGGCGGACGCTTCGAGCGCTTCAGGGTCGGGGGCTTCACCAGCGCCATCATTGTCATACGACAACGGTTTCTGCTTGTGGGCATTCTCTTCCAGCGATGGATGATCGGTGTCATGCGCCTGGGCATCCGGGCCATTGCCCTGATCTTCCGCCACGTGATTCAGGTGGTGCTGAAACTCTTCTGCAAAGCGATCCACCATGGCCACCGCATCGGTGTGGTACAGCAACCGCTCCAACTCCTCCGTGCGGATATAACTGAGCCGCCCGGTCGTCAACAGCGCGAAGATCTGCGCGTAGTAGTCTTGCGAGTGCTTCATCCCAGCCCCCTGCCAATATCAAACCCGTCTGAACTGCCGGCACCGAAGTTGACCTCTCCATCACACCACGGGCAGGTCTGTTCTCCGGGGCCATCGCAGCACATCAGGTGATCGCAACGCCCCAGCGCGAAGGTGGTCGCCGCGCCGCAGTGCGGGCATGGCGCCACCCCTTCCAGCTGATTGGTGTTCACCTGAGTGGCGGGCGCCGTGCGCTCTGCCGTCCAGTCGAAATAGTCCTCCTCGAGGCCATAGCACCCTTCCAGCCCATAGACGCCCGTGGCGGCCTGGCCGCCGAAGCTGCCCAGCACATCCGGCATGTCCAGCGCCTGGTACTTGAGCAGATACGGCTTGCGGCTCTTGCTGCAGCGGCCCGTCAGCACCACAACCTGATCATCCTCCGGCGGCTTGCCCTCGCCCGCCTTCAGCAAGGAGATACCAGCATCACCGGCCTTGGCCAGTGAGATGCCCGGCGCGGCCGATCCGGGATCCAGCGCCTGGCTCTGGGCAGCGACGGACGCCGTTACCCACTGAGCGAACCGCGTCAACTCGTCCCCGCCACTGCCTTCCAGTGACAGCACATCGTCGGTGAGCTGCTGCAGCACCTGGGTATCGGCCCCCTTGCCGAGAGTCACGGCAATCAGGTGCGCGCGGCTGGCAAAGTGTTTCCGCCAGCGACGAATCGCGCTGTCAGTCCGGTCTGTCGGGCGGCCATCGGTCAGCAGATAGACGATGGGTTCCCAGTCACCCCGCTGGTCCGCCGTGGTCTTCTTCACCTCGACTTCAATGCGCGTCATCACCTCATCGAGAGCTTCCCCGAGGGCAGTGCCGCCCCCCAGGGGCAGACGCGGCGGGTAGAAGGACATCAGTTCGACCAGCGGCACGATCATGCCGGCGCGGCCGGCAAAGGCGATCACTGAGATGTGCACGGTTTCCAGAGCATGCGGGTCCTGGCGCAACTGGCCCACGATGCTCTCCATGGCCTTCTGCAGCTGCATCAAGGGTTCCCCGGCCATCGACTCCGATACGTCGAGACAGAAGAATATGGGGAGGCGTCTCATGTGAGCTCCTTACAGGACGACTTGGACTTCGGCGGGCGGCGGCGGCAGCGTGATGTCTTCCGGCGCGCCACTGGCCTGCTGGCCGCTGGCGGTGGCCGCGATCGAGGCGGACACCCACTGGAAGTAGGTGGCGAAGCTGGAGCTGTCCATGGTTTCCAGACTGACCGTCTGGGTTGCGAACTTCTGCAGGTAGTCGGTCTTGGCCTTGGGCCCGGCAGCACAGGCAATGACCTCCGAGAACTTCATGCCTTTTATGCGACGCACTGCCTCATCGAACTCCATGAGGTCAGACGGTGAGCCATCCGTCATCACGAACAGCATCGGCCGGAAGTCGCCTTTCTGATCGGCGCTGGAGATCTTCACGTCGCGGTCAATCAGATCGCAGACATGATTCAGGGCTTCCCCCATGTGTGTGGCGCCTGAATTCGGCAGCTCGATATCTTCTACCTGCGCCGTTTCCAGCGGCTGCAGCGGCACCAGATCCTTCACCTTGTTATCGAAGGTGACGATCGACAGGTGCACGGTCTCCAGCGCATAGGGGTCCTGACGAAGGGCGGTCAGCATCGCTGACAGGCCAACATTCACTGACTGGATGGGCTCGCCGCGCATGGAGCCGCTGGAGTCGACCAGCAAATAGATCGGTAGACGTCGTTGCATGGTGACCTCGCTCAGTCTTTGGACAGGTTGATGACGTTGATTTCCTTCGGCGGCGGCGGCAGTTCACCCCCCACATCCCCGCCGCCGCCTTCGATGTTCTGACTGGTCATCGAGACGCTGGCGGAGACCCAGGCGAAGAAGGCGCGGATGGATTCGGCGCTGTTGCTGTCCAGCTGCACCACATCGGTAGCGAACGACTTCAAGTCATCGATGCTGGCGTCCTTGCCGGCGGCACAGCCGACCAGCTTGGCCAGGCTCACGCCCTTGATGGCCTTGATGCCCTTGGTCAGGGTGTCGGTCGATGCCCCGTCGGTGAAGACGAAGACCAGCGGGCGCCAGTCACCCTTGGTGTCTGCCGTGGTCTGCTTGACCTCGGCCTGAATGCGCTCGGCGGTCAGTGTCAGTGCCGCACCCAGTGCCGTCATGCCATCCGGCTTGAGCGTCGGGGCCTGGAAGGTCATCAGATCGGTCAGTGGAATGGTCTGGGTCGCCTTGCTGCTGAACTGGATCACCGACAGGTGCACGGTTTCCAGCGCGTGCGGGTCCTGGCGGAGCATATCGACCAGCCCGGCCAGTCCGTCATTGACGGCCTTGATCGGCTCGCCTGACATGGAATACGAGGTATCTGTGACCAAATACACGGGGAGTCGACGCATGAATCACCTCATTGTGAAGATGCGGCGCCGGGAGTGACGCCGCGGAGTGTCATTGGTAAACGGATTGCCACGGCGTGTAGCCGTCGGTGTCCGGGATGCCGCACTGCTGGTCATCACTGATCTTCTGCACAGCGATGTAGCGGCCCCAGGATTCGGTGTAGAGATCGAACAGCAACGTATCGGGCGGCACATCGAAGCCGCGCTTCTTGAGCGAACGCCGGACCTTGCCATTGCCTACCTTGACGTCCCATTCCATTGACGAGCTGTCCATCACCGGCTTCAGAAAACGCAGCACGCCTTCGAAGGTGCTGTGGGCATACTGGAGCGATTCGCAGGATTGACCCTCGTACTCGAGAGGGCTCACGTACTGGGGCAGCGGGTCGCGCGGAATCAGCACGGGGCTGGGGATGCCCGCGCAGCCGGTGAGTGTGGTCAGAAGCAGTGCACTGGAAATCAGAGAGAGTCGAGCCATCAGAGGTCCTCCAATCCAAGGCAGTGGCCTTCGCGCAGCCATTGATCGCTGGTGAGTGCCCCGACGGGGATACGCGCGGCATGGATGAAACGCACCGTGTCCTTGTCCACCTTCTCCAACCCATAGTGGTTTTGTAGGGAGCGGCTGCGGCCGATATCGCTATCGTGATTCTTGGCTATGTCCGACAGGGACAGGTTGGTGCTCTGCCACGCCGAGAGGTAGGCATAGTTCTCGGAAATATCCGTGGTCACATTGAACAGGTAGTGGGATTCCTGCTGCAGGGATTGCGCCAGGGAGGAATACACCTCATACAGCGTGGTGTTCTCCAGCAGGGTTTCGGTGCGTACCTGATAGCCATGATTACTGATGGAGTCGCCCCCGTCGTAAAATTGCGAGTTGGCGCAGGAAAAGCCGCTGCGTCGGGCCAGCTCGACATCCACGGCCACCGAGCCGGGTTTGACGGTCAGCGGGAAACGCTTGGTCCGGTAGCCATCCGCACTGACCATCACGTCATACCGCCCCGGCGACAGCGAGATACCATCGCGGTACTTGGGCCGGATGTTCATGATGCGCACCGTGGCATCGGCAGGCGACGTTTCGATAGTGAGCTGTCCTCGGGAGGGGGCTGCCTTGGCACGGGAGCTACCGGCCAGTGCTGCACCGGTCGACGCCGCTCGAATGCCGGCGGCCTGTGTCGGGGCAGCGGCTGCGGCCTCCTGCAACGCCTCCTGTGTGATGTTCTTGGCCACCTCGGTCGGTATGACACTGCCCACATCGTTATCCCCGAAGGCCCGCCCCCAGCGTTCTGCTACCGCTTGAGAGAGATCCTGCCCCGCCTGGACAGCGGCCTCCGCCAGCTCCCGACTCGCCCGCATGAGCCCTGCCCCTTGCAGCAGTGGCGACACCGCCAGAACGCTACACAGCAGCGCCACTTGCCGCTGCTGTCTCGTGAGAGGTAATCCCATCCCTGTCGTCCCCTTGCGAAAGTGCAGCTCCCCTGTAGAGCCGCGTCGTTGTTATAGGAAGCGCCGGGGGTAGACGCCGAGCAGCCTGATCAGCAGCACGGCGCCCTCCCCGTCATGCCGTCATACGTACTCCAGAATGAATTCCGTGGCTGTCGAGTAGATCGCGATGATCTTGCCCAGACCGGCAACCGCCAGAATGGCTTCGGACTGCCCCTCATACGCCAGAA
The DNA here is from genome assembly GCF_029846355.1 of Cobetia sp. 2AS. Lineage (NCBI taxonomy): Bacteria > Pseudomonadati > Pseudomonadota > Gammaproteobacteria > Oceanospirillales > Halomonadaceae > Cobetia > Cobetia sp. 2AS. The sequence continues at coordinate 695,973 of NZ_JARWKQ010000002.1, forward strand.
TGGCCATGTAAAGCGGGGCGATGACGAAAGGTGCCAGCACGACGCCCGTCACCAGGCGGCCGACATTGGTTCGGTAGCGCTCGCTCTTGTCTTCCAATACCACCTTCTTGAATTTGCTGATGGCCTTGTGGATCGCAATCAACACACAGAGCAGCGCGCTCACCTCCAGGAGTACGAACAGCAGCCCTTCGGTGTCGATGCCCTGTGCGCCCAGCACCTCCGTGGAGGTATCGAGTACCCAGCAGGCCACGGCGAATTCCGTCACTGAGCGCCCGACGCTGGTGTGCTCATCCAGTAGCCCTGACCAGAGACGGAAGAACCACAGGACGACCAGCGCCACGATGACGGCCTTGATTGCCACCTTGAGGCCGTAATAGGGATGGAGAATGCCGGATGTGCTGTCCTCAATGAACGAAGCCAACATGTACATGAGGCCTAGCCGCCAGCCCGTGGAAACGAAAACATCTGCCCAGGCATGCTTGTTCTCCGGCTTGTAGAGGAACCGGCAGGCAATGAACCAGAGGATGGCAAGAAAGACGATGGAACCCGGAGTAATGGAGTTCATGAGTGACCCTTGTCAGTAGTGGGCTGGCGATCAGGGGTCACTTGCGGCCTGCAGTCCAGTTGAAGCCGAAGCCATAGTGCTTGTCGGCCTGCTTGTGTCCCGGGAAGTAGTTCACTTCCTTGGAGATATTCAGGCTGCCGTTCTGGTTGTTGAGCATGGCGATGACGCAGAAGTTGCCCCCGCTCGCCGCGTCCAGACGCACCTCGACTTCCGGCTGATCCGGGGCCTTGAGCAGAATGCGGCCGTTGGCTTGCGCCCAGTTGGAGGCACCTTCGTAGATGAAGGCAAAGATCATGACGCGGTCGATCTCGCTCCAGTGATGGCCGTTGAGGTAGAGATTCTCACCACCGCTGGATTGGCCGGAACGGTCGTCGCCGTCGAGATGGATGTAGGGCTCACGCTCCAGGTTGCCGAAGGAGTTGCCCAGCGCCTGCACGACCCCGCCCTTGCCATTCTTGAGCTTGTACATGCAGCCCAGATCCAGATCGATCGCGCTGTTGCCGCCGCCAAGCAGGCTCTTCAGCAAACCACCGCTCTTGCCGTTGCCCTGCTCCCAGTTGAGATTGACGTGAATCTTGCCGAAGGAGCTGGATTTCTTCTCAAGCGAGATGGTCTCGCCTTTCTTCTCCAGCGTGATCTTGCTGAGATTGATCGGCTTGGCGGCAGGTGCTGGGGCCGGCGTCGGCTTGGGAGCGGGTTGCGGTGCAGGCTTGGGGGCTGGCTGCGGCGTCGCGGCAGGTGCGCTATCTCCGACCTCGATACCGAAGTGCTCGGCCAGTGGGCCCATGCCACCGGCAAAGCCCTGATCTACCGCCTTGACCTTCCAGGCCCCATTGCGACGATAAAGCTCCATCAGCATCAGAGATTTCTCAGGCCGGTTACCGGACTGCACCTGGAAGGTCACCTGCTGACCAGCGCCTTCCAGGGAAAAGCCGTAGCCTTGCGGCAGGACCGACAGCCCCTGCTCAACCGTGAAGACAAACACCACTTTTTCGACATGGGCGGGGAGCTTGGCCAGATCCACATCAAACCGACTGCCAGACACCTGGCGTACTGCGCCGGTCGGGTGAGTCGGCTGATTGTAGAAGATGAAGTCGGCATCACCCCGGGCCTTGCCGGACGCGTCCACCAAAATGGCGCTGGCATCGAGTGTGGCAGTGCCGGCGTTGTTGACCGTCAGATCAAAAATATACTGATGACCTGTCAGCGCCGTGTTCTGTCCGGAGACCAGTGTGGTTCCCATGAATGAAGCTCCTTGTCACGTCTGAATATGCGGTATCCCGGTCGGCAACATGACTGTCCCGCCCAGCCACCACTGTGAATAGCGTTTATCTAGTGTGTAATACGCCCTGAAGTGCTGAGAGTGATGCAGTATCAATTTCTCAAGGCTGACTACATATTAAAAACAACATTCCCGATATTCTACAGTTTATTCTTTTTCACCAGTCCATAAAAAACCCACACCATGATTGTGGGAGCGCTGGCGATAGAAAGGAAGGATATTTGTACCTGTCATAACGAACATCAGCCCCTTGCTGAGAACGACGACGAAACGCTCCTTTCTATTATGGGGACGCTATTGTTGCGGAAAATCGATAGCTCGCCTGCTATCGTCGTGATCCGCTGGGTTGCCGCTGCCTGCCAGCACGGGATGGCGGCCCGCTCGCGGGAACAACGGGGACATGGATAAGGTGAGTCAGGCAAGCCTTTGAGACTCAGTCGAGAAAAGCGAAAATCTCAAGGAAGACAAACGCTTGAATCAACACCTTCCACTCCCGGCACTGACGGACCATTTACCTCAGGGAAGACACAGACACCCTTGCTGGATGCTCCGCTGCGGCCACCCGCCCGACACGCTGCTTTCGCACCTTCGTTAAATCAGGGATTAATGGCCTGCATCCCCCGCCAGACAAGAGAAGAAGATCGAATACTGTGCAATCCGACACGGAGCAGGATGATGTTCACCTGACATTCATCTTACTTGTGAAACCAGTACTTTTATATTGACCTTCATCGCTTGTTCTACCCCTTGGAATAGATTGCCGCTTTTTTGTTTGAATCACCGAATATCGTATTGCCAGGCTTCGGTTTTACGGTACCCTGTGAACGACACCGTGAGTCATACGCTAACAACGAGGTGCAACATGCTGAACTCAATCGTCTCCCGAGCCAAAGAGTCATTCAACTCACTCAAGACCGAAGCCAAGAAATACAAGTCTGAAAGCTTCCTGAATGCCGCCATGGCTGCCAGCGCCATGATTGCCGTCGCCGACGGCACCATCTCCCGTGAAGAAAAGCAGAAGACCATCGCCTTCGTGCGCAACCACGAAGCGCTCAGCATCTTCGATCCGGCGGAAGTGGCTCGCAAGTTCAAGACCTACCTGGACTCGCTCGACCCGGCCAATCCGGACACCGATCCTGATCTGGCAGAAATCACCGCGCTCAACGACATCGGCAAGGTCAAGAAGAACGATGACCAAGCCCGCATGGTCGTGCGTCTGGCGATCGCCATCGGTGGCGCGGATGGCGACTTTGATGAAGACGAGAAGGCCAAGGCTTCTCTCATCGCGCGTGAGCTGGGTCTGGCACCCGCCGATTTCGGACTTTGAAGGGGTAACACCGCATGGACTTTGGATTTCCCGCAGAGGCCGTCACGGTCTTGCTCGTGGCAGTCGCAGCCTCGGTATGGGTTGACCTCTTCTCTCACCGCAACGCTGAAGAGGTAACGTTCAAGAACGCCCTCGGCTGGTCGGTTTTCTGGGTGGCGCTCGCGCTGGCCTTCTACGGGTACCTGAATGTCCGTTACTCCGAAGAGGCCGCAAGCCTGTTCCTGTCTGGGTACGTCCTCGAGAAAGCGCTCAGTGTCGACAACATGATGGTCTTTGTCGCCATCTTTGCGTCTTTCGGCATCAAGGGAATCATGCAGCACCGCATCCTGTATTACGGGATCATCGGGGCACTGGTCTTCCGCGCGATCTTCGTGGCCGCCGGGACCGCCCTATTCGGTGTCTCCCACTGGATCGAGCTGCTGTTCGCCCTGATCGTGCTGTGGACCGGCGTGAAGATGTTCACCGCCAACAGTGGCGATGAGGACTCCACGGAAGACTTCTCGGATCACTGGTCGGTTCGCTGGACCCAGAAAGTCATTCCGGTCTTCCCGCGCATGGTCGGCAAGCAATTCTTCGTCGGTAGTCAGCAGGCTGATGAAGTCGCCACCCGCGAGGGCATGACGCTGGCACAGAAGGCCCGTGTCTACGCCACCCCGGCACTGCTGTGTCTGGTGTGTATCGAGATCTCGGACATCATCTTCAGCTTCGACAGCGTGCCGGCCATCGTGGCCATCACCAAGGAGCCCTTCCTGGTCTACGCCTCTGTCATCTTCGCCATCCTCGGCCTGCGCAACCTGTACTTCATGCTGGCGGCTGCCGCGAAGTTCCTGGTGCATCTCGAAAAGGCCGTGGCACTGGTGCTGGTGTTCATCGCCGCCAAGCTCGGCGGGTCAGCCCTCGGCCTGTACCACATCGATCATCAAGTCAGCCTGCTGGTGGTGCTGGCACTGATCATCGGTGGCGTGCTCGCCAGTCTGGTCTTCCCGGGCAAGGAAGATGCCCAGACGGATCAGTCATAAGCGTTCCGGTATCCCCGCAAGGGGGTACTGGCAAGCATCCACCGGGTGCTTGCCAGTGCCTCTCCACCGGCACTGACCCCCAATCACAGGAGTTTTTTCATGATCGATCTGAGCAAAGGCAGCCGCATCAATCTGGCGAAAGAAGCCGAAGGCGCGACCAAGTTCACTCTGGGCATGGGCTGGGATGCACGTATCACCGATGGCGCAGACTTCGACCTTGATGCGTCTGCCCTGATGCTGGATGCCGCTGGCAAGCCGGTGGGTGCCGAGAAATCCCTGGTCTTCTACGGCAACCAGACTTCCCCGTGTGGCGGCGTGACCTCCACCGGCGACAACCTGACCGGCGAAGGTGACGGCGACGACGAAAGCATCATCGTCGACACCACCAAGATCGACGCCGCCGTCGAGAAGATCGTGGTCGTCGTGACCATTCACGAAGCCGATTCCCGCGGTCAGAACTTCGGCATGGTCGACAACGCCTTCATCCGCATCCTGCAGGACGGCAAGGATGAGCCGGTCGCGCGCTACGACCTGACCGAAGACTATTCCGCTGAAACCGCCGTCATCTTCGGTGAGCTGTACAAGAAGGACGGTGACTGGCGCTTCGTCGCCAAGGGCGACGGCTTCGCCGGTGGCCTGGCGGCCTTCCTGAAAGGCTACGGCCTGCAGTAAGCCAGACAGGGCAGGCGCGCTGACTGGCCGCCTGCCCTCCTCGCAAGACCTGAAACCTCTCTACTCAGTGCAATACAGGACGACTGACCCATGGCTATCTCTCTTTCCAAAGGCGGCAACATCTCCCTGAGCAAGGAGTCTCCGGGCATCTCGCGCATTCAGATCGGTCTGGGCTGGGACAGCCGAGTGACCACCGGTGCCGACTTCGATCTCGACGCCAGCGTGTTCGTGCTCAACGCCGAAGGCAAGTGCCGCAACGATCACGACTTCATCTTCTACAACAACCTGAAATCCGCTGACGGCTCCATCGAGCACACCGGTGACAACCGTACCGGTGAAGGCGACGGTGACGACGAAGCCATCCTGGTAGACCTGTCCAAGGTGCCGGCCGATGTCGACGCCATGGCCGTTGCCGTGACCATCCACGATGCGCAATCCCGTGGTCAGAACTTCGGTGGTGTCGAGAATGCGTTCGCCCGCATCGTCAACCTGGAGACCAACCAGGAAGTGGTTCGCTACGACCTGTCCGAGGACTACTCCACCGAAGACGCGATGATCTTCTGTGAAGTCTATCGCCGCAACGGCGAGTGGAAGTTCAAGGCCATTGGCCAGGGCTTCTCCAACGGCCTGGCGGGTCTGGCCGCCAAGTATGGCCTCACCGCCAGCTAAGCGGCGCTGACTCCCTGATGGCGGGGGCATTCGTCCCCGCCTCTTTTCCCGGGCCAGGAGCCTGTATGTCGAATCATTCCAAACTGCGTGCTGATCTTCTCAGTGCGGCAGAAGGCGCTTTCTGGCTGGTGACCACGTGGAGCAGCTTCTGGCTGGGCTTCAACGGCCATCCCGTCTGGTGTCTGGTGCCACTGATCCTCGCCACGCTCGTGGTCGCCGCCACCTTCCTGCACCGCCCGTGGGCTATCACGCTCAGTCGGTATCGCGCGCGACTCAGCCGCACGGAAATGCTGTGGCACGTGCTGGTCATCCCCATGGCCTTGGCCATCCCGATCTGGATGCTTCTGGAAAGCTTGTTTGGCCGACTTACAACGTCGTTCCAACTGGTTCTGGTGGCCGCTCTCAGCATCTCTGGCTGGTGCGTCTACCTCATGACCATCGGCATCAAGCGAACTTTCCAGAGACTCCGACGCCGTGATAGCGCGGCAGCGTGACGCACAATTTATCGTCGCTGCACGCAAGAAAAAGTCGCAAACCTCGCTCTCGTGCAAAAAGAGTCGCGACCTCACCTTCTTATCAGGAAATGGACGAATGACATCCTCGACACTCACCAAGCAGATCGACATTGCCGCCGGGCGTTTGGACCTGTCACTCACTGAGGGAGCGGAGCGACTCGACGAGCTGCTGACATTCGCGTCTCGACTCAACCCGCGCCGGGGCTACCTCTTCGTCTCCAGGGTGCTGGGCAAGCATGTGCCTGTCCTGCCGTCCAAGATGGATGCTATTCATGCCGAGCTGGCGGACACCCTCTGCCTGGCCGGCAAGATCCCCTTCGTGGTGGGCATGGCGGAAACCGCCATTGGCCTCGGAGCGGGCGTAGCCCGGCATCTCGGTCGCCGCACGACGCTGGCCGTGTACCAGCACACCACGCGTTTTCTGGTGCCGAAGCCGTGGCTGCGCATTCGCGAGGCGCACTCCCACGCCGACACCATGCACATCGCTCACCTGAATGATGAGTCTGCGGCGCTGGCGGCCGAGTCCCGTGACCTCGTGCTGGTGGACGATGAAATCTCGACCGGCAAGACGCTCGCCCAACTGGCCCGAGAGCTGCTGAATACCGAGCTGCTGGTCCATGTCACGGACCTGCACATCGTGTCGTTGGTGAGCTGGCTGACCGATGAGGCCCGTGCCGCCCTGCTGGCGGAATTGCCGTCACATGTCGAGGTGCATTTCGTCCAGCTGATGGCCGGCACCTTCACCTTCACTCCCGATCCCGACTACCGGGCCGAGCTGCCCGAACATGTAGATACCGACTTCTGCGCGACGCTGGTCGCTGAAGGCCGCCCGACCGCCCCCCTGCCCATCGAGCAGGATGGTCTGTTCGGCAAGGTACTCGGTCTCGACGATGAGCCGTGGCCAGCGGGTATACGCGAGTGCCAGGCGCTTTACTCAGAGCTGAATCGCGATCCCGAGACCACGGGCCCGCTGGCCGTGTATGGCATGGGCGAATACCTGGATGCGCCCTTCCGTCTCGCCCTGGCACTTGAGTCCCTGGGCCATGACGTGCGCTTCCAGAGCTCGACTCGCTCCCCGATAGCCGTCGGGGATGATATTGCCGCCAAGCTCGACATGCCGGCCCTTGGTCAGAGCGGCCGCGACGGCAAGCGCCACTTCCTCTACAACCCGGACGCCAAACGCCATCCGCTGGCCTTCAGCGGCACCGGTGAGCCCGCGATGCATGCCGCCCTTACCAGCGCGCACTGGGCCTATAGCCGCACCATCAGCGCCAAGGTCGAGGAGAACGCGTGATGTCAGGACGCCTGATCGTACTCACCGACCTGGACGACACCCTGTTCGCCAGCGAGCGCTCCCTGCCCACCGGTGCCGAGCGCGCCCGGATGGTAGCCGTGGATGGTGAGGGCAGACCGCTCTCTTACCAGACCCCTCAGCAACAGCGTCTGTGGAACATGTTCCGCGCCGAGGCCGACATCATCGTGCCGGTCACCGGGCGTACCAGCTATGCGCTGGATCGGGTGAGTCTCGACTTTGACGCCGAGTACTCGGTGGTCAGCCATGGTGCCCTGCTGCTGCAGCATGGGCAGGTGATACCGCAATGGCAGTCACGGCTGGCCAGCGAGCTGGACACCGCCAAGCGCAACATCGGGCTGGCTCGCCAGGCGCTGGCCGCTGTGGTGGCCGAGGAATTCCCGGCGACCACGCTGAGCCTGCGAGAGCTGAGTGACCTCGAGGTGCCGGTCTACCTGTCGATCAAGGCCCCCGACTTCCTGCCGCCGGGCTTGCATGACCGCCTGGTGGCCGTGGCAGAGGCGCACGACCTGTCACTGCATCGCAATGCGCGCAATGCCGCCCTGCGCCCCAGCTACACCTGCAAGGCCGCGACCTGCGACTACCTGCTGGAGCATGTGCTGCAGCGGCAACCCCAGGACACCGTGATCGCGCTGGGTGACAGCCTGTCCGACCTGAAATTCATGGCCGCCAGCGACATGGCGGTGATCCCGACCCGTAGCCAGATCTGGCATCAGCTCAAGGAACTCGCCCAATGACGACGATGGCCCCCACAGCACCGTTGCATGGCTCATACCAGCCTGCCGATTGCCGTTTCCTGCTGACACCGATCGAGGGTCAGTTCCTCTCGGTCGAGGAGAAGGAACGCCGCATCCAGTCGGGAGAAGCCCACTACAGCGAGATGATTCATCGCGAGCCGGCACCGAGTGCCGACTACCTGACCCTGTTCGAGACGCTGTGTGAGCGTTATGCGCCGCGTCTGGCCAGTGAAGTCCGCCAGCTGGCGGTCCAACTGCTGCTGGATTACGGCCGCAGTGACGAGCCGCTGGTGCTGATCAGCCTCGTGCGGGCCGGCACCCCGGTGGGCGCGCTGCTGCGCCGCGCGCTGGTCGACCATGAAGGCCAGGCCGCCGAGCATTACAGCGTGTCGATCATCCGTGACCGGGGCATCGACCATGCCGCGCTGGACTACCTGCTGGATGAGGTGGGCGTGGCCGCGCGCCGGATCGTGTTCGTGGATGCCTGGACCGCCAAGGGGGTCATCACCGGCGAGCTCAAGCGCGACATCAACCGCTACAACGCCAACCGCAAGGCCCGGCACAAGAGCACGGTCCCGGCGCGACTGGCCGTGGTCTCGGATATCGGGGGAACCGCGGACTACGCGGCGACCTACGAGGACTATGCGATCCCGTCAGGCATCCTGAATGCGACCGTCTCCGGCCTCGTGTCGCGCTCGGTGCTCAATGATCAGGTGCCGTCAGGCGCGTTCCATGGCTGCGTGGTCTATGACGAACTGGCGGAGCATGACCAGTCCCAGGCCTTCATCGAGCGCGTTGCGGCCCATCTCGGGGAATTCACGACGCCGGATGAAATGGCGATCGCCGAGAATGAGCGCCTGCGTCAACAGACCCTCATGGGCGAGATGCTCAAGCAGATCCGCAAGGATTACGCCGTCGACGACATCAATCACATCAAGCCAGGCATTGCCGAAGCGACCCGCGTGATGCTGCGCCGTGTCCCGGCCCTGCTGATGGTGCGCGATACCCAGCACCCCGACGTCGAGCACCTGATGTTGCTGGCAGCGGAAAAATCCGTCCCGGTCGCCGTGCGCCCCGAGATGCCCTTCCACGCCTGCGCGCTGATCAAGGCCATGACGCATGAGGTGGCGCATGACTGACTGCCTCTATGGATCACTCGGCGCCTCACTCTACGTGCCGGCGACGCACAAGCAGCTCGACAGCATTCTGCGTGAGGGCTGCCACCATGCTCGCTCGCTGATCATCTGCACCGAAGATGCCGTGGCCGAAAGCGATGTGACATGGGCCGTGCACCGCCTGCTCAAGGCATTGAAGGCGGCTCCCCACGATGTCCCGCACCTGCGCTTCGTGCGCCCCCGCTCACCGGCCGTACTGGCCACCCTGCTGGCGGCCCCCGAGGCCATGGCTCGCCTGGATGGTGTCGTGATCCCGAAATTCGATGGCCAGACCGCCGGCGAATGGCAGGCCGTGCTGGATCATGCGCCGAAGCTGGCGGTCATGCCGACCCTCGAGACGGCTGCCATGTTCCGCGACACCGGTGCCGATGCTGTCCTGTGCGCCCTCCAGAAGCTTCATAACCCGGTCATCGCGCTGCGTATCGGCGCCAACGACTTGCTGGGCACCCTGGGAATCAAGCGTCAACCGGGGCAGACCGTCTATGACACCCCGCTGCGCGGCACCCTGGAGCGCATCGTCACCACCTTCCGCCCTGCCGGGTACGAGCTGGCAGCACCGGTGTGTGACCTGATCGATGAGCCGGAAACGCTGGGGCGCGAACTGGCCCAGGACATTGCGTGGGGCTTCTACGCCAAGACCTGCATTCACCCGACGCAGATTGACGTCGTGGAAGCGCACTTCACCCGTGCGCTCTCCCGCCAGCAAGATCAGGCGAACGCCCTGCTGCATGCGGACGCCGCCGTCTTCCGACATGAAGGACAGATGCTCGAGAAGACGTGTCACGGAGGGTGGGCACGCCGCGTGTCCTCCCTGAAGCTGAAGGCCATTAGCTGACAAGGACTGAACATGATCAATCTGAGCAAGGCAGACGAAACGGCCACGATCGACCTGACCAAGGGCAGCAACGAGCTACTCGTACAAGCCCAGTGGACAGATAACGGCGATGGCCAGGACAACGATGATCTGGACCTCCGTTGCTCCATCCTCATGCCGGATGAGCTGCAGTATCTGGTGGACGGTGCCTACCCGGGCAGCCTGACCGAACTGCCGTTCGTGAAACACCATGGTGACGTGCAGAGCGCCAGCCTCGATGCGCCGGGCGAGGAGCGCATCACCGTCGCCCGCGACATTGCCAAGCGCATGGGCGGCCCGGTCGCGCTGTGCTTCAGCGTCTACTCCGCGCTGGCCAATGGCGCCGTGGCCGTGGCCACCCTGCGCCCGCGCATGACCATGAGCTTTGGCAGCCAGAAGGTGGTCTGTGAATACGACTTCACCAAGGACCCCGGTGCCAATGTCGACGGGATCTACACCTACGTGATCGGCTACGCCATCGTCACCGAGGACGAAGTCATTCTGGCCCCGTCCGGCAAGACCGCCAGCCCTGGCACCGAAAACACCGCCTGGTTGTCCTGGCACGGCACGTCGATCGACCTGAACCTGAACGGCCCTGCCGTGTTCAAGGGCGCTCAGGCGAGTCAGGCAGCCAAGTACAACGCGAAGAACAACATCACCAAGCGCTTCGCCAATATTCCCGATGCCGGCGCGAAGAAAGGCCTGTTCGGAAAGCTCTTCAGCTGATTCACCGGGGCCGCCGGCGGCGGCCTCTTCTTCCACTGCCGCCTCAGGCGCGCAATACAGCAAAGGAAACAGACACTCATGGCTATCAATCTTTCCAAGGGTCAGCGCATCAGCCTCGCCAAGGATGACGGCACGAAGCTCGATTACATCGAGATCGGCGTGAACTGGGGCGCGATCGAAAAGAAGGGCTTCTTCGGCAAGAAGAACGTTGCCGTGGACCTGGATGCCTCAATCGGCATGTTCGATGCCAACGGCAAGAGCACGGACATCGTCTACTTCGGCAACCTCAAGTCCAAGTGTGGCTCCATCAAGCACAGTGGCGATGACCGTACCGGCGACACCGGTGGCGATGACGGCAAGGACAACGAAGTCATCCAGATTGACCTGATGCGCGTGCCGAAGGAAGTCAATCACCTGGCGGTGGTGCTGAATTCCTTCAGTCAGCAGAAGTTCGACGCCATCCCGTTCGCCAACGCCCGTATCCACAATGGTCGCGCTGGCCAAGGCGACGTGTTCGCCAAGTTCGATGTGTCCAACGACAAATCCTTCTCCGGCCGCGTCAGCATGATCCTGGGCAGCGTCTATCGTCATGGCAACGACTGGAAGTTCCGTTCCATCGGCGCCGCTATCGATGCACGTGATCTGAAATCTACCCTGCAGACCTTTGCCAGCGACTACATCAGCGCGTAATCACCACTGTCAGGGAGGATGGGTCAGCCGCGGCGGCTGGCCCATATGACAATGAACAAGACTCCACCACCTTGGGATGAGGTGCCGCTGTACGTTCGCTACTTCCAGGGCTTGCCCATCTGCGAAGAGCGCAAGGACGCACTGTCTGCACTCCAGAAAGTCTGGCAAGGGGAAGAGCTGGTTGCTTGGGTCAACGCTTGGGCCTGCGATGAAGACTGGCGCCGCGCACGGGACAGTATTCGGGCATACCGCTACAAGTCACGGCATCACCTGACCCGCGCCAATATCGATCAAGCCACCAAGTCGATACTGGAGCAACGTGCTCGCGCACTCGGCCTCCCCCTTTGGCAATACGTGCAGAACCTGGGATTGAATGAAGAAACGCTGGAACAGCTGGAGCAGCGAGCGAACTGCGAGCGCAAGGATAAATCTCCACAGGCTTGAGGTGCGGGGCGAAGGCCCCGGGCCTTCTTTCATGCCACTCTTCGCCCGCTATCAGTTTTCTTGAGATGCCATGGAGGGCTATACGAGTGAAACTTCAAAAGTTCAGGGAGACAAGACCACCTGTCACACGACAAGAGGCCGAGCGACAGCCCGTTGGCAGCGCTCGTTGTCGGTATGGCTCAAGGATGGTGTCGGGGCTCAGCAGAGCCTGAGCACCTGCAAGCGGAAAGGCCCATCAGGTCTGACCGAAGTCAGTACCAGAAATCTCTGAAACTACACACCGAAACGAACAACTTTTCAGAGCTCACCTCCACTGCAGCGCACTGCAGGAAACAGGCAAGTCAGTTGACTGTTCCCTGCAACGGCTCGAAGTGAACATCACTGAATCCTTGTATCAATTCACCAGTACGCTTCACGGGCCATTTCCTCGGGTTCCATCCACCCCATAAGAAAAATGCATACCCTCCGATAACACTCACCCCCTACTTAGGTCCCATGCCTCGCTCCCATAATGGCCACGATATACAACCGTGCTAATGGAGAGATGCCTGCATGTCCCTGACCAATGCCCTGTCCGATGCGCTGCCGCTGACCCTGAGCGAGTCGCCGCTGTCACTGAACCTGATCACCGCCGAAGGCCTGGAGCCGGTCAGCCCGCTGTGGCTGCGCGAGCGCACCCAGGACCCGGAGCAGCTCGATGAGGTGACCACCCAGCGTCTGTTCGATTCGCATGCCATCGACGTCAACCTCGAGCTGACCGCGGCGCGCCCGGTCGATGAGACGCACGTGGAATTCACCTTCAGTGACGGGCATTGCGAGGTGTATGACCTCACCATGCTGGCGCATGAACTGCAGGGCATCACGCCGTTCCCCAAGCCCGAGAGCTGGGATGCGAGCATCGATCAGCAGGCGCAGCGCGTCGACTGGGAGAAGATGGGCAACAATGAGGACTTCCAGAAGGCATTGAAGGCCTATCTGCGCTTTGGCTACATCATCGTGCAGAACGTACCGACCGATCCGGAGCGCATTCTGGAAGTGGCCGGTCACTTCGGCTACGTGAAGGACACCAACTTCGGCAGCTACTTCGAGGTGTACTCGCGCCCGACGGGCAATGACCTGGCCTACCGCAGCGTGGCGCTCGGGCCGCACACCGACAACCCGTATCGTGATCCGGTGCCGGGCATCCAGATGCTGCATTGCCTGGTCAACGAGACCACCGGTGGCCTGTCCACGCTGGTCGACAGCCTCAATGCGCTCAAGCAGCTCAAGGCCGAGATGCCGGAAGGCTATGAACTGCTGCGCACCACGCCGGTCGGCTTCCGCTTCCTGGACGCCGGTACCGAGCTGACCACGCGTCGCTGCGTGATTCGCGAGAACTCCGATGGTGAGCCCATCGGCGTCAACTACAGCCCGCGCCTCGATCACCTGCCGCACATGTCGCTGGAAAACACTCGCCGCTACCATCAGGCCCGCCAGCGTCTGGGGCAGCTGTTCCAGGACCCGGCCAACGAGATTCGCTTCCAACTCGAATCCGGAGAGCTGATGATGTTCGACAACACCCGCGTGCTGCATGGCCGTACGGCGTTCGACACCAATGAGGGGCACCGCCACCTGCAGGGCTGCTACATGGACAGCGATGGCCCGCGTGAGCGCTTCGCCACTACCCTGATGCGTCAGCGTCAGCAGCAGGCACAACAAGAAAACCGTGAGGAAATGGCGTAATGGATCAGGTTTCATTCACCCAGATGAAGGACGGCACCGCAGAAGACTATGCGTTGCTCGAGCGTCTTGAAGACCAGTTCAATGAAGGGCTGGTGGAGCGCCTCAAGCTTGCCCTGCGCAAGCTCGATGATGGCCTGAGCGGCTACAAGGTCAGCCGTCTGGAGCATTCCCTGCAGTCGGCGGCGCGCGCAGAGGCCGATGGCGCCGATGACGACCTGGTCGTCGCCACCCTGCTGCATGATCTCGGCGATGAGCTGGCGCCCTACAATCACTCGCAGCTGGCCGCCGCCATCATTCGCCCGTACGTGCGTGCCGAAGTGACCTGGATCATCCATCACCATGGCCTGTTCCAGAAGTTCTACTACGGTCACTTCTACGGCGAGGACCGCAACGAGCGCGAGATCTACAAGGACCACCCCTGGTATCAGAAGTGCGTGGATTTCTGCGAGCGTTATGATCAGGCGGCCTTCGATCCCAACTACCCGACCCCGCCGCTGGAGCACTTCGAACCGGCACTGCGTCGCGTCTTCGCGCGCAAGCCCTTCGATCCGGACGTGATCGGCGAAGAGCCGGCCGGCGGTTTCGACAGCCGCGTCTGAGCATGTGAAGGCGGGTGCGTGAAACGCGCCGGACCTGCTCGGCTCCCCCGCTTGACCATTGCCCCCACTGGCCCGCCCAGTGGGGGCAATCTGGTTTGTGGGCGTTGCGTTGAGTGCTTCACGTCAACAAGGGGTTGAACCTCGCCACTCAACCTTCATCATCATTGGCTAACGTCAACGTCAATGAAGGCGGTGCCGGTACGGCCGTCTTTCCCTCGCGGATCATCCCCCCTTCCCCAACCCGACAGGCAGACGCATGGAACATCTCTTCATCTACGGTCCACTGGGCCCCGGCGGCCTCAACGAACATATCATCGCCAATATCGATGGCGAATGGAGCTCGGCCTATCTACGCGGCCGACTGGAAAACACCGATCACGGCGATGAGCACAACTTCCCGGGGCTGGTCGTCGACAACACGGGCCAGGTGATACGCGGCCACGTGTTCTCCTCGGCGCAATTGCCCGAGCATTGGGATGCCCTCGATGACTTCGAGGGTCCCATCTATCAGCGCACCGTCACCACCGTCATTCTCGATGACAACCGTGAACTCGAGGCCTATGTCTACGCCCTGCCGCAGTGAGACTCACGAGTGGCACGGATAGCGATTGCTGGCTCGTGGCAAGAGATGGATGGATCGTGGCTAGTGATGGATTGATCGTGGCAAGTGATGAATGGCGGCCCGCCGCCTTACGCCCGGATGGAGTAACATTGCCCTTCGGGCGATGCATGGCCAGTCAGCGCCAGCGTCCTCATTCATGCATCACAAGGGAGATTCCTCATGCAGCTTGAAGGTTCCTGCCACTGCAAGGCCGTCACATTCCAGCTCGAATCGCCGCACCCCTATCCGTATCAGCGCTGCTATTGCTCGATCTGTCGCAAGACGGCGGGCAGCGGTGGCTACGCGATCAACCTGGCGGGCGATGCCAACACCCTGCAGGTGGAAGGCCGGGACAACCTCTCCATCTATCACGCGGTGACTGACGGGGTCGAAAGTCCGGCGGAACGCCACTTCTGCAAGCGCTGCGGCAGTGCGCTGTGGCTCTACGATGCCCGCTGGCCGGAGCTGATCCATCCTCAGGCGGGGGCGATCGACACCCCGCTGCCCGTGCCGCCGGAACATGTCCACATCATGCTCGACAGCAAGGGCAACTGGGTGGAAGTCGCGCACGAAGCGCGTGATGCTCATCACGCCGAGTATCCTGAAGAGAGCATTGCCGCCTGGCATGCGCGGATTGCCGAGCGCGACACCGACTGATATCGGCGGCGCGTCAATCAGGACCAGCAACGCCATCGATCAGGATCCGATGCGACGCTGGTCAGGATCCGTTGCGACCTCATGGCCTGATCCGCCGGGCTGAGCGTTGATGTCATTCGCTGCGTCGCGTATAAGTGCCGCCTATACAAGGCGGCACTCCTGTTCGTATCCGGTGATCCTTGGCTGATGCCTTCTCATGCCTCATCCAGGCAATCTCCCGAGCCATCAGCCAGGCCATCATCCAGGCCAAAACAGTACGACAGGAGCGCCGCGACAGCGCATCACAGTGAGGACTCTCGTGCCGGCCCGAAAGACAAGCTCCCCAGCGCCGCTGGAAAGCGCAAGCCCTCTGGATGACCTGCCCTCCCTGCGCGGGCTGGTCGCCTTTGACGTGACGGTCCGCCTGGGGTCGATGACGGCCGCCGCCAGTGAGCTGGATACCACCCAGCCCACCATCTCCCAGCGCATCCGCGCGCTGGAGGAGCACCTGGGCCATCCGCTGTTCGATCGCCAGGGCGGCCGGCTGATCCTCAACCACTACGGCGAGAGCTTCCATGCCGAACTGGCAGGCGGACTTGGCAAGGTATGCAGCGCCGTCACGGAAGCACGTCGCAAGGTGCACAAGCCGACGCCGCGCATCACCATCGCCGCGGGCGCCGGTTTCGCGCATGTCTGGCTGCGCCCACGCCTGGAGCGGCTGGAACAGGACTTTCCCGACTGTCACTTCACGCTGCTGCCGATCGATCGCGATGAAGACCCGCAGATGCAGCAGGCCGACATCGCGATCCGCTTCGGCCCGCCGCTGACGGGCGATCATCGCGATACGCTGGTGGTCGCGGAGCGCGCCTTCCCGGTCTGCTCCCCGGACTACGCCCGACGTCATGGGCTCGAGAAGGGGCTGGATGCCGAAGCGCTGTCGCGCATCACCCTGCTGCATCTGGACATGCGCGATACCCGCTGGCTGGACTGGGCCACCTGGTGTCGCCACGCGGGGCTGCCGGTGCCGCGCCTCGACAAGGCCTTCCCCTACAACAACTTTCCGCTGACGCTCAATGCTGCCGTCAATCATCAGGGCGTCGCGCTGGGCTGGAGCCACGTCATCCAGGACCTGCTCGACAACGGCTCGCTGATCGCCCTGACGCCGCATATCTCGCGGGACCGCCACGGCTATCGCATGAGTGTCCGCCATCCCAACAGTGCCGTGATCCAACCGATCACCCGCTGGCTGACACGCGAATTTTCCGGCCTCGAGATTCCGGGGCCTACCTCAAGGCAGCCGTGAACGGCCGCAAGCCCTCGCTCCGTCCGGCGCGCGCCGCCGAGACAGGCTTCTCCCCCGACGAACGACAGAGACTCCCATGCAGCATCTATTCATCTACGGCACCCTCGGCCCGGGCGGCCCCAACGAACACGTCATGCTCGACATTGGCGGCAGCTGGACACCCGGCACCCTCAAGGGCCGCCTGGAGGCAGCTGGCTGGGGGGCTGAGATGGGCTTTCCGGGGCTGAGACTGGATGAGGCGGGCGACACCATCCGCGGTCACGTCTTCTCCTCCGACAACCTGGCCGATCACTGGCAGGCGCTGGATGATTTCGAAGGCAGCGAATACCTTCGCCAGCCGGCCACGATCACGCTGGAAGATGGCAGCACCCTGACGGCACAGGTCTACGCGCTGAGCCAGCCGTAAGCTGCTCCATGAACTGTTTCATGAACTGCTCCATAAGCTGATCAGTGCGCTGATGCCAGGCGTCGCTGCCTGAGTGTCGAGGTCTGAGCGCTGATGCCCGGCGTCGAGGTCTGAGCGCCGATGCCTGAGCGCCGAGGTCTGAGCGTCAATGCCTCGGCGCGCTACAGCGCCACCTTCAGATACTCCAACACCCGTCTGGCGCGCGCCGAGAGCGGCCATTCCGCTCGCGTGAGCAACCATAGGGTATCGACCACCTCCGTGCTGCCCTCAGGCGGTGGCACCACCCGGATGGCCTGATGATCAGGGAAGGCCTCGCGGGCATGGCGCGGCACGACGCTGAAGCCCAACCCACGGGCGACCGGCTCCAGAATCAGGCTGATCTGGTTGGTGGAGCCACTGCGCGGCAGTGAGCTGATGCCCGGATTGCCCGGGAAGCGCCGACTCAACAGGCGCGAGGCCATGTCCTGACCATCCGGGTGATCAATGAAGCCCAGTGTCTCGAGATCCCCCCAGTCATGGATCTCGACTCCCGCCGGCACCACCAGCTCAAGGGGCTCACGCGCCCACTCCGTCACGCTCAGGCGCGGGTCATCCGGCTTGAGCGTGACGATCCCCAGCTCGAAGCGATTCTCCAGCACGGCCTCCACCACCTCGCGCGTCGGCGCGAAGCGATGGTGGACATTGAGGCCCGGCGACTCCTGCTGAAGCGCCAGCAAGCGCGGATAGATCGCCAGGCCAATGCTGCCCGGCGTGATCAGCCGAATGTCGCCATGACTGTCTTCATTGCCCGCCAGCCGCAGGGTCAGGCGCTGCTCGGCGGTTTCCATCTCACGCGCGAAATCCAGCAGAGCATGGCCGGCCGGCGTCAGTTCGATCTTGCGCGGATGACGGATCAACAGCGTGCCAAGTCGGGTTTCCAGCTGGCGCACATGCTGACTGACGGCGGCCTGGGTCAGATCGAGCCGCTCTGCGGTGCGCGTGAAGTTGCCGACACTCACCAGGGTGCGAAAGGTGCGTAGCCATTGGGGTTGCAGCATTCAAGCTCCTGGGGGCTGGAAGGATCAGGGGGCAGAGTCAGGAAGTCAGCGTCAGAGGAGTAGCATCAGCAAGACTGCGACGGTGAACCCCTACCGCAATAAGAAAGTCTTATCATTATCATAACAGCTACGTAGTTTTCATTATTGCTCATGACGCCCAAGATGGCTTCCAACGTCACGCAGGCAGTGACCGAGCCATTTCCTTCACGACTCACATATCGAGGTGACTCATGAGCAACGAAAAGAACACACCGTATCCGCGTACCTTCTCCCACATCGGCCTGTCCGTCGGTGATGTGGAAGCCGCGGTCAAGTTCTACACCGAAGTGCTGGGCTGGTACGTGGTGATGGAGCCGACCACCATCACCGAAGATGACTCCGCCATCGGCGTGATGTGCAGCGATGTCTTCGGTCCGGGCTGGGGCAGCTTCCGCATCGCCCACCTGTCCACCGGCGACCGTATCGGTGTCGAGATCTTCGAATTCCCGAACCACGAGACGCCGGAAAACAACTTCGAGTACTGGAAGACCGGCATCTTCCACTTCTGCGTCCAGGACCCCGACGTCGAAGGTCTGGCCGAGCGCATCGTCGCCGCCGGCGGCAAGCAGCGCATGCCGGTACGCGAGTACTTCCCGGGTGAGAAGCCGTTCCGCATGGTCTACATGGAAGACCCGTTCGGCAATATCCTCGAGGTCTATAGCCACAGCTATGAAATGACCTACGCCGCCGGTGCCTACCAGAACTGAGCACGGCCGCAGACGTCAGATACAGCAAGGCCCCGCCATGGCGGGGCCTTGCTGTATCTGACATTCATGCTCGAGACATCCCGACAGGAACCTCGAGAGCAACACACGATGACTTTCGTTGGGCGAGCTCACTAAAAGCCCACCCGCTCACGCCTCAGTGGATGACGGGCATGCTGCGCACACGACGGTAAAGACTCTGACTGGCGAGTTCCGGACTGAGCAAGGCAATCCGTGCCTTCTGCACTGCAAGCTCACGTTGCAACAACGACCAGGTGCCGATGAACTCGGCACACTCACCACAGTGCACCAGGTAATCATCAGAGCGCTCATGATATTGGTAATCCATGCTCAGGCAGTTACATACCGGGCAGGACAGAACGGCGTTGGCTTTCTCATCCATGATTCGATTCCCTGGAGCCACACTGATTGAATTCACGGCAATGATCACACGCGTTCAGGTAACCATTACGGGTGTGAACATCCCTCATACTCTGTAAAACCCGCTGAACTCACACTATCCATGATGTGATATCTGTACAACTCTCACTTGTGGGCGACATTTCTCGAAACGTTAACCAGTGGTAACTTGCTGGCGTGTTCAGCACGTTGATCTCATCGCGACTCGCCAGTCACCATGACCACGACGAACACCCCGATAGCAAATCACTTCTCCATGATTACACAGCGATACGCAAGACTACATTCGCTGACCGATGACGTGCCGGCTTCAGACTCGCGAAACCGCAAGGCGCGCATGTCCTGCAGGTTCTGTCGCCAAACGGGCATGAAAAAACCCACCCTGGAGGGTGGGTTTTACGTGAATCCCTTCGGCTGTCACCGCCAGCAGATCATTTCATCTTGCGCGCCGAATCATCCTGCTCGATACGGGTCAGTAGCTTGTCAAAGACGCCAGTCGCCAACAGCACAAAGGTGACGGCCAAGCCAAGCCCCATCCAGATAGCGATATTGCTCATTGTCCCTTACCCCTGCTGTTTTCTTGGTTTTTTCAGCCCTTCTGCGACGCAATATGGCGTAAATTCAATGTTTGTACAACATTTGATCATGAAAATATCGACCGCCGTCTGGCGCTGAGACTGCCGGTGCCATTCCAGACCTTTGACCGGCGTCATCACACTGCCAACGGCCATGATTTGAGCAATCGCTCAACAACGGGTAGTCTTGCGTCATGAAGAAAGTGACGCGGGCTTGCCAGCGCTGATTCCCTGGCGCTGATCCGCTGGCACTGCCCCCCTGACGCTACCCGTCGGTCGGCTACCTCGCTTCGCGCCCACTGCATGTCTGAAATATCACCCCAGGAGTCATCATGTCTGACACGACCTTTCCCGACGTACTGGTATTCGACGTCAACGAGACACTGCTCGACATCACCACTCTCTCGCCGTTGTTCTCACGCGTGTTCGGTGATGAAAGCGTGTTGCGCGAATGGTTCGCACAGCTGGTGCTGTACTCGCAGACCATGACGCTCTCACAACGCTATACCCCTTTCGGGGCGCTCGGCGTGGGCACCCTCAAGATGGTCGCCGACATCCATCAGGTCAGACTCGCGGATGACGATATCGAGGAGCTCAAGTCGCGCATGGCCGAGATGCCGGCCCATCCCGATGTCGCCCCGGCGCTTGAGCGCCTCAAGCAGGCTGGTTTTCGTCTGGTGACGCTGACCAATTCCCCCGCAGGCGCCTCCCCGAAGCCGCTGGAGAAGGCCGGTATCAGCGAGGCCTTCGAGCAGCATTTCAGCGTCGACAGCGTCAAGCAGTTCAAGCCGGCACCGGCCACCTATCAGCATGTCGCCGAGCAGCTCGACGTCGAACTGGCCGACATGTGCATGATCGCCTGCCATGTGTGGGACACCATCGGTGCCCAGGCCGCCGGGATGCAGGGCGCCCTGCTGACGCGCCCGCACAATGCCGTGCTGCCCGCCGAGAATGTCCCGACCCCGGACTTCATCGCCGCGGAGCTGATGACCCTGGCGGACCAGCTGATCGCGGCCAGAGAGGCCTGAGCGAGCACTGGCCTCTGAGCTCTCTTTCTAGACTCTCTTTCCAAACTCTCTTTCCAAGCTCAGTTTCTCAGCTCTGTCTCTGAGTGCTGCCTCGTAAATAAACGCCGCTCGCCCATTCGGGTGAGCGGCGTTGCTGTGCCTGCCTTCCTGTTCGCCCTCTCCACCATCTCGCCGTTCGATCAGCCGCCGCACATGGCAGCCTTGCTGCCTTGGCGGGACGCCCTCACTTGAGTGAACGGAAGGCCTTGAGCATCTCGTCACGGGTCGCCTGCAGCGCGGCCTGAATCTCCGCCCTGCGCTCGCTGATGCGCCACGAGGGGCCGACCACGGACACGGAGTAATGGCCCTGGCTGGTCTCCAGGCCGATTCCGATCGCGCCAACTCCCTGCATATGCTCGTCCTCATCATGGCCGATGCCGGTGCGACGCACCTCGGCTAGTTGCGTCAGCAGTGCCGGCATCGCAAGGGTGTTGTTCGTGTAGGCCGTGAGATCCGTCCCCAGCAGGCGCTCCACCTGCTCGTCCTCGAGATGCGAGAGCAGCACCTTGCCGCTGGCTGTCGCATGCAATGACAGGAAATTGCCGGCCATCGGCGATACCCGCAGCGGCAGCGGCGACAACACCGAGTGCAGTATCAGCAGCTCGTTGCCGCTCAGACTGCAGAGCACCACCGTTTCCTCGGTGGTGCCGCTCAACGCCTCCAGAAACGACTTGGCATGCGTGGTGATGTCGAGCTGGCTATGGCGCGCCAGCCGCATCAGCGCAGAGCCGAGCCGTATCCCGCCATGGCCGTGGATTTCCAGCAGGTCTTCCTGGGCCAGCGCATCGACCAGCCGCTTGACGGTCGAGCGCGGCAGATCGTTCCTGGCGGCGATCTCCCCCAGGCTCATGCCCTGCTCACTGCCTTCCAGACTCTTGAGAATCGCCGCCACCCTGGCCACGACCTGCACGCCACTACCTTCTCTTGTGGACACAGACACAACTCCTTAACAAGCTAACTACTTGCCTAACGAAACCACCAAGTGGTACAGTGTACCGCATAACGAGACACCCAAGGTGTCTAGCGCTTCACCTCAAAACGGGAACTCTACAGTGGCCGCTCCTCAACCCTTCAATCTACGACTCGCACTCGGTCTTGTGGGCATTCTGCTCGCATCGCTGATGTCCGGTGTGGGAGAGCGTGTCACGCAGACCGTCCTGACGGATGTGGTCGGACACTTCGGTTTCTCCCACGATGAGGGCAGCTGGCTGACCACCCTCTACAGCGCGGCGGAAGTCTCGATGATGCTGCTCGCCGGCTGGCTGGCCGTCACCTTCAGCCTGCGCCGCTTCGCGATCGGTGCCTGCCTGTCACTGGCCCTGTTCTCGCTGCTGGTGCCACTGGCCGACAGCTTTCCGCTGATGGCGGGGCTGCGCGTTGCCCAGGGCCTGGCATCCGGCAGCATCCTGCCGCTGCTGATGATGTCGGCGCTGCGCTTCCTGCCGTGGCACAGCAAGCTCTATGGTCTGTCGGCCTATGCGATGACGGCCACCTTCGGCCCTTATCTGTCGGCACCGCTGGCCGCTCTCTATGGCGACCTGGGCGACTGGAATCTGGTGTTCTGGGAAACCGCGCCGGTATGCCTTCTCGCCGCCGCACTGGTCTCCTGGGGCCTGCCGCAGGACCCGCTCAAGCTGGAACGCTGCAAGCAGTTCGACTGGCTCGGTGCCTTGCTGGGCGTCACCGCCCTGTGCGCGCTGGTCGCCGGCATGACCCAGGGTGAGCGACTCGACTGGGGCAACTCGCCGTTGATCGTCGCCCTGCTGACCACGGGCGGGCTGGTCTTCGTGACCTTCCTGATCCATGAGTGGTTCCACCCGATGCCGCTCTACAAGCTGCAGCTGCTGGCACGCCGCAACTTTGCCTTCGGCATCATCACCCTGTGTACCTTCATGTTCCTGACCCTGGCCGCCGGCACCATTCCCGCCGCCTTCCTGGGGGAAGTGCAAGGCTATCGCCCCATGCAGCTGTTCCCGGTCATGTTGACCATGGCCCTGCCGCAGCTGCTGCTGGCACCGCTGGTGGCGACGCTGATCAATCGCAAGAGCGTCGACAGCCGCTACGTGATGGCCACGGGCCTGGTGTTGATCCTGATCAGCTGCCTGCTGGGCTCGCAGCTCACCAGCGACTGGAATCGCGACAACTTCTATCTCATCGAGGTGCTCAACACCCTGGGCCAGCCGATGGTGGTGGTACCGCTGCTGATGAATGCCACCGGGGCGCTCAGCCCGCTGGAAGGGCCGTTCGCCACCGCGATGGTCAACTCGCTGCGCGCCCTGTTCACGGTGGTGGCCTCCACGGTCTACGGAAGCTTCCTCGTCACGCGTGAAGCCCTGCACACCACTCGCCTGGGCGAGGCACTCGGCCTGCAGGGCAATCAGCCCGCCGGACTCATCCAGGTCGATGCGGCAAGCGATATCACCACGCGCATCTCCGAGCAGGCCTCCGTGATGAGCTATGCGGATGCCTACCTCGCCATCATCCCCTTCGTGGTGGCGCTGCTGATACTGGTCATGGTGCTGCCGATCCGCGCCTATCCGCCCCAACCGGCGCCGGCACCGGCACCTCAACCAGAGCCAGCACAGCGCTCTCAGTCTCAGCCCCCTCAGTCTCAGCTCCCTCAAGCACAACCCTCCGGGGCATAGACACAGACAAAGCCGGCGGCTGCCCGCCAGCCAGGATTCAGCCACTCCCCCCCTTCTTCGACATAGACGACGAGATACGACACCGACATGAACAAGACACGTACCACCCTACTGTTGAGCGTTCTGGCGCTCCTGCTGGTCGCGACCTACGCGGGCCTCTACTGGAAGGGCCACGATGGCCGCGAAGCCACCAACAATGCCTATGTGCGCGCCGATAGCGTGATGGTGACCACACGCGTCGCAGGCCAGATCGACAAGGTGCTGGTGGAGGACAACGAAGTGGTCAAGGAAGGCCAGATCCTGGCCACGCTGGATGACCGCGATTACCAGGCCTCCCTGCACTCCGCCCAGGCCGATCTCGCTGCCCAGCAGGCAGCGGTCGGTGACCTGGATGCCAACATCGAGCGTCAGCACGCCGTCGTCCAGCAGTCCATCGCCGAGGTGAAGTCCACCCAGGCCTCGCTGCGTTATGCGCGCAATGATGCCAAGCGTTACCGCAGCCTGCGCATGACCAACGCCGCCTCCCAGCAGGACAAGGAAAAGGCCGATGAACAGCAGGGCATCTGGGAAGCCAATCTCGTGCAGGCCCAGGCGGCTCAGCGCTCGGCGGAAAAGCAGATCGGCGTCCTTGAAGCCCAGCGCGTGGAAGCCCTGGCCGAGGTCGAACGCTCACGTGCAGCGCTCGAGCAGGCAGAGCTGAACACCGGCTATACCGTCATTCGTGCGCCGAAGGATGGCATCGTCACCCAGCGCTCACTGCGTGTCGGCGCCTACGTGCAACCGGGTGATTCGCTGCTGGCCATCGTGCCGCACAAGGAAGCCTATGTCGTCGCCAACTATCTCGAGACCCAGATGGCCGAGATGGAGCCGGGCCAACCGGTCGAGATGACGCTGGATAGCCTGCCGGGCAAGACCTTCACTGGCCATGTCGACAGCATCGCACCGGCCTCCAGCAGCGCCTTCTCGGCCGTGGCCAGCGAGAACGCCACCGGCAACTTCACCAAGATCACCCAGCGCATGCCGGTCAAGATCGTGTTCGACCCGAACCAGCCCGACTTCGACAAGGTACGCATCGGCATGTCAGTGATCGCCCATGTCACGACCCAGCAGCCCTGAGCGCCTTGCGACAGTCCTGAACGAGGCTAGACAGTCCTGAACGAGGCTAGACAGTCCTGAACGACTTGCGACAGCCCTGAAGCAGTCAAGAGAGCAGCCCCGAACGGCACGCCGCCCAACGACGCCCCTGAAGGTTGCCGCTACGCCATCACTCGATCATCAAAGGGATCAGCACCATGAAAATTCGCGCCGCCGTCACCGCCACCCAAGGCCAGCCCTTTGACCTCAAGGACGTCGAACTGGCGTCCCCCAAGGGTGACGAGATTCTGGTACGTGTCGTGGCCACCGGGGTCTGCCATACCGATGCCGCCGCACGCGACCTGGGCATCGCCCCTTATCCGATCGTGCTCGGCCATGAAGGTGCCGGCGTGGTCGAGCAGATCGGTGACAATGTCCGCGACATGGAAGTGGGCGACCATGTGGTGCTGTCCTTCGCGCACTGTAGTCATTGCAGCCACTGCCTGACCGGACACCCGACCGTCTGCGAGCGTGGCGGTGAGCTCAACTTCGGCGGCGTGATGGATGATGGCGGCAAGCGTCTGAGCTGTGACGGCCATGACGTCGCCACCTTCTTCGGCCAGTCGTCCTTCGCCACACACGCCGTGGTCAGCGAGCGCAATGCCGTCAAGGTCGACAGCGATGTCGATCTCGCCCTGCTGGGCCCGCTGGGTTGCGGCATCCAGACTGGCGCCGGCACCATCCTCAATCGCCTCAAGCCGGGCTTCGGTGACAGTCTCGTCGTGTTCGGTTGTGGCGCCGTGGGCCTGAGTGCCGTGATGGCGGCCAAAATCGCCGGCTGCAAGAACATCATCGCGGTCGACCTGCACGAGAGCCGTCTGGAGCTGGCCCATGAGCTGGGCGCGACCCACAGCGTCAACGGCAAGACCGAGGACCTGGTCGGCGAGATCAAGCGCATCACCGATGGCGGCAGCGAATTCTCCCTCGAGACCACCGGCGTACCGATGCTGGTGCGCAGCTCCCTGCAGGTGCTGCGTCCGCTGGGCACCTCTGCCATCGTCGGCCTGACCCACGATGTGACCCTGGACGTGCACCACGACCTGATGGCGGAAGGCAAGTCGATGATCGGCGTGATCGAAGGCGACGCCGTGCCGCGCGTCTTCATCCCGCGTCTGGTCGGCTACTACAAGGAAGGCCGCTTCCCCTTCGACAAGCTGATCCAGATGTATGACTTCGATGACATCGAACAGGCCTTCGCGGATTCGAAATCAGGCCTGACCGTCAAGCCGGTGCTGCGCATCAGCTCGCTGTAATCAGCGCCTGCGCCACCTGGTCTGTACCGCAAAGCCCCCGTGCGTCACTGACGCACGGGGGCTTTCTTCGTTGGTCGGCACGACCTCAGTCAGCGCGCTCGCGCATTGCCTACGGCTGACACAGCTGCCAGGCGTCGTGGTCGATATCGAGCATGGCGGCGATGGCGGCCGAGGCGATGACATGCGTCTGGCCACTGGCCTCGTCATGCACATTGAGGCCACCCTGCACCACCGTCACCTCGGCGCGCCCACGGGGAAGCTCGCGCGCCACCGCGTCCGTATCCACGGCGTCCGGCTCCTGCACCGCGATGGTGACCTCGACGCGCATCTGGTGGTGATCGATGCCGAGTGACTGGAACATCACGATGGAGGAATGATGCAGGGCGTCATGCACCGCACGGCAGGCGGCCTTGGTGTAGTCCATGCCATAGAGGTCATTGCCGGTGCCCATCTCGAGAATGATGCGTTGCTCGCTCATGACTGACCTCCTGCCGACTGCCCGGCCGTGGAAGAAGTGGGCGCCGCGCCGGCGGCCGCCACGCCGGTGGCCGCCATGTCGAATGACACGATGATGGCGACATTGGCGATCACGCTGACCCCGCTGCCATCCGGCTTGGCGACGTCCAGCCCGCCCTTGACCACGCGCACACTGGGCTGACCGTAGGGAAAGATGCCCAGCAGGGCATCACTGTCGACCTTGTCGGGCTGCTGCACGCCGATCTCGACCTCGATCAGCATCGCCTCCTTGGGGAAGCCGAAGGCGTCCGCCACGTTGAGCGAGTTGTGCCACAGGGCATCGCGGATGCCACGTGCCGCCGCCTCGGTGTAGTTCTGGCTGCGAATGGAGGTGCCCATGCCGAACTGGGTCACCATGCGTGTCTTGGCCACATTACCCCCTGATTTCCTGTCACGGAAAAGACGTACCACTCGCGCCGCCTATCAGCGCGGATGCTTGAAAAGCCCGATCACCCAACCTATCCCGCCCAGCAGCAGGGCGCCCTGCCAATCTCCCTGGAACAGCTCGATCAGCGCCAGGACGATTGCCACCAGCTGCGCACTGCGCACCGGGCTGACCGTCGCTGTGGGCTTGCGGTCATCCTGCTCTGACATGCGGCCTCCCGTCGCTGGCCCGATGTCTTCATCAGGCGATGACACCCTCGGGCGATGCCATCGTCGGGCGATGACTACGCCGAGCGATAACATCATGGGACGATGACAACGTCGCCCCATCGTTTCAGGAAAGCCTCAAGTAGAAAATACGACTTCCGTCCCCGAGCACCTGCAGGCACCAGCCCCGATCAGCTCATTGGGGCGTGTCAGGCGCCTCAAGCGCCAGCTGGCCCCAGAAGTGGCCGCTGCTGCGCGACAGCGTCGGGTCATTCATCAGGTAGGCAAAGGTGGACATGGGGTCGAGGTCGCCAAAGGTCTCTGGGTGCAGCCAGCGCGCGATGGCCTCCAGCGCGACGATGGCATAGGGCCCCTGGTGGAAGCCATGCCACAGCGCCATCACCCGGCCCTGCTTGACGGCATCCAGCGACTGCCAGCCGGGCAGTGTCTGCACCATGCGTTCCAGGTCGTGCTGGATATCCTCCCCCGAGATGCCGATGCCGGCACGCAGTCCATCGCCCTTGGCCCACTGGCCGCCGGTATTGAGAATCGCCTCGGGCGGGTGTGCCAGCACCCACTCCTTGCTGAGGGTGGCACCGCTGACCGGCGCCAGTTCAGCGGCCAGATTGCGCCCGCCAGCCCGCGTGACCAGGTCCGCCACGCCGTTGTGCAGATTGGTACGACAGCAATCCACCTTCACGCCCGGTGCGATGTTGATCAGCACATGCGGCCGTTCGGCTATCGTCGCCAGACGTTCGTCAATCAGCGCCAGATGCGCCGCGATGGTGTCATCCACCTCGCGGGCACGCGCCTCGAC
This sequence comes from Cobetia sp. 2AS, assembly GCF_029846355.1. Taxonomy (NCBI): domain Bacteria; kingdom Pseudomonadati; phylum Pseudomonadota; class Gammaproteobacteria; order Oceanospirillales; family Halomonadaceae; genus Cobetia; species Cobetia sp. 2AS. The sequence continues at coordinate 724,024 of NZ_JARWKQ010000002.1, forward strand.
GCCGAGCACCTCGCCCAGCAGGCGCACGCTGACCGGAGCATCCAGCAGCGGATGATGATTGAACTCGACATACAGGTAGGGAGTGCCGACCTCGTCCAGCAGCGCCGCCAGCGGCGAGCCTTCGATACGTGAACGCTGGGAGAGATCGAACAGCACCAGGTCCGGCGTCAGCGCCAGCAGGGCCTCGCCCTCGAGGCTCGGGGTCGAGGCGCGACTCAGCGCTGGCAGCGTGGCCAGTTGTGGCCAGCGCGCTTCGAGACGCTCGGTCATCGCGGGATCAAACACCGCCAGGGGGTAGGCCCAGCCGACGATGCGCTCAAGCGGCGCATCCAGCAGCGTCAGCAGCGCATACAGCTGGCGCGGCTGGGCCAGGAAGATGCGCTGCGGTGAGGCCGCAAGCGTCACCTCGCGCCCGGCGAGATCCGTGACCTGACGCGGAAAGCTGGCCTGGGTCTGCCCCTTGGCGACCGGCTCGGCGGCATGGGCAAGGTTGCCCGGTGCGTTCGAGAAGGCGCCAGCGAAGACAGTGGCGAGTGCCAGCAGGCAAGCGCCTGCCAGTCTTCTGGGCTCGCTTCTGGGCTCAGTCTTGCGCACCGCCATCATCGTCTGGCTCCGACATCGCGCGTGATATGGCCAATGTCGGCGTGGGCCGAATCGGCGACGCGGTCGGTGAGCACTACCGGATGGCCCAGCGAGCAGCTCTCGATCCGCGCCTCGATGCCATAGGCCTCACGTAGATGCTCGGCGGTGATCACCTCCCGCGGGGCCCCGGTGGCCAGCAGGCCGGAGGGCGCGAACAGGATGATCTGATCGCAGAAACGCAGCGCCAGATTGATGTCATGCAGCGCGATCAGACAGATGGCCTGCTGCTCCTGCACCACACCGCGCACGCCTTCGATCAAGGCCAGCTGCCAGCGCAGGTCCAGCGCACTGGTCGGCTCATCCAGCAGCAGCAGTTGCGGCTGGCGCACCAGCGCCTGGGCGAGGCCGACCATCTGACGCTGGCCACCGGAGAGCGTGTCCATGCGCCGGAAGGCCAGCGAATGCAGCGACAGGCGCGCGAAGACCTGCTCGACCAGCGAATCCGTGGCCTCGCGGCTCAGTTCGGCACGCGCCGCACGACAGGCGCTGGCCACGGCTTCATAGGCGACCAGACTGGTCGGCTGCGGCAGCGTCTGCGGCAGGTAGCCGACATGGCGCATGCGATTCGCCCCGTGCAGCGACGACAGCGCCAGCTCGCCGAGGTGGATGTCGCCCTTGGCCGGACGCATGCCGGCAATCGCCTTGAGGAAGGTCGACTTGCCAACCGCATTCGGCCCGAGCACACCGACCAGTGAGCCCGCCGGCAGCGGTGGCAGATCGAGTTGATCGAAGATCATGCGCCGCTGATAGCCGGTGGTCAGCTGCGAGATCCTCAAGGATGCTTGCGAATCAAAGACGTGATGGCTCATCCCTGCCCCCTGCGCTGACCGAGCAGCAAGGCGAGGAAACAGGGGATACCGATCAACGAGGTCACGATCCCCACCGGCAGCACCAGTCCGGGTACCAGCGACTCACTGGCCGTCGCGGCCAGGGACAGCGCCAGCGCCCCCGCCAGCGCACTGCCGGGCAGATAGAAGCGATGGTCTTCCCCCAGCGCCAGACGCGCCATGTGCGGCCCGACCAGACCGATGAAGCCGATGGTGCCGACAAAGGCCACTGCCACTGCCGCCAGCAGGCTGACGCGCAACAGCGCCGTGCGACGCAGGCGGGTGACCGGCACGCCGAAGCTGCGTGCATGGTCTTCGCCGGCACGCAGCGCTGTCAGCGCCCAGGCACGCCGCATGGCGAAGGGCAGGCAGACGACCAAGACGCTTGCGATGATCGCGACTCGCTCCCACGAGGCTTCCGACAGGCTGCCCATGGTCCAGAACACCAGCTGTTGTAGCGCATCGGGACGGGCCACGAACTGCACCAGCGCATTGACGGCGTTGAGCACGAAGACCAGCGCGATGCCGAACAGCACGATGACTTCGCGACTGGCGCCATACAGCGAGGCCACGGCATCGATGGCCAGAATCGACAGCGCCGCGAACACGAAGGCCATCAGCGCGATGGTGTAGCTGGGCGGCAGCCCCGGCAAGGCGACATCCAGGATGATGACCAGCGAGGCACCAAGTGTCGCCGCGGCGCCCACGCCCAGTGTGAAGGGGCTGGCCAGGGCGTTGTTGAGCACGGTCTGCATCTCGGCGCCCGCAAGCCCCAGAGATGCACCGACCAGCGCCGCCATCACCGCCGTCGGCAGGCGAATCTGCCAGACGATGGCTTCATTGATCGGCCCGTGCGAGCCGGGATTGATGAGTTCGCCCAGCAGATCAGACAGCGCGAGATCGGCAGGGCCGGTCATGATGTCGCCAAGGATGGCCAACAGCAGTGCCAGGCCCAGCGCGGCGAGAATCACCACACGTTTCCAGGCGAAGCGCCGGTATTGCTGGGCGAGCGTAGGCGACGACTCAGGCGCTGAGGCCTGAGCGTGCGCGGGGGGAGACATCGGACTTTTTTCAATCACCAGCAAGGTCTGCCACTAGGAGGAGGAAGTGAACTTCCATGCATCAGGGCCCACCGGAGCCGCCAGGCAGCTCGGCTATCAGCATGAATCATGCGCAGATGATAATGATTGACGCCTGCAGTCACAATGCGCACGGTCGCGACTGGCGATATGCGCGACTCGGCTCACGTCCATTCAACCCAGCCAGGCGGTGCCGCCAGACCTTCCTACACCAGTGCTTCCCACACCCGCCCTGCTCACGCCTGCCCTGTTCAAATCCGGCTCACGTCCGGCTCACGCACGCTTCGGCAAATACCTGACTCGGCAAATACCTGACACAGCCAATGACATACCCGGAAAATGACAGACTCGGTGAACAGGCCGGCAAAAACTTGGTAGCGTCATGGTGGGTTGCTATGTTCAAGACTCGCTCGCCCCTTCTCTTGCCCAGGAGTCTGACATGGCCCGCCTCACTGCAAAGGATTTTGCTCCCGAGTTGCTGGAGCTGTACGACGGATATGTGCATGGCAACATCACTCGCCGCCAGTTTCTGGATCGCGCGGCGGCCTTTGCCGTTGCGGGCATGACGGCCACCTCGATTCTGGCAAGCTTGAGCCCCGACTACGCGCTGGCTTCCCAGGTCGAGTTCACGGACCCCGATATCGTCGCCGAATACATCACCTACCCGTCCCCCGAGGGCCACGGCGAGGTGCGCGCCTATCTGGTGAAGCCCGCCAAGGCCAGCGGCCCGCTGCCGGGCGTGGTGGTGGTGCATGAGAATCGTGGCCTCAACCCCTATATCGAGGACGTGGCGCGCCGCGTGGCCAAGGCCGGCTATATCGCGCTGGCCCCGGATGGGCTGAGCTCGGTGGGCGGCTATCCGGGCAATGACCCCAGGGGCAAGGAGCTGCAGGCACAGGTAGATCCTGAAAAGCTGATGAACGACTTCTTCGCCGCCATCGATTACCTGATGAGCGAGGACCGCACCACCGGCAAGATCGGCATCACCGGCTTCTGCTACGGCGGGGGCGTCTCCAATGCCGCCGCCGTGGCCTATCCGGAGCTTGCCTGTGCCGTGCCCTTCTATGGCCGCCAGCCGCGCGCCGAGGAAGTCGCCGCCATCAAGGCCCCGCTGTTGCTGCACTATGCGGAGCACGATGAGCGCGTCAATGCCGGCTGGCCCGCCTATGAAGCCGCGCTGAAGGAACACGACAAGGTCTATGAGGCCTACATCTACCCGGACACCCACCACGGCTTCCACAACGACTCCACCCCGCGCTATGACGAGCAGGCCGCCAAGCTCGCCTGGGACAGAACCCTTGCCTGGTTCGAGAAGTATCTGAGCTGACCTCAGACGGCACCAGGAAGACGGCCTGCCCGCCTCAAGGCAACGAAGCCAGCCATCACGCTATCCCCGTGATGGCTGGCTTCGTCATTTTCGAGTGAGACCGAGACTGATCTCTTCAGGCTCAGGCCTGATCAGTTCAGACCAGACCTATTCAGACTGACCTGTTCAGAACAGACCCGCTCTAAAAACAGCTCAGCTGCACAGCATGCCGCTGGCGACGATCTCGCTGAGCGTACCCTTGCCGATGCCGCTGATGCGGGTCAGTTGACCGCTGGAACTCCACGGACGCTGACGGATGATATCGGCGGCGCGTGCCGGCCCGATATTGGGCAGGCGATCCAGCTGATCGGCGTTGGCGGTATTGAGGTCGATACAGGTCTGACTCGCCGAACTGGAGGCGTTGGATGCACGACTGGCCACCTCTGTACCCGCCGCCTGCGGCTGGCCGCCGTCCAGCGGCAGCAACGCCAGTGTCTCGCCGGTCACCGACAGATAGATCGGGGCGTGATCGGAGACATCGGCACGCGCCGCCTCATGACTGATACCCAGATAGTCCGGGAAGCGGAACACATCGCCGCTGGCGCTGGGCCATTCGCTCGGCACATACCAGATGTTGTCGTAGAGCGAGGCATAGCGGCCATCGGTCTTGGAGAGCGTCGTCGCGCCCTCGGTGATCAGCGGGCGCAGGCCGAGGGTCCGCAGGTCTCCCCACGCAGGCTCGGTCGGTGCCATGTTGAAGTCGCCCATGATGATCGCCGGAGTGCCGGGCGAGATTTCCTTCATCAGGTCGTAGATATCCGCCAGCGCACGGATTTCCGGCGCTCGATCCGCCTTGCTGTCGCCGTAGACGATATGCACGTTGGCGGCGCTGAAGGCCCGCCCGCTGTCCTTCTCGACGAAGGTGGCCAGCAGCGGCTCGCGCGAGAACACATCCTCGGGGTCGAGATAGACGGCAGCTCCGCCCTGATAGGCGATCGACTTGTCGCGGTACAGATAGGCGTAACGCTCGGTATAGGTGCTGCGCCCGACCGCATGGCTGACCAGGCTATCCCACTCATCGCCGGTCAGCGCCTCAAGCTGCTGCTCGAGCTCGCTGACAACCTCCTCCTTCATCACCTCCTGCAGGCCGATCAGGTCCATATGGCTCGCCACCGCCGCGACCTGCTCGAGATGCTTGCCGTTGTTCCAGCCGGCATGCTTCAGATTCCAGCTGGCGATCACCGCATCCGCCTGACTGCTGGCCGCAGCGCCCAGCAGCACGGGCACTGTCATTGCCATCACTACCCTTCTGGCGATGCGCTCAAGCCGAGAACCGCCAGACGGCTGCCAGCCGCGCGGGGGCTTGCTGTTGTAGCTCGTGCTGCTCGTGCTGCTTGTGCTGCTGTTGCCAGCGATATCCAGGTGACTGCTGCTCGTATTGCTGACGCTACCGCGCTGACCTATCCGTATCACTGCGTGACCCTTGACTGATGACTCGTACACAAAAGACCGTAAGAGACTGTATCTTATGGGCTTGTCGTCAAGGTTTATAGAACCACGATATTATTTATTATCCTTTGCGCGACTCTTGATAGATGACAGGGAGCTAGCACGTCACACCACCGTCAGCGCCGGACCTTGCCACTTGACCTTTCAGCGCCAGCTTTTACTCTCGAGCGCTGATGCTTCCTTTCTCCAGTCACGAGATCCCATGACCCCATCGTCATCCCTTTCTCCCGGCAGCCTGCTGAATCACCTGCGCCAGACCACGCCGCTGGTGCACAACATCACCAATCATGTCGCGATGACGCCGACCGCCAATACCCTGCTGGCCATCGGTGCCTCGCCGCTGATGGCGCATGCGCAGCAGGAAATTCAGGAGATCTCCGCCATCAGTGCGGCGCTGTCGATCAATATCGGCACCCTGTCACCCAGCTGGATCGAGGCCATGCAGCTGGCCGCGATGTGCGCCCACCGCGATGGCAAACCCTGGGTGCTGGACCCCGTCGGCATCGGCGCCTCCAGCCTGCGCCAGTATGCGTGCCGCGCGCTGCTGGAATATCGTCCCAGCGTGATTCGCGCCAATGCCTCCGAAGTGCTGGCGCTGGCCGGTGAGATGAATCAGGGTCGCGGCGTGGACAGCGGCGATGACGGCGAGGATGCGCTGGAGCGCGCCAGTCGGGCCGCCGTCGCCCTGGCACGCGCGCAGAACTGCGTGGTGGCGATGACCGGTGGTGTCGATGTCGTCACCGATGGCCAGCGGCAAATCACGGTGCAGGGTGGTCATGCGCTGATGGGCCGCGTCACTGCCATGGGCTGCGCGCTGAGCAGCGTGGTCGCCGCCTTCCTCGCCGCCTCCCTCGCCGGGCATGACGACACCCTGCACGCCACCGCCGCCGCGCTGGCCTGTTACGCCGAGGCCGGTGAGACGGCGGGCCAGTCGGCGCAAGGCCCGGGTAGCTTCGTGCCACGCTTCATGGATGCCCTGTATACTCTCGACGCCGATTCCACCCCGCTAGCCTCTCGTCTGGAGCTGACCGATGTCACTTGATCTATCCCTTTACCTGGTCACCGACCCCGCGCTGTGCGCAGAGCGCGGCCTGGAAGCCACCGTGATGGCCGCCGTGCGCGGCGGCGTCAGTGTCGTGCAGCTGCGCGACAAGCACGCCAGCGACGAGGAGATGATCGCCCAGGCCATCCGCCTCAAGGCGCTGCTGGACGAGTACGAGGTGCCGCTGATCATCAATGACCGCATCGAGGTCGCGCTGGCCAGTGGCGCCGATGGCCTGCACATCGGTCAGAGCGATGGCGACCCGGTCGAGGCGCGTCGCCGTCTCGGCGAGGACGCCTTGATCGGCCTGTCGGTCCAGACGCTTGAGCAGCTCAAGGCCGTCGATGTCGAGCGCATCGACTACCTCGGCCTCGGCCCGGTGCATGCCACCCCGACCAAGCCGGATCATGCCGCACCGCTGGGCATCGAGGGACTCACGCAGCTCGTGCGCTCAAGCCCGCTGCCGACGGTCGCCATCGGCGGCATCTCGCTGGCCAATGCCGGCGAAGTCTTGACCAGCGGCACCGACGGCCTCGCCGTCGTCTCGGCGCTGTGCAGTGCCGAAGATCCCGCCGCGGCCGCCCAGCAATTCCTGGCGCAGTATCCGTTCTGATCAGAACTGATCAGAAATGAGCTGAACTGAGCTGAATTGAGCGGATCCAAGCCCGCCAGTCACGACAACGCCCGCCATGGTCAGCCATGGCGGGCGTTGTCGTCTTTGCTACCTGAACTGATTGAGCTGATTGAGCGGATCAGCTGGCCGCCAGGTCACTCTCGGCATTCGCCACCAGCGCGAACTCCTCCTCGGCGGTCTTCGCCACCAGCCGATGACGGCTGAAGATGGCGTAGTAGGCGATGCCCACCACGAACAGCACCAGGGTGTAATTGAAGGCACGCGGATCGAAGGCATAGACCCCGGTCAGCGCGATCAGCGAGAGCACCAGCGCGATGGCAGACGTCACGATGCCGCCCGGCGTGCGATAGGGACGTGCCAGCGCCGGTTGACGCAGGCGCAACAGGATGTGGCTGGCCGCCATCAGCGCGTAGGAAACTGTCGCCCCCACCACCGCCATGCCCAGGATCAGATCGCCCTCGCCGGTCAGCGAGACCAGGAACCCGAAGATGCCCGGCACCACCAGCGCCCAGGTCGGCGCCTTGCGCTTGCTGGTCAGCGACAGCGTCTTGGGCAGATACCCGGCCCGCGACAGCGCGAAGACCAGACGGCTGTAGCCATAGATGATCGAGAAGAACGACGCCACCAGCCCCGCCAGGGCCAGCACATTGACCAGTGTCGCCAGGCCCTCGCTGCCGGTGGCCTTGAGGGCATCCACCAGCGGCACGGCGCTGCTGCCGATTGCCTCGGCCCCCGCGGCACCGGCCAGCAGGAAGACGACCAGCACGGCGGTGAACATCAGAAACAGCATGGCGCCGATGATGCCGCGCGGGACATCACGGGCCGGATTGCGCGATTCCTCCGCCGCCAGCGGCACCCCTTCCACGGCCAGAAACAGCCACATGCCGAAGGGCAGCGCCGCCCAGATGCCATACCAGCCATTGGGCATGAAGTCGCTGGCCCCCCAGGCATCGGTGGGTGCGATGTCGAACAGGCGACTGCTGTCGAAGTCGCCGATCAGCGCGACGGCGGTGGCGATGATCGCGAACACGGCCAGGCCGCTGATCACCATCATCACCTTGAGCGCCTCGCCGACCCCCGCCAAGTGGATGCCGATGAACACCAGATAGAAGATGGCGTAGATGATCGGGCCATTGATGCCCAGCAACGATTCCACCGCGCTGCCGATGAAGATGACGATGGCCGCGGGGGCCAGCGCATATTCGATCAGCACGGCAAGACCGGTGAGGTAGCCGCCTGCCGGCCCCATCGCCTGGCGGGCGAAGCTGTAACCGCCGCCGGCGGCCGGAATGGCCGCTGACATTTCGGCAAGCGACAGCACGAGTGCCAGGTACATGATGCCCATCAAGAGAGCGGCGATCGCGAAGCCGCCCCAGCCCGCCTCGCCGATGCCGAAATTCCAGCCGGCGAAATCGCCGGAAATCACGTAGGAGACCCCGAGGCCCGCCAGCAGGACCCAGCCTGCCGTCCCTTTCTTCAATTGGCGCCTGGCCAGATAGTCCTGCTCATTCGTGCCGTGTTTCGTGTCGCGAGTCATGGTGCCGCCTTGTATGCCTCAGGCATTTGTCATTGTTGGATCGGGAGTTTCCCGCTGCTGCGCTGCCGTCCCATCAGGACAGCAGGAAGTTCTGGATACCGGTGCCGCCTTCCAGCGCCGTCTCGCCGCTTCTGTCCTTGAGGCCCACACCGGTGAGGCCGAGCTTGCGTGCCTCACGCAGCAGGTAGTGCAGACGCTGGGCGGCCATGGCGAAGTCGAGCCCTGCCGGGCGCACGTTGGAGATGCAGTTGCGGCTGGCATCGCTCAGGCCGACGCGCGGCTGCCAGGTCAGATAGAGCCCGAGGCTGTCCGGAGAGCTGAGGCCGGGACGCTCGCCGACCATCACCAGCACTGCACGGGCCTTGAGCAGCTCACCGACTTCATCGCCGATCGCGACCCGCCCCTGCTCCACCACGCTGATCGGCGCCAAGGACCAGGCATCCGGCCCGTCTTCGGCAAGCGATTCCAGCAATGCGGCGATGAAGGGCGCGGCATTGTTCTGCACCGCCAGAGACGAGAGCCCATCGACAACCACGATGGCCAGATCGGCAGGCTGGGCATCGAGGGCGGACAGCTGCTGACGCGAATCCTCATCGAGACGCCGCCCGTAATCGGGGCGCTGCAGGTAGGTGGTGCGATCCACGGCGCGACTGTGCAGTCGCTGGATCTGCGGAGCATGCTCGAGCGCCGCGAGCTGATTGAGGTCCTCGATCAGTCGAGGAATCTCCAGCGGCAGGTGGACGGCGTCCTGGGCGCGGGCGTGCGCCAGCTGGAATTCCAGCGAACGATTGGTTGGCAGGCTGATGCCGGCACGGCCAAGGCCGATGCGCGCATCCGTGAACTGGCCAAGCCGCTGCCAGGGATTGGGCGTGACGATGGCATCGGGTTCGAGGCTGCGCGAGACCGCGTCAGCAGAGGGCTGGTCAGGGTTCATGCGTCACCTCCTGTCACCTGACGCAGTGAATTGGCGAAGCGGTCGGGCATCTCGCTCGGCAGTGTCTGGGTGGCGACATCGGTGAAGATCTGCATCTCCTCGAGCCAGGCGGCGAATTCCGGTGCCGGTCCCAGGCCCAGCACCCGCCGTGCATAGAGAGCATCGTGGAAGGAGGTGGTCTGATAATTGAGCATGATGTCATCCGAGCCGGGGATGCCCATGATGAAGTTGCAGCCCGCCACCCCGAGCAGCGTCAGCAGGGTATCCATGTCGTTCTGATCGGCATCGGCATGATTGGTGTAGCAGATGTCGCAGCCCATCGGCAGGCCCAGCAGCTTGCCGCAGAAGTGGTCCTCGAGGCCGGCGCGGATGATCTCCTTGCCATTGAACAGGTACTCGGGGCCGATGAAGCCAACCACGGTATTCACCAGCAGCGGCGAGTACTTGCGCGCCACCGCATAGGCGCGCGCCTCGCAGGTCTGCTGGTCCAGGCCGTGATGGGCATCGGCGGACAGCGCACTGCCCTGGCCGGTCTCGAAATACATCACGTTGTCGCCCATCGTGCCGCGCTTGAGCGACAGCGCAGCCTGCTGCGCCTCCGCCAGCACGGAGAGCTCGACCCCGAAGCTCTCGTTGGTGGCCTGGGTGCCGCCGATGGACTGGAAGACAAGATCCACCGGGGCACCCTGCTCGATGCACTCGAGGGTATTGGTGACGTGGGTCAGTACGCAGGACTGGGTGGGGATCGCGTACTTCTGGATCACCTCGTCCATCAGACGCATCAGCTTGATGCTCTGAGCCACGTTGTCGGTGGCCGGGTTGATGCCGATCACGGCGTCGCCGTTGCCGTAGAGCAGGCCATCGAGAATGCTGGCCGCGATGCCGGTGACGTCATCGGTGGGATGATTGGGCTGCAGGCGGGTCGAGAGATGGCCGCTCTTGCCGATGGTATTGCGAAAGGCGGTGACCACCTCGCACTTCTTCGCGACCAGAATCAGGTCCTGATTGCGCATCAACTTGCTGACCGCGGCGGCCATTTCGGGGGTAATGCCGGCGCGCACCTGCGCCAGCACCGCGGGGGTCGCGAGGTCACTCAGCAGCCAGTTGCGGAAGTCGCCGACGGTGAGATGCGCGATCGGCAGGAACGCCACCGGATCATGCTCATCGATGATCAGGCGGGTGATGTCGTCCTGTTCGTAGGGAATCAGCACGTCTTCGAGGAAGGTCTTGAGGGGCAACTCCGCCAGACACAGCTGAGCGACGACTCGCTCCTCGGCGGTTTCCGCGATCACGCCAGCAAGACGATCTCCGGAGCGGGCGGGCGTCGCCTTGGCCATCATCTCGGCCAGATTGGCAAAACGATGGACCTGACTGCCCAGGGTGTAACGGTACTCGCGGCTCATGGGAAATTCCTTGCCCTGACGGATGTCATTTCATATCAGTCGTTTTGCAGGAATCACGCCAATCTCCCTCCATGCCTCTTTGGTCCTGCATGCGCCTTGAAGCCGCATTGCGCAGGCCTGCTCCCGCACCACCGTGGCGCATGACCGCGTTCACCCTCGGTGCAGTGCATCGCGTACATCAGCCGCGTGCGCCCCCCAACTCCGTGATGATCGCCTCGCGCTGCTTGAGTGAAGCCACACCCGCATCGCCCAGCTTGCTGGCCACCTCACTGAGCAGGCCTTCGGCGAGGAACATGAAGGCGCTCATGCTGTTGCTGTAGAAGAGGCTGTGATTGGGCACATGGAAGCTGTAACGCGCCAGCGGCTCCAGCGGAGAGCTGGCCGAATCGGTCAGCGCGATCACCTCGACACCACGCTTGACCGCCACCTCGGCGCAGGCCACCACGCTTGGGGTATAGGGGAAGCAACTGGCCACCACCAGCACGTCACCGGCCGACAGCTGGGCCAGTGCATCGGCCACACCCTGACGACTGGCATCCAGCGGTGCCACGTCCGGGCGCAGCATGCCCAGCCCATAGGCCATGAACAGTGCCAGGGAATTGAACTGACGCATGCCGTGCAGGCGCACGCGCGGCGCCTTGGCCAGCAAGGTGGTCGCGGCCTCGAAGGCCGCGGCATCCACCCTCTCCAGCATGCTGAGGATGTTGGCGCTCTCCTGACGTCCCAGCCGCGCAAGCTGGGCCATGGCGCTGCTATCGGCGTCTCGCGCCAGCAGCTGCGAGGCCTGCTGACTGTAGAAATGCTCGCCATCCGTCACCGCCTGGCGAAAGACGTCCTGAAACCTGCTGAAGCCCTCGTAGCCCAGCCGCTGGGCCAGGCGCGAGAAGGTCGAGGCGTTCACGCCGGTCAGCTCCGCCAGCTGGCTGATGGAAGATACCGCCGTGCGTTGCGGGGACTCGATCAGCACCGCCAGCACGCGCCGGGAACTCGCGCCGAGACGAATCTCCACCTCACGACGATCGATCGCCGCCAGCAACTGCTTCAACCCCTCCAGGGTCTCCGGCGGCGAGTCAGGGGATGCGGGCCCGGGGGCTCGGGAGGATGGGGGCATGGGATACCTCCTTGGCAAGGGACAGGACAGATGGCGGCAACGGTAGCATCTCTGGCCGGTCGATTCCGAAGGCACAAGCGACCATATGCAATTATTTATTGCACAAACTGAAAATGCACTACATATTTGCATTACGTCTTCGCACCCCTGCCGCCACGGAGCCCGCATGAGCCACGTACTGCATCGCAACCTCAATCAGGAGTATCCCACCGCCGTGAAGGGCGATGGCCCCTACATCGTCGATCGCGAGGGTCGCCGTTATCTGGATGCCAGCGGTGGCGCAGCCGTGTCATGCCTGGGGCACAGCGACGAGGCGGTGGCGCAGGCCATCAAGGACCAGGTCAGCCAACTGGCCTACGCGCACACCTCGTTTTTCACCAGCGACCCGATGGAGCAGCTGGCCGACTTCCTCATCGAACGCGCCCCCGCAGGGCTCGACTCCGTCTACTTCGTCTCCGGCGGCTCGGAAGCGGTCGAGGCAGCACTCAAGCTGGCCCGTCAGTATTTCGTCGAGATCGGTCAGCCGCAGCGCAAGCACCTGATCGCGCGGCGCCAGAGCTATCACGGCAATACGCTGGGCGCGCTGGCCACTGGCGGCAATGCCTGGCGGCGTCAGCAATTCGAGCCGCTGCTGATCAACGTCAGTCACGTCAGCCCCTGCTACGCCTATCGGGACCAGCAGCCCGACGAGACGCCCGAGGCGATGGGCATTCGTCTTGCCGCGGAACTTGAGGCGGAAATCCTGCGCCTGGGCGCCGAGAACGTGATGGCCTTCGTGGCCGAACCGGTGGTCGGTGCCACCCTGGGCGCCGTCGCCGCGGTGCCGGGCTACTTCAGACGCATCCGCGAGGTCTGTGATCGCTACGGCGTGCTGCTGATTCTCGACGAGGTGATGTGCGGCATGGGGCGCACCGGCAGTCTGTTCGCCGCCGAGCAGGAAGGCGTCACGGCGGATCTGATCACCATCGCCAAGGGCCTGGGCGCCGGCTACCAGCCGATCGGCGCGACCCTGGTCAGCCAGCGTATTCGTGATGCCATCGCCAATGGCTCCGGCTTCTTCCAGCACGGCCATACCTACATCGGCCACGCCACCGCCTGTGCCGCGGCGCTGGCAGTCCAGCAGACCATCGAAGCCCGCGACCTGCTCACTCGTGTCAATGTCCTCGGCGAGGGGCTCAAGGCGCGCCTGAACGAGCGCTTCGCGCATCACCCCCATGTCGGCGACATCCGCGGTCGCGGCCTCTTCCAGGGGCTGGAGCTGGTGGCGGATCGCGATTCCAGAAAGCCCTTCGACGCCTCCCTCAAGCTGCATGCGCGACTCAAGAAGGCCGCCATGGCCGAAGGCCTGATGTGCTATCCGATGGGCGGCACCCTCGATGGCCGCCAGGGCGATCACATCCTGCTGGCACCGCCGTTCATTCTGCAGGAGTCGCACCTGGACGAGATCACCACCAAGCTGGGGCGAGCCATCGATACCACCCTTGCCAGCCTGTGACGGCTCAGCTGCAAGCGCATTGCCTACCTAACGATCTTTGAATGGATTTGAATGGAGTGACTTTCATGGCGATCACATCGCGCCTGACCGAACTGGATGACGCCAGCATGAGCGCGGCTCAGCGCGAGGTGCTGGCCGAGATTCTCAGCGGCCCGCGCGGCAATCTGGACGGCCCCTTCCTGGCCTGGATCCACAGCCCCGAGCTTGCCAATCATGCCCAGCGCCTCGGAGCCTTCTGCCGCTACGCCACCGGCCTTGAGCTGCGCCTCAGCGAGCTGGCGATTCTCACCACGGCGGCATGGTGGAAATCCCAGGCTGAATGGCAGATTCACGCGCCGATTGCCGAGCAGGCCGGCCTCGCGCCCGAGGTCATCACGGCGCTGCGCGAGGAGCGTGAACCCGCGTTTGAACAAGACGATGAGCGGCTGATCTATCGCGTCACCCGCGCGCTCTACGCCGAGCGGCGCGTCGATGATGGCCTGTACGGCGAGGCCGTCGCGATGTTCGGCGAAACCGTGGTGGTGGAGCTGATCGGGGTGCTGGGCTATTACGCCCTGGTGGCGATGACGCTGAATGTCTTCGCCGTCCGGCGCGGTGATGACATCCCGCTGCCCTTCGAGGAGCCGAGCCGATCTTGAAACGCGTGTCTTGAAGGGCCTGGATTGCGCCACGCCCGGAACGCTTGAGTACGACACGCACGCCCGGTGACAGCGCGCTTGCCGAGCTGTCGCGCGCGAGGCATGCTCGAAAGGCCACCTGCTGCGCCCCGGCCCTCCCCCCGGGGCGTGCGTCATTGCGGCGCGAATACCTCGATGACGACGCTTCGATATCGACGCCAGGATGACAACACCTCGATAACAACAAGATGACCACAAGGTGAGCGATCAATGAGTGATAGCGAACACACGGAAGTGGCGGTGATCGGCGCAGGCGCCGTGGGTGTCGCCTGCGCCCTGTGGCTGCGGCGCAGCGGCCACGAGGTGACGATGATCGAACGCGAAGGCATCGCCAGCGGCACCTCCTTCGGCAATGCCAGCACCCTGGCGGATTACGGCTGCCTGCCCATCGCCCGTCCGGAAATCTGGCGCAGCATGCCTTCGCTGCTGCTGTCGCCTGACTCGCCTTTCGTCATCGACTGGAAATGCCTGCCCAGGCTCTCGCCCTGGTTGATGCGCTTCATGGGCCAGTGCAACGCCACTCGCTTTCGTGCCAACAGCGAGATGCTGGCCCAGCTGCTCAGCCATACCTACACGGACTACCAGCCGCTGCTGGACGATGCCCCCGCCGCCGCCGCGATGATTCAGCGCAAGGGCTGTCTGTATGCCTACGGCAAGGCCGAGAACCTGCAGGCCGCACAGGGCGATATCCGACTGCGCGACCAGCTCGGCATCCACCAGCAGGTGCTGACGGCGGACGAGCTGATCGCGCTGGAACCCGCCATGGAAGGCCACACCGCGGGTGGCGTGCTGTTCCCCTCCTCCTGTCACCTCGATGACCCGCAGGTCTTCATCGACACCCTGGCCACCCCGCTGCGCGAAGAGGGCCGGATCGTCAGCGCCGAGGTCACCCGCCTGAGCCGACAGGCCTCCGGCATGCTGCTGGAGTACGCCGATGGCCGGCGACTCATGGCAGACAGAGTGGTGCTTGCAGCCGGGGCCTGGTCGGCACAGCTGGCGCGCCAGATCGGCGACCGGATTCCGTTGGATACCGAGCGTGGCTATCACATCGAATTCGATCTCGAGCACTCGCCGCTCAACCGCCCGACCTGCCCGGTGGAAAGCGCCTTCTACATGACGCCACTGCACAGTGCCGAGGGCGCGCGCCTGCGCGTGGCCGGCACCGTGGAGCTGAGCTCGCTTGCGGGGCCGGCCAACCCGGCCCGTTTCGACTATCTGGAAAGCCGGGTGCGCAAGGTGCTGGGCATTGACGCCCCGGTGGCCCGGCGCTGGCTGGGCTTTCGCCCCACCCTGCCCGATTCCGTGCCGGTGATCGGCCCGTCACCCAATGAGCCACGCGTGATCCATGCCTTTGGCCATCAGCATATCGGGGTGACACTGGCAGGCGTGACTGGGCGCCTGGTCAGCGAATGTTTAGCCAAAGGCTCACCAGAGTGGATCACGCCCTGCTCTGCGGCCCGATTTTGACACTCTGGGAGGATTCACGAGGCATCCGCGATGCGGGTTCGACCGGAGGTCAGGCGCTCCAGCAGCTGCTGCCACTCGCCGCACAGGGTGTCCGCATCGAAGCGCGCGGCATTGTCGCGTGCCAGCAGGGACATCTCGCTGCGGCGGGCTTCATCCGTGATCAGATCACGGATCTCGCGCGCCAGTGCCTCATCGTCCTCGACATCCACCAGCACGCCGCTGCCGCCGGCCAGGATTTCGGCAGGCCCGGTCTCACAGTCTGTCGAGACCACCGGCAAGCCGAAGGATTGCGCTTCCAGCAGGGTCATTGGCAGCCCCTCCCAGCGTGAGCTCATCACGTACAGCGCCGCGCGTTGATACTCCTTTTCCACCTGTGAGGTGCGGCCCACGAAGACGACGCTGTCACCCAGGCCCAATGTCCATGCCTGGGCCTTGAGGTCATTTTCATCTTCGCCCCAGCCGACGATGCGCAGTCGCCAGTCAGGGTGGACCGACACGACCTTGTGCCAGGCGTTCAGCAGCACATCGAAGCCCTTCTGCTCCGTCAGGCGCCCGACGGCAAGCACGGTACGCGACGCTGCGTCCTCTTCGCTGGGCTTGGGGAAGTGCGGTACCGGATTCCAGATCGCGCCGACCTTGTCGCGGATGCGATAGCGCGCTCGCCAGGCCTCGGCATCCCGCTCGGTGAGTACCACGATGGCATCGGCCAGGCGCACGGCGGTCGAGCGGCCCACCGAACGCAGGCGTGAACCATGATCGGTGGCGAGATTGAAATGCTCCCAGCAGATGATCCGGGCGCGCTGGAACGGGGCCCACGGCGCGCAGAAGGCAAACAGGATCGAATCCACCAGCACCACCACATCGGCCTGTTGATGACGGACCTTGGTCAGCAACGCCGAACTGATGCCCAGCGAACGTCGGGCCCCGCCTCTGGCTTCCTTCAGATTCAGGCAACAGGTCGTGATGCTGTCCTCCAGAGAAAACGAACTGGTCGCTGGCCCGAACAGACTCGCGATCATCACCTCATGACCCGAGCGCGCCAGTCCGCTGGCGATTTCGCATGTGACACGTTCCGTGCCTCCGTCGCTGGAAAGATTACCGACGACAAACAGAATCTTCATTGGCTCATGCGCTCCACAGAGAAATGCTCGCCGCGAGGCACCCGGCAGCAGGCGAGATATCGCCTTGCTTGATCGAAATGCTCAACTGCGGCGCAGAAAAAACCCGCCACCGACGCGGGTCGATGGCGGGAGATAGGGGGGTATGACATGAAGCGGTGCGATCTAGCGCAGAACGCTAATGCAGAATGCTAGCGCAGGAACGGTCGCGCAAAACGGCTGACAGCAAGACGAGCGGCGGCCACCACGTCTTTACCGCTTCATGAAGAACAATGCCTCAGGCAGTTTTTTGGAAAGACGGACGGTACGTCAGAAAGACAGCACATTTAGAAAGAAAACGCGCCAGCAAGACAGCGCGTCAGCAAGACAGAACGGCAAGAGGATCGTGTGCGGTAAGCGGGCACGGGGAGCTAGTACGGAAAGCGAGTTCGAAAAGCGAGTTCGAAAAGCAAGAGTAGCAAGCGGCCTGAGCGCTGAACGAACACTGCCAGGCATCATGCGAGATGCCAGCTCAACGCGTCTTGCCGATCCCGCCTTTTGAGAGGCACGCTTCGCACTGAGTCAAGGCGGACCTATAACGCGCGCCGCGGCATGGGTGATGAAGAGGTAAATCCAATGCCGGCGCGCCAGGCTCAGCTCAATAGCTCAATAGCTCAATAGCTCAATAGCTCAATAGCTCAATAGCTCAATGCTGGCACCTGACAACAGGATCAGCGGCCAGCCATCGGGTGCGACGACTCAGCGTCCTGCTGGCTCGTCCGGCTGGCAGTGATGGCTTCAGTCGAGACGCGATGGATGATGCCGCAGTCTTCACAGTGATAGAGCGGCGCCTTGCCGGCCAGTCGCTGCCACCAATGGCGTTTTACGCGATGTACGCTGGCGCCCCCGCATTGGGCGCAGAAACGATATCCACTCATGACGACATTCTGCTCTCTGTTGATGGTGTTCACGGGCATCCTTCCCTTTGATGACGATCGATCGCGTTCCAGCGAGACGGCCTGTTCAGCGACACGCGGTGTGTCATTGCCAGAAGAAGCACTGTCCCGACCGATTGAGCTCTCCAGGCAGGCGCCTGTCACTCTCACTCGCGGGGCCATTATGCGCGTTAAATCCAGCAGCAGTTCCTGATATTTGCCCAACTGTCGAGAACGATTTTCTTCATCTTCCTGACGAAAATCCAACGGTGTCAATATGTTAGCGTCCCGCCTCAGGCGGTAGCGAGTACTGACTTACGCAACTCGATATCCAGTGTGTGCTGCAGACAGCCCAGATAGGCACGCACCACGATCTGCTGATCAAATTCACGCTCGATACGCACGCGTGCCGCCTGCCCCGCCTCCATCAATGCCGCATGCGGCATGTCCAGACAGCCCTGCATCTGCTGCTCAAGAGACTCGACATTGGCCGCTTCGCACAGCCAGCCAGTGACGCCGGGATTGACCGAGCTGCGACAGCCCGGCACATCACTGACGATCGCCGGACGCCCCATCGAGGCCGCCTCCAGTACCGTGCGCGGCATGCCTTCCCGATACGACGGCAGCACCAGCACATTGGCCTCGGCCAGGAAGGGGCGTACATCCCGCTGTTCGCCCAGGTAGTGCAATATGCCGCGCTCGCGCCAGGCAGCGATTTCCTCATCGCTGATCGCGGTGCGATTGCTGATTCCCGACGGGCCGATCAACCAGAAGCGTGCCTGCGGATAACGCTCATGCAGACGCTCGGCCGCCGTCACGTATTCCCGCACCCCCTTGTCGCCGATCAGGCGTGCGACCATCACGAAGGTCAGCGGTGGCGTCTGCGGTTGCGGCGCAAAGGCGAAGCGTTGCGGGTCGATACCGGCGCCGGGCAGCACGACAGACGGCGTGGACTTCTGCAGCCCGAGGCGCATGAACAGGCGTTGGTCATCGCGGTTCTCGAAGAACACGCAACGCGCGCCACGGTTGGCGAAGCCATACAGCGCCCGTACCCGACGAAACAGCCAGCTGTCGTGTATGAAGGCGGTGCCCAACCCCGAGACGTTGTTGGTATAGGGAATCTTGAGCAGCCGACAGGCCAGTCCCGAATAGACATTGGCCTTGATGGTGAAGTTGAGAACATAGCGTGGCTTGAGTTTCAGCAATGTCCCCAGCAGTGCCAGCAGACTCTTGCCCTCACCGATCAGCGAGGTGCCCTTGCCTTCCATGCCCAGCGCACGATGCTCGACCCTGAGCTCGTCCACCAGGTACGCGCTATGCGCATCGGTGGGCGCAAGGCACACCACGCGATACCCCGAGTCACGCAGCCCTTCGATGACGCCGCGATGGAAGTTGTAGAGAAAGAACGACGAGTTGGAGACCAGCACCACCGTGGAGGGCTGAGCATCATGTGTTGGCATGGGGCATTCCTTGCGTGTCATGCGAAGAAGAACATGCGCGAGCATGAGCCCGCGCGACCGGAAGCATCCGGGGGAGAAACCTTGAATAAGGGGAGCCATCGACAAGAGAAACGATCGTGAAGCGACACCAGCGCGAAAGGAAAGGCGTCGTGGCTCGGTCCAGCAGGTCAGTCCAGCAACGCAGGCCGGCGTTGCTGCTGCCACAGCCGCACCAGCCCTGTGTCATGCGCCATGCACACCACATAGATGACCAGGAACGGGAAGCGATAGCGCACCGCGGTGCCGTAGTTGAAGACGACGAGTCCATAGATGGTGAAGGCGCCGATCAGATACAGCAGCCAGAAGAGCGTCTTCTCACGCTGGACCTGCCAGCACTTGAGGGTCAGCCAGACAAGGAAGGCGACCACCAGCAGGTTCTCTCCCGACTGGATCAACTGCAGCGCATTGGCGGCTTCCCAGGGCAATGGCTTGATCAGGAAATAGAGCGCGCCTTGGATCCCCGTCACCACGAAGTCCCCGAAGCCCTGAATGACCTCTACATCCTCGATCTTGCCGCCATCCTCCAGATACATGGCCGCGCGGAAGAAGTTGATCTGGTCCACCGCCAGCGGATAGATGACCAGCACGCTCGCGGCCAGCCCGACCAGCAACCAGCAGAATCGCTTGGTCGACAGGCCCTGACGGCTGACGTCGTAGAGGAGGTAGATGCCGAGGAAGATCAGCATGATCAGAGCGTTCTGGAACTTGATGATCCATAACGGCAACAGGAAGATCAGCGCCCACATCGGCCGACGTTCGATGGCCAGCAGGAAGCTGCCGAGCATGAAGCCGGTGACCAGGGTGTCGCGCAGGCTCAGTGAGCTGTAGAGCACCAGGCTCGGGTAGCACAGCACGAACAGCAGTACCGCGTGGGAGATGATGCCGCGGCGAATCAGCACCATCAGCGCGCCGATATAGAGGAACTTGTTGAAGAAGCCCAGGCTGGTGATGGTTTCCGCCAGCGGCAACGGCAACAGCGCCAGAAATCCCGACGAGACCGAGACGGTCAGGGAGTGGTCCATCGCTCCCCAGTCCATGCTGCGCATGGCCAATACCTGCTCCCAGTAGCGGAACTGGTCCGGCATGTACTCGGCATCGAACAGCACATTGTTCAACAGGTACGGCACCGCACTGCTCAGACTCAGGATGATCGCGACATTGCGCGTCACCCAACCACGCAGAAAGCCCACCATCACCAGTACCAGACAGACGAGCAGGTTGGGCAGGTCGAGCAGAATGTGTTCCATGGAAAGACTTATTCTCGTGCGCCGCTGTTGGCCAGTTCGGCCTGCAGACTGGCGGATGACATGAGGGGCGCGGACGCGCCGGTATCAGCGCTGGTGGCCTGCCGACTCACCACGCCAGAGGTATCGAGCGTTGACGAGGGCTGCGCGAGGCCAGCCGCAGCTCCCTCACTGCTGACCTGCCAGCTTCGGGACGAGAAGGGTGACGCGCCCTCGACCTCGGCTGCTGACAGCATCAGCGACAGGCACTGCATCAATTGATGCTCGCTCAGCGCGCCCGTCTCCTCATCAGGGGCCAACGGCAACGTCACGACGCGCGCTGCCTCGATTCCGCCCTCGTGACGTGCCTGGCAGCCGGCTTCATCGCTTTCGACCAGCACCAGTGCCGCATGCGGATACTTGAGCGCCATCCGGCGTCTCAGGCCCCGCGCCTTGCTGCCCGCCACCACCAGTTCACTGGCCGGTGTCACGGCATGATGCGCAATCACCGGCACGCGCCAACGATCCAGACGGCGCGCCTTGAGCGCATTGAGGTTGGCTTCCAGACCGCTGGACAACAGGACACATGGGCGATGACGCGCCAGATAGCGCGTCAGGGCCAGCACGCCCGTCAACTCAGTGTGCACGCCCAGCTCTACCAGCCGCACCCCATGGGCCAGACCTTCGATCAACTCCTCATGGGCCTGGGGCACGATGAGGTCCACCTCGTGACCCAGACGCGTCAGCCCCGCCGCCAACGCCAGCATCTGGCGAGTCTCGAGGGTCATCTGCCGTGCCACGACCAAAAGCGCCATCCGATGCGTCTTCATTGCCACTCCTTCGCCAGTGTTAGCCTTGAGCCAGGCTTGATCGAGTCAATACACGATGACCGCCATGCCATCTGCACATGGCGATCGACGTCAGCCCACTTCCTTCGGTGCGTTCAGGCCAGGCGCTGATAGACACTGCGCGCCTGGCGGGCCAGCGGCGCCGGCAACCAGGTCACGACCCGGCGCGCCATGCGCTTGAACGTGCACACCAGCACCTGGCCCTTCTTCTGCGCTGACATCGAGGCCCACTCGGGAGTCATCATCTGGTGGGCGTCCACGCAATAGACGGGCCTGCCGGTCATGCGCGTGATGTTGGTGGCCTGCCCCACCTCGCTTTCGATGAACAGGCGACAGCCGGAGTCACGGTAGTAATCCGCCTTGTGACTCGAATGGCGATTCTGACGCAGGCGCTCTTCCTTGCTGGGCAGGTCAAGCATGATCAGGTGGTCATACTCGACACCGTGCCGGGCCAGCCAGGCGGTCGTCTCGGGACGATATTTTTCCAGCCGATTGGTGACCAGCGAGTGCACTCGGTAGGTCGGGATATGCAGAGGCGCCGCGTTGGTCAGGAAGTCGCGATAGCGCGGGCCGTCATCGTTCTGCTCAGGTGTCGGGTCGAGGCACAGCACGCCATCGATATCCAGGCAGCTATCGGCCAGCGCCGGGTGATGGAACAGATTCCACTGGAAGGCACGCGGGTGCTCCAGCTCGACCAGATACATGTCCACCCCCACCACCGGTGCCGGGTTGGCATAGATGACGCAGGTGGTGATGTCACAGGGGCATTCTTGCGGAATGCGCGCCAGGGAAGCCTTGAGCGAGGCTCCACTGTTGAAACTGTCGTCGACCAGCAGCACACGCTGATTTTCCCAGGCGCTCTGCGCCGCCCCCCGGACCTTGCGCGTCATTCCCTTGCCGGGCGAGCCGTTGGCGATGAAGGTGTCGAGATCCGTGCAGGCCCGATTGAGCATGGCGCTGATCATGTAGGCCGGCACCATTCCACTGCGCGGGATTCCGACGATCAGATCGAAATTCCCGGCCTGCAGGCGCGACAACTGTCTGGCGATATCCGAACTCAGGTCGGCGTAACTGCGATAATTCATGTTGCGGTCCCCTTGCGACTCACGACGGCCCAAGGCCGATATCCTTCGCGCTTTTGTGTGTTGCAGCGCTTTTTTGATGTTATTGACGACGTCCTGTCATCAAACGCTTCTCTCGCCCTCATCCCCCCGATAATCGGGGGCATTCAGGCGCTTTTACGCTTCTGCACTGCGCTGTCGGATGTCACACGACGGCGACGAGTGCCTATCAATTTGGTCATCACATCCTGGCGCACGAGGCGCAGCAGCCGACTGCGGTCCATGTGCGAGAGCAGCGCGACCCCCTGGCGGAAGTTGGCCAGGCGCTGCATGGGGCTCGCGGGCGCCATCACGTACTGCTTGAAGTAGTGATAGAGCGGGATATACAGGCTGTCGGAATGCGGCATATGCCGGGTATTGGCATGAAAGACGTCGATGGCCGAGATCATGTCGCGTTGATAGCGCTGTTCGGCCTCGCTTTCCTGCTGCTGCGATGTCCAGGAACCCTTGGCATTGCGGCGATAGACACAGGCAGCATCTTCGTAATAGAGAGTCTCGCCTTGCAGTGCCATGTAGGACTGCAGGAAGAAGTCCATGATCGGGGCGCCGCGATAGGACGCCATCATCGCGTCGACGGTGGCATCGACGCGTCGGAAGCTGAAGGCCGGTGACGGAATGGAGGCGCCGCGCAGCCCGATCACCGCCTCGGCAGAGATCTTCTTCACGCTATCGGCATAGCGGCAGATGAGCGAATGCTCGCCGGTGGCTTCATTGAATTCCAGCGCCGGGTGGAAGCAGACCGTCGCCTCGGGATAGGCGTCGAACAAGGCGACCTGACGGGCCAGCTTGTCGGGTTTGATCCAGTAATCATCGCCCTCGCAATAGGCAATGATGTCGCCGCGCATCACCGGCATGCAGAAGATGATCGGCCAGATATGCTGCGAGTACTGGTTCACGTCCTGCAGGATCGGCCGCACGATGTTCGGGTAGCGGGCCGCATATTCCTCGATGATTTCCCGCGTGCCATCCGTCGAGACATCGTCATGCACGACGATCTCGAACGGAAAACGCGTGCGCTGCATCAGAAAGCCATCCAGCGCCATGCGAATGTAGTCGCCATGATTGAAGGCGAAGCACATCACCGAGACGCGCGGGGCGCTGAGATCGCCCTCCCACTCGGCCATGATGGCGGCTTCCTCGGCGGGCGCCGATGGTACAGGCAAGGGGCCTGACTGCGGAGTGCCATCCATGAGGGGCGTCGCGAGTGCCCGGGCATAACTCAGTTCTAACATGCAGTATTCCCCACTTTCCGTTGTGAAAGACGCTCCTGGATCCAGCCGGCGCCGTACTGCCAGGCCGCGAAGCGCAGCCAGCAGGACAGCAACAGATAGGCCGCCCCTGCCAGCAGGCCTGATACCACCAGCACCACCGGCGCCGGCCAGATGGCCAACAGCGCAGGCACGGCCCACCAGGTCGTGCCCGCCACCGCACTGGCCAGCAGCAGAGCCGGCAGGAAGTCGGCCAGCTGCTCGCGGATGCTGTAGTTGATCAACTCCCGCGAGAACCAGGCATTGGGGATGTAGGACACCACCGCCACCACGATCTGCCCGATCAGGATCGCCATCACGCCATGGCGCCAGGTCACCGCCAGCACCGCACAGATCAATACCTTCTTGACGATCTCGAGCCCGAGGAACAGGTCCGAGCGCCCCTTGACCTTGAGCACATTGAGATTGAGCGTGCTCAGGGGATACATGACGGCCGCGATGCACATCAGCTGCAGATAAGGCACCGCCGCCAGCCACCGCTCGGGCAATAGCGTCAGGAACAGCGGCTCGGCCAGCGCCGCCAGCAACAGCATCGCCGGGAACAGCAGATAGACCATGACCTGCAGGATCTGACGATAGGCACTCTTGAGGCGTACGGGATCCGCCTGGATGCTCGCCAGCGCCGGGAAGGTCACGTTCTGCACCGCCGTCACCAGCTGATTGATCACCAGCTCCTTGAGACGCTCGGCGAAGAAGAACAGCCCCGCCACCGAAGCGGAGAACAGTTTGGCGATCAGCAGCACATAGAGATTGACGAACAGCACATCCAGCATGCGTGACAGGAACATCTTGTAGCCGAAGCGGAACATCGCCTTGAACGACACCACATCGAATTCCAGCCGCGGCCGCCAGCTACCCCACCACCACATCAGGGCGGTAGTGACCAGCGCCGCCGTCAACATCTGCCCCACCAGTGCCCAGACCCCGAAGCCCAGCCAGCCCAGCAGCACTGCCACCCCGCCCGACACCACGCTGCCGGGAATGCCAGCCTTCATGCGCGTGCGAAAATCCAGCGCACGGTTGAGCATCGCGCCCTGAATGACCTCGAAGGAGTTGATCAGCACCACGATGCCGCCGATACGCACCAGCACGATCAGGCGTGGTTCGGCATAGAAGTCGGCGATCAGGGGGGCGCTTGCATACAGCAGGCCGTAGGCCAGCACCCCGAAGGCGATATTGCTGAAGAAGGCGGTGCTGGCATCACGCGGCCCGAGGGTCGGCATGCGCAGAATGGCTTGCTGAAGACCGGAATCCATCATGGCCGAGGCGATGGTCAGAAAGACCAGCACCATCGCCAGCAACCCGAAATCTTCCGGCACCAGCAGCCGCGCCAGCAGCAGCGTGACCAGACTGGCCATGCCACGCCGCAATAGCTGATCGGAGAAATTCCACAGAATGCCGATGGCGGTCTTGTTGCTCAGTGACACGAGGCGAGGCCTCCCTGAACCGAGTGGGCGGAGACATCGCGCGCCAGCGGCCCCGTCATAGACGCCGTGTCCGCAACATTGCCCGCGGCGCGCAGCAGCTCCAGGTCTTCCGGCAGCAGCTGGTACTCGGCGAGTCTGTCGCGCACCTCGCCCGGTGAGCACCACATCAGCATATCGATGATCGACAGGCCGGCGACGAACTCCGCCTGACGCCCCGAGCGACGCGAATCAAGCGGTGTCTGGCAGTAGTCACTCGGCTGGCTGGCGAGGAATGACAGCGTGATGCCATTGGCCGCAAAGGGCGCCGCCTGGTAGAGCTTGCGGCCGCCGATGCTGTTTATGTAACCCTCGGCCCCGCGCATCAGTGACATCTCGATCAGACGGTCCTGGGCCTTGAGGCTGCGATCGTGCTCAAGCTCACTGGTGAGCAGAAAGCGACACTCCAGCCCCAGGTAGTCACACACCCGCTCGAAGCTGTACTTGCACAGCGCCCCGATGCGGCGGTCTTCATTCTGGAACACCGCCTGCAGCAGCGGCATCACCTGTGCGTAATACGGTGCCTTGGCATAGGCGTGATGCAGCGTGGTCAGCAGGCTGTCCGGTGTCGGGCCGAAGACGAGCTCGCTGATCAAGCGGTTGGGCGATGCCTTGGGTACCGACAGCGTGAAGCGATGCGCCTTGCCGCCCAGCAGCACATTGTTGCGATGGATATAGCCACGCGGAATGAAGGCGACATCGTCATAGACAAGAAACTCGTCACAGGCATGCATCAGCTGGAAATAGCCGATATGCGGAAACAGATAGGGCTGCATGATCGCGATGTTCATGATCAGGCGGCCTTGACGTGGCGATTGACGATGATGCGCACCGCCCCGAGGATCTCGCTGACCTCAAGCCCCGAGTAGAGCGGCAGACACAGGATACGACTGGCGATATCGGTGGAATGCACGATCTGCGGGGTGATGACATCCTCGTCCTGCAATTCGGCGGCGGGCCGGCCGAGGAAGGACAGCGATTCCAGCGACGGGCAGAAGTAACGTCGTGCCAGATAGCCTTCCTGCTGCAGACGCTGCATCACCTCGAGCAGCATGCTTTCGCTTTCGAGAATGATCGGGAAGTAGGCGTAATTCAGGCTGGCGCCGGTCTGGCGAGTCTGCAGCTGGACATTGCCGCGCAGCGCCTGAGCATAGGCATGCCAGACCAGCGCCCGGCTCTCCAGATTGCCTTCGATCTCATCCAGCACGCACAGCCCCATCGCCGCCTGGAACTCATTCATCTTGGCGTTGATGCCCAGTTCCTCGATGCACTCCGGGCCGGTGATGCCGAAGTTGATCAACTTGCGGGCGCGTTCCAGGTCTTCCTTGCGCTTGAAGATGATCGCGCCGCCTTCGATGCTGTGGAACAGCTTGGTGGCGTGGAAGCTCAGGGTGCTGGCATCGCCATGTGACAGCAGGCTGTTGCCGCGATAGGTCACGCCGAAGGCGTGGGCACCGTCATAGATGACCTTCAGATCATGCGCCTCGCCCAGCGCATCGATGGCCTCGACATCACAGGCATTGCCGAACACGTGCACCGGCACGATGGCACGGGTGCGTGGCGTGATGGCCGACTCGATGTGCGCCGGGTCCAGACACAGGGTGTCGGGGTCAATATCCGTGAAGACCGGCTGCATGCCCTCCCACTTCAGGCTGCTGGCGGTGGCGATGAAGGTGAAGGGCGTGGTGATGACCTCCGCCGATTCGTACTGGCCCGGCATCTGGGCGATGCCCAGCGCGCGATAGGCGATCTGCAGCGCCAGGGTGCCATTGCTGACCAGCAGCAGGTTCTCGACGCCCAGGTAGGTTTCCAGACGCCGAGTGAGCTCCTGCTCGAGCGGGCCGTGGTTGGTCAACCAGCGCCCCTCGAAGATGGAATCCACATAGCGGTCGAAATTCTCCCGCTCCGGGAAGTAGGGACGCGTCACCGTAATCATGATATCGACTCCTTTCGTACATCAGATGAAGGTTGGCTCTGACAGCAGACGAGTGCCGGTGCAGCGCGTTCGCTGCCGGGTTCCTCTGGCAGCGACTCGCTACACGTTTCAGAGAAGTGCCGCACACTCGCCTGCGGAGACACTCGTCTACAGACGTCTACAGAGAGTGCAGGCCCGCTCAGCGCGAGCCGTTGCCGCTGATCACGATCTTGATGGTGCGAATCACCACCAGCAGATCGAGCCAGAAGGAAAAGTGCTTGATGTAGAAGAAGTCGTATTCCAGCTTGCGAATCATGCCTTCCACTTCAGCGGCGTAACCCTGCTCGACCTGCGCCCAGCCGGTGATGCCCGGGCGCACGACATGGCGGTAGTGGAAGAACGGCACATCCTTGCGATACCAGTCGGCCAGATTCATCGACTCGGGGCGCGGGCCGATCAGGCTCATGTCGCCCTTGAGCACGTTGAACAGCTGGGGCAGCTCATCGAGACGGCACTTGCGGATGAAGCGCCCGACTCGCGTGATGCGCGGATCACTGCCTTCCTGGGTGAAGCCCGCGCCCTTCATGCCGTCATACATGCTGCGGAACTTGTAGACGGTGAAGGGGCGGCAGTGAAAGCCCATGCGCGGCTGGCGGAAGATCACCGGCCCGGGACTGTCGAGGCGGATCGCCAGCGCCGTCAGCAACATGACCGGCGCCAGCAGCGGGAGCATGAGCGCGGCGACGGTGAAGTCCATCCAGCGCTTGATGACCTCATAGTCCTCCCGCGGCGTCAGCGAGCCGAACTCGTTGGCGTAGAGGTGATCCAGCAGCACGCGACCGGTGATCATCTCGTGGGCATGGGTCGCGTGATAGACCGGAATACGGTGGATGGTGCAGTCGGCCAGGAAGCTCTCCCACTCGCTGGGCAGCTCACCGCGCAGGTCCGCCACCACGCCATCGATACGCGGCAGGCCGACCAGATCAGGCCCGCGCAACGACAGCCACTCGACGCCCGGGCGGGTGCACAGACTCGGCGCCTTGCCGTAGGGCACCACCGCGAAGCGCATCCGGCGCAGTCGGGTATCGATGTAGTAGTAGGCCGTGCACAGGCTCACCGCGAGCAGGAAGGAGAGGCCGACCTGGTGACGCGAATACTCAAGCCCCAGCACGCCCAGCACCATCATCAAGGTCAGATAGGAAATGACGATCGCCGGCACGACATAGAGGTAGGAGCGCGTGCCCGGCAGTCGGGACAGGCGATTGACCGCCGTCACCGACAGGGTGTACGCCACGCCGGTGCCCAACAGGGCATGCCACTGATCATCGCTGGTCAGCCACCAGTGGGTGTCCCCCTGCATCAGCTGGTTCAACCCTGCCTGGTACAGTGCCGGCGCGATGACCACCACCAGCATCCCGAAGATCAGCTGCAATCGCTTGCTGGCCAGCAAGCGCTCGTAGTGATGCGAGTAACGCCGCTGGTGCTCCATCGACAAGGGTATACCGCTCATCGTGCTTACCTCCTCCGTGATTCAAGCGTCATGAGAGCTGCCAAGCGAGACGATGTCAGGCGTAGCTGTAGTTGTAATAACCGTAGCCATGCTTGTCGCCAGCTTGCGGTTCGATGGCATTCAGGATGGCGCCCTTGACGTGAATGCCATTGTTCTCGAGCTTCTTGCGTGCATGCTCGAGTTCGCGCACCTGGTTCATGCCAAAGCGCGCCACCATCAGACTGGCGCCGACGTGACGACCGATGATCAGCGCTTCGGTCACGGCCAGTACCGGCGGCGTGTCGATGATGATCAGGTCGTAACGCTCACCGAGTTGCTCCAGCAGCTCGGCGAAATTGGGCTGCATCAACAGCTCCGACGGGTTGGGCGGCGCGACGCCACGGCCCAGGAAATCAAGATTGTCGATGCGCGAGTGATACAGCACGCTGTCCAGCGGACTGGCACCGCTGAGAACATCCGACAGACCGCCCTGCTCGGAGGTACGCTGGAAGGCGTGATGCAGGTGGCCGCGGCGCATGTCGGCATCGATCAGCAGCACGCGCTGACCGGCCTCGGCGCTCACCGCCGCCAGATTGAGGCTGACGAAGCTCTTGCCGATGCCCGGGCTCGGCCCGGTGAACATCACCGACTTGCGGCGGTTGTCGAGCAGGGCGAAGTGCAGGCTGGTACGCAGGCTGCGCAGGGCCTCGATACTGATGTCCGACGGCTGGGAGGTGGCCAGCACCCCTTGATAGATCTCGCGGCCGCCCTTCTCGCCCTTGAGGCGCACGCGGCGCATCATGTTGTGCTGCTGCGGCGACAGCGGCACCGTGGCGTAGACGGGCAGGTCCAGCGCCTCGATCTGCTCGGCGGTGGCGATGCCCTTGCGCATCGCATGACGCAGCAGCGCGGCCAGCGTGCCCAGCATCAGGCCGATCATGCAGAACACGGCCAGCATCAGGGACGTTTTCGGCGAGATGGGCACTGGCTGCAGCACCGCGGGGTCCAGGATGCGCACATTGCCGACGGTGCCGGCCTTCTTGAGGCGCACTTCCTCGCGCTTGTTGAGCAGCGCGACATAGATTTCCTGGCTGACGGTGACATTGCGGTTCAGGTTGAGCGCTTCGCGCTGGGCGGCCGGCAGTTGCTCGGCCTGCTTCTGCACGCGCGCCTTCTCCTGATTGAGCGAATCACGGCGTGCCACCAGCGCCCGATAGGCCGGGTGCTCGCTGGTGTAGGCTCGGGACAGCTCGGCCAGGCGCAGCTTGATCTCGGTCAGCTGATTGTCCAGCCCGACGAGATTCTCCATCACCTGCTGACTCTCGGCGGTCAGATCAACCGAGTCGCGACGGCGGCGATAGTCGTTGAGTGCCGATTCGGCCTCATCGAGCTGGCCACGCAGCGTCGGGATCTGGTCGCCCAGAAAGCCGAGCTGATTGTCCGCCTCGGCGGATTCCCGCTCGATGTTCTGCTGCAGGAAGACATTGGTGATGGTGTCCAGGGTGTTGACGATGGCGGTCTGGTCACTGCCGGACAGACTCAGCGTGACCACCCCGGTGTCGGTGCCATTGCGCACGGCGGTGAAGCGCGACTTGAGCGAATTGATGGCGCTCAGGTCCGAGATGCTGGTCAGCGTGAAGCGTGCCCCCGGCGCGGCTGACAACTCGCGCACGAAGACCTTGATGCCCTCCGCCAGCGCGTTCTCACCTACCTTGCCATCGACGATCGCCTGACCCTCGGCATCCAGCAGGCGGTAGCGCTCATCGCCCAGGGCCTCGAGGGTCAGCGTCTGCTGTTGCCACGGACCGCCGAGCTCAAGCGTGGTGACCTTGAGGGTGTCATCGCCCCAGGCGTAGTCCTGCCCGCCCAGGCTTGCCGGCAGGCGCAGATGGCGGTTGGAGAGCCAGTCACCGATGACCGGGTAACGCACCGGAGAGACCACGATATTGAGGCGCTCGCGATCCACGGCCTGGCCCAGTACCAGTCGTGAGGCGAGAATTTCCAGCTCATCGCTGGTGCTGCTCTCATCGCTGCCGGTCGCCTGACCGGCCAGCGGCCCCAGCAGGCTGGCGCTGCCGCCCTTGTCCTCGATCTGGATCAGGGAATCGGCCAGGTAGATGCGCTGCTGGCTACCGACGAGATAGATGCCCAGGAGGGTGAACAGCAGCGTGCTGCCGATCAGCCACCAGCGTCGATGCCAGAGCAAGGCGAGAATGGTGCTGAAATCGAGTCGGCGCGTGGTGTCCTTGCCAGGCTGTGCAGAAGAGGATGGCATGGGAGAGGTGTACTGATTCATGACGCCGCCTTGAGTATACGATTCAGGCCCGGCAGGCAGGTGATACGGCAGGTCGCGACGCGACCTGCCATGCGGGAGTGGGACATGACCTCAATCCTCGATGTCATCGATGACCGAGACGAAGGCCCCGGTACTGGTCACGGACGGCAGCAGCTGGCTCAGCACACGGTTCCAGCGGCTGACCGGTGCGGCGGTCACGTAGACCACATCACGCGGTTGCAGCGGGAAGCGCGCGCCCAGCATCAGCGAGGTCGCATCCGAGATATCGAGAATGAAGACCGTGGCCAGCTTGTCGGACTCCGGCGAATTTTCACGCACCACGAAGACGCCTGACGGATTGGCGCGGTCCTCATCGACCCCGCCGGCTCGCGACAGCGCATCGGTGAGGCTCAGACGTTCATTGCCCACCGGCATGTTGCCGGGCTTGAGTACCTGACCGAGCACGAAGACATTCTGGTCTTCCGCCACCGGCACATTGATCACGTCGCCATCCTTGAGCAGACGGTTCTGACGCATGTCGCCCTGCTGCAGCAGCTGATAGAGACTCAGGTGCTCCTGCTGGCCGTCGCGCGTCAGCGTGATGTTGTGGGTATTGGCCAGTGCCGTGACCCCGCCGCTGGCACTGATGGCATCGATCAGGGTCAGCGGAACATCCGTGACCGGCACGAAGCCTGGCTCGGTCACGGCGCCACTCAGATAGACGCGTTTGGAGCGGAATTGCGCCACCGAGACATTGACCTGCGGCTCGGTGATGTAACGGGACAGCCCCGCGACCAGCGCGGCGCGCACCTCATCCACCGTCATGTCACGAATGTTGATGCGCCCGACATAGGGGTAGAACAGCGTGCCATCCGGCTGGACGATGTAGGTCAGCGCCTCGACCGTCTGACGCTGCACACCGCTTTCCTGAGCCAGGTCCAGCGGCGTGCTCAGATTGATGGCCAGGATGTCGCCGCCGCCCACGCGGTAGACGTACTGCTTGATGTCATCGACCAGCTCAGGTGGCGCGGGAGCGGTCTGGGCGGGGCGTGCGCGATAGTTGGAGATCAGCCCGGGGGTGATCGGCGTGACTTCCACCTGGTCGGTCAGCGGCGCGACCTCGGCTTCATAATCCATGTGCCCACCGGGCGCGAAGGCACACCCGCTCATCGCCAATACCACGGCGGCAAATGAGAACGCCCGGAGCGTCGTTCTGACCGGTATATCCATATCCTGTCTCTTCCCCTGTGATCCTGACCGATACCGCCAGGCGCTGTTTCGGCACGCTACCGCCCCGAGGAACTGGCGTTCTCCCCTGCTGCCGATAGCGGCGCCCTATTGGCGTACATGTCATCTGTCATGGAGTGGTCACGCCTGCCCTTCGATACCCCTGCGATATCCCCGGACACACGTCAGACATGTGTCCATGACACATGCCCATGACCGAACTCCGAAATGGAACGTTTATTAGTATTTTAGTAATTCACTACCAGGCATCTAACACATGAAACATATTGCATTGATCGACTTTCTCATCGATCAAGACAACATGACTCATTTGATTAACCGATACTTATAAGATTGATCGCGCCAACATTACTGATTACTTCTTTCTTGCACTTTTATTGACATTTCTGTTCAAGCGACTCGTTGCTTGAACCTGTCAGGGCCACTGTCGACGGAAGCTTTGTGCAGCCCCTTCAAGCAGGCGAGACCTGACGATCTCGTTGGCGAGTCAGCTGGCACGGCAGCGTCAGAACGGGATGAGAATTCATGCCCGCATGCATTCCATGGAGAGGTGCGATGATTGAGGTGCAACGCTCTATCGCCCGGATGCGCCTGCGCCATCTGCCCGACCTGGCAGGTAGCGCGACCTCGAATGAGGCGACCGCCCAATGCCCCGCAAGGCAAGGGACACGCCGCTGGCGCGTAAGGCACCGACGGCTTCGTCAATCACGTCCAATATATCAAATCCATTTAATACAATATGTTACTGACATTCTCTGCCTGAGCTGACGCACTATCCTGTACGTCTGTGGCAAGCTCGGGTCTGACTGACCTCCCGGCGGCAATGGCCCCGACCCCAGACTCGACCCCGGGACTTGATGCCTTCTCATGAAGCATTTCGCCGTACCCGGTGTCGCACGCTGGAGCGGTACCTCTACCCGCCTGACTGCCCATCTGCGAGGCCCGGCCTGCTCTTGTCTCGTGCTTGTATCGCGCTTGTGTCGCTCGACTCCTGCGCATGCTGTCTGCATGCCTCGGCCATGCCCGACGACCTCGATAGGCCGTGACATGACGCACGACGCAGCGAAGAGAACCTGGCGCTTTACCGGCGACGTCTGATTCGCCAATAAGCGACATTACTGTCCCCTCTTCAACAAGGCTGATAATAAATCAATTGACTTCAACAGCAAGGACTTGTCGGGTCGTCGAGACGATTGTACTGGCGGTGGTAACTTTAAGCTGCTTCCCCTAATCCTCATCATTGGCAGTCAGGTACCTGACAGACGACAGATTACCCTTAGCGCATCTAATGCGAATTGCGAAATCAAACTACTTTAATTTAGCAGCAACTCATCATCTGACTCATCTTTGCAGAATGAGAAATCCCAATCGCACTTTGCACAGGCCCCACATACGCTCCGCAGACCCCTGGATACGCCCCGCAAACGTTTAGCAGATACCGCGCAGATGCCTCTATCACGCCTGGACACGCCCCAAGGACGAAAAGGCCAGGGAGTGTCAGCGACACCTCCTGGCCTTTCCAATGGCGATCATGAGCGACGCGACGTGGCCGCCTTTCCTGAACATGCCTTTCCTGAACATGCCTTTCCGTCACTTCGGTGTCCGCTGCGGACACTCAGGGCGTCACCTCCAGCCCCGAGATGTCCTGCGCCGGTTGGTGGCTGCCATACAGCGCCAGATGCCCGCTCAGGGCGGTATCGATGTGGTAACTGGCCCCGTAACGACGCGCGTTGCGGGCGAAGGCACGCCGCAATTCAGCATCCCCCACCAGTCGCCCCAACGCCTCGGCGTAGCGCTCAGGCGTGTGCTGATCAACCACCAGGCCGTTGCCGACCCGATGCACCACCTCGGCACAGCCACCGACATCGGTGACCAGCACCGGCAGGCCACTGAGCGTCGCCTCCAGCAGCGAGATCGGCAGCCCTTCCCAGGCGGATGACATGATGAAGGCATCGGCGCTGGCCAGCAGCCCCGCCACATCCGAGATATTGCCCAGCAAGCTGACCTCATCATGGAGCCCGAGCGCCTCGATCTGCGCCATCAGCTGTGCCTTGTGCGGCCCCTCGCCGGCGATCCTGAGCGTGAACGCCAGGCCCTGCGCCTTGAGTCTGGCGCAGCTTTCCAGCATCAGGGGGTATTGCTTGGCATCGGTCAGACGACCGATCGCCGCCAACTGTACCGGGGCCTGCTGATTCGCCTCCCGCCAGCCACTGGCCTTGAGACGCGCGCCGGAGACGGCGTTGTCGATCTGTACCACCGGACGCGCCGCAATCGGCGCCAGCTTGTCGGTGCAGGCGCGACAGATACCGACGTAGGCCGTCACGCGACGATCAAACAGCCGGAACATCCAGGCCGGCGCGCCCAGCTCGATGCTGTGCACCGTCATCATCACCGGCAACTGACGCGGCAATCCAAAGGCGAACATCAGTGCGTAATACAGGTGGCAGTGCACCACATCCGGCGCGAAGCGCGTCACTTCCCTGCGCAGCCTCGTCACGCCTCGCCACGGGCGGCGGCGTGTCTCGATGCCCAGAAACGAGTAGCTGACATTGCCGGCACTCAGCTGGCTCAGAAAGCGATGCTCGTATTCGAGGTCACGGCCACATTCCGCGGCGGTTTCCAGAAAGGTGATATGCACACTGTGGCCAGCGGCCACCATCGCCAGACTCAGGTCCTTGACGTAGACCTCGGCGCCGCCAGAGGCGGGAGTCGAGATGACATGCATGATTCTCACGGCGATAGCCTCCTGCTGTCGTTCATGAAAAAAGTGAGGGCGGCTGCCCTCACTTGTCTGTCCACTAACTGTCTTGCCTTGCTTACCACCGTCATCCAGGCGGTCGCCATGCCGATCAGATCACCTTCAACAGCGCCGGGGCTTCCAGTCCCTCAAGCATCGTGCGCCAGCTGGCCTCGACGGTATTGCGCGAGAAGCGGTCCAGACCGTAATCCACATTGGCGCGCAACCTGTCGAGCACCGCCTCATCCCCCAGCACCTCATCAAGCTGACGGGTCATGGCTTCCACATCGCCCTGCGCGACCAGATAGCCATTGACGCCATGCTTGATGATCTCGCCCGGCCCGGCCGGGCACGCGAAGCTGACACAGGGCACGCCACAGCTCAGCGCCTCGACCAGCACCAGACCAAAGCCCTCGAAGCGCGACGAGAGCACGAACAGGTCCGCCGCGGCGTATTCGCGCCGAATGTCCCGGCATTGGCCCGGCATCTGCAGCTGATGGGTGATCTTCAGGCGCTCGGCCTGCGCCATCAGGGCGCCACGCTCTGCACCCTCGCCGACGATGCGCAAGACCCAGCCATCACGGGTCGCCTCAGGCAACGCCGCCCAGGCCTCAAGCAGCAGATCGAAGCCCTTCTGCGGCTCGAGGCGGCCGACGGCCACCGCCACCCTGGGCGACCTGGCGTCTCGCAAGTCCGCCACCTGCTCAGCACTGCTCTCACGGCTCTGATGCGCCTGACGCTCGGCAACGACATGCTCCAGCGGATTGAGGTTGGGGACCACGCTGAGTCGCTCGCGCGCGGCTGGATGCAGACGCTCCCAGTAGTGGCGGTCTTCATGCGACAGCACCACGATGCGGTCGGCGCGATGCGCCGCCAGACGCCGCGCCGTATCACGGCGAGCAATGCCGAGATCCGAGGTGGCATTGAAGTGCTCCCAGCACAGATAGCGCGTGCGGCGACAGAGCAGCGTCGGCAGCAGGAAGGGCAGGAAGCCGATGCTCTCGACCACCACCACCACGTCCGGGCGCTTGCGCAGTACCACCCACAGCAGACGCAGGAACAACCACAGGCCACGCACGGCGCCCAGATGCGAGCGCTCGGGATAGAGTGATTCGTGCACGATATCGTCATGCAGCGGATAGGGACTCTCCGCCGGGCCATATTCGCTGAGTATCTCGACCTGATAATCGCCACTGGCGGCCAGCATGTTGGCGGTATCGGCGCTGGCACGTTCGGTGCCGCCGGTGCGTGACTGGGCACCTGTATAGAACAGGATATGTTTATGAGTACTCATGAGGCGTATTGGCTCCGGCGGACAAGTTGCCGGGACAATGCCGGGCTCACTGCATAGCTCATCAACAGCGCCTGCTCCTTCAGCGAGAGCTGGCGCAGAGATGACCAGGACGCTTGTCGCACCTGATCGAGCACGACCTTGCGCACCCGCGAATCATCCGCCGTCTTGTTGATCGCCTGGCGCATGATGAAGCTGACGCCGACGAACCGCAGGCCGCGGATTTCCAGCAGGGCCATGCCGTGCGTCGCGGAGAAATGCTCGCGATAATGCTCCGCGAAGACCCGCCAGCTGCGGTGGAACTTGTCCAGTTCCTGGTTGCTGAACGGCTTGCGCGTCAGAGAGCCGTCACTGCGCTTGTCGAAGTAATACAGCACCTCGGGCAGATACAGCACGCGCTCTGCGCGTCCGAACAGATCCAGGTTATAGAGGCCATCCTGCGACACGGGCAGATCAGGGAAGCTCAGCGAGCAGGCCAGATCGGCGCGGATCGCCTTGCCCCAGGGAGACGACACGATGATGTCATGCATGAAGTCACGAAAGGCCCGGGCCAGCGGACGCTCCTCGGCCTGCTGGCAGAATGCCAGGCTGTCGTGATCGCCCTTGGGGCCCTGCAGGCAGTAGCGGAAGACCACCGCCTCGGGCGAGTCGAACGCCTCGATGCGGGCCTGCAGAATATCCAGCGCGCCAGGCGCGAAATGATCATCAGCGTCACAGAACAGCACATAGCGGCCGCTGACCAGGCTCAGACCATGATTGCGCGTGCCACCCGGCCCCATGTTGTGAGGGTTGCGGCGCAGAACCAGCCGCCCGGGGATGTCAGGCGTCTCGCCGGGCGGCGTGGACATTGAGGATTGCTGCTCCATTTGCTGCTGCGCCTGTCGCTCAGCCCACAGGAACCCATCATCCGTCGAGCAATCATCAATGATGATGTGTTCATAGGATGCCTGGTTGTCACGCAAGCTGTTGATACAGCGCGCAAGACCATCCCCTGAATTGTGATTTGGCGTCACGATGGAAAAGTAAGGCGACTTCCCTGTATAGCGTTCCATGCCCTGCCTTCTTTATTGTTCACTGTCATTGACCAGCACAGCCGACCAGCGCCCTCGAAGCAGAGCACACACTGCACTGAAGAGTGGGTCAGTTCTTGCGACTGACTTTTATTCGCAATTTCTTATATTTTAGTGCTTGAGTCCCGTTCATCCGCCAGAAGCTGATCCTGGACTGAAGATGACAGGTGAGCGACGTCACCCTGAGGAGTGGACACTGGCGGGATGTCCGCTCGTGAGAAAGGTAGTGGCAGAAAGTGACAGAAAGTGGCAGCAAATGGCGACACTTCCTGCCCCGCCGTTGACCACAGACTAATAATCCCCCCCAGCCCAAACAAGCTGCGCTGTCGCCAAAAGCCGAAATCATGAGCGTTTATGCGCCAATCCTCCGGCAACTCATGCCAGATACTGAGAATCAGTGACTACTTAAATACGCCCCGCCCACTGAGCCAATTGAGCCAACGCGATCAAAGCCATCATGCCCGCGGCCTTATGTGACGCACATCAACGTGGGCACTTTGCGCGAGTGCCATACTGACAGAGCGCGATGCAGGCTATGATGGCAGACATTGGTCGGCCTCCCCGTACGCGCAGGGCGCCCGCTCTCAAGCGCCCTTGCTTGCCTGCGCCAGGCGTCGCGCATGCTGGAGCCAGCGCCGCCCTGCCCTTTCTGTTCTATCCCCCCTTGCCCACGGAGACTTCATGGAGCCTTGGCAACTTGTCGCCATCATGATGAGTCTGGCACTCGCCAGCTATATCCAGACCCTGACCGGTTTCGCCTTCGGATTGATCGTGATGGGCCTGCTGGCGACCCTCGATGTGCTGCCCATCGAGAGCGCCGCATTGCTGTGTACTCTGCTGGGCCTGTTCAACAACGGGATGGCCATGCGCGGGCACTGGCGAGAGATCAATCCGCGCCTGGCACGCCGCCTGCTGGTCACCAGTCTGCCAATGTTGCCGGTGGGCTATTTCCTGGCAGTCTGGCTGGGCAGCGAAAGAGCCCCTCTGCTGGGCATGTTGCTGGGCATCGTCATCCTGATCGCCTGTCTCGCCCTGCTGGCTCAACCGGGCCCGCGTGCCACGACATCGCCACGCTGGCACTTTCATACCGCCGGTGTGCTGTCAGGCCTGATGGGGGGGCTATTCGCGGCCAATGGCCCGCCTCTGGTGGTCGTGCTCTATCGTCAGCCGATGACCCTGATCGCCATTCGCTGCACGCTGTTCGGTGTCTTCATCGTCACCGGCATCGTGCGCATGGCCCTCAGCATCGCGGCCCCGGGGCGTATCGGCGACACCCTGCCCCAGCTGCTGCTCGTGGGTCTGTCGGGCGCCCTCGTCGTGATGCTCTTCACCGAGCTGGCGCGTCGCTTCCCACCGCCCTTGAGTGACAATCGTCTGCGTCAGGTCGCCTATGCCATTCTGCTGGTCTCGAGCGTCAATCTGATCATCAAGGGCCTGATCTGATGTCTCAGCCCCCACCAGCCCATGACGCGGCTGATCCAACGGGAGATGAAGGCTTCATCGAACTCTCAAAGAGCACGATTGACGCCATCAAGGCAGCGGGCAGAAAGCTCGATGAGGACGTGCAGGCGGGACGCCTTCCTGCGGGCAGCTCACGCTGGATGATGGCACCGTCGGGGGAGCGCTTCTGCATTCGTCATTCCGGCCCAACCCTTGTTGAAGAGACTGATGAAGACTCTGATGACGCGCCCGAGCCAGACGCTGACATGCATCGCCAGTCGCTGATGATTCGCTGCTGGCAGCGTCTGCTGGCTCATGTGAAGCGCTGACGGGATTTCCCGAGGCCAAGCCCTCGAGAAAGCTCGCGATAAAGCCCTCCATATAGCCTGCAACAAAAAAGGGACTGCCCATGGGCAGTCCCTTTCGTTTGCTTCATGGCCTCAAGCGCAGTCGATCACTCCACCGTGACACTCTTGGCCAGATTGCGCGGCTGATCGACGTCGGTGCCCTTGAGCACGGCGACGTGATAGGAGAGCAGCTGCAGCGGCACCGCGTAGACGATCGGTGCGAGGAAGCGGCACACGCCCGGCACGGTGACGACGTAAACGCCCTCACCGGCCTTGAGGCTGACTTCCGGGTCGGCGAACACGAACAGCTGACCGCCGCGGGCGCGAACTTCCTGCAGGTTGGACTTCAGCTTCTCCATCAGGTCATCCATCGGCGCGACCGCCACCACCGGCATGTCTTCGTCGATCAACGCCAGCGGTCCGTGCTTGAGCTCACCGGCCGCGTAGGCTT
Source organism: Cobetia sp. 2AS (assembly GCF_029846355.1). Classification (NCBI taxonomy): domain Bacteria; kingdom Pseudomonadati; phylum Pseudomonadota; class Gammaproteobacteria; order Oceanospirillales; family Halomonadaceae; genus Cobetia; species Cobetia sp. 2AS. The sequence goes on from NZ_JARWKQ010000002.1 coordinate 763,404, forward strand.
CGGCGTGGATGTAGGAGATTTCCTTGAGCTTGAGCGCCCCTTCCATGGCGATGGGATACTGGCTGCCACGCCCGAGGAACAGGGTGTGGTGACGGTGCATGAACTTCTCCGCCAGCTGCGCGATTTCCCCATCCAGCGCCAGGGATTGCTCGATCACGTGCGGCAGGTCCTTGAGGCGCATCAGCAGCTGACGGCTCAGCAGATCATCCGTCTGACCATCGCCCTTGGCCTGACGCAGCGCCAGGGTTGTCAGCATCAGCGCTACCAGCTGGGTGGTGAAGGCCTTGGTGGAGGCAACCCCGATTTCCGGCCCGGCATGGGTCAGCAGTGACAGGTCGGATTCACGCACCAGCGAGCTGCCCGCCACGTTGCAGATGGCAAGGCTTGCCAGATAGTGACCGGCCTGAGGGCCTTCACGGTTGAGCTTCTGGATGTCACGCAGCGCCGCCAGCGTATCGGCAGTCTCGCCGGACTGGGACAGAGTCAGGAACAGTGTCCCCGGCGCCGCGACCCGCTCGCGATAACGGAATTCCGAGGCCACCTCGACCTGAGCCGGAATGCCCGCGACCTCTTCCAGCCAATAACGCGCCACCATGCCGGCGTGATAGCTGGTACCACAGGCGATGATCTGTACCTGACGCACATCGGCGAACAGCTGCGTCAGGCGCGCCACATCCACGACCTGCTTGCCTTTCTCAGCCCCATTGTCTGCCGCGAGGAAGGAGTGGCGCGAGACATCGAAGGCCTCCAGACGCACGCCCTGCGGGTCCAGTCGCTCGGCCAACGTGCGCGACAGCACGCGCGGCTGCTCCATGATCTCCTTCATCATGAAGTGGCGATACTCGCCCTTGCCGGCGGCTTCGACGCTGTGTTCGTAACGCACCACTTCACGCGTGACCGGCGTCAGCTCATCGCGGTCGCCGGTACGTTCCAGCACCTGGATACCTGCCGGCGTGATGGCGACCATGTCGCCTTCATCGAGATAGATGAAGCGATCGGTGACCGGCAGCAGCGCCAGCGGGTCAGAGGCGATGAAGTGCTCATCGATCCCCACGCCGACCACCAACGGGCTGCCCTGACGGGCGCCGACCAGCAGTTCGGGGTTGCGCTGCTCCATGACCGCCAGCGCGAAGGCGCCATCGAGACGCGCGGTGACCGCGTTGACGGCTTCCGGCAGTGCCAGACCGCTGCACAGTTCGCGATCGACCAGGTGCGCGACCACCTCGGTGTCGGTCTCGGAAGTGAAGACATAACCGGCAGCTTCCAGCTCGCCACGCAGCGCTTCGTGGTTCTCGATGATGCCGTTGTGCACCACGGCGACCCGCTCACTGGAGAGGTGCGGGTGCGCATTGTGCTGGGCAGGACGCCCGTGGGTCGCCCAGCGGGTGTGCGCCACGCCGATGGCGCCGGACAACGGCGCCTCGCGCAGCTCGTCTTCCAACGCACGCACCTTGCCCACGGCACGTGCACGACGCAGTTCTCCGGCAGGGTCGATGACCGCCACGCCGGCGGAGTCATACCCGCGGTATTCGAGGCGATGCAGCCCCTCGATCAGAATCTTGCTGATATCACGCTGAGCCAGACCGGCAACGATGCCACACATGAGAAATTCCTCTACTGCGTGCCACCCTCATGGAGAGCGTGGCACGACTGAATGGATGTCTTTCAGGGAGTGCGTACGCAGATCAGGTACGCGTGCTGAATCTTTCAGTGACGTTCAATGCCTGCTGGAGCCTTGATGGCTGAGCATTGACGCTTGAGCACTGACGTTTGAGCACTGATGCCCGGGCTGTGATGCCAAGCCGCAAGCTCAAGCCTGATTCAGCAGCAGGGTGTCACCGCGGCCGACCGCGTAGTACATCAGGCCAGCGGACTTCATGGCAGAAGGCTCGAACAGGTTGCGGCCATCGACCACTACCGGGAAGCCGAGCTGGGACTTCAGCCACTCGCCATCCAGGGTGCGGAATTCCTTCCACTCGGTGCAGATCACCAGCGCATCGGCACCCTTGACCGCCTGCTGACGGTCCGCGACCAGCACCAGCTCATCGCGCTCGCCGTAGATGCGGCGGCATTCCTTCATGGCTTCCGGGTCATAGGCCTGCACGGTCGCGCCAGCGGCCCACAGCGCTTCCATCAGCGTGCGGCTCGGCGCATCGCGCATGTCATCGGTGTTGGGCTTGAAGGCCAGCCCCCAGACGGCGATGGTCTTGCCCTTGAGGTCGCCATCGAAGGCGCGTGACAGCTTGTCGAACAGCGTGACCTTCTGGCGCTTGTTGACGGATTCCACGGCGGTCAGCAGCTCGGCTTCATAGCCGATCTGGCTGGCAGTACGTGCCAGCGCCTGGACGTCCTTCGGGAAGCAGGAGCCACCATAGCCACAGCCCGGATAGATGAAGTGGTAACCGATACGCGGGTCACTGCCGATGCCGCGACGCACTTCCTCAATGTCCGCACCCAGGCGCTCGGCCAGGTTGGAGATCTCGTTCATGAAGCTGATCTTGGTCGCCAGCATGGCGTTGGCGGCGTACTTGGTCAGCTCGGCGGCGCGCACATCCATGAACATCAGCTTTTCATGGTTGCGGTTGTAGGGGGCGTAGCATTCGCGCATGCGCTCACGCACCGCTTCGGAATCGGTGCCGACCACGATGCGCGCGCCACGCGTGAAGTCGTCCAGCGCCGCGCCTTCCTTGAGAAATTCCGGGTTGGAGCAGACATCGAAATCGACGCTTGCACCACGGTCCTTGAGCACGTCATTGACCCGCGCCTTGACGCGGTCCGCCGTGCCCACCGGCACGGTGGACTTGTCGATGATGACCTTGTAGTCATTCATGTGCTCGCCGATGGTGGTGGCGACGGACAACACGTACTTGAGGTCGGCGCTGCCGTCTTCATCCGGCGGCGTGCCCACGGCGATGAACTGCAGCACGCCATGCTCGACGGCTTCACGCGCGTCGGTGGTGAAGCTCAGGCGACCGGCTTCCACGTTGCGCAGCAACATGCCTTCCAGGCCCGGCTCATAGATGGGAATCTCGCCCTGCTTGAGACCCTCGATCTTGGCGGCGTCCACATCCATGCACACTACGTCGTGGCCGACGTCGGCCAGGCAGGTACCCGTGACCAGACCGACATAACCGCTTCCAAAAATCGTGATCTTCATTGATGTCATCCTTGCTGGCCTTGTCGCCAGATCGTGTCGTGATACTCAAAGTGAAACGAGGCAATGGCGGCAGAATCTCGTGCACATCTGACGGCTTTTCAGCGGCAATCGAGGCGGACTCCAGGGCATTTCTCCGTAAAGTTCTGTTCCCTCATGACTCCCTCATGACTCCCTCGGGTTTCCCTTGGGTCTCTCTCAAGAGATGTCTTCGCAGGCGGAATTTCCCGCCTTCATTGGCCGAAAATGAAATGCCGACAATGTCCTGTGCAAGAGGATCCACCCCCATTGAACAGCGATATTTCGTGACAGCGGCGCGAGGTTACCCAACCCACGGGCCAGAAGGCTCGCAGGTGATTGCAGGTAGCTCGCAGGGGAAAGACGCGCCGCTTGAGTCAGTGACGGGCAATCATCGCTGCCCGAAGTGTGGCTCTGTTATAAAGCAACTTCGTGAAAAGTCATCCTGTCGGGCGCAATATGATCCAAAACATGACCCTATATAACTTGTGACTTATCTTTCTGATCCTGCCTGTCGCAACTTCTCTGATATGCCGCTTGATCAATTGACTACCCGGGCGGCAATGGCCACCTCATGGATGGCCATGCCTTCACGCTAGAGTCGTCATCAAATCAGAACCGTCAGTCAATGAGAGCCATCAGCGGCGCGGCAGCCATCAGCGAAAGTAATGCTTCGCGAAGGTCGCCAGGTGGCCATGCTTCATGGCGACCGGCGCCTTGCGCAGGAAAAAGGCCAATGACAACGGCGAGAAACGACTGCCGGTGGCGCGGGCAAACATGCGCCCCTTGGTGCGCGCCTTGGCCGGCGTGCTGTAGAAGTCGCTGCCGGAGGTGACCCCCGCATGGGCGACGATGCCCAGATTGGCACGCATCAGACGCGCGCCCTGACGACGCGCATCGCTCAGCACGATGAACTCCTCGCCGGAGGGCTGATCGGTGCCCAGGCCGAACTGCTCATCGAAGCGTGCATGGAACTGGCAGAGATCCAGCGCCATGTCGACCGAGCGCACGCGCGCCAGTGACATCAGGCTGTGGGTCTTGAAGGACACCGGCGGCGCGGGCCGATCCGGGTCTCGCTCATGCAGCGGGAAGGCCTTGACGTGGGGGAAGCTGATCGCGGCCGCTTCGGTGCAGGTGAAGGCTTCCATCACCAGCGCGACAGCCTGGGGATGCAGCTCGATGTCGTCATCCAGCACATAGGCGTAGCGCGTGGCACAGGCAGCCAGTGCCGTGTTGCGACTCTTCGACAGGCCCCGCCCGTCGATCGCCAGGTACTCGAAACGGCTATCGAAATTGGCCAGCGCGTACTCGCGGTATTGCTCGCGGCGCGCGGGGTCTGACAGCTGATGCACGATCAGAAAGCGCGCCCCGGGCAGCGCATCATGACGCGGCACGCTGTAGAGGCCGTCATCCAGGGTCGAGATCAGGAAGGTCAGCTCCGGCACCTGGCGACGCGCGCTGTCATCCACCTGGCGTGCCCCGACCAGCACGCGCGGGCGCGAATCGAGGGTCGACTGCGCGCTTGCATCGGCATGGCGGGAAGCCGCCGTGGACTCGGTGGAAGGTGTCGCGGACGCCGCGACATCCTGTTCAACGATGTTTTGCATAACCGTTCACCGCGTAATGGACAAAGTTGCGACTGGCGCTGATCACATCCATCCCCAGCACCTCACGATACAGACGCCACTGATAGGCGGCGGCCTTGAACTTGTTGGACGACACGCTGCTCTCGCGACGCGTATAGCGCGCCAGCGGTTCCGGCATGCCCTGTGCCGGGCCCAGCTGACCGATGATGATCAGCCACAGCGCCAGGTCCTGACGCTTGCGGATCGTCGGCATGTAGAAGCGCCCGTAGCGACCGGCGTCATAGATGGCGGTCAGACAGCCGATGGAGTTGGAGCGCAGCATGTCGTCACGCGTCAGGCGCTCGGGCGGTGCGAAGTACGAGACGTGCTCGCCCTGCTCATCGACCATCTCGTAGCCGGTGTAGGAAAGCCCGGCGCCGGTGTCCTGCATGAAGGCGATCTGACGTTCGATCTTCTCGGGCAGCCAGGCATCGTCGGCATCCAGAAAGGCGATGTAGCGGCCCTTGGCCTCGGCGATGGCACGGTTGCGTGCCCGGCCCGGGCCACCGTTGGTGTCGGTTTCCAGCACGCGGATCTCGACGCCAGCGGTGTCCAGCGCCGCGAAGTCGTCACGCAGACGACTGGCGGCACCATCCGGCGAGGCATCGTCGCTGATCAGGATCTCGCGTACCGGCTCGCTCTGGGCCAGTACCGAGTCGACGGCGGCGTGCAGGCGGCGGTCATAGCCGTAGTTGGGCATGATGACGGAGACATCAGCCATGGGCCTTCTCCTCAAGCGGCTGTCGCTGAACGCGACGCGAGTGTGTGTCTGGGCGCGTGTCTGCGGATGAATCCTGACGCGCCTGCTCGGTAGTCGCCGCATCGCCGGGCGTCGGCGGCGCGAGACGCGAGATCAGACGCTGATATTGCGGCAGCACCGCGTGTGCGCTGTAGCGGTCAAAGCTCTGCCAGGCACCGTTCGAGAGACGCAGCAGAAGCTCGTCATCGAACTCGAGGCGCGCCAGCTCGTGGGCAAGCTCCGCGATGATGGCGGCATCCTCACTGCCATCCGCTTCCGCGCTGAGCATCCCGTCACGGCCATGCTCGATCAGCGCCAGCGGACCGGAACGCACCGGGCGCGACAGGCACGGCAGCCCCTCACGCTTGGCCTCGATCACGTTCATCGGCAGGCATTCGCGCTCCGAAGTCAGCAGCAACAGGCGTGCACGCCGCAGCTCGTGGGAGACATCCCTGAGCGCGCCGGTGAACAGCACCTGAGTGCCGGCAGGCACCGTGCTGTCGTTGGCGCCCTGGAAGACGCGCAGGCCCAGCTCGTTGCACAGCACCAGCAGACGTTCACGCTCCGGGCCGTCACCGACCACCACCAGGCGACCGCGACGATAGCCGGAATCCGCGAAGGCACGAATCGCCAGGTCGAGGCGCTTGATCGGCGCCAGACGCCCGACCATCACCACATCGACCTGATGCTCGCAGCCGCTGCGTGCCTCGTCCGCCCGCTGGTCATCCAGATAATTGGGAATCACCGTCGGCGTGAGGCCGCGGCGGCGCCAGCATTCGGCATCGACCTCATTGAGCACCTGCAGCACGTCGAGGTGGCGATAGGCCAGCTGCTTGACGATGCGCTTGGCACGGCGGTCGTGATGATAGGCGCTGTGCTCCTGGGCGATGATGCGCGTGCGCGGACGCGGACGCCCCTCGCCATCGACGCCACCGGTGCCGCGTGCCGCCAGCTGCGCCGCCAGATGGAAGGCGAAATAGCCGCTGACCATCACCTCGATCCGCTCCTCCAGCATCAGGCGACGCAGATGCGTCACCCAATGGCGGAAGTTCTGGCGCGTGCCGGTGGCCGGCAGTCCGAGGGTGCGATATTCGACACCCTCCAGACGCCCCCAGTACGGCTCGCCTTCGCGCACCGAGACCAGCGTGACCCGGTGGCTGGCGCTCAGATCCCGCGCCAGACCATGCATCACCTTCTCGACGCCACCACAGGCACTGATGTCCTGAATCAACAGAGCGACATGTGCCATATCAGGCTCCTCGTACGACAGGCTCGCTGTCATGAGCGGCAGTCGCGCTGTTGTCGCCGGCAGGCGCATCCGCTGCCACGGCAGCGGCCGCCGCCTCAGCAGTGGCTGATTTGGGTGCCACCGGTGCCGGGAAGGCAGCGTCATTGAGCTTCAATTCACGCTGGCCCCAGACGCCGGCACGTCCCGGTGCACGACGCAGGAAGTCACGCGTGATATCGGCGGTGATCGCCAGCTTCTCGGCGATGACCTTCTCGGCCAGCGCAGGGAAGGCCTTATCGGCGACCAGCTGTTCGATATCGGCCACGATGCGTGCCGGGTCGAAGTTCTCGATGTCCTGCACGCTGTCGCCGAGACCGAAGTCACGCATGATGCCCGGCGCCTTGGGACCACAGTAGGACAGCGCGTAGACCGGCGTGCCGGACATCAGCGCGAAGATGACCGAGTGGAAGCGGGTGCCGACCAGGAACTGGGCATCGCGGTAAAGATCGACCAGCGCGTCCGGGCTCGGGTCGCCCTGCACCAGCTCGATACGCGTGGCGAGGTCTTCACCGCCCGCCGAGGCCAAGGCCTTCTGCAGATGATCGAACACCAGCTGGGAGATGCGCTGGTCATTCTCGATATCGGTCGGGCCCAGCACGTGCGGTACCACCAGCAGGCGCTCGATGCCCAGACGCTCGCGGGATTCCAGCAGTGAGCGCGACAGCACCTCGACACGCTCGGCGAAGGCTTGCTGATCCAGCCCCCACCAGTCACGCAGGGTGATCACGGCGTACGGCGAGGCCACGCCATTCGGCGCCTTGACCGCGGCATGCTCGTCACTGGCGCGCGGGGCCATGGCGAAGGCCATGTCGGTGCCCAGCAGCGCGTGCGGAAGCTTCGGGTCGGCCTTCTGGGTCATGGCGTGGGTGATTTCCTCACGCGAGACCACCAGGCAATCGCTCAGGGTGCGCAGGAAGAAGCGCTCCTGGGCCGGGGTCTTGAACGGGCCGAAGGAGTGACCCAGCAGCAAGACGCGCTTGCCGGCCTTGCGGGCCAGCATCACCGGCGCCAGATAGCCGATCAGCGCCAGCCACGAGGACAGCGTCTTCTTGAAGCTGCCGTTGTGGAAGATATGACCACCCTTGACGACCACCAGGTCCGCGGCGTCGATGATGTCGTTGCCACTCTTGCCCTGCTTGCCGAACATCATCTTGGCGCCCAGGCCAAGCAGCGAGGTCACGAAGCGCAGCTTGTCACGCATCGGCGGCATCAGCGGCTGGCCGACGGTGACGCGTTCACGATAGCGGCGACGGATATGGCGGAACGGGCCGCGCTCGGTGGCGAACACCTGATCATCAATGGGCAGGATGTCGATGCGGTGGCCTTCGGCCTTGGCCACACCGGCGCCGGAGACATCGCTGCGGCCCTGTTCGGCATCGATCAGCTGATCGAGGAAGTCGATGGTGCCCATCAGGATGGCGGAGTCGCCCTTGTTGTCGTCATGCCATCCGTGCGTCATGCATATCTTGGCCATGCTGTTCGTCCTTCTGTCCGTAATGTCGCGATTCGAACGCGCGATGCCTGAGGGCTGTGTCTGCATGCCCGGCATCGCCGTCATGTCATCAACCGGAAGGCACAGATGCTGACCTTCCGATTCCTGCTGCGCTCGTGAAGCCCGGTCAGGCTCAGGCACTCGCCGCAGCGTTGTCTTCGTGTGCCTTGCCCCCGCGGGAGAGGGATGGCTGGAAGAGGATCGCCATCGCCAGCATCACCACTTCGGCGGCGACCGGCACACACAGGAAGAGGCTGTAGAGATCGACGCCCAGAAGGCTGCCGGTGTCGCCGGACGCGTTGCCCAGCGAGTGATTGAGCGCCGCGATCGCAAGGCCCCCGCCGACCACCAGCGTGGCGCCGGTGCTCTGGCACAGCAGGCGCTTGCCGTTGAGGCGCAGCGCGGCCAGGCGCGTGAAGGCGCAGGTGACGAAGGCGTGCACCAGATAGACCAGCGCGAAGGCGCGCAGCGTCAGGGTCAGGCGCGGGTAGGCGCCGCTCAGGAAGTGTTCCGCCAGCCACGGCGCGATCAGCGCCAGTCCTCCCGCCACCGGCAGCGCGAAGCCACTGGCGATGACCAGGTACTCCTTGAGGCGCGCATCACCGTGGGTCAGCTTGGGCAGGTAGTAGCGATACAGGCTGGTGGGGAACACATAGAGCGCGAACACGATGGAGGTCACCACCGAGACACTGGCCACCTGAGCGGGCGCAAACGCCAGCCCGGCCAGAATCACCCAGGCCTGCAGGTAGGCGAACGACATCAGGTTGTTGTAGAGAAAGCCGCGACCGCGTGCGAAATCGGCCTTGCTCGGCAGGCGACGCTGGCCCGCGCCCTCTTGGCCCACGCCCTCTTGGCCCACGCCCTCATGGCCAGCCGCCGCGTCGGCCTCGGCCCGGGCATCCGCTAGCGCATCACGCGACAGCCACATGCCCAGCGCCATCACGATGACCAGCGCGATGGCGCTGACCATCACGAAGGTCGGCACCGGCGCCAGGCCGAACATGCCGGCGGGGGTGGTCAGGTCAGCGCTGAACTCGGCGCCGGTCACAAGCTCGACGCCCTGATGATAGAGCGCCGGGCCCGCGGCGCAGGCGACGGCGATCGCCACCGCCAGCGAGATCAGCACCGTCATCAGATTGACGCGACCCAGGCGCTCCTGACGCTGCAGGCGCGAGTTGATCATCTGCAGGCCGACCTGCTCCGCCGCGGCGCGCAGCGCACAGAAGGCGAAGATGAAGGCCGACAGGCCCAGCAGCGGCGCGATGCCGACGGCGAAGCCGATCGCCAGCAAGGCATACAGCGAGATGCCGACGCCCATCCAGCGGCGCAGTGCCGACGCGCTGGCACCGTCGCGGGTGACCAGCAACACCTCGTTGCCGCCCATGCGCGCCAGTACGCCCAGCAGTACCGCGTAGTTGAGGGCCAGCGCGTATTCACCGAAGGCCTCCGGCGCCACGGCACGCGCCAGCAGCAGGCCCGCGGCGGAGGACAGGCCGCGCGCCATCAGATTGAACAGCGAGAAGATCAGCGCTTCGCTCATGACTGGCCTCCGTTGCCGACGACCAGGGCTTCATCGCTGAGGAAATAGAACTCGTAGTTGTTCAAGAAATCGTGGTCCTGATTGCCGGCCGCCACCTTCAGCGACATGAAGAACAGCGCCATCATCAGCACGCCGCTGATCAGGCTGGGCAACAGCTTGTCGCGGAAATGCTCGATCACGTCACAGATGACGAAGATGGCGAACGGCAGGAAATAATAGCTGGCACGTGCCACATGCTCACCGTAGGTGATGAACAGGGTGTAGAGCGCCACGCCGATGAACATCAGGTTGAAGGCCCAGGGGTCCAGTGACAGGCGGAAGTGCTTCCACAGCACCAGGGTGCCCAGGCAGATCAACAGGTAGATGACGTAGAGCTTCTCGCCACCGCCGGAGAAATCCTCGAAATAATGCGCATAGAGGCCCAGCGCACTGAGAATGCTCTTGGCCAGCGGCCCGGCCACGAAACACAGTGGCAGCAGCCCCAGGTAGAGCCAGAACGGGTAGGCACGGCGCAGCAGCGGATAGATCACCAGCAGGGGCAGATAGAGTGCCAGGGTGTAGTGGAAGCTGGTGCCGACGAGCATCAGCACCAGCGCGGGCAGCCGCATGCCGCGCTCCAGACACGCCATCGCCAGCATGAACAGCGCAATCGCCACGTGCTGCTTCACGAACCCGAAGGCCGACAGATAGATCAGCGGCAGGCAGACGAAGAACAGCAGGCACCAGGCCAGATTGCGACGGCTCATCACCAGTGCCGAGACGAAGCATGACACGTAGAGGATGGCGGTGATGATGAAGAACAGCTGCGGCTCGCCCCAGGCCCGCGCCATGCGTGCCAGGGCAGCAGGTGCGGGCTCGAGAAAGCTCAGGTCGACCTGCCAGGTGGCCATCTGGCGGTACGAGAAGTAGTCGTACCCTGCGTCGTAACGCAATGCCATGAACGCCAGACACAGCCCACCGGCCAACCAGGCACCCACCATGCGGGTGCGCTCGTTGGCGGCCAGCGGCAGGATTGCCACCAGCAGGGCCATGAAGCCGACGTAATAGCCACTGACGGTCAGCATGCTCAGCGTGCCCCGAAGCCGGTCAGCATGGTCTTGATGGTACGGCCGACGATCAGCAGGTCGAGCCACACGGAGAAGCGCTTGATGTAGTAGAAGTCGTGCTCGAGCTTCTCGCGGGTCTCGTCGGCGTCAGAGGCATAGCCCTGAGTGACCTGTGCCCAGCCGGTGATGCCCGGACGGACCACGTGACGGTAGTTGTAGAACGGAATCTGTTCGGCGAATTCATTCACGAACTTGACCTGCTCCGGACGCGGGCCGATCAGGCTCATCTCGCCCTTGAGCACGTTGATGAACTGCGGCAGCTCATCGATGCGGGTCTTGCGGATCACGCGACCGATGCGGGTCACGCGCATGTCATTGGCCTGGGCGAACTGGGCGCCGGTCTTCTCGCTGTCGTGGCACATGCTGCGGAACTTGAACATGCGATACGGACGACCGCCCTGGCCGACACGTTCCTGGACGAAGAACACGCCACCCGGCGAATCGAGACGGATCAGCACGGCGGTCACCAGGCAGATCGGCAGCACGAACGGTGCCACGGCGAGCACGGCCAGCATGTCGAACAGACGCTTGAACAGCTCATATTCACTGTTGGGGGCCAGCTGACCGAAACTGTTCTCACGCACCTGATCGAGCTCGACACGGCCGGTCAGCGACTCGCGGACTTCGCTGGCGTCATAGACCGGGATGCGATGCAGCACGCAGTTGGCCAGGAAACGCTGCCATTCTGCCGGCATGTCGGCTTCCAGATCGGCGACCACGCCGTTGTAGCGTTCTTCGCCGAGATCCGGCGCGCGCATCAGGTTCCAGCGTGCCCCACGGGTGGTGAACAGGCTGCGATAGTCACCGAAGGGCACCACGGCCAGCTTGCGGATGCGGGTGCGCTGCTCGGCCCAGAAGCCGATGGAGCAGATCAGCATCGCCGCCAGCCAGGAGCTGCCGAGCACGATGCGGCTGAAGCGCAGATCCAGCGCGATCAGCACGCTCATCGCCAGCAGATAGCTGATGGTGATGGCCGGCAGCACATAGGCGAAGGCCTTGGCGCCGGGGTAGCGCGACATGTGACGAATCGCCTGCAATGCGAGCAGGAAGCCGCCGCTGGCGGCGATGACGCTGTGCATGCGCATATCGCTGACCCACGGGCGCAGGCCATTGATCAGCAGCAGCGGGACACCCACTGCCAGAATCAGACCGACGATGGCCTGACACAGCGAGTTGAACATCAGTCGCTCGTACATGCGGGAGTGGCGCTGACGCCCTTCCAGCCCGGAGCTTGCATGGTTCGTCGTGGTATTCATATGCCGTTACCCCCTTGGCTTGCGTTCGTGTTGTGGTTCCGTTCATCACGCTCGGAGCCGCTGGTGCCGTCGCTCGACGGCGTGCTACCCGATGCTTCACCCGTACTGCCTCGGCTCTCGCCTCGACTGCCGATCCCCACTGCCAACGAGGCACGCAGTCTCAGACATCGGGTTCGCGGGCTCTAATACAAGTGGCCGCTAACCCTTGGCGCCACCCTGGTACTGATAATCGTGATAGCTGTAGCCGTAGCTGTAGGTCGTGGTGGCCTTGCGCTCGACCGCATTGAGAATCGCGCCATCGACGTGCACGCCACTGGAGGCGAAGCGCTCCAGCGCTGCTTCGATTTCCTTGGGCGAGTTATGCATGAAGCGCGTCACCATCACGCTGACACCGCACTGCTTGCCGACGATGGCGGCATCGGTGACGGCCAGGATCGGCGGTGTATCGACGATGACCATGTCGAAGTTGGCGCTGGCCCACGTCAGCAGGTCGCTGAAGCGTGACTGCAGCAGCAGCTCCGACGGATTGGAGGGCGAGGTGCCGCGTGCCACATAGCACAGGTTGCTCGGCGCGCCATTGGCGGCCACCCCTTCGCCAAGCGCCGCAGCGGCGGTCTCGGACATCGCCAGACTCGGATCAGTGATGCCACGCACGATGCTGTCGCGGTCGGCCTTGCCGAGCAGGAAGTCGCTCAGGCCCGGTGCGGCGTCGCTGTGCTGGACACCCGCCATGCTCTGGTGGACATGGCCGCGGCGCATATCGGCATCGATGACCAGCACCCGGTTGCCGGCCTGGGCACAGACGGCGGCCAGGTTGGCGGACACGAAGCTCTTGCCGATGCCCGGGCTCGGGCCACAGATCATCAGGCGATTGTCGGGGGCTTCCATCATCGCGAAGTGCAGGCTGGTGCGCAGACCGCGCAGGCCCTCGATGGAGAGATCCGCCGGATTGCGGATCGCCAGCAGACCCGGCGCGACGTTGTCATTGGCCGCTGCGGCGACACCGCGCCCGGTGAAGCGCTTGAAGCCACGCGCCAGACGACGGTTGAGGCGGGCCTGCTCTTCGGAGAGCGGCAGGGTCGCGTGGACATTGAGACCCAGGTCGGAAAGCTCCGACGGCGTCTCGATACCGCGATGCAGCATGGAGCGCAGCAGCACGAAGACCACTCCGAGCATGCCGCCCAGCAAAGTCGCGATCACCACGATCATCGCCTTGCGCGGGCTGATCGGATGCGGCTGTGCGACAGCCTCGTCCAGAATGCGGATATTGCCGATGGTGCTGGCCTGGGCGATGTTCATTTCCTGGGTCTTGTTGAGCAGCTGCACGTAGATCTGCTGATTGACCTCGACTTCACGCTCCAGACGCAGGATTTCCTGCTGGGTGTCCGGCAGATCACCGACCTGCTTCTCCAGCTCCTTGCGGGTGCGCTGCAGGTCCGCACGCTTCTTGCGCAGCGCCACGTAGTTGGGGTGACTGGGGTTGAACTTGCCGGACAGCTCCGCTTCTTCCAGCTGGGTCTCGTTGATCTGATTGTCGATATTGACCAGCTGCTCGAGCACCGACTTGGTCTCGAGATCCAGATTCACGCTATCGCTCTTGCCGCGATAGGCATTGAGACGGTTCTCGGCCACTTCGAGGCGCTCACGCACCGTCGGCACCTGCTTCTTGAGAAACTCGAGCGACTTCTCGGCTTCGGCGGACTGACGCTCGATGTTCTGCTGCTTGTAGGTATCGGTGATGCGCTGCAGGGTCTGCTGGGTGCGCAGCGGGTCCTCGCCGACCAGCGCCAGACCCAGCACCCCGGTTTCCTTGCCCATCTCGGCCACCGCGAAGCGCGAACGCAGCGCGTTGGTCGCTTCCAGGGTCGACTGATGCATCAGCGTGAATTCAGCGCCCCTGGCCGCGTCCAGTGCGCTGACCTTGAGCGTCACCTCGCCCAGCGGGCCATCGAAGCGTGAGGCTTCGCCGACCACACCGGTGCCCAGTGCATCGCCGTCGTACTGCAATTCGTACTCACCACCCTCTCCCAGCGACACCAGCGTCAGCGGCACATCGTCCCAGGCCGCCGGCACCTCCAGGCTGGCCACGTCGATCGACTCGCCTGCCCAGACCATGCTGGACCCGGCAAGCCAGCTCGGACGCGCGAATTCGTGGGTGCGCAGGAAGGTGCCGATCAGCGGGTACTGATACGGCTTGACCACCAGATCCAGCTGCTCCTTCTTGACCGTCTCGCCCAGCACCAGGCGTGAGGTGATGATCTGGATCTCGGACTCGGACGGCGGCGCCTCGCCACGCAGCAGGCTGGAGACATCACGCAGCGGGTTCATGTTGCCGCCGCCCTCCTCGACCTGCACCAGCGCATCGGCCTTGTAGATCGGAGTGGCCAGCAGCGCATAGAGCACCGCCAGCACGGTGAAGGTGCCGGTGATCAGCGCCAGCGTCAGACGGCTGTCATACAGCTGGCCCAGCATGCGGCCGAGATCAAGACTGGTGCGCGCGGGCACGCTTGACGACTCGCTGGCCGAGGCCTGACGCGTGGTGTGGGAATTGCGGTTCGACATCGTTGGGTCACTCTCCTGGTGTCCTGCCCGGCCACGGCGGTGCCGGGCAGGGACGCCTTGACGACCCCTCGCCTTACTGGCCGAGGGTATCGAGGTTGTCCTGGATTTCGGTGCTGTAGTAGATGGAACTCACCGTCGGCAGCAGCTGGGTAATCACACGGTTCCAGCGCGAGACCGGTGCGGCGGTGACATAGACGACGTCCTGCGGCTTGAGGCCGAAGTCCGCGCCCAGAATCAGCGCCGTGGAATTGCGCGCATCCAGCTGATAGACGGTGGCCAGCTTCTCGGGGTCTTCACGATCACGACGGATGACGAAGATGCCCGACGCATCGGCGGAGTTTTCCTTGATGCCGCCGGCACGCGCGATGGCATCGGTCAGCGAGATCGGGCTTCTGCCCAGCGGCAGGCTGATGGACTTGTCCACCTCGCCCATCACGAACACCTTCTGGGTACCGACGTCCGGCACGTAGAGGGTGTCGCCATCCTTGAGCAGTCGATCATTGCCTGCCTCATCGTTGGCGCCATTGCGCTCGGCCAGCAGCTCATAGAGGGAGATGGTGGTCTCTTCGCCATTGCGCTTGAGCACCACGTTGTGCCAATCGGCGTCTTCGGACAGACCGCCCGCCGCCGCGATGGCGTCCAGCAGGCTCAGCGGCACATCGCTGATCGGTTGCACGCCGGGAGACTGCACCTCGCCGGTAATCCGCACCTTCTGGCTGCGGAAGGCGGCGACCTTGACGTCGATCTGCGGCGCATTGAGGTAGGGCTGCAGCTTCTCGCCGAGATCACGGCGAATCTGGTCCAGCGTCATGCCACTGACCTTGACGCGACCGACATAGGGATAGAACAGCGTGCCATCGGCGTGCACGACGTTGCCGGCTTCCTGCGCACTGCGCTCGGAACCGGTCGGCAAGGTCAGCTCGGGATGGTCATAGACGATGATGGTCAGGATGTCGCCGGGGCCGACACGGTACTGATAGTCCGGTGCCAGACTGGCGCGCGTGCTGCTGTTGAGCTCCTGGGCCAGCGCCTTTTCAAGCTCACGACGCTGCTTGTCATCGCCACTGGACTGGCGTGATTCGGCGTCTGCGCGCGCCTGGGCCTTGATCAGGCCAAAGGTGATCGGTTCCACATCGACGATGTCGTCCACCGGCGCAGCGCTGGTGTCGTAGTCGATGTTGCCACCGGGGGCGAAGACGCACCCGGCGAGCCCGGTGAGGGCGCCGATGCTCAAGCTGGCGCCCAGAAGTCGTGCTATCAGTGCATTTTTCATCTGAAGTCCGTTGAGTCGACAGGCCCGATGACCCGGCACCCCAGTGCCATGATCATCGCGCCTTCCCCCGCCGCACATGGCCGCCGGGATGGATTCGATAACGTCTTCAGTTCCTGCTGCGTCATGCGTGTCGCCGGCCTTGCCTGGCTGTCACGCGGCTGCCGAGGGTGGGCCCTCGTGCATTTAGGTACCGGACCCTGGCGGTCTCGGCGTCTTGCGTCTTGCGTCTTGCGTCTTGCGTTTTTCGACTGGCTGCTGCGATCTCATTCACGCTGCGCCAGTGTGATCCGCAACGCTTACAGCGATATTTCCGCCATATGAATCATGCACATGGCTTGTCATATCCCGCCGTCATCCCCAGTCAGAATGTAGGCGTATCGTTCAAGATGCTCAGAACACGACCCTGAACCGCAACCGACGATGCTCAGACGGCAGGTGCATTCAATGCGCTTTCCACTTGCGGCTCTGACACCACTCTCTGCATGGCGGCCTTCATGCCACTCTTGCTGTCATTCGGGCAATATCTTCAGCGCCATTGCAGAGCAAACTTTCTGTAGTTTTTTACCGAAATGCGGCACACCTCTTTCGACCGCAGCCCACGACCCATGGAGCTGCCAGAAGATTTACCGCTGAATCAGTAATGCCAATGCCGTGGCATCGCCGTGCATTGGATCACGCCATTCGTGGCGTTTTTGGCAAGGTGACCAAACCCTGTCTGCCGTGCATTTTACCTGATACACGTCTCCCGCCAATCAGCGCCCTGTTACAAAAATCCAATAAAAACATTGGTTTGTAGCACCGCAAGTACGCTCGATGTCGCCACTTCCACGAAAGACGCGTTGCCAATTACAGACACCCCAAGCCCCATTTCGTCGGCAATGCGACACACTCAAACGCAGGATTCCAGTCGCCACGCGGGCCCCCTCTGGCGTAGCGCCCGGTGGAACATCGACAGCCACGTCGCCAATCATCCACACCCCGATTACTCTTTTTTACATAAATAATCCTCAAGCGATCAACGCGAATAATACGCAAGGCTTCACGCTAGACAGTTCACATATTCTCGTTAACATGAGCCTCGCTTTGCCACGACTCATCGGCTTTGTGTCTGTGCGGAGAAGGACTTCCTGCATCAACCGCTCAGCGGCTGACACCTGACAGGACTGTCAGACGCAGACAGCAAGGCGCAACGATGAATTTCGGCAAGCGCATGACCAGGGAATACGGTCATGACAGGAACACCTCAGGACGAGGTCGCGCCACGGAGGATGCCAGGGATGGTGTCAGGGACGGCGCTCTTCTCCTCTATCGATATCTTCAGCAGCAGGTTGGATGATCGCCAGCATCTGCTGGCAGCCTCGACGCCGATGCCTCAGTCCTTGAGTCATCACGTCGTGGTCTGACATCCCTTCCTGGTCGGCTGACCGCCGACAATGCTCATCAAGGAGAGTTATCCATGCGCAAGACACATCTCGGAGCCATCATCGGACTGACAGGTGCCCTGCTTCTCGCTGGCAATGCCATCGCGGAAGAAGAAGCGCCTCAGGGTGCGACCGGCACGACTGGGACTACCGGCACAACTGGTACGACTGGTACGACTGGGACTACCGGCACGACTGGCACTACCGGCACCACCGGGACTACCGGCACGACTGGGACTACTGGTACCACCGGTACAACTGGCACCACTGGGACTACCGGCACTGTGCCGACAGGTAGCGCAGCCGGCACCGGCACTGCCAGCCAGAATGCCACCGGCAGCGTGACGCCGAGCGCCAGCAGCGGCAGCGTCGCTGCAGGTGCGGCCACCGGCACCGTCGGCGGCGGCACTGGCACGACCGGTACCACCGGGACAACCGGCACCACTGGTTCAACCGGGACTCGCTGATGAAGACGGCACGTGCGACGCAACGCTTCACGTTCTCAAGCCCTGCGTGGGGCGCGGCGGCTACCTCGGTGGTCTCCCGTGCTCTGCGCAGCAGGTCGTTGGCGGCATTCGGCACCCTCGCGTGCCTGGTGTCGCTTTCCGGCTGTGCCCAGATCGTCTCGAGTTCGCTCGGTGACGTGATGGGCAAGGACGAGTTTGACGCCACACGTGCCAGCGAGCTGCCCTATGCCTCTCTCAAGCTGAAGCATGCCAACAGCACCGCGCTGGTGGTTCTGGCGACGCTGGAAGGCAATGGGCGCATCGCGCGTTTCGAGAGTCGCGACCGCGGCATCCTCGAATTGCGCGATGGCGTCCTGTCCGCCACTTCAGGCTTTGCGCGTGATGTGGCAGACAGGCGTGAGCAAAGTACTACCGGGCGCGCTCTGGCGCGTCCGGCCTGGTTGATGGCCAGTGGCACGACCTATCAGGTCAGTGTCAGTGCGCTGTCCCCCTACCCGCGTCGGCTGGAGCGTCAGGATGCCGCCTCCACCGGCAGCCAGCGCCAGGACGACGTCGCCGTGATGCAGGTACACGAGGCCACGGCGCGACTCGAATGCGAGACCGCCGCCCCCTATTCGCTGCCGCTGGCAGAACTGCCGCTGCAGCACTGCCGCGAGATTCTGAGCTGGGACGACGGCAGCACCACGCGCAATGACCTGTGGCGCGACGAGAATCGCGTCTGGGCGGCCGACATGACGGCCTGGCCCGACGGCCCGCGGTTCGGTTGGGAGGTCGCCAAGGCATGGTGATCCCCGTCTTCTCATCGCTGGCCCGTCTGTCATCGCTGGCCCGCCTGAACAGCACCGCCCTCCTGCTGCCACTCGGGCTGAGCGCACTGCTGGCCGCGCCCCTGGCGAGCGCCGATGACACGCCGCTGCCGTTCAGCGCCGCGAGCACGCCGCTGGCCAGTCAGGTGCTGCAGGCGCAATGGGATGGCCTGGCGACATCCAAAGCGCTGGATTGGCGTTACAGCTTCGTCAGCACGCCGCTGATTCGCCAGCAGATGGCCACGCGGGCCAACCGCGTCAGCGCCGAGCTCGAACTGATCGCGGCGCGCTACGCCGTCGGCGCGAAGGACGACAGCCCTCAGGCGCGTTACGCCGAGGCATTGCAGGCCTGGCAGGCCTATGTCGAGCAGGGCCGCGCGCCGGACACTGACGCCGTGGTGGCACGCCTGCCCGGTCAGCTCGACCCGCGCCGCGACATGCGCGATGGCCCGCAGGCGATCCGCATCGCCCCGGGCATGGTGGTCGGGGCCTGTCAGGCGCCGCGCAGCGTGGTGATTCTGGACGCCACCGGCGTTCACGAGCGCAAGTGGACGCCGAATCTCAGCCTGGACGCGCTGATTGATGAGCGCGCCGCTGCCGGCGGCATCGGACCAGCCATCGAGGTCAGCCTGGTGACGCCACAGGGCCAGGTGCTGACCCGTCCGGTGGCGAGCTGGAATCGTCTGACCAGCGGCGACGCCGACCTGCCCGTTGCCCCCGGCGCCAGCGTGGTGATCAGCACGCCGGGCATCGACACCGCGCAGCAGTGGGTGAACGAGGCGCTACCGGCCTGGCTTGCCAGCCGCCTGCCGGGCCATGCCTGCCAGAGCTGGCAGCTGGACGCCGCGAAGCTGCCGACGCCCCCGCGCTAGCCGGCGAGGCTGCCCCAGCGCAGCACACTGCGCTTGGCCGCGAACCCAATCCCTTATTCACGTACGTGAGCCGCTGGCTTGCGTGCATGCGAGACGCCCATGTCGAGTCCTTTTCGCCCTGCCAATCACGTTACGCACTCACGCCCCGAGCAGCGCCCTGCCCTGGCACGCAATGGCTGGCTGGCACTCGGCATGGCAGGCGGATTGCTGGGCGCGCAGATCGCCCACGCGGCGACTGGCGAATCCCAGAGCGACTTCGGTGGCGTGGGCCTGATGCAGACGCCCACGGCGCGTTTTGCGCCCCAGGGCGAATTGAGCTTCACCTACAGCCGCACCCAGCCCTACAAGCGCTTCAGCGTCAATGCGGCGCCCTTCGACTGGATGGAACTGGGCTTTCGCTATGTCTCGGTGGAAACCGTCAGCTATGGCGCGGCCGCCCCGGACCGCGACTACCTGGATAAATCCTTCGACACCAAGTTCCGCCTGCTGCAGGAAGGCCGCTATCAGCCCGAAGTCGCGGTGGGCCTGCGAGATCTCGGCGGTACGGGCCTGTTCAGCTCCGAGTACCTGGTCGCCAGCAAGCGCTACGGCGACCTCGACTTCAGCCTGGGCCTCGGCTGGGGCTATCTGGGCACGCGCGGCGACTTCAGCAATCCGCTGGCAGTGGTGAGAAGCAGCCTCGAGACGCGCAGCGACTCGACCAGCGATGACGGCGGCGACTTCCAGCTCGGCAGCATGTTCAGCGGCAGCCCGGCCGTCTTCGGCGGCATCGAATACCAGACGCCCTGGGACCCGCTGACCCTGATGCTGGAATACGAAGGCAACGACTACTCCGACGAGCCACTGACGGTGGAGATCGAGCAGGACTCGCCGGTCAATCTGGGCGCGACCGTCAAGGTCAATGACAACCTGTCGCTGCATGGCGGCTGGGAGCGAGGCAACACCGCCATGCTGGGGCTGTCACTGTCGACCAATCTGGCCGGGCTCGCCCAGGCCAAGGACGACGGCACGCCGGAAGCGGTCGCCCCCAGCACCCACAGCCGTTATCGCAACGACCAGACACCCGAGGCCTTCCGCGTGCGCTCGCTCAATGCGGACGCCTCCTCGGGCACGGCGCCCTCCACCGCCAGCACGGCCCAACCGGCAGGCGTGGCTGCAGAGCCGTCGGCCCATGAAGAGCCGTCAGCGAACAGAAAGCCATCAGCGCATGGAGAGCCTTCAGCAAGTAAGAAGCCATCAGCGAATAAGGATCAGCAAGGCCGCCTGCTGACACTCGACTCGTTCGGCGGCGCGCCCGCGGACTCCCCGCTCGAGCCGGGCGCAGCTGACGGCCCAGAGGCAGAAGATCTCCCGCGCCTTGCCGACGTCGACTGGGACGCGCTGGCCGATACCCTGCGCGCCCAGAGCGGCCTTGAGGTGTCACAGCTGCGGGTCGAGGGCGACACCCTGATCGTCGAGGCCGAGGCGACGCGCTTCCGTGATGACCTGCAGGCCGAAGGCCGCGCCAACCGCGTGCTGCATAACCGCCTGCCCGCCGAGATCACCACCTTCCGCTATCGCCTGAGCAGCAATGGTCTGGCGCTGCGTGAAGATGAGCATCCGCGCCAGCCCTTCGTGGCCGCCGCCAATGACCGTCGCTTCGGCGCCGAATACGAGCACTCCATCACCGCCCATGCCGCCTCGCCTCATAGCTCAGACGAAGAGACACGCCAGGCGACAGGGGATGGCGTCAAGCTGGCACGCGAGCCGTTCGGCTTCAGCTGGGGCTTCTCGCCGAGTCTCAAGCAGAACTTCGGCGGCCCCGATGGCTACCTCTATCAGCTCAACCTGCAGCTGGATGCCCTGTGGCGCACCGACCGCAATGGCTGGTTCACCGGCGTGGCGACCTATCAGCTCGCCGACAACTTCGACAGCTACGAGTACATCGCCGATTCCGAGCTGCCGCGCGTGCGCACCTACGTCGGGGAATACATCAAGGAAACCGACCTGGGCATCACCAGCCTGCAGTACAACCGCACCCACCAGTTCGGGCGCGACTGGTACGCCCAGGCCTACGGCGGCATTCTCGAGATGATGTATGCCGGGGTCGGCGCCGAGCTGCTCTATCGCCCGATGAACAGCTCGCTGGCGCTGGGGCTGGACATCAACCGCGTCCGCCAGCGCGAGTTCGACCAGCAATTCGGTCTGCGTGACTACTCGGTCACCACCGGTCACGCCACCGCCTACTGGCAGTCCGGCTGGCACGATGTGCTGGTCAAGGGCTCGGTGGGGCGCTATCTGGCCGGTGATGTCGGCGCGACGCTGGACCTGTCGCGCAGCTTCTCCAACGGGGTCAGCGTCGGCGCCTGGGCGACCCTGACCGATGCCGGCGATGACTACGGCGAGGGTAGCTTCGACAAGGGACTCTACGTCAGCATCCCGCTGGATGCCTTCTTCACGACATCGAGCAAGGGCAGCACCGGCTTTGCCTGGGCACCGCTGACCCGTGATGGTGGCGCACGCCTCAACCGCCGCTATCAGCTGTATGACATGACGCGCGATCGTGATCCCGAGACTTACTGGGAAGGCATCGACAAGGTCTACAAGTAATCCGCGCGTGAGTGTGTTTCACTGCCGGCTGAAGCGTGCCGATGTTGGCGCCTGACTCACTGTGGCTGACCCTGACCCGATGAATATTCCGATTACCGACGTCTCGCCGGCCACTGCCGGCGCTGCGACACCCGCCAATCACGAGATCGCCTGCAGCAACTGCCAGGCCTGCTGCTGCCGGCTTGAGGTCATCCTGCTCACCGATACCGGCGTGCCGGACTACCTGATCGACGAGGATGAATGGGGCGGCGAAGTCATGCGCCGCCTCGACGATGGCTGGTGTGCCGCCGTCGACCGCGAGACGCTGATGTGCACCATCTACGACCGGCGCCCGCAGCTGTGCCGCGATTACGAGATGGGCAGCCCCGAATGCGAAGACGAGCGCCTGGAAAACGGCCTCGATCAGTAGGCCGCCTGCCAGCGCTCGTCCTGGTTGTTTCTCCCAAACACCCTGCCTGAGAGCGCCCTGCCTGATGTGCTATCTCAGGCAGTGGCGTCCGGCAGCGACGGGGCCGCTCCTGCAAGGCTCGGGCTTGGCTCGGCTGCCGTGCGCATGGCGCGCATATGCCCCTTCACCTCTACCTCGCGATGCCAGCTCAGCGCCTGCTCCAGACAATGTGGCGTATGGCCGCCACGCTGGCACGCCTCCTCGAAGTAGGCGCGCAGCGCAGGGCGATAGCTCGGGTCCGAGCAGTTCTCGATCACCTGCACCGCCCGCTCGCGTGGCGCCAGACCGCGCAGATCCGCCAGCCCATGCTCGGTGACCAGGATATCGACATCGTGCTCGGTGTGGTCCACGTGGCTGGCGAACGGCACCACGCTCGAGATATCACCGCCCTTGGCCAGTGACTTGGTGATGAACACCGACAGCTGGGCATTGCGCGCGAAATCGCCGGAACCGCCGATGCCATTCATCATCCGCGTGCCGCAGACGTGGGTGGAATTGACGTTGCCGTAGATGTCGAATTCCAGCGCCGTATTGACCGCGATCACGCCGAGGCGTCGCACGATGCCCGGATGATTGGACAACTCCTGCGGGCGCAGGATCAGGCGGTCACGATAGCGCTCGAGGTCCTTCCACAGCGTGCGGCCACGCTCCTCGGTGACCGTGATGGAGGAGCCGGAGGCGAAATCGAGCTTGCCGGCATCCAGCAGATCGAAGGTGGAATCCTGCAGCACCTCCGAGTACATGGTCAGGTGCTCGAAGGGCCCTTCCTTCAAGCCACTCATCACCGCGTTGGCCATGCTGCCGATGCCTGCCTGCAGCGGCAGCAATGCCGGTGTCAGACGCCCCAATGCGACTTCCTGCTTGAGCAGTTCGACCAGATGGCCCGCCATGCGCTGGGTGCCGTCATCCGGCGGCGTGCAGGTCGAAGGACTGTCACTGCCACGCGTCAGCACGATGGCCGCTATCCTGGCAGGATCCATCGGGATATACGGCGTGCCGATGCGCGAATCCGGCGCGACCACTGGAATCGGCTGGCGGCTGGGGCGCATCTGCGGGATGTAGATGTCGTGCAGCCCTTCAAGCGCCGCCGGCGACTCGAGATTGAGCTCGATGATCACCTTGTCGGCGAGAATCGCATAGCTGGCCGAATTGCCCACCGAGGTGGTCGGCACGATGCCGCCATCGGCGGTGATGGCGCTGGCCTCGATCACCGCGACATTCATGTCGCTCAGCTGGTGATTGCGCAGCAGCTCCACCGTCTCGGACAGGTGCTGGTCCATGAACATGACTTCGCCGGCATTGATGGCCCGGCGCAGCACCGGGTCGACCTGAAACGGCATGCGCCGCGCCAGCATGTGGGCATCCGCCATCTGGCCGTCGAGGTCATTGCCCAGCGAGGCGCCGGTCATCAGCGTGATGGAGAACGGCTCGCGGCGCGCCTTCTCAACCAGCGCCAGCGGCAGGGCCTTGGCCTCCCCCGCCCGCGTGAAGCCGCTCATGCCCACCGTCATGCCATCGTGAATCAGTTCGGCGGCCTTACTGGCGCTCATCTGGCGCGACTGCCAGTCAGGCAAGCGGCAGCGACGCGCGACCTCGGCATGCTGCTCCGGGGTCAGCTCGCCGACCTCCATACGCGCCAGCAGCGAGAAGACCTCGCTTGATGCAGCTGATGCGGCAGGCGCGGCTGATGCCTCGGGAGATGGGGAGGCTGCGGAGGCTGACGGAGCATGAGGCGTGACACTGGAGCGAGAACCGGATGAAGACACGACGGCAGAACCTCCTGATGGGCAAGACACCACGAAATGAGCAAACAAGGCGCTGGCAAGACCCAGCATAGCCAAGCCTGAAATAGCCAGGGCTGTAATAAACAGGTCTGTAATAGCCAGAGCTGTAATCACCAGGCGCTGGCTTTCAGCATCCCATGCAGTACGCCGCCCCCGCATCAGGCCTTGGTCGCAAGGCGGCGGCAGCGGCTGGAACCAGGCGGTGCACAAAGGGCGACGCAGCACGCGGCGCAGATGGCGACGGCGAGACACGAAAAAGCCCGCTCATGAAGAGCGGGCTTTCGGGAAGCGCAGATGACGACGCGAGGCGTTACACCATGCTGTCGAAGTCCATGTTGTCGAAGCTTTCCGGCGCATCGGCGTAGCCGTAGAGCGTGTTGCGACGCTGCAGGCGGAATTCACCCAGCAGCTGCTCGTAGCGGCGCGGCACCTCGGCATTGTCACGTGTGACGATGTAGAGGTTCTCGTAGACGGCTTCGGTCAGCGGCATCTCGCGCACCTGACGCTGCCACGGCGAGGTCTCCAGCACCGTGCGCGAGACGACGGTAAAGCCGAGACCACGCGCCACGGCGTCCAGCACCATGCCGATATCGTTGGTAAAGCCCTGCTGCGGGAAGTGGCTCATGGAACGGAATTCACCGGTGAAGTTCTCACGCAACAAGGCACTGGCATTGTTGACGCCATCGGCGTAATTCATGAAGCCCAGCGCCATCAGCTCATTGAGGCTGTTGCCGGCGAAATCGGCGGGCACCACCAGGCACAGCGGCTCCTGATGCCACAGCTCGAAGTTCAGGTCCGGATGCTTGACCGGCTCGGTGACGATGCCCAGGTCGAAGCGACCCGCCAGCACGTCCTGCACGATCTCGGAATTGAAGGCGAAGCTGTAGCTGACCGTCAGCCCCGGATGCTGCTGCTGATAGCCCAGCGTGAACGGGTAGAACATCAACCCGACGCTTGAGGGGCTGGCCACGCGACATTCGCCGCTGTCCGGGGAGTCATCATCCAGCGAGTGCATGAACTGGGTGTGCTCGGCGAACAGCTTGATGGAGTAGTCATAGCAGCGACGCCCCGCTGCGGTCAGCGAGAACTTGCGTCCCTGGCGATTGAGCAGCGAGCGGCCCAGATACTGCTCCAGCTTGCGAATATGCTGGCTGACGCCGGGCTGGGTCATCTCCAGCTTGCGCGCGGTATGGGTAAAGCTGCCGGTCTCCACCAGTGTGATGAAGGTACGAAAATACTGGGCGTTGAACATGAAGGCACTGACCACTCACGAACGGGGGACGCGACTCGGCGCATCGTGTTGCCGGCGACGACCTGCATGACGCAACTGCCATGTCTGCACAGGTGCCACCGACCCGCAAAGCACATGATTCTACCAGAGCTGGCCGCCATGCGCAGCGCTGCGCCCCGCCACTCTCGCGTGTTAGCATCATGGACAATGCCAGCTGCCACCTTGGCTGCGTCTGCCGTGTTCAACGCCACGGCGACGCGCCAGGGCCCGGCGCTTTACCCCTGTCCTGGCCAATCTTCGGACTGGCCCGAAACACGAGATGCTTTAGATGTCTGATGCTCTGGCTGCACGCGGCGAAGCCATTCACAAGGCGCTGCTCGCCATGGAAAGCGACTGTGCCGAAAATGACCTGTTCCCGCTGGGGTACATGATCCCCCAGGTGGAACTGGTGCTGGAAAACGCCGATTACGATCCCGAGGATGTGGTCGCGGAAGACTTTGACGCCACCTTTGAAGAGTGGATGCAGCACGCCTTTGCCCAGGACAGCATGAGCGTGGACGACCGCGAGCGCATTGCTGAACTCTGGGCAGAAGCCCGGAAACGCGCCCAGACCACCGTGGGCGCCTGACACAAGGAAGACAGTCATGAATTCTGTCACCAGCGAAGCGACGACCTATTCACGTGATGCCAGCTCCATGCTGGTCTCGACCATCATCTCGCCGGAAGGCAGCCTGGAAGTGCTCTCCCAGGATGAGGTCAATCGCCTGCGCGATACCTCCTCCAACGGGTTGCATGACATCCTGCGCCGCTGTGCGCTGGCCGTGCTCAACTGCGGCAGCCAGACCGATGACAGCGTCGCGGTGCTCAACGCACACAAGAATTTCGAGATCGAGGTGCTGCAGCAGGACCGCGGCATTCGCCTCAAGCTCGACAATGCGCCCGGCGATGCCTTCGTCGACGGCAAGATGATCCGCGGCATTCGCGAGCATCTCTCCAGCGTATTGCGTGACATCGTCTATGTGGCCAACGAGATCCAGAACACCCCGCGTTTCGATCTCACGACCACCGAAGGCACCACCAATGCGGTGTTCCATATCCTGCGCAACGCCGGGGCGCTGAAGTCCTCGCGTGAGCCGAGTCTGGTCACCTGCTGGGGCGGTCACTCCATCAACCGCGAGGAGTACGAGTACACCAAGGACGTGGGTTACCACCTCGGCCTGCGTGATCTCGACATCTGCACCGGGTGTGGCCCGGGCGCCATGAAGGGCCCGATGAAGGGCGCCAACGTCGCGCACGCCAAGCAGCGTCGCACCGAAGGTCGCTATCTGGGCATCTCGGAGCCGGGCATCATCGCCGCCGAATCGCCCAACCCGATCGTCAATGAACTGATCATCATGCCGGACATCGAGAAGCGCCTTGAAGCCTTCGTGCGCACCGCACATGGCATCATCGTCTTCCCGGGCGGCGTGGGCACCGCCGAAGAGATTCTCTATCTGCTCGGCATTCTGCTGCACCCGGAAAACAGCGAGCTGCCGTTCCCGGTCATCTTCACCGGCCCGGCGTCCAGCGCCGAGTACTTCAAGCAGATCGACGAGTTCATCGCCTACACCCTGGGCGAGGAAGCGCGCTCGCGCTACACCATCATCATCGACAACCCGGTCGAGGTGGCACGCACCATGCGCGGTGGCATCGACGAGGTGGCGGAATTCCGTCGCCAGCATCAGGATGCCTTCTACTACAACTGGCGCCTGCATATCGCCCCGCACTTCCAGCAGCCCTTCGCGCCGACCCACGCCAACATGTCGGGCCTGGCGCTGCACCGCAACCAGCCGGTGCATGAACTGGCGGCCAACCTGCGTCGCGCCTTCTCGGGCATCGTCGCCGGCAACGTCAAGAAGGAAGGCATCGAGGAGATCGAGCGCGACGGCCCCTTCCGCCTGACCGCCGAAGCCGAGCTGATGGAGCGTCTCGACGCCCTGCTCACCTCCTTCGTCGCCCAGGGCCGCATGAAGCTGCCGGGCAGCGATTACGTGCCCTGCTACACCCTGTGCAAGTAAGTGGCCCGGTGATGGCACGCTGAGGCGTGTCGTTACCTCATCAGCCATCACAAGAGCGCCATCACAAGAACGCCCCGATCATCGCTGATCGGGGCGTTCTTGTTGGTAGGGAAGATCTTGCTGACAGCATCTCATGAGCCGCAAGAATCGAGGCTCAGCCTTCCTCACCACGACGGCGCTGCATCCACATGCTGATCACATGCGCCAGCAGACCCAGCGTCAGGCCATCGACCAGCACCTCAAGCGCACCTTCCTGAGGGCGGTTGAGCATCGGCGCGGCAAAGTTGAACGCTGCCATCGCCGCGAGCCCCACCACCAGCCAGACCAGCAGGCGACGCATCATCGTCGGCACCTTGGCCTTGGCGGTCTCTGACAGCTGGCGATAGATATAGATGCCCAGCGCGCTGACGGCGACGGCAAAGCCGACGATCAGCATCAGACGCGTATTCTCGCCACTCATCAGGAAACGCGGAATATTGGCGACCATTACCACCGCCAGACCCGCCAGCACGGAAACGCGCTGCGGCGTCAGGTTGCGGGCACGCGGATGATCAGGATTCAGTTTCGGCATGTGAAGCAGTCTCGATGAAAGAACGGACAACAGAAGAAGCAGGCGGCGGGCGACCCCACCGCCGCAGGATCAGGCCGTGGCCGGCAGGGTCGGAATCCAGCTCTCGACCCACGGCAGCGCCGCGTCGTCGGCCATGAAGGTTTCCATGGCATCGATCTCGAGGCGTTCGCCGTGACGCGTGGCACCCAGGTCGGCCAGACGCTCATCCAGATGACGCCCCGCGCCACAGTAGGTCTCGCCGTAGGAGCTGTCGCCCAGGGCGATCAGACCGTAACGCAGCCAATCCAGCGCCGGGGACTCGGCAGACAGCGCATTGAGGAAGCCGGTCAGGTTGCCCGGCACATCGCCACTGCCGGTAGTGGAGGTGACGAACAGCGCCAGATCAGGGCG
This sequence comes from Cobetia sp. 2AS, assembly GCF_029846355.1. Classification (NCBI taxonomy): domain Bacteria; kingdom Pseudomonadati; phylum Pseudomonadota; class Gammaproteobacteria; order Oceanospirillales; family Halomonadaceae; genus Cobetia; species Cobetia sp. 2AS. The sequence goes on from NZ_JARWKQ010000002.1 coordinate 792,093, forward strand.
CGCGTCAGTCAGGTCGGCCAGTGTCGGCTGGTCGAGCACCTCGACCGTGTAGCCTGCCTGCTCGAACAACGGCTGAACCTGCTCGGCCACATCCAGTGAACCGCCATACATCGTGCCGACAAAAATCTTCAGAAGCGCCATGCATCCTTCCTTATTCGAACGATCACCCGCCAGTGACGGGAACGTGAGTGCAGTGCGAAGAGTCGCGCAGACGCTCTCCGACATTTGGTCGCGATGGTAGCACAGCCCGCCTGCGAGACGCAGGCGGGCCTGGTGTGATGAATCGATAGCACAGCGCGCCTGCGAGACGCAGGCGGGCCTGGTCTGATGAATCGATAGCACAGCGTGGCCGCGAGACGCAGGCAGCAGGCAGCAGGAGCTGGCAGCCCCGCCCTTCTGTGCGCCCCGCAAACAAAACAGCGCCACCGTGAAGAACACGATGGCGCTGCGAGGGTCTTGCCAGTGAAGCATCCTGCGTTGCGAGCCTGGATCACGACCGCTGGCGATGAATCCCTGTCAGGTGCGAACTTGCGGGTTCAGAGCCTTCTGATCAGAAGCGATACGCCACTGACAGACGCACGTCACGCCCCGGACTGGTGATGGCGCCCGTGGTGATGCCGCGACGATCGTTGGGTTCCAGGAAGTAGGTGTTCTGGTCGGTATATTCCTTGTCGAACAGGTTGTAGATACCGGCAGTCAGGGTCAGGTCCTGCATGTCACGCGGCACCCAGCTGGCGTAGACATCGTGCGTGGCGTAACCGGCGCGCTCGCTCTGATCATCCGGCAGGTCGGTGAGGCGCTCGTAGGCGGTCACGGTCCAGCCGATCGTCATCTGCGGGTCAACGAAGGTGTAGCGGTTGTCCAGGCTCCAGCGATCACCGGTCTGGTTGCCCAGGCCCATGTCGTCGACCACGGTCTCGCCCTGATTGTCTTCCAGGTCCATGGTCAGGTAGCCCAGCGTCATGTCCCAGCCGCCGATCCCGTAGGTGGCACGCGCCTCGACACCCTTGCTGGTGACGATGCCTTCCATGTTGTAGATGGTGGTTTCGCTGCCGACGGTCTCATCGGTGATGTAGTTGTCGAAGTGGGTATCGAAGTAGGTGACTTCCAGGCCAGCGCGGTCACGCTGGGTGAGGAGGTCATTGCCTTTCCAGCGCGCGCCGACTTCGGTGCTGCGCGAGGTCTCGGCCTCGAGACCCGGTTCGACGGTCAGCGTCTCGCCGACACCGACGCCATCGTCGGCCAGGATGGCTTCACGGCCCTTGTTGCCGCGCACTGCCGTGGAGTAACCGGTGAACAGCTCGACACCGCCGCCGACGCGCCAGTTGAGGCTCGCGTTCGGGCTGACATCGGTGTCATCCAGCGTCTCGCCATTGGCGTATTCGGTCTTGTAGTCATCGACACGCGCGCCGAAGGACAGGTCCACCGCGCCCAGCGTCATGCGGTGCTGGGCGTAGAGCGCGAGGTTGCGGGCCTTCTCGTCGAAGCTGCCGGTGCTGGATTCGTCGTAGACGTAATCGCTACCCAGCGTCAGACGGTTGTTCATGTCCTCGGGGCCGAAACGGAAGGTGTTGTTCAGATCACCGCCGTAGCTCTCGACATCGGCGTTCAACTTATCGCCGGTGGAGACGGTGGTGCGGTCCAGCTCGGTCTTGGTGTGGAAGACGTTGGTGTGCACGTCCACCAGACGCGAGCCCGGCTCATAGTCATAGTTGGCGGTATAGGTGTCGCGGCTCAGCTCGGTGTCGACCTTCACGTTGTTGAACGGCTGACATTCCATGTTGGGACGCGTGCAGTAGATGCCGCTGTCCTCGTTGTGCTCGGCACTGATGCGCAGGCTGTGCGCGCCCTGGTCGAGCAGGCTGAACTTGCCGAAGTAGCTGCGCTGATGGCCGCCGGTACCTTCCTCTTCATCACCGCCGCCGGTGCGGTAGTCATCGCTGTTGCGTGCGCTGGTCGAGAACAGCAGGCCCGCGTTCGGCGCGACTTCACCGTAGACGGACAGCGTGCCCTTGACGGCATCTGCCGCGGACTCGGTGCTGCCCTTGACCATGCCGCCGAAGGTCTCACCCGGCTCGAGCAGGTCCTGGGCATCCTTGGTGACGAACTTGATGCTGCCGCCCAGAGCGTTGGGGCCATTGTCGGCGGCGCCCGGTCCGGCCTGGACTTCAGCGCGCTTGAGCAGTTCCGGCTCGATGTTGAAGCTGGAGCTGTGGTGGAACAGGTAGCCGTTCTGGCTGGCACCATCGACGCTGATGTTGAGGTTGGTGTCTTCCAGACCGCGCACGTAGATCATCTCGGATGAGGCGGTGGTGCCGCCGACGGTGACGGACGGCGTATCACGGAACACATCCTTGAGATCATGCGCCTGATGCAGCGCGATCTCTTCGCTATCGATGACCGCGGTCGCGTTGAGGCGATCGTCCTCGATCTGCAACGTGTCCATCTGCAGCGTCTCTGCATTGGCAGTACTGGCACACAGCAGCGCAATGGCTGCCACCAGCGGACGCGGAGTGAAAGCAGCGGCGCGGGAAGCGCTGGCTGCCACGCACGGAGAGAGGCGATCGATCATGAGCGGAGGGTTCCCAAGATTAATAATAATAATGATTCTCTTTGCGAACGAGATAATGCACGCGTTTGCACATTTGCGTCATCAACACTTCCTGCAACGCCGCTCTGCAACTTCTGCAATCTGGCCACGTCATTTCTCGCCTCTTGCAGCGCCGGATTGTGCCTCAACTGCCAAAAACGGCCCGATTTGCACACTTTTTCACCCATGCAGCCACCAAATTCACTTTTTTATCACCTGTCTGTCATCAGATACGGAACCATCGCCAGCCACTGACGTCTTAGCCGACATGCCTCGACAAGTGCCTGACCCACGCAAATTTCTCGCTTCACGGCAGAGTTTCATCCTGCGGAGATCGGATTTGCGCAATGCATGCGACTTTAGATGCAACACTACGAGCAGAGTGATATAGTTAGCGTGCTCAGATTAAGGGCGCTTGCTGTCACGCCAAGGCAGTGCCCTCTCATGGCTTCGGCCCTGAGGATATCTGCAGCAGATGCAAGACCTGTCGCCGCGCGCTGAGGTGCTCGGCTGGCAGTGACGGTTGTTGATCGATGAGCGCGTCTTTGCCCGGGGGCATCCCCCTGCGGCCTGAGGGGCACGGTCATCGACAGGCAATCCGTTGTGCAGCGACTGGCGCTGCAACGGGCCCGTTTGGCCCGTACAAGGTGGGTGTTTCCCTGACGGCACACCCCGACCCTCTGAACAACCGGACCTATTCGATGAGCGATATCGACGCCTACAACACCTTCCTGATGGTCGCAGACCTCGGCAGCCTGTCCCGCGCAGCAGAACGTCTGCGCCTGCCCAAGTCCACCGTCAGCCGTCGCCTCGACGCCCTTGAGGGCCGTTTCGGCACTCGCCTGGTCGAGCGTGGTCATCGTGGCATTCGCCTGTCAGAAGCCGGCGAGACCCTTTACCGTTACGCACGCTCGATGGCCAATCTCGATGATGAAGCGCACCGCGCCATCGAAGACCGCCAGTCAGACCTCACCGGTACCATCCGTATCCACGCCACGCCGTCGCTGGGTCGTCACTTCCTGGGTCACGCGCTGACCAGCTTCCTGTCGGAACACGAAGGCGTCGATATCAAGCTGAAGCTGTGGCACAACGGTCGCGAGATTCTCGAGAACCAGCCGCACCTGGTGATCGGCTTCCCGCATCTGGCCGGCAGTACCCACGTCTTCCGCCCGCTGACCCACTGGCATCAGGCGGCCTACGCGGCCTCTCACGTCGAGAACCCGGAAGAACTGCCGTGGGGCGAGCTGGAACCGCTGGTGTCCGGCACCTCCCTCTCGCGTCACCCGGAAGACCCGCGCCCGAATCACATCCAGTCAGATGACCTCGAAGTCCTCACTGACTACGTGGCCGATGGCCTGATTCGTGCCGTGCTGCCGACCGACTGGGTCAACACCCTCAGCGAGCGCAACGGCCAGTCCTTCAAGCGTCTGGAATGCAGCGAGATCCCGCCGGTCGAGATCGGCATGCTGCTGCCGCGTGGCCCGATCCCGACCCGCGTGCGCATGCTCGCCGACTGGCTCGCTCGCGAGATCGGCAAGTCAGAGCCGGAGCGCGTCACCGCCAAGGCCGCCCGCCGCACCGTCAGCGAAGCCGCCACCACTGCCGGTTGATTCAAGCTGTGCAACGCTGGCCCTCACCCTCGCGGTGACATGTATCAGCGCGGCACGCAGCAAAAAGGCCAGCCCTCAGGGGCTGGCCTTTTGCGTTCTGGCTTGTCATGTTTAGCATGTACTGAATCAACGACAGGCAGGGCTTCTCATGTGGCAACGCGACACTCTCACCCTCTCCGCCCGCAAGCGCGGCTTTCACCTCATCAGTGACGAGGTGGAGCAGGCGTTGGCCGAAATGTCGCCGGTCAGTGTCGGCCTGCTGCATGTGCAACTGCTGCACACCTCCGCCTCGCTGACGCTCAATGAGAACGCCGACCCCGACGTGCGCCACGACATGGACGCCTTCCTGCGCCGCCTGGTGCCTGGCAACCTGCCCTACTTCCGCCACACACTGGAAGGCGATGACGACATGCCCGCCCACGTACTCGCCAGCCTGCTCGGCACCCAGCTCACCCTGCCTGTCGAAGCCCGCCGCGGCGTCAATCGCCTCGCCCTCGGCACCTGGCAAGGCATCTGGCTGGGTGAACACCGCGACCACGGCGGCAGCCGCAGGTTATGTCTGACGCTGAGGGGTGAGGGGTGAGGGGTGAGGGGACTAATTTGAGATATTAAAAGACTTATAAAAGGTCATTGAAGTTAACTCCCCCCCCTAAATTCACAAAATAAGCGCAGCACTTTAGGTCATCCGGTAGAAGCAATAGGACCAGTGCCGATACCCTCTCAACTTTACCGACCAACGTGAAACGGAATATGTACGATCATCAGCTACACCAGACCCGAAGATACCAAATTCATGCACGTCGTGATGTAGAGCTTAGTCGACAAAAAGTCGCTGGAGCCTTGGACACCTCGGGCGCCGCACTTATTAATTAAGCATACCCCTACAATCAACCATTGACAATGGATGATGTTTCAAGCCATTGGAATAATTCCTTCACGCAATAGCTAGCCATATGAGATTCAACATTTACTTATATAAAATCCTGCTCAGCTACATTTACGCCTGTATAGCCGCCTTAAGCTTTTGCTATATCTTACAATAGATTCCGGCCTAGAGTGATGAGTTGGAAGCGGACGGTCTTCAAGTTCTGTATCACTTGTAATAGCTCTTCTCAGCTCCATAAACGTCTCCTTTGGATATTCAACCCCACCAACTTTTTCTATATCCCCGGCAATCGTCGTAATCTCTTTTATGCTTCGAATGAGTTTTTCTAAAGTTATAAGATCATCTTCAGCCTTAGCTTTGTTCGTCCAAAATATCAAAGCATTATCTTCAAGAACCTCGAGCTTTTCTCTAAATTCTCTCACCCACTCGTTATGACTAATGCTATTCGAAGATTCATCGCTTTTTTTAAACTGCAAATAAGCAATAAGAGCAGTTATAACCCACCCAACAAAAACAAGAAACCATGTAACATACTGACTATCGTCTTGAAATAGAACTAAAATATCACAAACCCATTCAGTTTCAAGCTGACAACCATCATCTACAAGAACCCATTTTTTAACTTCATCCATTAGAATCGCCCTGTAATCCTATTGCGTCCTCTATATACTCATTGATTTCATCTATTATCTCTGGCTCTTCTTTGGAAACATACTTAATGGCTAAGACCTTACTAGCATCTATACCGTCTCTAATTAATCCTCCAAATGCTTCTTCCAAGAATGAAGAACCGTAACCCTCGGTACCATCAAGATCAACGGTTAAGCCCTCATTATTTTCTAACTCTTTTTTAAGCCACTTTTTGAATTCCTCACCCGAGCTTGGGCCTAAGGAAGCATATCTAGGACCGGGACAAGGATACCTATCCATCACTTTGATAGTTTTCATTTTTCTACACTCTTAAGAGGGAAGGACCATTCAATAATAGTGCCAGAAATTGAGTGTTTATAGTCGTGCATAATCTCTTTTACGGCGCCATTATCTCCTTTGTAAATATATCTCCCATGATTCGAGAAAATAGAGAGAACTCCATCTCCAATAGAATCAATAACAGACTTTATATCGGTAAGCCCTTTACCTCTATTAGATTTTCCAGTGCTAGTGCTGGCGAGGCTCGATGCTGCTTTTATAAAGGTTGAATCCTTAACTTTAACAGGCCTTAACCCTAGCGCTCTAAATAATTCTCTCAACTTACTTGGGCCTTGAGTTATAGGCAATGTATTCGGAATCCCCACACCTTTATCACATATCACTACAGTCAACTTGGAATCTTTTATACCGGCAAACGTCCACCATTTAGCTGTTTTGTCTTGCTCGCCGTTTTCATTATCGTAACTATAAGCGTGTTCAACAGAGTTAGACATCGCCTCCACAAAACCTCTATACAACTTCTTACTTGCGGGACCATTTAGCTCACTTTTAATCTCGCTAAACATCAGTTTTGCCAACATTGGCTCTGAACAAATGCCAGAAGTAAACTTCCAGAAAGTTACATCTTCATACTCTTTAGTAACACGCTTGTTTTTTTTCAAAAGATCATAAAACCCAACCTGGTTCAAGATACTTTCAACTTTTGGATCTTTAGGATGATTAAATGCTACGGCATTTGCCGCATATCCACTTTTCCTAATAATAAGATCAACCTCTGCTAACATTGAAAGCATAGCAGCCGCACTAACATATGTAGTATTGGTAAAATCCAAGTAAATTTTACGATTATTATCTAGAGCGCAATCTTTTACTTGAGACAAAAAAGAATTCATTAGCTCGCATTTTTTCTTTTGATAATAATCAATCCTTTCAGGAACGAGAAATCTAACTCGCCTATTGGATGAAAACCCATTCTTCCTTACAACTCTATGCCTCGGGTACTTTAATAACCTTAGATTATCTCTAGCTTTCTCAACTTCATTCCAAGAACCAAGATAACTTCTCTCCAATGCTTTTTTTAACTTAAACTTTTTTGTTCTATATTGACGCTTTCTTATTTTTGAACGGTTAGTACCAGATGATTTTTTCAACATAAACTCCTGCTACAGAGAGGCTCTATGGTCTGAGTCACTTTAAAGCTATTTCATCTTTATCTTAAGCCGTCAGCATTAGCCTTAAGCATCTAGGTACGATCATATCTATAAACTCAGCGCGAACCTATTTGCAGTAGCAGAGATAAATGTAAAAACCCTATAATAAAATAACAAAAGTGTATAAGAATCGTACATCTTTACACAATTTAGAATAGCTACCGCAGGGAGCTCTCGATGTATGGGCCCTCCAAGGGATGAGTCAGAATTTTTTGAGTGTCATTTCCGCACACTAAAAATAGAGAGCTCACAAGAATGATTATATCCGATGAAGTGTCATTTAGGGAAACACTACACAAAGCACGCCGTAACCGCCGGATCACCGCCGGCGGGGTAGAATCTGACCATCTCGCCACCGTCTGACATAGCCATCTTATGAAGCAGATCTTGTTCATCCAAGCAGAGCACCAGAACAAGAAACCCCGTGCGCTTAGTCATGCAGCGATCAGCGGTGCCAGACTGTCAACTTGAATCCAGATAGTCTTCAGGAGCTACTGAAACACGGGCTTATCGCGTCGAGTCTTCGTCCCCTACCGTGCCGCCCATCGGGTCGATGGCTTTGCTGGAGGGGTATTTGTAGGAGGCGAAGCGCACGGCGAGTACCGAGAGGGCGAGGAAGAAGATGCCGCCGCAGAGGTAGAGCAGGCCGATATCGGGGGCCTTGTGGTGGGAGACATCGCCGATGAGGTAGCGCGTCAGCGCGGTGATGGCGATGTAGAGCAGAAAGCGGATCGGCAGGTGGTTGGTCTTGAAGTAGATGCCGACCATCGCGCCGAGTTCGAGATAGATGAACAGCAGCAGGATGTCATCGACGCTGGCCGAGCCCTTGGCGAACATCTCGAAGAAGGCCGATACCGAGGCAATGGCAATCGCGCCGCCGATGGCGAACAGGCCGAGATAGTGAAAGCCTTCGACCAGGAAGTTGCCGATCGAGTTGGCTTGCTTGTGCATGCGCTCCCGATGCTTATCTAACCTGTTCATGCCGCGTGTCCTCAGACAGAGATGATGGAAAGAGACTGCAATATCGGTGCCGCGGTCGTGATGAAGGCAAGATTGGGCCACCGGGCCCGCGCAGGCGCAGCCCTACCAGCCGAGCGTCTGCTTGACGAAGGGAATGGTCAGCTTGCGCTGGGCGGAGAGCGAGGCGTTGTCGAGTTCACTCATCGCCGCGAACAGGCCCGGCAGGCTGCGCGGCCCGCGATGCAGGATGTAGCGGGCGACTTCGTCGGGCAGTGCAAGGCCGTGGTCACGTGCACGCAATTTGAGCGCTTCGAGGCGCTGGGCGTCATCCAGCCCCGAGAGGTGGAAGGTGACGCCCCAGGAGAGCCGCGAGGCGAGATCCGGCAGGATGACGGGCAGCAGACGCGGTGCGCAGCTGGCGCTGACCAGCAGATGCCGCCCGCCGTCGCGCAAGCGGTTGTAGAGGTGGAACAGCGCCTCTTCCCAGCGCTGACGACCGATCACCACATCCAGGTCATCGATGGCGACCAGGTCCATCTCATCCAGCCCTTCTAGCATGTGCGGCGGGAAGTGGCCCAGCTCATTGAGCGGCAGATAGAAGGCACGTTTGCCCTGCTCGCCTGCCAGATGACAGGCCGCCTGCAACAGGTGGCTACGCCCACTCTGCTCGCCGCCCCACAGATAGACGAAGGGCTCCCCACCGTCGGCAAGCTGCCCCTTGAGGGCCTCCGCCAGCGAGGTCGAGGTGAAGTGGTAGTTGTCGAAGGTCGCGGCGTCACGTACCCCGACGCCGAGTGCCATCTGTCCCTGAGTCATTGCCATCCGTCATGCTGATTGTTGTTGCCGTGATCTCGTCTCTCGATCACTGGGTATCCTCTGCCGCCGGCGGCGCTGGCTGATCTGCTGCCACCGCGGGGCGAGAATCACGCTGTTGGTCATATAAAGTACTGTTTTTATAGCGATCATGCAGATAACGCAAGAGCACCATGATCACGGCCGCCACCGGCAGGGCCAATAGAATGCCGGTAAAGCCGAACAGCTGGCCGCCCGCCATCACCGCGAAGATGACCGCGACCGGATGCAGGCCGATCTTGTCGCCTAGCAGCAGCGGCTGCAACACCACGCCTTCCAGCAGCTGACCGAGCGCGAAGACCCCGCCGACCGCCAGCAGCGCCCACCACTCGCCGAACTGGAAGAAGGCCACCGTGGCCGCGATCAGGATCCCCACGATGACGCCCAGATACGGCACGATGCTGGCAAGCCCCGCCACCAGGCCGATCAACAGCGCGAACTTGAGCCCGATGATCGCCAGGCCAATGGCATAGACGATGCCCAGACTCAGCATCACCAGCAGCTGCCCGCGCAGGAAGGCGCCCAGCACCTCATCACAGTCATGCGCCAGACGCGTGGCGGTGGGCTCCATATGGCGCGGCAGCAGGCCCTGCAGCTTCTCCTTCATGCGGTCCCAGTCGAGCAGCAGATAGAAGGTGACCACCGGAATCAGCGCCAGATTGCCCAGCCAGATGGCCATCGCCAGCCCGGACTTGGAGACGGTGCCCAGAAGCGCGGCGGCGAAGGTGCCGGTCTCTTTCCAGTTGCCCAGCAGCAGCGAGCGGACCTGATCGAAGTCGGCGCTGAAATCCAGCCCGGTGAATGACTGGATTTCCGGCAGCACCGTCTCGCGTATCCAGTTGAAGACCACCGGCATGAAGCTGATCAACTGCGCCAGCTGACGCCCGAGCAGCGGCACCAGCACCAGCAGTGCGATCAACAGCACCACCGAGAGCACGCTGAACACCAGCGTGACCGCCAGATGGCGCGACAGGCCCTTGTCTTCCAGCCAGTCGGCCAGCGGGTCACCCAGATAGGCGAGAATCATGCCGATGAAGAACGGCATCAGAATCGGTTCGAGCATCACCAACAGGCCGAGGAAGGCCACGCCTGCGGCCAGCAACCACCATTTACGCTGCATCTTCACTCCTTGAGACAAGCCGTGGGGCACTCGTGACGGCTGACTGCCGACGGCGCACGCATCACCCATTGTTGCCTGTCGCCGAGTCACCCACAAGACACGCGCCGCTCACGCGTCTGACATTGCCTCCCCCGGCGCCACCCAAGACGCGACAAGGCCTGCCATGACTGGCGTGGCGGCCTTTTCACATTTTGATGAGGTTTTGTGAATCGGCACAGTGTCAGCCGCGAAGCGCAATGCTACAATGGCCGCCTTTCTTTTCCCGCGATCGATCGTGTCTCACCGCCCAGGCCGCACCGACAGGAACCTCACATGACGCAACGCCCCCAGGACTCCTCGCCCAGCAAGACTTCCTTGAGCTACAAGGATGCAGGTGTCGATATCGATGCAGGCAACGCCCTCGTCGAACGCATCAAGGGTGTCGCCAAGCGCACTCACCGCCCGGAAGTGATGGGTGGTCTGGGTGGCTTCGGCGCCCTGTGCGAACTGCCGGCAGGCTACCGCCAGCCCGTGCTGGTCACCGGCACCGATGGCGTGGGCACCAAGCTGCGCCTGGCCATGGACCTCAACCGTCACGACACCATCGGCATCGATCTGGTCGCCATGTGCGTCAATGATCTGGTGGTCGCTGGCGCCGAGCCGCTGCAGTTCCTCGATTACTACGCCACCGGCAAGCTCGACATCGATATCGCCGCTGACGTCGTCACCGGTATCGGCGAAGGCTGCCTGCAGTCCGGCTGCGCGCTGGTCGGCGGCGAAACCGCTGAAATGCCGGGCATGTACGAAGGCAGCGACTACGACCTGGCCGGCTTCTGCGTCGGTGTGGTCGAGAAGTCCGAGATCCTCGACGGCAAGAAGGTCGGCGCAGGCGACGTGATTCTGGGTCTGGCCTCCTCCGGCCCGCACTCCAACGGCTACTCGCTGATCCGCAAGATCCTCGAAGTCGCCGATGCCTCCCTGCTGGAGCAGGAAATCGACGGCCAGCCGCTGGCTGACGCCCTGATGGCGCCGACGCGCATCTACGTCAAGCCGCTGCTGTCGCTGCTCAAGGAAAGCGGCCTGTCCGTGCACGCCATGTCCCACATCACCGGTGGCGGCCTGCTCGAGAACATCCCGCGCGTGCTGCCGGAAGACTGCACCGCCGAGATCGACGTCGCCAGCTGGAAGCGTCCGGCGGTCTTCGACTGGCTGCAGCAGCAGGGCAACGTCGAAGAACACGAGATGCACCGCGTGCTGAACTGTGGTGTCGGCATGGTCGTGGTCGTCGCTGAATCCGACGCCACCGCCGCGCGCGCTCACCTGGAAGCCCAGGGCGAGACCGTCTTCACCCTCGGCAGCATCCGCGCCCGCAACGGCATGGAAGAGCAGGTCCAGCTGGAGAATCTGTCCGCATGATCGAACCGAATACCAACGCCTCCAACGGTGACACTCTCGGCGGCTTCGGCAACGGTTTCGAGGCAGACGATGCGCCGGTTCGCCCGCGCGTCGTGGTACTGATTTCCGGCAGCGGCAGCAATCTGCAGGCGCTGCTGGAAGCACAGGAACACGACGAGCTGGGCGGCGACGTGGTCGCGGTCATCTCCAACAAGGCCGATGCCTATGGTCTGGTGCGTGCGCGTGACGCCGGCGTCGATGCCGTGGCGCTGCCGCATGAGGAGTATGAGTCCCGCGAGCATTATGACGCCGCGCTGATCAAGGTGATCGAGCGTCATGAACCGGACCTCATCGTGCTGGCCGGCTTCATGCGTATCCTGTCGCCGCTGTTCGTGCAGTACTTCTTCGGGCGTCTGATGAACATTCACCCGTCGCTGCTGCCGGCCTGGCCGGGGCTTGATACCCATCGCAAGGTATTGGAAGCCGGCGAGAAGGAACACGGCGCCAGCGTGCACTTCGTCACCGAGGAGCTCGACGGTGGCCCGGTCGCGATCCAGGCCGTCGCCAACGTGCTGGAAGGCGATGACGAAGCCAGCCTCAAGGAGCGCGTGCACACGCGTGAGCACCTGATCTACCCGATCGCGGTGCGCTGGTTCCTCGAAGGCCGCCTGAAGCTCGACGGTGAAGTGGCCAAGCTCGACGGCCACAACCTGCCGGTGGGCGGCCTGCGCCTCTCCCACGCCGATGTGGAAGAAGAGCTCAGCGATGAGCTGCCGGAAGGCGAAGAAGACTGATCAGTCTGCTGGCAAGGCCGACTGAGCTGACAGCGAGCTGAAAACAGAAGACCCCGCGACATGCCGATGTCGCGGGGTCTTCTTGTTTTTAAAGCTTCACTTCTCTCTCGATGGCTTTCGCTTTCAGAAGGTGTAACTCACCCCCACCTCCCCGCGCGCCGTCACCTCATCCCAGGTCTCGATGCCGGCGCCCAGATGCAGCATGGCATTGCGGCCCAGCTGCATGCGCCAGCCGCCATCGACACGCAGGTAGTTGTCGCTGCCGCGATCCAAATCCTCGGCGCGGTAGGCATTGGTCGGCAGGCTCGCCAGTCGCACTTCGGCGCTGTCGGCGTCGTCATCCAGACGCTTGCCGTAGGCCAGCTCACCGTAGAGGCCGAAGCCCTCCGTGATGGCGCGGTCGACCATGAAGCCGGCCTCGACACGGCGATCGCGTAGCGTCTGATCCGAGACGCTCAGGGCGTTGGCGGCGGAGCCGGATTCGGTATAGCCATCGATGTCGGACTCGGTATGGCGGTAGGCCACGAAGGGCGCGTTGTACCACAGCGAGTCGGCGGCGGTGAGGCGATAATCGAGTCGTGCCTCGGCGCTGAAGCCATCGCCATCGGTCTCACCGGACAGGGTGCGCGATGACTGACCCAGTGCGACATGGCGGTCGAGGTCGTAATCGAAGTCGCCGTAACTGGCCACCGCCTGGACGCCAAACCTGCCCAGCTGCTGACGCGCGAACAGGCTGAACACCTGGCCTTCCAGTTCAAGCTCACTGCCATCATCGACATCGAAGTCCGCATTGCGCTGACTGACCGCAACGCCGCCCCAGGCCTGGCCGAGTGCGTTGTCCAGCGGCAGCATCACGCCGACACCCGCACCGCGCTGCTCGCTGTCAAAGCCCTGCTGGCCGCTGGAGGTCTCGCCATCGCCGGTGCCGCCACTCGCCGAGCCGATGGCGAACACGCGCACGCCCTCCCCTGAGCGCCTGTCCTGCGCACCGGGACGCAATTCATCGGCGAGGCTGCGCTGACTGGCATTGAGCGCGCCCGTGCCCAGCTGCGGCGCCAGCCCCAGCACCGAGGGCGCGGCGAGCATCGCATAGGCGTAGTCGGCCAGAATCTCCTGGCCGGCGGTGGTCGGGTGCACGCCATCATTGAACAGCAGCTTGTCGGGGTCTTCCGCTGCGCCGCCCAGGCCGTAGGGCGTGACATTGCAGCTGTCCGAGAAACACACCTGGGTCAGCGGCACGTCGCTGGCGAAGCCGAACTCGGCCGGCGATGCCAGCACCTCCTCGAGAATGCCGACGGTATCCAGGCGGATGATGTTGACCTCGCCATCCAGCGCCGCCAGCCGCGCGCCCAGCGCATCATTGAAGACGCCTACCAGCGCGGAGGTCCCCGCCGCCTGCGCCGCGCCCGCCGACTGGCCGGCCGGGGTGCTGCCGACATCCGGCAGGTTGGAGACCATGATGGTGGTGGCACCCGCCGCTGCCAGCGCCTCCACCGCGGAGGCCAGATTGCCGGCGGAGGCGACCGCAGTGGCCGGCGAGGTGATCACGCCCTGCAGGAAGTCGTTGCCACCGCCGTTGACGTAATAGAGGGCGTCCGGGTCAGCACTGCCGCCGGTGCTGACCAGATAGCCATCCTCGACCCTGAGCACCGTGCCCGCGCCGGTGCTGCCCGGCGGGATGACCACCTCGGAGCCATTCTCGTCGGTCACCGAGGCCAGAATCTGCGCCGTGGTATAGCCGCCCACCGCGTAGTTGGTGCCGTCACTGAAGCCGGCCAGCTGATAGATCACCGAGGTGGAAGGCTCTGCCGCCAGCCCCAGTTCCGTGGCCAGCAGCTGGGTCGAGACGCTGCCATAGGCCGAGTTCTCATAATCCGGGCCGCTGCGGTTGGTGAAACGCAGGCTGTTGAGGCCACCCAGGGTGGTATCGGGGAACTGGCCGGAATCGCTCAGGCTGTCGCCGAAGAGATAGAGATTGGAATAGGCCTGCGCGGGAGTCGCCAGCAAGGTGGTGCTGATGGCGAGGGCGAGACCGCTGAGGGTGAAACGTCGGACCAGGCCGCTGGTGCTGGCCGGCGGGAATACAGCGCGATGTGAACGCGATGGCATGGCGTGCCCCTTGCTTGTGGGAGGTATCCGTCCTGCAGCCACTCTGGGGGTGGCCTGCAGACAAGCATAGGCAATAAAACGAGTGATTGAATCACGTGTTTTGTTCAACTTCCGGCTAAGACTCAGCGCCTTGTGAGCGTGTCACGTTCTCGCTACCTACCACCGGCGTCTCTCTTGCCACCGTTGTCTCTTTCTTGCCACCGTTGTCTCTTTCTTGCCACCGTCGTCACACGTCGCCACGAGCAGGCACAAGCAGACACAAAAAAAGCGCCTCCCGAAGGAGGCGCTCCTGGCTTACCACACTCTTGTCTTGCCGCGTGCAGGTCACTTGCGTAAACGCAATACCCAGGCGTGCAGCAAGGGGTATCAGGTACGCGGCAGAGTCACGCCACGCTGGCCCTGATACTTGCCGCCGCGATCCTTGTAGCTGGTCTCGCAGACTTCATCGGACTCGAGGAACAGCATCTGCGCCACGCCTTCGTTGGCGTAGATACGCGCCGGCAGGTTGGTGGTGTTGGAGAACTCGAGGGTGACGTGGCCTTCCCACTCCGGCTCCAGCGGCGTCACGTTGACGATGATGCCGCAACGCGCGTAGGTGGACTTGCCCAGGCAGATGGTCAGCACGTTACGCGGAATGCGGAAGTACTCGATGGTACGGGCCAGCGCGAAGGAGTTGGGCGGAATCACGCAGGAGTCACCCTTCACGTCCACGAAGCTCTTCTCATCGAAGTGCTTGGGGTCCACCGTCGCCGAATGGATGTTGGTGAAGACCTTGAACTCATCCGAGCAGCGCACATCGTAGCCGTAGCTGGAAGTGCCGTAGGAAATCACACGGCGCTCATCGTGAAAGCGCACCTGATCGGGCTCAAAGGGTTCGATCATGTCGTGGCTTTCGGCCATGCGACGGATCCACTTGTCGGATTTGATGCTCATCGAGCGTACCTGACTGACTGATGGGGAGAGACGCGTGAGCGCCATGAAACGCGGGCCAGCATGATACCGGCCCGCTGTGTCGCTGGAAACCTCGGCACGCGCGGCTAGCGCCTGGCGTGTCGGGCTCAGCTGAAGCTGATGCTCGGGCCTTCGTCTGCGCCGGCACTTTCCAGAGACTCGGAGACCTGACGCGCGATGGCGCGGAAGCTCGCGGCCACTTCGCCGTCCGGCTCAGCGATCACGCTCGGGCGACCGCCATCGGCATTCTCGCGAATGCTCAGAGTCAGCGGCAGCTGGCCCAGCAGACGAGTCTGGTACTCATCGGCGATACGCTCACCACCGCCCGCGCCGAAGACCGCTTCGCTGTGGCCACACTGGCTGCAGGTGTGAGTGCTCATGTTCTCGACCACACCCAGCACCGGCACCTTGACCTTGCGGAACATCTCGATGCCCTTCTGGGCGTCCAGCAGTGCGATGTCCTGCGGCGTGGTGACGATGACGGCGCCGGAGACCGGCACCTTCTGCGACAGGGTCAGCTGGATATCACCGGTGCCCGGCGGCATGTCGATCAGCAGCACGTCAAGCTCGCCCCAGGCGGTCTGGTTGAGCAGCTGCTGGAAGGCACCGGCAACCATCGGGCCACGCCAGACCATCGGATCCTTCACGTCGACCAGATAGGCCATCGACATGGTCTTGATGCCATGCGCCTCGATGGGGCTGAAGACCTGCTCACCGGCCATCTCCGGACGCTGGCCGGTCGGCACGCCGAACATCTGCGCCTGACTCGGGCCATAGATGTCGGCGTCCAGCAGGCCGACCTTGAGACCTTCCGCCGCCAATGCCAGTGCCAGATTGGCGGTGACGGTGGACTTGCCGACGCCACCCTTGCCGGAAGCGACCGCGACAATGTGCTTGATACCTTCCATACCTTGAAACTCCTGTGACGGCCTGCGCGACGCGATGAATGTGGCGCGCAGGCGTCTGAACTGTCAGCGAAAAAAGCCGTGGAACACGATGGGCACAGTATGCCTGCCACCGCTACACGGGCCAAGCCGAGGAAGCATGTCCATGGAAGCCATGCCTCAGGAAGCCATGAACTTGGGAGCAAATCAGAAGCGCACGTCTCAGAAGCGCACGTCGACCGGCAGGAAGCGCCACTCGCCCGGCGCCATGCGACCGAGCAGAATCGCGCCCAGACGCAGACGACGCACCTCGATAACCTTGAGGCCCTGCTCCTCGACCGCACCGCGGATACCCCCCACCGGCACCCGCTTCATGGCGATGCGCAGACGGGTATCACTCTGCCAGCTGATGCTGACCTTGGGCTTGCGGCCACGGATGTCGGCGCACAGCGCGAAGCCGATACGCTTGAGGCCTTCGTCATCCAGCGTTCCTTCCACTTCGACGACGTACTCCTGCTCCAGCTGGTCGAGGTCATCACCCAGCTTGCGGATCACGCCACGGTTCTGTGACCACACCGCGAGACCGGATTCGTCTTCGCCGAGCTCGGCCAGCGGCTGCTGGGACAGGAAATGCACCTTGAGCCAGTCGGCACCGCTGTTGTCGAGCGCACTGCGCGGCGCGCCGTCACGCAGGGTCAGCGGGTCCGGCAGCGGCGTGCCCGGCGGCTGATACCAGACCAGGGTCAGCGGCTCGATGGGTGCCATGCTGGCGCCTTCATCGACGGTGACTTCCTCATCGGTGACCTTGAAGAAAGGCGCTTCCACGATCTCGCCCGCGACACGTACCACCCCCTTGGCGATGAGATGCTCGGCCTCACGGCGCGAGATGCCCTGCTGATGGGCCAGAAACTTGGAAAGACGGACGGGTTCGGTCATGGGGACTCTCGAGGCAGCGACGCAGGCAACAGGCAGAGCAGCAGCACGCAGAAGCGCAGATAAAAAGAAGTGGGACAGCCTGACAGGGTCATCAAGGCTAGCCCGCCATGATAACGGCATGCGCCGAGGATGGCACGGACGAGACGCGCTGAAGATGCTAGGCTGCGTGGCCAGAAATCGGCGCGGCGCGCTTGAGCAGATCATATGATGCTCATCACCAGGTCCTTTGACGCTCTCCGCCAGCGCATCTGATCCACTACGCCTGGTCATCCGCCCCTCTGGCGCAAGCGATCTGGCTGCCTCTGGCACGCCTGATCGTGCGCTGGCAGGCACGATGCGCTGCCCGCACCATCGTCATCGTCATCACTACGCAACCGCGTGGTGACAGTTGCGGAACCCTTTGCGCGGCAAAGCGTCAGAGTTGCGTTGAAGCTCACCCTGGACCATACAAGGTCAGGGTCAGGCAAACTGATGCGCTTGCGCGTCGACTGTCGCTACCGAGGAAGCCGGTGGCCAACGCTTCAGTCTCCGTCAGTGACTCGCCAACCGAAGGTGTGCGATCGACCCGGATTGACCCTGCGCGCCATCCCGCCTTGCTGCGCTTCCCAGGCCACGTTCACAGGTATCTTGCATGCGTTTATCTCCCACATCGCGCCGCCCACTGACTCACACTAGGCGCTACGCCATCAGCAGTGCACGCACGCTTCGTCATCTGGTACTGATCTTCGGCCTGACGCTGGCCGCAGGGTGCTCCGCGCCGCACGCCTCGGACGCGCCTGCCGCCCCGACTACCGCGGCCAAGGCAGCCGTCAAGGCCGAACGGCTGGAAAGCCTGCTGGTGCAAGGCGAAAGCGATGTGCCGGAGAGCCTGCTGCTCAGCAAGGCCGGCGCCAAGGCGATCGACCCCAACGGCCAGCGCCCGGTGGATGACCCGCTGACCTGCCTGGCGCGCGCCGCCTACTGGGAAGCCAAGGGCGAAGGCAGAAGCGGCATGCAGGGCATTGTCAATGTGGTGATCAACCGCGCCGCCGACCCGCGCTTCCCCGATAGCCTGTGCGGCGTGGTCAAGCAGGGCGGCGAAAGCGGCAGCTGCCAGTTCTCCTGGTGGTGTGACGGGCGCTCAGACCGCATTCGCGAACCCGCCGCCTACGCCGAAGCACGCGACGTGGCCCGTCAGGCGCTCAACCATCAGCTGGAAGACGTCACCGACGGCGCCCTCTACTTCCACGCCCGCTACGCCACGCCCTACTGGGCCAAGCGCTTCGTGCGCACCGCGCGCATCGGTCAGCACCTGTTCTATCGCAACTGAGTGCGAGCCGCTGCTGCTGGATGACCGCTGCTGAGAGCCAGCGACACTGCGACCCGAAGTCGCAAACACGACGCCCCCGCTGCCATTGGCAACGGGGGCGTCATGTTTGGGGGTGTCGTAATAGGGGCGTGTGCCTAAGGGGTGGGCAGGGACACCCTTCCCAAAATTCCTGACGGATCAGGTGTCTGGCTGTGCCGCCAGCTTGGTGCGGATGAACTCGCTGTGGCTGACATGCAGCAGGCCGGCCAGACGGCGGATGCGATGCTCTTCCTGCGGGTCCAGCTCGCCATCGGCGTAGGCCAGCTCCCAGAGCATGCCGATCAGCTCGCTGCGCTCCTCAAGGCTCATGTGCTCGTTGAGCTGCTTGACGAAGCGGTAGTGGTCCGTGGCCTGCTCGGCATCCTGCTCGGCCTGGGTCAGCAGGCTGGCAAGTTCCTCATCCCCCAGCGAGAAGCGCTCGGCCAGCTGGCGCGCCAGGGCTTCACGTTCGCGCACATCGAGATGGTCATCGGCGCGTACCACCTCGAACATCAGCACGGCCATGGCGAGTTCCGGGCCGGGCTCCTCGTTGGGGCGGGCGTTGCTGCCGGGCATCATCACCTGGCGGATGAGACGATTGATCTGACCGGCGACGGATAGCTGTGCTGGCATGCTGACCTCCAGGAACGGAAAATGTAGTGTCCTTGAATCCTTCATGAGGGCAGCGGCACGGGTTGCAACCTCGCAGTTGCGCACGCCAGCGTTGCCGGTGACGCGACGCGCCCTTCGCGCCGCCCGCACCTTCGCGATATAGTAGCGCCCATCCCGACGGGGCGATGCGTTCGCCCCTTATCACGAGTCATCCCGGCGAGTCGCTGCGCACTGCGCAGCAGGCGCCCTTTACCGTCAAGACGAGGCCTCATGTCAGCGCGCAAGATTCTGGTTACCAGTGCCCTGCCCTATGCCAATGGGTCGATCCACCTGGGTCACCTGCTTGAGTACATCCAGACCGACATCTGGGTACGCTTCCAGAAAAGCCGTGGCCACGAATGCCATTACGTGTGCGCCGATGACGCCCACGGCACCGCCATCATGCTGCGTGCCGAGCAGGAAGGTGTCACCGCCGAGCAGCTGATCCAGCGTGTGAGTGACGAGCACCAGGCCGACTTCGCCAAGTTCGGCGTCGGCTTTGACAACTATCACTCCACCCACTCGCCGGAGAACCGCGCCCACAGCGAGTGCATCTATCTGGCGCTGCGCGATGCCGGCCATATCGCCACGCGCGATATCGAGCAGATGTTCGATCCGGTCAAGGGCCTGTTCCTCGCCGACCGCTTCATCAAGGGCACCTGCCCGAAGTGCAAGACCGAAGACCAGTACGGCGACAACTGTGAAGCCTGCGGCGCGGCCTACACGCCGGCCGAGCTGATCGATCCGGTCTCGGCCATCTCCGGCGCCACGCCGGAAATGCGCACGTCCACCCACTACTTCTTCAAGCTGCCGAACTTCGCCGAGTTCCTGCAGGAGTGGACCAAGAGCGGCCGCGTGCAGAGCCAGATTTCCAACAAGCTGCAGGAATGGTTCGAGGCGGGTCTGGCCGAGTGGGACATCTCCCGCGATGCGCCCTACTTCGGCTTCGAGATTCCCGACGCGCCGGGCAAGTACTTCTACGTGTGGCTGGACGCGCCGATCGGCTACCTCGCCAGCTTCCAGAACCTGTGCGAGAAGCAGGGCATCGACTTCGACAGCTACTGGAAGGCCGATTCCGACGCCGAGGTCTATCACTTCATCGGCAAGGACATCGTCTACTTCCACGCCCTGTTCTGGCCGGCGATGCTGGAAGGTGCCGGCATGCGCACCCCGACCGGCGTCAACTGCCACGGTTTCGTGACCGTCAATGGCGCCAAGATGTCCAAGTCGCGCGGCACCTTCATCAAGGCCGACACCTACGCGCAGTTCCTCAACCCGGAATACCTGCGCTACTACTTCGCCGCCAAGCTGACCTCCGGCGTCGATGACCTCGACCTCAACCTCGACGACTTCACCGCCCGCGTGAATTCCGACCTGGTCGGCAAGGTGGTCAACATCGCCAGCCGCTGCGCCGGTTTCGTCAAGAAGTTCGGCGACGGCAAGCTGTCCGCCACCTGCGCCGAGCCGGAGCTGGTCGAGCGCTTCATCGCCGCTGGCGAAGGCATCGCGGCAGACTTCGAAGCCCGTGAATTCGCGCGCGCCATGCGCAAGGTGATGGAGCTGGCCGATGAAGCCAACACCTACATCGCCGACAAGGCGCCGTGGGCGATGGCCAAGGAAGACGGCCGCGAGCAGGAAGTGCTCGACGTCTGCTCCGTGGGTATCAACCTGTTCCGCCAGCTGATGGTCTATCTGGCGCCGGTGATTCCGGAGCTGACCGACAAGGCACGCGACTTCCTGAACCTCGAGAGCCTCGACTGGGCCAGCCGTGAAAGCGTGCTGACCGATCATGCGATCAACAAGTTCAAGCCGCTGCTGACCCGTGTCGAGCCGGAGCGCATCGACAAGATGCTCGAAGCCTCGCGCGAAGTGCTGGTCGAGGAGCAGAAGATCAAGGACGGCACCGCCAAGGCCGAAGCCGCGGCCGCGCCGAGCCCGCTCGACGCCGACCCGATCGCCGACGAGATCGACTTCGATACCTTCATGAAGACCGACCTGCGCGTGGCGAAGATCGTCAAGGCGGAGCATGTCGAGAAGGCGGCCAAGCTGCTCAAGCTGACGCTGGACATCGGTGGCGAGACACGCACCGTGTTCTCCGGCATCAAGTCCGCCTACGCGCCGGAAGCGCTGGAAGGTCGTCTGACGGTGATGGTCGCCAACCTGGCGCCGCGCAAGATGCGCTTCGGCGTGTCAGAGGGCATGGTGCTGGCCGCCGGTGACGACGAAGGCATCTACCTGCTGGAGCCGCACACCGGCGCCAAGCCGGGCCAGCGCGTCACTTGATGCAGTGATGATGCGCTGATGCTGCCCAACTGAAGCCTCTTCAGCACAACGCCCCGCCAGAGACTCTCTGGCGGGGCGTTGTCGTTCATGCGTCACATTCTGCCTGCGGGAGGGCTACTCGTAACGGCGACCGGCATGCTCCAGCCAGCCATCCACATGGCGGCCACCGGGATCATGATGCGTCCAGTGGATCACGCCGCCCTTGTCGGTCCACTCATATTCGCCGTAGAAGCCGATGCGATCACCGACCTGAAGACTGTCGATGCGTGGCGCGAGGTCGATGTTGTGCGCCACCAGAATGGTGGTCCCGCCCGCGACCCGGATCAGGAACTTCTGATGACGGCTGCCCTTGAGATCATCCCTGAGCAGACGCGTCACCTCGCCCACGCCCCGCACCTGCACATCACTCTGCTGGGCACTGATGGCGCGCCTGAGTCGGCTTTCGTCTGCCGAGGAGGCGCCTTCCCCCTGCGTCGCCTCGGCCTGCGGCGACTGGAAGTCATTCCACAGCTGGGAGAGCGAGAAATTGCCATTGCCCGTCAGCTGCGAGATGCCCGCCATCGCCACCACCAGAATGATGACCCATAACGGCCGACGGCCGCGTGTTCCAGTCCTGCGCATATCCCGCTCCTTGTGCCACCCCGGATGACGTGAAAGTCTCTGATCACGCCATAATCAATAAAAGTAATAAAGGAATTCTTCTTTATTACTTCAAGAACCAAGCAAAACGCGAAACAATGGTCGTCTCATGCTGGCAACACTACGCCTCGCTTGCCACGCTACAGGCTGTCGGCCAGCAGCATCTTGCGTATAATACCGCCGCGCTCGACGATCCCCTGCCGTGCAGCTTCCTGACAGCTTGCGGCAGCAACAGCCCTGATCGCCTGCGAGTGCCGGTTCATGCATGCCGCGAGCACGGAAGCGCCTTCGAAACACCCTGACCGAGCGACGCCCCTGATGAGTGAATACCTTCTTATCCTGATCAGCACCATCCTGGTCAACAATTTCGTACTGGTGCAGTTCCTCGGCCTGTGCCCCTTCATGGGTGTCTCCAACAAGCTGGAGTCCGCGATGGGCATGTCGCTGGCCACCACCTTCGTGCTCACGCTGTCGTCGATGTGCGCCTACCTGACCTATCACTTCATCCTCGCGCCGTTGGGGCTCGAGTACCTGCGCACCATCGCCTTCATCATGGTGATCGCCGTGGTGGTGCAGTTCACCGAGATGGTGGTCAAGAAGACCAGCCCGCTGCTCTATCAGGTGTTGGGCATCTTCCTGCCGCTGATCACCACCAACTGCGCGGTACTCGGCGTGGCGCTGCTGACCCTGAACCGCAATTCCAGCTTCATGGAAGCCACGCTCTACGGCTTCGGCGCGGCCGTCGGCTTCTCGCTGGTGCTGGTACTGTTCGCCGCCATGCGCGAGCGCCTGGCCGTCGCCGATGTGCCGCGCCCCTTCCAGGGCCCGGCCATCGCGATGATCACCGCCAGCCTGATGTCGCTGGCCTTCCTCGGCTTCTCCGGACTGGTGCAGATCTGACATGCTCGAATTCTTCAACGACCATACGCTGATCTCCGCCATCGTCGCACTGGTGGCCATGGCCGTCGTCTTCGGGGGCCTGCTCGGCTTTGCCGCCGTGGCCTTCAGGGTCGAGGGCGACCCCATCGTCGAGCAGATCGACCAGCTGCTGCCGCAGACCCAGTGCGGCCAGTGCGGTTATCCGGGCTGCAAGCCCTACGCCCAGGCCATCGCCGAAGGCGACGAGATCAACAAGTGCCCGCCGGGCGGCGAGAGCACCATCGCCTCGCTGGCCGACCTGCTGGGCCGTGAGGCCACGCCGCTGGATGGTGACAGCGACAACACGCCCAAGGTAGCGGTGATTCGCGAGGACGAGTGCATCGGTTGCACCAAGTGCATCCAGGCCTGCCCTGTCGATGCCATCCTAGGTGCCGCCAAGCACATGCACACCGTGATCGCCGACGAATGCACCGGCTGCGATCTGTGTGTCGAGCCCTGCCCAGTCGATTGCATCGACATGGTGCCGGTCGCCACTGATGTGCGCAGCTGGCACTGGCCGCAACCGGCGGGCCCGACCCGCGACAATGCCCGCTTCAGCGGCAACCTGATCGTGACCGATGCCGCCGATTCTACTGCCACATCTGCAAGGAATGTCGCCTGATGGTTCTGTCGTTACTCAAATCCATGGTGACTTCCTCACGCTCCTCTGCCACGGCGGAGGCGGAACACACACAAAAGGGTCAGGGCACGCCGCGCGTGTTCGACTTCCACGGCGGTATCCATCCGCCGGAGCACAAGGCGCTCTCCAACCGCGCCCCGCTGGTAGCCGCCCCGCTACCCCGTGAGGTGGTGCTGCCGCTCAGCCAGCATATCGGCGCGCCCGCCCAGCCACTGGTGGAGATCGGCCAGCGCGTCAAGACGGGTGAGCTGATCGCGCGCGCCCAGGGCATGATCTCCGCCCCGGTGCATGCCAGCATCACCGGCGTGGTCACCGCCATCGAGCCGCGCCAGATTCCCCACGTCTCGGGCCTGGAAGACCTGTGCATCGTGATCGAGCGCGACGGCGAGATCGATGAATGGGCGCGCCTGGAAGCCTGGCGCGACTGGCGTCAGCAGGAAGCCCAGGACCTGATCCAGCGTCTGCAGGACGCCGGCGTGGTCGGCCAGGGCGGCGCCGGCTTCCCCTCGGCGGTGAAGGCGCGGGTGCGTGAGCGCCACGCCATCGACACCCTGATTCTGAACGCGGCGGAGTGTGAGCCTTACATCACCGCCGATGACCTGACCATGCGCACGCATCCGGAAGCGCTGATCGAAGGGCTCGAGATTCTCGCCAGCCTGATCGGCCCCGAGTGCATCCTGATCGGCATCGAGGACAACAAGCCCGAGGCCGTCATCGCGCTTGAACAGGCGATTCGCGCCCGCCGCGCCGACAAGCGCCTGCCGCCGCTGGATTCACGCCTCGAAGTCGTGGTGGTGCCGACCAAGTATCCCTCCGGCGGCGAGAAGCAGCTGATCAAGCTGCTTACGGACCGCGAAGTGCCCAGCCGTGGCCTGCCCGCCGATGTCGGCGTGGTGGTGCACAACCCGGGCACCGTGCGCGCCGTGCAGCGCGCGGTGTGCTTCGGCGAGCCGATGATCTCGCGCGTCGTCACCCTGACCGGCGAGGCGTTGCAGCATCCGCACAATGTCGAGGCGCGCCTGGGCACCTCCATTGCAGACCTGCTGCGTCTGGCGGCGCCTGCGCCGACGGGCATCGCCCGCCTGGTAATGGGTGGCCCGATGATGGGCTTCACGCTCGAGAGCGACGCCCTGCCGATCATCAAGACCACCAACTGTCTGCTGGCCTCCTCTCCCGAGTCACTGCCGGCACCGGCGGTCGAGCAGCCGTGCATCCGTTGCGGCATGTGCGAGCAGGCCTGCCCGGCCGAGCTGCTGCCGCAGCAGCTCTACTGGTTCTCCAAGGCACGCGAGTTCGACAAGGCCGAGCTCTACAATCTGGCGGACTGCATCGAATGCGGCGCCTGCTCCTATGTCTGCCCCAGCCAGATTCCGCTGGTGCAGTATTACCGCTTCGCCAAGGGCGAGATTCGCAGTGCCCAGCACGAGGCGCGCAAGTCCGAGCGCGCGCGTCACCGCTTCGAATTCAAGCAGGCGCGCATGGCGCGCGAGGAAGCCGAGAAGGAAGCCAAGCGTCAGCAGCGCGCTCAGGCGGCCCAGAAGTCCGCCGCCGCCCGCGCCGATGCCAGCGCCGCCGCAGACGCGCCTTCGGCCTCGCCCTCCACAGCGGCCGCCGCTGCCCAGCCGGCACCGGCCACCGACATCAAGGCCTTCAAGACGGCGCGCGCCGCGGCCAACATCGCCCTCAAGAAGGCCGAGAAGGCCCTCAAGACAGCCCAGGATGGCGGTGAGAGCTCCGAGAGCGATATCGCCAAGCTCGAGGCCAACGTGACCGCGGCCAAGACCAAGCTCGCCAGCGCCGAGAGCGCCCTCAAGGCCGCCAGCGAGGCAAGCGAGTCAGCTGCCCCGGCGGCTGCCGGCGCTTCGACAACCGGTGCGGCTACTCCCGCCGCCGATCTCAAGGCGCTCAAGACGGCGCGCGCCGCGGCCAATATCGCGGTCAAGAAGGCCGAGAAGGCCCTCAAGACCGCCCAGGACAGCGGTGAAGGCGATATTCCCGCCCTCGAGACCAGCGTGGCAGATGCCAAGGCGCGACTGGCCAAGGCCGAAGGCGATCTCAAGGCTGCCAGCGAGGCCAGCGAGTCAGCTGCCCCTGCGGCGGCCA
Source organism: Cobetia sp. 2AS (assembly GCF_029846355.1). Taxonomy (NCBI): domain Bacteria; kingdom Pseudomonadati; phylum Pseudomonadota; class Gammaproteobacteria; order Oceanospirillales; family Halomonadaceae; genus Cobetia; species Cobetia sp. 2AS. The sequence continues at coordinate 817,861 of NZ_JARWKQ010000002.1, forward strand.
GCGCTTCCGCGACAGGCGCGGCTGCCCCGGCAGCCGACCTCAAGGCGCTCAAGACGGCACGTGCCGCGGCCAATATCGCGGTCAAGAAGGCCGAGAAGGCCCTCAAGACCGCCCAGGACAGCGGTGAGGGCGACATCTCCGCCCTCGAGACCAGCGTCACCGAGGCCAAGGCACGCCTTGCCAAGGCTGAGGGCGACCTCAAGGCAGCGACCGACGCCGCTGGCGCTGCTCAAGGTACTGATAAAGGCCCTGTGGCAAGCGCTGCGGCTGGCTCTGCTCAAACCACTGATACAGGTGCGGCTGGCTCTTCTGCCAACGCTGCTGCACCGGCACCTGCGGCACCCAGCGCCGATATCAAGGCACTCAAGACGGCGCGCGCCGCAGCCAATATCGCGGTCAAGAAGGCCGAAAAGGCCCTGGCCCGCGCCAGCGAAAGTGGCGAAGGCGATATCGAGGACCTGCAGACCCTGCTGGCCACGGCCCAGGAAAACCTGCGTGCCGCCGAGGTGCGCCTCAACAGCGCGCAAGCTGGCAGCACTGAGGTGTCGCCTGCCGCCAAGGGCGCGGGCGAATTGATTCCCGAGGCGCCCAAGCCCGCTGCGGGTTCAGTCGGGCGCGGCAGCATGGCCAGCAACGTGACGCTCTCGCAGGCCGAGATCGAGGCATCACGCGCCGAGAACCTTGCCAAGCGCCACAAGCAGGTCAGCATCGCGGTCAAGGCGGCCGAGGCAGCCCACCGCAAGGCAGAGGCCGCATTGAGCGAGGCGGATGACGAAAACCGTCAGCGCCTGGCGACCAAGGTCGACCGCACGCGCCGCAATCTGGAACACGCCCGCGAGTCATTGGCCGAGGTGCAGGCACTGGTGGACGCCCAATGAGTGACCTGAGCCCAATTACCGCGCCAATGGCGACTCATCCTGAAGCACGCCTCGTGTCATTGCCCATTTACCGCAAGGATCTGACCGTCTCATGAGCCTGATGCATGCAAGCTCCCCCCATGCCCACGGGCCAACCGCCACCTCGCGCGTGATGGCCTGGGTGCTGGCCGCGACGCTGCCGGGTATCGCCGTGCTGTGCTGGCACTATGGCTGGGGTGTGCTGTTCAACCTCGTCTTCGCCTGTCTGGCGGGTGTCGCCCTCGAGGCACTGCTGCTCAAGCTGCGTGGCCGTCCGGTCAGCTTCTTCCTCAAGGACAATTCGGCGCTGGTGACCTGCGTGCTGCTGGCGGTGTCGTTGCCGCCGCTGGCGCCCTGGTGGCTGGTACTGACCGGCGTGATCGCGGCCATCGTGGTCGCCAAGCAGCTCTACGGTGGTCTGGGCCAGAATCCATTCAACCCGGCGATGGTCGCCTACGCGCTGCTGCTGATCTCCTTCCCGGTCGAGATGTCGCGCTGGTCGTCCCCGGATGGCTTCGCACTCGGCTTCACTGACAGCCTGCAGCAGTTCTTCGGCGTGATCCCCACGCCAGATGCCCTGACCGGCGCCACGCCGCTGGACGCCTTCCGCAACAAGGGCGAGTTTTCCAGCAGCGAGTTCTGGGCAGACCCGAGCCTGCTGCCTGCCGCCAACCTGCTGGCCTGGCAGCAGACGGCCATCGCCTGGGGCCTCGGCGGCCTGGTGCTGCTGGCGCGTCGCCTGATCACCTGGCATATCCCGGTGGCGATGCTGGGCAGCCTGGCGGTGATCTCCGCCATCTTCGCCTTCGTGGATGGCGAGCAGCACGCCAGCCCCCTGTTCCACCTGCTGTGCGGTGCGGCGATCTTCGGCGCCTTCTTCATCGCCACGGACCCCGTCACGGCGGCGACCTCCAACAAGGGCAAGCTCTATTACGGCGTCGGCATCGGCGTGCTGATCTACCTGATTCGCACCTTCGGCGCCTATCCTGACGCCATCGCCTTCGCGGTGCTGCTGATGAACTTCAGCGTGCCGTTCATCGATTACTACACCCAGCCACGCAGCTATGGTCACAAGAAGGCCCGTCGCGGCATCAAGCTGGAGGACAAGGCATGAGCCTGACGCCTGATCAGCCCGAACAGCAAGCCCAGGCCGCGCAGGGTCTGAAGCACACCATCGCGCGGGCAGCGCTGGGCCTGGCGGTCTTCGCCGTCGTCACCGCAGGCGTCGTCGCCGTGACCCAGATGACCACCGCCGAGACCATCGCCGACAACGAGCGTGCCGCCCAGAGCGCGGCGCTGGCCGAGATCATCCCGCCGTCGCTGCACGACAATGACCTGCTCGACGCAGCCTTCGCCCTGCCGCCTTCTCAGGTGCTGGGTCTGGAGAGCGCCGATACCGGCTGGCGCGCCACCCGGAATGGCGAGACCGTCGCGGTGCTGCTGCCGGTGGTGACCGGCAAGGGTTACAGCGGCGATATCCGCCTGCTGGTCGGAATCCGTGCCGATGGCAGCGTGGCCGGAGTGCGTGCCGTCAAGCACGCCGAGACCCCGGGGCTGGGCGACAAGATCGAAGCGCGCAAGTCCGACTGGATTCACGAATTCGATGACCAGACGCTCAGCTCGGTGGAATGGAAGGTGAACAAGGATGGCGGTGATTTCGACCAGTTCACCGGTGCGACCATCACCCCGCGCGCCGTGGTGGGTGCCGTTCGTCAGGCATTGATCTACTTCATGGCGCACCGCACGGCGCTGCTGGCCGGCGACAGCGAGACGCTGACCGCGACCCGCCGCGCTGCCAAGGCCCAGCAAGACACGCAAGCTCCCACCGCTGATGGCACGCTCACGCCATCAGCGCCTTCTGAACACGGTGGAGACGAACCTCATGAGTGATATCTCGCTTGGCAAGATCAGCCGCGACGGCCTGTGGGACAACAACCCGGCGCTGGTACAGCTGCTGGGCCTGTGTCCGCTGCTGGCCGTCACCGCCAGCGTCGTCAACGCCATCGGGCTGGGGCTTGCCACGCTGCTGGTGTTGATCGGCTCCAACGTGGCGGTGTCGCTGATCCGCAATCTGGTGCCTTCTGCAGTGCGCCTGCCGGCCTTCGTGATGATCATCGCCTCGTTCGTGACCTGTGCCGAGCTGCTGATGAAGGCCTACACCTATGAGCTCTATCAGATTCTCGGCATCTTCATTCCGCTGATCGTCACCAACTGCGCGATTCTCGGGCGTGCCGATGCCTTCGCCGCCAAGCACCCCGTGCTGCCGGCGGCCACCGATGGCCTGATGATGGGGCTGGGATTCATGGCCGTGCTGGTGCTGCTGGGTGGCATGCGTGAGCTGTTCGGCCAGGGCACGCTGTTTGCGGGCATGGAACTGCTCGTCGGGCCGATGGCCGCCGACTGGCAGCTGACGATCTTCCCGGACTACTCCTTCCTGTTCCTGGTGCTGCCGCCGGGCGCCTTCTTCTGCATGGGGCTGATCATCGCGGGCAAGAAGACCATCGATGAGCGTCTCGAGCAGCGCCGCAAGGCAGCCAACGCTGATGCGCCCAAGGTATCGCGTCGTGTACGCGTGACCGGCACCATCTCCTGAGCCCCTCACACAGGCTGTCAGCCCGCTGCCTGACGGCCTGTGTCGACGACGCCTGCTCCCAAGCCCTTACCGCCGTACCCGAGATATCATGAACGCCCAGAAACGCCTCGAGATCTTCACCCGTCTGCGCAACGAGAATCCTGAGCCACGCACAGAGCTTGCCTGGTCAACGCCCTTCGAGCTTTTGATCGCGGTGCTGCTGTCGGCGCAGGCGACGGATGTGGGCGTCAACAAGGCCACGGCGAAGCTGTATCCGGTCGCCAATACGCCGGAGAGCATCCTCGCGCTGGGCGTCGAGGGCCTGAAGGAGTACATCAAGACGATCGGCCTGTTCAACACCAAGGCCGAGAACGTCATCAAGACCTGCCGCATGCTGATCGAACGGCATGGTGGCGAGGTGCCGCAGACTCGCGAGGCGCTAGAAGCGCTGCCGGGCGTGGGACGCAAGACCGCCAACGTGGTGCTCAACACCGCCTTCGGCCAGCCGACCATGGCGGTGGACACGCACATCTTCCGTGTCTCCAACCGCACGCGCATCGCCCCGGGCAAGAACGTGCTGGAGGTCGAGCACAAGCTGATGCGCCATGTGCCCAAGGAGTTTCTGGTCGATGCCCACCATTGGTTGATCCTGCATGGCCGCTACACCTGCGTGGCACGCAAGCCCCGCTGCGGCAGCTGCATCATCGAAGATCTCTGCGAGTACAAGGACAAGGTCGACTTGTAACGCCGCAAGGCACGAGAATTTGATGACTTCTTCATGATCAGGGGCTTGATGACTGGGATTTGATCACCAGGCGCCTGGCGTAAGCCCCGATCCTGCGTAGACTGCCTGCGTGGCCTGCAGCGTGGGCTGCATGCATGATCGTTGATTGAGCATGAACCCTTCCTCCCCGCCTATTCAACCGAGCGGCAACGTAGACTGAGCGCACAGACCGTCGCCTCAGGAACCTGCCATGACCGCACCTTCCGATGCAGGGGATCGCCGCTCTCCTCGCCCAGAAGGCTCCGACGATTCCCGCCAGCCTGATGACAGCTGCCTGCACTCGCGACTGCAGGAGATGTCGTCACGTCTCGAGGCACTGGAAGCCGAGAACCACCTGCTGCGCACCCTGGTCGACACCCACCCCGACATCCTGTTCATCAAGGATGCCAAGGGGCTGTTTCGCTATGCCAATCGCACCCTGACCGAATTCTATGGCACCTCGCGCGAGGACATCATCGGGCGCGATGACAGCCATTACACCGGCAATACCGAGCAGAGCCACTTCTTCAGGCGCAGCGTGGAGCAGGTGCTCAGCAGGTTCGAGCGCGAGACGATCTTCGAGGATGCCACCGACGGCACCACCGGCGAGGTCAACCACTTCCGCTCCATCAAGCAGCCCTTCCATGACATTCACGGCCAGCCGCTGGTCGCCGTTCTGGCGCACAACATCACCACCGAAGTCCGTGAGCATGAGCGCAAGACCCGCCAGATCGACCACATCTATGACACCTCGCTGGAAGGCTTCTGGGACTGGAACATCCTGACCAGCTCCGTGACGCACAATCGCCGCTGGTCACAGATTCTGGGCATCCCGGAGAGCGAGCTCAGCAACAGCCTGGAAGAATTCGCAAGCCTGCTGCACCCCGAGGACAAGCCCGAGACGATGATCGCCATCCAGGACTGCATGGCGGGCAAGACGGCCTATTATCACCGCCACCGCATGCTGACCCGCGGTGGCGATGTGGTCTGGGTGATCGACAAGGGCGATGTCATCGAGCGGGACAGCGAAGGCAATCCGCTACGCATGATTGGCTCGATCACCGATATCACGCGTATCGTCGAATCAGAGGCCCTGCTGCACCAGCACAGCCGCTTCGACTCGCTGACCAAGCTGGCCAACCGAGCCACCCTGATCGACAGCCTGCAGCAGGCCATCATCATCACCGACGCCCGTGACACCCACGGCGCGCTCATCTTCATCGATCTGGACCACTTCAAGAAGATCAACGACCTGCTGGGGCATACCACCGGCGACCATCTGTTGATCGAGGTGGCGCATCGCCTGAGCTCCACGGTGCGTGACAGCGACCTGGTGGCGCGCTTCGGCGGGGACGAGTTCGTCATCCTGGTTCAGCCCCTGAGCCATGATCCACAGACTGCCTGTCGCGAACTGGATGAGCTGATGGAGCGCCTGCAGCAGGCGCTCAACCAGCCGTATTCGCTCTTGGGCCCACAGTCGCAGCCGCTGCAACATCACAGCTCGGCGAGCTTGGGCAGCATCATGTTCCATGATCGCCATCTGAGTGCGGAGGAGCTCATCCGGCGCGCGGATATCGCGATGTATCGCGCCAAGGAGGCCGGGCGCAACCAGACCGTCCGCTTTGATCCCAGCATGCGCGTGGAGCTTGAGCGCGCCGTGCAGCTGGAAAATGACCTGCGCCGCGCCATCGAGAATGAAGAGCTCTACGTGGAATTACAGCCGCAATTCGATCGGGGACTCAAGCTGGTCGGCGCCGAGTGCCTGTTGCGCTGGCGACACGCCAAGCTCGGCAATATCTCGCCCTATGAATTCATTCCGCTGGCCGAGAAGAGCCAGCTGATCGACAGCCTCGGCGACTGGGTACTGGAGCAGGCCTGCAAGCTGCTGGAGGACTGGCAGAAAGGCACCGCCTTCGCAAAGATCTATCTGTCGGTCAATGTCAGCGTCAAGCAGCTGGACTCCCCTCACTACGTCGGCAATGTCGCCAAGGCACTCAGCCAGCACACGCTTGACCCGCAATATCTGCAGCTGGAGCTGACCGAAAACGTCTTCGCCACCGACATGCCCGCCACGGTCGCACGCATGCACGAGCTGCGCTCGCTGGGCCTGCGCCTGTCACTGGATGATTTCGGCACCGGCTTCTCCTCCCTGACCTACATCAAGCACCTGCCCTTCGATGAGCTCAAGGTCGACCGCAGCTTCGTCAATGATCTCGAGAACGACGAGATGAACCGCCGCATGGTGAACTTCATGGTGCAGCTGGGGCGTGAGCTGGGCATGTGCGTGGTGGCGGAAGGCGTCGAGACCCCCAGGCAGCGCGAACTGCTGCTGGAGATGGGCTGTGATGCCCTGCAGGGCTATCTGATGGATAAGCCGATGGCGATCGAGGCATTCACCGCCAAGTATCAGCTCGGATGACAGCGCATCCGCGTCTTTCATGGCACACTGGGGCCTCTTTTCTGTCTGGACATCATGCGTTATGGAAGACTTCTTCAACTGGATCGGCACGCAACTGGGTGCTGCCATTCGCTTCATCGTCGAAGGTCTGAGCGGTTTCTTCGCCAACTTCGATGATGCCCTATCGGGATTCTTCAATGGCCTCACTGGTGAGCTGGGGCTCAGCACTTCGCTGTTCAGCCTGCTGGGATTGATTCTGGGACTTTACCTGCTCTTCAAGGGCATCACGTCACTGTTGAGAGGCTCCATCATCGGCGGGCTATTGATGACCTTCATCGGCCTGACCTTCTTGGGCTGGATGATTGCCTGACGCGCGATGACCCTTAAAGCGATGACCGTGTACGCAATGATCGTATACGCGATGGTCTTGAAAGCGATGCCCTGACGGGACTTGCGCCAGGCTCGTGACATGAAAAAGCCCCTGCCATTCGGCAGGGGCTTTTTCATGTCAGCAGCAGTCACCGCATCGCGCGATGACTGCCGTCCGTCTTCAAGGGTCAGCTCAGAGGATCAGGCCAGTGCCTTCTCCACGACTTCATACAGGTTGTTCGAGAGCTTCTCGCCACGGATACGCTCAAGCTCTGCCTTCATCAAGTCCTGACGCTTGGCATCGAAACGCTTGTAGCGCGTCAGCGGCGTGATGATGCGCGCCGCGATTTCCGGATTCAGACGATTGAGCTCGATGACCACATCCGCCAACAGACGATAGCCTTCACCGTCGAGACGGTGGAAGTTGACGCGGTTCTGGCCGGCGAAGGCGCCGATCAATGCACGCACCTTGTTGGGGTTGGTCAACGAGAAGGCCGGGTGCTCCATCAGGAAGCGCACGCGGTCCAGCACATCGGCCTGCGGACGCGTGACCTGGATCGAGAACCACTGGTCCATCACCAGCGGATCATGCGACCAGCGCTCGGCGAAGGACTTGAGCGCCGGGTCACCCAGGTCGGTGCGTGAGGAGTGCACCAGCATCGTCAGCGCGGCACGCACGTCGGTCATGTTGTGGGCCGCCGCCAGCTGAGCCTGGGCCAGACGCACGCCCTCCTCGTCCTCGATGCTCATCAGATAGCTGAGCGCGGCATTCTTGAGACTGCGACGCGCCATCTGCTCGAAGGTCGGCGCGTAGTCACCCTGCTGCGCATTGGCGTGATAGAGCACCACGAAATCATCGCGCAGCGTACTGGCCAGCTGCGCCTTGGCGGTCTTGCGCGCCCAGTGGATGGCATCGACATCGACGACACTCTGCTGCTCGGCGATATAGGCCTCCGAGGGCAGCGTCAGCATCTCGGCCAGCACCGCACGATCGGAAGCTTCGCTCTGGAGCAGGAAGCGATAGGCGGCCAGCAGGCGCTCATCCAGCTGGGCCTCCTGCTCGCCACGCTGCCAGGCCGCCATCAGGTCTTCAAGCGCTGCCATGGCCAGACGCTGACCGGCATCCCAGCGGTTGAAGCCATCGCTGTCGTGCTGCATCAGGAAGGCCAGCTGCTCACGGCTGTAGTCAAAGGTCAGCTTGACCGGCGCGGAGAAGCCACGCAGCAGCGACGGCACCGGCTCGGCAGCGCCGGCAAGGCCGGTGAAGACGAAGGTCTGCTCGGCTTCGGTCAGCTCCAGCACGGTTTCCGTGCCCAGCGCTTCGCCGTCGAGGGTCAGCGTCAGATCGCTGCCATCGGCGCCGACCAGCCCCATGCGCACCGGAATCACCAGCGGCAGCTTCTCCGCCTGCCCCGGCGAAGGCGGCGTGGACTGACGCAGCGTGAGGGAATAGGTGCCAGCCTGGGCATCGAAGGTGCCGCTGGCGGCGATGTTCGGCGTTCCGGCCTGGGAGTACCAGCGCATGAACTGGCTGAAGTCGCGGCCGGAGGCTTCGCTCATCGCGCTGATGAAGTCCTCGATGGTGGCGGCGCTGCCATCGTTGCGCGCGAAGTAGAGGTCACTGCCACGGCGGAAGGCCTCTTCCCCGAGCAGATTGGCGACCATGCGCACCACTTCGGAACCCTTCTCGTAGATGGTCAGGGTGTAGAAGTTGGAAATCTCGATATAGGACGCCGGGCGTACCGGGTGTGCGGTGGGGCCGGCATCTTCGGCGAACTGCGCGGTACGCAGCATGGCGACGTCTTCGATACGCTTGACCGGCGCCGAGTTCATGTCGGCGGAGAAGGTCTGGTCGCGATAGACGGTGAAGCCTTCCTTCAGGGACAGCTGGAACCAGTCACGGCAGGTGACGCGGTTGCCCGACCAGTTGTGGAAGTACTCATGGGCGACCACCCCTTCGACGCGCTGGAAGGCGGCGTCGGTGGTGGTATCGGGGTTGGCCAGCACGCAGGCGCTGTTGAAGATGTTGAGGCCCTTGTTCTCCATCGCGCCCATGTTGAAGTCGTTGACCGCGACGATCATGAAGATGTCGAGATCATATTCACGACCGTAGACTTCCTCGTCCCACTTCATGGAGGCCTTGAGGGAGTTCATGGCGTGCTGGGTCTTGTCGAGATTTTCCGGCTCGACCCAGATTTCCAGAGCGACGTCACGGCCACTCATGGTGGTGAAGCTGTCGTCATGCTTGACCAGGTCTCCCGCCACCAGCGCGAACAGATAGCACGGCTTGGGATGCGGGTCCTGCCAGGTGACGAAGTGACGACCGCCCTCGTGCTCGCCACGCTCGACGGGATTGCCGTTGGAGAGCAGGATCGGGTAGCTGTCCTTGTCGGCGATGATGGTGGTGGTGAACACCGACATCACGTCCGGGCGGTCCGGGTAGTAGGTGATGCGACGGAAGCCTTCGGCCTCGCACTGGGTGCAGAACATGCCCGAGGACACATAAAGCCCTTCCAGCGCGGTATTCGCGGCCGGGTCGATCACCACCACCGTCTCGAGCTCACAGTTGGCCGGCAGGCCGGCCAAGGTCAGGTGAGTCTCGTCGAGCTTGTATTCATCACTGGCCAGCGCTCGCCCATCGACACGCACGGACTCAAGCGTCAGATGCTCGCCATTGAGCACCAGCGGCGGCGTGGCATCACTGCCCACGGCGGCATCGGGATTGGCCTCGAGGGTCAGCACGGTCGTCACACGGGTCGCCGACGGTGCCAGATCAAACGTCAGACGGGTGTCCAGCACACGCCAGGCGGGTGCCTGATAATCGGCAAGATGAATCGCTGCAGGTTGTGACATCAAAGACTCCGCAATCAGCGCCGCGGGAGAGGACTCCTCACGGCAGGAAGACAGCGGACAGCGAGGGAGCAGACACCTCACCTGCCCGCGATGAAGCGCTCATTCGCGCGGAAGGGATTCGCCACTGACGGCAAGGTTCGCCCCCTCGCCCTTGGGCTCCGGGCGCGTGGCCAGCCAGAGTGCCAGCAGCGACAGGAAGACCAGCAGCGAGACCTTGACGGCCAGCACTGAGACGGTGAACAGGATGATCAGCATCGAGACGGCCAGCATGCTGACCGCCATGATGCGCGCGCGCAGCGGAATGGCGCGTTCGCGCTCCCAGGCCACCAGTGTCGGCCCGATCTGGGGATGTTCACGGATATAGCGCGCAAAGCGCGGTGAGCCTCGGCTGGCACAGGCCAGCGCCAGCAGCATGAAGACGGTGGTGGGCAGCAGCGGCAGAAACATGCCAGCGAAGCCGATGCCGAAGAACAACCAGGCCAGGCCAAGCCAGCAGATACGCTTCATGCGCCGAAAGATCATCATGTCGGTTCCTCACCACCTGCGGTCACACACCGTGTGCTTCCTGCTATCAGTCAAACGCCAAGTCGTTCATGGGAAAAGTACTTTCTGACTATCCGCCTGATAGCAACTGCGTGCATGGTAACGGGCTTGCCGATATCGCGAAAGGCCACGCCCCCCGCCATGGGGGCCGTGGGCCGCTGTCTGCGGCCGGATTCGATGCCGCAATCCGTCGAGCCGGGCGTGGTTTAGCTGCGGTCAGCCGGGCTGCGATCAGCCGCGCTGCGATCAGCCGCGCTGCGATCAGCCGGGCTGCGATCAGCTACGTTGCGCCAACTGCCAGAGACGCATGATGGCCTCGCAGCGGTCAGTCAGCAGCTCCGAGGTGCGCGCCAGCGCCTGCTCAAGCGGCATGGCACTGTCACACAGCGTGAAGACGGCACTGACCCCCTCATCATGGGCGGCTTGCCAGCCCTCGGCCAGTCGCCCCGCCAACACGATGGCGGGCACCCCGGCGGCTCGCGCGGCACGCGCGGCACCGATGGGGGTCTTGCCGCCCAGGCTCTGGCCATCCAGGCCGCCTTCCCCGGTGATCAGCAGATCACAGCCCGCCAGGCGTTCACTCACGTTGAGGCGCTCCATCACCAGCTCGATGCCCGGGCGCAACTCGCCGTTCAACCAGGCCGCCACCGCGTAGCCCATGCCGCCTGCGGCCCCTGCACCGGCCAACTGCTGCTGGTCTGCGCCCAGCACTTCCGCGCTCAGGCGCGCGAAGTGGGCCAGTGCCGCATCCAGCTCCTCGACCACCTCGGCATCGGCGCCCTTCTGCGGGCCGAAGACGGCGCTCGCGCCACGCGGACCACACAGGGGGTTGTCGACATCGACCGCGGCAGACACCTTGAGGTTGGCCAGGCGTGGGTCCAGCGCAGTGACGTCCAGGCTCGCCAGACGCGCGAGGGCCGCGCCACCTGCGGGCAGCTCATTGCCATCAGCGTCGAGCAGACGCAGCCCGAGCGCGCGCAGCATGCCGCTGCCGCCATCGTTGGTGGCGCTGCCGCCCAGGGTGACGATCAGTCGCTCGGCACCGGCGTCCAGCGCCGCCAGGATCAGCTCGCCCACGCCATGCGTGTCGGCGACCCGCGCGTCGCGCTCATCAGGGCTGACCAGATGCAGACCACTGGCTTCGGCCAGTTCGACGATGGCCGTGCGGCTACCCGGCTGCCAGCCCCACTGGGCGGTAACTTCACGCCCGAGCGGATCACGCACCTGAGCGCTGCGCGCCTCGATGGGGTCTGCTTCACTGGCCGCCGCCAACAACGCCGCCAGCGTGCCCTCACCGCCATCCCCCAGCGGGCAGAGATCGATCTGTGCCTCGGGCAATACCCGGCGAACACCCCGCGCCATGGCCTCGGCGGCATCACTGGCTGCCAGCGCTTCCTTGAAGCTGTCAGGAGCAATCAACAGACGCGGCGAGCCAGCAGAAGTTGAGGGACCAGAAGAAGCGGAGGCAGCAGAAGCGGAGACAGTCATGCAGACATTCCTTGTCGAAGGTGAAGGAGCGAATGGGGGCGACTCAGCGCAAGATACCCCAATGATACGCTGTCATTGGTGCCATGCGGGACCCTGAAACGCAAACTGCCACCCGTCGGTCTCCCGAGGGTGGCAGTACAGGCTGACAAGTGGCGCTTACTTGACCAGACGCGTCTCGGTGGGCGCCAGCGTGACCTTGCCTTCGCGCTTCAGGTGACCGATGGCGCGCTTGAAGTTGGCCTTGCTGGCACCGAAGGCTTCGCTGATGGCTTCCGGCTCGCTCTTGTCGCCCAGCGGCAGCACGCCCTGACTGGCTTCCAGCGCGGCCAGAATGCGGTCCGCCAGCTGTTGATGGCCGGCCGGACCCGGCGCCTGCGGCGTGAGATCGACATTGCCGTTGCCGTCATTCTTCAACACCCACAGACGCAGACGGTTGCCGATGCGCAGACGCGTGAAGATACGGTCGTGGTGCACCAGGCCCCAATGGGCGTTTTCGATGATGATCTTCATGCCCAGGTCGGTGCGCGCAGCGACCAGACCGGAGACTTCCTGGCCCACCGCGTAGGTGGCCGGAGTCTTGTCGAGCCAGCGATCCAGACGCATCGAGGCGACCATGCGGTCACTGTGCTTGTCGAGACCGACGTGCACCATGGCGAACTGGCCGGCCTTGAGCTCACGCTTGCGCTCGCCGTAGGGCAGCAGCAAGTCCTTTCCCAGGCCATTGTCGAGGAAGGTGCCGATGTCATTGACCTCGACCACCTTGAGCGCGGCGAATTCGCCGACCATGGCACGCGGATAGCGCGTGGTGGCCAGCAGGCGGTCTTCATCATCCAGGCTGACGAAGACTTCGACTTCGTCACCGATGTCGGCCCCCGCCGGAATGAAGGGCGTCGGCAGCAGGATTTCCCCGCGATCCCCACCATCGAGGAAGACGCCGAAGCCGACCCGCTTGGTGATCGTCAGGGTGTTGCGCTGGCCGATAGCGAGCGGAGCAGACATATAACCTCTCTTTGCGCGTTGTCGGGTGCCGAAGCGGCCCGCATGGCGCAGATATTACGTACGAATAGGGTGAAACGCTTTGAAAGCGACGCGTCCGGTCGTCTCGAGTGAAGCACCGAGCTGGACAAGCGTAGCGCCAGCGACGAGACATGACGCTTTCAAAGCGAATCTGTTGATCCAGAAAACAAGCGAATCAGTGACTCTCACGACACCGCAAATCAGCGAATCAAACGAATCAAACGAATCAAACGAATACAGCACCGCACGCCGATAGCGAACGGTGCTGAGAATGGCGATCGCCAGTCACTTGCGCGCTGGATCAATCGCGGAAGTTGTTGAACTGCAGCGGCAGCTCGAGGCTCTCATCGCCCTTGAGCAGCGCCATGGCGCCCTGCAGGTCATCACGCTTCTTGCCGGTGACGCGGACCTTCTCGCCCTGGATCTGTGCCTGGACCTTGAGCTTGGCATCCTTGAGCGCCTTGACGATCTTCTTGGCGGTCGGCTGGTCCAGCCCCTGACGCAGCACCAGCTGCTGACGGGCACGCACGCCAGCGGTGTCGGCGTCCTTCTCTTCCAGGCAGCGCACGTCGATGCCGCGCGCGATCAGACGGCCCTTGAGCAGTTCGATCATCTGACGCAACTGGAAGTCGGCGTCGGCTTCCAGATTGACGTTCTCTTCCTTCTCGAGTTCGAAGCTGGCAGTCACGCCCTTGAAATCGAAGCGCGTCGCGAGTTCGCGATTGGCCTGATCGACGGCATTCTGAACTTCGTGCTTGTCGAGTTCGGAGACAATATCGAATGACGGCATGGGAGCGATTCCTTTGAAGCCATGAAGAATAAACAGCGCATCCTAGCCCATGGGGGCCACGCGCGCCATGCCCCTGGCTCAGGCGGCGCCGGCATTCACCGTCGAGGGCGGCCTCGGGTGCGCTTCACCGGCATCACCGGCCGCGAGTTCCTCAGCCATCGGCGCCGGCGAATCCAGCGTCAATGCCTTGCGCATCTTCCAGGCGGCGGCCCCGTCGGCATAGTAATCGCGCAGGCGACCACACTTCTCGAAGCCGTGACGCTCGTAGAGCGCGATCGCCGCGCCATTGCCGGTGTGCACCTCAAGATCGAACTGCGTACAGCCCTGCGCGATGGCCAGCTGCTCAAGCGATGTCAGCATGCGCTGGGCAAGGCCGCGGCCACGCGATTCCGGATGCAGGCAGAAGGAATAGAGTCGCGCCCGGCGTGAATTGCGCCGAAACAGCACGGTGCCGTAGCCGAGCACGCTGCGCAGCGGCGTGGCGTCATCGCGCTCGACGCTACCGGCCGGCCATAGCGCGGCCATCACATCGTCCACCGCCGGTGCGGACGGGATGACATCGTCATCGGGCTGGATGATCACCAGGGTACGGGCATGGGCACGCAGAATCAGATGGGACAGCTGACGACGACTGAACCAGTCGCTGTCGAAACTGACTTCCTCGAGCTCTACCAGAGCGTCGAGATCGGCCCGGATGGCCGGGCGCAGAATGGGGGTCATGGTGCAGGCTCTCCCGCCTGTCAGCGCCCTGACGCTGTCCGAGGATCAGCGTGTCGCGGGGCGGTAGCAATGCGCTGCATTCTGGGCATGCAGGCGCGTCTTGTCTTGGTCTCTTTGCATGAAATTATTTCACTTTCCAGCCTATTGCGATGACGGGGATTGTTTCTCATGATGCGCGCATTCGGCACCGCTTCGGTGCCCGCCTTGCGAGGCTTCGCAATGTCCCGCCTGCGTATCGTGGTTGACCGTGTTTCTGACTGGCGCGCCTTCTATCCCAGTGATGATGTCATCAGCGCCCATGACTTTCTTTCCGAACTCTCAAGCGATGCGCCAGCCCAGCGCGCCGACGATGCGCCGCAGCCCGCCACCCACGTCATCAATCTGTGTGGCGGACTGGATTACCTGGGCATCGGCTATTACGTCTCGCTGCTGGCCCAGGCGCGCGGTCAGAAGGCGTTGCCGTCGGTGGAGACCCTCAATCAGCTGTCACGCAAGTCGCTGATCGACATGGAGCTGGGCGGCATCCGCGTGCTGCTCGAGGAACTGACACGCAAGGGCGCCCTGCCCGCCCCGCAAGGCGTGACGCATGGAGCTGGCAAGCCGCCACGCCTCGACCTGCTGCTGACCTTCGGCGAGAGCGCAGACCCCGCGCTTGCGCGTCTCGCACGCAAGCTGTTCGAGCGCCTGCCCTGCCCGCTGCTGGAGGTGCGTCTTGAAGGCAGAGGCGAACATTGGGTGCTCAAGCGAGTGCGCCCGCAATCCCTGAGCCACCTGGCAGCGGCGGATGAAGACAGCTTCGCCCAGGCGCTCAATCGCCATTCGCGCAAGGTATGGCGCACGCCCAAGGCACGTCGCCATTACCGCTTCGATCTCGCCATGCTGGTCGACCCGGACGAGGCGCTGCCGCCGTCCAACCGCACCGCGCTCAAGCATTTCATCCGCGAAGGACGGCGCCTGGGCATCGATGTCAGCCTGATCACGCGGCGCGATGAAGGCCGTCTGGCCGAGTTCGATGGCCTGTTCATCCGCGAGACGACCAGTCTGGATCACCACACCTATCGCATGGCCAAGCGTGCCGAGCACGAAGGGCTGGTGGTGATCGATGACAGCCAGTCTATCCTGCGCTGCACCAACAAGGTCTTCCTGCATGAGCTTCTCAAGGCACGCGGCCTGAGTGCCCCGCAGGGTCGCCTGATTCATCGGGGCGAACTGCGCCAGCTGGCCGAGCGCGGTCAGCACATGCGCTACCCGCTGGTGATGAAGGTGCCGGATGGTGCCTTCTCCCGCGGCATCGTCAAGATCGATGGCCCCGAGACACTGGTGCGCGAAGCCGAGCGGCTGTTCCATGATTCTGCCCTGCTGCTGTTGCAGGAGTGGCTGCCGACCGAGTTCGACTGGCGCATCGGCGTGCTCGACGGCAAGCTGCTGTTCGCCAGCCGTTACTACATGGCGCGTGGCCATTGGCAGATCTACGACCACAGCGGCGCGCGCACCCGCTCCGGTGGCTTCGCGACGGTCGACCCGAGCGAGGTGCCAGCGGCCGTGATCAAGGCGGCCCTGAAGGCGACGCGTCTGATCGGCGACGGCCTCTACGGCGTCGACTTGAAACAGCTGGAGGACCGCGTGGTGGTCATCGAGGTCAACGACAACCCGAATCTGGATGCCGGCGTCGAGGATGTGGTGCTGGGACGCGAGCTCTACCGGCGCGTGATGCAGGTATTTCTGGCCCGTATGCAGGCGCGCCGCCAGCCCGTGCTGGGCTGACGCGCCTCGAGTCTGCAAGCCTGTAACAAGAAGCGAGAAACCAGAAACTAGAGGCACACACGACAGCGCCCACCCTCCATGAAGGAGCGTGGGCGCTGTCGTGTGTGCGGTGCTGTGCTCTTGGCTATGGCTCAGCCGCGGCTCATTGCTCGCCGAGCTGAGCCTCGATCTCATAGCCGGTGAACTTGCGCAGATTGATCACGCCGCTGTCGAGAATCAGATACTGGCCCTTGAGCCCTTCGAGCACGCCTTCCACCACTGGCGTCTTGTCGAAGTTGAACGAGGTGACCTTGGTCGGCGCGGTGCGCACGGGAAACTCGAAGGCCAGCGCCGTGGTGTCCAGCACCCGGATGGCGCCTTCACCGCAATGCGCCTGCAGCGCCGCCAGACCTTCTGACATCTGGGCCAGCAAGGCATCCCGCTCGGCTTCCAGGTCCAGCTCTGCCACATCGCCCTTGAGCATCGCGCGCCAGTTGGTGCGATCGTTCAGCGCCTGCTTGAACAGCACCTCGACCAGCCCCGACTGCAGGCGATTGGACACCTCGACGATGGGCAGCGCCTGGATGGCGCCCTGATCGAACCAGCGCGTCGGCATCTGGGTCTTGCGCGTGATGCCGACCTTGAGGCCGGAGGAATTGGCCAGATAGACGATGTGCGGCTGGAAGCAGTGCTCCTCACCCCACTGCGGATCACGGCAGGTGCCTTCGGCGTAGTGGCAGGTCTCCGGCTTCATGATGCAGCCATCGCACTGCGGCAGCTTGCGAAAGCACGGATAGCAATGCCCCTGCGCGAAGCTCTTCTTGGTCTTGCGACCGCAATGGCTGCAGTGGATCTGACCGGTGAAGCTCAATCGCACCTTGTGGCCGATATAGGCATTCAGCGGCTGGGTAATCTCGCCCAGACGCAGGCCATAGTTGGCCGCCAGCGGCTCCCGCGTGACCGACGACGCATCAAACGAGGTATCGATCGCAAGCGCCTCACCGGCGGGCACGATGGACATCTTGTGGAGGTTACCACTCAGCGTGATGGGCGCCGCATCCTGAGCACTGGCTTCCTGAGCCGTGCCGGAGGCCTCATCCGCACTCAGGGCATCATCCAGCGTCAGTTGACCCACTTGATCTGCTCCGGCTCATCGCTTGCGGCGCTGTCGTCATCACGCGGCCCACAGGTGCCATTGTCGATGAAGCCGACACGCGACTCGGCCGGCACGTTGTTGTGCGCTTCGTACTTGATGACGGCTTCCATGCACAGCTCGACCTGCTCCTGGGTCAGCACGCGGCCATCCGGCCATTTGCGCAGCTGCATGGACTGCTTGAGGCTCTCGTAGATGGTCGGCGTCATCTGCTCGACCATGCCGTCAAAGGACATGTTGCTCATCACATACTCTCCTGATACGGGTCCACGACTGCCGAAGGCGGACCATCGGAGTCACCGGGGATGGCCGCCATTCTAGCATTGTCGTTTCGCGCAGTGTCATTTCCAGAGGTGGCATCCCCGGGGCCGAAGTGCCAACGCTCAGGCTGCGCTGCGCCTGGGGAGCAGCCAGCCCAGCAGCAGACCGGTCAACAGGCCGCCAAGATGCGCCTCGTTGGCGATGGCGCCCAGACCGATGGCGCTCGAGAGCGGCGTCATGCACAGCACCAGATAGATCAGCATGAAGATCATCAGCGAGCGCTGCATCTGATAGCCCAGCGCCGGGCGGCGGCGTGCGGCGATGAAGACATAGCCGATGACGGCGAAGTCGATCCCCGACAGCCCACCGAACAGCACGCTGCCGGTGGCGTATTGCGCCAGATTGGCCGCCACGCCGCTCAGCACCACGACCATCGCGAAGCGCCAACCGCCATCGATGGCCTCGATCTGGCGCCCGAACACCCACAGCCACAGCAGGTTGAACACCAGGTGCAGTACCCCGAAGTGCATCAACGACGGCGACCAGAGCCGCCACCACTCCCCCGCCAGCGTCACGGACAGCGGCTCGGGCGCGATATGCTGACTGCCGACAAGCTCGAAGGGCACGATGGCCAGCCACTCGAATACCGCCGCCTGGCCCAGCGCATACTGGAACAGCACCGTGACGCAGCAGGCCAGACCGACCAGCCAGGTCAGCGGCGTCTGGCGCACCAGGGCGATGAGGGACTGAGAACTGCCGCCGCCACCCGTCGCGGCGCCTGCGGAGGCGTCCCGCAACGGTTCACCGCGTGACTGGCGCTCGAGCATCGCGATGACGCGCGGCAGCTGCTCGGGGTCGGCCAGCCACAGCTCCTGGCCGCCCTCGTGGCTCTCGGCATCGTCGCCAGACGCAGCCTCTGTCGGGCGAGCCTGGCTCAGGGTGATCTGGTGACCGATCTTCTCGGCCCACAGGGCTTCACGCAGGGGGCGGCTGTCGAAGGATTCGGGCAGCGTCAGAACCTTGAACATGCTATGCCTCTGAAGATGACACGCGACTGAACAGACTCAGTACACGTTGATAAACAAGGAGAAGTCAGACCAGCCTGTGAAAACCTACCACAGCGCCGCAGGCGTCTGGCTTTATGACAGACATAAAAAAAGCCCGGTGGGGGGCACCGGACTGAGCAAGGATCATTCAAGGGAACACTTACTCAGAGTGCGCAATCGAGCTTTGGTTCACTGATGCGTGATTGTAAAAAACAATCGCCATTCATCACCAGCATCACTGCCGCTATTGGGGCATGCCCATGACCAGTGCTAATAGCCAGTGCTATTGACTGGCGCCATTGGCGAAGGACTGATTCGACAGGGTGTCGCGGGACAGCTCTTCCGGCACGGGGCGTCGGGAGGGCTCACGCGGTACCGGTACCCACACGAAGTTGGCGGCATCCAGCGTGGCTTCACCACTGAAGCGATACGCCACCAGGCGCCCGAACTTGACCGCACTGTAATCCAGGCAGGCAATGTTGGGGGCCGGCAGCGCCGGCAAGCCCTCGCACCAGTAGTGTCCGAGGAACAGCGGCGGCTGCTCTGGCCCGTAGTAAGGCAGATTGGCCAGCTC
Organism: Cobetia sp. 2AS; assembly: GCF_029846355.1. Lineage (NCBI taxonomy): Bacteria > Pseudomonadati > Pseudomonadota > Gammaproteobacteria > Oceanospirillales > Halomonadaceae > Cobetia > Cobetia sp. 2AS. The sequence continues at coordinate 837,047 of NZ_JARWKQ010000002.1, forward strand.
CTGCTCGCTCAACCAGCGCGATTCCAGCTCGCCAGGCAGGTTGTCGGGCTGGAAGACGACATCGCCGTAGGTGCGGGGCTCACGTGCCCAGAAGTGCGTGCGGAAGCTTCGGCGGGTGAAACCATCGCCGGAGTGGATCTCGACCCCTTCCGGCAAGCGCAGATTCGCGCCGCGCGTCATGCGGTCCAGCACGCGATAGGCGAAGCTGTCGTGCTCGATGGACTCATGCAGAAAGTCTTCATCGATGCAGCCATCGGGGTAGCGCTCCAGGAAGGGACGTACCAGTGGCTCGTCCCAGCAGGCGTGCACCACGCGCAGCCCGCTCTGGCCGGGGGCCAGCGGCGGCAGCTCCAGACACAGCGGCATGCGCATGAACCAGCGCAGCGCCTCGTCCCACTCATCGGGATGATGCTGATATTGGTCAAGCGTCTCGCGGATGATGCGATTGTGACGTGAGGTATGCGAGCGCAGGAAATCACGATGCTCGCCGCCCGCACGCGGGCGTGCGCGCCGGCAATACGCCAGGGCGTTGTATTCGTGATTGCCCATCACGATCAGCGCTTCGCCGGCATTGACCATGCTGCTGGCCAGCTGCACCGCCAGGCGGATGCGCGGACCACGATCGATGATATCGCCGAGAAAGATGACCTTGCGGGTCGGGTGGCGATAGACGCCATCGACGATGTGATAGCCGAGCGTCTCCAGCAACGTCGCCAGAGTGGCGCCGCAGCCGTGTACATCGCCGATAAGGTCATAGCCATCCTGTGGCGCCACGAATGCTTGCATGCTGTGAGCCTTGAGGTCATTCGCCGAGGCGATTGCTCCAACCGAGCTTGGTGCGACAGATCTCGAAATAGTTGTGCTCCAGCGGATGAATCAGCGTCAGACGCTCACTCTTGCGCCGGATCTTGAGCACATCCCCGGGCTTGGCCACCACCTGGGTCTGGCCATCGCAGCTGATATGCGGATAGGTCGAGTTGCTGGCACTGATATGCAGGATGATCTCGCTGGCCGCATCGATCACGATCGGACGACTGGAAAGGGTATGCGGGAACATCGGCACCAGGGTGATCGCCTCGAGACGCGGATGCACGATGGGGCCGCCACCGGACAGCGCATAGGCGGTCGAGCCGGTCGGCGTGGCGACGATCAAGCCATCCGAGCGCTGGGAGTAGACGAACTGGCCATCGATGAACAGCTCGAATTCGATCATGCGCGCCGCCTTGCCGGGGTGCAGCACCACATCATTGAGGCCATCGGCCGCCCCGATGCGCTCGCCTTCACGGTAAACCTCGGCCTCGAGCAGGAAGCGTTGCTCGCTGAGATAGTCACCGCCCAGCACCTCGGCCACCTTCTCCTCGAGCTCATCGGGGCGAATGTCGGTCAGAAAGCCGAGTCGCCCACGATTGACGCCGAGCACGGGCGTGCCGCTGCGGCACAGCGCGCGCGCGGCGCCCAGCAGGCTGCCATCGCCGCCGACCACGATCACCAGATCACACTGCTCGCCCATCTGACGGCGGCTGGCCACCTGCAGACCGTGGTCCAGCAGCAGCGTGGCAGTGCGTTCCTCGATCACCATGGCCAGGCCACGGGAATCCAGAAAGCGAATCAAGCGCTTGAGCGTATCCACCACCTGGGCACTGCCCAGTCGGCCAATCACGCCGATCGTATTGAATTGCTGCTTCATCACGCCTCCCAGGCTGTCATGCCGGCCATTATGCGGACTCACCGCGCGAGCAGCAATGCAGCCGCGCCGCGCTTTTCCCATCGGATGTGAGGTGCCCGGCTGACGCCACGCCCAGACACGTCTGAAAACCGGCCACGAACATCCAAGGCGGGAAGCGGGACGTTACCTGACTATCCCCCCGCAATTGACGCACCGCCATCCCGATCGTCACGGGCGTTGATTCTTTCCCGAACAAAGGCCTCTATCATGCAACTTGCCATTCCCCGGCGGTGCACTTACCGTCAGCTGAACAATGGACCCCCTGCCAAAGGAGCCGGCCGCCCCATGCCAGCACAGAAGCCGTCAGTCAGTCCGCCAGAGGCGGAAAGCTTTGACCACGCCAGTGCGATAGAAGCCTGTGCACGCGGAGACGAGGCCGCGTTCCGCAGCCTCTATGATCTTGAATCGGGCCGCATGCTGGCGCTCGCCATGCGCCTGTTGAACAGCCGCGACCAGGCGGAAGATGCCGTCCATGACGCCTTCATCAAGCTGTGGTCCAATGCGGGCCAGTACCGCCGAGAACTCGGCAATGGTCGCGCCTGGCTGTTTACCATCCTGCGCTATCGCGCTCTGGACCAGCTGCGCGCCCAGGGGCGGACGCCTCGCGGCGACAGCGATGCGCTCGACACGCTGGCCGATCTGCTCGCCAACCCGGAAACCGCGGCCGATGACAGCCAGACGGCCCATCAGTTGAGCGACTGCCTGGGTGAGCTGGAAGTGCCGCGACGCGAGCCCATTCTGCTGGCCTTCTTCAAGGGACTGACACACGAACAGATCGCCGAGAAGCTGAGCGCACCGCTTGGCACCATCAAGGGACGCATCCGCGCCGGTCTCAAGCTACTGCAGGAGTGCCTGTCACGATGAATAGCCCCCTGATTCCCGAATCTCCCGAAGAACAGAACCTGCTGCTGGGTGAGCATGCCCTCGGGCTGCTGGACCCTGAGCGCGAGGCCGAAGTGCGCGCCTGGATCGAGAGCGATGACAATGCCGCACGCATGGCCCTGCGCTGGCAGCAACATTGGCTGAGCGTGAGTGATCGCCTGCCGCCGGAGCCCCCTTCCGACTCATTATGGAAGCGCATCGACGCCAGCCTGGTGCGCCTCAAGCAGTCCTCCGCCACCCGCGATGACGCCGCTCGACATGACGCAGATCAGGCAAGCACCTCAACCAAGGCGCCCTGGCTGCTGCGCTGGCTCGGCGGTGGCCTCGGACTGGGTCTGGGGGCAGGTCTCGCCCTGGCACTGGTCATGCAGATGGGGCCCTTCTCTCCCAGCGCGCCGCTGGAAGGCACGTCACCGGAGGTGGCTACCCAGACACCTGACGGCGACGCGCAACGTATGGTCGCTATCCTGCAGACACTGGAAGATCCGGGCACGCCGACCTGGGTGGCCAATGTCACGCCCAGCGGTGGCCTGCAGCTGACACCGAAGGTCTCCATCGAGCGCCCGACGGATCGCGCCATCGAACTGTGGACCCTGACCGACCCGCAAGAAGGGCCGCGCTCACTGGGGCTGGTCGACCCGATTGCGGGCATCGAACTCAGCGCCGAGCAGATCGGCAGCATGAGTCCGGGCCAGCTGCTGGAGATGACACTGGAGCCAGAAGGCGGTTCGCCGACCGGCAAACCGACGGGCAAGATTCTCGCCATCGGTCGCCTGGTGGACCTCAATCAGCGTGATAGCTGAAAGCCCTCGAGGTAGCCCTCGGGCATGACGGCTGCCGATAGTGGCGCTTTCTGACGCTGTAATTTCACAGCGAGTCTCACGGGAAAGCGCCCTATCGGTCTGCTCAAGACCTGCTCAAGGTCTGCTCAAGGTCTGCTCAAAAGAGGGAGTCCGTCGTCTAGCGTCAGTCAAACGCCAGACATGAAAAAGCCCCGCGATTGCGGGGCTTTTTCATGTCTGACAGCGTCAGCTAGCTGGCAACAAAGCCAGTGCTCAGCTTTCAGTGCGCTCGAGCCAGGATTCGACGGTTTCCGCACCGTGCTCTTCCTTCCACTCTTTCAGCTGCTTGTGGTTGCCACCACGCGTCTCGATGACTTCACCGGTGTGCGGGTTCTTGTAGACCTTCAGCTTGCGCTTGCGACGCACACCACCGGTCTTGCTTTCCGGTGCGGCAGCAGCCGGCGCCTGGGACGCTTTCGGGTCCAGCAGGGTGATGACGTCACGAGTGGACTTGCCGTACTCGCCCATCAGTGCGTCCAGCTTGTCCTTGAATTCGAGTTCGTTCTTCAGACGGTCATCATTGCGCAGGCTTTCCAGCTGCTCTTGAAGTTTCTTGAGCTCTTGCTCTTTCTGCATGAAATCAGTCAACAGGGACATGAGTATCTCCAGGATGTCGGGACAGACAGTTGAGTCACGAAAACACGATGCTGAAAGAGGCTCGGCGATATTCATCTGCCGTACATGTTTAACAGCGCGTTTTCATAAAGACTTGTGCAGGACACTCGGGACAGTTAAGCGCCCACACCAGATCAAGGGCGATTATAGACCGAGTCAACTGCGAGGTGAAGTCTTAAATAACATGTTTCCAAAGTATGCAATCTTTCCGATCAATGCAATAGCCAGCAAAAAAACAGTACTCACTGCCCAGGCACTTCATTATCCCCTGTCACAACTGAAGACAGGCCTTCCAAAAGTGTCTCTGCAACAACACGAAGAAGTCTTTACCACGACCTGATATCGGGCTTGAGGGCCCGCCATCACTGGACCTCCAATATTCACGGGATATGCACAATTCATGACAACAACCCACAAGGAAGTATTATGCAACCACTTTCCCGTTGGCGTGGCGGCGTCAGATTGCAGACTTTCGATGTAGGGCTGTCATTGCCTGCGCACCTCGAAAAGCATGCACATGAACGAACAACAGAAGTCCATACTAAAGCAGGTAGCGAACTAATAGTGGTGCAAAATGCAACACTTTCTCCAGAAAGCGTCACTTCAAAAACACCGTCAACCTGATAGAATGGTCAAAGTTGACAAAGATTGAGCCGTCTTCAAGCCATTCCACTCTCCCGCCACTCGCAGAGACACTCCATGCCATTCTCCCAGATGCCGACCCGCGATACGGACTCACTTTCTCTCTGGCACCCTTATACCCAGATGCAGGACATGCCAGCGCCACTGGAGGTGGTCGGCGGCACGGGAGCCCGCATGACACTGGCGGGAGGTGAGACACTGCTGGATGCGACATGTTCCTGGTGGTGCATGATCCATGGCTACGGACACCCGCGTCTCGTCGCGGCCATTCAGCAGCAAGCGGCAGAACTCTGCCATGTGATGCTGGGCGGCATTCGCCATCGACCGGCCAAGGAGCTTGCCGATGCGCTGGTGCGCGTCACCCCCGAGGGCCTGAATCATGTCTTCTTCTCGGATAGCGGCTCGGTGGGCATGGAAGTCGCCATGAAGATGGCAGTGCAATATCAGCAACAGCGCAAAGACCGCGATGACACGCGGGGACGGACGCGCATGCTGTCATTGATGAAGGCCTATCACGGCGATACGGCGGGCTGCATGGCAGTGTGTGACCCCGAAGAAGGCATGCATTCCTTGTTCGCCGATTTCCTGCCCAGACATCATTTCGCACCGGCGCCGACTGCCGGTTTCAGCGCCAGTCGTGACGAGGTAGCAGACGATATCAGCGCATTGCGCGCCTGCCTGGAAACACACCAGCATGAGATAGCGGCATTGTTGATGGAGCCTCTCTTGCAGGCGGCAGGTGGCCTCAATATGTACTCGCCCTACTATCTCGAGGCGGCACGCGAGTTATGTGACGAGTTCGGGATCGCATTGATCTTCGATGAAGTCGCGACCGGTTTCGGTCGGACCGGCAAGATGTTTGCCTGTGAACACGCCAATGTCTCTCCTGACATCATGGTGCTCTCCAAGGGACTGACGGGGGGATATCTGGGACATGCCGCCACCCTGGCCCAGAGTCATATCTTCCATACATTTGATGGCGAGGATGCCAATAGCGCCTTCATGCACGGCCCGACCTTCATGGGCAATCCGCTGGCCTGTCGGGTAGCACTGGAAAGTCTCGCGGTATTCGAGGAAGAGAATTATCTGGGCAAGATTGCCGAGCTCAATCAATTGTTGCGCGATACCCTGCTGAATTTCTCCCACCCCGCCATTCGCGATATACGCGTATTGGGTGCCACGGCGGTGATAGAAGTGCACGATGCCAGCAGTCTGGCAGGCGCTCAGGCCCATGCCCGTGAACTGGGTGTCTGGTTACGTCCCTTCGGTCGCTGGCTCTATACCATGCCGGCCTATATCACCTCGCCGCAGGACTTGCGCCAGATCACCCATGCGATGACCAGCTACTTCGAGACCCTGGAACACTGATGCACTGATTGCACTGACATACAACACGACTGCCCCTGGCGATGTTCATCAAAGGCGATTGCCATCAGAGGCAAGCGCCATCAGGGGCAGTCACTCTCGAGCGCCACCAGTCTCGAGAGCTATCACCATCAGAGGCATTCACCCCCACAGGCGGGCTTCGAGTGCCTGGTAATCCTCTGGCGAGAGCTGACCACCCTTGACCAGCTTCTTGAGGAAATGACGATAACGACGCGCGACCTTGCGCCGCGCCAGCCAGGCGACACTGGTCGCCAGCGGAATGAAGTCAGGATTCGAGATACCGTCGATCAGCCACAATCTGGGCGGCTGGTCGTCGCTGAACTGGACCACGATATTGCGATCATTGAGATCAGACGGAATCAACCAGCGTTTCTCGAGATAGCGATAGAGATTGGCCAGCTCGCTCACCAGCACCTCGGCGCTCAGGCGCTCGGGGGTCTCGAGATGCACCTCGCGCAGTCGACGTGACGTGGAGCCGTCACTGTCGAGAATCAGATCGAAGACCAGTCCGAGCCCCTCGGCGGTGGCGACACTGCCGTGGTAGGCAGGCACATAGGACCAGTCGCGCATGCCACGTCTGACCAGGCCCTCGAAATAGCGTTGCTCGCGTTCATTCTGGCGGCTGCCCTTGTCAGGGTAACGCGGGACCTTGATGCAGCGATGGGGGTCGTTCGGGTCCTGATAGACACGCCGATCATTTCCCATGCCGATGACGCGGGCATTTTCCAGCTCCAGCATGCGCACTCCTGTTGAATAACGCCTGCGACTGCAGCCGCCGGGCAGCGTGGCATTCTACAAAAAGCCGTCATGGCACGCCAACTTGTGCCATTTGGCGGCGCCCACGTTCATCGGCCATTCAGCTTGCGTTGCCCTTCTGGTAAGATAATGCGCCGTTTTTGACGGCATTCAGGAGGAAGCCGCAGGAACACTGCGACAGCAAGGCATTCGTCACGAATGTACACGTCATGCGAGGCATTGCCCCGGGATCGGGTGGCCACGCACCCACAGTTCGCCCGCTCTGTCCGCAACACTCCCAAAGCTGGCACAACCCCACATAGAGGTACTCGCATGAATGCGGTAATTCTGGCCGTCCTGGTCATGGTCGGCCTGTCGTTGGCTCGCGTCTCGGTCGTCTTCGCGCTGGTCGCCGGCGCCCTGGTCGGCGGTCTGTTCAGCGGCCTGTCTCTGACCGACACGCTCGGCGCCTTCAATGACGGTGTCGGCGGCGGCGCCAAGGTCGCGCTGGCCTACGCTACCCTCGGTGCCTTCGCCGTCGCCCTGTCTCGCTCCGGTTTGCCGGACCTGCTCGCCGCACGCCTGATCGGCCTGCTCAATGGCGAAAGCACGCCGCGCCGCCAGACGGCCATCAAGTACGGCCTGCTGGGCAGCGTGACCCTGGTCGCGATTTCCTCCCAGAACCTGATTCCGGTTCACATCGCCTTCATCCCGATCCTGATTCCGCCGCTGCTGGTCGCCATGAACCGCCTGCGCCTGGATCGTCGCGCCGTGGCCTGTGCACTGACCTTCGGCCTGACCGCGCCCTACATGCTGCTGCCGGTCGGTTTCGGCTCCATCTTCCTCAACGACATCCTGCTGGCCAACATCAATGAGGCCGGCCAGTCGCTCGGCCTCGACGTGACCCGCGGCATGGTGCCGATGGCGATGGCGATTCCCGTCGGCGGCATGTTTCTCGGCCTGCTGACGGCGCTGTTCGTCTCCTACCGCAAGCCGCGTGACTACGCGACCCGCGAGATCAAGTCCAGCAACGTACCGCACCACACGCCCATGCACACGCCGTCCAAGAGCGGCCTGATCATGGCAGGCGTCGCCATCATCGCCGCCCTCGGCATTCAGCTGTATTCCGGCTCGATGATTCTCGGCGGGCTGGTCGGCTTCGCCATCCTCTCGCTGGGTGGTCTATTCAAGTGGAACGAAGCGGATGACCTCTTCACGTCCGGCATGCGCATGATGGCGCTGATCGGCTTCATCATGATCTCGGCGGCAGGTTTCGCTTCCGTGATGAAGGCCACCGGCGATATCCAGACCCTGGTCGACGCCTCCTTCCACATCATCGGTGACAACAAGCCGCTGGCCGCGCTGGTCATGCTGATGGTCGGCCTGTTCATCACCCTCGGCATCGGCTCCAGCTTCTCGACCATTCCGATCATTGCCGCCATCTACGTACCGCTGGCGCTGCAATTCGGCTTCTCGCCGCTGGCCACCGTCGCGCTGATCGGCACCGCCGCCGCGCTGGGGGATGCCGGTTCACCGGCCTCTGACTCGACCCTCGGCCCGACGGCCGGCCTGAATGTCGATCAGCAGCACGACCACATCTGGGACAGCGTGGTGCCGACCTTCATCCACTACAACATCCCTCTGATCGTGTTCGGCTGGGTGGCCGCGATGACGCTGTAATCCGCTGAGCGACAGTCTCGCGCCCAAGCGAGATGCCAGACATGCCAACGCCCGACAGAGAGGACCTTCCTCACTGTCGGGCGTTGTCGTTGCGGAGCCGGCTCAGGCGCAATGAATGGGTACCGCCACTGGACAGCCATCCAGTCTTTTAGCATGATGCGCGCATGCGCAAGATCCTCCACGCCGACTGCGATTGCTTCTATGCCGCCGTCGAGATGCTCCGCCATCCCGAGTGGCGCGAGGTGCCCATCGCCATCGGTGGCCGCACCGAGCAACGCGGTGTCATCGCCACCTGCAATTATCCCGCGCGTGCCTTCGGTGTACGCTCGGCGATGTCGACTGCCCGCGCGCTGCGCCTGTGCCCACAGCTGATTCTGGTGCCACCGGACTTCGAGCGCTACCGCGCCGTTTCCGCCGAGATCCAGGCACTCTTCCATGAACTGACGCCTCTGGTGGAGCCCCTCTCGCTGGATGAGGCCTATCTGGATGTCAGCGCCGTGACTGACTTTCAGGGCAGCGCCACCTGGATGGCGCGCTGGTTGAAGGAAGAGGCGCTCAAGCGCACCGGCATCACCCTCTCCCTTGGCGTGGCCGCCAACAAGTTTCTGGCCAAGATCGCCAGTGACTGGGAAAAGCCCGACGGCCTGACGGTGATCACGCCCGAGACCAGCGACGCCTTCATCCGCCAGCTGCCCGTCGGCAAGCTGCATGGGGTCGGCCCAGCGACGCTGGCGCGTCTGACACGCCTGGGCATCACCACCTGCGAGGACATGCGCACCACGCCGCTAACGACGCTGGCCGAGCACTTCGGCAAGTTCGGCACCCGCCTGCACGAACTGGCGCACGGCATCGATGAGCGACCGGTGCGTGTCGAGCGCGAGCGCAAGTCGATCAGTGTCGAGCACACCTTCGATCACGACCTGCCCGACCTGCCAGCCTGCCTCGAGCGCCTGCCCGCCCTGCTCGAACGCCTGACCAGCCGTCACGCCCGCCATGACCAGCCGGTGCTGGCCAAGCAGTTCGTCAAGATCCGCTTCAACAACTTCGAGAGCACCACGCTGGAAAGCCTGCTCCCCGCCTCGACCACCACGCTGCCGAGCGCCAACAGCTTCGCCCTGCTGATGGAGCAAGCCTGGCAACGCGGGCATCGCCCTGTCCGCCTGCTGGGCGTCGGCGTGCGCCTCAAGGCCCGCGAGGACGCCCAGCAGCTGGGATTGTTCTAGCGCCTTGCTCGTTCGCAGTCATGCTTCCGCCTTCGCCTTCGCCTCGGGCGAAGAGCGCTCTGCCGCAGTGGTATCCGCTTCACCTTCATCGCCCCAATCTCCCCAGAGCGCCGATGGAGAACGCAGACGAATCTCCAGCGGCAGACCTTCTACATCATGCTGAACATCGATGGCTTCGAGGGGGCGCAACCTGACTTCGAGCATCGCCTGATTGGCGTCGAAGGGGCCCGCCAGCTGTGAGGGCAGCTTCTGGGTCAGCTCCGGCGGCGCCACGATACGCGCCAATACACTGCGGCCATCCGCGAAATGTGCCTCGGCCACTCGCCCGACAGCCACCTTGCCGACATATTTCGGCGAGAAATAGGCATGCAGTTCCGGCGCATTGGCAGGCACCAGCACGCCCAGAGGTTCGCCAGCACTCACCTGCTGACCAGGCTGCACGTAGCTCTTGGCCAACAGGCCATCCTGAGCCGCCATCAAGGACATCGCCGCGATGCTGGCTTCGATACGCGCCAGCTGGCGGGTCAGGTCCTGACGGCGCTGAACTACCGGGCCAGCCAGCTCGGAGCGCGTATTCTCTCGCAGCTGCAGCAGCAGGTTCTCACGCGCTCCCGACAGCTGATCCTGAGCACTGGCACGAGCCACGTGGATACTGGCGAGATCCGTCAGGGGGACCTCACCCTGGCGACGGAAGTCATCGAACTTGTCAGCCAGACCAGATTGGAAGCGCAACGAGGCCTCGGCGTTATCGACCCGCTGGCGAGCGGTATCGACCAGCGACTCGCTCTCTTGCTGTGCGCCCTTGGCGGGCAGCGTGGCCAGAATCTCCTTGAGCGCGGTGCGATCGGCCTCCAGCTCACCATCCTCGAGCACGAACAGGGGGTTGCCCTGCTTGACGCGCTGGCCGGCACGCTGAGGCACATCCACGACACGCGCATCACGCGGACTGGTGATCACCAGCGGCTCGTGCGTCAGTACCGCCGGGGCCGACAGCAGCAAGCGGTCGCGCAGCGCATACCAGGAGAAGGCCACCACCGGCACCAGTACCAGAGCCATCAGCCCTATCCAGCGCCAGCGCCCTCCGCCCCGTCTGGCCTTGGCGTAGGGAACCTTCAGCCCGGACTGCTGGTCCGGGTGACGAGACTTTTCCGGGTCAAATCGAATATCCATCAGAAGCGTTTTCCTCGGCGCAGGACCCACCACGGGGCCATGCTGGTTTCTTCGTGGCTGCGACGCAGCATTTCATTGAGAATCGCGACCAGTGCCAACAGACGCATGCTCAGCTGGTAGAACGGAAGCACCGGCAGCCAGACCATGTTCCTGAGCGCGACCGGAATATCGCGACTGACACAGCAAAGCCCGGCCAGCGCGTACCAGCTGCACAGCAGCAGATAGATGAGGTAGAGCAGCACGCTGATCGACACCGCATGCACCAGTGGCTGGGTGGCGTACCACCAGATGACATAGCCACCGATCAGGAAAGGCAGCGCCACGCTTTGCACCAAGCCGTAGGTCATCGTGAACAGCGTGCCGGGCCACCCCATCAAGCGCGGCCGCATGCCGCGCCAATGCTTGCGCAGGTAGATGAAATAGAGATCGCCCTCCCAGCGCATGCGCTGACTCGCCAGACTGCGCAGAGTTTCCGGGCCATCCGTGAAGCCGACGGCCTCGGGGATGAACGCAAGTCGCATATGTGGATGCCGACGCTGGTACTGCTTGAGGCGCAAGGTAAGATCCAGGTCTTCCGCGGTGTGGGTGTCCCAGCCGCCGACCTGACGCACGATATCGGTGCGGAAGATGCCAAAGGCCCCCGAGATGTTGTTGATCAGATTCCAGCGCGCCAGCCCGGTACGGCCATATTCGATCGACAGCAGGTATTCCAGGGATTGCAGGCGTGTTGCCAGCGAGACCTTGCGATTACGAATGCGCAAGTTGCCGGCCGCCGCCAGTACATCGGGGTCTTCGAACACCACCACGCTGCGCGTGACCATGTCACTGGCAAAGCCGGTATCACCATCCAATGCATACACCAGCTCACCGGTGGCAAGCCCGAGCCCGGTATTGAGTGACGAGACCCGCCCCCCGCGCTGCCACTTGGGCACCACCCGCAGAGTACGGTTGGCATGCTGCCGAAAAGCACTGACCTGACGTCGAGCAGCCGCCAACGTCTCGTGATTGGCCGTGGCGCCATCGATCACCATGATCACCTCGACGTGGCCGGGATAATCCTGATGCAACAAGGATTCGGCGCTGGCGGTCACCCCCTCGCCCTCGGAATAGCAAAGCACCAGGCAGCTGACGGAGGGATAGCGCTCGGGCATGACCCTGGCATCATGAGTGCTGCCCCAGCCGCGATCGCGCAGATGGCCGACCATGCCAGTAATCACGATGGCGGCCAGTGGCAGTTCGAAGAGAATCAACAAGGGCAGAATGGATACCGCCACCCACGGCGAATGCAGCATCGAGCCATTGACCCAATGCATTTCCATCAATACCTGCGAGACAAAGATATCCAGCTCTCTCATGCCTCGGCCTCGGATGGCATCTTGCCACTCGGTTGACCAGACGCCTGATCGTCCAGCAATTGCGCCAGCCAGTATGGCGCCTTGCCTGTGCAGCGCTCGCTGGGTAGCTCATGCATCTCGAGCGCGATATTCAGCCCCGCGTCGTCCTCTGCCAGGTCGGTCAGTGACTTGATGCGGCGTGCGATATCCGCAAAGTGTTCACGGGGCGTATGGGGCAGTAGAAAGAGCCAATGGCCGGCGTCGTATTCACAGACCAGGTCAGTATCACGCAGCAGGCTCGTCAGACGCTGGGCCATGGCGCTCAATGACGCAGCCGGCGATGAAGCCGACAGCGGAGACGCCACCGAGCGTGAAGGAAGGGCGCCGGAGGACATCACCATCAGCAGATGGCGGTGGGCATGACGACGGGCGAGCGTCACCAGCAGGTCCAGCATGTGATGAAGCTCGGCGCGTGAGACTCGCTGTCCCACCATCTGCTCGGGCATGCCTTCCTTGCGCGGCAAGGCAACGACGCGACGCCCGGCTTCGCTGAGCGCCAGCGAGGCAACACGTTGCTGGATCAGCTCTCCGGGCTGCTGCAACTGGCCGCAATCCATGCACTGGACTTCCACCTCGCCCTCTACCAGCCATAGGTCGCATTTCCCGCAGGCCAGCGATTCCAGCGGTCGATCATAGTCGACCCCGATATGCCGCAGTCGGACATGACATTTCGGGCAGACGAGTCGTTCGTCATGCGTGAAGTGATCAAGACGGTCCACATGACCGCAGGTGAAACAGTGCAGTCCATCGAGCGGCACGAGATCCAGATGGCGGCAACGCGGACAGACATCGATATAGTTGAGGTGCACGCTGCGACACTGTCGGCAATGACGCGTGCGTGTCATGAGCGTCGCCTCGCGGGTCCAGCCACGCTGAGCGAACAGCGCAAGCAGATCGTGCTGCTCGCTGGCAGTCATGCCCCATGCACTCAACAGAGGCCATTCACAACCGGCCATCAGTGCAGGTGACAGAGAGACCTGCAGGACATGGTCGGGATAGAGGCGCCACCAGCGCAACAGACGCTCAGCGCTCGCCGACAGCCCAGCCTCGTGTTGCTCAGCTGACGCCGAGGCCTCCAGGCGCTTCACCACATCTGACAGATCAAGCAGACGGCTCCCCGGCCATTGATTGGCCAGTGCCTCGATGGAGGGAGAGCTCGCCCCCGTCACGATCACGGGTATCAGCGCACCTGACGCCGTGGCTCGGATATCGCTCAGCAGGCGCTCTGCCTCCTGCAGCGTCAGATGCCCCGCCGGCTGAACCGCCAGATGGATGGCATCACACTGGCTGCCCGCAGAAACGTCAGACGCAGGAAAGCCAGTCGCAGAAAATTCAGCCGCGGCGGCGTGCGAGGCGCGATATGGCGCTCGCTCCGCGAGCATCGCCAGCAGGTCCTGTGACTCGACTGCCCACTCTCCCTGTTCGATCTGCGAATGCCCACCACTTGAGTGCTCACTACTTGCAGCCGCAGGACGGCCAACAACGGCTATGTACATCAGAAAATCCCGTGAGGTCAGTCTTCGCTCCACCACGCGCGCCCATACTTCAGCATGAGACATCACGGACGAAACACTGGTGCAGAACCAACCCCATGGGACTGACGCCATGAAATGGAGTTCATGGCGGATTGCCAACATCGGCCTTTTGAGCAGTGGTTTCATACCCTCATGTCGTCAAACACACATTTATCTAATGACAAAGACTGAGAAAACTGACACAAAAGTTTGATGCAAATTGCATTTAACCTGATGGACTATTGAATCTCTCCTCGTTGAACCTCTCCCCCGTCAAGCCCCCAAATGCATGGCCTCCCAGTCATTCCCTTGGCATGCGCGTCCTGACGATACTGCTCTGCTCAACACACTCCCTGGCAACCAGATGGCCGTCAGGCAGTTCCCGCAAACAACAAAGCCGGCACCTGAAACAGGTACCGGCTTCTTCGTCACGACCTCAGGTCGATGACAGACTCATGCGTTGAGCAAGCGAGGCTCAGGCGAAGACGATGGTCTTGTTGCCGTGGATCAGCACGCGATCCTGCAGGTGCCAGCGCAGCCCGCGCGCCAGCACTTTCTGCTCGACATCACGACCGATGCGCACCAGTTCCTCGGCGGTATGGCAGTGAGTGACGCGGTGGATGTCCTGCTCGATGATCGGGCCGGCATCCAGCTCTTCGGTCACGTAATGGCAGGTCGCGCCGATCAGCTTGACCCCACGCCCGAAGGCCTGGTGATACGGCTTGGCGCCCACGAAGGAAGGCAGGAAGCTGTGGTGGATGTTGATCAGGCGACCGGCATAGCGCTCACACAGACTCGGCGGAATGATCTGCATGTAGCGCGCCAGCACGATGCAATCGGCCCGGGATTCTTCCACCAGACGCTCGACCTCGGCAAAGGCCGGCGCCTTGTCATTCTTGTCGACCGGCACGTGATGGAACGGAATGCCGTGCCATTCGACCAGCGAACGCATGTCGTCGTGGTTGGAAATGACGCAGGGAATCTCGCAATCCAGATCACCGGACTGCCAGCGATGCAGCAGGTCCACCAGGCAATGGGAGTCCTTGGAGACCATCAGCACGACACGCTTCTTGGCGGCGGTGTCATGCACGCGCCACTGCATGCCGAACTCTTCACCGATCGGGGCGAAGCGCTTGCCGAGCTCAGCGGCGCTCAAGCCGATGGTCTCGGGGTTGATCTCATAGCGCATGAAGAAACGACCGGCGCCAAGATCAGAATGCTGATTGGCTTCGGTGATCCACCCGCCCTGCTCGGCGATGAAAGTGGAAACTCGGGCAACAATTCCGACCTGATCAGGGCAGGACACCACCAGGCGATAGGCGTGAGACATCGTAAGTTCAACCATTGTGATAGCGGGAATGATGTTCAGCCGGCGAAGCGCCGGCCTGCGCGAGGAATCATGACACCGCCCGTAAGCAGCCCCTCGGCAAAGGTGGGGTATTGTAGCTGATCACGCGGCCTGAAACAGTGCTGCACCCCGATTCTGTCCATATGGTCAATACGACATTGCGATCAGCGGCCATCACGCCGGCCCACCTCAAGGCGTCGTGCGAACGGCTGGGCCGCTCTCGAATCGACGCGACCGGACAACAGCGCCATTTGTGGCGCTTCGCGGGATTCCCGTATAGTTGAGCCACATTTTATAGATGGCATGACATCCATGTTGAAACCCCGCGTTCAAGTCCGTCAGAGACAACGTCCGCCGCTGCACCTGCTACCGCTGGGTGGCTGCGGCGAGATCGGCATGAATCTGACGCTGTATGGTTATCAGGATCACTGGATTGCCGTGGATTGCGGCATGATGATTCGCCAGGACCTGCCGGAAGGTCCGTTGCAGGTGCCGGATATCGAGTCCCTGGCAAGCCTGGGCATCAGCCCACAGATGCTGGTGATCACCCATGGCCATGAAGACCACATCGGCGCGGTCGCCTGGCTGTGGCCGAAATGGCGCTGCCCGATCATCGCCACGCCCTTGGCGGCTGGCCTGCTGCGCGCCAAGTTTGCCGAGCGCGAGCTGGAAACCTCCAGCCTGCAGATCATCGAGGTGGATGAAGGTTTTGAATCCGGCCCCTTCGCGCTGCGATTGTTGCCACTGACCCACTCCATTCCGGAAAGCTGCTCGTTGCTGATCGTCACGCCGGAATATCGCGTGATGCATACCGGCGACTGGAAGCTGGACCCGGAGCCGCTGATCGGCGAGCCCACGGATCCGGAGCGCTATCAGGCACTGGCGCCGGTCGATCTGGTCGTCGGCGACTCCACCAATGCCCCGCTGGCGGGTCATTCGCGCAGCGAGGGCGAGGTAGCACGCGCACTGGAGAAGACGCTGGCCGGCTGCCGCGGACGCGTCGTCGTGACCTGCTTTGCCAGCAACCTGGCCCGCATCCTGGCACTGGGGCGCGCCGCCGCACGCAATGGTCGCCGCATCACGCTACTGGGACGCTCGATGGAGCGCATGGTGCGCGTCGCCCGCGGTCTCGGCTATCTGGAAGACTTCCCGCCGCTGGTCCCGGTGAAGGACCTGGGCTACCTGCCCCCGGAAGAGGTCATGGTGATCGCCACCGGCAGCCAGGGCGAGCCGCGCGCCGCACTGTCACGCCTGGCCAATTCCCGCCATCCTGACTTCGAGCTGGCCGCCGGCGACACCGTGATCTTCTCTTCCAAGGCGATTCCCGGCAATGAGCTGGCCATCGGCAAGCTGCACAACGCGCTGACACGCCTCGGCGTCGGCATCATGGAAGAGAAGCAGTTCCCGGACCTCCACGCCTCCGGGCACCCGGCGCAGGAAGAATTGCGCACCTTCTATGGCTGGCTGAAACCGGTACGTCTGCTGCCGGTGCATGGCGAATATCGCCACCAGCTCGCTCACACCCAGGTGGCACAGTCCCTGGGCATCGAGGCACCGCTGATTCCCGTCAATGGTGACGTGATTCGCCTCGATGCTCAGGGGCTGTCGGTGGAGAAACGCCTGACACTGCACGAGCGCATCATCGAGCATGACAAGGTGCGTCCGCTGGATTCCATGGACCGCCGTGCCCGCGCGCGTCTCGGCCGGCATGGCAGCGTCTCGCTGGCGTTGCCCGTCACGCTGCAGGAGGCCGGCTGGGTTCGCATCGGCCGCTTGATGCTGGATATCAGCGGCACCTCAAGCCTGGATGAAGACAGCTTCGCCGAGTGGCTGGATGACACCCTGGCAGGCCTGAATGCCAGCAATGAACGTGAACTCAAGCAGCAACTCGATGGCCGCATCAATCGCTGGCTGCGCAACCATCTGCGCCATGAGCCGGTGCTCTTCCTGCATATCATGGCCATGAATCAGGAGTGAGTGTCGCGCCATCATCGAAGTGATGGCCACCTTGATCTCACTGCCCTGCACAAAGCAGCGCATGAAAAAGCCCGCCCGGGAAATACCGGGCGGGCTTTTCTGCTGCTGGGAGGCGCTCAGGGACTGGTGATGGCGACATTGCCGACTTGCCGACTGGCAATCTCGATCTCAGGCGCTTCAGCCACCTCCATGGCGTCAGGCCGAAGGTCTCAAACGGACTTGTTCTTCGGCGGACGGCCACGACGCTTGGGCTGATCACTGACCAGATCATCCACGGAAAGGCCAGCTTCGATCATCGCATCACGAATCTCGGCAAGCTTGCGCTCCTTGGCGATTTCTTCTTCGCGGCGCTGCTCGTCTTCTTCGGCTTTCTGCTCGATCACCTCATTGATGACCTCGGAGAGCTTGTGCAGTTGTTCCATGGACAGCTGACGCGCTGCTGCACGAGCAACATTCTTGTTACGAGCGATCTTTTCGAGAGAATCGGCTGTCATTTCGCTACCTCCACCATATGCACTGAGCTGGAATCCCTGCGAGTCATCGCATTGGATGTGATAATGCAGCAAAGTATAAGCGCTAAATATGAACTAACAAGCCTTGTCAAAAGCAAGGCAGTGTTTCCACAGGATAGACCAACAAAAACCCCGCTTGATAGCGGGGTTTTTGTGAGCGCCTGTGGGTTATCCTGGATGGCTCGATCAACATGAGCGCCACGACTGATGACGAAAAAGGTCTCAGCCTCCCGTCATGTTCATGAAGCGAACGATCTGGACATCACCGTCCGTCGTGAAGTGATGACGCTCGGGCTTGAGGTGCATGGCATCGATGATCGCGGCCTTGAGCGGCTCGATGTCACCCGGGTGGCGACGCATGATGTCACGCAGGTCAAGCGAGTGCTCATTGCCAAGACACAGCAACAGACGCCCCTCTACCGTGACGCGAACGCGGTTGCAGGTCGAGCAGAAGTTATGACTGTGCGGTGAGATGAATCCCACCCGTGATTCGCTGTCCGCCATGCGGAAATAGCGCGCCGGCCCCAGACTGTCTTCAAGCGTGGGAATCAGCGGATAACGCGTCTCGATGCGCGCCTGGACATCATCACTGGAGCAGAAGGTCTCGTCACGCCCGTGATCCGAGACCTGGCCCAGCGGCATCTCCTCGATGAAGCTGATGTCCAACCCTTCCTCACGCGCAAATTCGACCAGCGACACCACTTCGTGATCATTGCGCCCCTTCAGCACCACCGCATTGAGCTTGATGCGGAAGCCTTCCTCGCGCGCAGCACGGATGCCGGCGATCACCTTGCTCAGGTCGCCGGTACGCGTCAGCGCCTTGAAGCGCTCCGGGTCCAGAGAATCAAGGCTGATATTCAGCCGTGACATGCCGGCGGCCTTCAACTGCGCGGCGTGCTTGGCAAGGCCCGCGCCGTTGGTGGTCATCGAGAAGTCCTTGAGCCCCTCGAGCGCGCCGATTTCATCGACCAGCTTGCCGATATCACGCCGCACCAGCGGCTCCCCGCCGGTCAGGCGAATCTTCTCGACCCCCAGTTCCACGAAGGCGCGCGCCAGCAACGCGATCTCTTCGAGGCTCAAGACCTCGTCGCGCGGCAGAAAGGTCATCTCTTCGCTCATGCAATAGACGCAGCGAAAATCACAGCGGTCCGTCACTGACAGGCGAACATAGCGGATGCGACGACCGAAGTCATCGACCAGGGTTTCCATCATGACTCTCCCGAAAACTTGGGTGTTGCCAGCGATGATTGTCTCTCTTCGCTGCTGGCCTCGGCCAATGAGTCATCAGCCTTGTGTTGCTCGACAAAGGGGGATACCGCTTCACCCTCTGCCGTCACCGCGGACTCTGGATGCCAGCGCTCGAGTGCCTCGCGATCGCTCGAACGTTCCCGCACCCAATAATCTCCCGTGGCGGTGTGCTCCTTTTTCCAGAAAGGCGCCCGCGACTTGAGGTGGTCCATCAGGAAGTCACAGCCGGCAAAGGCCGCCTGACGATGCGCACTGGCGACCAGCACCAGCACGATATTGTCGCCGGGCTCGAGCCGTCCGACACGGTGAATGATGCGCACCCCGGTGAGCGGGAAGCGCTCGCGCGCCTCTATGATCAAGCGCTCGAGGCTGCGCTCCGTCATGCCGGGATAGTGTTCCAGCGTCAGCGCGACGACATCCGGTCGCTGATTGAAATCACGCACCAGTCCCGTGAAGGACACCACGGCACCAATGTCGCCGCGCCCACGCGTCAGGACGTCCTGCTCGACACGCAGATCAAAATCGCTGGCCTGAATGCTGACCGAAAAGGCCCGCGAGGCTTCGTTTGCGACTTGGGTCATGTCAGCCCCCCGTCACCGGTGGGAAGAAGGCGACTTCATCACCGGCATTCAATGGGTGGTCATCGCGCACCATGTCCTGATTGACGGCGCACAGCACGCGAGTGTCATTGAGCGCTTCAAGCTGAGGGTCACGCAGCGCCAGGGTGCGCTTCAAGCCCCCGACCGTCGCTTCGGACAGCGTCGTCAGGTTCAGCGCCAGACTGTCGAGGTCCAGGCGTTCCCGCAGTTCCGCCAGGAAGAGAACCCGCACGGTGGCATCACCGCGGGCCGCCGGAGCGGCCTGTCCCGCTGTCGCTTCGATGGGCTCAGCTGTTGCAGCACGGCTTGGTTCGGTCCGGCTTGGTTCAGTCCGGCTTGGCTCAACCGGCGTCTGCTCGACAGCGGCGGCTTCGTCCGGACGCTGCCAATCACCACTCTTGCCACCGGTCTTGGTCTCGAGCTGGATATCGCCGATCACGATACCCTTGTCGACCGCCTTGCACATGTCATAGAGCGTCAATGCCGCCACCGAGGCCGCCGTCAGCGCTTCCATCTCGACACCGGTACGCCCATTGAGGCGGCACAGCACCTGAATTTCCACACAGCTGTTGGCGCTGTCCAGCGTGAAGTCGACCGTCACCTTGGAGAGCATCAAGGCATGACAGAGCGGAATCAGCTCATGAGTGCGCTTGGCCGCCTGGATGCCGGCAATACGCGCCGTCGCCAGCACATCCCCTTTGGGCAAGCCACCTTCGGCGAGCAGGGCGAGCGTGGCAGGCAGCATGCTGACGCGTGCGCTGGCTCGCGCCTCGCGGCGGGTTTCCTGCTTGTCCGCAACATCCACCATATGGGCTTCGCCGCGTGCGTTGAGATGAGTAAGGCTCATGAGCTGTCTCGTATCCGTATCGGGTGCGCCTGACTGGCGGCAATCTCTGAAATACCAATGCCTGAAGAAGCAGGCAGGCAAGCCCTGATGGACAGGACTGGCCAAGAAATTAGCAGACTATCTTTTCATGAATCAGCTGGCATGACCACTGCGCGGGGATCGCCTAGACGATGCCGCGACTGCCCAGCCACTGCACCATGACCGGCTCGCCGGCGTGAAGCGTGGCGCAGCCGGCGGGAATCTCGATCAGGCATTCGGCCAGCAACATCGAGGTCAGAATACCCGAGCCCTGCCGCCCCGTGGTCATCACCACCTGACGCCCCTGGTCATCCAGTACGATCTGGCCGCGATGATAGTCGACACGCTCGGCACGTGAGCGCAGCGTCTCGCCGGCGATCAGCTGCAGGCGCGGGGCTTGCCACTGCGCCAGCGTCGTCGCGGAGGCGCCCGCCTCAGCCTTCGCCAACCGCTGCTGGCCCGACAACAGGCGCAGCGCGGGCAGCACGAACTGCAGGAAGGTGACCATGGTCGCCACCGGATTGCCCGGCAAGCCGAAGAACGGCACCTGACCAGATGACGACTCGGCGTCGGCGGGAGTGGCACGCAACATGCCGAACGCCAGCGGGCGCCCCGGACGCATGGCGATGCGCCACAGCGCGAGCTCACCACAGGCAGCAAGGGCGCTGCGCACATGATCGGCCTCGCCCACCGACACGCCGCCGGAGGTGATGACCATGTCGGCACGCGTCGCGGCATCACGCAGGGCAGCACTCACGCTCGCCTCGTCATCGCTCAGGATGCCAAGATCCAGCACCTCGATGCCCTGGTCGCGCAGCAGCGCCACGAGGCTGAAGCGATTGGCGTCATAGATGCCGCCGGCCGGCAGCGTCTCGCCGGGGGCCGTGACCTCGTCACCGGTGGAGAAGATCGCCACCGTCAGCGGCCGATAGACGGCGACCTCGGCGAGTCCGAGCGAGGCCAGCACGCCCACGGCGGCGGGCGTCAGCCACTGGCCCGGCGCCATCACCTGACTGCCGCGCGCGATGTCCTCTCCGGCCTGACGCACATTCTGGCCACGGCGAATGCTGGTCACGCCCTCGATCACCACCCGCTCGCCTGCGTCGCCCTCAGCTCGGCCCTCGCCCTGCGCGGAGCGATACTCGAGCTGCTCCTGCATGACGACGGTGTCGGCGCCTGCGGGCAGGGCCGCGCCGGTCGTGATGCGCATGGCTTCCCCCGCGGCGAGCGCCCGCCCCGTCCAGGGATGGCCCGCCAGCGAGCTGCCGATCACGCTCAGCTCGCAGTGATCGCTCAATTCGCCGCGATCGCTCAGGGGTTCGCCGCTCGCCGCGTCTGGCAATGAAGCCTGCGCCAGCGCGATGCCATCCATCGCCGCGTTGGTCTGCGCCGGGACATCCAGCGGCGAGATGACCGTCTCGGCGAGCACACGTCCGGGCGCCTGCGCCAGGGCGACACGCTCGCTGCGTGGCGTGCGCATCACGCCCGCCAGGCTCTCCCCCAGCACGCTCAAGGCTTCATCGACACTCAGCATGCGCTCGCCGAAACGCGGATCGAAACACGACAGGCTCATGCGCCCACCTCGCCACGCGGCTTGCCGCCTTCCAGACGCCAATGCACCGGCCAGGCGGCGATCCAGGCGGCCAGCGCCTGAGGATCGTCAAGATCCAGCCGCTTGAGGTCCTGCGGCACATCATCACGAGGCGGCAGCTGCGCCGCCGGTGTCGCCAGCGCATGGATCCAGGGGTCCTCTGGGGCTCGCAGCGGCTTGCCCACGGCCTCGCGGTACAGCTCAAGCTTGGGCAGCGGCCACTGCTTGAAGCCCTCGACCAGAATCAGGTCCACCTCCAGCCCCTCGAGCTGCGCCACCAACTGCTCCAGATCGGCCTCCGCCTGGTCCGGCGTCTCCATCATCAGCGCAAAGCGCTTGGCGGACGCCACCAGCATCGGCACGGCACCGGCCGTTCGCAGACGATGGCTGTCCTTGCCCGGCGTATCGACATCAAAGGCATGATGCGCATGCTTGATGACGGCGACGTGGAGGCCGCGCGCTCTCAACTCGGGCAGCAGCTGCTCGAGCAGCGTGGTCTTGCCGGTGCCGCTCCAGGCCGCGATGCCCAGCAGCGGACACGCTGATGCCGCCAGGCGTGCCTGCCAGGCGGGCGACATCCCGAATTCATGAGAAATATCACCACGCGGCGTGGGAGCATCACTGCGGGGGGAGGAATGTTCAGCACTGACAGCGGTATCAGCACGCTGGTCAGTCGTGGAGGAAGACTCAGGCATGAAGGTTCTCTTGATGATTCCGGCGTAAGGCGGCCTGTCGACGGGCTCACCGCAGCGCTCCCGCGCCCGCAAAGGAAAGAGGTGACGATGACAATGCGGGCTGAGCGGATGCCATGAAGGTGAACACGCATGGCGCTCATTTCAATGGGGCAACGGCTCGATATGAGCAAGGGTTCAATGGGGGCAACGACGCAGAGTGGCAAGACAGCCGCCAGAACCGCCAGACACGACACTTTCAAGGTGCAACGCCAAGGCCATCAATACCGGGCAGGCAAAGACAATAACCCGCCAGACTCTTGAAGAGACGCCCCCGGCTATGACGACCTGCATCACAATGACACACCCTGGGCGTGCATGCGGGAACGGATGACACGCAAAGGACGTCAGGAAAGAAGCACGCTCAGCGCGAGCCGGCTTCCATCTCACGGCACTCTTCAAGGGTATTGAGATTGGCGAAGTCCTGCTCGCTGCCCGCCTGAACCTTGAGCCAGACGTGCTGATCGAACCAGCGGTCGATCTTGCGCTCGCCAGCGGCCAGCGCCGCCTGCAGCGAGGGCAGCAGGCCACGATGCATGAGACAGATCACCGGATGGTAACGGAACTCGTCTGCCGCCACGGCCAAGAGTGCAGGCCCGGCATCACCAGCGTGACCACCCTCGACAGTGAAGCCTTCCAGCTGATCGCCGTTGGCATGATCGATCAGCGCCACACTCAGCGTCTCGACCAGTTCATTGGGCAGGTGCGGCACATCGCAGGCCACCATCATCACCCAGGGCGTCCGCGCTGCCGCCAGTGCACTGGCCATGCCCATCAGGGGGCCGTGGTAGCCCTGCTCGCTGTCTTCGACCAGTGGATGACCATAAGCAGCATATTCGGCGTGCGAGCGGTTGGCATTGATCAGCAGTTCACCCACCTGAGGGGTCAGGCGCGCCAGCACATGCGCCACCAGCGGCACCTCATTGAGCATGACCAGTCCCTTGTCGACGCCACCCATGCGCCGCGCCTGGCCACCGGCCAGCACCACCCCGGTGATATTGGCGGGCGTGAGCGAGGCCTTGAGCTGCTCGGCATCGCTCGGCAGTGGCGTGGCGTCAGAGGTGTGATTGGAGCTCGGCATGAAGGCGTATCCCGGTCGAGTGCGCATAGGCGCAGGTAATGGCATGCAGCAGGGCTGCTGGCAGGGCATCCAGTGCAAGCGGCTGATGCACAAGGCCTTCTCAGCCCTGAAGCTTGAGGTGCTTGCACTGAAGGCTCAGCCCATTGAAGACGACTCAGCCCGCTGTGGGCTCAGTGTGCAGGCTGGCAGCGCTCAGCGTCCAGCGCGCACTCGAGCCCTGACTCAAGGCATTGTCCTGATGCGAGGACAGGATCACCGCACACCCCTGCTGGCACATCTGCTCCAGTCGCAGCGCCAACTGCTCGACGGCGGCCTGATCCAGATTGGCGGCAGGCTCATCCAGCAACAGCACCGGCGGACGCGACAACCAGGCGCGCGCCAATGCCAGTCGCGCCCGCTCGCCACCCGACAGGGAGCGGGCGGGCTGACGGGCCTGATCGCTCAGCCCGCTCCAGCGCAGCATCTCCTCGACCTGATCGCGCTGCTGGCCGGCAGAGCCGCTGTCGGGTTGCCAGCGAGCCGCCAGCACCAGATTGCCGGCCACGCTGGTGTCGAACAGATACGGCTGCTGGTGCAGGTAGCGCACCGGATGAGCGTCACGGGTCTGCCATTCAAGCTTGCCGCCAGTCGCTGGCTGCATGCCGGCCAGCACGCGCAACAGCGTGGTCTTGCCGCTGCCGTTGTCACCCTTGAGGTGCACCCAGCCGGACGCCGGGGTCGGCGCCCAATCCAGCGCCGCCACATGCCATAACAGGCGCCCTTGCGCCTCGGCGCCCTCGCCGGATGCCTGCGCCGCAGGCGGCAAGCGATATTCGAGGCCGCGCACACGCAACAGAGGGGCAACGCTTGCGTCGGCAGGGAGTACCTGGGCAGCAGGCGGCTCGGCTTGCGCGAAGCCAGTCCCCGCCACCGGGCAGGAGGGGTCGCCCGGGGGAACAGACGAGGACGAAGAACTAGGGGGGAACATCATGACTCCATACGACGATTCAGCCTGACGCGATCAGTGCTGGTGTGCTTGTCTCAACTGGCAGGCAGGCGGCTTGCAGGCTGCGGGAGCAGAACGTGACTGGCGGCGAGGCCGCAGGTCACGCCTGCACCACCAGCTGACCACGACCGCGCAACAGGCCCAGCATCAGATTGAGCGCCAGTGCCAACACCAGCAATACCATGCCCAGGGCGACCCCCTGGGCATACTCGCCCTTGAGGGTTTCCAGCGCGATGGCCGTGGTGATATTGCGCGTGAAACCGGCAATGTTACCACCCACCATCATGGCGCAACCCACTTCAGCGATGATTCTACCAAACGCGGCCACCAACGCCGCCATCACGCCGAAACGGGCCTCCATCACCAGCCGCCACAGCGCCGCCCGGCGCGACGCCCCCAGCTGCAAGGCCGTTTCCCAGGCACGCTTGTCGACGCCCGCCAGCGCGGCATGCAGCATCACCACCAGAATCGGCAGTGCGAGCAGAATCTGCCCGATCACCATCGCCGGCTGGGTGAACAGCAGATGCCAGTCACCCAGCGGGCCAGCGCGCGACAGCAGGATGAACAGCAGCAGCCCCACCACCACGGTGGGGACGGCCATCAGGGTATTGATCAGCGAGATCAACAGCCAGCGCCCCGGGAAGGCACAGCGAACCAGCACGAAGGCGATCAACAGTGCCGGTGGCACCGCGATCAACATCGCCATCAACGAGACACGAAACGACACGCCGATGATCTCCCACAGCGCGCCATCCATGCTCAGCAGGAGGCTCATGGCCTCCTGTGTGGTTTGCCACAAGCTCACGAACGCGGCTCAGCTTGTGCGCCCTGCGCCTTCACCGGCGCGCGCTCAGAGGCGCGATCCGCTGTCTGGCGAGCATCGAAGCCGGTCTCGCCATGGCTGGCATGAAACAGCGCCTTGCCCTTGAGACGGTAATCATCGATTGCCTGCTGCCCTTCGCTGGAGATCAGCCATTGGGCCAGCTCACGCGCACCACGGGTATTGAGCCCATCATGATTGGCCGGGTTGACCAGAATCACCTGATAGGGGTTGAAGAGGCGCGCATCGCCCTCGACCAGAATCTCAAGCTCGAGCTTGTCTTCCATCGCAAGCCAGGTACCACGATCACTCAGGGTGTAGTCCTGCAGCTCACTGGCCATGCTCAGCACCTTGCCCATGCCCTGGCCGACGGCCTTGTAGCCGGAAAAGTCAGGGGTGACATCGGCACTCTGCCACAGGGCCAATTCCTTCTTGTGGGTGCCGGAGTCATCGCCGCGCGAGATGAAACCGGCATTGGCGCCGGCGATCTTGCCCAGTGCCGCGTCCACATCCTGCATGCCATCAATGGCCGCCGGGTCCGTCTCGGGGCCGAGCAGCACGAAGTCGTTGTACATCACGCCATGCGGTTCGACACCGTAGCCGGCATCGACGAACTTGCGCTCGGCGCCCGGGGCGTGGGTCATCACCAGATCCACATCGCCATCCTGCCCCATGCGCAACGCCTTGCCGGTACCGACCGCGATGACCTGAATGGTGACATCGTGGGCTTCTTCATACTCCGGCAGCAGGTGATCGAGCAGGCCTGAGTTGTAGGTGCTGGTCGTGGTGGCCAGGCGGATGATGTCGT
Organism: Cobetia sp. 2AS; assembly: GCF_029846355.1. Classification (NCBI taxonomy): domain Bacteria; kingdom Pseudomonadati; phylum Pseudomonadota; class Gammaproteobacteria; order Oceanospirillales; family Halomonadaceae; genus Cobetia; species Cobetia sp. 2AS. Next base: position 863,421 of record NZ_JARWKQ010000002.1, read on the forward strand.
CGGCTGCCTGGGCCGGCAGAATGCTCAGCGCACCGAATGACAGGCCTGCGAGGGTGGCCAGCAGGCGACGAGAAGACAAGGTATGGCGTTGCGGCATGGAGGAGCTCCCTGAATATTTTTTCTGGCGTGACGGTCTTGATGACATCAGCGTGAATGCTGACTCTGCAAACGACATGCCGAAAGCGCTCTGGTGACGAGATGGACTATCCAATAAAGGCTTTCAAGGCTTTGCCAGACAGCGCTGATACATGGGCTGGCACGCAAGACAGCCGGCGATGATACCGGAATCCTCTCCAGCAGGCAGACTTGCCGGTACCCGCCTCCTGTCGTCCCTGACGCCCTGACGCCCTGTCGCCCTGTCGCCCTGATGACGTCGCTATATCGACTGGAGCGAATGGCGCTACCGGAATGGCACTGCGGGAATAGCATTGCCGGAATGGCCGAGAAAATACTGACAATAACTCCAGGCATGACCACCACTGGCCCATGACGACCCGATTGCCGAGTCATCGCCGGGCCTTGCGTAGCGCAACGGGACAGCCTGCCAACCCTGCCCGCCAGCGCCGCGTGCTGACAAGGCTGCAAGGCCCTGCCTGTGGCCAGCGTAAGCAGAAAGAGGCCGCAATGTGGCATCCAGCGCTAGATTACCAGTGAGCAGCACGCCACAATGCCCGCATGATAGAGATGATCTCCCCTGCGACCATTACTGCCCTGTTGACCCGAGGAACGCCATGACTGCCCACGCCCCCTCCACACCCCGTGAGACCCGGCGTAGCGGCAGCGACCCCCTCCCCACCGCCTCGGTACTGATCGTGGATGACGAGCCCGGCATGCGCCGCTATCTGGAGAAGGCACTGTCCTCGCGCTTCGCGCTGATCGAATGTGCCGACAGTGTCGAGCAGGCCGAAGCCCTGCGCTCGCGCCTGCACTTCGACCTCATCCTGCTCGACATTCGCCTGCCGGGGCGCGATGGCCTGGATTGGGATGAGGCGCTTGCGCCCTCTTCGGTCAGCGATGTCATCTTCATGACCGCCTACGCCGATCTCGAGACCGCTGTGCGCGCGCTGCGGGCCGGGGCCTGTGATTTCATCATCAAGCCGTTTCGTCTCGAACAGTTGCAGGCCGCGCTGGACCGTTGCCTTGAGCGCCGCCAGCTGACGCGGGAAAACTTCCTGCTCCGGCGCGACAATGCCCGCCATCAACAGGAAGAGGCCAGCCTCAAGGGCGAGAGCCCTGCCATGCAGGAGCTGGCGCATATCATCGCGCGCGTTGCTCCCGCGCCCTCGCCGGTGCTGATTCTGGGGGAATCCGGCACCGGCAAGGAGCTGGCGGCGCGTGATCTGCATCGCCTGTCCGGTCGGCGCGGCGCCTTCGTGCCGGTCAACTGCGGCGCCATCAGCCCGGAGCTGTTGGAAAGCGAGCTGTTCGGCCACCTCAAGGGGGCCTTCACCGGCGCCCACCGTGGCCGTGATGGCCTGTTCAGCTTCGCCGATGGCGGCACGCTGTTCCTGGATGAAATCGGCGAAATGCCCCTGGCGATGCAGGCCAAGCTGTTGCGGGTGCTGGAGACGCGCCGCGTGCGCCCCGTCGGAGGCGAGCAGGAACAGGCGGTGGACGTGCGTATCGTGGCCGCCACTCACCGCACACTGGAGACGGAAGTGGCCGCGGGCCGCTTCCGCGAAGACCTCTACTATCGCCTCAACGTGCTGAGCCTGACACTGCCTGCCCTGCGCGAGCGCCCGGAAGACATCCCGGCGCTGGCCCAGCATTTCTCGCGCCAACTGTCGCGTGAGCTCAACCTCCCCGCCGTGCCCTGGCAGCACTCTGATCTCACTCGCCTGTGCCACTATTCCTGGCCCGGCAATGTGCGGGAACTCAAGAACGTCATCGAGCGCGCCTTGCTGCTCGGCCGCCTGCCCGGCGATACCCTCCCGGTCGACAGTCAGGCCGCACAGGCATCAGGCCACCCGGCATGGGATAACAGCGGAGATGCGACCACCTCCATCGAGGAAGAGGCCGCCAGCAGCGGCTATCCGCTAGAGTGGTCATTGGATGCGGTGGAAAAGGCCCATCTGTGCGCGGTACTGGAGCGACATGCCAACAACAAGTCAGCCGCCGCCCGCCAGCTGGGCATCTCGCGCAAGACGCTGGATCGCAAACTGACCACCTGGCGCGCCGAGCAGCAAATCAGTGAGGACAGTGGCGCTGAGAATGCCACTGAGAGTGGTACTGAGATTAGTACTGAGAGCGATCAACCCGCCCCCGCCACCACCTCCGCCGCTCCCTACGGAGCCGACGGCAGCGCATGATCAAACGCCTGCGCCATTACTTCGCCGGTTCGCTGCGGCGCAGGCTGCTGCTGCTGACACTGGCACCGCTGCTGGCGCTGATGCTGGCGCTGGTCGGCCTGACCGCCTACTGGACCACGGCCTATACCGACCGCCAGCTGTACATGAACGTGCGCAGCGATCTTGATGTCGCGAGCCGCACGCTGCAGAGCCAACATCAGCGCCTGCGTGATGGCCTGGAGGCGATGCGTCGTAACCTGCGCCAGCTGGTGGCATCCGATGAGCAGACCGCGCAACTGTTGCCACGGCTGGTGCCGCGCCTGGATACCATGCGGGACACCCTCAATGCCGACTGGCTGCGCTGGCTGCCCACCGAGCAGTTGCGCCAGACGCCCGGCGTCGCCGCGCTGATTCCGCAACTGGCGCGCGGCGAAAGCCTGGATGGCCTCGACATGCTGTCCAGCGACTCACTGGCGACGCTGGACCCTGCCCTTGCAGAGCGCGCGCGCCTAGCGCTGCGCCAGACGCCCTACGCACAACCCAGTGCCCGTCGCGAGGAAAATCGCGGCATGCTGCTGCGGGCGCTGGTGCCCATCCTCGATGGCGAGGGCAAGCTGCTGGGCGCGCTGGATGCGGGCCGCCTGCTCAACCGTGATCCGCGTCTGGTCGATGAGATCCGCGATCTGCTCTATGGCCCCGGCACCCTGCCGGAAGATGGCACCGGCACCATCACCCTGTTTCTCGACGATGTCCGCATCGCCACCAATGTCACCGACGCCAGCGGCGAGCGCGCGCTGGGTACGCGCGCCTCGCTGGAGGTGAAGCGTCAGGTGATCGGCAATGGCGAGCGCTATATCAATCGTGCCTTCGTGGTTCGTGACTGGTTCGTGGCCGCCTATGCCCCGCTGGATTCCCTGGATGGCCAGCGGATCGGCATGATCTACGCGGGCTATCCGCAGGCGCCCTACGCGCGACTCTATCGCGAGACGCTGACGCATATCAGCCTGGTGCTGATCGCGGTCAGTCTGTTGGGGGTGTTGCTGGTGTGGAGCAGCATCGAGCGCCTGATGCAGCCGATCCGACAAATTCGCCGTGTGGTGCATGCGGTGCGTGATACCCCGTCCCAGGAGGGCTTGCGCATAGGCCCGCTGTCCTCACTGGGGCCGGCGCAGCGACACGGTGATGAGCTGGATGAACTGGCCGAGGAATTCGACGCCATGCTGGCGCGACTGGAAGCGCACCGCCACGAGATACAGCTCGCGGCCCAGACGCTGGAAGCCCAGGTGGAGGATCGCACTCGCGACCTGAGCGCCCAGACCGCCACGCTGCGCGAACGCAGTCAGGCGCTGGAGGAGCACGTCCGCCTGCTGCGCGAAGCGCGCGCGCGCCTGCTGACCCGCGAGAAACTGGCGGCGTTGGGCGAACTGACGGCGGGTATCGGCCACGAGATCAACAACCCCGCCGCGGTGATTCTGGGTCATGTCGAGTTGATCGAGGTGATACTCGGTGAGCAGGCCGAGCCGGTGCGCGAGGAAATCGCCACCATCATCCATCAGGTCGAGCGCATTCGCGCGCTGGTCGACAACCTGCGTCAGTACGCACGCGACCCGCTCGCCTCCAACGACATTGGCGACGGCAACTCACTGACACCGTCACTCGGCGCGCCTCATCTCAGCCAGATTCATCCCGACGAGGCGATCCACAGTGTCGAGGTGCTGGTCAGGCACGCGCTGGATCATCATGGCCATCAATTGCAGCATGAGCTGACGGCGACGCGCTTGATCGAGGCCGACCGCGCCCAACTGACCCAGGTGCTGGTCAATCTGCTGATCAACGCCATCGAGATGGCGCCTGCGCCGGATACGCTGTGCATCACCAGCCGTGATCGTGATGCGGCGCTGGCCGTGATGAACGGCGAGCCAAACAGCCGTCCGGATACGTCAGTCTCAGTGCCAGCCTCAGTGCCAGCGCCAACAGCGGAGCTCGCCCCCGTGGCGGGAGTCGAGATACGCGTCATCGATCACGGCGCTGGCGTGCCCGAGCACCTGAAGTCGCGCATCTTCACGCCCTTCTTCACCACGCGCGCCAATGGCTCGGGCATCGGCCTGTCGGTCTCATCCGGGTTGCTCACCCAGCTGGGGGGCAGGCTATGGCTGGAAGATACGCCCGGGGGCGGCGCCACCTTCTGCCTGTGGCTGCCGTGCATCGCACGCCGGCATCATGAGGATGATCAAGGGCGCCATCTGCTCGAGACGCTCAGCGCCGGGGGCAGCAGTCGCTCGCCCTAAGCCACACGCGGCTGATGAACTCACCTGGGCGCTGCGAGGCGCACTGCCACGCACTCCCACCCGCGTGCTAGCCTGCGCGCATGCTCACTCAATCAGGCACCACTGATGTCGCACGATAGCTCCCGTACTGCCCCCGAACCTCTCACTGCCGGCAAGGCAGATCAGCCCACTGACGATGGGGAGATGGCAGCGTCTCGCACGCTGGGCAAGCGGCTGCGCGAACTGCGCACGCGTCATGGCCTCTCTCAGCGTGAACTGGCCAAGCGCGCCCAGGTGACCAATTCGACCATCTCGCAGGTCGAGCAGGACGCGGTCAGCCCTTCCGTCAGCTCGCTGAACAAGATTCTCGAGGTATTTCCGATCTCACTGAGCGACTTCTTCAGCGATGAGATACCCGTCGAACCACCACGCATCCTGCGTGGCAACGAGCATGAGCCGATCGCGGGCTGTGGACCGGGACTCACGCTGCGACGCATTGATCAATCCCGGCAGACATCGCCACAGCCCCAGGTCGAGCTGGGCAGCCTCGCACCGGGGTGCAGCGCCTATCTGCAGGCCGCGCATGACAGCCTGGTGCTGGTCACGCTCGGCGCACTGCGTATCGAGTTCCCCGCGACGGCGGCCTGCCAGGCGGCACTTCTCGAATGTGGTGATGCTGCGCGACTGCATGCCGGGGAGCGCTATCAACTGCACTGGCGCAAGCCTGAGGCGTCACAAGCCGCCAGCCATGAACTCGACATTCCTGAAGTCGCCAACCGTGAAGTTACCCACCACGAGACCTCCGACGCTGCCGAGGCCCCAGATTGCCAGTGGCTATGCATCGCACAGAGTCGCTAGGCAGGCATTCACTCGAGAGCTGCTCGGCCCTGCCAGCTCAACCCTGGCAAGCTCGGTCAAGTTGGCGTAAAGCGCGTCGCTAGCCTCTTGCAGCGCGGGAGGGAGGCTGGCCCGCAGCATCAGGCGACTGCTCGCGCACCTCATCCCAGGGGTCATTGGTGGCCGGCTCGGCCAGGAAACGCTCCACCATGGTGTGCGGACAGAAATCTGCCAACCATTCCTCGCGAATCGGATAGCCCTCCTCTGCCAACAACTCGTTCATGCGTCGCGCGAGGCCTTCAGCGGAATGCGGCGCGATGGCGTGTTCCAGCTCGCCCTTGAGGATCTCGCGTATTCCACCACGGCAATCCACCGATACCACCGGTGTGCCGCAGGCCAGCGCCTCCATCAGCACGATACCCATGCCCTCGACACGCGAGCTGAGCACGAATAGCTTGGCGGCACGCATCCAGGCATAGGGGTTGTCACGCTGACCGGCGAAGATCACCCGCTCGGCGATGCCAAGACTTTCAGCCTGGGTTTCCAGGGCTTCCCGGCAATTGCCCGCCCCCACGATCACCAGCGGCTCCTTCGGATTGGCCAGGGCATAAGCCTCGAGCAACAGGGCATGGTCTTTCTGCGGCACCAGACGCGCCACATTGAGAATGAAGGGTTCAGCCGGGATATCCGGCTCATCCATGGCGGCCTGCTCGCGGATCCGGGTGATCGGACAGGCATTGACGATCGTCTCGATATGCGCCGGTGTCACCCCGTGCTGGCGAGCGATGTCACGTGCCCCTTGCGCCACATCCTCTGACACCGCCACCAGATGCTTGTCCTCCAGCAGGCAGCGGGCAAACATGCGCTGCTTCCACTGCGGGCCGCTAAAGTTGACGCGATTTTCCAGCACGTAACGTGCACGGGAATCCTTGAACCCCCACACCTGCTCGAAGGTTCCCAGGCCACGGAAGATGATGCGGTCAACCTTGCCGTGTTTCTGCTCGAATTCCTCGAGCCAAGCGGCGAATTCCTCGCCACCGGCCTTGCCGACCCACACGAAATTGGAGCGACGGATGACGGGATTGAGCACCAGACGTGACGCCAGTGTCGTCAGAGCGCCGCCGACGGAACGCTGGACGCGCTGCTGAATCGGCACGATGTGCTGCTGGACGCTGGCATCCTGCGGTTCAAGCACCTGATCACGACCGCGCCAGATGACCATATGCGTCTCGTGGTCATTCGCGGCCAGACTGTCGGCAAGATTGACCGCCACTCGCTCCATGCCGCCCATTTTCAGGCTTCTCACTACGACCAGGGTACGCAAGCATCACTCCTTCGAATGTCCGCCAGTACCGCCTTGTGTCACGTGCAAGACATGCGAAAACGATAACTGGCGTCTGGTGGGAAAACGAAAAATGCAACTCACATGTGCCAGTCGCTCAGCACACGGGAGTTGCATTTATCTGAACCGTCATTCGCGGAAATGTTCCCTGCGACCACTCATCAAATGGTAATCATTCTCCCTCTTTCGCCGGCGGCAGAATCAGGTTGAGCACGATGCCCAGAATGGCGGCCAGGCTCACGCCCTGCAGCGTGAACTGACCACCACCGACCTGCATGCCACCGATCCCGAATACCAGGATCAAGGAGGCGATCACCAGATTGCGCGGTGCGGTCAGTGAATCCCCCGCGCGCACCAGGGTGTTCATGCCGACCACCGCGATCGAGCCGAACAGCAGGCACATGATGCCGCCCATCACTGGCGTGGGGATCGTCTGCAGCACGGCGCCGACCTTGCCGATGAAGGCCAGCGAAATTGCGACACAGGCCGCGACCGTCATCACGCGCGGATTGAAGTTGCGAGTCAGCATGACCGCGCCGGTCACTTCGGAATAGGTGGTATTGGGCGGACCACCGAACAGTGACGCCGCCGACGTCGCCAGGCCGTCACCGAGCAGCGTGCGATGCAGCCCCGGCTTCTTCAGGTAGTCGCGCCGTGTCACCGAGCCGATCGCCACCATGTCGCCGATGTGCTCGACGGCAGGCGCGATGGCGACGGGAATCATGAACAGAATGGCGGAAAATTCGAAGGTCGGCGCAGTGAAGCTTGGCAATGCCAGCCACTCAGCGGCATGCACCGGCGAGAGGTCGATCACCCCCATCACCAGCCCCAGCCCATACCCCGTCAGGATACCGCCGAGGATCGGCACCAGGCGCAACATGCCACGCCCGAAGATCGATAGCACCAGCGTCACGCCAAGACTGGCCAATGACAATGTCAGCGCCTGGGCATGCGAGATGTTGTCGCTGAATTCGCCGGTGGCCATCTGCACCGCCGTCGGTGCCAGCGCCAGACCGATGACCATGATCACCGGACCGACCACGACGGCCGGCAGCAGGCGATGCACGATGCCGACCCCCTTGAGGCGAATGCATTGCGCCAGCAATACATAGACCAGGCCCGCGACGAACAAACCGCCCATGGTGGCAGGAATGCCGAAGTTCGCGACCGAGCTCTGGATGGGCGCAATGAAGGCAAACGATGAGGCGAGGAAGACCGGCACGCTGGCCTTGGTCACGCACTGGAAGACCAGGGTGCCGACACCGGCCGTGAACAGGGCGACGTTGGGATCAAGCCCGGTCAGCAGCGGGACCAGCACCAGCGCACCAAAGGCGACGAACAGCATCTGCGCACCGGTGACGAGAGTCGTCAGCGAGAACCCTTCCTCTTCCGGCAAGGGCAGATGGGCAGACGACGCATGGGGAGAGGAGGTATCAGAGGACGGTGATGAAGACGACATGGCAGCACTTCTTTTCACGGGCGGAGGAGTCAACCGCCTGATCCTGACTGCTCAGACAGGTCAGACAGATACAAAAACGCCCCGCGCAGATGCGCAGGGCGTTGTCATCTCTGGCGGGCGCTCAGCGCGTGCCGAAGATCTTGTCACCGGCATCGCCGAGACCCGGCACGATGTAACCGTTCTCGTCGAGGCGGTCATCGACGGAGGCGGTGTAGATCTCGATGTCCGGGTAGGATTCCTGCACCTTGGCGATCCCCTCAGGCGCCGCGACCAGCACGATGACCTTGATCTGCTGGCAGCCCTTGGCCTTGAGCATGTCCAGCGTAGCGATCATGGAACCGCCGGTCGCCAGCATCGGGTCGATCACGATGGCCAGACGCTCGTCGAGATCTGACACGAACTTCTCGAAATACGGTACCGGCTCCAGCGTCTCTTCATCACGGTACAGGCCCACGACGCTGATGCGTGCCGGGGGAATCAGGTCCGTCACGCCATCCAGCATGCCCAGGCCGGCGCGCAGGATCGGGACGATGGTCACTTTCTTGCCCTTGATGGTCTGGACGTCCAGCTCGTTGCCGCTCCAGGCATCAATGGTGGTAGTTTCCAGCTCCAGGTCCTGGGTTGCCTCATAGGTCAACAGCTTGGCGACCTCACTGGCCAGCTCACGGAAGCTCTTGGTGCTGATGCCTGCTGCACGCATCAGGCCGAGCTTGTGCTGGACCAGTGGATGATTGATGGCATGGACGCTCATGGAAATACCTCTTGGGACAGAAGATGGTGCAAACGATACGCAGCACTACCCCCGCCGGCTCGGACGATAGCAGCGGGAAGGCTGGTAAATTGAGCGCATTCTAGCGGAAGCAGGCTTACAAGTTAAGTACCACCATCCTGTCCCCCCTTACCTTTAGCCACAAGGGCTAAGCCTCCGTGCCATCAACACAATCCTCGCCCTGAGCAGGTATCCAGAGTTGGTTTCGTAACCGAACAGTAACTGTTCTTGGAGACAACCTTACAGCATTGCTTAGAAAGCACACAAACATTATCATATGTAAATATCAAAAGTATTTTACACGAGAGGAATTAATGCTAACTATATTTATATCATGCGATGAAAATTACTCCGCGCATCTTGCTACCACTATCATATCGGCAATCATCAATTGTAAAGAACCTGAAAAGCTCAAATTTATCATTGGTGACGCTGGACTCAAAGCAGACACAAGATCAACATTGACATCCATGATAGAGAAACATGGATCTCATGTGGCATTTGTTTATCTAGACGACAGTAAATTTAGTGGCCTGAAAATAAAGCGCTACGGCAAGTCAATTTACTTCAGATTCTACCTTGATGAATTGCTTGATGATGAAGAACTAGTTCTATGTTTGGATTGTGACACTGTTGTCGTCGGCGATTTATTGGATATATACAGGGAAACCAGTGGGGAAAGTTTCACAATTGCCGCTGTGGAAAATATAGGTAGATCTCCATATAGTCGCCTTGGTTTGAAAAAAGGTGATTACTTCAACTGTGGATTAATGCTTATCAATATGAAGCAGTGGAAAGAAGAAAAAATAGGAAAGAGAGGGCTGGAGTTTTTATTAGCTCATCCTGAATTGTGTGCACACAATGAACAATGCGCAATTAACAAAGTCGCCCAAGGGGAATGGTATCGTCTTCCATTGACTTGGAATGCTCAACGACCTGCCTATAAAATTTTAGAAAAGCGTATGAACGAACAGCATAGGGATAAAAATGAATTCTTGAAATCAATTCAGGAACCGATCATGGTTCACTATATGGGAAAAAACAGTAAACCTTGGGATGCTCATAGCTTGCATCCATTAAAAGCATTATATACTATTTATCGTCGCAAAACCCCATGGCCAGTTAAAACCCACAAAACTGCATTACATAGAAGAATAAGATTCTATGCATCAGTACAGAAACTATTTCTCTACGAAAAGAGAAGAAGAATGAGCAAACAATTGATCGACATGCACGAAAGCGCCTAACCATGGTTGGCGCAAGAACTAACGCGCCAACCATAATAGAGCTGAACCTTTTTTGCATACTAAGTCGTATCCGCCCCTCCCTGTATTGGATACTCTTACTGGAACATCATGAAAATCTTGGCTTTCAAATCCATAACAATGACAACAAAAATAAGATCGCAAAATACTATAAAAAGCTAAAGAGGCAAGCTACTTTTTTGCCACTCCGCAAGCATAGCTGTATACTCTAGACTAAACGGCAAGCGCAGCAAATATTGCACTTATAAGAACTGCATATTGACATATACTTTATACCACAATGAGTAACTTATGAATTTGTTTTTAGCTGAATCGCCCTTACAGATTATCTCTTGCTACGAACTTGCAGCTCAGTTGTTTAAGGGGCAGAAAAATGTCCTAGTTGTAAAATACTCTGGTGAGAGTAAAAAAGAAACCCATGACTATCAGATTCGAAGAACTGTAGAGGCACTCGATTGGGACGAGGTAATTGAGATTTCTTTCAAACATCGCCTGCAACAATTATCATGGCTTAAGAAAAGAAAACATATTTCTGAAATCACTAAAAAATATCAAAACAAAGTAAACAATTTATGTATGGGAGAATTTCGTAGCGCTTGGATGCATGATATTAAAGAACGCATATCACCTCTTAATCTATATTTATCGGATGATGGAGCAGCGATCATTACCGTTAAAAAACAATACATCGACAAGGGAATTCATCACGTATCCAAAAAAAAGGAGAACATTGAGCACGATAATTATTCGCGGCCGATTATCTTCACCTCTTTTCTTAATGACTCTAAAAAAGAGAGGATTATACATAATGATTACCGCATATTGCGAAGCAAGAATGACACAAAGCAAGTAGATGATGAACTTGTACTATATTTTGGTTCAAAATATAGTGAGGGTGGTATAATGAGTTTAGAAAATGAACTCTCGCTTATAGAAAAAGTCAACTCTTATTATAGTAAAAAAAATAAAAAATTAATTTATATCCCCCATAGGGGAGATTCTGAAAAAAAACTTTCGCTTATTGAAGGTACATTAGGAGTCGAAACAAATAGTCTCGGTTTACCAGCAGAGCTATATATATTGACATTAAACAAGATGCCATGGGGGATAGCTGGCGCATACACCAGCGCGCTCATAAGCCTTAAAAGCATTGCTGACTTTAACTCTATATGTTCTTTTAAAATACCCAATGAGCATTTAAACCCGAAACATGTAGATACAATAAACAATGTATATGAAGAATACTATAAATCTGGAATCGAAGTAATCGACTAACAGTCAGTTAATGCATTGCAAATAACACGCGACCACGACAAACGTGGTCGCGTGTATTAGATCAAAAGATATCTTCGCGTTTTAACTGCGATCCTTTTACAACATCCCTTTTCAATTTCTTACCTATAAGCATTTCATAGTCTTCCGCGGTAAAGTCACCACTACCTGGCCTTTTTACCCATATATCATCTTCTGAGATCATGCTACCTTCAGATATATCTCTTTCCGCGACAACTGAGGCGAAAGCAAAGTCCATGGTCACACGCTCTTCAGCAACTGGCCCTTTACTACCTCCACTTGCTTGATATATAGCTTTAGATCCTTTAACAAGATCTTCGAGAGCACCCGGATCCATCGAACACTCTATATCAGGACCAGGACGTGACATTTTGTCGGTGAAATGCCTTTCAAGTATTCTTGCACCTAGAGCTACAGCTCCAAGACATGCATAATTATCAACTGTATGATCAGATAAGCCAATGACAGCATCAGGGAAGCATTGAGCTAACTCAGTCATGGCACCTAAACGCACAAGATTATAAGGTGTTGGGTAAACATTAGTGCAATGTAATAATGAGAACGGGACTCCAGCCTCTCTCAAAATATTAACAGATTTCTCGATACTTTCGATGCTATTCATGCCAGTAGACAATATTACAGGCTTACCGAAAGAAGCTACCAGCTTGACCAGTGGGTAATTATTACACTCCCCAGAGCCTATTTTAAATGCTGGAATATTCATTTTTGCAAGCCGATAGGCTGCGGCTCTTGAAAAAGGCGTACTGATAAACTCCATACCTTTAGATTGCACATATTGCATGAGACTCAATTCATCTGCCTCATTCAATGCACACCTTGCCATAATCTCATATATCGAGACATCGGCATTTCCGGGGATGACTTTTTTCGCTTCGTCCGACATCTCATCTTCGACAACATGAGTTTGATGTTTGACAATTTGAGCTCCAGCACGGTGAGCTGCATCAACCATTTCTTTTGCAACTGTCAAATCCCCTTCGTGATTAATGCCAATTTCAGCAATAACAACGGGGTGGCAAGCATTGCCCACTTCGACGTTACCAATTTTAAAATAACTCATATAGCTCTCCTAGAATAAAGATAGTTTGCCAATTCAAGATCAGCTTCAGTATCAATGTCTAATGATGCATCTTTAGTCATTTGATAAAGACTGAAAGGTTTAACAAAGAACGTTTTATATGCAATCAATTCGGCAATTGACACAATATATATAGCACCATTCGGTTTGACCGCTACTGGCAACTGCTGCCTAGGTGATTCTAAGTCTTTAAAATCACGAACAGGTGAGGCATGACTGCCTTCCATAACAAAAGACTTGAAAGGATGATCATGCATTTCACATACAGAAATAACACTTTTCACAGCGTTATCATTAAACCCTTCATAAGCTTTTAAAATATGTTCCGATGTTCGGAAGGGGCTAGTCGGCTGAAGTAGTGTAACTTCACCCTGTACTATTTTCATTGAGTCCAGTGCATGCAAAACTGCATCAATACTTTTAGAGCCATCTTGTGATAAGGATGATGGTCTTTTTATAATGTCGGCACCTAATGCTTTGGCGTGTGTTAGTATCTCGTCGTTGTCGGAAGATACAACGATACTATCAAAAATATTTGATTCCAGTGCAGACTTGAAGGTGATGGCGAGCAGTGAATCACCGCCTATCTTACGTAAATTCTTTCTACGCACACCCTTTGAATTACCTCGGGCGGTGATGATTGCAATTTTTTTCATTCAAGCTCCATAAATAACTTTTGTGTCGGTGTGGCCCAAAAATTATCATCTTTCAATGCTGCAGAGAATAAAGCCAAACTATTACCATCACCAAACCAATCGTCTTTTGCAACTTCAGTTATCCGAGCAGCTTTTTCAATACCAGCTAAAATACTATCACAGCTATAGTCAACATCAATAATTGTATTACCAGAATACCTATTCTGCTGACGAGTACCAACATTCACAGTTGGAACACCATAAAATGGTGCTTCTCTTATACCCGCACTAGAGTTTCCAATGATCATTTCGGCATTCTCTAACAATACCAAAAAGTGCTCAAAATTTATCGAGGGGAATACTCTGAAATTATCATCATCCCTCAAGCGACTAATTTCATCAACGATGAAGTCTGAACCATCATCATTATTAGGATATACGACAATATAGTTTTTATTAGAAGCTTTAAGCGCGTTAAAAAAGCTCGAGGAATAGTCTTTAAATGAAGACTTCTCTGTTGTAACAGGATGAAATAGCGCTATCGAATATGTAGGAAATTCTATTTCGTACTTTCGCTTTGAGTCTTGTAAGGATGGTAGTGTCTTGCTATTCATGACATCAAGATCAGGAGATCCGATGATATATATATATTCGCTACCTTCCCCCATTTGCATTAGTCTTTTTTTTGCTCTTTCGTTGGCAACCATGTGTATATTAGATAGCTTACTTACAGAATGTCTAATCAACTCGTCTACAGTGCCAGAAACCTCGCCACCTTCTATATGACACACTAATATATTTTGTAGTGCCCCCACAGCAGCCCCAGCCAAGGCTTCAAGTCGATCACCATGGATAATAATCAGATCGGGAGAAATTTCTTCAGTTAACCTAGAGAAAATAGATATTGTATTGCCCAAAACCGAGCTCATTGGTTCACTCGAGTTCTGATTGGGAACAAAGTAGGTATGTTGAAAACCTTCTTTCTCGATTTCACGATATGTTGATCCATATCGCTTCATCATGTGCATACCAGTACCAAAAATATGCAACTCCAAGTCATCATGTTTTTCAATAAAATGCATGATTCCTTTGAGCTTGCCAAAATCAGCCCGAGTACCAGTCAAAATTAATATTTTTCTCATCTATACCTCTAAACGTAATCAACCAGCAATATATAGCCATTTAAAATTTATAAATAAGAACACTACATTACGTTAACTGCCAGTCAATCGGCTTTTTCCCACGCGCTTCCAGCCAGGCGTTGGCTTGCGAGAAGTGGCGAGAGCCGAAGAAACCGCGGTGCGCTGCGAGGGGAGATGGGTGCGGCGCGTGGAGCACCAGGTGCTTCTGGGTGTCCACAGCGCGGGCCTTCTTCTGGGCATGACTGCCCCAGAGCAGGAAGACGACACCCTCACAGTGCTGGTTGATCACGTCGATGGCGCGGTCGGTGAATTGCTCCCACCCCTGCTTCTGATGCGAGGCGGCCTTTCCCTGCTCGACGGTCAGCACGCTGTTGAGTAGCAAGACGCCCTGCTTCGCCCAGCTTTCTAGGAAGCCGTGATCGACGGGTTCGACGCCGACATCGGTAGCCAGTTCCTTGTAGATGTTCTTCAGCGAAGGCGGCGGGCGCACACCGGGGCGTACCGAGAAGCACAGTCCATGCGCCTGGCCCGGGCCGTGATACGGGTCCTGCCCGAGGACCACGACCTTGACGTTGGAGAGTGGCGTCAGCCAGAAGGCACGGAACCAGTCATCGGAGTGCGGATAGATGACCTTGCCGGCATCTTTCTCGGCGCGCAAAAAGTCGCGCAGGCGCTGCATGTAGTCAGCCTGAAACTCTTGGCCAAGATGCGCCTGCCAATCGGCAGGCAGCACCTCGGAGCGGCCAGTCGCGGCAGTCTCCAACGGCATGTCAGCTATCGCTCTCTTGCTTCTTGAGCTGCTCGGCGATCGGCTCGACGTAGGCGATACCCATGTCCCAAGGGAACTGGATCCAGCAGTTCTGCGGCACTTCGGTGATGAATCCATCGACCAGCGGACGCCCTTCCGGCTTGGCATAGACGGTCACGAAGTGCGCCTTGGGCAGCATGTCACGCACCGCACGTGCGGTGTTGCCGGTATCGACCAGATCATCGACCAGCAGCCAGCCGTCACCGTCGTGGTCGACGCCCTTGACCACTTCCAGACCACCCTGCTCCATGTGGTCGTGATAGCTCTTGATGCACACGGTATCGATGTGGCGGATACCCAGCTCGCGGGCGATCAGGCCGGCCGGAATCAGGCCACCGCGGGTGATGGCGATGATGCCCTTGAAGTCGCGACCACTGAGGTCGTGACACAGCGCGCGCACATCACGGTGCAGCTGGTCCCAGGAGACGATGAAGTGGTCGTGGTAGCGTTCGGAAGACATGTGGGTCACTCGCAATGACGAAACAGAAGGAAAGCATGGTGGCTGGCGCGCCACCGCACAAGGGGAAGATCCACTCAGCCACGCCGGAGCGCGGACAAGGGCCTCAGATTCGCTGCCCGCAGCAACGACGATGGCCCTGCCAGAAGACAGGGCCATCGCGTCAAGCCGGCATTACTCGGATTCGGTGAAGCTGCACGCCGCGAAGACACTGTGGCCTTCTTCACGAATGCGCGCGGAGCCGCCGATTTCCGGCAGATCGATGATGGCTGCCGTCTCGACGACCACACCACCGGTGCGCTCGATCAGCTTGCAGGCCGCCAGCATGGTGCCGCCGGTAGCGATCAGATCATCCATCACCAGGATGCGATCGCCTTCACGGAAGGCATCGGAGTGCAGCTCGACGGTGGACTCACCATATTCCAGCGAGTAGGTCTCGCTGATGGTCTTGAACGGCAGCTTGCCCTTCTTGCGCACCGGCACGAAGCTGCAGCCCAGCTCGTAGGCCAGCGGAGCACCGATGATGAAGCCACGCGCATCGATGGCGGCGATGGCGTCGATTTCCATCTCCTGATAGCGGTGCACGAAGGAGTCGATCAGCTTGCGGAACGCGGCGGAGTTCTGCAGCACCGGCGTGATGTCACGGAAATTGACGCCTTCCTGGGGCCAGTCCGGCACGGTGCGGATGACAGACTTGATGTAGTCGCTGTAGATGCTCATTAGAGGGCTCCGTCGAGGAACAGGTATTTGCAGGCGAACAGGATGGCGAGAATCACCAGCCCCGGGCTCAGATCACGATAACGGCCGGAGAACAGCTTGATCACGGCGTAGCTGATGAAGCCCAGCGCGATCCCGTTGGCAATCGAGTAGGTCAGCGGCATCACCAGGGTGGCGATCACCACCGGTGCCGCTTCAGTAATGTCGTTCCAGTCGATGCGTGCCAGGCCGCCCGTCATCAGGCAGGCGACATACAGCAGCGCACCGGCAGTGGCGAAGGCCGGAATCGAGGTCGCCAGCGGCGACAGGAACAGGCTGACGAGGAACAGGCCGGCCACGACCACGGCCGTCAGGCCGGTACGTCCGCCGGCGGCCACGCCAGTGGCGGATTCGATGTAGCTGGTCACGTTCGAGGTGCCCATGACAGAGCCGACCATGGTGGCACTGGAATCTGCCATCAAGGCCCGTCCCAGCCGCGGCAGATGGCCACGTTCATTGGTCAGGCCAGCCTGCTGGGAGACAGCGATCAGCGTGCCCGAGGTATCGAACAGATCGACGAACAGGAAGGCGAAGATGATCGACACCATGCCCAGATTGAAGGCGCCGGCGATATCAAGTTCCGCCAGCGTCGGCAGCATGCTCGGCGGCATCGAGGCAAAGCCATGGAAATCGTTGTTGCCGGTCAGGGTCGCCAGCAGCGTGACGAGCAGTATGCCGATCATCACCGCACCGATCACCTTGCGGTAGGACAGCGCGACGATCAAAAAGAACGAGAGCAATGCATACATGGCCGCCGGCGAGGATAGATCGCCCAGCGTGACCAGCGTGCCGGGAGCGTCGACGACGATGCCGCTGCCCTGCAGGGCGATGATCGCCATGAACAGGCCGATGCCCGCGGCGATGCCGGTCTTCAGCGAGGCGGGAATGGCATTGATGATCCACTCGCGAATCTTGAAGGCGGACAGCAGGAAGAAGCTCACCCCGGACAGGAAGACCGCGCCCAGCGCGACCTGCCAGGGCACGCCCATCTGGCCGGCGACCGTATAGGTGAAGAAGGCCGTCAGCCCCATGCCCGGCGCCAGCGCGATCGGGTAGTTGGCGTAAAGGCCCATGACCAGACAGCCGATGGCGGCCGCCAGACAGGTCGCGACGAACACGGCACCGTGATCCATGCCGGTGGAGGCCAGCATCGAGGGAGCCACGAAGATGATATAGGCCATCGCGAGGAAGGAGGTAAATCCTGCGATGACTTCGGTACGCACATTGGTACCGTGCTCGGAGAGCTTGAAAAGACGTTCCAGCATTGAGGTAGCCCCTATCCTTGAGCAGTGCCTGTCCGGCAAGGCGCAGTGGTCGGTGATTGTCAGAATCAGCAGATCAAGACGAACTCGCTCGGACAGGTATGCCGCACAGGGCGTCGGATGAAGCCTTTCCCCTGTTCAGCCTGCCTGAACCACGATGCCCCGCCAGCGGCAGGGCATCGAAAGGCGCAACATGGTACCCAAAGGTCTGCAGCGAATCGAGCATTCCCGGCATATTTCCTGACCAGTCAGACGAGTTCTGGCGTCCTGCCAGTGAGTTGATCCGCTGCAGACCTGCAAGCCTCATGCCAGTCGGGAGGCCATGACCCGCTCGACGGTCTCGACAATGGCCTGGGTCTGCGGGTCGACTTCAAGGTTGACCTGATCACCGACGGCGCGCACGCCCATCAGGGTGCGCTCGAGCGTCTCAGGAATCAGATTGACGCAGAAGCGTGTGCCCTGCACCTCACCGATCGTCAGGCTGACACCGTCAAGTCCCACATAGCCCTTGTCGAACAGAAAACGCATCAGCTCGGCCGGCGCCTGGAACCAGATACGCCGATTGTCCGAAGTGGCCTCGATGGCATCGATGGTCACCATCGCCATCACGTGTCCGGACATCGAGTGCCCGCCGATCTCGTCGCCGAAGCGTGCCGCTCGCTCCACGTTCACGACGCTGCCCACCTCAAGCTCGCCCAGATTGGTCAGACGCAGCGTCTCGCGCATCAGGTCAAAGCTGGCCAGTTGACCCTCAAGCGCCGTCACGGTCAGACAGCAACCGTTGTGTGCCACCGAGGCCCCCAGCTCCAGCCCCGCCTCCAGCCCCGCCGGCAACCGGACCTGATGCGTGCGAAAGTCAGTGCGCTCTTCAATGGCCACCACTTCCGCCATGCCTTGTACGATACCCGTGAACATGCGTGATCTTTCCTTGCACTGCTGCTTCTTGCTGTCGAGAAGCCGTGAATAAGGGACGGCATGCAGCAGCGAGATGACCGGCATGCCCAGCCGAAATCCTAGCATGGTGGACTAGCCGTCGACATGCTGGCGTTGTCTGCCGTGGGAGTGCGCGGCGTTGTCGCCCTCGCCACCCGCTTCCCGTCTCCCGTCTCCCGTCTCCCGTAACAGGCGAGCACGGCTGTCACGGCGAGCGCGGAGCGGGCCGCAACTCATCCCCGACTGACCGTCAAGACAGGAGAGCCGTCGATGCCTGTTGAAACCCGCGTCACGACAAGAGCCTTGTAAGAAATGGCTTACAGGGCGTATCGCCAAATTGCCATATCGAACGACAGTTCGAATAAACTTCCAGCGCAAGACCAAAGTCGTTGACACCCCCAAGGTGACTGATAGAATGCGCCTCAAATCTGTTTGGCGCCGATTTGTACCCGGATTGCGGGCGCCCACCACGAGAGCTGGTCTCACGGGGTGCAAGTTCTGCTAAAAGGGTGTGTCCAGCGTTGATGGCCACCCGTCTTGGGTGGTCTTTTTTCTCCCCACTGGATCGCTCCCCTCTTCGCTGTCTGCCATGTGCGCAGACGCCGGCAGAACGTTCTGTCCTCTACAGACCTTCGCCCGCAATCCGGTTGGTGCCTTAACCACTCGGACCCCCATGATCACACTCAAGAACGTCTCCAAGACTTACGGCAGTGGTGACAAGGCCGTGGTCGCGCTCAAGGATGCCAGCCTCACGGTCCCTCAGGGCGCCATTACCGGTGTCATCGGCCTGTCCGGTGCCGGCAAGTCGACCCTCATTCGCTGCGTCAATCTGCTCGAACGCCCCACCGCCGGTAGCGTCGTCGTCGATGGCCAGGAACTGACCGAGCTCGACGAGTCCGCCCTGCGCAGCGCTCGTCACCAGATCGGCATGATCTTCCAGCACTTCAATCTGCTCTCCTCACGCACGGTCTTCGCCAATGTGGCATTGCCGCTGGAGCTGGCTGGCATCTCGAAGGACGAGATCAAAAAGCGCGTCGAGCCATTGCTGGAGCTGACCGGCCTGAGCGACAAGGCCGGCCAGTACCCTGCCCAGCTGTCCGGGGGTCAGAAACAGCGTGTGGCCATCGCCCGTGCGCTGGCCAGCCGCCCCAAGGTGCTGCTATGTGATGAGGCCACCTCGGCCCTCGACCCGCAGACCACCGCCTCCATCCTTGAGCTGCTCAAGGACATCAACACCAAGCTGGGCCTGACGATCCTGCTGATCACCCACGAGATGGAAGTGGTCAAGAGCATCTGCGATCAGGTCGCCCTGATCAGCGGCGGTGAACTGGTGGAAGTGGCTTCGGTGGGCGATTTCTTCACCGCACCGCAGACCCGCCTTGGCCGCGAGTTCCTCAATGACTTCCTGGAGCTTGAGCCGCCGCGTGCGCTGGTCGAGCGCCTCGAAGCCACGGCCGGCCCGCACACCCACCCGGTGGTGCGCCTGGCCTTCAGCGGCGACGCCGTCTCCACTCCGCTGATCTCCCGCCTGGCACGTGAATGCCAGGTGGATGTCAGCATCCTGCAGGCCAAGGTGGAATCCATTCAGGACCGCACCCTGGGCCTGATGATCGCCGAACTGATGGGCGATAGCCGCCAGACCCAGCAAGCGCTCGATTATCTCGAATCCCACGACCTGAAAGTGGAGGTGCTCGGTCATGTCACCCGCACTGCTTGAACTCGTCCTGTCCTCCACCCTCGAGACCCTGTACATGGTCGCGGTGGCAGGTCTGATCTCCGCGGCACTCGGCATTCCGCTGGGCGTGGCACTCTATACCTCGCGCCCCGGCCAGATTCTCGCGCGCCCGGCACTCAACAGCGTGCTGAGCATCATCACCAACATCGGTCGCTCGGTGCCATTCATCATCCTGATGGTGGCGATCATCCCGCTGACGCGCCTGATCGCGGGCAGCTCGATCGGCACCAATGCCGCCATCGTACCGCTGACCATCGCCTCGATTCCCTTCGTCGCCCGCCTGATCGAAGGCGCGCTGAATGAAGTCGGTCCGGGGCTGGTCGAGGCCGCACAGGCCATGGGCGCCACGCCGATGCAGATCATCACCAAGGTGCTGCTGCCGGAAGCACGCGGCGGCATCATCAATGGTCTGACCATCACCGTGGTGACGCTGATCAGCTATTCCGCCATGGCCGGTACCGTCGGTGGCGGCGGCCTGGGGGATCTCGGCATTCGCTACGGCTACAACCGCTTCGACCCGATGGTGATGCTGGTGACCGTGGTCATCCTCGTCGTCATGGTGCAGGGCTTCCAGAGCCTGGGCGACCATCTGGTGCGCAAGTCGAACCACAAGTAAGCGCCGCCCAATGAGCAGCGACCGAACTAGAAGTGGCGTTCGATCTACAAATCACACGGCTTTCGGTATCGTGACGGCTCATCACCATGAGCCGTCACTCATAACATCCCGCGGACCCCGCCGGTCACGTCGGATCACAAGGAGAACATCAATGCGCAACATGCTGACCACGCTTTCTTCCCCGCTGCGGCTTGCCGGCGCTGCCACCCTGCTCGGCGCCACCCTGCTGGCAGGCTGCGGCAACGACGCGTCCGACGAGAACACCCTCAAGATGGGTACCGTCGCAGGTCCGGAAACCGAAGTGATGAAGGTCGCGGCCGAGATCGCCAAGGAAAAGTACGACCTGAACGTCGAGATCACCGAGTTCACCGACTACGTGTCTCCCAACGCCGCACTGGCCGATGGCTCTCTGGACGCCAACGCCTACCAGCACCAGCCGTACATGGAATCCATGGTGCGTGAGCGTGGCTACAAGTTCGCCAGCGCCGGCAAGACCTTCGTGTACCCGATCGGTGCCTACTCCGAGAAGTACGCAGACATCAGCGAACTGCCGGACGGCGCGACCATCGCCCTGCCTAACGATCCCTCCAACGAAGGCCGCTCCCTGATCCTGATGCACGACCTGGGCATGATCGAGCTGACCGACAAGGGCAACCTCGAAGCGACCCCGATCGACGTCGCCAAGAACCCGCATGACTACCAGTTCAAGGAAATCGAGGCTGCCCAGCTGCCGCGCATCCTGCCGGACGTCGACCTGGCCTTCATCAACAACACCTTCGCCCAGCCGGCTGGCTTGAAGCCGGAAGACGCGCTGATCCGTGAAGGCGCCGAGTCTCCGTACGTCAACCTGATCGTCGTGCGTCAGGGCGATGAAGACAGCGAGAAGGTGCAGAAGCTGGTCAAGGCCTACCAGACGCCGGAAGTCGAAGCCAAGGCCGAAGAGCTGTTCAAGGGCGCGGCGGTGCCGGGCTGGAAGTAAGCCTCACCCCACGTCACTGACAGACGCCTGAACGCAAAGCGCCGACCACTGGTCGGCGCTTTTGCATCCGGTGGATAACTCATTTCATCACGCATCTCATCACGCCCAGATGCCGGCGCAGCGCGAGAAGACACACGCGCAGGACACGCTTGAAACAGGCGACCCGCGACCGCATTCTTGCGCCATCTCGCCACCTTACCTATCCCTCAGGAGCCCTCATGGCCACTCGCCCCGACTATTCACTGCTGGCCCGCCAGCTGGATGCCATCCTCGATACCCGCGACTGGCTGACCAACGCCTCCCAGACGGCCGCCTTCGTCAACATGACGGTGGAGAACCTCAACTGGGCAGGCTTCTATGTGCAACGTCAGCCGCAAATCCTGCACCTGGGGCCGTTCCAGGGCCAGCCGGCTTGCCACCCGATTCCCTTCACCAAGGGCGTGTGTGGCGCCGCCGCCACCGAGCGCACCACCCAGCGTGTCGCGGACGTGCATGCCTTCCCGGGCCATATCGCCTGTGACGCCGCCTCGCGCAGCGAGCTGGTCATCCCGGTGCTCATCGAGCAGGACGGCCAGCAAGTGCTGTGGGGTGTGCTGGACCTGGACAGCCCGAGCCCCGAGCGCTTCGACGAAGAGGATCAGGCCGGCATCGAGCGCCTGGTCGAGATCTTCATCGCCTCCAGCGACTTCGACAGCGTTCCTGCCTGACAAACTGAGCGCCCGCCTGACAGACAGCCGGAACGTCAGCATCACGCTCTGCCGCCCGCCGCGCCACTCGCACGGCGGGCGGTTTGCGTTGCGGCCTGTCAGGCCTTGCACAGCCCCGTGCGAGATGACAGGTTAAGAGCTCTCGCCCCCGACAGGAGCCAAACATGTCATCCCGGTCGCCATCTCATCCCTCGTCGCTCTCTACTTCGCCCTCCACATCATCCTCTACATCCCCGGATTCGCCGCCCCCACACGCGGAGGCCTCGCTGCACAATCACGACGATGCGCATGCCGGCCTTGAGCGAGTCATCAAGCATCTTGAGCGTATCAAGGCCTTCACGGCGCGCACCGGCAATGACCTCGGCGCCAAGCGCACCCTGCTTGAGGCTTACTTCGCCGCCGACGCCAGCATTCTCGACACCGGCGTGACACCGCGTCTCGCGATGGTGCCGGGTGGCGAGGGAGAGCGTGTCTGTGAGGTATTGCCGGCACCCGATGATGCACTAGCGCGCCCGCGTCGCCTGCTGTATGTGCATGGTGGCAGCTGGATCGCAGGCTCGCCTGCCGGCCATCGCCCTCTGGCCAGCCGTCTGGGCCGAGCGGCACGCGCCGAGACCTACACCCTGGATTACCGCCTCGCGCCAGAGGCCGCCTTCCCGGCCGGCCTGCAGGACGTGCTGGCCGCGTGGCGCTGGCTGTGTGACGAATACCCGCAGGACCACCTGCTGCTGGCCGGTGACAGCGCGGGCGGCAACCTCACCCTGGCGGCCCTGAATGCGCTCAAGAGCGCAGGTGAGCGGCTGCCGGATGCAGTGATCGCCTTCTCGCCCGCCACGGACCTCAGCTGGGGCAGCGCCTCGCTGTCG
The DNA here is from genome assembly GCF_029846355.1 of Cobetia sp. 2AS. Taxonomy (NCBI): domain Bacteria; kingdom Pseudomonadati; phylum Pseudomonadota; class Gammaproteobacteria; order Oceanospirillales; family Halomonadaceae; genus Cobetia; species Cobetia sp. 2AS. The sequence continues at coordinate 886,936 of NZ_JARWKQ010000002.1, forward strand.
CGCAAGGCCGAGGTGGACCCGATCCTCGCCCCCAATCTGCTGCCCTTCGTGAGCATGGCCTATGTGCAGGACGGCACCGACATGAGTGATCCGCGCATCTCGCCACTGGAGGGAAATCTGTTTGACCTGCCTCCAACGCTGATCCAGTGCGGCGAGGCGGAAATCCTGCTCGATGACAGCCGTCGCTACGCCACTCAGGCGCAGGACTGCGGCTCGCCCGTCACATTGAGCCTGTGGCCGGACATGCCACATGTGTTCGTCGGTTTCGCTCCGCTGCTGAGCGCTGCCAATGCCGCCCTCAAGGAAGCACGCGAATTCCTCGACGAGACGCTTGCCTGAGCGTCGCCACTCGCGCCAGATGTCACGCGGCCGCCACACACCAATCCCGCGTCAGATTTTCAGGACACGCACACGAAAACGCCCGACTCGATGAGTCGGGCGTTTTCTGGAATCTGGTAGGACCAGGCGGATTTGAACCGCCGACCTCCACGATGTCAACGTGGCGCTCTAACCAACTGAGCTATGGTCCTGAAGTGTGGCAGATGACATAGGAACACTTGAAACATACCGTGGAACGGCTTGGTAGGACCAGGCGGATTTGAACCGCCGACCTCCACGATGTCAACGTGGCGCTCTAACCAACTGAGCTATGGTCCTGAATCAAGTGGCGTGATGTTGCCATCAGTGCCGATGCTGGTAGGACCAGGCGGATTTGAACCGCCGACCTCCACGATGTCAACGTGGCGCTCTAACCAACTGAGCTATGGTCCTATGTCAGCATGCTGAAATGCGAAGCAGTGTGATGCGAAGTGCTTTGCCCTGTCAGCGAGGACGTATTCTACGCAACTCCCGTTTTGATGCAACCCCCTGATGATAAAAAATTTTCTCGCCATTCCGCCTTGCCATGATCAGGTAAAAAGAACGGACACAGAGCGGGCACGGATCGGCCGCGCGTGCGGCACGCAAGCGAGGCACGTCATCGCGGCCAGGCCTGAAAAGAACTCACCCGGTCTGATCTGATCTGCCCTGCCCTGCCCTACGCCGCCAGCCACTCTTGCCGAATGGCACAAGGTTGGCTGGCAGCGCACGGACACGACAATGGCTGGCCGCAGCGCCTCGACGGCTAGAGGAAGACCCGACGCAGCACAGCTGCCAACACGGCCCCCAGCAAGGGTCCGGCGATCGGCACCCAGGCATATTGCCAGCCCGAACTGCCCTTGCCGGCAATCGGCAACACCCAATGCGCGATACGCGGCGCCAGGTCACGCGCCGGGTTCATCGCGTTGCCGGTCGGCCCACCCAGTGACAGGCCGATCGCCCAGACCAGCACACCGATCAGATACGGCAGCGCCTGATCGGTGATCAGCGCGCTGTCGACCATGCTGCCGATGGCGAAGATGAGCACCACCGTCGCGATCGCTTCACTGATGACATTGGCCGCCTTGTTGGCCACTGCCGGATCAGTACAGAAGACCGCGCGTTTGCGCAGCGGGTCTCGGGTCACCTCCCAATGCGGATAATAGGCCGCCCACACCAGTACCGCCCCCATGAAGCAGCCCAGCAGCTCCGCCAGCATCATCCTGGCGACCTTGAGCTCGTCGGTATGCACGCCCAGCAGGTATTTCGCGATCGTCACCGCCGGATTGAGATCGCCGTAGGGCGACCCCGTCGAGGTCGAGACCAGCACCCCGACCATCACGGCAAATCCCCAGCCGGCATTGATCATCAACCAGCTGGAACCCGCTCCCTTGGTGCCCCTGAGCATCGCATTGGCGACCACGCCACCTCCCAGCAGAATCATGAAGGTAGTGCCCAGAAACTCGCCCGTCATGACGTCAGTCCACATCTTGATGACCTCCGCCACTTGCCCCCTGTCAGTCGTCTACCGCCACTTCTCGCCCGCACGAACGCGCCCCATGACGATGGAGTGGTGCTATCGCCGGGGGATGGCGAGAAAAGGCGGAGACCCGAAATGACTTCGCCCCGTCGAGGGACGGGGCGAAGTCAGGCTACAGTGCCACAGGAGCAGGGGGCTACTCCAGCGGATTGCGGCAAGGATTTGTTACAGCAGCAGATGCCACATCGAGGCCGCGATCAAGGCACCCGCCAGGGGGCCGGCGATCGGCACCCAGGCATACCCCCAGCCGGAGGCGCCCTTGCCGTGGATCGGCAACAAGGAGTGCGCGATACGCGGGCCCAGATCACGTGCCGGGTTGATGGCATAACCGGTCGCACCACCCAGCGAGAGGCCGATGGCCCACACCAGCATGCCGACCAGATACGGCAGCAGGCCAGCGCTGATGGTGCCGGAACCGACGATGGCGCCGATACCGAAGATCAGCACCACGGTCCCGATCACTTCGCTGAGCATGTTGCCCAGACGACACTCGACTGCCGGGTCCGTGCAGAACACCGCCCGCTTGAGGCCAGCATCGCTGGTGCGCTTCCAGTGCGGCAGATAGGCCAGCCACACCATCACGGCACCGGCGAAACAGCCGAGCATCTGCGCGATGACATGTCGCGCCACATCCATGAGGGTGGCATGCACCCCGAGCAGATACTTGGCCAGCGTCACCGCCGGATTGAGGTCCGCCTGGGGCGAACCGGTCGAGACGGCCACGAATACGCCGATCATCACGGCAAAGCCCCAGCCGGTGGTAATCACGATCCAGCCGGAACCATTGCCCTTGGTGTCAGACAACACCACATTGGCGACCACGCCACCGCCGAACAGGATAAGGAACAGACAGCCGAGAAACTCGCCTGTCATGACATCGGTCCACATGCTCAGTGGCCTCCGTCGCTTTTCACTCTTTCCACCGCTTCCAGCCAGCCGGCGTAGAGGCGCTCACGCTGCTCTTCCGCCATTTCCGGCGCGAAGGTACGCTCGCAGTGCCACAGCTCGCTGATCTCATCCAGGCTTTCATACCAGCCGATATGCAGGCCGGCCAGATACGCGACGCCCAGCGCCGTGGTTTCCAGCACGCGCGGACGATCCACCTTCACGCCCAGCATGTCAGACAGGAACTGCATCACCCAGTTGTTGCTGACCATGCCGCCATCCACGCGCAGATTCGCGCAGTTGATGGCCACGTCATCCAGCATGCACTCCTGCAGGTCACGCGTCTGATAGCACACCGACTGCAGGCCGGCCGCCACGATATCGGTGATGCCAGTGCCACGGGTCAGCCCCAGAATCGCGCCACGCGCCTGCGGGTCCCAGTGCGGTGCCCCAAGGCCGGTGAAGGCCGGCACCATGTAGACGCCATGGTCGGCCTTGGCCGCACGCGCCAGCGGTTCGGTCTCGGAGGCATCGGAGAACAGCTTCAGGCCATCACGCAGCCACTGCACGGTGGCGCCCGCCACGAAGATGCTGCCTTCCATGGCGAAGGTCGGCTTGCCGTTGAGGCGATAACCGACGGTGGTGAGCAGACGGTTCCTGGACAGCTCCATCTTCTCGCCGGTGTTCATGATCATGAAGCAGCCCGTGCCATAGGTGCTCTTGCTCATGCCCGGCGTGAAACAGGCCTGCCCGACCAGCGCCGCCTGCTGATCGCCTGCCACGCCACGGATCGGCATTGCCGCCCCGAACAGCTGCGGATCGGTGGTGCCGAAATCATCACTGGAATCCAGCACTTCCGGCAGCAGGCATTCCGGGATACCGAACAGCTCCAGCAGCTCGCTGTCCCAGCACTGTTCGACGATGTTGAACAGGCAGGTACGCGAGGCGTTGGTGGCATCGGTGACGTGACGCTTGCCGGCGGTCAGCTTCCAGATCAGGTAGCTGTCGACGGTACCGAAGGCCAGCTCGCCCTTCTCGGCACGTGCGCGGACGCCTTCGACGTTCTCGAGAATCCAGCGCAGCTTGGTCGCGGAGAAATATGGGTCGATCAGCAAACCGGTCTTCTGCTGGATCATGTCACCATGACCGGCATCGGAAAGCTCACGGCAGTACTCGTGGGTGCGTCGGTCCTGCCAGACGATGGCGTTGTAGACCGGCACGCCGGTCTCGCGGTCCCAGACGATGGTGGTCTCACGCTGGTTGGTGATCCCGATGGCGGCCACCTGCTCGGCGCCGACATTGGTATTGATCAGCGACTGACGCACGGTGCGCTTCACCGATCCCCAGATATCATCGACGTTGTGCTCGACCCACCCGCTGTCCGGGAAATGCTGCGGAAATTCTTCCTGGGCCAGACCTGTCACCGTCCCTTCACGATCGAACAGGATGGCGCGGGAGCTGGTGGTACCCTGGTCGATCGCGAGAATGCGCGTGGGTCCATCGACGCGAGAGTCTTTCTCTGGCTTGGGGCTAGACATTATGACTGTCCTTGGCTTCGAGGCTGCTTCTGAGAGTACACGTCAGCGGAGACTGCGGTACTTCACTATATTGGCTCGGGTATCATGTGTGGGCGACAGGAGAAAGCGGGTTGGCTTTGTCCTCTTCGCGCTTGGCAGGCGCAGCGAGAACACTTCCTCTTGAACCATCACAACCGAACACGAAATGTTCGTCTTCGAATATCGCTGCAAACGTTAGCGCCAAATGCGCGCTATCACAAACGTATTACCAATCAATATCATTGTACCTTGGTCTCATGCCCAATGCGCCGACATGGCCTGTTGCAGCTTCGCAACACCTTGACGCCATTCGTCAAATTGCACTGACTCCCCCCTGTTGGATTAGGATGTAGCCTCACTGGACGACCCCACTCCCCAACGGCAACCGTGATGCGCGCTTCCTGACATGAAGTGAACTCACGATCCGCAAGCCGCTGACAACAAGAGAGCAGGATGATGCAGCCAAAGCGCCATCGCGCCATTGTCGAACTGATCACGCGTCAGGGATATGCCTCCATCGAGCAGCTGGCCAGTCACTTCGAGGTCACGCCGCAGACCATTCGTCGCGACCTCAATCAGCTGTCCGAGGCCGGCGCGCTCAAGCGCGTGCACGGGGGCGCGGGGCTTGAGTCCAGTACCGTCAGCACCGCCTACAGCACCCGCAAGACATTGAACCTGGGCGCCAAGCGGCGCATGGCGGCCGCCCTGGCCAGGCAGATTCCTGACCACGCCTCGCTGTTCATCAACATCGGCACCAGCAACGAGATGGTGGCCGAGGCGCTGTGTGATCACCACGGGCTTGAGGTCATCACCAACAACCTGAACGTGGCGGCCATCCTCCAGCACAAGGAGGATTTCAATGTCATCGTGGCCGGCGGCATGGTGCGTTCCCGCGATGGCGGCATCATCGGCGAGGCAACCATCGACTTCATCAACCAGTTCAAGGTCGACTTCGGGATCATTGGCATCAGCGGCATCGATGAAGATGGCTCGCTGCTGGAATTCGACTATCAGGAAGTGCGTGTCGCCCAGGCGATCATCCACAACTCACGCCAGGTCTTCCTGATCGCGGATCACTCCAAGTTCCAGCGCAATGCGGTCGTGCGCCAGGGCAACCTGAGTCAGCTCGATGCGCTCTTCACCGACATCCAGCCCCCGGAAAGCATCCTGACCCTGATGCGTCAGCACGAAGTCGCGCTGCATGTCGCCGGTGACGAGTCGTCGGACGAGAGTGGTGGCACTTGAGCTCGATGACGCGTCACCCAACCCACTAGTCGCCTCACCAACAAGTCATCGCGCAATCAGGTCATCGCGCATCAAGGGGCCAGGCAATACGCCGACGTGCAGCCTGGCCCGGCTCTCATCCCTTATCCCTCGCCCCCTTTCCTTCTTGCCCCTTTCCTTCTTCCCCCTCGCCCCTTTTCCCCCTTTTCCCCCTTTTCCCCCTTTTGCCCCCTTTGCACCGATGCAACCTCGCATATCACGAAAGCTACCCAGCTGCTGACTGTCCGCTGCCCAGCGGCACCGCTTCGTCTCCGGATAACCCGTCATGACGCTTGATCAGTCACTGCGGGCATCGTCTGCGCCGCCCGCGCGGCAACATGACAGCCAGGCGCTTCATGAAAATGTCACGCCATGATCAGAGACTGAGAAAAAACACCGGCAAGACAACAGGTTGAATATCAGGCAATCCTCGGTTGCCAGACACTCGCCCAAATGATCACTTTCGAAAGCCATCAGCGCAGAAAAATCCCCTTGATGTTCGACTTTTGCTAAGCTATGTTCACTTTCGAAAACCTATTATCGCGCACCTTGCCGGTGCAGACTCATTCGCCCCACCCGGTAGCGCCGGGCACGAGCAGGAGCAGCCCATGTCCCGCGACAACGATGCACTTCTTGACCTCTTCATCATCGGCGGCGGCATCAATGGCGCCGGTATCGCCAACGATGCCAGCGGCCGTGGCCTGAGCGTGGCCCTGTGCGAGCAGAACGACCTCGCCAGCGCGACCTCCTCCGCCAGCAGCAAGCTGATCCACGGCGGCCTGCGCTATCTGGAGCACTACGAGTTCCGTCTGGTGCGCGAAGCCCTGCAGGAGCGCGAGGTACTGCTCAAGAAGGCGCCGCATATCATCTGGCCGCTGCGCTTCATCCTGCCGCACCAGCCGCATCTGCGTCCGGCGTGGATGATTCGCGCGGGTCTGTTCCTGTATGACCACATCGGCAAGCGCGAGACCCTGCCAGCCTCCAAGGGCCTCAAGTTCGGCGAGCAGAGCCCGCTGGTCAGCGAGATCAACCAAGGCTTCGAATACTCGGATTGCTGGGTCGATGATGCCCGTCTGGTCATCACCAATGCACTGCAGGCGCGCGAGCAAGGCGCCGAGATCATGACGGGCACCCGCTGTGTCGGCGCCCGTGATGTCGAGGGCCACTGGGAGCTGACACTTGAAGATGTCAGCAGCGGCGAGACTTTCATCCGCCGCGCACGCACCCTGGTGAATGCGGCAGGCCCTTGGGTGGAGTCCTTCATCAAGGGCGCCACCGAACGCACGCCGCGCTACGGCATCCGCATGATCCAGGGCAGCCACCTGATCGTGCCGCGCATCAACACCGACGATCGTGCCTTCATCCTGCAGAACAAGGACAAGCGCATCGTCTTCGTGCTGCCCTATCAGGAAGACTTCAGCCTGATCGGCACCACTGACGTGCGCTACAAGGGCGACCCCTCCGAGGTGGCCTGCTCCAGCGATGAGACCGACTACATGCTCGAGGTGGTCAACCATCACTTCAAGCGCAAGCTGAGCCGCGATGACGTGGTCTCGACCTTCTCCGGCGTGCGCCCGCTGTGCGACGACGAGTCGGCAGACCCGTCCGCGATGACGCGTGATTACACCCTGCATCTGGATGACAGCGGCGCACCGATGCTGTCCATCTTCGGCGGCAAGATCACCACCTATCGCAAGCTGGCCGAATCGGCACTCGAAGACCTCAAGCCGCTGCTGCCGAGCATGGGCGAGCCGTGGACCCACGAGAAGGCCCTGCCCGGTGGCGATATCGAGAGCCGCGCAGCCTTCACCCGCCAGCTGCAGCGCGACTACCCGTTCCTCGGCGAAGCACGCGCCCGACGCTTCGCCTCAAGCTACGGCAGCCTGTGCCTGCACTTCCTCGACGGCAAGAAGAGCGAGGCGGGCCTGGGCGAGGACTTCGGCGCCGGCCTGAGCGCCGCCGAGATCGACTACCTGGTCGAGCACGAATGGGCGCGTGAGGTGCAGGATGTCGTCTGGCGCCGCACCAAGCTGACACTGCGCCTGAGCGATGAGCAGAAGACGCGCATCGGCGACTACCTCAAGGAACGCCTGCTGGCACGCGCTGCCTGATGAAAACCGGCTGAGCCATCAGCGAAAGAAAGCCCGCCCCTCCTTGCCGGAGGGGCGGGCTTTTCGTTCAAGGACAGGCGGGATTTTTGGTCATGTATTGACGACTTACTGGATACCGCCCGCCGTCAGCTTGGCCGGATCGAGCAGACGCTCCAGCTCCTCGCGTGACAACTCGGTCTCTTCCTCGGCCACATCCAGAATCGGACGCCCGGCCTGATAGGCCACCTTGGCCACTCGCGCCGCCTCGTTGTAACCGATCACCGGATTGAGCGCCGTGACCAGAATCGGGTTCTTGGCCAGCGGTGCCTCGATGTTGTCCTGACGCACGTTGAAGGTAGCAATGGCCTTGTCCGCCAGCAGGCGGCTGACATTGGCACTCAGCGTGATCGAGGACAGCAGGTTGTTGGCGATCAGCGGCAGCATGACATTGAGCTGGAAGTTGCCGCTCTGCCCGGCGATGCCGATGGTGGCGTCATTGCCCATTACCTGCGCCGCCACCTGAGCGGCCGCCTCGGGAATCACCGGATTGACCTTGCCCGGCATGATGGAGCTGCCCGGCTGCAGGGCCTCAAGCTCGATCTCGCCCAGCCCTGCCAGCGGGCCGGAATTCATCCAGCGCAGGTCGTTGCTGATCTTCATCATCGCCACGGCGTAGGTACGCAGGTGGCCGGAGAGCTCGACTGCCGTGTCCTGGGAGGACAGCGCCGCGAAGAAGCTCTCGGCGGGACGGAAGGCATGGCCGGTCTGGTGCGAGAGGCGGTCGGCGATGCGCTCGGCGAATTCCGGATGCGCGTTGATGCCACTGCCGACGGCGGTGCCGCCCTGGGCGAGGCGCTCCAGGCGCGGCAGCACCTGCTCGATGCGCTCGATGGCCTGCCCGACCTGAGCCTGCCAGGCACCCAGCTCCTGACTCATGCGAATCGGCATCGCATCCATCAGGTGAGTGCGACCGGTCTTGACGACGTCATCCACTTCAGAGGCCTTGCGGGAGATCACCTCATGCAGATGGCGCAGCGCCGGCAACAGGGTGTCCGAGACAGCGATGACAGCGGACAGATGAATGGCCGTCGGGATGACATCATTGCTCGACTGGCCCATGTTGACGTGGTCGTTGGCGCCGACGGTCACGTCCTTGTCGCCCAGATGCTGATTGGCAAGCTGCGTCAGCACCTCGTTGACGTTCATGTTGGTCGAGGTGCCGGAACCGGTCTGGAAGACATCGACCGGGAATTGATCGGCATGCTCGCCGTCAATGATCTGGCGTGCCGCCTTGATGATCGCCTCGGCACGCACGTCATCCAGCAGCTCCAGGTCACGGTTGACCTCGGCGGCGGCCAGCTTGATACGCGCCACGGCACGAATGAAGGCAGCAGGCAACGGTTGGCCACTGACGGGGAAGTTGTCGACCGCTCGCTGAGTCTGGGCGCCATAGAGTGCGCTGGCCGGCACTTCGAGTTCACCCATGCTGTCGCGTTCACGGCGGGTCTGGCTGCTCATGCTTGTCTCCCTGTGCTGTTGCATATGACGTCGCACCTGGCTGGCGTCACTGGTGGGCGGCTGGCAACAACGTGATCGATGACCTGATCGCCAGCTTCAATCCCCTGATGATCACTTGGGGGCGCACAGGATACCAATCAAGCCACTTCATGAGAGTGATTATCAATAACAATCGCCATTTTTCGACCTTTTCCTTTGATGGCGCTCTCTGTACGCATCTCTCGTTGCCTGCTCCTATTTGCCTATCCCTCTTGCCCCTTCTCTTGACCGGCCTTTCTTGCCCGCCATCCGGTCTCTGCCCTGAGCGCCATCAGTAACATTCGCAGAGCAAGGGCGCAGCGTCACATTGCGCCGCAAGGGCCTGAAAGCCTCTGGGACGACCTTGAGGGGTCGGTTACACTGTGCAGCGCTTCCACCATGGTCATGGCCCCCTTGGCCACGCCTCTTGAATCCTGTCGACGGAATGACCGCGAACCTGATGTCCACCTCTTCGCTGCTGAAACCCGCCGTGTGTGCGGTGCGCCCCATCCCTCACTTCCTCGTGCCAGCCGGAGGGGAGATCGCATCATGAAATGGTTCTCGCACAACCCTTACTTCACCTATCTGCACCGCCAGCGCCTGCATATCCTGCGCGTGACCGTCGCCCTGACGCTGTGCTTTTCCATCATCGAACTGTTCAGCCTGCCGCACAGTTCCTGGGCATTGGTCAGCACCGTGATGGTCATGGGCAACCTGCCGCACGTCGGCGGTGTCATTGACAAGGGCTGGCAACGTCTGGTCGGCACGCTGCTTGGCGGCCTGTGGGGCCTGATCCTGATTCTGGTCGCCGAGCCGCTGCCCGGCGTGGTGCCCTTCTGGAGCATCGTCGGCATCGCCCTGGCACTGAATGCCACCTTCAGCAATCGCTATGGCTACAGCTCGCTGCTGTTCTGCGTCACGCTGCTGATGGTGATCGGTGATGGCAATCATGATCTCGGCATCGGGCTGTGGCGCGTCTTCAATGTGGTGCTGGGTACCCTGATCAGCATCGTGGTCAGCATGGTGCTGCTGCCCCAGAAGGCGACAGATGTCTTCCGCTTCCTGCTGGCCGACAACCTCGACAAGCTGGCACGCCTCTACCACGGCCATACCAAGGCCGAGCGTGAAGGCGTCAATGAGGGGCTCGCGCTGGTGCGTGCCACCTCGGCACAGCTGGTCAAGCAGCGCGGACTGGTCGATGCCGTCGCTCAGGAAGGCCGCATCAATCGTGCCGACATCGAGGAAATCCTGTCCTTCGAGCGCCGCATGATCTCGACCATCGAGCTGCTGCAGGAAACCCACTGGAACACCCGCGAGGGGCATGAATTCATCGAGGGGCTGGATGGCCTGCGCGATGCCCAGCATCGTCTGGCCCGCGCCCTGGGCACCCTGGCCTTTCAGGTGCGCACCGGCCAGAGCATCGAACTGACGGTGACGCCCTTCGACCTGCAACGCTATGCCGATGTCCGCAATGTCGAAAGCCGCAACGGCCGTGCGCTGTTCAGCCCGGCAGGCTACCTGTGGCTCAATCGCGAACTGGCACGCCTGACCGAAGCCCTGGGCGAGCGCCTGGCCTTGCTGGAGCGGCTGCCGAGCCAGCGCCTGCAACGCCGACTGCCGGGGCATGGCCTGATCAGTGATGCACGCCGCCTGTTCCTGCCCGAAGACCCGACACCGGGCGATACGGCAGCCCCCACCAGGCGCGAGAACAGCGCTGGCGATCATCACTCTTCGGTCAGCGAAGCGCCGGCGAGTGATGACAGCATCAGTGACAACAGCAGCGATGAGCCAGACCGCCACGACAGGCACCAGCCGGACTCGGCCGGCAATGAGACTGCCAGGAAAGACACATGAACTCAGTATCCGGAGTGACTCCCGCAAGCCAGCATGACGTGCTGATCGTCGGTGGCGGCGCGGCAGGTTTGACCCTGGCCCTCAGCCTCGCCAATCGCCTGCCTCCCGGCCCGCGCACCCGCCGCGTCACGCTGTTGCGTCCGGCGCGTGAGGCCCAGGGCGCCAGCCGCTGGGCGCAGGGCGGTATCGCGGCGGTGCTGGCGCCCGAGGACGATGTGGAATCCCATGTCGCCGACACCCTGATTGCCGGCGATGGCCTGTGCAACGAACGTGCGGTGCGCTTCACCGTCGGTCACTCGCGGGAGGCCATCGAATGGCTGATCGCGCTTGGCGTGCCCTTCACCCCGGCCGACGCCGACGCCAGCTACCCCTTCCACCTCACCCGTGAAGGCGGGCATGGTCGCCGCCGCATCATCCACGCCGCCGACGCCACCGGGCGGGCGCTGCTCGATACGCTCAGCGCCCATGTCGAAGCCCACCCGAACATCGAGATTCTCGAAGACCTGCTGGCCGTCGACATCGCGGTCAACGCGGGTCGCGCCAGTGGTCTGTGGGTGATGGACGGCACGGGCCAGCGCCAATGGCTGGCCGCCAATGACCTGGTACTGGCCACCGGCGGTGCCAGCGGCCTGTTCGCCCACGCCACCAGCCCGAGCGCCAGCGTCGGTGATGGCATGGCGATGGCGACCCGCGCCGGCGCCAGCCTGATGAACCTGGAGTTCCAGCAGTTTCATCCCACCTGCCTGTATGACCCCGATGGCACGCCCTTTTTGATCTCCGAGGCGGTACGGGGCGAAGGGGGACTGCTGCTGCGCCCGGATGGGCATCGCTTCATGGCCGATCATGATCCGCGTCTGGAGCTGGCGCCGCGTGATGTCGTGGCACGCGCCATCCTCGCCGAGATGCGCACGCACGGTCTCGAGCATGTCTGTCTGGATATCAGCGCGTTGGGGGCCGAGGCCATCGAGCACCACTTCCCGACCATCGCCGAGCACTGCCTGGCACGCGGGATCGATATTCGTCATGCACCGATTCCCGTCGTCCCTGCCGCCCACTACAGCTGCGGCGGCATCGCCACCGGGCTGGATGGCGCCAGCGACCTGCCCGGGCTGTGGGCCATCGGCGAAGTCGCCTGCACGGGCCTGCACGGCGCCAATCGCATGGCCAGCAACTCGTTGCTCGAGTGCCTGGTGCAGGCGCGCGCCTGTGGTGAAGCGCTGGGACAGCCGCGTCGCGCCGACGAGCCACGCCTGATGAGCACGCTCGACTCGCTGATGCCGCAGCACGCCGCCCTGCTAACACAGCTTGCCGACAATGGTCAGGTCTGGCGCTGCGTGATGCGTCTGAGCGTCGACGAGGCGCGCACGCGTCTGCACAGCTTGCGCCAGCTGATGAGTCTGCAGGCGGGGATCGAGCGCAGCCAGCACGGCCTGAGGGAGGCGTTGAAGCAGATAGCGCAGTGGGTCTCGCTGGAGGCGGGGCAAACGGCGGAGCCCGAGCAGCACAGGCAAGCTTCAGCGCCGCGGGCAGGGCTTGATCATCTTGAGCTCTATCAGGCTCTGACGCTGGCACCACTGCTGCTGCTCAGCGCCCATCAACGTCATGAGTCACGCGGCCTGCACTTCATCCGCGACTTCCCGATGCCGGCGCCGCGTGCCCGCGATAGCGTCATTCGTCTCTCGGCCTTCTCTGCCGCGACCTGAGCGGCTCTTGAGAAGGCTTATGCGAAGACCCATGAAAAGGCCCATGAGCAGGCTCAGCGTGGGCGGGAGCCCTGGGCAGCGACGCGCCGCAGGGTCTCCAATGGCGGCGGCTGACGCGGCAAGCCATGCGGCAAGGGCGGCCACAGCAACCACAGCCGCAGCTGGTGAAGGTCTTCGCTGGAGGCGCTATCCGGCCACAGCCACACCCGTTGGGTCTTCAGGTGCTGCTGGTCCGCGCCCTGCGCTCTCAAGCCCTGTAGCCCCATCCCCTGTGGCCCCACCCTCTGTGGTCCCACCCCCTGTGGCCCGAAACCCTGCGGCGAGATCTCGAGCCCCAGCAGACGTGGTGAGCACCACAGACAGCGCACGTTGACGGGCTGCCAGCTGCGTGAGGCACCATCGGCCCACCACCAGCAGAGCTGCATCTCCGGGTGACGATGGCGCGCCTCTGACGCAGGCGGGGTGTCACTGGCTTCGGTCTCGACTTCGCTCTCTGCTTCGCTCTCGGCTTCAGCCTCGTTCTCCGGCACTGGCGCCTGGCCACCGCTCGCAAGCGCCGCATCGGCGCAGAGGCTGCCCCCAAGGGCCAGCCAGACTCGCGCCTCGGGGTCCTTGAGACGCCGCCGAGCCTGGCGCCACCACGACACCAGCTCTCCAGCCTGCAGCAGCCAGCCCAGCCCCAACACGCCCAGCAGCGCCATGACGCCATCCGGCAGCTGAGCGAGCCCCTCAAACGCACAATGCCCCGCCTCGAAAGGCAGGGCATTGCGTAGAAATTGCCACTGACAGGTCCACCAGGTACTGACAACGAACTGGCCAGTCGCCAGCTCGGCAAGCCAGACCCACAAGGCGAGACTCGCCGCCAACAGCCCGACGCGCAGGCTGGCGTGGGTCGCGAACGCCTGCCTAGAGGCCCTTGAACTGATCGCGCTCGCCATTCTCGGCATTGGCGATCACCATGTTGATCAGGCGCTGGTACTCGGCATTGCCGCACGGGTCGCGCTTCATCAGCCACACGAAGAGATCCTGATCCTCTTCGGCCAGCAGCTGCACATAGAGCGCCTTGTCGTCTTCGCTCAAGGCGTCGAAACGCTGCTCCAGAAACGGCAGCAGCAGCAGATCGAGCTCCCACATGCCGCGACGCGAATGCCAATGAAGCCGCTTGCGAATCACATCTTCCATTGCCTGAACCTCAGTCGTCACATCAATGCGCGCAGTATACCCGAGGGGGGCGTCAGCGGCATCCGTTGACCCGTTGCTCGGGCAGGAATTGGCAATCCGTGCCGTGATCGGCAATGATGTCCCTAGTGCGTTGTTTTCTCAGGATTTGCCCATTATGCTGAGGAGATAACAATCACAAGGATGCGTGTGCCTGTCCGGTGACAAGAGGTCGCCCGGCTGCCGCATCACGAACGCCTTTCGCGAGAAAGGTGCAGGCATGGAGAGATCCGATGACCAAGTCCGAGCTGATCGAACAGATAGCCATGCGACAGCCTGAGTTGTCGCTCAAGGATGTAGAGGCCGCGGTTCGCATCATCCTCGATGATGTGACAGACGCCCTGGCCCACGGCGGTCGCGTCGAGATTCGCGGTTTCGGCAGCTTCTCGCTGCACTATCGTGAGCCACGACTGGGGCGCAACCCCAAGACCGGTGAGCCGGTGGACCTGGATGGCAAGTTCGTCCCCCACTTCAAGCCCGGCAAGGAGCTGCGCGAGCAGGTCGATGCCAGTCGCGCCCTGGGGTATTGACGACAGCGCGACCGATGACAGTGCTAAAGACGACGGCGCGGCTGACTGACAGCGCTGTCCGCAGAGGAAGACCCGGCGTGACGGGGCCGGCTGGCTCAGCGCCGGCCGACATCTGCTCAAGCCGTCATGCCAGAGACGACAGCCACCCACCTCACGGCGTCGCCGCCAAGACTCGCGCGATGGGCAGTGATACACTCGCTCCCAGATGATTCACGACTGCATTTCATGACAAGGAAACCGTTATGCGTTGGCTAAAAGGTCTCGTTCTGGCCGTGATCCTGCTGATCGTCCTGCTGGTCGGTATTCTCTTTGCCGTTCACAACCAGCAAGCCGTGCCCCTCGACCTCATCTGGGTAGAGCTGCCTGCTGCGTCCCTTTCCATGTGGCTGCTGTTCTCGCTGGCCGTCGGCGTCGTGCTTGGCATGGTCGCGATGACCGGCATGTACCTGCGACTGCGCACGCTGTTGACCCGTGCCCAGCGTCGCAACCAGCAGCAACGCAAGGAACTGGACCAACTGCGCATCCAGGAGATCAAGGAAGTGGCATAAATGCCTGATCTGATATTGCTGGGATTGCTGATGGCGGCCATCGCCATCGGATTCTGGCTGGGGCGGCGTGATCGTCGCCCCGATGAACAAGCACCGGCTCCTGCCACCCTGTCCCGCGACTACTTCGTCGGCCTCAATCATCTGCTCAACGAGCAGCCTGATCGTGCCATCGAAACCTTCGTTCAGGCCCTGGAAGTCAACAGCGACACCGTCGATACCCACATCGCGCTGGGCAATCTCTATCGCAGTCGCGGCGAAGTCGATCGTGCCGTCAAGATTCACCAGAACCTGCTGGCCCGCCCTGCCCTGGATAGCGAACAGGGCGAGCGTGTCCAGCTGGAACTGGCCCGCGACTTCATGCGCAGCGGTGTCTATGACCGCGCCGAGAAGCTGCTGGAAACCCTCCTCAAGCAAGCGCAGCACGACAGCCATCGGCGTGCCGGCCGCCGCCTGTTGATCGACCTCCTCGAGCGGGAACGCGAATGGGAGGCCGCACTCGAAGTCGCCCACGCAATTCTGCGCCAGGAAGGCGGCATCCGCCGCGCGGCGGCTCACTGGCACTGCGAACTGGCCGCGCTGGATATCGCCGAAGGCAGCCAGGCAATGGCCCGCAAGCGCCTCAAGCAGGCGCTCTCCACCGACGAGAAATGCGTACGCGCCAACTGGATGCTGGCCGAGATCGAATTCGATCATGCCAACTACAAGCAGTGCATCCGCCTGCTGCAGCGCATTCCGCGTCAGGACACCGGCTTCACCCCCATCATCCTCGAGCCACTGGGCAACGCCTTTCGCATGCTGGATGACGAGAGCGGCCTGGTACGCCTGCTGCATCAGGAAGTCGAGCGCGCGCCCTACACCACGACGGTAATCAGCCTTGCGCAACTGATCGAGCGCCGCGAGGGTGTCGAGGCCGCCGCCAGCTTCGCCAGCGAGCAGCTGCATCGTCACCCCAGCCTGCGCGGCGTCGACTATCTGCTCGATCTCTACCTGCTGGATGCCGACGAGCGCGAGACCGAGCGTTTCAATCTGCTCAAGCGTCATACCCAGCAACTGATCCAGGCGCGTCCTCGCCATCGCTGTCATCGCTGCGGCTTCGAAGCCTCGATGCTGCTCTGGCAATGTCCGAAGTGCCGCCACTGGGGCACGGTCAAGCCGATCACCGGTCTGGAAGGCGAGTAACGGCGCCAGCTGTTAGACAGATACCAGCAGACAGACCACAGACACCAGAACGAAAAGCCCCCTGCAGCACGCTGCAGGGGGCTTTTTCATGCCGCTTTGATGACTTCCGGGCTGGCGCTATCGAACTGACACTACCGAGCATATCAGCCCTGCTCGGCGGCACGCTCGCGCAGGCGTGGCGAGAGCAGCTCGCCCACGAGACAGGCTGCCAGGATGACGGCCACGAAATACGGCCAGTCACCGAATGACAGCTCTGCGACGCCCAGGGCATCGACGAAGATCGCCAGAATGCAGACCGGACTGACATAGCGAATCATGAACAGCCACAGACGATAGCCGGCATCGCTCAGATTCAGCTCATCGCGCAGCATGCTGCTCTTGAAGACGAACCCGGCCAGCAGCGCCATGGCGATGCCACCGATCGGCATCATCCAGCGCGAGGTCAGGTAATCGAGCCAGTCGAAGAAGTGCTTGCCGGCCAGCGACCAGTCCGCGCCGAGATTGAACGACAGCATCGCGAACATCGCCACCAGCCACAGCACGCTGCCAGCCAGCCACGAGGCCTTGGTGCGGCTCATATTGCGGTTCTCGCTCAGCCAGGCGACGGTCGCCTCGATCATCGAGATGGCGGAGGTCAGGGCGGCGATCGAGAGCATGGCGAAGAACAGCACCCCGAACAGCTGCCCGAAGGGCATCTGGTTGAAGGCCACCGGCAGACTCATGAAGATCAGCCCCGGCCCGGAGGACGGGTCCATGCCATTGGCGAAGATGATCGGGAAGATCGCCAGACCCGCCATCAGTGCCACCAGGGTATCGGCAATCGCCACCGTGAAGGTAGTGCGGGCGATGGAAGTGCCCGACGGCAGGTAGGAGCCGTAGGTGAGGATGGCGCCGGAGGCCAGCGACAGGGTAAAGAAGGCATGCCCCAGCGCGGCCAGCACCCCTTCGCTGCTCAAGCGCGTGACATCGAAATCGAACAGGAAGTGGAAGCCTGCCGAGAAGTTGCCCGAGGTCAGGGCATAGCCGATCATGATCAGCAGCATGATCACCATGCCCGGCATCATCCAGCGCACGCTCTTCTCGACGCCGTCCTGCACCCCGCGCCCGACGATCAGCATCGTCACCACCGTCACCAACGTGGCCCAGCCACCCAGCGCCCAGGGGTTGGCGTTGCCGGCCTCGAAGATGGCGCCCAGCTCCGCGACGCTGTGTCCGGACAGCGCGCCACTGGCCATCTTCCACAGGTAACTGAACGACCACCCCGCCACCACGACATAAAACGACAGGATCATGAAGCCGGCCAGCATCGCGATCCAGCCGAAGACCTTCCACAACGGACTGGCCCCCGCTTCACGCGCCAGATTGGCAATCGCCTCGATGGGGCTGCCGCGCCCGCGCCGCCCGAAGGCGATCTCCGCCATCATCACGGGCACGCCCACGGCGAGAATGCAGGCCAGATACACCAGCACGAAGGCGCCACCGCCGTACTCACCGGTGATATAGGGAAACTTCCAGATATTGCCCAGCCCTACCGCGGAACCGGTAGCTGCAAGGATGAAGCCCCAGCGACTGATCCAGAGATTCTTGGGTTGCTGTCTTGCCGTCATGGAATACCTTACGAGTTATTGTTGTGAGCCAGTGGTGATCGACGCAACGCCTGGCCGTCTTGGGTGCTCACACAGACCATTTTACTGATATGAAGCAGGTTCGTCCGCGATTCCCATCGAAAATCACCACGATTCCCTCAGAATTCCTCTGCGAAACCGCCATCACCACATGACGGCAATCACTCTACATTAGATGCTTCAAATTGGTAACATTTGAAACGATACCTGCCTCCCAGGCCTGACAAGCAACCTCGCCTGAGACGCCCCGCGCCGCAAAAGGACCCGACATCACCGCATCACTGGAGTAGGCTCATTCAAGAGACGCAGACCAGAACGCTCTGGCTAGAGAGGGCTGGGCCAGAGAGTGCTGGGCCAGAGAGCGCTAAGCCTGAGAATGCCTGGCCAGAGAGCGTCTGGACAAAGAGCGTCTGGCCTCACCCAGCAGCGCAGACAAGGAGTCGTCATGCATCGTCAATTCGCGGTTATCGGACTGGGCTATTTCGGCAGCACCGTCGCGCGGGAGCTCAGGCGCCATGACCATGAAGTGCTCGGCGTGGACGCCGATGAGAAGCGCCTCAATGCCGTGGCAGACCTGCTCAACCAGGCCGTGATCGCAGACCCCACCGACGAACATGCCCTGCAGGAGCTGGGGCTTGAGCAGTACGACGCCGTCTTGATCGATCTGGCCGACTCGATGGAACAGAGCCTGATCTGCGCGCTGCTGGCCAAGGAGCTCGGCGCCAGGGAGCTGTGGGTCAAGGCCACCTCGGATGCACACCACAAGCTGCTCAGTCGTCTGGGTGTCGATCACATCGTGCATCCGGAGTACGACCTGGGCGTGCGTGTGGCAGAAAGCCTCGCCTACCACGCCATGGTCGACTTCATCCATCTCGGCGATCACCAGTTCGTGGTCGAACTGGAAGTCAGTGCACGACTGGGCGATGACTGCCAGCAGCTCGATCAGCTGCCCATCGATGACGACATCAGCGTGATCGCGCTGCGCAAGGGCAAGACCCTCGACCGCCAACCCTCCGGCAGCACGCGACTGGCCGCCGGTGACCATCTGGTCCTGATCGGCGAGCTGAGCGCGCTGCGCAAGCTGGGAGCGCATCTATGAGGCAGCGCTACCGGCGCTATCTCCGCCCCCTGACCCGCAGCCCACGCGGGCCCATCATCCATCTGTCGCCGCCGGAGATT
The DNA here is from genome assembly GCF_029846355.1 of Cobetia sp. 2AS. Classification (NCBI taxonomy): domain Bacteria; kingdom Pseudomonadati; phylum Pseudomonadota; class Gammaproteobacteria; order Oceanospirillales; family Halomonadaceae; genus Cobetia; species Cobetia sp. 2AS. The sequence continues at coordinate 905,999 of NZ_JARWKQ010000002.1, forward strand.
CTGCTGAGCGGCTTTCTGGGCTTCGGCATGCTGGGCGCCTGCCTGCTGAAACTGCCCGGCATGCACCAGCAAGGGCTGAGCTGGCTGTCGGCGCTGTTCACCGCAACCTCTGCCGTCACGGTCACCGGACTCTCCGTCACTCCGCTAAGCGACTTCACCCTCGCGGGCCAGACCGTCGTGCTGATACTGATCCAGCTCGGCGGTCTCGGCTTCATGACCATCGCCGCCCTGTCGCTGGTGATGCTGGGCCAGCGCCTGCCGATGCATCAGACCAGTCTGCTGCGCGAGGCACTCAATCGCAGCAGCTCACGCGAGATAGGCCGCCTGCTCAAGATCATCACCGCCTTTGCGCTGACGCTCGAGCTGGCAGGCGCCTCCTTGCTGGCGTTGGACTGGGTGCCAGAGTACGGCTGGCAGGAGGGGCTCTGGCTGAGCCTCTTCCACTCGGTCTCGGCCTTCAACAATGCCGGCTTCACCCTGTGGCCGGACAGCCTGATGCGCGAGGCGGCCAACCCCCTGACCAGCGGCGTGATCGGAGTCCTGTTCATGACCGGCGGCATCGGCTTTGCCGTCATCGGCGAGCTGCGCGAGCGGCGGCGCCAACATGGCTGGCGCGTATTGCTGCAGCCGTCACGCTTCTCGGTGCAGACACGCCTGGTGATCGAAGCCACCGTGGCGCTCAACCTGCTGAGCCTGGTGGTGATACTGGCGCTTGAATGGCGCAACCCCGGCACGCTGGGCGCCATGGCCAGTCACGGCGAACGCCTGCTCGCCGCTGCCTTCATGGCCATCACACCGCGCACCGCCGGGTTCAGCGTCATCGATTCCGCCGAGATGACACAAGCCTCGACCCTGTGGACCATGGCGTTGATGTTCATCGGCGGCGGCAGCGGCTCGACGGCCAGCGGCATCAAGTTGACCACCTTCGTGGTGCTGCTGCTGACCACACGTGCCTTTCTGCGCAGCGAGCCCTCCCCTACCCTGCACGGCCGCCGCATCGGCGATGACACCGTCTTCAAGTCGATCGCCGTGGCACTGGCGGCGATGTTGCTGATCTTCAGCATGCTGTTCGGCCTGACCATCACCGACCCGGACCACGCCTTCCTGTCGCTGGCCTTCGAGACCGTCTCGGCCTTCGGCACCGTCGGCCTGAGCCACGGCCTGACGCCCGAGCTCTCGCCCGGCGGGCAATTGCTGCTCATCGCGACCATGCTGCTGGGCCGCACCGGACCACTCGCCCTCGGCTACCTGCTGGCGACCCGCAGCCGCCCCGGCATCAGCTATGCGCGTACCGAGCTCTCGATCGGCTGATGGCGCACAGCGATAACACAAGAAACGACGCCTCAGAACGACGCCTCAGAACGACGCCTCAGAACGACGCCTCAGAACGACGAAAGCCCCGACGCAGGGCGTCGGGGCTTTCGTGAGCATGGTCACCCGCTCAGGGAGCGGCGGGTGAGGTCAGGCAATGACCTCAGTGATCATCATCATGATCATCGTGGTCATCATGCTCTTCAAGACGCTGATGTGCGTGCGTCTCGCCGTCGTACTCATCCACTCGGGCCTTGAGCTTCTGACCTGGGCGGAATGTCACCACGCGACGCGCGGAGATCGGAATCTCCTCGCCTGTCTTGGGATTGCGCCCCGGACGTTCGCGCTTGTCACGTAGATCGAAGTTGCCGAAACCGGACAGCTTCACCTGTTCATTTTCCCGCAGGCAACCGCGAATCTCGTCGAAGAATACCTCTACCATCGACTTGGCTTCGCGCTTGGACATGCCGAGTTCTGCGTGCAGATGCTCGGCAAGTTCCGCCTTGGTCAACGCTCCCATGTCCGCTCCCTCGTTCAAGTGGCGACTCATGCTCTCAGCGCCGCCCCGAAACGTGTGTGGCCATCGGTGACGATCGCATCGACTAACTGATTGATTTCCTCATCATTCAGCGTGCGCGAAGGATGCTGCCAGGTCAAGCCCAGGGCGAGCGACTTGTGACCATCGGCTACCCCCTGCCCCTGATAGACGTCAAACAGGCGCAGGTCCGTCAGCCATTCACCGGCTTGCGAGCGGATGGCGTCGAGCAGCGACTGCACGTGAACGCCCTCTTCGACCACGAAGGCCAGGTCACGACGCACTTCCGGATACCTGGAGAGCGGCGCGAAGCGCGGCAGACGGCCTGCGCAGGCAGAGGCCAGCGTGATCTCGAACACGAACACCTCGACCTTCAGGCCAAGCTCGGCGCGCGCCGCCGGGTGCAGGGCACCCATCCAGCCCGCCGGCTCGCCATTGAAGAACAGCTGAGCGCACTGACCCGGGTGCAGTGCCGGATGCTCGGCGGCTTCGAAGCGCCAGGCATCCAGATTGCCGCCCAGTGCCAGCAGTGCCTCGACATCGCCCTTGAGGTCGAAGAAATCGACCTTGTCACGACCGCCATTCCAGCCTTCCGGCAGACGTGCACCGGTGATCAGGCCGCCGATCATCGGCGTCTGCTCGAGGGAGTCCAGCTCACCGCGGAACACAAGCCCGGTCTCGAACAGGCGCACGCGCGACTGCTGACGATTCAGGTTGTGGCTCAGCGCCTTGACCAGCCCCGGCAGCAGCGAGCTGCGCATCACGGCCATGTCGCTGGAAATCGGGTTGGCCAGTGCCGGCGCCACCCCTTGCGGGTCCAGCGTCTTCTGCAGCTCAGGGGCGACGAAGCTGTAGCTGATCGCTTCCTGATAGCCCCGCGCCACCAGCTGACGACGCAGGCTGGTCAGCGGCTGGGTGGTCTCATTGGCCACGGCCGGTGCCAGACGCGCGTTCGGACGGCTGACCGGCAGATTGTTGTAGCCGTGGATGCGCGCCAGCTCTTCGATCAGGTCAGCCTCGATGCTGACATCGAAACGCCAGCTCGGCACCGTCACCTGCCATTGGCTATCGCCATTCGCGGCGACCTGCATGCCCAGACGCTCGAGAATCTCGACGATTTCGTCATCCGGCAGCGCCATGCCCAGCGTGCGCTCGACACTGGCGCCGCTCAGGCTGACGACGGCGGCCTTGGGCAGCGCTGCGTCGCTGGCGACCTCGATGATCGGGCCCGGCTTGCCGCCGGTGATCTCGAGCAGCAGGGCCGTCGCGCGCTCGATGGCATCACGCTGCAGCTGGGCGTCCACACCACGCTCGAAACGATGCGAGCTGTCGGTGTGCAGGCCGTAGCTGCGCGCCTTGCCAGCGACGCTCAACGGCGCGAAGAAGGCCGACTCGAAGAAGATGTCGCGCGTCTCGGCGTTCACACCACTGCCTTCGCCGCCCATCACGCCAGCGATGGCCAGCGGGCCCTTCTCGTCGGCGATAACCAGGGTGTCGTCACGCAGTGCGACTTCCTGACCGTCGAGCAGCGTCAGCGGCTCTTCAGCGGCTGCCATGCGCACCTCGATGCCACCGTTCAGGCGTGCCAGATCGAAGGCGTGCATCGGCTGGCCGAGTTCGAGCAGCACGTAGTTGGTGACGTCGACGACGGGGTCAATGCTGCGGATACCACTGCGACGCAGGCGCTCCTCGAGCCACAGCGGCGAGGTCGCGGCGACATTGACGTCACGCACGACACGTCCCAGATAGCGCGGGCACGCCTCTGGCGCGCTGACGGTGACCGGGAAGGTATCGTCGATCTGGGCGGCGACCGGCTCGATGCTCGGCGCCGTGACGGCGAGACGGTTGAGCACGCCGACTTCGCGCGCCAGACCCTTGACGCTCAGGCAGTCGCCGCGGTTCGGGGTCAGATCGACCTCGATGGCGTTGTCGTCAAGACTCAGGAAGTCACGTGCATCACGGCCCACCGGCGCGTCCGCGGCCAGCACCATGATGCCGTCGGAGGCTTCGGCTTCCAGACCCAGCTCGGAGGCACCGCAGATCATGCCGCGGGATTCGACACCGCGCAGCTTGGCCTTGCGAATCTTGAAGTCGCCCGGCAGCTTGGCGCCGACCTGAGCGAAGAGCACCTTCTGGCCAGCGGCGACATTCGGCGCGCCACAGACGACCTGCACCAGTGCACCGCTGCCATCATCCACCTGGCAGACATTGAGGCGATCAGCCTCCGGGTGCGGTTGCTTGTCCTTGACCTCGGCCACGACCACACCGGTGAACTCACCGGCGACCGCTTCGATACCATCGACTTCCAGACCGGCCATGGTGACCTGATCGGCCAGCTGCTGGGTGTTCAGTTCCGGCGACACCCACTCACGCAGCCACTGTTCGGAAAATTTCATCTTGCTGTCCTGTTCCGTAAGTTCACGCCCTCAAGGCGCGATACGTGAATGAGTGCCTAGCTGAACTGGCGAAGGAAACGCAGGTCGTTCTCGAAGAACAACCGCAGGTCGTTGACGCCGTAACGCAGCATCGCCAGACGCTCCGCGCCCATGCCGAAGGCGAAGCCGCGGAAGCGCTCGCTATCGATACCGGAGTGACGGAAGACTTCCGGATGCACCATGCCGCACCCCATCACCTCGAGCCAGCCGGTGTGGGAGCAGACACGACAGCCGTCACCGGCACACATCACGCACTGGATATCGACTTCAGCGGACGGTTCGGTGAACGGGAAGTAGGACGGACGGAAGCGCACTTCCAGGTCATCACGCTCGAAGAAGGCATGCAGGAACTCTTCGACGGTGCCCTTGAGGTCGGCGAAGCTGACATTCTCGTCGACCAGCAGACCCTCGACCTGGTGGAACATCGGGGTATGGGTCAGATCGGAGTCACAGCGATAGACGCGGCCCGGGCAGACGATGCGCAGCGGCGGCTCACTGGCCTTCATGCTGCGCACCTGCACCGGTGAGGTGTGGGTCCGCAGCAGACGCGTGGCGTCGAAATAGAAGGTGTCATGCATCGCGCGCGCCGGGTGATGCGACGGGATGTTCAGCGCTTCGAAGTTGTGATGGTCATCTTCGATTTCCGGCCCTTCTGCGACACCGTAACCGATGTGCGAGAAGAAGCTTTCGATACGCTCAAGCGTGCGGGTGACCGGGTGCAGGCCGCCTACCGGCTCACCACGGCCCGGCAGGGTCACATCGACGCGCTCGGCGGCAAGACGCGCATTGAGCGCCGCCGTTTCCAGCGTATTGCGACGTGCATCCAACTCGCCACTCAGCAGCTGCTTGGCTTCGTTGATGGTCTCACCGGCCTTGGGACGCTCTTCGGGGGACAGCTTGCCGAGGCCCTTGAGCAGTGCGGTGATCTCGCCCTTCTTGCCGAGAAAACGTACCCGTACCTCGTCGAGGGTCTGGACGTCTTCGGCCGCCTGGATCGCGGTGCGTGCTTCGTCCACCAGGGTGGAAAGATGTTCCATCCGTTCAGCTCCGATCGCTTGAGTCACTGGCGCGGCAATGTCCGCCACCAATGGAAGTCGCGCCGACCCGAAGGTCGGCAGGGAGAGCGCTCCGCCTGCGGTGAGTCACACAGACGATCGCGCCCTTGCCAGAGACCGGCCCACAACGCGGCCAGTCCCGTTCATGTCGCTGCTGACCCACCGCCGGTTCTCTGACGGCAGGCCAAACAAAAACAGGGGAAGAGCGGCTGCTCTTCCCCTGTGACGTAACACGTCATCTCGATACCGCCTGAGTTGTCCAATGCAAGCATTCGACAGTCACGGCCCGGTTCGCCACCTGAGCGGCTCGCCGGGACTGGGCGACATCTGATCCGGTCACTTACTGAGCAGCCTTGGCCTTCTCGACGATGGCAGCAAAGGCAGCTTTTTCGTGAACCGCGATATCGGCGAGGACCTTGCGGTCGATCTCGATATTGGCCTTCTTCAGGCCAGCGATGAAGCGGCTGTAGGACATGCCATTGATGCGGGCCGCAGCGTTGATACGCGCGATCCACAGGGCACGGAACTGACGCTTGCGGACACGACGGTCACGGTAAGCGTACTGGCCGGCCTTGATGACAGCCTGCTTGGCTACGCGGAAGACGCGTGAACGCGCTCCGTAGTAACCCTTGGCCTGCTTCATGATCTTCTTGTGACGGCGACGTGCGACGACGCCACGCTTGACGCGGGACATAGCGTACTCCTGATATTAAGAAAGTTGGACCGAGGTAAGGACGGCTTACAGGTTCGGCAGCATGCGCTGGATCAGCGCCTTGTCTGCAGCGTGAACCTGCTTCATGCCACGCAGCTGACGCTTACGCTTGGTCGACTTCTTGGTCAGGATGTGGCTACGGAAGGACTGCTTGTGCTTGAAGCCGTTGGCAGTCTTCTTGAAGCGCTTGGCAGCGCCGCGGTTAGTCTTGATCTTCGGCATGAGTATTAACTCCGCTCGGTTTCTTGAGAAAATCCAGGGCCGACAAAAAGAGCCACGCCCGCAGGCGTGACCCTGATGTGTCCGTTTTACTGCCTATGGATCACTTCTTTTTCGGCGCGAGAATCATGATCATCTGACGGCCTTCCATTTTCGGGAAGGACTCGACGGTCACGAGCTCCGAGAGGTCGCCGGCGATCCGTTCCATCAGCTTGCGGCCGATGTCCTGGTGCGCCATTTCGCGACCACGGAAGCGCAAGGTTACCTTACCCTTGTCTCCGCCTTCGATGAAGCGAGTCAGGTTGCGTAGCTTGACCTGATAATCGCCTTCATCGGTACCAGGACGGAATTTGACTTCCTTGACCTGGATCTGTTTCTGCTTCTTCTTCTGCAGATTCTTCTGTTTCTTCTCGTCGAAAAGAAACTTGCCGTAATCCATGATCTTGCAGACGATGGGGTCGGCATTGGAAATCTGGACGAGGTCGAGCCCTGCCTCTTCGGCCTTGACAAGCGCATCTTTGGTTGACACTACGCCAACCTGCTCGCCATCTGCGTCGATGAGGCGGACTTCGTCCGCACGAATACGGTCATTGATGGGAGCCCGCTTTTCCTGGGGGCGTCCGCGCTGATTATTCCGCTTGATCGTTGCGTCTCCGTTTGGCTGAAATTCGTTACTGTCAGACCTGTTCTTCCTTCAGGCGTTCCATGAATTCTGAAACTTTCATGGTGCCGAGGTCTTCACCGGAACGGGTTCTGACAGCTACTGCATCAGCTTCCACTTCCTTGTCGCCAACGACGATGAGGTAAGGAACCTTCTGCAGAGTATGCTCACGGATTTTAAAGCCGATCTTCTCGTTCCTCAAGTCTGCTTTGACACGGATGTCATGTTTCTCGAGGCGGGAGACCAGATCCTTGGCATATTCTGCCTGGGAATCCGTGATATTCATTACGACAACCTGCTCCGGGGCGAGCCAGAATGGCATCGCGCCTGCGTGGTGCTCGATCAGGATGCCGAGGAAGCGCTCGAAGGAGCCGAGAATCGCGCGGTGCAACATGACCGGCATGCGACGCTCTCCACTTTCATCGACAAACTGGGCACTGAGACGCTCAGGCAGATTGAAGTCGAGCTGTAGAGTACCACACTGCCAGACACGATTCAGACAATCTCGCAGAGAGAATTCAATCTTTGGTCCATAGAAGGCACCCTCACCCGGCTGCAGCTCCCACGGCAGGCCAGTCGCATCCAGTGCTGCCTGCAGGCCGGCTTCGGCCTTGTCCCACGCTTCCGGCTCACCGATGAAGGATTCCGGACGGGTGGAGAGCTTCAGTTCGACGTCTTCGAAACCGAACTGACGGTAGACTTCCAGCGTCAGACGGATGAAGTCCTCGGCCTCGGACTCGACCTGATTCTCGGTACAGAAGATGTGGGCGTCATCCTGGGTGAAGCCACGCACACGCATCAGGCCATGCAGAGAGCCGGACGGCTCGTTGCGGTGGCAGGAGCCGAACTCGGCCAGACGCAGCGGCAGGTCACGGTAGCTCTTCAGACCCTGATTGAAGACCTGGACGTGACACGGGCAGTTCATCGGCTTGACCGCGTACTCACGCTTCTCGGACTCGGTGGTGAACATCAGCTCGTTGTAATGCCCCCAGTGCCCGGACTTCTTCCACAGCGAAAGATCGACCACCTGCGGCGTCTTGATCTCCTGGTAGCCATTGGCACGCTGGATACGACGCATGTACTGCTCGAGCACCTGATACATGGTCCAGCCATTCGGGTGCCAGAACACCATGCCCGGCGCTTCTTCCTGCATATGGAAGAGGTCCAGCTTCTTGGCCAGCTTGCGGTGATCGCGCTTCTCGGCTTCCTCGAGACGCTTGAGGTAGGCCTTGAGCTGCTTCTTGTCTGGCCAGGCGGTGCCATAGATGCGGGTCAGCATCGGCTTGGTGGAATCACCACGCCAGTAGGCACCGGCCAGCTTGAGCAGCTGGAAGTGCTTCAGGTGACGGGTATTCGGCACGTGCGGGCCGCGGCACATGTCGGTGTATTCTTCGTGGTGGTAAAGGCGGATGGTGTCGCCTTCGCCGATGCCCTCGATGATCTCCTGCTTGTACGGCTCATCGCGCTTCTCGAAGGCGGCCATGGCCTGGTCACGCGAGACATACTCACGCACCACATCGTACTCGCTGTCGATCAACTGCTTCATGCGCTTCTCGATGGTCTCGAGATCTTCCGGGGTGACCGAGCGGCCAAAGTCGATGTCGTAATAGAAACCGTCATCGATGACCGGGCCGATGGCCATCTTGGCCTCCGGGTAGAGCTGCTTGACGGCATGACCGATCAGGTGCGCGCAGGAGTGACGAATCACGTCCAGGCCTTCCGCATCACGCGCCGTGAGAATGGCGACGTTGGCGTCTTCGGTGATCATGTCAGCGGCATCGACCTCGACGCCATTGATCTTGCCGGCCACACAGGCCTTGGCAAGACCGGGACCGATGGACTCGGCCAGCTGCATCACGGAAATCGGGGTATCGAAGGTACGCTGGCTGCCGTCAGGCAGAGTAACGATAGGCATGAAGAATTCCTTGCGTTCAGTGGTGGCCCTTACCAAGGGTCACGTGAAGCGAATTTGGCCGAACGCGGGGCGTCGGCTCGAAATGGGGGCAATGACGATCACGCCCCTCACGCTACTGACCCCGGCCTACAATGCCTGGGGCGCCGCCCACTGCCCCATGATGATCGAGCGACCAGTCAGGGTGTGGACACATAACGCGGGAACATGAACGAGGCAAGACCTTAGCAGCCCGTTCAAAAGTCGTAAAGATACGCTTGAGCCACTGGAGGCCATGCACGACACGAACGCAGACGGGGCACCCTGAGGCGCCCCGTCTGATTCAGCTTACCGCGTTCGGCTTACTTGACTTCAGCAAGCTCGACACGACGGTTTTCGGCACGGCCTGCAGCGGTATCGTTGCTGGCGACCGGCTGCTCTTCACCGTAACCCACAGTCTGGATACGGTTGGCGCCAACACCTTCGGAAGCCAGGTAGGCCTTCACGGAGTCAGCACGCTTCTGGGACAGCTGCTTGTTGTAGGAGTCAGAACCCACGGAGTCAGTGTGACCTTCGACGCGAACGCGGACGTTCTCGTTGGAGACCAGCTTGGCCGCCACACCGTTCAGCACTTTCTCGGCGTTGGCAGTCAGCTTGGCGGAGTCGAACTCGAAGTTCACGTCACGCAGGACGAGGTCAGCGACACAGCCCAGGGCATTGACCTTGGCGCCGGCCGGGGTGTTCGGGCACTGGTCCTGGTAGTCCGGCACGCCGTCACCGTCGGAATCGAGCGGGCAGCCTTTCGCGTCAACAGTGACGCCGGCCGGAGTACCCGGGCACTGGTCCTTGTAGTCAGCAACGCCGTCACCGTCGGTGTCCAGCGGGCAGCCTTTCGCATCAACAGCGACGCCTGCCGGAGTCCCCGGGCATTCGTCACGGTCGTTCGGCACGCCGTCGCCATCGTCGTCCATGGACTTCGGAGCATCGTCAGCACACAGCAGTGCGCCAGCGGTCGCGCCGCCGACAGCACCCAGAGAAGCGCCGGTGTCTTCGTCGCTGTCGCCAGAGACGCCGTAACCAATCCCGCCACCGATCAGGCCACCGGCCAGACCGCAGACGAACGGCTGGCTGTACCAGGGCTTCTCAGCAGATGAAGACTGGGAAGCAGAGCTTGCGCAGCCAGACAGGCCAACAACCAATGCAGAACCCAGAACCAGGCCAGTCGTAGATCTTTTCATGTAAGACTCCTTCTTAACACAGCGCAATATGTAACGAGGGTGTTACGTATCGACTCAGTATAAGAGCCGAACTCGTTACGATGAAAGGAATTTTATTCAAATCTTCCTTTAAGAAGAAAGCACATGCAGGTGCGTCCTTCCAGCTCTGATCGGGTCTGTTTCCCTTGAAAACGGTACCGATCCTCAGGCATACGGTGAAGGAAAACAGTGTTTTTTGCAACGTCGAAAAACTTTGACACTAACTGTATCAGAATGGCGACGCTGTAAAACCCCTGTTTTACTCTCTTCCAAGGTGCTGGCGAACCAGCCCCTCGAAAATCTCGACGCCGGGCGCCAACAGCGTATCAGGAAAATCGTAATCGGGGTGGTGAAGCCCCGGCATTTCCTCACCTGCGCCAAATGTGAACATGGCGGCGTGGCAGTCACGTGCCAGCACGCCAAAGTCCTCGGACCAGCGATGTGCCTGAGAAAGTTCCACGCAATCAAGCCCTTGCTGTCGCGCCACGCGGCGAATCATGTCGTTCGCCTCAGGCGAATTCCAGGTCGCATCGAAGGTGTCACACCAGTCCACATCGATGCCCAGACGGTCTTCTTCCGCCTCGCTGCGCGCCAGTGACACCGCCGCTTCGGCTAGCGCCTTCATCATGTCATCGCTCTCGGTGCGCAGGGTGACCATCACCTCGGCGTCGCCCGGTGAGGTGCCGAACGCGACCTCGCCCAGGCGCGCATGAATCAGGGTCACCATCGCAAGTCCGGTCTCATCGGCAAATTGCAACGGCAGACGCGACAGGCCTTGCATGATGCGACACATGGCCATCGCCGGGCTGCGACCATTTCCCGGGTGGGCCGCATGTGCACAGAGCCCGGAAAGCCGCACGATCATGCCGCGTGAGGCACAGGTGAAGGCATGGTCGCGCACGCTGACTTCCCCGAGGGGGCGCCCCGGCAAGTTGTGGCACGAATAGAGATAGTCCGGCTTGAGCGCGGCAAAGGCCTTGCTGCGCACGACGGCGCGCGCGCCTTCACCGGTTTCCTCGGCGGGCTGGAACAGCAACACCACCTCGCCCATGGCAACCGGAGACGCCGCCAGGCGCTGCGCCACGCCCAGCATCCAGCTCATGTGGCCGTCATGGCCGCACAGGTGCCCGACATGCGGATGGCAGGAGGACCAGTCGCCGCGCGGCGCCTCATCGATGGGCAGCGCATCCAGCTCACAGCGCAGCATGACGCGCGGGCCTGGCTCGGCGCCGCGGAAGATGGCGGCCAGACCATGCCCGCCCAGCCCGCTGACCACCTCGGCGCCGGCCTCCTGCATCCAGCCGGCGATGCAGGAGGCCGTGGCGGCTTCCTGTCCGGAGAGTTCCGGTGAACGGTGCAGCGCGTGACGCAGCTCGGCCAGCGGCGTGCCCAGCAAGGAAAGTGTCGTGTTCATGCCTGCCTCTTGAAGTCTCATCAGACGGCCTGCCCCAGATCTGCTGGCGAAGCGGGACGCTTGCGCCCCAGGTAATGCTGATGCCAGAATTCCATGTTGCTCAGCACGCGACTCGCCGCCAGCTGCAGCGGCTCCGCCAGCGCTTCCTCGACGGCGATGCGCTCCTTGTCTTCGGCCAGACGCTCACGCGGCGACAGCTCCTTGCGCGCCGAATGGGTGTGCAGGTGTGACACCCGCCCATGCAGGACACCAAAGACCGAGAGCACGTCATCTTCGGCCAGACTGGTATCGAGAATCTCGATCAACACCTTGCAGCGCAGACCGCCTTCCACCATGTCGACCTGCCCGGCCTGCATGGCGCGTGCGATGGCTTCGAGGCTTTCCAGACAGTTGGCGCGCGCCTGGATGAGCTCTTGCTCGCGACGCGCCTCACGCACCTTGACCTCGCGGCGCAGCTTGAGGGCATAGAACGCCAATCCCGCGATGATGATGATCGCGATGACGGCCAGAATGATGCTGATAGTCAGGGACATGCCTTTCTCCTGCGGTAAACAAGCCATGAGTATAGGGACTGCACACGCGACACCCAAGGCGGGGCACTGCGACCGATGACCACGTAGCCCGCCCTCACCCACGCCTTGCGTCAACAAAAGGCCCCGCATCAGGGATACGGGGCCAGTCGTGTCATTCACTCTTGCACGCTTTTCTCTGTCGCACTCATGCTTCGTCCGGCACGCGAGCGGTCAATCTGTCAGCACAGATCTTCACCGCCCCGCCATCAAGGCCTCGAAGCTGGCCTTGAGCTTGAGATTCTGCGCCTGATGCGAGTAATTGCGTGCCAGGCTGGCCAGCGCAGCGCTCAGCGCCTGCGTGTCGCTCTCGAGCAGATGGATGCAGCGCTCGGCCCACTGCTGTGGCGTGGACTCTGCCGCCATGACCAGCTCAGGGTAGTCATCGAGCAGCTCGGCCGAGCCGACACGCGCATTGAGCAGCACCGGCGCACCACAGGCCATCGCCTCCAGCGCGACACGCCCGAATTCCTCGATATGGGCCGGCATCACGAACAGGTCCAGCGCACCGTAGAGCGTCTCGACCTCGGGAATGGTCGAGCGCCAGATCATGCGCTCGGCGATGCCCGCCTCCCTGGCCTGCTGCTGGTAAGGCGCGGCATCATCCTTGCCTACCACCAGGAAGCGATAGCGGCCCGGTGAGGCCTGCTCCATCAGCGCTGCCATCGCCACGAAGCCTGCCACGTTGCGCTTGGTGAAGTTGCCGGATGACACCAGACCGACCAGCAGCTCATCCTCAGCCACGCCCAATGCCTCACGCTGGGCGGTGCGCCCTGCGCGCGCGCGATCTACCGTGAATTGCACCGGGCCATAGCCCGGGTAGCTGATCTCGATCCGCTCAGGCGCAATACCGTAGCGCGCCATCAGGTCCTCGCCCATCATGCGCGAATTGACCGCGACCTGACGGAACTTGCCACCCTTGAGCACGTGATCATGAATCGCCGCCACTTCGTGGTCGCGAGGCAGCTCACGGCCATGGATGCACTGCGAGGCAAGGTGCACGCAATTGTGCAGATAGACGGTATCCGGGCTTTCGCAGTCACCATGACTGATCAGCAGGTCGGGCGCATGACGGCTGACCCAGGCCTGAACACGGCGATTGAACCAGAAACGTCGATACGCCCCCTTGAAGGGCCACCGCCACAGGCGCACCAGCTCCGCGCCGTGGGAGCGAGCCAGCTCAGGCTTGCCGCGCTCGGCGAGAATCACCACCCGATAGCCCAGTGCGCGCAACGCATCCGCCTGCTCGAAGGCATTGCGGCTGGCACCGGTATTCTTCTCGACCTGACGAATGGCGATCGCGGCCAGCTTGCCTGCACCAGTGCTCACGACGCCTCCTGCACACGGCGCATGGAGTCACCGCGACCGACCGCGTAGTACATCAGGCCGGCGGCCTTCATGGCGGCGGGCTCGAACAGGTTGCGGCCATCGACCACCACCGGGAAACCGAGCTGCGCCTTGAGCCACTCACCGTCCAGGGTGCGGAATTCCTTCCACTCGGTGCACACCACCAGCGCATCGGCACCCTTGACCGCCTGCTGACGGTCCGCGACCAGCACCAGGTCGTCGCGCTCGCCGTAGATGCGGCGGCATTCCTTCATCGCTTCCGGGTCATAGGCCTGCACGGTCGCACCAGCGGCCCACAGCGCTTCCATCAGCGTGCGGCTCGGCGCGTCGCGCATGTCATCGGTGTTGGGCTTGAAGGCCAGCCCCCAGACGGCGATGGTCTTGCCCTTGAGATCACCATCGAAGGCCCGCGACAGCTTGTCGAACAGCGTGACCTTCTGGCGCTTGTTGACGGATTCCACGGCGGTCAGCAGCTCGGCGTCATAGCCGACCTGACTGGCAGTACGCGCCAATGCCTGGACATCCTTCGGGAAGCAGGAACCGCCATAGCCACAACCGGGATAGATGAAGTGGTAGCCGATACGCGGGTCACTGCCGATGCCGCGACGCACTTCCTCGATGTCCGCGCCCAGGCGCTCGGCCAGATTGGAGATCTCGTTCATGAAGCTGATCTTGGTCGCCAGCATGGCGTTGGCGGCGTACTTGGTCAGCTCGGCGGCGCGCACATCCATGAACATCAGCTTTTCATGGTTGCGGTTGTAGGGGGCGTAGCATTCGCGCATGCGCTCACGCACCTTCTCGGAATCGGTGCCGACCACGATGCGCGCGCCACGCGTGAAGTCCTCAAGCGCCGCGCCTTCCTTGAGGAATTCCGGGTTGGAACAGACATCGAAGTCGACACGTTCGCCGCGCTCGGCAAGCACTTCGGCGACTCGCGCCGTGACACGATCTGCCGTGCCCACCGGCACGGTGGACTTGTCGATGATGACCTTGTAGTCATTCATGTGCTCGCCGATGGTGCCGGCCACCGCAAGCACGTACTTGAGGTCGGCGCTGCCGTCTTCGTCCGGCGGTGTGCCCACGGCGATGAACTGCAGCACGCCGTGCTCGACGGCCTGACGGGCGTCAGTGGTGAAGTTGAGGCGGCCGGCCTCGACATTGCGCAGCACCATGCTCTCCAGCCCCGGCTCGAAGATAGGGATCTCGCCTTGCTTGAGGCCATCGATCTTGGCCGCATCAACGTCCATGCAGATCACGTCATGGCCGACGTCGGCCAGACAGGTGCCAGTCACCAGGCCTACGTAGCCTGTTCCGAAGACAGTGATTTTCATGTCAGTCCTTGAGGGTTTCTGAAGGTAATGAAGCAGGTGACAAGGTGAACGCCGACGAATCCTCCGACGGCGTCACGCGGGAATCCGGTTGTGGGGCTTGCCCGTCGCGTTTCGCGCCCTGCCCGGACATGAACTCCGGACGCTCCAGCAGCTCGGTGGTCGCCTCGACCGCTTCCTCGAGCTCTTCGGCACCCGGTGCGAGAGGTCGGGAAAGAAAGTCCGACGGCAGGGCTTCATAGAAGTTCAATCGTCCCAGCTGGTCCAGCACCGGATGACGCTCACGCGGCTGATAGCAGACCGCCCAGGGGGACAGGCACGGCTTGTCACCGGAGAAACGGATGCCCAGCCAGTCGCTGGCCAGATAGGGCAGGTCAAAACTGGCGAAAGGCTCATCGGCGTGCGAGCGCAGGCGTGTCAGCTCGCGCGCGGGATTGGGCGCCTGCCCCGTCTGCCACAGCCATAGCGGAATGCGGTACGGCGCCTGACTGGGGCGATCACCGCCATGCACATAGGCGTCACTGAGCGGGTCATGCTCGAGACCGTGGTCCGATAGATAGAGCACGCCAGCGGGTCGCCCCTCCAGGCGCTGGAAGACGCCCTCGATCACCTGATCCGTGAAGCGGATGCTGTCATCGTAGGCATCGGTCAGCGGCGAGCGGCTGTCCGGGGTCAGGAAATAGCGCAGTGAGTCCGGATACTGCAGGCTGGCCGGCGGGTGACTGCCGTAGAGATGCAGCACGATCAGCCGCGGCCCCTCGACCTCGCGCGCCAGCGCGTCATCAAGTGCATCCAGCAAGCCATCGTCATAGTCGGTCATGATGGTGCGAGCGACATCGGCACGCTGGGCGATGGCGGTGATCCAGGTACGCTCGGAAGTGATATCGAGCCCCTGGCGCGACAGCCACTCGGTATGATAGCCGGCCTGATTGGCCAACGAGATCAGATTGGCGTCCAGGTAGCGCGGCGAGAAGGTTCGCGGGTCGGTCAGACTGGCCAGCATCGGTACCGCCAGCACGGTCTGCGGCGCCGGCGCGATGGCCTGATCGAAGACCACCAGCTCGTCGCGACGCGCATCGAGATTCGGCGTCGTGGCGCGGGAATAGCCATACAGCGACAGCTGATCGCGGCGCTGGGATTCGCCGATGATCAGGACGAAGACAGCATCATCCGACACCTCGGGGCTGCGCGAGACGCCACCGAAATCATAGTCATCCGCCATCAGCGCCTTGTAGCGCTCCTTCTCCCACCAGGCATGCGAGGTGGTGGCCAGGTTCCAGCCCGGCGAGACCGACAGCGTCGTGATGGCCAACGGCACGCTGGCACGGCCCCACTGCCAGCTACCGACCAGCAGCATCAGCATCCAGAGCACGAAGGCGATTCCGCTGCGCCCGCCCAGCCGGACGCGAGCCAGCCCCGCCCCGAAGCGATTGCCCAGTGACAGTGCCAGCAGGAAGAACCCCAGCGGGACGATCAGGGCCAGCGGGAACTTGAACAGCATCGCCATCGATTCGCTGCGGCTGGTATCCAGCGAGCTGAGCGCGAAGGCCAGCCCATAGCGGGAATCGTAATAGACGGCGCTGACCACACTTGCGGAGAGATTGACGCCCAGCGCCGCCATCAGACCCAGCGCCGGCCAACGCCAGCGCGGACGATGCAGCGCCGCCAGCAGACACGGCCACAGCAACAGATTGCCGAACAGGATCAGGCCGCCCTCGAGCAGGCCGTGATAGATCAACGGCACCAGACTCGCCAGCAGGGCCAGCGTGATGGCGGAGATCACCCCGGCCCGCTTGCTCGCCTGATCACTGCGCGCAAACAGGCGACGGACGAGGCGCTGCAGCAGGCCCTTCATGCGCGTCCTCGCCATGATATGAACGCTTCAGCCCTCACGCGGGCCAATGGGTGCACGAGCCGTCGAGCCCCGGCCACCCTCAGACGTCCAGCGCCTGGCGCCAGCGACCATCCGCTTGGCCACAGGCGATGAAGAAGGGATTCACCAGCGTATCGCGGGCGTTGTAGTCCAGACGACGCGGTTGTGCGGGCAATGACTCGGCATCGAAGACCTGGCCGCCGGCCGCTTCCAGTACGGCCTGAGCCGCCGCGGTGTCCCACTCGCTGGTCGGCGCGTAGCGCGGATAGAGATCCGCATTGCCTTCCGCGATGCGACAGAACTTGAGCGAGCTGCCACAGCTGACGTTCTCCACCGGTGTCAGGCGCTCGATCAGCGCCGCCGTACGCGCATCGAGATGCGACTTGCTGGCCACGACTCTCAATACCTCGGGCTCCGGACTGACCGTGATCGCGACACGCCCGGTGGCGTCTTCCCGGAAGGCCCCCACGCCGGCGAGCCCGCTCCAAGTCGTCTCCAGTACCGGCGCATCCACCACGCCCAGCACGCTGCGCGAACCCTGGATCAGTGCCACGTTGACGGTGTATTCACCGCTGCCGGTGACGAATTCACGCGTGCCATCCAGCGGGTCGACCAGCCAGAAGGTCTGCCAGTCACGCCGCGCCGCGATATCGGCCTTGTCGCTCTCCTCCGAGAGCACCGGAATCTGCGGCGTCAGGCGGGCCAGCCCCTCGACCAGCACATGATGCGCCGCCATATCCGCCGCCGTGACGGGGCTGTCATCCGCCTTGGCACGCGTGCCGAGCTCTCCCCCACGGGCAACGGCGAGTATCGCCTGCCCCGCTTCACGGCAAAGCTGTTCAATGGCCGTCAGCAGTTCAAGATCGAGGGTGACATCAGACTGGGTCATGGGGGTCTCGCAGAGAATTCGAAGGAGTCGACACGGGCCCTTCGGCCCGCCGTCATCATACGCAAAAGCGGCCGCGGATGCTGCCCGCGACCGCTTCGAGAGGTCTTCACACAAGCGCCGTCAACTCAATCTCGGTCAACTCAAGCTCGGTCAACTCAAGCTCGGTCAACTCAAGCTCGTCAACTCAGGCGCACTGACCCTGCAGTGTCAGTTTTCAGGCACTGCGATAGCCGTTGGGGTTGCGTGACTGCCAACGCCAGCTGTCGGCCATCATGCGATCGAGACCCAGCTCGGCCTTCCACTTGAGCTCGTTGAAGGCCTTGTCGGGCTCTGCCCAGCATTCGGCGATATCGCCGGCACGACGCGGTGCAATGCGATACGGCACCGGACGACCGCTGGCCTTCTCGAACGCCTTGACCATGTCCAGCACGCTGTAGCCGGTACCGGTGCCCAGGTTATAGGTGTGAACGCCATCCCGCGCATCACCGGCCAGGTAGTCCAGCGCCTTGAGGTGGCCATCGGCCAGGTCGACGACGTGGATGTAGTCGCGCACCCCGGTGCCATCCGGCGTCGGGTAGTCATCACCGAACACGGCCAGTTCCTCGAGGCGGCCCACGGCGACCTGGCTGATATACGGCACCAGGTTGTTGGGGATGCCGTTGGGATCTTCACCGATGGTGCCGGACTCATGGGCGCCCACCGGATTGAAGTAGCGCAGCAGCGCGATGCGCCAGCTGTCATCCGCGACGGCCAGGTCGCGCAGCACTTCCTCGACCATCAGCTTGGAGCGGCCATAGGGGTTGGTCGCGGAGGTCGGGAAGTCTTCACGGATCGGCGTGGAGGCCGGATCGCCATACACGGTGGCGGAGGAAGAGAACACGATACGCTTGACACCGGCACGCGCCATGGCATCACACAGCACCAGGGTGCCGTTGACGTTGTTGTCGTAGTAGGCCAGCGGCTTGGCGACGCTCTCGCCGACCGCCTTGAGCCCGGCGAAGTGGACCACGGCCTCGATATCGTGACGCTCGAACAGGCTGTCGAGCAGCGCGCCGTTGCGGATATCCCCTTCGACGAACGGCACTTCGCGTCCGGCAAGCGTCGCCACACGCGCAAGAGAGGCTTCACTGGCATTGGACAGGTTGTCCAGCACCAGCACCTGATGGCCGGCCTCCATGAGCGCCAATACCGTATGAGAGCCGATGTAGCCTGCACCACCCGTGACCAGAATCATCAATCATCTTCCTTGTGAAAGTAACGCGACAGTGGGCCACGCAGTTGTCCTGCGCTGGCCCTGTTCATGGCTGCTAACCCTACCTTCCAGCCCTTGCGCTCACAAGTCCACAGCCAACGACAGCGTCTGTCGCCAGACAGCAACCTGACCCGTGCAAGATAGCGTCACACAGGGCCTGGCCCGAGGTGTGAGCACCTCGGATCAAGCGTCGCGCTTGCGCGGCGTCAAGGTTTCACTTGCCGGAGTTTCAAAACAGGCAATGAAGGCTATTGAGCCGCGCCGCAATGCTGAGACAATGGCCGCGCCTTGCCGCCTGAGCGCCCGGCTGATCGACTCGCGAGCGACTTTCTGACAAGGCAGGCAACATGACACGCCGTGCACGTCACCCCGACCGGGGATACATGCGTGACATGTAATGAATAACACCAACACGACAACTCGCCATCACCTACCATGACCCATACCAACAACACGATGACCACCATGATGAGGAAGCCAGTCGCCGACCGGCTTCTCTGGAGTCGACATGCCTGAGCAATCTCCCGATCACGTCGCTGATCAATCCACTACGCCGCCACAAGCGCCACTCGCGGCGCGCATCGGCCTGATACTCGGACCCCTCCTGTTGCTGCTGACCTGGCTGACACCGGCGCCGGGTGACATGCCGGACAGCGCCTGGCTCTGCGTCGGCCTGGCCCTGCTGATGGCTACCTGGTGGGCCACCGAGGCCCTGCCGATTCCGGTGACCTCGCTGCTGCCCATCGTGCTGGTGCCGGCGCTTGGCATCGACGACATCAAGAGCACCACCGCCGCCTATGCCAACCCGACCATCTACCTGTTCCTCGGTGGCTTCCTGCTCGGGATCGCCATGCAGCGCTGGGACCTGCATCGCCGCGTGGCTCTGCATACGCTGAAGCTTGCCGGCCACTCGCCGCGCCGCCAGATCGCCGGCTTCATGATCGCCACCGGCTTCATCAGCATGTGGGTGTCCAACACCGCCACCAGCATCATGATGCTGCCCATCGGCATGTCAGTGGTCAGCCTGATGTCCAGTGGTCAGGACGAGCGCGACAGCAATGACCCTGAACTGAAGCGCTACGCCGCCGCCCTGCTGCTGGGCATCGCCTACTCCGCCAGCCTCGGCGGTATCGCGACCCTGATCGGCACGCCGCCCAATGCCCTGCTGGCAGGTTACCTGTCCAGTGATCAAGGCATCGAGATCGGCTTCGCCCAGTGGATGCTCGTCGGCCTGCCGGTCGCCATCGCGATGTGCGCCATCACCTGGTGGTGGCTGACGCGCACGCCCTTCTCCTTCAAGTCCGAGACGGCAGACAGCGGCGAGATGATCAGCCGCGAGCTCAAGGCACTGGGCGCCATGAGCAGCGCCGAGAAACGTGTCGGCGCCGCCTTCCTGGTGGCTGCCCTGCTGTGGATGTTCCGTCCGCTGATCAACCAGATGGGCCTTGCCTGGCTGTCGGACACCGGCATCGCCATGGCCATCGGCGTGGGCCTATTCGCCATTCCCTCCGGCACCTCACGCGGCCGCCGCCTGCTGGTGTGGGAAGACGCGCGTGACCTGCCCTGGGGCGTGTTGCTGCTGTTCGGGGGTGGTCTGGCACTGGCGGGCGTGATCAAGAGCTCGGGGCTCGCCGAGTGGATCGCCGGCCAGCTGTCGATGTTCAGCGTGCTGCCGCTCATCGGCCTGGTCGCCATCGTGGTCGTGGTGATCATCTTCCTGACCGAGGTCACCTCCAATACCGCGACGGCAGCTGCCTTCCTGCCGCTGCTGGGGGCACTGGCGCTGTCACTGGACATCGATCCGCTGCTGATCACCGTGCCGGCGGCCATCGCGGCCAGTTGTGCCTTCATGATGCCGGTGGCGACCCCGCCCAACGCCATCGTGTTCGCCACCGGCCACCTCAAGATCCAGACCATGATGCGCGCCGGCTTCTTCCTGAACCTGGCCGGTACCGTGGTCGTCACGCTGCTGGCCTATGGCCTGATCGTGGCACTGTGGGTGTAGAGGCAAGTGCTGGCGCGGGGCCTGGAAGGGAACGAAGGTGAAAGCGAAGGTGAGAACGAGGGTGAAAGCACAAGTGCCTGACGAGCTTCTCACCGCCTTTGAAGCCTGAGCCCTTGAAGCTTCCGCCCTTGAAACTTCAGCCCCCGAAACGACAACGCCGGACTCCAATGGAGTCCGGCGTTGTCGTTCATGCCAGGCAGATTCTGCGACTTCTTATCATGACACCTGCTGTCATGTTCAGAAGAAGCCGAGGAAGCCCTTGATGATCAGCGAGTTGGCGATATCGATCAGGAAACCACCCACCACCGGCACGATGATGAAGGCCAGACGCGACGGCCCGTGGTGCTGCGTGACCGCCTGCATGTTGGCGATCGCCGTCGGCGTGGCGCCCATGCCGAAACCACAGTTACCCGCGACCAGGACTGCTGCGTCGTAGTTCTTGCCCATCAGGCGGAAGGTGACCTGGGTGGTGTAGAGGAACACCAGCGCGACCTGTGCCAGCAGGATGGCCAGAATCGGCAGTGCCAGATTGGCCAGATCCCAGAGCTTGAGCGTCATCAGCGCCAGCGCCAGGAAGATGGACAGGCTGATGTTGCCCAGCACATCCACGGCGTGGGTATTGAGGTGCTTGTCGCCGAAGGCGCGCACCACGTTGCCGATGACGATACAGCTGAACAGCACCCACACGAAGGTCGGCAGCGAGAAGGCGGTGCCCGAGGTGAGTGACTGCAGCTGTTGGCCACAGACGACCCCGAGCAGCAGCATGAAGAGTGTCTTCAGGGCATTGGAAGTATTCAGCGGATGCTGGACTTCCGTCTCGTCATATTCGGAATCGCTGACCTGGGCGTTGATGTCCTGCCCTTCGCGCTTCATGCGATTGATCAGGAAACGCGCCGTCGGCCCGCCGATCAGGGAACCGAACACCAGCCCGAAGGTGGCACAGGCCATCGCGACTTCCATCGCGCCATTGATGCCATATTCGTCGGCGAAGACGTTGGCCCATGCCGCGCCAGTACCGTGGCCACCGGACATGGTGATGGAACCGCCGAGCAGACCCAGTACCGGATCAAGACCGAACAGACTGGCAACACCGACACCCAGCAGGTTCTGCAGGATGAGCAGACCGATGACCAGCGCGAGGAACAGCACCAGCTTGCTGCCGCCGGCACGAATCATGCGAACGTCTGCCGACAGGCCAACGGAGCCGAAGAACAGCAACATGAAAGGAGTCTGGAGACCGCCGAAGAACTGGAACTCGTAACCCAGGCCGCGCAGGCCGGTGACGATGATGGTAGCGATGAGGCCGCCGACCACAGGCTCGGGGATATTGAATTCGCGCAGCACGCGCACGCGCTCGACGATCAGATGGCCAACGACGAGGACAAGCGCCGCCAGCAACAGGGTGGTGATAGCATCAAGTTGAATCATGCGATACCGATGAGTAGTTGTGGGTTGTTCTAGCGGACCTCCTGAACGAGAGGTGCACTGGCGATGCCCGATCAGAGCAGGGATGGGGACGCATCCATTATCTCTTCAATCAGGGGGTTTGCCTTTGCACCGCTTGGAATTGTTGTGTTCTCGAATCCGGTCTGCCACCAGATCGTTATCATTATGCGGGTGCAGCGATGATACGCAGGGTGGGCACCGGTGCAAGTCCGGATGTTGACTGAGCCGTCAACATCAGACAAAAGTCTATAGCGACCTGGCGAGCATGACACGTATTTTCCACGCAAGCCTGCCCGCGTCAGCCCAGCAACGGCGGGCATGAGCGCCAGCCGGGCAACTTCTGCCCTGCCGCGAAACGCCAAGACCCCCGCTCTGATGAGCGAGGGTCTCGAGAGAGGCAAAAAAGCCCCTGATCAGTCAGGCATGAGGCGTGTTGTCGTCAGACAGCGACCGGACCGGCTTCCTCGGCACGTTCCGCTTCGCTGCGTGCACTGCTTTCCAGGCCGCGATTGACCGCCGACAGCACGGCCTTGAGCGATGCACTCACGGTATCGCCATCCTCGGCCATGCCGCAGACACGCTTGCCATCCAGGTTGAGCATCACGAAGGCCACAGCGACGGCATCGCTGCCTTCGCCTAGGGCGTGCTCACCGTAGTCCACCACGCTGACGGTGGAACCGGTGTGACGCTGCCAGGCATCCATGAAGGCGGAGATGGCACCGTTGCCTTCACCGGCCAGCGCGATCTGCTCGCCCTTGTCATCGACCAGCGTCGCGGTAAGCTGCTCGGCCCCTTCACGATCCAGACGATAGCCCTTGAGACTCAGCGGCGCCTCACGCTTGAAGCTGGCATCGAGAATCGCGCGAATCTGGTCGCTGGACAGCTCACCACTGACCTGCTCGCTGGCCTTCTGCACGTGCGGCGCAAGCTCGAGGCTCATCCAGCGCGGCAGGCTGATGCCGTGATCGCGCTCGAGCAGGAAGGCCATGCCACCCTTGCCGGACTGACTGTTGACGCGGATCACCGCCTGGAAGTCACGGCCCAGATCCTGCGGGTCGATGGGCAGATAGGCGACCTGCCACGGCTCGTCAGGCTGCTGCTTCTTGAGACACTTGCGGATGGCGTCCTGGTGGCTGCCGGAGAAGGCGGTGTAGACCAGCTCACCGACCCACGGGTGACGCGGGTGAACCGGCAGATTGGTGCACTCGGTGTAGACCTGGATGATCTCGTCCGGGTTGGAGAGATCCAGCTCCGGATCGATGCCCTGGCTGTAGAGGTTCATCGCCAGGGTGATCAGGTCCATGTTGCCGGTGCGCTCACCGTTGCCCAGCAGGGTGCCTTCGATGCGGTCAGCGCCGGCCAGCAGGCCAAGTTCGGCGGCGGCGGCGGCGCCACCGCGGTCGTTGTGGGTGTGCAGCGAGATGATCGCGCAGTCACGACGGCTCAGGTGCTTGATGAAGTACTCGACCTGGTCGGCGAAGTGATTGGCCGGGCCCACTTCCACCGTGGCCGGCAGGTTGAGGATGCAGCGTTTTTCCGGCGTCGGCTGCCAGACATCCATCACCGCCTCACACACCTCGACGGCGTAATCCATCTCGGTGGAGGTGAAGCTCTCCGGCGAGTACTGGAACACCCAGTTGGTGTCCGGGTAGCGCTCGGCGTAGTCCTTGACCAGCTGTGCGCCCTCGACGGCGATGGCCTTGATGCCGTCACGGTCCATCTCGAACACCCGCTCACGCTGCACGGTGGAGGTGGAGTTGTAGACGTGAACGACGGCATCACGCGCACCGACCAGCGATTCGAAGGTACGCGCGATCAGATGCTCACGCGCCTGCACCAGCACCTGGATGCTGACGCCTTCCGGAACCTGGTCTTCCTCGATCAACCAGCGCACGAAGTCGAAATCGAGCTGGCTGGCGGAGGGGAAACCGACTTCGATCTCCTTGAGACCGATCTTGACCAGCAGCTTCCACATCAGCTTCTTCTGCTCGACCGTCATCGGCTCGAGCAGCGCCTGATTGCCATCACGCAGGTCGACACTCGCCCATAGCGGCGCCTGGGTCACGGTACGCGACGGCCACTGGCGGTCGGTCAGTGCAACAGGTGTCACGGGGCGATATTTGGTGTGGTCGAAGGCAGCACTTGGCGTGGATGCAGCAGTCATGGTCGTGTCCTTGGCGGTCTGGGTGCGAAAAACCGGCAATCGAGGCCCGATACGGGAGATCGATGGCACCTTTCGCACTCAACAGTGTCCCAATCGGGGCGCCTGAGTAAATGTGAGATGACGAAGGCGTGAAGGCCTTGCATCCGAAAGCTTGCCGTCAGCAGGGCAAGCAAGCAAGTCGGGGGCAGCGTAACGTCACTGCCCGCCGCAAGCTCCGGGACCGGATCACGGTCTCCAGCGCGGAGAGAAGGACGGTGGGATCACCACCAGAGCCCTTTCGGCAGCCTCGCTTCGATCAGAAGCCGACTGCGTTCCGCGTTCACCGGTTGCAAAGGCGTGTCGCCAGCGCCGGTGGCTCATCCTGCTCAGGTCTGTCGTTCGTGTCGTGCGTCGTGTCATGCGACAGCCACGACCCGAGCGGGCGTCTTCATCGCTGAGCAGTGATTACAGTATATGCCGCATATCAGGGCGGACGATTGCGAAAACCACATGACATCGCCATCTTAAAAGCAGATTATTTCACCATTCACATCTTCACCGCTAATGGATTGCGAAAATGAGCCAGAATATTCCTCTCCCGACACTGGACCGCTTCGACCGCCGCATTCTTGACGAGCTTCAGCACTCGGGTCGCATCAGCAATCAGGAACTCGCGGAACGCATTGGCCTGTCCCCGTCGCCTTGCCTGCGCCGAGTCCGTGCGCTGGAAGAAAGCGGCATGATCACCGGCTACCGCGCCCAGATAGATGCCCGCAAGCTGGGACTCAGCCTGATGGCGTTGCTGCATATCTCGATGGACCGCCACACCCCGGAGCGCTTCACCAACTTCGAGGACACCATCGCCTCGCTGCCCCAGGTGATGGAATGCCTGCTGATCACCGGCCAGGAAGCCGACTACCAGCTCAAGGTGGTGGTCAAGGACATGGATGACTATCACGACCTGCTGCTCAAGCAGATCACGCGGATCGAGGGGGTGACCGGCGTGCATTCAAGCTTCGTGCTGCGTCAGGTGATCGATCACCAGCGCGTCCCGACGACCTCCTGAGCCTGACTGCCTGAATCAAGACTTCAGCAACACGAAAGCCCCGCCGGTGATAGCCGACGGGGCTTTCGTGTTGCTGAAGATGCCATCGTGATCACGCCCTGATCAGGGCGTGCCGGAATGGGTGGATCACTCGCCGCCGATGATGCCGCGGCGGATCTGGTCTTCCTCGATGGATTCGAACAGCGCCTTGAAGTTGCCCTCGCCGAAACCATCGTTGCCCTTGCGCTGGATGATCTCGAAGAAGATCGGCCCGATCACCGTCTCGGTGAAGATCTGCAACAGAATCCCCTCCCCCGGCGCGCCATCGACTAGCAGATTCAATGCCTTGAGGTCCTCGACATTCTCTTCATGGTTGGGCACCCGCGCATCGACCTTCTCATAATAGGTGGCCGGCGTATTCAGGAAGGTGACGCCATTGGCCTTGAGCGCCTTGACGGTGGCATGGATATCATCCGTCGCCATCGCCAGATGCTGGATACCCTCGCCATGGTATTCGCGGATGAATTCCGCGATCTGGGAGTCATCATCTGCTGACTCGTTGATGGGAATGTGCATCTTGCCGCACGGCGCCGTCATCGCGCGCGAGAAGAGCCCGGTCATCTTGCCTTCGATATCGAAATAGCGGATCTCGCGGAAGTTGGCGATACGCGCATAGAAGTCGGCCCACACATCCATCTGGCCACGCCCGACATTGTGGGTCAGGTGATCCAGCGTATGCAGGCCGACACTGTTGGCATTCTCGATCGCGCCATCGATGGCGACGAAGTCGGTATAGTAGATCGAGCGCTCGCGGTGATGGTCCACGAAGTACAGCACCGAACCGCCGATGCCTTGCACCGCAGGGATGCCCACCTCGCCCGGCCCGACCGGGTGCTCGACGCTGCGCGCACCGTGCGCCAGGGCGTAGCGATGCGCCTGCTCGGCATCCGCCACGCGCCAGGCCATCGCACAGGCACTCGGGCCGTGGATCGCCGCGAATTCCGCCGCTGGGCTGTTCGGCTCAGCGTTGAGCACCACATTGATGCCGTGCTGCTGGAACAGGAACACCTGCTTGGAGCGATGGCGACGGGTCTCGGTGAATCCGAGCTGGTTGAACAACTTGCGCAGGGCATCGATGCCGGCCGCATCCGGGGCCGTGAATTCGACGAACTCGAAGCCGTCCGTGCCGATGGGATTGTGCTGTTCGATACGCGCCGGTGCGTTCATGAGGGGCTCCTGAGTCAGGCTGCCGACAGGGCAGGCAAGGTAGAGAAAAGGCGGGCAACATCCTTCACGACAGGCGAACACGTCGCGCGCATCACCTGTCGTGTCCCGATTCCGTTATCGGAAATCTATGCCTTGCCTGCCGCCCTGCCCATGCGCCTTGCGCCTGCTTTGGTGCCGTGTCCGGCCTCTTCCCACGCCAGACATGTAACGAAACCCTGCCATGGCGCTGACGGCCATCTCGACACTGCCCCCTCGGGGCGCTCCCACTGCCGCCAGCGCCTGACACTGCGTCATGCTTTCTTTACACCTATCGGCGCGTCACGCCTGCCGTTGCCTCTTGCCCGCCTGGCGTTGGCCGCTAGAGCCAGGCACCGCTGCCCAGCTGCCAGGCCACCCACAGCAGAATCGTGGCGATGAAGGCCTCGATGACCTGCCAGGCACGCGGACTGGTCAGGCGTGGCGCCAGCCAACCGGCACATGCCACCAGGCCGAAGAACCAGCCGAAGGAGGCCAGGCTCGCCCCGACGATGAAGCTTTGCGGGGACGGCTGTTGCGCGCCGATCGCGCCCAGCATTACCAGCGTATCCAGATAGACCTGCGGGTTGAGCAGCGTGACGGCCAAGGTCGCCGCCAGCACCTTGCCGAGATTGGCCTTGAGGGCGTTGCTGGCCGTCAGCTGGCCGCCTGTGCGCATGCGCCCCAACGCCTTGAGTGCCTGCCAGAGCAGAAACGCCACCCCGCCCCAGCGGGCAATGCTCATCAACAGCGGCGATTGCTGCATGAGTGCCCCCAGCCCGAGCACGCCGGCGATGATCAGCACGCCATCGCACAGCGCGCAGAGCCCTGCCACCCACCATTGATGCTCGCGCTTGAGCCCCTGCCCCAGCACGAAGGCGTTCTGCGCCCCGATGGCGATGATCAAGCCTGCGCCTACCCCTGCCCCATTGAAGAATGACCACCACATATCGCCTGTCCTTTCGTCGTGTCGTTGCCGTGACTGACGGCGCCTGCCACGGCTGTCAGTGCTGAGGCAGGCAGAGTACGCTAGGATGAATCCATCAAGGAAATTGATTCAGGGAATGGATCATAAGGAATACTGATGCTGGACTATAAATTGCTGGAGGCACTGGCGGCCGTCATCGATCAGGCGGGCTTTGAACGCGGGGCGCGAGCACTGGGGCTGACGCAGTCGGCGGTCTCGCAGCGCATAAAACTGCTGGAGGCACGGCTGGGGCAGCCGGTACTGGTGCGTACACCACGCCTGGGGCCGACGCCGCTCGGGCGGCGCCTGCTCAATCATGTCCAGCAGGTGCGGCTGCTGGAACATGACCTGCTCGACCAGATTCCCGCCCTCGGCGAGAGCGAGCAGCGGCTGCGCATCGCCATCAATGCCGATTCGCTGGCCACCTGGTGGCCGACCGTCACCGGCAGTTTCTGTCGCGAGCGTGACCTGTTGCTGGACATGCTGGTGGAAGATCAGGAAGTGGCGCTCAGGCGCATGCGCGATGGAGAAGTCGCGGGCTGCATCTGTGCCACGCCACGCCCGGTGCAGGGGGCACGCTCCCACCCGCTGGGCAGCATGCGCTATCGGGCGTTGGCCAGCCCGGACTTCGTGCAGCGCCATATCGCGAAGAAAGGCCACGCCATCCCGCCCATTCTGCCGGCCGAGACCCTGCGCAGCATGCCCGCCATCGTCTATGGCCGTGATGACCGCCTGCAACACCGGCTGTTGTCGACCATGGGCTTCGATGAGCCCTTCCCCCACCATCTCTGCCCGTCGTCGGAAGGTTTCGTGCGTCTGGCCTTGAGCGGCATGGGCTACGGCATGATTCCCGAGCAGCAGGCGGCGCATCTGCTGGCCAGTGGTGAGCTGGTGGATATCGCGCCGAACCATGCCCTCGATGTGCCGCTTTACTGGCATCACTGGCGTCACGGAGGCAGCACGCTGGACAAGCTCACCGACCATCTGCTGCGGGAATGTGCCACGGTATTGCGCCCGATGCCGGAGCAGGAGACACCCCGCCCCGGCATGCTGTGAGAGCGCGTGTCAGTCGTGCATCAGGCCCGGCAAAAAGGGGGCTCAGCCGCCCTGTTGCTCACGCACCAACTGGGCCAGGAAGCGATCACAGGCCGCCAGCTGGCTGAGCTCGATGTACTCATTGGCCTGATGCGCGACCCCGATGGAGCCTGGCCCGCAGACCACCGTCGGCCAGCCTTCGCTCTGGAACTGTCCCGCCTCCGTGGTGTACGCCACGGCCTCGCTGGCCCGCTCATCGCCCAGCAGACGCTGGCAGAGGCGAATGGCCGGGTCCCGATCGCCATGCCCGAGTGACGGCACCGTTTCCACCGTGCGCTCACTGCGGATCGCCACTTCTGGCGCCCGCTCACGATAGGGGGCGACCAGACGCTCGGCGTGGGCATCGATCTCCGCCAGCATCGCCTCGACATCCTCGCCCGGCAGATGGCGCAGCTCCCAGTCGAAGATGCACTCCCCGGCGGTGATATTGACCGCCGTGCCGCCCTCGATACGCCCGACGTGCAGGCTGGCGTGGGGCACATCGAAGCGCTCGTCCAGATGGCCGCAGTCAATGCGCGCCTGCATGCGGTCCTCGATGAAGGTCACCATGCGCGCCGCCAGATGGATGGCACTCACCCCCTGATAGACCAGGCTGGAATGCGACGGCTTGCCGGTCACCGTGGTGCGCAGATCGGTAATGCCCTTGTGGGCATCGACGATCGCCATCATGGTCGGCTCGCCCACCAGCACCGCCGCCGGACGCGGCAGGCGGTCACGCAGGCGTGCGATCATGCGCGGCGCGCCCAGACAGCCGATCTCCTCGTCATAGGAAAAGGCAAGAATCACCGGCTTTTTCAGCGTGCCCGCACGCTGGGCATTCACCAGCGCCGGCACCGCCGCCATGCAGCAGGCGATGAAGCCCTTCATGTCGGCGGAACCGCGCCCATGAAGGCGACCCTCGTCCTCACGCAGCGTGAAGGGATCGCTGTCCCAGGCCTGACCCTCCACCGGCACCACATCGGTGTGCCCGGAGAGCACCACGCCGCCCTCGACCTCCGGCCCGATCACCGCCAGCAGATTGGCCTTGTCGCCGCCATCGTTGTGGATGACCTCGGCACTGACGCCGACCACTTCCAGGGCGTCGCGCAGGCAATGGATCAATGCCAGATTCGACTCGCGCGACACGGTATTGAAGCTGACCAGATGCGCCAGCCAGTCGCGGCTATTGGGCCAGTCGGAAAAATCGGCATGCTGTGGCATCAGGCTGGCGGTATTGGCGATGGTGGACGCTGAAGCGGACATGGGCATTCCTGTGCAGAAACATCAGAGCGGAGAGCACCATACGCAGCGCGCTGGCCTCATATGCCCACCGGTATAGCGCAGCGCCTCTTCGACAACAAGGGCCTGGCTGCAACATCCGCCTGGCAGGCACGCTTCAAGAAAAGACGACGCTGCCACGCCCCGGCAAAGGGCGTGGCAGCGTCGTCTGTGGCGATAGAACTCCGCTACGGGCGGGATTCAGGCCGTGATGGCGTCAGGCAGCACGGCCGTTGCGCACCATGGCGTGGGGGTCGATGACGAATTTCTTGGCAGCGCCGCCATCGAAGTCCGCATAACCCTGCGGCGCTTCTTCCAGACTGATGACCTGCACATTGACCGCATCGGCGATATTGACGCGCCCGAACAGGATCGCCTGCATCAGCGGGCGGTGATACTTCATCACCGGGCACTGGCCCGTGTGCAGCGAGTGGGACTTGGCCCAGCCCAGCCCGAAGCGCATCGACAGCGCCCCGACCTTGGCGGCCTCGTCCTCGGCGCCCGGGTCTTCGGTGACATAAAGCCCGGGAATGCCGATCTGGCCGCCGGCACGCGTCAGCGCCATCGCCGAGTTGAGCACCGTGGCCGGCTGCTCACGGCCGTGGTCACAACCACAGCCATGCGCCTCGAAGCCGACGCAATCGACGAAGCAATCCACTTCGCGCTCGCCGAGAATCACCTCGACCTTGTCTTCCATCGAGCCTTCCTGACGCAGATCGATGGTCTCGCAGCCGAAGCTCTCGGCCTGCTGCAAACGCTCGGGGATCATGTCGCCGACGATGACACAGGCCGCCCCCAGCAGCTGGGCGGACACGGCCGCCGCCAGCCCGACCGGCCCGGCGCCCGCGATATACACAGTGGAGCCCGGCCCGACACCCGCGGTCACACAGCCGTGGAAACCGGTGGGGAAGATATCGGACAGCAGCGTCAGATCACGGATCTTCTCCATCGCCTGGTCGGCATCCGGGAACTTGAGCAGGTTGAAGTCGGCATAGGGCACCATGACGTAATCTGTCTGACCGCCAGTCCAGCCGCCCATGTCGACATAGCCGTAGGCCGCGCCGGGACGCGCCGGATTGACGTTCAGACAGATCCCCGTCTTGCCTTCCTTGCAGTTGCGGCAGCGGCCGCAGGCGATGTTGAAGGGAACCGAGACGATGTCACCGACCTTGATGAATTCCACATCGCGCCCGGCCTCGACGACCAGACCGGTGATCTCGTGGCCCAGCACCAGGCCCTGCGGCGCCGTGGTGCGGCCACGCACCATGTGCTGATCACTGCCGCAGATATTGGTCGAGACGACCTTGAGAATGACCCCGTGTTCACACTTGCGATTTCCCAGCGCCAGGGTCGGATAGTCCAGTGATTCGACACTCACCTTCCCCGCTCCCTGGTATACGACTCCGCGATTGGCATTGGCTGACATGACGTGCTCCTGGCTGGCATGGGGTTTGGCACGTGGCCGGCGTCAGGCAGACAAGCTGGCTTGCGCCGCCCGTCACTTTTCCTGCCCCGGCCACCAGCCCCCGGTCGGTGGCGTCCAACCGGTAGGGCTTATGCAGACTAGGTCAGTTGTCACAGGTTGGCTGTCCAGATGAGGCATCGACATGCCTAAATGAGACAGTTCACGACCAAAGTGTCA
Source organism: Cobetia sp. 2AS (assembly GCF_029846355.1). NCBI lineage: Bacteria > Pseudomonadati > Pseudomonadota > Gammaproteobacteria > Oceanospirillales > Halomonadaceae > Cobetia > Cobetia sp. 2AS. The sequence continues at coordinate 937,588 of NZ_JARWKQ010000002.1, forward strand.
CTTCGGCTGCCCGCAAGCCCACTCGCCAGTGCCCCCGCGCCTCTGCTGTTGGCGGCAGGCGACAGCCAGCGTCGATGCATCTCGACACTTGAAGCACGCGCCCATACCCCCCAGTACTGATATCAGCGTCATCTTGACGACAGATATTGCGACCCAAGCCCGCTTACGGCGGCTCTGGAAGACAGCTCTGAATGACAGTTCTGAAAGACAGCTCTGAAAGACACTTCAAGGAGAGATCATGACCCTGACATCCAACGCCCTGCGCAATTCCTGCATGACCCTGGCCCTCGTCGGCTCCGCCTTCATCGCCGGTTGCGGTAACACCAGCGTGATCGAGAAGCAGGACACGCGCTACGAAGTCAGCGCCGTCGATGAAGACCGCGATGATGCCATCGCACAGGTCAAGGAACGCGCGCTCGAGGTGTGTGAAGAGCAGGACCGCGACAAGTACGATGTGCTCGACTCGCGCGTCTTCGGCCCGCACGACGCCACCGCCAAGGCCGCCGATGGCAATGACCAGCTGGAAGGTGGCACCGTCAATGAAGACACCGAAATGGCTGCCGCCACCCATGAAGGCGAAGGCTACAAGGTCGTCTGGACCGTGCGCTGCCGCTGAGGCGTTCCCCCGTCAGGTAGCGTGACCTGACAGTGCGATCGAACGCGAAAGCGAAAGTCGCAACGACGGCGAAAGCGAAAGCGCAGCATCCGTCAGAAAGCCGCCCCAGGGGCGGCTTTCTTGCGTTCCGACACCAGGCGATAACCCAGGGAAACCGACACTACGGCACTTGAGTTCCGGGGGCGCAACCATCGGTTGCCCCACAAATCAGTCAATTGCACCGCCCCATTAGACGACTCTTGACTATGCTGAGACGAAAGCTGTCCCAGCGCCGCTCCTGACCGCCGCGTATATCTGGTGAAAAAAGTTGTTACCAGCCACCCGGCTGGCACGCTGGGGCGACTCGGATGCTGTACCTGCAACCTCGCTGCATGCACCTCGCAGCATGAAGCTCGCGCATTGCCATGCGAGATGTTCGACAGCCCTATCGCCCGGGGACTGTCGATCACTGCCATACGCCATGACGAACCCATCAGGACTCTCTGCGCCCGCGCGCCGTCAAGGAGGCTTTTCCATGAGCATCGAACAACGCCTGGCCCCCGTTGCACTCCCCGACACCCGTCATCGACGCACCGTCGAACATCTGCTGGCAGGTTCCGGCGTCAGGCTCAACGGCCCTGATCCCTGGGACATTCGCGTTCGCCATCCGGACCTCTTCCGGCGAGTGCTGCAGCAAGGCAGCCTGGGGCTGGGCGAGGCTTACATGGAAGGCTGGTGGGACTGCGAGCAGATCGACGAGATGATCTGTCGCCTGCTGCGACATGGCCTGGGCAGTCGTGCCCACACCACCAGCGAGCGCATCGCCTATCGACTGCAGGCCGGAGTGATCAATCTGCAGAGTCGCCGCCGCGCCGGCGTGGTCGGCAAGGTGCATTATGACTTCGGCAATGACCTCTTCACGCGCATGCTGGATGACACCCTGTGCTACAGCTGCGGCTACTGGAAAGACCTGCCGGTGAGCGCGGAGAACCTGGGCAAGGCGCAACAGGCCAAGCTGGATCTGGTGTGTCGCAAGCTGGGGCTGGCGCCCGGCATGCGCCTGCTGGATATCGGCTGTGGCTGGGGGAGCCTTGCCGCCTACGCCGCCCGCCATTACGGCGTGGAGGTCGTCGGTATCACCATCTCCGCCGAGCAGGCCGCGCTGGCGCGCGAGCATTGCGCAGGGCTACCGGTGGAAATCCTGCTCAAGGACTATCGCGACCCAGATTTCCGGCGCACGGTGGGCAGCTTTGATGCCATCGCCTCGATTGGCATGTTCGAACACGTCGGCCACAAGAACTACGCCACCTACTTTGCCCATGCCGCGCACCTGCTGCGCCCCGGCGGACGCTTCGTGCTGCACACCATCGGCTCCAACCAGAGTGATATCTCGGCCGACCCCTGGGTCAACCGCTATATCTTCCCCAATGGCGTGCTGCCCAGCGCCAGTCAGCTGGTACGCGCCAGCGAAGCGCATCTGGTGATGGAGGACTGGCACAACTTCGGCGCCGACTACGACCCGACATTGATGGCGTGGCGCGCCAATCTCGACCAGCACTGGCATGAGCTGGCTGATACCTATTCACCGCGCGACAAGCGCATGTTCGAGTACTATCTCGGCGCCTGCGCAGGCGCCTTCCGCGCCCGCCAGCTGCAGCTGTGGCAGGTGGTGTTCACCCACGGCACCGCAGGGCGCTACGACGCGCCACGCTGATCCACCGCCTGCGGAGCGCCGACAATCTCGACCGGCGACGACTGTCTCAAGCGGCGGGGCGAATCAGACGCGTCGCCGCGAAGCGATTGAGCAGCGCATGCATCAGGTAGATCAGCAGCATCGCGCTGCAGACCGCGACCAGCACGGAGCTGGTCCGGTAGAGCGCGCTGTAGATCAGGTCCTTGTCGGGCGACATGTACTGGCCAAACAGGATCGCCATGGTGGTCATGGCGCCCAGACCCGCACCGGAGCCCACCCGCTCCAGAACATGGTGGCGCGCGAACAGCATCAAGCTCAGCCAGAGCCCCAGCGCTACCAGCCACAGCAACGAATAGTGCGTCATCAACACCAGCTGGATCGCCACCGCCACGTTGCAGCCCACCAACGTACCCGCGGCGCGCCGAATGCTGGCCTGGATAGCACCGAACCAGTTCATCGGAAAGAGAATCAGGATCGAGGCGATCTGCGCCGACAGCGAATCGCTCAGATCGAGCACCTGGAACATCACGTAGACCACCATCGCCACCGCGGTGGTCAACAGCACCTCGTGACAACGATTGGATGGCGGCTTGGCGGGGCGTGACGGTGGCTGACGCGGCGCCTTGTCCGGGAAGCAGTAATGCATCAGGGCCACGATCGAAAGCGTGGTGCCGCCACCGACGAAGTTGCACCACACCAGATCACTGATATCCGTGCTCGGGTAGCTGGCGAAATTCAGCTGCACATGCATGCCGACCACACTCAGGGCACCGAACAGGAACAATGGCCCGCGGCTCATGCAGTTGAACAGCACCAGCTGCATGCCAAACACCAGCAGCAACATGATCGCCGGGTTGTCACCGAACAGGCCCTGCACGACGAGGGTGAAGGCGTTGTTGAGAAAGACACTGGCCAGAAACTGCCGCGCGATGGAGGCATTCAGAACCGGCACCAGGGCCAGCAGCAGAATCGGGTTGACCACGAAGAAGGTGCCGTAGGTCCAATCCATCCACTTGAGCAGCACGAAGCCCAGGGTGCCGCCGAAGGCGATCCGCAGGCACTGCTGGACATCGTTCTCGCTCAGGAGTGGCTCACTACCCTCGACGCGCGGCAAGGTCTCACCACGTGTCCACAGACGGGACAGCCGGTCTCGCAATGCATTCGCCAATATGCCGCCGCCTCAATAGATGTAATGCAGCAGGCTGACCGCACGCGCCTGGGCATGCGCCAGCCAGCTGGCTGGTCCGGCCACGGGGAACAGCTGTACGGTGGCACGCGAGCCGGTCGGCAGCTGGCTGAGCGAGAGGCCATGAGCCCTCGGCATCACGAGATGGACGCGCATGCGCTGGGCATCACGCACCCAGCGATCGCTGTCCTCGGGGGCGGCCAGATAACCATCTGCGTTGAGCTGACCCGCCTGTACGCCTGAATCCCGCGATGAAAGCGTTGCCGTGAAGACCCGCCCCGGCTGCGCATCGAAGATGATGCTTGCCTGATCGCCGATCGCGACGCGTGACAGAGACTTCTCGCGAAAGTCGGCAATGACATCGGCACGATCGGCCACGATGGCCAGCCGCGCCTGACCGGTGCTGGCGTAGGCGCCGGCGACCAGCTGCATGTTGGACACCGTCCCGGCCTCGCGGGCGCGCACCTCGGTATAGGCCAGATCGAGACGCGCCTGCTCCAGCGCATTGCGCGCCTGGCGCAGGCTCAGGTTATCGTCTCCCGTCAGGCCCCGCTGCACCTTGAGCGCTGCCAGATCGGCCTGATCGGCCCTGACCGTCGCCTGCGCGCCCTGATAGCTGGCACGTGTCTGATCGTACTGCTGGCGCGAGATGCTGTGCGACTTGATCAACCGCGTGACGCGCGCCATCTCCAGCCGCTGCTCTTCCTCGCTGACACGGCTCTGCTCGAGCTGCGCCTTGGCCGCCAGAATCGAGGCATCCAGCTGTTGATTGGCCTGAATGGCGGCTTCCAGCGCCAACTCCGCCTGCTGCACGGCCAGCTGATAGGGCTTTGCATCAATACGAAACAGCACATCGCCCGCCTCGACATGCTGGTTGTCGTGGACCAGCACCTCATCGATACGACCACTGACCCGCGATGCCACACTGACCACCGGGTGCATCACGCGCGCCTGGGACGTCATCGGCATCCACAGGTCCGCGATCAGGAAATACACGAAACTGAATACGGCGATCAGCAAGGCTCCCCGCACCCAGCGCCGAAAGCGCTGATCGGATGTCACCCCTGACGACTCCGCTGATATTCGGCCTGGGAGCGCGCGATGCTGGCACTGGCATTGTCTTCAAACTGGAGCAGAGTGCGGGCGAAGGCATTGAGCGCTTCGTCATCGAAGCCGACGTACAGCTCGGCACGCACTCGCTCGATGCGCTCCGTCAACTGGGTCAGGCATTGGCGGCCTTGCTCGGTGAACCACAGGCAACGCGCCCGCTTGTCGGTCTCGTGCGGCACACGCGCAATCAGCTGCTGAGCCTCGAGCTGGTTGAGGGTGCGTGTCAGCGACGGCATCTCGATGCCCAGCTCGCTGGCCAGCATCTGTTGGGTACAGCCCTCGCCGAGCTTTTCCAGATGGACCATGACCGTCCAGCGCGATTCCGTCATGTCCAGGCTACGCACCGCGCTGGTGATGGCGGTGCGCCATAGTCGGTGGACCCGGCCGACCTGGCCACCCAGCGAGGGCTTGATCTGCTCGTGAAACGGGATTTCCTGTGTCGAATCCGTCCCCGGAGAATGTGCGTTCATGTATCATCTCTCGACATGAAGGCTCCCATGACACTCCCCCTCACCGGTACTGAGCGGAAGACCCACGAGAGCCTTGATTGGTGCGGCGTCAGGGCGGCTGTTGCCGGCGATATCAGACGCCATCTATATTAGCTTGCTAACAATATGAGGATCATACCCTTTATTAGCGAGCAAAACAATTCACCAATTCCGATATTCAAACACGCATTTAAGCGCCTCTCCGTCTCTGTCTTCTTGCCTGTCTTCTTCCCCTTCTCCTCTCTCTCCTTTTGCGGCTCGTCTGCTTTCCTCTCGCCCTGTTGTCTCTTCTCACCCGTCATCACCTGCGCCGCGGGTCATTCCTGCGCGATGCCGTGACGCTTGAGCTTGTTGGCGATGGTGGTATGCGAGACTCCCAGGCGCTTGGCCAGCAATCGGCTGGACGGATACTCCGGGTAAAGATGCGCCAGGATGCGCCGTTCGACCTCGTCATGGATATCGCCCAGACTGCCGGTCAGGTCGATGTTGTCCAGCCCCTCATCACGCGCCTCACCGGTCAGGCGCAGATGCTGCGCCTCGATCACCTCGCCATCGCACAGCGAGACGGCCTGGAACAGCACGTTCTCCAGCTGACGCACGTTGCCCGGCCAGTGATAGCCCTGCAGGCGCGCCATGGCCTCGGGCGAGATATCCCTTACGCGAGCGCCGATCTGACGCACTGCGCGCTCGAGGAAATGTCGCGCCAGCTCCTCGAGCCCATCCAGACATTCCCTGAGCGGCGGAATCTGCACACACAGCACATTGAGGCGATGGAAGAGATCGTGGCGGAAGCGCCCTTCGCTGCACAGTGCCGGCAGGTCCTGTTGAGTGGCGCAGATCACGCGCACATCGAGGAAGGTTTCCTCATCGCTGCCGACGCGCCGGAAACCGCCGTCCTGCAAAAAGCGCAGCAGCTTGACCTGCATGCGCGGACTCATCTCGCCGACCTCATCCAGGAAGATGGTGCCGCCGCTGGTCAGCTCCAGCAGGCCCAGCTTGCCCTCCGGCCGCGCGCCCTCGAAGGCACCGGGGGCGTAACCGAACAGCTCCGTCTCGGCCATCGATTCCGGCAGCCCCGCGCAATTGAGCGCCATGAAGGGGGCCTGGCCGCGGGGGCTGGCCAGGTGGCAGGCCCGCGCCAGCAGCTCCTTGCCGGTGCCGGTCTCACCCTCGATCAAGAGCGGCGCATCCAGCGGTGCCATGCGGCGAGCCTCCTTGACCACCGCCGACAGCTGACGGCTCGCCTGGAATATCGCTTCGAAGCCGCGCACCTCGGTGCGCTGGATCTGATAGATACGCGAACCCAGGCGGTCTGCACGATGCAGGGTGACCACGGCGCCCGCCAGCGAGGCGACATCCTCATTCTCGGTGTGCAGTGGCGCGATATCGGCGAGGAAAGTCTCCTCCCCCACCCGCAGGCGCAGGCCATTGACGCGAGCATTGTTGCGCCGGATCAGTTCCGGCAGGTCGACATCCTGGACGTGACGCGTCAGCGCCAGCCCCGGCACCTCATCGATGCGCACCCCGAGCAACTTGCCCGCCGCGCGATTGGCCGCCACCACGCGCCCATCCATGTCGATGGACATCACCGGGTCTGACAGCGATGACAGCAGTGCATTGAGCTCCAGATGGCGTCGCTCGGTGGGCATCAGACTGACGCGACTGACCTTGAAGACCCCGGGAATCTCCTCGAGGGTCGGCTTCAGGGTCGAGAGCTGCATGCGCAGCATGTTGGGCACATGCAGATAGATGGAGTTGTTGGCCTCCCCACCGACCTCACCGCGCAGCACGTTGAGGCCGTAATCGGCAAAGGGGGCCAGGATGTCGCGCAGAATCCCGATTCGATTCTGGCAGGTCAGTTTGAGGCGCATGGCGTTCTCGGCATTGTCGTTGGAATTCTTGTTGGCATTGTCATCGAAATGGTGTCGCCGGCCTGGCGTCGCCGCTCGAGTCACGGGCGGCTTGGCGACGGGCAGCTTAGCGACGGGCGACTGAGTGACGTTAACGTAAGCGTTATCAAAAACGTCGTAAAGCATTCCTTACAAAAGACGGCGACACAGCAGTGCACGAACGCCCAAATGGCACAGGATGCGCCCGATTACCGCTCCAGTGTCACAATTATGTGACAAGACACGCGCCAACGCAGCGTTATCTGCGGCGCAGAGCCACGCCTGACCACTGGTCAACGCCACCCGACAAGGCCTAGCGTTGTCATCGACATGCAAGGACTGGCATGTACGCCATAATGACAACACGGCAGCCTGCTCGGCAGCGCCGCCATCTGGTTGGGGAGGTTGCATGAACGCACCGCAGGGTCGTCATTGGCCACAGACATCCCAGGAAGCTCAGCCCGGCTCGCAAGCCAAGGCCAAGGGCACCCGCTACGTGGCCCATGAGCCGGATGCCCGGGGCCGAATCCATTACAGCGATCAGGAGAACTCTACCTGGCAGACACTGATGGCGCGTCAGATGGCGCTGGTCGAGGGGCGTGTCTGTCGCGAGTATCGGCAAGGGCTCGAGCGCCTTGCCCTGCCGGAGGACCGCATCCCCCAGCTTGGCGAGATCGATCGTGTCCTCGAGGCCGCCACCGGCTGGCGAACCGCTCGCGTGCCGGCCTTGATCCCCTTCACGCGCTTCTTCGAGCTGCTCGCCGAGCGGCGCTTCCCGGTCGCCACCTTCATCCGCTCCCCGGAAGAACTCGACTATCTGCAGGAGCCGGACATCTTCCACGAGATCTTCGGCCACTGTCCGATGCTCACCCACCCCGCCTTCGCCGAATTCACCGCCACCTACGGACGCCTCGGCCTCGCCGCCAGCAAGGAAGAGCGCGTCTATCTGGCCCGCCTCTACTGGATGACGGTGGAATTCGGCATGCTGCGCGAGACTCAACCCGATGGCAGCCGTGCGCTGCGCCTCTACGGCGGCGGCATCATCTCCTCGCCGCGCGAGACCCGCTACGCCCTGGGTGAGCTTGCGGAGAGTCTCGAGCGCCCCGAGCATCTGCCCTTCGATGCCGTCGAGGCACTGCGCACCCCGTATCGCATCGACATCCTGCAGCCGCTCTACTATGTCCTTGAGTCACTGGACGACCTGCATGAACTCGCCAGCCGCGACATCATGGCACTGGTGCACGAGGCCATGGCTCTCGGCCTCAAGACGCCGCGCTTCGCACCACGTTGATCGCCCAGACGCTGATCGCACAGACGTTGATCGCACCGGCGCTGATCGCACAGACGCCCTTGCCCCAAGGGGTACGCCTTTTCACCAGCCCCCTCTTTCCTCAAGCCGGAGAATAGTGACATGACCGAACTCGCCAGACAGTCCTGTGAAGCCTGCAGCTTCGATGCGCCCAAGGTCAGCGATAGCGACATCGAGACGCTCAAGACCGCCATTCCCGAGTGGCAGTTGCTCAATCGCGATGGCATCATGCAACTGGAACGGTGCTTTACGTTCCGCAATTTCAAGCAGGCACTGGCATTCACCAATCGCGTAGGCGAGATTGCCGAGGAAGTCGGGCACCACCCGGCACTTCTCACCGAGTGGGGCAAGGTCACCGTGACCTGGTGGTCCCACGAGATGAAGGGTCTGCACAAGAACGATTTCATCATGGCCGCCAGAACCGACGAGGTAGCGAAATAAGATGTTCGAGCAGATTGCGCGTGTACCCGGGGATGCCATCCTCGGCCTGATCGAAGCCTTCAACAAGGACACCAACCCGCAGAAGGTCGACCTCGGCGTGGGCGTCTATCGCGATGCCAACGGCAATACGCCGGTCATGCGTGCGGTCAAGCAGGCCGAGAGCCGCCTGGTCGGGAATGAAGTCACCAAGACCTACATCGGCTCCCACGGTGATCCGCGCTTCGGCAAGGTCGTGTTGCCGATGGTGCTGGGCGCCGAGTCGCCGGTGCTGGCAGCCAATCGCGCCAGCGCCACTCAGGCGCCCGGCGGTACCGGTGCCTTGCGTCTGGCCGCGGACTTCATCGCCAGCAACCTCAAGGGCCGTGATATCTGGCTGTCCACCCCGACCTGGCCGAACCACCTGGGCATCTTCGACGCCGCTGGCGTGACGCGCCACAGCTACCCCTACGTCGACGAGAACAACCGCCTCGACTTCGATGGCATGCTGGCGACGCTCAAGACCATCCCGGAAGGTGACGTGGTGCTGCTACACGCCTGCTGCCACAACCCGACCGGTTTCGATCTGAGCCGCGAGCAGTGGGACCAGGTGCTGGAAGTCGTCCAGGCGCGCAAGCTGCTGCCGCTGATCGACTTCGCCTACCAGGGCTTCGGTGACGGTCTGGAAGAAGACGCCTACGGCGTGCGCCTGCTGGCCGAGAATGTCGATGAAGCCATCATCACCAGCTCCTGCTCCAAGAACTTCGGTATCTACTGCGAGCGCACCGGCTGCCTGATCCTGATCGCCAAGGACGAGGAGAGCATGCTCGACGTGCGCTCCCAGGCCGCGATCACCGCGCGCGAAAACTACTCCAACCCGCCGGCGCATGGCGGTGCGGTGGTCATCGACATCCTCGAGGACGACACCCTGCGCGGCGAGTGGCAAAGCGAGCTGACCGAGATGCGTGAGCGCATCAACGGCCTGCGTCGTGACTTCGTCGAGGCGCTCAAGCCGTATGGTCTGGACGAGCAGTTCGCCTTCATCGCCGAACAGCGTGGCATGTTCTCCTACACCGGCCTTTCGCCGGAACAGGTCGATCGCCTGCGTGACGAGTTCGGCATCTACATGGTGCGCTCCGGGCGTGCCAACGTGGCCGGCTTCTCCACCGAGAACCTGCCCTACGTGGCCAAGGCCATCGCGACCGTCGTCAAGGGCTGAGCCCGAGCGAGCGCTGTCGTGAAAGACAAGAAAAGCCCCGCCAATCGGCGGGGGTTTTCTTGAATGGTCGGTTGTCCGGCCTGTTGTCTGACCTGATCTCTACTCTGAGGCAAGGCTTCCGCCAGGCGCCTGCGCCATCAGCCTTCCTCGTCCGCCAGCGGCAAGCGGGCAAGACTCGCCGCCACCTCCTCTTCGAGCAGGCTGACCAGTAAGGCCTGCACCGCGTGCAGCGACTCCCCTTCCTCGGCCGTCGGCAACTGCCACTTGAGCTCCAGATAGCGCTCGCTGCGCATCGAGAGCGGCAGGCCGATCAGGTCGCCTCTGGCATCCTCGAGCACCTGCAGCGCTGACAGCGCATCAATGATGGTGGCGGCACTGCCCGAGCGCGCCAGACGCCCGGCGCTGGCCGGCGTGGCGACTTCCAGCAGACTCGCCGGCGTCACACGCTCACGCTTGAGCAGCCCCCGAATCAAGCGCCCCTGACTACTGGTTTCCGGCAGATCCACGAAGGGGCGTTCATTGAGGCGTGCAAGGGTCAGCGGCTTGTCCAGCAGCGGCCAGCGTGAGGGCCACAGCAGCATCAAGGGCAGCTTCAGCGCGGGCGGTGCCTCGGCTTGCGCCTCGTCACTGGCCTCTTCACTTGCCCCGCTGCGGGAAGCGGTCCCTTCGGCATTGTGCGCATCATCCTCGACGTCAAACGGCAACTCCGGCGTATCCCCCAGCTCGGGCATGGCAGCCTTGGCGGTAGGCTTTGCCTCGTCGTCATCGCCTTCGATGAGTGTCGTCTCCTCGCGCGCACGCTGACGCAGACTGGCCTTGAGCTCACGGGCGCGTGCCGCCGCCGTCTTGGCACGCTTGCCGCCCTGGGGCTCCGGCGGTGCTTCCAGACTCACCGCCATCGCGACCCGCCCCTCGCGGATGGCGAGATCATGCTGTGACACCTCGAGCACTTCCAGGCTTGGCAGCCACTCACTCAAGGCTTCACTGGCCGCGATGCGTGTCAGCCAACCGGCACTGAAGGCCTCCAGACCAGGTGTGACCGCCAGCACGAGACGCGGACGCTTGCCGCTGCCCGGCCCGAAGGCCAGTCGCCTGAGCTCGGATTGGGCGCTGAACATCCGGGCGAGTGATGGCGTCAGGCGCTCGGCTTCCGGGGTCGGCACCAGCTTGCCGCCCTCGCGCAGAAACAACGAATAGCCCAGCGTCTGCTCGAGTTGTGCCAAGCCCCGCGAGACCACCGGCACGCTGATCCCCAGTTGCGCGGCACCGCCTTTCATCGAGCCACACTCGATCACCGCCCACAGCATTTCCAGCTGACGCAGCCGTATGCCGGGTTCACGGGTGCCTGTGTCTGACTGCGCCATGGTGTTGCTCCTTGAAGGGTTCGTCCGCGATGCTCCGAGAGTCAGCGCTGGGCGCTGGCTTATTTAGCCTTACGCTAATCATGCTGGCACCAAATGTCACGCTCAAGCTGCCTGCAGGACGTCACGCCCCCTGAAACGACACTCCCCCCGCTGATGAATCAGCGAGGGGAGTGAGAGACAAGGCATCGATTCGCGCCAGTCGTTCGTTCAGAGCGGCCACTGGTTCAGAGCGGCCGCTCGTGCAGACCGACAATCGACGAGCGATCAGGAGAGTGCCAGTACACCTTCTGCTTCAAACAGCACGCCCTTGGGCAGCTCCTTGACGCCGACGGCCGCACGCGCCGGATACGGCTGGCTGAAGTACTGCTCCATCAGCGTGTTGACCACGGCGAAGTTGCTGAGATCGGTCAGGAACAGATTGACCTTGACCAGTTGATCCAGGCTGCCACCGGAAGCTTCACACACCGCCTTGAGATTGCGGAACACCTGGTCTGCCTGAGCTTCAAAACCGCCTTCCACCACTTCCATGGTCGCCGGGTCCAGCGGGATCTGGCCGGACAGGAACACCAGATTACCCGTGCGCACCGCCTGGGAATACGGGCCGATGGCAGCCGGTGCGGACTCGGTAGAGATAATCTGCTTGGTCATGCGCAATTCCTTGTTCAATCAGTTGACGGAGAGACACTCGAAAAAAGACGACTACACGGCAGTACGCACTGCCTGGCAGACCCTGGCGCAGCCACTGACACTGACACAGATACAGACACTGCTTTGAGCATCAGGCAGCGTAGCGACCAAGACTGAGACCATTGGGATCGATGGAGGGCTTGCGACCATCCACCAGGTCCGCCAACAGACTCGCACTGCCGCAGCTCATGGTCCAGCCCAGGGTGCCGTGTCCGGTGTTCAACCACAGATTGTCATACTTGGTGCCACCGATGATCGGCGTGGAATCCGGCGTCATCGGACGCAGGCCGGCCCAGAATTCCGCCCGCGCATAGTCACCGGCTTCCGGGAACACATCACGCACCACCATGTTGATGGTCGCACGGCGCTTCTCGAGCAGCGACAGATCGAACGAGGCCAGCTCGGCGGTACCACCGACGCGGATGCGGTCATCGAAGCGCGTCAGCGCGACCTTGAAGGTCTCGTCCATCACGGTGGACTGCGGCGCGGCATCGGCATTGATGATCGGCACGGTCAGGCTGTAGCCCTTGACCGGATAGATCGGCAGGTCCAGATCCAGATCACGCGCCAGGAACGGCGAGTAGCTGCCCAGACACATCACGTAGCTGTCTGCGCTCATCTCGCCACGGTCGGTAATGACCTTCTCGATGCGGCTGCCGCTGCGCTGGATGCGCTGAATGGTGGTATTGAAGACGAAATTGACGCCCAGGGTGTCGCGGCAGTAATCCGCCAGCCGGTTGGTGAACAGATGGCAATCGCCGGTCTGGTCGTCCGGCAGGTGCAGGCCGGCGATGAACTTGCCCGGCACGCGGGTCAGTGCCGGCTCCACCGTGGCACAGGCGTCGGCGTCCAGCAGCTGGTGGCGCACGCCACAGCCCGCCAGCACCTTCATGTCGCTCTGCACGGCATCTACCTGCGCCTGGGTACGAAACAGCTGCAACAGTCCCTTCTGGCGGTCTTCGTAACGCAGCCCGGTCTCTTCGCGCAGGGCGTTGATGCAGGCGCGGCTGTACTCGGAGACCCGTACCATGCGCTCCTTGTTGACGGCATAACGGTCGGCGTTGCAGTTGGCGAACATCTTGACCATGAACTTGGCCATCTGCGGGTCCATGCGCGGCTGGATCTTGAGCGGCGCATGCTCCTGGAACATCCACTTGACGGCTTTCTGCGGAATACCCGGCGCCGCCCACGGCGATGAGAAGCCGAAGGAGACCTGACCGGCGTTGCCGTAGCTGGTTTCCATCGCGGGGCTGGCCTGACGGTCGACGACCGTGACCTCATGCCCCTGACGCGCCAGATAATAGGCACTGGTGACACCGACGACGCCGCTACCGAGTACAAGAATCTTCATGTTGGCCTACCCCATGACTGCAAGCCGCGCCCCACGGCAAATGACAGGCGTATTCGCGCACTCGGCAGCGAATAAAGACGGTGAAGGCCAACACCGGTCGACAAGGCGACTCACAGTGGCTTGGCCTGAATGCATCCAGTATAGAGGCGCAAACCACGGTTAATATTCTGTTATGAGACCCTATATCAGAAAATAAGCAGGTAAATTTCGCATCATGGCAGTGATAAAAAACAAAAAAGCGGCCATTTTTGGAATGGCCGCTTTCGGTGCTTCTCAGCGGGACTGCTGACGGGGCTTCTGGCAAGGCCTACTGGCAGGGACTCCAGCAGGACCTTCCGGACAGAATCTTCTGAATGGCGCCTGACATCTCAAGGGGGCGCTCGTGCTGGACGTCATGAGGGCCCGAGCGATCAGGTCGTCGCGACATAGGCATGGCGACGCACTGTCTTGCCGCGGTCGCCCAGGGCCTGACGATAGACGCGCCATGCCACCACACCCGCCAGCAGGTTGCCGATCGCCGAGCCGATGGCGACACCGCGCAGCCCATCCAGATGTGCCCCCAGCCATACCGCCGGCATGAAGCAGATGAAGAGACGCACGAAGGACAACGCCGTGGCACGCAGCGGCCACCCCAGCGCGTTGGCAGCCGACACGACCAGCATGCAGATGCCGAGGAAGGAGTAACTGGGCAACATCCACGGCAGCAGGACCGCCAGTGCCGCCGAGACCTCGTCACTGCCCACCAGCACATAGGCCAGCGGTGTCGCCAGCACTGCGGCGATGATGCCCAGCACCAGCTGCCAGATCACCACCACGCGGGCGGCCAGGTTCATCAGGCGGCGAATTTCCTGCCAACGGCCGGCGCCATAACAGCGCCCGAGCCACGGCGGCAGCGACATGGTCAGGGCCAGCACCACGATCAGCGAGAAGGTCTCCAGGCGTGAGGCGATCCCCCAGGCGGCTACCTCCGTCTGGCCCAGTCCCGCGACGATGGCGGTGACCAGCATCGCGGAGAGTGCCGGCATCATCTGACACAGAATCGCGGGTATCGCGATCCCCGCCAGCTGACGGCGCGAGGCCTGCCATTCGGCCCACAGGCCGCGATATTCCATCCAGTCGCGGCGCGAGAGCTTGAATGCCGTGATGGCAAGCCCGGCCCCGAAGGAAAGTACGGTCGCCCAGGCAGCCCCCGCCAGGCCGAAGCCGGGCAGCGGCCCCGCGCCGAAGATCAGCAGCGGGTCCAGCACCAGGTTGAAGACACTGGTCAGCAGCATCATCTCGCCCGGCAGACGCGTGTCGCCGTGGGCGCGGAACAGACTGTAGAGCACATAGGCCATGGCCCCCAGCCAGCTGGCGATCAGCGACGGGCCCCAATAGACCTCGATCAGCGTCATTTCAGTGGCATTGGCACCCAGCAACTCGAAGGCCGGCACCCTGATGACCCACAACAGCAGCATCAGCAGTGCCATCAACACACCGGATCCCAGCAGCACCACACCGCCCAGACGCCGGGCACGCGCCTCATCCTCGGCACCCAGGGTCCGCGAGACGATCGCGGCGATCGCGATGCCCATGCCGACCTGCACCCCGATGATCAGAAAGGTCAGCGGGAAGGTAAAGGATTGCGCGGCCAGTGGCGCGGTGCCCAGGTGAGAAACGAAGGCGGCATCGACCAGGTTGAAGCCCAGCAATCCCATGATGCCGAGTGTCATCGGCAAGGTGCTGCGCCACAGGCGTGACATCAGCTCACGCGTCGTCGGCGTTTCCGACGTTGGCGGGGTCGATGTTGCAGAGGCGTCGGTGGACATAGAAGAAGACATGAACTCACTCCCAGCATGTCGAGCATGGCTGGTTGGATGAAGGTAAAGGCGTCGGAACACTTCCGTGACGCTGGAGGGATGATTCTAGGGATTTCGCCGGACCCCAGATAGGCTCAGTGGGACATGTCTTTGATGCATTGTCGGCAACAGGAAGAGCGAGAAACGCGTTGATGCGTGGTATTAGAGGAAACAGTGACCGTGATAAACTCACCTTGTCAGGGATTCCCGTCACCTGGATTCGTGATGATGTCCCATGCAATGTCACCGATTATCGACTGCTACCGAAGTTGGACCGTCGCTTTATATGCACTGACTGCCTCACGGATGGCTGGCAGAGTGTTCCCCTCCCCATGGCATCACGAGAGGTCAGACCGTGGATAAAGCATCCCGTTTGTTGCTGTTTCTCGATGTGGTAGAAGCACAGAGTTTTTCCAAGGCGGCTGACCATCGTCAGGTCAACCGCTCGGTGGTCTCCAAGCAGATCAGCCGTCTGGAAGAAGAACTGCAGATTCGCCTGTTCAATCGCTCGACTCGCTCGCTGGCCCTGACGGATGCGGGGCGCGAGATCCATCAGCACGCACTGCGTCTGCGTGAAGTGCTGGAAGATACCGATGATGTGGCCGGCGCCTATCAGGATGGCCCGCGCGGCATCCTGAAGATCACCAGCCCGAGCCACTTCGGGCGCACCTATGTCGCCCAGGCTGTGCGCCTGTACATGGAGCGCTACCCGGACACCCAGGTGGAAGTGCGCCTGGAAGACCACCTGACCGACCTGATCGGCGGCGGTTATGACCTGGCCATTCGCATGTCGGAGCTGGAAGACTCCAACCTGATCGCGCGTCCGCTGGCTGCACACCGTCACCTGATCTGTGCCTCGCCGGCCTTCATCGAGCGTCACGGCATGCCCCAGACCCCCGCCGATCTGTCTGGCCTGCCGGCAGCGGTGTATTCCCGCGATGGCTTCATTCTCGATCGCCTGCGCGTCTGCACCGAGAGCGGTGTCGAGGAAAAGGTGGCGCTGGATTCGCGCCTCAAGGTCAATGATGCCGACGTGCTGATCGGCGCCATCAAGTCGGGCGCCTGCTATGGCATGGTGTCCGCGATCAACATCAAGGACGAGATCTTGAACGGCGAGCTGGTGCCGCTGTTGACCAACGTGCCGATGAAGCCACTGCCTTCGATCCACCTGGTCTACCCGCACCGCCAGTACCTGCCGCAGAAGACGCGTCGTTTCAGCGATTGCCTGCAGGAGGTCGTCGGCACGCCGCCCGTCTGGGAGCAGCGCATTCCGGGCTTCGAGAACATGTACGGCTACGGCAGCGGTTGCAGCGAATGAGACGTCGCCACGGCTCTCGAGTCTGAACGCACGCCGCCACCTCCCGCGGCCACTGCCAGACTTGAATGCCCAGCATGAAAACGCCCGCCATGCAGAGTCACTGCGTGGCGGGCGTTTTCATTTCAGGCCCCTTTCAATTCAGGCCCCTTTCATTTCAGGCCCCTTCATTTCAAGCGCCTTTCACTTCAGCGCCCTTCATCTAGCACCCTTCATCTAGCACCCTTCAAAAGAAACACTCAGGGGCAGGGATGGATCGACGGCTTGCGCTTGAGCCACTCGACCAGCTCCGGCAGGCGCTTGGGCCGTGCATAGCGGAAGCCCTGCACCAGATGGCAACCCATCTCGACCAGCAGGCGCTCCTGCTCTGCGGTCTCGACGCCCTCCGCCAGCACCTCCATGCCCAGACTGTCGGCCAGCGAGATCGCGTGGGAGACGATGGCGCGGTCGCGGGCATCATGGTCAAGGCTACCGACGAAACGCTGATCGACCTTGAGGCGGCAAGCGCGCAGGTCGCGCACATAGAGCAATGACGCGAAGCCGGTGCCGAAATCATCGATCGCCAGGCGCACGCCGCGCTCGATCAGGCCGGTGAGTCGCTCCACGACGCGATCAAGATCCGGCACGCGTGAGGATTCGGTGATCTCCAGCTCCAGGCGTTCCGGCGCGAAGTCATGGCGCGCCAGAGCCTCCGAGACGCGCTCGGGGAAGCCGGGGTCACGAAATTCCTGAGCCGAGACATTGATCGCCACCGACAGCGGCTTGCCGTTGGGCGTCACCAGGTCACGCGTCACCGAGAGGGCCGTGTCCATCACCCGCGCGCCGACGGTGCCGATCAAGCCGTACTGCTCCGCCAGCGGGATGAAGCGACCCGGCCCGATGGTGCCGAGCTCGGGGTGGTCCCAGCGCACCAGCACCTCGACGCCGACGGCCTCGCCACTGGCGAGGTCGAACTGGGGCTGGAAGGCGAGATCCAGCTCTTCGAGATGCTCGCGCAGGTCACTGGTCAGACGATAGTCGTTGAGGTGCTGCATGTGTGCACCGGGCGAGAACACATGCAGGGGGCCACAGACATCGATGTCATCGTATTCCCCGTGCAACATGGCGAGTTCGGCCAGATGCATCAGGCGATGGGCACGCCGCGCGTGCTGTGGCGCCAGACTGATGCCGACCCGCGCCGTGACCGGCAGGGCCTTGCCATCCAGTCGCATCAGCATCACCAGCCGTTCGCACAGCTCGTTGGCACGCGCGATCAGGCTGGCCTCATCCCCGACGAAGAACAGCGCGAAGGCGTTGCCCAGGGGGCGGCAGACCAGGGCGTCGCGATACTGCAGGGACATGGCTTCTGCCACTCGCTCCAGCAGCGGATCGATACGCTCGGCACCGTGCGCCGAGTTGATGATTTCCAGGTGGGTCAGCGACAGATAGATGATGCCGCCATCGATGCTGCCGTCGACGCTTTCTTCCAGCAGCAGTTCATCGATCTGGGCATTGAAGCGATCGCGCGACAGCAGGTTGATGGGCTGCAGGCGGCGCAGGGCGATCAAGACCTTGTCATCCACCCCGGCCGCCCGGGCCTCCGCCAACCCCGAGAACGGCGCCTTGAGGCGAACTCGCCGCTCGCTGACCGGCTCGAGACGCGGCCGCTCGGTGCCGAACAGCTCCTGCCAGCCACAGGTGTTGGCCACCAGACACTCGGCATCGAAGATCGCCATGCGCCACGGCAGATTGGCCTTCTGCACCAGCAGCCATTCTCCCAGCTCGCCGGTGATGCCCATCAACCAGAAACCGGGCTGGCCGCTGATGCCACAAGGCTCCGGCTGCTTGGGCAGCGGGGATGGCAGCTCCGGCACCCTGTCTTCCTGTCGAGCGCGCGGCGACGTCCAGGCGAGTTGGCCGAAGCGGTCATGAATCCACAACGGCTCTTCGATGGACGACAGCAATTTGATCAAGATATCGAGAGGCACGCTCACTCCACCTGCAGTCATAAGGAAAATGGCTTGATGCCCCGCAAGGGCCGCCTGTCGCCAGTGATACTGGCCGTTGGCTGGCGCAACGCGGGTAACACCGCCGGGACATGACACGTCATTCACGCTTCCGGCTGTTCTCGCGCTTATCTGCTTACACCTGCTTTCATTGTCGCCGCTGGCTGCCGCAAGGCCCGGGCCGCATGGCTAATGCGGCAATGTCCGGACGCCCATGCTACTCCTCCTATGGACATCACCAGGCGCCAGACTGCTGCACTTTGTCTCTTCTGATCGCCCTTTTGAGCACACACTTGAACGCCAGCGCCTCCCGCTTCGCCTGTCACTTGACGCTGCACCAGGCGCCATTGCGAGAGCCACTCCCGGAGCCATTCGGCAAGCCACGTAACCGGCTCCTCACCCCGTCATCCCGAAATTCGTGCTATCAGGGAAAGCACTAGGTGGACAAGCGTGCAGCACGCAGACGACTCTCTCTACGCTTCGCTAATACTCCGAGTCTATGCCAGCCTGTGGTGCGGGTACCAAGGCTATTTTCTCGCCGACTCAACGCTTGGCTGCCATGGCCGCTTTAGAACCTGGCGACAGGCGGCGTATCCGCGGCCCGCGCCAGTACACGAGTGGCATCAAGGCGTGCGGAAGAGTAGGATAGGCGCCCGTTTCGCCCGGACCGGATCCCGGGCGCCGAATCCATCGGTCAAAGAAATTCTCCGTCATGACTCTCAACGTCCAGAATTCCGCTGTCTCCGCTTCTGCTTCCTCTGCAGAGCGCCCCCGCGCCGTCGTTATCTACTCCGGTGGCATGGACTCCTACACTGTCCTGCACCAGGCGCTGAAGGAAGGCTTCGAGGTACACGCCCTCTCCTTCCATTATGGCCAACGTCACTCGCGTGAGCTCGACGTCGCACGCCAGGTCTGCGAGTCGCTGGGCGTCGCCCACGAAGTCGTCGACATTCGCGCCATCCATGGCCTGATCGACAACTCCGCGCTGACCAACAGTGACCAGGCAATGCCCAAGGCCGACTACGACGAGGCCTCCATGACCTCGACCGTGGTGCCCAACCGCAACATGATCCTGCTGTCACTGGCCATCGCCAAGGCCGTCAACATCGAGGCCGAGGTCTGCTTCTATGGTGCCCACGGTGGCGATCACGTGCTCTACCCGGATTGCCGTCCGGAGTTCGTCGACAAGATGAACGCCGTCGCCGCCATCGCCAACTTCTCCCCAGTCGAGATTCGCGCGCCCTTCCTGCACGCGAGCAAGGACGAGATTCTGGCCGCCGGCATCGCCATGCAGCTCGATTACGCCCAGACCTGGACCTGCTACGAAGGCCGCGAATTGGCCTGCGGGGAATGCGGCAGCTGCCGTGAGCGTCTCGAGGCCTTCGCCGCCCATGGGCTGAGCGATCCGCTCAGTTACGAAACGACCGACTCGGCCAAGGGCGCAGGCACTCTCTGATGTATACGGTAAAGGAAGCGTTCTACACCCTGCAGGGCGAAGGTGCTCGCGCAGGGCGCGCCAGCGTGTTCTGCCGCTTTGCCGGCTGCAATCTGTGGAGTGGCCGCGAGCAGGACCGCGACACCTCGGTCTGCCGCTTCTGCGACACCGATTTCGTCGGCACCAACGGCCAGAATGGCGGCAAGTTCCGCACCGCAAACGCGCTGGCGGACTTTTTGGCCAGCCTGTGGCCGGAGCACACCGGCATCGCCACGCCCTATGTGGTCTTCACCGGCGGTGAGCCACTGTTGCAGCTCGACAGTGAGCTGGTGGACGCGATGCACGCCCGCGGCTTCGAGATCGCGGTGGAGACCAACGGCACCGTCGAGCCGCCTGCCGGCATCGACTGGCTGTGTGTCAGCCCCAAGGGCGCCAGCGAGCTGGTCCTCACCGGCGGCGATGAGCTCAAGCTCGTCTACCCGCAGCCGGAGGCCCTGCCGGAGCGCTTCGTCAGCCTGGACTTCGCGCACTTCTATCTGCAGCCACTGGATACCGCCGCCCTCGACGCCCTGCCCGCGCCTGCCGCAGCCCGCGAGCATTACCGCGAGGTGCTGGCGTCCGACACGCCGATGAACCAATGCGTCAGCTACTGCATGCGCAATCCCCAGTGGCAGCTCTCGCTGCAGACTCACAAGATCAGTGGTATCGATTGATGACCGCAATGACTCCCAAGACCCTGTTCGTCAGGGCCCTCACCGCGGTGGATGCCTCGGTGTGGAGCAATAATCGCGGCCTGTACGGCATCAGCCAGCATCTGGATCTGGAGCTGGACGGCGCCGTCGGCCATGACGGCATGCTGTTCGACTTCGGCGACGTCAAGCCGTGGGCCAAGCGCATGATCGATCAGGATGCCGATCACACCCTGATCGTGCCCAGCCAAGCCAATGGCGTGAGCGTCACGGACTGCCCGGAAGGACTGTGCCTGCGCTTCACACAGCCCTACGCCATGGAAGTGCGCGGCCCGCGTCAGGCCTTCTGCCTGCTGCCGGTGACCGAGGTCACCACTGAGGTGCTGGCCAATCACTTCGAGAAGCTGCTGACTCGCCGCCTGCCGCCGCGCGTCGAGGCGCTGCGTGTGCGTCTGCGAGACGAGACCATCGACGGCGCCGCCTACACCTACAGCCATGGCCTACGTCATCACAGCGGCAACTGCCAGCGTATCGCGCATGGGCATCGCTCGCCGCTGATCATCGAGCGCAACGGGCTGCGGGACACGGCGCTGGAAGCCGAGTGGGCCGAGAAGCTCAACGACCGCTACCTGGCCGAGGAAGGCGATCTGATCGACCGCCCGGGGCGTGAGCTGGTATTCAGCTATGAAGCGCCGCAGGGGAGGTTCCGCATTCGTCTGCCGCGCAAGCAGGTCTGGCTGCTGCCGACACCGACCACCATCGAGTGGATCGCCGACTGGCTGGCGCGCCAGATCGCCCTCGACAGCGGTGACAGTATCCGTGTCGAAGCCTACGAGGGCATCAACAAGGGTGCCATCGCGCGCCATACCCCGCAGACGGCGCGTGAGCCGCTCGTCCTCCCCGAGCACGAAGACACGTCCGCCACCTCATGACGCAGACTGCCGCCCTTTCTGCAGATGCTGCCGCTCCCGGCTGTCGTGCCGGTTGCGGCGGCTGCTGCATCGCCCCCTCGATCTCGAGCCCGATTCCCGGCATGCCCAATGGCAAGCCGGCGGGGGTGCGTTGCGTGCAGCTGGATGACGACAACCTGTGCAAGCTGTTCGGCACGCCGCAGCGTCCGGCGGTGTGCGGCGACTTCGATTTCGATCACGAGCTGTGTGGCGATACCCGCGAAGAGGCCCTGCGCCTGATCGGCGAGTGGGAGCGCCTGACGTGAGAGGTACTCCCTGAGGGAGGCGCCTCAGCTCACTCGCCGAAGAAGTTGAAGGGCCTGGCGGCGCCGTCGCTGCGACAGGCCAGCAAGGCCGCATTCAGCTGACGGGAGTCCTCAAGCGGCAACGCAGCCACCATCCCTTCCTGCTCCTCCCCCTGCTCCTGCCCATCCAGCGGTGCAATCAGCTCAAGCCGCGAATCCTCGCGCCAACTGGACGGCGCAAGCTCGGCACGCCCATTGGCGCGGTTATAGCTGCGCCAACCATCCTGGGTGTGAAAGACGCCCTTGATGCGCCACTCGCGCGGCAGGCCATCCAGCCACTGGGTCAGCTGATCGAGATCGAACACCTCGCTTGCGGCGATTCGCCAGCCCAGACTGGCATGCTCAAGCCCCTCGGCCTGCTCGATCACCGGTGCGCCGGGCAGCGGCATCATGCCTGGGGCGGGCGATTCATCACTGGCCTGCGCCAGACGCGCCCTATCCAGTGCAGCGCGATGGGCGGCCGGCATGCTGATCTCGGGCTGGTCTTCACGCACTGCGCTTACGTGCCCGCCGCCCTGGCGCTGAGGCGCGCGTTCTGCTGACAGCAGCCAATCGATCAGTGCGACCTCCTGACCGGCCATGCGAGCCTGCGGCGGCTGGCTTTCGCCCTCGGCTCTGCCCAGCTCACCGACCCAGCGCTTGCGCGGCCACATCCCCGCCAGAAACTCATGCGCGGCCGCCAGCTGCTGATCACTCGCCAGATCACGCTTGCTGAGCACCACGCCGCCCGCCAGCGTCAACTGATCCTGGAAGGTGCCGTGCTCACGTGTGCGGGTATCGTCCAGTGCACGCGGGTCCAGCAGGGTGATGACTTCCTCAAGCGCAAGCGCCGAGGCCAGCCCTTCGCTGCGCAGCACATCGATCAGCCCCGCCGGATGCCCTAGCCCCGAGGGCTCGATGATCAGACGATCAGGACGCGTCTGATGGATCAGACTGACCAGCCCCGCCTGCAGCACGAAGGCCAGCTGGCAGCACAGACACCCGCCGGGCAGCCCCTTGACGCTGACATCCTCGCGCCCGGCAAACAGTGCCTGATCGATCCCCACCTGCCCGAACTCATTGACCAGGATCGCCCAGTGCTCATCCGCTGGCTTGGCCGCGACCAATGCCTGGATGAAACTGCTCTTGCCCGTTCCCAGAAAGCCGGTGATCAGATGCACCGGAATCGGAACTGGTTCCGTCAAGGCGTCGCCGCTCCTGGCGCCGCGTGAAGCCACAGACATGCTGAAATCTCCGCAAGATGAAGGGCGTGCAAAAGGTTATAGAGTAACAAAAACCGGCCGACGACGAAGTCTCGTCAAGCGAATCCGGCCTTTTGGCGTGACGCGATCTGGCGGGCGGCAAGCTGCAACAAGGGGGAAACAAGGAGGGAGATACGCAAAACCCCTCGCCACCAGAGGTGACGAGGGGTTTGAGGCTGACACTCGAGCCTGACTGACCCGTGCGATCAGGCAGCGCGGGTCAGGATACGACGCGCCACGTCCGGCGTGATATCGCCGTGCTCACCGATGGCGGTGAAGCCGTGACGGGTCAGATTGTCGACCAGCTGATCGATGCTGTCGGCACTGATACCGGCTTCGCTCAACGACACCGGCGCGCCCAGACGAGTGAAGAAGTCACGGGTCTTGTCGATGGCGCCGCGCGCGACGCTCTCCTCATCGCCCTCCAGCGCCCAGACGCGACGACCGTATTGCGCCAGCTTGGCACGCTTGGCCTCGAACAGCTCTTCCCACAGCGCCGGCATCACGATGGTCAGGGTGCGACCATGATCGACACCGTGCAGTGCGGTGATCTCGTGACCGATCATGTGGGTGGCCCAGTCCTGCGGCACGCCACGCCCGATCAGGCCGTTGAGACCCAGGTTGGCGGCCCACATGATGTTGGCGCGCACAGCCAGATCATCCGGCTGGCTCAGCACCTTGGGGCCTTCCTCGATCAGCGTCATCAGCAGCCCCTCGGAGAAGCGGTCCTGCACCGGCGCATTGACCGGATAGGTCAGGTACTGCTCGCTGACGTGGATGAAGGCATCGACGACGCCATTCACGCTCTGACGCTCCGGCAGGGTCAGGGTGGTGGCCGGGTCCAGCACCGCGAAACGCGGGTAGGCCAGCTCACTGAACATCGGCAGCTTGTCGTGGGTCTCGTAGTTGGTGACCACGGCGTTGCCATTGGACTCGGAGCCGGTGGCCGGCAGTGTCAGCACCACGCCCAGCGGCAGCGCCGTCTCGGGGTGCTTGCCCTCGGCGAGAATTTCCCACGGATCACCGGCGTGACAGGCGGCGAGCGCGAGGAACTTGCTGCCATCGGCGACGCTGCCACCTCCGACCGCCAGCAGATAATCGATCTTCTCGCGCTTGATGACTTCCAGGGCTTCGAGCAGGGTGTGATAGCTCGGGTTCGGCTCGATGCCGCCGAAGCTCCACCACTGACGGCCTTCCAGTGCGGCTTCGATCTGATCCATCACGCCGTTGCGCTTGATCGATCCGCCACCGTAGGTGACCAGCACGCGGGCATCCGCCGGAATCTCGTCACGCACCTTGGCGATCTGGCCGGCACCGAAGTGCACGCGGGTCGGGTTCTGATAGGTAAAGTCCTGCATGATGCTCTCCTCGCGGAGTCAGGGGCGACACGGCAACATGAGATGACAGGGCCGTGGTCAGGCGCCACCTGACACAGAGTGATATGTGGGCGAAGTGACAGAAAAGCGCGACGATGACGCCACCTGCCCACGAACGATGGTCTGCATTCTAGAGCAGTGACCAAGACCAAAGTAGAGCGCAGGCCGCACGTCTTTGGTTCGTGAGAGTCACCAATACTGATGACCAGTGATATTTAGCGACCAGTAATGCGTGATGAACAGGAATTCGTGATGAACAGGAATGCGTGATGGCAAACGCTTGGCCACCCACGCAAAAGGCCCGCCGTAGCGAGCCTTTCGTGACTGCCTGAGCGCCGCGCATTCGCACGGCGCTCAGGTGTTCGGGTCTTTAGTCCGGATCTTCAGCAATGCTGTCGCAGCTCTCAGCACTCAGTTCTAAGATCAGAGACGCACCAGCATCTTGCCCTTGTTGCCACCCGAGAACAGCTTGAGGAAGGCGTCCGGCGTCTGCTCGAGCCCTTCTTCCACCGTCTCTTCGTAGTCGATATCGCCCTTGGCGACCTGCGGCCCTACCTCTTCGAGGAAGCGGCTGTAGTTCTGCCAGTGATCGAAGACGATGAAGCCTTGCATGCGCGCACGGCGGATCAGGATCATCGAGATGTTCGAGGGGCCAGGTGCCGCCTCGGTATCGTTGTAGCTGGAGATCATGCCGCAGACGGCGATGCGTGCGCCGACATTCAGGTTGTTCAGCGCCGCCACCAGGCAATCACCGCCGACATTCTCGTAGTAGACATCGAAGCCGTCCGGGCAGGCTTCCTTGAGCGCCTTCGTCAGCTGCTCGGCGTCCTTGCCCTTGTAGCTGACCGCCTTGACGCCCCGCGCTTCCAGCCAATCGAGCTTTTCCTGGCTGCCGGCGATGCCGACGACAGTGCCGCCCTTGGCCTTGGCCAGCTGCACGGCGAGCGAGCCGACCGCACCGGAGGCCGCGCTGACCAGCACGTTATCGCCCTCTTTCATCTCGGCGATGATGTTGAGACCGGTCCAGGCGGTCATGCCCGGCATGCCCAGCACGCCCAGGTAGGCCTGCTCCGGCACCTCGATGCTCGGCAGCGGCTCGACCTGGTCACCAGAGAGCTGCGCGATGTCACGCCAGCCACCCATGTGACGTACCTTGTCGCCGCTCTTGAAGCGAGAGTCACGTGACTCGATCACTTCACCGACGGCTGCGCCCTGCAGCGGCTCATTGAGCTCGAAGGGGTCGATATAGGTCTTCACGCCGCTCATGCGGCCACGCATGTAGGGATCGACGGACAGCCAGCTGTTGCGAATGCGCACCTCGCCTTCGCCGAGCTCGCTCAGCTCTTCCTCACGCAACTGGAACAGATCGCGTTCTGGGGTGCCTTTCGGATAGTCGGTGATCGTGTAATAGCGTGTCTGCATGCAATGCTCCTTGCGAATGATCTGGTCAAACGACATGTGATCAGAATCGTCATCAGGCCGCAGGCCCGAGGCCTCAACCCTGTGACGACTGGCCGCCGCAAGCGTTGCTCGGCGACGAAGTGCTCCCAGATTACGCGCGCTCCCGATATCACACCAATGACAGAAACTGAATCCCGGTATGCATGAGACTGATATCATGTGCGGTTGAAACTGCACACTTTCATCCCAGTGACTGGGCCGCCTCGCTACCGGGAACCGCTTGCCATGCACCTGGCTGAACTTGCCCGCCATGATCTCAATACGCTGGTCGCGCTGCATGCGCTGCTGGAAACCCGCAGCGTGTCGCGGGCCGCTGAGCGCCTCAACCTGAGCCAGCCTGCGGTGTCCCGCACCCTGGGCCGGCTGCGCGAGGCCTTCGATGACCCCCTGTTCGTGCGCGCGCAACGCGGTCTGCGCCCCACCGCACGCGCAGAGGCGCTCAGACAGCCCCTCGCCCGCCTGCTGCAGGAGCTGGGCGCCCTGTTGGCACCGCCCGAGTTCTCGCCTGGAGATAGCCAGCGTCGCTTTCAGCTGGCCACCACTGATTACGGCATGCACGCCTTCGTGGCGCCCCAGATCGCTCCGCTGCACGAGCAGGCGCCCGGCATCCGTCTGGATATCCAGGCCTATGGTGGCAATGTCGAACAGCAACTGGAAGAAGGCGGGCCGGAGCTTGCGATGTGCGTGCCCACCGCCAGGGTGCCGGCCGGCGTGCATGGTCGCGAGATCGGGGATGACCAGTTCGTCTGCGTGATGCGCCAGGACCATCCGCTGGCAGCGAAGGAGACCTTGAGCCTGGAGGACTTCCTCGCCGCCAGTCACCAACTGATCAGCATGGGCGGTGATGAGCGAGGCGCGGTTGACCTCAAGCTGGCGGAACTGGGACTGAGTCGTCAGGTCGTCATGCGCCAGCCCCATTTTCTGGCCGCCTTCAGCGTCAGCTGCCACAGCGACCTGCTGCTGTGCGTGCCGGGCTGTCTGGCCATCAGCATGCTCGATCAGCTGCCGCTGGCCCTGCGTCCGCTGCCCATCACCCTCAATCGCTTCTCCTACTGGCTGGTGTGGCACGAACGCCTGCACCATGACGCCGGCCACCGCTGGCTGCGCCAGACGCTCTCCACGGGCATTCAGGCCCGTCACCGCGAACTCTCCCAGCGCCTGCGTCAGCGGCTGGGCTCGTGACTTGATACAAGACTCATGACCTTACACCACATTCGCACTCAGCCTGGCGGCCTGAGCTTCGATACCTGAGCCTGCGAGGCTTGACCCAAAGGCCTGAACCCAGGGCTTGAACCAAAAAAAGACCGCCACCCCAAGGGGTGACGGTCTCATTGGCAGGGAAAACTGCCCACGCCAGTTGCCTGGCTCAGTTGCGCTCGATCAGTTGCGCTCGATCTCGGCACGCTCGCGCAGAGATTCCTGCAGACCCGTGACAGCGGCCTGAGCACGCAGACGCGTCGCCAGACGCGAGAGGAACTGGTCCATCTCGCCCGGCTCGGCCTCGCCGATCTCGGTCAGGGCGATCAGCGCGATGCCACCACTGAGCGACGCCTTGCCGTAGACCGGCTGGCCATCCTGCGGGTGCGCCAACGTGAAGGCCTGCTTGACCAGACTCTGCGGCAGCTGGGTGCTGGCCTGACGGCTGACGTCGTCAGCCTGCTGCCAGTCGATCCCCTCGAGTGATCCGCCCTGGCGCAGCGTCTCCAGACGCTTCTCGGCAAGTGCTTCGAGTGCCTTGGCGGTCTTGTCGGCCTTGGCTTCGCGCTGAACCTGCTGCTTGACCTCATCCAGTGCCAGCGTGGTGGCCGGACGCTGCTCGAGGACGCGCAGCACCAGACGACGGCTGTCGTCCAGTTCGATGACGTCACTGTTGTAGCCATCTTCCAGCACTTCGTCACCGAAGGCTGCCGCCATCACACCCGGCTCGGACAGCAGTTCGTCATCATTTTCCTGCGCGACCCAGTCGGTCTTCTTCAGCGGCAGGTCCAGATCCTCGGCGACGCTGGCCAGATCATCCGCCGCGAAGCTCTCATCTTTCAGCTGCTGCGCCTTCTCGTTGAAGGTATCGCGGGAAGCGGCCTGACGGGCTTGCGTCAGCAGCTCGTCGCGCATGTCCTCGAAGGGCGCGATGTCCAGACCGGTCACCTTGATCAGGTGCAGGCTGTCGCCGGTATCGACGATATCCGAGACCTGACCTTCATCCAATGCGAAGGCCGCGTCATCGAAGTCTTCACCGAAGATACCGCGGGTGATCACGCCAAGCTCACCGCCGTCCTCGGCCGTGGAGCTGTCTTCGGAGACTTCAGCCGCCACCTTGGCGAAGTCTTCGCCGTTGGCGAGTGCGTCACGTGCGCCCTCGAGCTTGGCACGTGCCGCCGCATCATCGTCACCCTTCTCGACCATGATGTGCGCGATTTCCCGCGGCGCATCGGCACGCTTGGCCGCATATTCGGCCTTCAGGGTGTCTTCGCTGATATCGCCACCGCTGGCCAGCTCGTTCTGGTCCAGCAGCACGTAGGCCAGCTTGACCTGTGCCGGGCGACGGTAGTTGTCCTGGTGGCTGTCATACCAGGCCTTGAGCTCGTCTTCGCTGACCGTCACCGGCGCATCGAGGTCCGCACTGCTCAGCGTGGCATAGCGGAAGGTGCGCGTCTGACGCTGCAGCTGGCTGAGCTTCTCTTCTTCGCCCGGCAGCACGAAGGCACTGGCGGCAAAGCCGTCGGTCAACTGCTGGCGCAGGGTGTCGCTGCTCAGCTGCTGACGGAAGGAGGTGGGAGAATAGCCGGCGCTGGCCAGGCGATTGCGGAACAGGTCGGCATCGAAGCGTCCCTTGTCGTCCTGGAAGTCCGGAATGCTCACGATCAGTTGATCGAGCTGCGCATCGGACATGTGCAGGCCGCCTTCCTCGGCGTATTGATCCAGCAGGCGGGAATCGATCATCTGGTTGATGATCTGATTGCGTGCTTCGCGCTCCTGTTCCGGCGCTACCTGGCCAGAACGGATGGCACGCTGGACTTCGGTTTCCACCGCCTGACGGCTGATGGTATCGCCATTGACCGTGGCCACGTCGTCACTGCTGGCAGTGAAGGCGCCAATGATCGACTCAACACCAAAGAAGGCAAAAGTGACGACAATGAAACCAACGATCGTCTTGGCCACCCAGCCATGCGACCGGTCTCGAATTCGTTGCAGCATGCAGGCCTCGAACTACAGGGATTGGAATGGCCACAAGGGCCGCGACTCAGTGACTGATGATTATACGCATGCCGCAGACAGATGCAGGTGACTTTGCACGACTGACTGACTCGCCAGGGTCATCAAACGCTTGCGCCCTGCCGACATGGCCGGGGTCAGCCACAAAAAAAGCGCATCGCCAGGCGATGCGCTTCGATGTTCTGGTGCCGGTTCGGCAGTCATCAGACCACTACCGAACCGGTACCGCGCCACCGGGTGCCTGCGAAGCAGGCAGACCTCAGTTGACGGCGTCTTTCAGTGCCTTGCCAGCCTTGAAGCTCGGCACCTTGGCAGCACTGATCTCGATCGGAGCGCCAGTCTGCGGGTTACGGCCAGTACGTGCAGCACGTTCCTTGACAATAAAGGTGCCGAACCCGACCAGTGCCACGGTCTCACCCTTCTTCAGGCTATCAGTGACGGTGTCGACCATCGCATCGAGTGCACGGCTAGCTGCTGCTTTCGGAATATCGGCAGATGCAGCAATGGCTTCGATCAGCTCGGATTTATTCACTCTTCACCCCTTGAATTTGCAAAAATTACCAGAAATCAGCGCGAAAATTACGGGTGCTAAACGCGATCGCGACGAAGCGGAGTTTATAGCAACGCCCTCAAACGACTGTCAAGCAACCTCACGCGCAAAACCGCACCACGCCGCCGTTTCGACAGCGGCATGGCCAAAAAAATCCCGTCAATGTGTACTGATCATTGTCTGACGACCACTGGCATCGTCTGAACGAGAATCGTCCTTCTCAGCAGTAGACTTTTCTGCTAGAGCCACCTCAAGCACTTCGTCGATCCAGCGCACCGGCCGAATATCGAGTGCATCCTTGATGGTGTCCGGAACCTCCTTGAGGTCACGGCGATTTTCCTCGGGAATCAGCACAAGCTTTATACCACCGCGTCGCGCCGCCAGCAATTTCTCCTTGAGGCCACCGATCGGCATGACTTCGCCGCGCAGGTTGACCTCACCGGTCATTGCCACGTCACAGCGCACGGGGCGTCCACAGTAAGCGGATACCATCGCGGTGACCATGGCAGCGCCCGCACTGGGGCCGTCCTTGGGCGTGGCGCCTTCCGGCACGTGAATGTGCAGGTCTTCCTTCTCGAAGCGCTCAGCCTCGATACCGAAGGCCTCGGCACGCGCTCGCACCACGGTGTGGGCCGCACTCACCGACTCCTTCATGACGTCGCCCAGTGACCCGGTCTTGCTGACACGGCCCTTGCCCGGCGTGACGACAGATTCGATGGTCAGCAGCTCACCGCCGACGGAGGTCCAGGCCAGGCCAGTGACACGGCCGATCTGGTCCTCGGCATCGGCAAGGCCGAAGCTGTACTTGCGGACACCCGCGTAGCGCTCGACCTGCTCGGCCTCAAGGTGCATGGAAGACAGTGCACCCTCCTTTGCCTCGGCGACCACACGCTCACGCACGATCTTGCGGCAGACCTTGGCGAGCTGGCGCTCAAGTTCACGCACACCGGCTTCACGCGAGTAGTAACGGATCAGCTCGAGCACGGAGGCTTCGCTGAAGGTCAGCTCGCCCGGCTTCAGGCCATTGGCCTTGAGCTGCTTGGGCGCCAGGTAGCGCATCGCGATGGCCAGCTTCTCGTCTTCGGTGTAACCCGGCAGACGGATGATTTCCATGCGGTCGCGCAGCGGGCCCGGAATGTTCATCGAGTTGGACGTACAGATGAACAGGGTCTCGGACAGATCGTAATCAAGCTCGAGGTAGTGATCGGCGAACTTGTCGTTCTGCTCCGGGTCAAGCACCTCAAGCAACGCCGAGGCCGGATCACCGCGATGGTCCATGCCCAGCTTGTCGATCTCGTCTAGCAGCACCAGCGGATTCTTCACGCCTGTCTTGGCCATGCGCTGGATGATCTTGCCCGGCAGTGCCCCGATATAGGTGCGACGGTGACCGCGGATCTCGGATTCATCGCGCACGCCGCCCAGCGCCATACGGGTGTACTGACGGTTGGTGGCACGTGCGATGGACTTGCCCAGCGAGGTCTTGCCGACACCCGGCGGACCGACCAGACACAGCACCGGCCCCTTGAGCTTCTTGACGCGCTTCTGCACGGCGAGATACTCGAGGATACGTTCCTTGACCTCATCCAGACCGTAGTGGTCCTCGTCCAGCACCTTGGCGGCGTGGTCGATGTCATGACGCACACGCGTGCGCTTCTTCCACGGCACGTCGCACAGCCAGTCCAGGTAGGTGCGCACCACGGTCGCCTCGGCGGAAGTCGGCCCCATCATCTTGAGCTTGTTGAGCTCCTGAGTGGCCTTCTCCTCTGCCTCCTTCGGCATGCCGGCGTCCTTGATGCGACGCTCGTACTGCTCGACCTCGTTGGGCACGTCATCCAGCTCACCCATTTCCTTCTGGATGGCCTTCATCTGCTCATTCAGGTAGTACTCGCGCTGCGACTTCTCCATCTGCTCCTTGACGCGGGTACGAATGCGCTTCTCGACCTGCAACAGGTCGATCTCCGCTTCGATCAGCGTCATCAGGTGCTCGATGCGGTCACGCACCTTGTCCATCTCGAGCAGCGCCTGCTTGTCATTGATGCCCAGCGACAGATGCGCGCTGATGGTGTCCACCAGACGGCTCGGGTCTTCAATGCCCTGCAGGCTGCCCAGCACTTCGTTGGGCACCTTCTTGGAGAGCTTCACATACTGCTCGAACTGGTTGAGCAGCACGCGCACCAGGGTTTCCTGCTCCCGCTCGGACAGCGGCTGGCTGTCACGCAGGGCGACGTCGGCGATGCTGTGGCCGTCGTCGTGCAGGCGAATCGCCTGGATATCGGCGCGCGAACTGCCCTCGATCAGCACCTTGACGGTGCCATCAGGGAGTTTGAGCAGCTGCATGATGTCGGCAACGGTGCCGATGGCGAACAGGTCTTCCGCCGTCGGGTCGTCCTGGCTGGCTTCACGCTGCGCCGCAAGCAGGATCTTCTTGTCGCCTTCCATGGCCACTTCGAGGGCCTGGATCGACTTTTCCCGGCCGACGAACAGCGGAATCACCATCTGGGGATAGACCACCACATCCCGCAGCGGCAGCAGCGGAAGTGTCAGGGTCTGATCTTCGTTCTGCTCCATGGCAGACGTTCCTCGGTATTCTGTGGGTGGGCCGCCTCACACGGCACTTTGATACTGAGACCATGGGGGCAAGGTCATGATTTTGCAATGATCCCGACACGCCTGGCGGTAACTCAACGCTGAATGAAGCCGTGCGTGACCCGCGAATGCATCACAGTAAGGATGGCTTGCGAGCGCAAACGCAACGGGGGGCCTTGCGGCCCCCCGTTGGTGCGACTCAGGCCCAGACGTTTCAGCCGTCCTTGCCGGCCACCTTGCCCTGACTCTCTTCGTTCTTGGAGTAGATCAGCAGCGGCTTGCTGTCGCCGGCAATCACCGACTCATCCACCACCACCTTGCTGACACTCTCCTCGGACGGGATGTCATACATGGTGTCGAGCAGCACGGACTCGAGGATCGAGCGCAGACCACGTGCGCCGGTACGACGCTCGATGGCCTTGCGAGCCACGGCACGCAGCGCATCTTCGCGCAGGTCCAGCTCGACATCTTCCATCTCGAACAGGCGCGAGTACTGCTTGACCAGCGAGTTCTTCGGCTCGGTCAGAATCTGCACCAGGGCGTCTTCGTCCAGCTCGGTCAGTGTCGCGATGACCGGCAGGCGGCCAACGAACTCGGGAATGAGACCGAACTTGACCAGATCACCCGGCTCGACGTCTGCCAGCACGCGACCCACGGTCTTCTCGTCCTGCTTGCTCTTGACCTCGGCATTGAAGCCGATGCCACCCTTCTCGGCGCGTTCGCGGATCACCTTGTCCAGCCCGGCGAAAGCACCGCCGACGATGAACAGGATGTTGCCGGTATTCACCTGCAGGAATTCCTGCTGAGGGTGCTTGCGACCGCCCTGCGGCGGCACCGAGGCAGTGGTGCCCTCGATCAGCTTGAGCAGTGCCTGCTGCACGCCTTCACCCGAGACATCACGCGTGATGGAGGGGTTGTCGGACTTGCGCGAGATCTTGTCGATCTCATCGATGTAGACAATGCCACGCTCGGCCTTCTCGACATCGTAATCGCATTTCTGCAGCAGCTTCTGGATGATGTTCTCGACGTCCTCACCGACATAGCCCGCTTCGGTCAGGGTGGTCGCATCCGCGATGGTGAACGGGACGTTCAACAGGCGCGCCAGCGTCTCGGCCAGCAGCGTCTTGCCGCTACCGGTCGGGCCGATGAGCAGGATGTTGGACTTGCCCAGTTCCACTTCATCCGCGGCCTTCTGACCGGCACGCAGACGCTTGTAGTGGTTGTACACCGCCACGGACAGCACACGCTTGGCGCGGTCCTGGCCGATCACGTAATCGTCGAGAGTGGAACGAATCTCACGCGGCGCCGGCAGGCGATCATCATCACCTTCGGCGTCGGCTTCGAGGACCTCTTCGCGAATGATGTCATTGCACAGATCGACACATTCGTCGCAGATGTAGACGGAAGGTCCCGCGATCAGCTTGCGCACTTCATTCTGGTTCTTGCCACAGAAGGAGCAGTACAGCAGTTTGCCGTTCTCGTCCTTGCCTTTGCCGTCAGCCATTCGCGTACCTCTCAATGGCGGCGACTCCCCGGGGAGCCGCCGGAAATGCATGTTTGCCGACGTCAGGTCAGCCGTTTACGCGGATCACTCCACGTCGGGACGGCGTTCCAGCACGGCATCGATCAGGCCGTACTCCACTGCCTGATTGGCCGCCATGAAGTTGTCACGGTCAGTATCATTGGCAATGGTGTCGAAGTCCTGGCCAGTGTGGTGCGCGAGAATGCGATTGAGCTTCTCACGGATGGTCAGGATTTCCTTGGTGTGAATCTCGATATCCGTGGCCTGACCCTGATAGCCGCCCAGCGGCTGGTGGATCATGACGCGGGAATTCGGCAGCGCGTAGCGCTTGCCGGCGGCACCGCCTGCCAGCAGCAAGGCACCCATGCTGGCTGCCTGGCCGATGCACACGGTGGACACGTCGGGCTTGATGAACTGCATGGTGTCGTAGATCGCCATCCCTGCAGTCACGGAGCCGCCCGGCGAGTTGATGTACAGATGGATGTCCTTGTCCGGGTTTTCAGACTCGAGGAACAACAGCTGAGCCACGACCAGATTGGCCATGTAATCCTCAACCGGACCCACAAGGAAGATCACCCGCTCCTTCAGCAGGCGGGAATAGATGTCATAGGCCCGTTCGCCGCGAGCATTCTGCTCGACAACCATCGGAACCAGACCGCCAGCATTCTTGATGTCGAAGTCGTTCATGGGGGCTTCCTTCATCCGATGACATTGATATCCATTGAGCATGCCACTTTACCCCGCCCACTGACCAGAGACCCGGCCGTAGCCGGGTCCTGGTCTAGCAAGCACTAGGGGTCAACCAAGCTTCAGGCTTGCTCGCCTTCGGCTTCAGCAGCCTCTTCTTCTGCTTCTTCCTGCTGCTGTGCAGCCTGCAGGGCTTCCTGGTAGGACATGGCAACGTCCTTAACCTGAGCCTGTGCCAGCAGCTTGTCAACGGCCTTCTCTTCAAGCAGCACGGACTTGAGCTGGTTGCGAGCCTGTTCGTTGGAACCATAGTACTCGGTGACCTGAGCCGGGTCCTGGTACTGCTGAGCCATTTCTTCAACGCGAGCATTCAGCTCTTCGTCGCTGACGTCCATCTCGTTGCTGCTGACGACTTCGCTGAGCAGCAGGCCAGTCTTGACGCGCTGGACCGCCTGGTCCTGGAACAGCTCGCCCGGCAGCTGGGAGACGTCGAAGTCTTCGCCCAGACCGAACTGCTGTGCAGCCTGACGCTTCAGACCGTCGATTTCCTGGTCGGCCAGAGCCTGCGGCACGAGGATGTCGTTGGCCTTGGTCAGTTCGGCCAGCACCTGCTGCTTGACGCGATTCTCGATCGCGTTCTTCAGCTCACGCTGCATGTTCTTCTTAACTTCCACCTTGAAGCTTTCGACATCGGCAGCTTCCAGGCCGAACTGGGCGATGAACTCTTCGTTCACTTCCGGCAGTTCCTGAGCCTTGACGGCGTGGACCTTGACCTTGAAGGTCGCTTCCTGACCGGCGAGGTGCTCGGCCTGGTAGTCAGCCGGGAAGGAAACCTTGATTTCCTTGTCGTCGCCGGCAGCAGCGCCGACCAGCTGCTCTTCGAAGCCCGGGATGAAGCTGTTGGAGCCCAGCACCAGCTCGTGGCCTTCTGCCTTGCCGCCTTCGAAGGCCTCTTCACCGAGGAAGCCTTCAAAGTCGATCTTGACCTGGTCGCCGTCGGCGGCAGCGCGCTCGACGTCAGTCCAGGAGGCGTTCTGCTTGCGCAGGGTCTCGATCATCTCTTCGACGTCGGCGTCGGTCACTTCAGCCTGCGGACGCTCGATTTCAGCGCCTTCGATCGGCTTCAGTTCGATTTCCGGGTAGATTTCCAGAGTCGCGACGAACTCCAGATCCTTGCCGGCTTCATCGACGGTCGCGTCGATCTTCGGCCAGCCAGCCGGGTTCAGTTCGTTTTCGGTGACGGCGGTCACGTAATGCTGGCGCATGATCTCGCCAACGATTTCGTTGCGCACGTCCTTGCCGTAACGCTGTTGCACCACTGCCATCGGCACGTGGCCCTTGCGGAAGCCGTTCAGACGAACGGTCTTGGCGGTTTCCAGAAGACGGGCGTTGACGGCCTGGTCGACTTCAGAAGCCGGCACCGTGATGGTGACCGTGCGCTCGATCGGAGAAGTCGTTGCGACAGAAGCTTGCATGAAAGTTCCTCTACCCACTGGTGGCGTTCGAATCATAAAGGCGAAGATTGTAGAAACCCCGCCACGCGCTGGCAAGCGCGGATATGACCCTTTCATATGGTGCCTTGGTCCAAGTTATTCAAGGACCCCGGCCATTTTCTGCTCCACCTACCCGCCAGACAGGCACTTGGAGCGCCCGGCAACCCGGAATCGTCATGCATGGAGCAGTGCGAAAAAACCAAAAAAAAGGAGGAGAAAGCCATTGGCCTTCTCCCCCTTTTGCGGCATGCCGCCCGCCCAAGTGGGCCAGGCAGCATCCTGATATTCATCGAGACGTGGGGTGGATGATGGGGTTCGAACCCACGACCACCGGAGTCACAATCCGGGGCTCTACCACTGAGCTACACCCACCACTTCTGGAGGTTGGACAGAAAGCCTGCCGTCTCCATCTCGTTGATACTGCTCAAGCTGACATGCAATGGGGTGGATGATGGGGTTCGAACCCACGACCACCGGAGTCACAATCCGGGGCTCTACCACTGAGCTACACCCACCACTGCATGAACATCTTCACATCGTCTGGTCGCAGTCATCAGGCTCAATGAAGAGCATTCCGACATCCACTTCGATGACAAACGTCATCTCGATGGCACGCCCAGCAGGACTCGAACCTGCAACCTACGGCTTAGAAGGCCGTTGCTCTATCCGGTTGAGCTATAGGCGCAGAAACTAATGCTGCGAGTCAACCTCCGGACAAAGCCCTGAATACTGTTTCAGAAGACCGAAGCCTTGCGATACGTTGTATTCAAGTGGTCGGGATAGAGGGATTCGAACCCCCGACATCCTGCTCCCAAAGCAGGCGCGCTACCAGACTGCGCTATATCCCGAAACCGTCTTCAACCGACCGTCGAACCCCGTCGATGCGAGGCGTATTCTACCGAACTTTCGTCTGCGGTCAAGCCCTTACGTGAATTCTTTCCAAAAGAATCGTTTGCCCCTCGCGCTGTCATGCCAATGTCATGTCGCGGGCTTTCATCCCTGCAGCCCCCCGACATCTCTCCTTGCTGATACAAGACACCATGCCTCTCATCGCTTCTGCCACTGACGCAGTGATGACTTGCGACGGCTGAGCGCCGCCGGTGGACTGGCTCTCGTCTTCACGCCTTCTGCCTCTCTGCCATCCGCCCTCTCCCATCTACCCCACCCTTCTCCTTACTCCGCCCTCTGCTTCACCCTTTGTCTCCCCCTTTGCTTCTACCTCTGCTTGCGCCTCTACAGAGGGAGCGTCAAGGCGACAACCGCATGGCATGACCCCACTCTCGCCTGCCTCCTGGCGCCGTCTTCTGCATTGTCGGGCGCCTGCGAAAGACCTGACAGCCATGACAGCTTTCGACCAAGGTCGTCATTCGGCGTTGACTGGAGGGCAAGGCATGCGAAAATTGGCCATCGTTGTCCCTCCTGCATTTATCGCCCACGAGAAGGAATGATCGCTGATGTCAGCACAACTGATAGATGGCAAGGCCATTGCCGAACGCGTACGCCAACAGGTAGGTCGTCAGGTCGATGCGCGTCGTGATGCCGGTGAACGTATTCCGGGGCTTGCCGTCGTGCTGGTCGGTGAAGACGCGGCGTCCGAGGTCTATGTCCGCAACAAGCACCTCGCCTGCGAGAAGGCTGGCATCCTCTCCACCCAGCACCGCCTGTCCGCTGACACCACTCAGCAGGAACTGGAAGCCCTGGTCGACCAGCTGAATGACGACACCAGCATCGACGGCATCCTGGTGCAGCTGCCGCTGCCGGCGCATCTCGACTCACGCCCGATTCTCGAGCGCATCCGAACCGACAAGGACGTGGACGGCTTCCACCCCTACAACCTCGGTCGTCTGGCGCAGCGCCTGCCGGTAATGCGCCCCTGTACCCCCAAGGGCATCATGACGCTGCTGTCCGAGAGCGGCCTGCAGGTGCGCGGCATGGACGCCACCATCGTGGGCGCCTCCAACATCGTCGGTCGCCCAATGTCACTGGAGCTGATGCTGGCCGGCTGCACCACCACCGTCTGCCACCGCTTCACCAAGGACCTGGAGAGCAAGGTCCGCCAGGCAGACCTCGTCGTGGTCGGCGTCGGCAAGCCGGGCCTGGTCAAGGGTGAGTGGATCAAGGAAGGCGCCATCGTCATCGATGTGGGCATCAACCGCCTCGACAACGGCTCGCTGGTCGGTGACGTGGAGTTCGCCCCGGCAGCGGAGCGCGCAGGCTGGATCACGCCGGTACCGGGCGGCGTCGGCCCGATGACCGTTGCCTCGCTGCTGGAGAACACCCTGTTCGCCGCCGAGCTGCACGATGCCCAGCTGGCCGGCAAGTAAGCACGCACCCTCTCGCTGACACCTCCCCCGGCCGCGGGGCATCGCATGACAGGATGCCCCGCAGGCCCTGCTTCAGGATTTCACCATGCCCCTCAAGACACTTGGCATCATCGGCGCCATGGCCGAGGAAGTCGCCATCCTCGCCGAGCTGCTGGAAGACAGCACCACGACTCAACATGCCGGCTCCACCTTCCACGTCGGCCAGCTGCACGGCCTCAAGATCGTGCTGCTGCAGTCCGGCATCGGCAAGGTCAACGCCGCCGTTGGCGCCTGCCAGCTGATCGAGCACTACCAGCCGGACGCCATCATCAATACCGGCTCCGCCGGGGGCTTCGCCTCTGATCTGGAGATCGGCGATGTGGTCATCTCCAGCGAAGTGCGTCACCACGACGTCGATGCCGTGGTGTTCGGCTACGAATACGGTCAGGTACCGCAGATGCCGGCCGCCTACCCGTCAGACCCGGCACTGGTGAAGGTCGCGCGTGAGTGCGTCGAAGCCCAGGGCGAGATCAAGGCACGTGAAGGCCTGATCTGCACCGGCGACATCTTCATGGCAGACCCGGAGCTGGTCGCGCTGACTCGCTCGCGCTTCCCGGACATGCTGGCCGCCGAGATGGAAGCCGCCGCCATCGCCCAGACCTGCTTCGTCTATGAGATGCCGTTCGTGGTCATCCGCGCGCTGTCTGACATCGCCGGCAAGGACAACAACAGCCAATCCTTCGAGGAATTCCTGCACGTCGCCGCACGTCAGTCCTCGCGCATGGTCGAGGCCATGGTCAAGCGCCTCGCCAGCTGATCAGCCGCTGCCTGAGAGCGATCCCCGCCCGACTGGCCAAAAAAAACCGCCGCCCCTCTCGGGACGGCGGTTTTTTTTTCGCGGTGACATTTTCGCGGCGACAATGCGTCATGCCAACCGCATCAGCCTTCCAGCACCCAGGTCGTCCCCTCGCGGGAATCCTTGAGGATGATGCCCTGAGCGGCCAGCTCGTCACGAATACGGTCAGCACCCGCGAAATCCTTGGCCTTCTTGGCGGCAGCACGCGCCTCGATCTGCGCCTGGATCTCGTCTTCCGACAACGCCAATGTGGCAGTATCGCCCTTGAGGAAGACCGCCGGGTCCTGGCCAAACAGCCCCAGCAGGCCGCCCAGCGCGGTCAGCTCGAAGGCCAGCGCCGGCGCCTGCTGCGGTGCCTCCTTCTTGGCACGGTTCAGCTCGCGAGCCAACTCGAACAGCACCGACAGCGCACCGGCCGTATTGAAGTCGTCATCCATGGCAGCCACGAAGCGTGCCCGCCAGTCGCCTGACGCCTCGCCCTGTTCGGGCGTAACGTTCTCCAGCGCATTGTAGAAGCGCTCCAGCGAGCGACGCGCCTCATCCAGCGAGTTGGCCTCGTAACTGATCGCACTACGGTAGTGGCTGGCTACCAGCAGATAACGCACCACCTCCGGGTTGTGCTGCTCCAGCACATCACGAATCGTGAAGAAGTTGCCCAGCGACTTGGACATCTTGTCCTGCCCGACACGCACCGCGCCGGCGTGCATCCACACATTGGCATACTGCTGGCCAGTGGCGGCTTCGGACTGGGCGATCTCGTTCTCGTGATGCGGGAAGGTCAGGTCCGGCCCGCCGCCGTGGATATCGAAGGTGTTGCCCAGGCAGCAGGTCGACATCGCGGAGCACTCGATATGCCAGCCCGGACGGCCCGCGCCCCAGGGAGACGGCCAGCTGGCCTCGCCCGGCTTGGCGGCCTTCCACAGCACGAAGTCGAGCGGGTCTTCCTTGGCCTCTTCCACTTCCACGCGCGCGCCGGACTGCATGTCATCGAGCTGACGGTTGTTGAGCTTGCCGTAGCCCTCGAAACGACGCACACGGTAGTAGACATCACCGTTGCTGGCCGCGTAGGCAAAGCCCTTGTCGATCAGCGTCTCGGTCATCGCGATGATATCGCCGATGTGCGCGGTCGCCCGTGGCTCGCGATCAGGACGCAGGATCCCCAGACGCCCCTCGTCTTCGTGCATCGCCTGGATCATGCGCTCGGTCAGCGCCTCGAAGGCTTCGCCATTCTCGTCGGCACGCTTGAGGATCTTGTCGTCGATATCGGTGATGTTGCGCACATAGGTGACGTCATAGCCACGCGCACGCAGGTAACGCGTGATGATGTCGAAGGCCACCATCACACGCGCATGGCCGATGTGACAGAGGTCATAGACCGTCACGCCACAGACGTACATGCGCACCTTGTTGCCTTCCAATGGCACGAAGGGTGCCTTGGTCCGGCTCAGGGTACTGTAGATGGACAGTGTGCTCGCGGCATCTTCGAGTGAAATCATTCAGTCATCGCCCTTGGCTACTTTGCTGACAGTGCGCTGTCAGCCTTGCGAAATGGAGCGGCCCGCAGGCCGGTCATGCAGCTTCGTCATCGAAGGTACAGGATCAGCCTACGGGCCGTGAAGCGGGTCAAAAGTCGTGCCAGCAGGCCTCCCGCAGGAGGCCTGGCTGCCATCAACCCTTCTTCTGGGCCTTGGCCCAACCGTCCTTCAGGCTGACGGTACGGTTGAAGACCAGCGCGCCATCGACGCAGTCATGGCGGTCGGCGACGAAGTAGCCGATACGCTCGAACTGGTAACGCGTTTCCGGCGCGGCATTGCGCAGGCTCGGCTCACCGAAGCCCTTGACGATGCTCAGCGAGTTCGGATTGAGGTGCTCAAGGAAGTCGACATCCTTGTCACGGTCCGGCTCGGCTTCCAGGAACAGGTTCTCGTACTGACGCACCTCGACCGGCACCGCGTGCTCGGCGCTGACCCAGTGGATGACACCCTTGACCTTGCGGCCTTCCGGGTTCTTGCCGAGGGTATCGAGGTCGACACTGCAACGCAGCTCGACGATCTCGCCGGCCTCATCCTTGATCACTTCATCACAGCGGATGACGTAACCGTTGCGCAGACGCACTTCCTTCTCGGGCGCGAGACGGAAGAACTTCTTCGGCGCATCTTCCATGAAGTCATCGGCGTCGATCCACAGCTCACGGGTCAGCGGAATCTGGCGCGTGCCCATGTCGTCACGTGCCGGATGGCCGGGCACCTCGAAGACTTCCTCATGACCTTCCGGCAGGTTGGTCAACACCACCTTGAGCGGATTGAGCACGCACATGGCCCGCAGCGCGTTGTCTTCCAGGTCGGAACGGATGGCGTGGTGCAGCATGCCAATCTCGACCATGCCGCCATCCGCGCGGCTCACGCCGATCATGTCGCAGAACTTGCGAATGGAAGCGGCCGTGTAGCCACGACGACGCATGCCCGAGATGGTCGGCATGCGCGGGTCATCCCAGCCATCGACGACGCCTTCGTCCACCAGCAGCTTCAGCTTGCGCTTGGAAGTGACGGTGTAATCCAGATTCAGGCGCGCGAACTCGATCTGACGCGGCGTGACCGGTACCGGCAGGTTGGCCAGGAACCACTCATACAGCGGGCGATGGTCCTCGAATTCCAGCGTGCAGATGGAATGCGTCACGCCTTCCAGCGCATCAGACTGACCATGCGTGAAATCGTAGGACGGGTAGATCTTCCACTTGTCGCCGGTCTGGTGATGGCTGGCATGGCGGATACGATAGAGGATCGGATCACGCAGATTGATGTTGGGCGCCGCCATGTCGATGCGGGCACGCAGCACCTTCTCGCTCTCGCCGAATTCGCCCTTCTTCATGCGCTCGAGCAGGTCGAGGTTTTCCTCGGGGCTACGCTCACGGTATGGGCTCGGGCGACCCGGCTCCTTAAGCGTGCCACGATATTCACGAATCTCGTCCGGCGACAGGTCATCGACATAGGCCTTGCCTTCGCGCACCAGGTGCTGGGCCCAGGCATAGAGTTGGTCGAAATAATCGGAAGCGAAGCGCACCTTGCCGGCCCACTCGAAGCCCAACCATTCGACGTCTTCCTTGATGGCGTCGATATAGGCCTGCTCTTCCTTGGCCGGGTTGGTGTCATCGAAGCGCAGGTGACAATCGCCACCGAGCTGCTGCGCCAGACCGAAGTTCAGACAGATCGACTTGGCGTGCCCGATATGCAGGAAGCCATTGGGCTCCGGCGGGAAACGCGTGACAACCTTATCGGCACGGCCGGCCTCGAGTTCTTCGCGGATCTGGTTAAGCACGAAGTTCGGGGCGCTCTGGGTCTCGGTACTCATGAAGTTTCGCTGCACCTCTGTGTGGTTCCTGGGCGTCGTATTGCGGGTCGTCATGTGGTTGAACGAACGTGCGCAAGGACAACAAGACGGATGATCGGGGCTGCATCCACGCGCCTGCCGCCCGCTCAGGCTTTCGTGTCTGGATGCAAAGCCGCTATTATAGCGCGACGCCCGCAGGCGATGCCATGAAGCCGCGCCTGCCTGACACTTGAGCAAGACAGATGACCGGGAAGCCCGAATGATCGTTCTTCACACCAACTACGGCGATATCACCCTCGAACTCAACCACGAGAAGGCCCCGAAGACCGCGGCCAACTTCGAGCAGTACGTGCGTGAAGGCCACTACAGCAATGTCCTTTTCCACCGCGTCATTCCGGGTTTCATGGTTCAGGGCGGTGGCTTTGACACCGACTTCAACCAGAAGCCGACCAATGGCGTGATCGAGAACGAAGCCGACAACGGCCTCAAGAACGACCGCGGCACCGTGGCCATGGCTCGCACCATGGACCCGCACTCCGCCAGCGCCCAGTTCTTCATCAACGTCAATGACAACGACTTCCTGAACTTCACCAGCAAGACCAGCCAGGGCTGGGGTTACTGCGTGTTCGGCAAGGTCGTCGAAGGCATGGACGTGGTCGAGAAGATCGAAGCGGTCAAGACCACCCGTCGCGACGGCCACGCCGACGTGCCGGCAGAAGACGTGATCATCACCAGCGCTGAAATCACCGAATAAGCGATTTCGCCTGATCACGCCGCAAGGCGTGCCTGCCGCCCGGCCTTGCCTCGTGATCGCGAGTGCCAGGCTGGGCGGTTTGCGTTATGAACTCCCACGGCAGTGCGCCCTTGCGATGCCCTGCTGACCGCCCACCTTCGCGGACCCCGACCATGAACACGACTGCCACCACCCTCTTCATCTCCGACCTGCACCTGCAACCCGACACGCCCGAGATCGCCCAGGGCTTCCTCGACTATCTGGCACGTCTGGCTACCTGCCAGCCTGCCGTCGAGCGTCTGTTCCTGCTGGGTGACATCTTCGAGGTCTGGGTCGGCGATGACTATCGCAACGACTTCACCGACAGCATGAGCGCTGCGCTCAAGCGCATCGCCGAGCGCGGCACCGCGATCTTCTTCATGCACGGCAATCGCGACTTCCTGGTCGGCGAGACCTTCGCGGCCGAGGCCGGCGTGACGCTGCTGCCCGACCCGAGCGTGATCGAGCTGGACGGCGAGCGCGTGCTGCTGATGCACGGCGACAGCATGTGCACCCGCGACGAGGCCTACATGAAGTTCCGCGCCATGACCCGCGACCCTCAGTGGCAGGCGCAGATTCTGGCCATGCCGCTGGAGCAGCGTCTGGCGCTGGCCCAGTCACTGCGCATGCAGTCCGGCGAGACCAACAGCGAGAAGGACGAGGCGATCATGGACGTCACGCCCGAGGAAGTGGTGCGCGAGATGCGTGAGCACGACGTGCGCACGCTGATCCATGGCCATACGCATCGCCCGGCGGTGCATGAACTCGAGATCGATGGCGAGCCGGCACGCCGCATCGTGCTCGGCGACTGGCGCCCGACTCAGGCCTTCGACATCATCGCCCGTGGCCAGGGGCCGGAGCTGCGTGAATTTGCGCTGCCGCTGGTCGATGCGATCACCCACGGCTGATCGCTTGCACACACCAAAAAGCCCCGCTGCCGATCACGGCAGCGGGGCTTTTTTCTTACGCTCTCACAGTATCAGGCGCTTCGCTGCGCCAGACGCTTCGCTCAGGCCGGTGACGATGCCTTGCGGCGCGCACGCCCCTCGGCGATCTCCACCAGCTGATGCCAGCCCAGTACCGCGGGGGCATCGGCGCTCGGAAGCTCTTCCAGCAACACCTTCAGACGCTGACACCGCTCGGCATCATGGGCATCGACCAGACGCAGCCAGGTGGCAAGCCCCATGGCTTCATGGTGAGTGTTTTCCTGCTCGATGGAGTAGGACAGCCCCTGCTCGATCAGGGAGCGTACCTTCTCCAGCGGCAGCCCCTGAGCACTGCGCAGGCTCGCGACCAGATAGCTGACTTCTGACAGGTAGAAGGAATTGCGCTCCTGGGCGACCAGCAGCACTTTCTCCATGTATTCCTCAGCGGCAGCGTGCTCGCCCAGCGCCATCACGGCGTCCATGTACCACAGGTTGGGGCGCTGATGACGCTCGCGTCCGGTCAGCTCCGCGAACTCGTTCATGCTCGACTGCAGCATGGACAGGCCATCGCGGTCGCC
The DNA here is from genome assembly GCF_029846355.1 of Cobetia sp. 2AS. NCBI lineage: Bacteria > Pseudomonadati > Pseudomonadota > Gammaproteobacteria > Oceanospirillales > Halomonadaceae > Cobetia > Cobetia sp. 2AS. The sequence goes on from NZ_JARWKQ010000002.1 coordinate 982,304, forward strand.
ATTCATCGCCCGCGCCCAGCCCAGCACACCATGCGCTGCCATGTGCCACAGGTGAAGGTCCGCTGAACGCGTCACTTCCAGGGCCCGCTCGGCGCGCTGGGTCGCCAGATGGGTGTGGCCCAGCTGGCGATACAGGGAGGTGGAGAACATCAACGCCATCGCCAGCGAACCGGGCTGACCGATCTGCTCGGCCATGCGAATCGCCGCCTCGGCCTGCTGCTCGGCCTTCACGTAGTCGCAGCGCAGGCACGATGTCCAGCTCTGCAGACAGGAGGCCGCCACCTGCGGGTGATCGCTGAACGGCAGCCATTCGAGCACCATCGGATGGTTGACCGGATCGATCTCATCCAGGTGCTCGCCCGCCACACGCACGCGGCCGGCCCAGAACTCGCAGTGGGCACGCGCATAATCGGCCAGGCGACGATAGCGATCATCGGAAAGCTCTTCCGCCAGCTCGCTGAGGCCCGAGGCCAGCGCGAAGGCATCGGCGTGGGCATGACGCTCGCTGCAACCGACCCACAGGCCCCATTTGACGATGAAGGCCTGCTCGAGGTCCGGCTCGTCGTCCTCGACCAGCGCAGGGCTGCTGAGCAGGTTGCGCGCCTGCACGAAGCTCTCGTGGGCGATGCGTGAGCCATGGCCTTCCAGCGCGAAGCCGGACTGGCCACGTACCGTCAGCAGGCTGACTTCGCGCTCCTCCTGACCATCGACATGCTTGAGGCAGGCCAGGCCGTTGTCCGCCATCTTGAGCGCGGTGCGGTTGGCGCTGATCTTGAGCGCCTCGCGCGCCGAGAGCTCGAAGTAACGCGCGGCACGGCTGAAGTTCTGCGACTTGCGCAGGTGAACGGCGAAGTAGCCGGGGTGACGACTGATCCAGGCGGGATACTTGTCCTCGATCAGCGCGACCACCTGATGGTGAATCCGGCGCCGCACATCCCGCGGACACGACAGGTAGGCCGCTTCCTGGATCAGCTGATGGGTAAACTGGTAGTCGAATTCACTGTCGCTGCTGCAGGCCTCGATGATCTCCAGACGCTGCATGTTCTCGATGGCGCGCTTGAGGCGGCCCTCCTCGAATTCACAGCTCTGGCGCACGAAGCTCAGCTTGAAGACACGCCCCAATACCGCGGCGGCGTGGGCGACATCGCGCCCTTCTTCCAGCTGATCGATACGACTGGAGAGCAGGCCGATCAGGCCCTTGGGCAATTCGTCGAGCTGCACCGGACGCCCTTCGCGGCGGTCCATGTCGAGACGACGGCAGATTTCCTGCAGGTAGAGCGGCACGCCATCGCAGCGCTCGATGAGCTGGCTGCGCATGCGTGGACTCAGGTGCAGGCGATAGCGACGTGACAGGTGCGACAGCAGGCGCGAGACCTGCATCGGATCGAGGCGACCCAACGCGATGTGCTGGTCCCAGTTGAGCTTGACCGCCAGGCTGTCGCGACCGTTGTGGCTCGCGGCCAGCATGAAGCCGATGTTGATCGGCAGACGCGCCTGCAGGCCAGCCAGCACCTTGAGCGACGGCTCGTCGAGCCACTGCAGGTCATCGATCATCATCACCAGCGGGCGCAGGCTGGCTGACTTCTCGATCACCAGGTGAAGCACGCGCACGACGCGTTCGACCGTCTCGCTGGACTGGATCAGCACTTCGTCTTCGGCAGTATCTTCCGCCGTGCCGAGCACCGCATGGAAGGAGCGACGCACTTCCTCGCTGATGCCCTGCAACGCCTCGGAAGACTCGAACAGCTGCTCGACGCTTTCGCGATCGATATTGCCGTCCAGACGCCAGCGAATCAGCGCCGTCACGACACTGTAGGGCTCAAGCTGCGAGAGACGCGTGGTCGGCATCCAGCACAGTCCGACATCCTGGCTCTGCTCCAGCTGACGGAAATTGACCATCAAGGCCGACTTGCCCATGCCGGAGTTGCCACTGACCAGCACGCTCTGGCGCAGGCCGATGCTGGCGCGGGCCAGCGCATCACGCAGGCGACGCAGCTCGCCCTCGCGACCGATCAAGGTCGGCAGCGAGGATTCGCGAGTGGCGACACTGCTGCCCAGCACCAGCGCACGCAGACGCACGCGACCGTCAGCGGCCAACAGGCGCGAGGTCAAGCGGGGCTGCAGGTCCAGTGCCGGCGGCATGTGCTGACTGGCTTCCTGGGAGATCACCAGCTCGCTGCCTTCGGCGGCGGTCATCAACTCGAGGGAATATTGCGTGACCTGACCCAGCGGGTCGGCCAGCTGGCGCTCCGGCAGGTAGATGACCTGACCGGAGTGCAGGCCCGCCGACAGCGAGAAGGCCGGCGGCTTGCCTTCGCCGTCCCACAGCTTGGCGATCTCATCGGGGATCGCCTTGCTGCAGTGCTCATAGAGCGCGACCAGCTCGGCGAGCTGATGCGCCGGGCCGTGGGTACCGAAGCATGCCAGGCCCACGCCACCCGTGGCGCCCGGCAGCCAGAAGCCACCCAGGTGATGACACTGCTGCTCCAGCCAGCGCAACAACTCGATCTGCAGCGTCAGGCAGGCACGCGCCCAGACGCGGTCACGATGACTGTCCTTGACGCTCAGGCGAATGGCCATGACCGACAGCTGACGGTGATCGATTTCCTCTTCGCGCAGCGGTGCGCTGTCCAGCGACAGGGTCCGTGAGATGGCGCCCTGCGGCGTCATGGCACTCATGGTCTCGCTCTTGCCATCGGACCAGTAGCGCGCCAGCTGCAGGAAGCCGGGGTCCGGCTGCTGACCGGAGAGCGCCAGCTGCTGCAGGAAGGCATTGAACTGCTCATGGGCCGCGGCCGACTGGCCGCCTTCGGCCAGCTGACGCACGAGACGCTCATGGAAGGGGCCGTAACCGGAGAAGCGGCTGACCAGCGTACGCAGCACGTCATCGGGCAGCGGCTCGTCCGTGGCCAGCACCCGCTCGGCGAACTGGATGACGCGCTGACGCCACTCGCCACGCACCTTGATCATCCAGCGCTGGAAGTCAGGGCACTGGGTCAAGGAAAGCTCCTCGACCAGGTCGCCACGATACAGGGTGAGAATCTCCCCCAGGGTGGCGACGGAGGGCGGTGCCAGCAGCAGGCCGTTGAGCTCGTCGAGATCAAGCTCCCAGTGCTCCGGCAGCGAGAGCGCGATGGTCTGGCGCGACACCGTCAACAGGTTGTCAGCCTCTTCGCCGAGACTCTGACGCAGACAGTGCAAGGCGTGGCGAAGGTTGGTCCGTCCGGAGGACAGACCCTGATCCGGCCATAGCAACTCCGCCAACCCGGCACGGGAGACGGCCTGATCATGCAGCAGCAGATGCAGAAGTAGCGCCTTGACCTTGTCGTAGCTGAACTGAGTCAGCGTGTCATCACCCAACGTCAGCTGGAAATGTCCCAGCAGTGCCAGTTGAGCTTGACCAGATGTTTCCTGCGTCATGTGTCATCCATTTCAAAGTCGCGAACGAAACGCCAGCCCTGCCACGGCGCCGGTGATCCCCTGTCCTTGATCCTTGCCTTAGTCTCTCGTGCCTTGATCCATCGCGTCCCGACCCACCCTGGCCGAGGCGCGCGCTGCCCGTCGTGCGCTCGGCTGACCACTGTGGAAGCGGAAGACAGCATCGGGGGTTTCGATCAGCTCTCGTTCCACTTCACGTAGCACCGCGAGACGGGGTTCCAGTGGTTCATTGGTGTATTGCTCCGCCAACATGAGGTAATCCTCATAGTGACGTCCTTCTGACTTAACCAAAGTGCGATAGAACTTTGCAAGCTCTGGTTCCAGATACGGGATGAGGCGCGCGAAGCGCTCACACGACCTTGCCTCTATCAGGGCGCCGATCAGCAGGATGTCCACCAGGCGTTGCGGGTCTTCGTCCCTGACCTGCTGGCGCAGGGCTTCGGCATAGCGCGAGGCCTTGATATGCCGATAGACGATGCCCCGCTTCTCCATCAGCCCGACCACCTGCTCGAAGTGCAGCAGCTCTTCGCGCGCCAGCTGTGACATCTTGGTCAACAGCAGTGGCCGGTTCACGTAGCGGTACATCAGGCTCATGGCGGTGGAGGCGGCTTTCTTCTCGCACTGCGCATGGTCGATCAGCAACAGCTCCGGATTCTCAAGCGCCGCCTCGACCCAGCTCAGGGGCGTCCTGCAGGGCAGAAAGGCCAGCAGCGAGGCCGGCAGCAAGGCATCGGTATCTTCATCGCTTGGCCCCTGTGACGCTGCGATCACGCGCGTCCCAGCCTCACTCTCGCCATACTGGCCAGCATGAACATCATCATGCTGCTTGCTCTGCTCAGGCGCAATCACATTGCGCTCGGTCACGTCGGTCATTGAATTCATTGTCACGTCAGTCTTTTGTCTCGCTCGCTTGCGTCTGCTGCTGACTGACAGGAGACACCTCAACGACGGAGTTCATATCATTATCGGCACGCTTTGCCGCTTCCACCATGATTTCATCGTTTATATGGGCAAAAAGCTGTTCGGGCTCAAGTTCTCGCGCATGGGCCAGTGGTGCGATGCCATATGCCGACAGGTCCTTGATGCGGGTGCGCCCGACGCGCAGCAGCTCAACGGCGCGTGACAGCGCCGACTGATCGGCACGGAAACGGATGCGATGGCGGGTCAGCTGCTCGGCCAGCATGGCGTCATCGGCGACGCGCAGCCAGCGGGCGGCGACCTGGCTGCGCAGCTCGTCCAGTGCCAGCATGCGCTGGGCACGTTGGTCACTGTCATAGCCGAACCAGGCCAGGATCTCATGATCATGACGCTGGCAGCCGCGACAGACGCTATCGCCGACCGTAGTGGAGCAGACACCTACGCAAGGAGAAAGAATACGGCTCATGTGGCCCTCGGGGGAGGCGGAAAGTGTGATTCGGGGTAACCCCCATCATACCGTGCGTACCTGAGAGCCGACAGCATCGCGCCGTCGGTGCCCAAAGGGCCTCTCGTCAGCACCGCGCTGGGCGTCATCAGCGCGTCATCAGGGTTGCCGCATAGTGTTTGCTCAGCGTGATTTCCTGACAATCAGATGAAATATCAGAATGTTATGCCGTAATAGGCGACCAAAGTCTCAGCCCCCGCCACTGGGCGCTCCTTAACATTGTCGACAAAGTTGAGTAGACTCGCATTCGCCCCGTAGCGCCTGATTCGCTCGCAATAAGACGCTTGAATTACCCGCAAGAAGCCTCGAGGTGCCCCGCCCTGCGTCTTCAAGACGACTGGCCCGCGCATTTCGACACGATTACAGATGAGGGTCTCCCACGTGCTTGAAGCCTACCGTCAACAGGTTGAAGAACGCGCCCAGCAGGGCATCCCGGCAAAGCCGCTGACTGCCGAGCAGACCGCCGAGCTGGTCGAACTGCTCAAGAATCCGCAGGCCGGTGAAGAAGAGTTCATCCTCGATCTGTTCACCAATCGCATTCCCCCGGGCGTTGATGAAGCCGCTTACGTCAAGGCTGGCTTCCTGACCGCCATCGTACGTGGCGAAGCCGCTTCTCCGCTGATCGACAAGACACATGCCGTCAAGCTGCTCGGCACCATGCAGGGCGGCTACAACATCGCCACGCTGGTCGAGCTGCTGGACGACGAAAGCCTGGCCAAGGAAGCCGGCGAACAGCTCAAGCACACCCTGCTGATGTTCGACGCCTTCCACGATGTCGCTGACCGCGCCAAGGCCGGCAACGCCGTCGCCCAGGCCGTGCTGCAATCCTGGGCCGACGCCGAATGGTTCCTGTCCAAGCCGGCACTGGCCGAGAAGATCTCACTGGCCGTCTTCAAGGTGCCGGGCGAGACCAACACCGATGACCTGTCTCCGGCGCCTGACGCCTGGTCACGTCCGGACATCCCGCTGCACGCCAACGCGATGCTCAAGAACCCGCGTGAAGGCATCAACCCGCAGGAAGATGGCGTCGTCGGCCCGCTGGCCCAGATCGAGGAAGTGAAGGCCAAGGGCTTCCCGGTCGCCTACGTCGGTGACGTGGTCGGTACCGGTTCCTCACGCAAGTCCGCCACCAACTCCGTGCTGTGGTTCTTCGGCGACGACATCCCGTTCGTGCCCAACAAGCGCGCCGGCGGTTTCTGCATCGGCAACAAGATCGCACCGATCTTCTTCAACACCATGGAAGATGCCGGCGCCCTGCCCATCGAGATGGACGTCGAGAAGATGACCATGGGCGATGTCATCGACATCTACCCGTACGAAGGCAAGGTCTGCCGTCACGACACCGACGAAGTCATCTCCACCTTCTCCCTCAAGACTCAGGTCCTGCTGGACGAAGTGCGTGCTGGCGGCCGTATCCCGCTGATCATCGGTCGCGGTCTGACCGACAAGGCGCGTACCGAGTTGGGTCTGGAGGCGTCTGACGTCTTCCGCCTGCCGGAACAGCCGAAGGACACCGGCAAGGGCTTCACCCTCGCACAGAAGATGGTCGGCAAGGCCTGCAACCTGGAAGGCGTGCGTCCGGGCATGTACTGCGAGCCGAAGATGACCACCGTCGGCTCCCAGGACACCACTGGCCCGATGACCCGCGACGAGCTGAAGGATCTGGCATGTCTGGGCTTCCAGGCCGACCTGGTGATGCAGTCCTTCTGCCACACCGCTGCCTACCCGAAGCCGGTCGATGTCGAGACTCACCACACCCTGCCCGACTTCATCATGAACCGCGGCGGCGTCTCCCTGCGTCCGGGCGACGGCATCATCCACTCGTGGCTGAACCGCATGCTGCTGCCGGACACCGTCGGCACCGGTGGTGATTCCCACACCCGCTTCCCGATGGGCATCTCCTTCCCGGCGGGTTCTGGCCTGGTGGCCTTCGCCGCCGCCACTGGCGTGATGCCGCTGGACATGCCGGAATCCATCCTGGTGCGCTTCAAGGGCGAACGTCGTCCGGGCATCACCCTGCGTGACCTGGTCCACGCCATCCCGCTGTACGCCATCAAGCAGGGCCTGCTGACCGTCGACAAGGCCAACAAGAAGAACGCCTTCTCTGGCCGCATTCTGGAAATCGAAGGTCTGGAAGATCTGACGGCTGAACAGGCATTCGAGCTCTCCGACGCCTCTGCCGAGCGTTCCGCCGCCGGTTGTACCATCACGCTGTCCGACGAGAGCGTGACCGAGTACCTGAAGTCCAACATCACCCTGCTCAAGTGGATGATCGCCAACGGTTACGGCGATGCCCGTACCATCGAGCGTCGTATCGCGGGCATGGAAGAGTGGTTGGCCAACCCGAGCCAGATGCGTGCCGACAAGGACGCCGAATACGCCGAGATCATCGAGATCGACCTCGCCGAGATCGATCAGCCGGTGCTGTGCGCGCCGAACGACCCTGACGATGCCCGTCTGCTGTCCGACGTCGCCGGTCAGAAGATCGACGAAGTCTTCATCGGCTCGTGCATGACCAACATCGGTCACTTCCGCGCCGCAGGCAAGCTGCTCGAGAAGCAGCCGGCCGGTAGCCTGAAGACCAAGCTGTGGCTGGCACCGCCGACCAAGATGGACCAGCACCAGCTGACCGAGGAAGGCTACTACGGCATCTACGGCCGTGCCGGCGCGCGCATGGAAATGCCGGGCTGCTCACTGTGCATGGGTAACCAGGCACGTGTGGCTGCCAAGTCCACCGTGGTATCCACCTCCACGCGCAACTTCCCGAACCGTCTGGGCGACGGCGCCAACGTCTTCCTGGCCTCTGCCGAGCTTGCGGCCATCGCGGCCGTGGTCGGTCGTCTGCCGACCGTCGAGGAATATCAGGGCTACATGGGCGAATTCGATGCCATGGCGGGCGAGATCTATCGCTACCTGAACTTCCATGAGATCGAAGAGTTCCAGAACGCCGCTTCCAACGTGATTCCGGTCACCCAGGAAGCCTGATCAGGCGGGGAGTCATGCGCCACTGCATGACTCCCCTCTGACAGCAGCATTGGCGTCATGCCAACTGGCGTCATGCCAGACAATGAAACGGGCCGCCCCTCAAGGGACGGCCCGTTTTTTCATGCCTGCGACAAGCTCGGTGGGTGCAAGCGCCCTGCCTCAGAACTTGTAGCCGACCGAGGCGGTGAAGGCATCCACCTGATAATCGCTGTCGAAGTCATAGCGCTCGTACTCGGCACGGATCAGGAACGGGTCCAGATTGACCTGTGCACCGGCACCATAGACCGGATCAAAGCCGTCGTTGTCCTTCAGATCGACACTGGAATTGCCCAGATTGCCATCGACATCGGTTTCCCACTTGGCCATCCCCGCCTTGGCGAACAGCGAGAAGTACTGACCGATGGGCAGGATACCCACCACGTTGACACCGTAGGCCTTGGACTCGAGATCGGTATTGCTGAAGTCATTGCCCTTGAGCTGGACAGTCCCCAGGTCGGTGTAGAAGGCCTCAGTGGCGAAGTACGGGTTGTACTGATAGCCCACGAAGGCCTTGTAGACGTTGTCGTCATCATCCACATCGAAGTCATCGCTGCCGGATTCGATGAAGTCACCGGCCTCATCGGAATCATCGTTCTCAAGGCTGGAGAAGCCGGTACCGGCACCGATGTAGAGCCCTTCGCTGGCATTGCCAGCCGCCTGAGCATGACCACTGAGCGCCAGAGCGAGAGCGGCGAAGGAAACGGTAGCCAACGGGGCGGCCAGAAGACGTGACTTGCTCATGTATTGCTCCTTGATCCAATGGGCGGCACAGGCAGCTGCCGGCCAGGTACTGACGACAAGACCGCGCCTGTCATGGGTTGCAGGAGCATCGTGGTAGATATAGAACAGTGTTTCAAGATTGGCGTTTTGACTACTTGTGACGTCGCCAGTCAGCAACATGTCCTCGTGACCTTCCCGCTCCCCCCGCTTGCGCGTGCCCGAGGCCCGCTTAGCCCTTCGCACAGATGCAAAGCCCTGGCGTATCGGGCATTCTCGGGGTTGTGGCATTGCAGCAATCAAAGCGCTCCGTCCCTCAAGCGGCCTGCCTCGGCCGCCCAGCACAAGGAATCCGACATGACGCACCCCATCTCCACCCCCGACCTCTGCGATGAGTTCCCCGACGTGCAGGTGCTCGAGCCACTGTTCATCAACTACGGCGGCGTCGAGTCCTTCGGCGGCGAAGTCGTGACCATCAAGTGCTTCGAGGACAACTCGCTGGTCAAGGAAGCCGTCGCGGAGCCCGGCGCAGGCCGCGTCCTGGTCGTCGATGCCGGTGGCTCGATGCGCTGCGCCATGCTGGGCGACATGCTCGCCGAGCAGGCCGCCAAGAGTGGCTGGGCCGGCGTGATCATGTATGGCTGCATCCGCGATGTGGATGAGATCCACGCCACCAACCTCGGCGTGCAGGCACTGGGCTGCTACCCGCGCCCCAGCATCAAGCGCGGCGAAGGCCAGCGCGATATCCCGGTCACCTTCGCCGGCGTCACCATCGTGCCGGGCGACTATCTCTACGCCGACAACAATGGCGTCATCACCGCCAAGGAAGCACTGATCCGTACCCAGCCGACGCCCTGAGTCGCCGTCTCGCGCCGCGGTGCACGCCGCAATGAAAACGCCCCCGCAACCAGGCAGGTTGCGGGGGCGTTTCGCGTTCAAAGTCGCGGACTCAGCGAGTGCTGGCGGGCTCAGCGGTCTGTGAGCCGGCCTTAGCACCGGCCTGACCACTGGCCTGAGAGGCCGCAGCCGCATCATCGGCACGCGCGTAGCGGTCCACCACGGCGGCGCAGGCAGCGTCACCGGTGATGTTGAGCGCGGTGCGCGTCATGTCGAAGATACGATCCAGCGCGAACAGCAGCGGCAGGCCTTCGATGGGGATACCGGCCGCCAGCAGCACGGCGACCACCAGGAACGACGGCCCCGGCACACCGGCCTGACCGATGGCACCCAGAGTCGCGGTGAACACGATGGCGGCGTAGGCGGAGAAGCCGAGGTCGACATTGAAGACCTGGGCGAAGAACATCGCCACCAGCCCGTAATAGATGGCATTGCCGCTCATGTTGATGGTCGCGCCCAGCGGCAGCACGAAGGCAGAGGTGGCGTTCTTGAGGCCCAGCTCCTTCTCGCAGACTTCCATGTTGACCGGCAGGGTCGCCATGGAGGACGCCGTGGACAGCGCGACGGCCTGCGGCTTCTTCATCGCGGACATGAAGCGGCCCAGCGGCACGTCAGAGCCGAACTTGACCACCAGCGGGTAGAACACGAAGCCGTAGATGAGGATGGCGCCCATGTAGACGAGGAACAGCTTCATCACCAGCGTCAGTACATCGAAGCCGAAGGTGCCGACGGCGTCCGCCATCAGGCCGAAGACGCCGATCGGCGCGATCAGCATCACCACGTTGATCATCCACACGAAGGCTTCGATGACGGTATTGAGGCCTTCGATCAGCGGCTTGCCACGCTCGCCGGTCTTGGACAGGCCAATGCCGAGGAACAGGCAGAACACTAGAATCTGCAGGATATTGGCATCGGTGAGTGCACCGAAGATATTGGTCGGCACCATGCCCAGAATGGTGTCCATCACGCCCGGCACGCTGCCCTTGTCAGCATAGGCATTGGAGAACATGCCCTTGGCGCTTTCCAGGTCCACTCCGCTGCCCGGCTGGAAGACATGCCCCATCACCAGCGCCAGCATCACGGCCACGGCAGAGGTCAGCATGAAGAAGGCGAAGGTGGAGATACCGATCTTGCCGGCAGAAGGGCTGTCGCCCAGATTGGCGGCTCCCGACACGATGGAGACCGCGATCAGCGGCACGACCAGCATCTTGATCAGGTGAATGAACAGCTCACCCAGTGGCGCGAACATCGAGGCGTCTTCGCCCATGTACGCCCCGACACCTGCACCCAGGATCATGGCGATGACTACCTGGACGCCGATGTTTTTCCATAAAGACTGTTTCACGTTACGACTACCTTGGATTGTGTCTGAAAGGTCGGTTGTTGCGTGCCACCGCAGTGCTGGCTACCGGTGAGGCCTGCCGTCATTGCCACCATGGATATTGTGGTCAGCGGGGTGGCTGGGATTATAAATGACTGCCTTTTTTACATAAGGTAGAAAGATAATCATTTAGTCGCGCAATCGAGATCATTTTGTTGCCATTTGTTACTAACTGGCGTCTTTGTGCTGCTTTCTCCCCCATTGGTCCAATGCCCGAGCTGACCAATCATTCAGGTTTCAGGCACGAAACGAAAAGCGCCCACCGCACGTTAAGTGCGATGGGCGCCCTGGGTGACAACGACCGTCTGCGCCTCAGCGCGTCAGGTCACCATCCTGGGAAGCCTGGGTTACACCAGCTCCTTGTCCGCCAGCATGAACCAGGTTTCCAGCACGGAATCCGGGTTGAGGGAGACGCTGTCGATGCCCTCTTCCATCAGCCACTTGGCCAGCTCCGGATGGTCCGACGGGCCCTGACCACAGATGCCGACGTACTTGCCCTGCGCCTTGCAGGCACGGATCGCCATCGACATCAGCTGCTTGACCGCCGGATTACGCTCATCGAAGAGGTGAGCGACGATGCCGGAGTCGCGATCCAGCCCCAGGGTCAGCTGGGTCAGGTCGTTGGACCCGATGGAGAAGCCATCGAAGTGCTCGAGGAACTGATCCGCCAGCAGCGCGTTGGTCGGTAGCTCGCACATCATGATGACGCGCAGGCCGTTCTCGCCACGCACCAGACCATTCTCGCCCAGCAGCTTGATGACCTGCTCCGCCTCGCCGGTGGTACGCACGAAGGGCACCATGATCTCGACGTTGGTCAGCCCCATCTCGTCACGCACGCGCTTGAGGGCACGGCATTCCAGATCGAAGCAGTCGCGGAAGGTATCGGACACGTAGCGCGAGGCGCCACGGAAGCCCAGCATCGGGTTCTCTTCGCCCGGCTCGTACATCTTGCCGCCGATCAGGTTCTCGTACTCGTTGGACTTGAAGTCCGACATGCGCACGATGACCTTCTGCGGATGGAAGGCGGCCGCCAGGGTGGAGATACCCTCGACCAGCTTGTCGACGTAGAAGTCGACCGGGCTTGCGTAGCCGGCGGTGCGCGCATCGATGGTCTGCTGCAGATCGATGGGCAGGGTGGCGTAGTCGAGCAGCGCCTTGGGGTGCACGCCGATCATGCGGTTGATGATGAACTCGAGGCGCGCCAGGCCCACACCGGCATTCGGCAGACGCGAGAAGCTGAAGGCGCGGTCCGGGTTGCCGACGTTCATCATGATCTTGAACGGAATCTCCGGCATCTCGTTGACGCTGGTGACGGTGCGATCGAAGTTGAGGATACCGTCATAGACGTGACCGGTATCGCCTTCGGCGCAGGAGACCGTCACTTCGCGGCCTTCGGCGAGCACCGAGGTCGCGTCGCCACAGCCGACCACGGCCGGAATGCCCAGCTCACGCGCGATGATCGCCGCGTGGCAGGTACGACCGCCACGGTTGGTGACGATGGCGGAGGCGCGCTTCATGACCGGCTCCCAGTCCGGATCGGTCATGTCGGTGACCAGCACGTCGCCGACCTGCACCTTGTCCATCTGCTCCGGGTTGTCGATCACGCGCACCGCGCCCTGGCCGATACGCTGGCCGATGGCACGTCCGGTGACCAGAGTGCGGCCCTTCTCGCGCAACTGGAAGCGCTCGAGGTTGCCGCCCTCTTCCTGGCTGACGACCGTTTCCGGACGCGCCTGGACGATGTAGAGCTTGCCGTCGTCGCCATCACGCGCCCACTCGATGTCCATCGGACGCTGGTAGTGCTTCTCGATGATCATGGCCTGGCGCGCCAGGGCCTCGACATCGGCATCGCTGATGCAGAAACGGTGGCGGTCCGGCACCGGCACGTCGACGGTCTCGACGGAGCGACCCGCACTGGTGTCGTCGGTGTAGACCATCTTGATCAGCTTGGAGCCCAGGTTGCGGCGCAGTACCGCCGGGCGGCCGGCGGCCAGCGTGGTCTTGTGGACGTAGAACTCGTCAGGATTGACCGCGCCCTGCACCACGGTCTCGCCCAGGCCCCAGGAGCCGGTGACGAAGACGGCGTCGCGGTAGCCGGATTCGGTGTCCAGGGTGAACATCACGCCGGAAGCGGCCGTCTCGGAGCGCACCATCTTCTGTACGCCGGCAGACAGCGCGACCAGTGAGTGATCGAAGCCCTTGTGCACGCGGTAGGAGATGGCGCGGTCGTTGAACAGTGACGCGAACACCTCGTGAACCGCACGCTTGATGTTGTCGAAGCCTTCGATGTTGAGGAAGGTTTCCTGCTGACCGGCGAAGGAGGCATCCGGCAGATCTTCCGCGGTGGCGGAGGAGCGCACGGCGACCTTCAAATTCGGGTGCCTGGCCTGAAGCTCGGCATAGGCACGTTCCATCTCGGCCTCGAAGGCCGGCGGCAGCGGCGTGTCGATGATCCACTGACGAATCTCGGCACCGACGCGCGCCAGTTCGACCACGTCGTCCACATCGAGGGCATCGAGGGCGGCATTGATACGCTTGTCGAGGCCTTCGTGGGCCAGAAATTCGCGATAGGCATAGGAGGTAGTCGCAAAGCCGCCGGGCACGGTGACACCGGCATCGGCCAGATTGGAGATCATCTCACCGAGCGAGGCGTTCTTGCCGCCAACGCGATCAACATCGTTCATGCCGAGCTGATCGAAATCGACGACGTATTCGGATGTGGCTTGCTGTGACAAGGGAACCCCCTGGTACCAATGGATGGAAACGAATGACCGATGGAGGACGATGAACCGCCTTCCGTTCAGCAATGACGCCACCCTAACAAGCTCTCTCTAGTATTAGCCATTGGTCTAACCGGCTAGTCAGTGGAGGAGGACTACAACCCTGAGCCTGTTTCAGACGTTATGTCGCCATCGTCGGCGAACATGTCGACAAGCCAGGAACGGCCGCTACAGGAATGTAGTCATGAGGCGCTTTTTTAGAGAACGGGAACACGGGATTTCTCATATCGCGCCACTGGCCCTGTGCCGGATATTGCAAGCTCGACAGTGAACACCGACACTTGGGGTCTTCACGGGGCAACAGCCTGAGCGGGCTGGTGTCTTCGATTCGTTCTTCACGAGCTTCCTCCATGACCCGAACCGCCTTCTTCATTTCCGATGGCACCGGCATCACCGCCGAGACCCTGGGGCGCAGTCTGCTCGCCCAGTTCGAGAACACCGACATCCGCATGGTGACCAAGCCCTACATCGATTCGGCCGAAAAGGCGACGGCACTGGTCAAGGCCATCGAGAGCGCGCATGCCAATGACGGCGAGCGCCCGATCATCATCGACACCATCGTCGACCAGAACATCCGCGACATCATCTCCGAATCCTCCGGCTTCAAGGTCGACATCTTCTCGACCTTCCTCAAGCCACTGGAAGAGGAACTGGACACCCACTCGTCCTACAGCGTCGGCAAGACCCACTCCATCGGGCAGGACGACGTCTACATGAATCGCATCGATTCGGTGCATTTCGCCCTCGACAACGATGATGGCGCGCGCACGCATCAATACGACAAGGCCGACGTCATCCTCATCGGCGTCTCACGCTGCGGCAAGACCCCGACCTCGCTGTATCTGGCGCTGCAGTTCGGTATCCGCGCGGCCAACTACCCGCTGACCGAGGATGACCTGGACGAGTCCGGCACCCTCAAGATGCCCGCCTCACTGGCGCAATATCGTCACAAGCTGTTCGGGCTGACCATCGACCCGCGCCGTCTGGCCGCCATCCGTACCGAGCGTCGCCCCAACAGCCGCTACTGCTCGATCGATCAGTGCCTGCAGGAAGTCGAGCAGACCGAGGCACTCTTCCGCCGCTCCAAGGTGCCCTACATCGATACCACGCGCTTCTCGATCGAAGAGATCTCGACGCGCATGATCGCCGAGACCGGCCTGGCGCGCCGCTTCTCACCGCGCTGACCCCGACGCCAGATCATCACAAGTCGAACACAACAACACACGTCGACCACGTCTAGACACATCGACCACAACAACAGCGCTGCTCACCCAGGAAATCCTCCCATGTTCAACACCAACCACTACTTCGACGGCCAGGTGGCCTCCATCGCCTTCCAGAGCGCAGACCTTCCTGCCACGGTCGGCGTGATGGCCATCGGCGAATTCGTGTTCGCCACCAGCCAACGCGAATACATGACCCTGATCAGCGGCGACATGCAGGTACTGCTGCCGGGCGCGGAAGAGTGGTATCAGCTCGCCGCCGGTGAAAGCTTCATCGTCGAAGCCAACCAGAGCTTCGAGGTACGCACCACGGTCGAATCCGCCTATCTGTGCAAGTACGAAGACGCCTAAGGCACTGGGCAACAGCCGCCTAAGGCACTGGAAAACAGCCGCCTGGGGCAACGGGAAAAAGACGCCTGGGGCACTGGAAGACAGCCGCCCAAGGCGCTGAAAGCCAGACATGAAAAAGCCGCCGTACCCTCTCGGGCCACGGCGGCTTTTTTCGTCACGACGACTGTCCTCTCGCTACCAGGCTCAGACGCGCTGCCTGAGGACCGAACGCAGCGCCAGATAACTGATGCCGCCCATCAACAGGTAACTTGTCGCTACCCCGGCGAAGATGCCGATCACGCCATACAGGGCGCCGCCCAGCCAGGCCAGCGGCACCAGCAAGGCGAATAGGCGCACCAGCGAGAGCACCATCGCGCGGCGCGGCTTGTGCAGCGCATTGAGGCTGGAATTGGCGAGAATGATCACGCCCTGGGCCCCGAGGGCGGCGGGTATCAGCCACAGATAGGTGCTGACCAGCCCCGCGACCTCCTGACTCTCGGCGAAGCGCGCCGCGATCCACTCACCGCCAAGCCCGAGCCCCAACCAGACCACCAGCTGCCAGACGAGAATGAAGGCCAGCACGCCGTGGATGGCGCGCCACACACGCTTGTGCTGCCCGGCACCATCGTTCTGGCTGATGAAGGGCGACAGCGTCATGGACAGCGCCAGCACCAGAATCAGCGCCAGCGACTCGATGCGTGAGCCGATGCCGTAGGCCGCCACCGCCGCGTGACCATGCTGACTGACGATACGCGTGACCAGCGCGGTGGCAATCGGCGTCATCACGCTGGTCAGCGCGGCAGGCAGGCCGATCGCCCCGACCTCGCGCCATGACGTCACCAGCCGCGTCACGCTCAGGTGACGGAAATCGAGCCGCGCGCGCAGCAGTGGCAATGCCAGCAAGCCCAGCGTCATCGCCAGCCATGACAGCACCGTGGCCAGCGCCGCGCCCGCCACGCCCATGCCCTGCCAGCCACCGATGCCGAAGATCAGCAGCGGGTCGAGCAGCGCATTGAGCACCCCCGCCGCCGCCATCACCAGCGAGGGCACCAGCGTATTGCCCTCGGCGCGCAGCACGCTGCCCAGCACACGCGGCAGCAACACGAAGGGTGCGCCGAAATACCACACCTGCATGTAATCGCGGATATGCGGCATCAGGGTGTCATCGGCCCCCAGCAGCCCGAACAGCGGCTCGATGCTGGCAAGCCCCAGCACCAGCATCACCAGCCCCAGCAGCAGCCCCAGCAGACTGGAATCCGTGGTGCGCGCCTTGACGGTCTCGAGCTCACCTCGCCCCAGCCGGCGCCCCACCACCGCGGTGGTGCCGATGGACAGACCGATGGCGATGCTGATCACGCCGAAGGTGACCGGGAAGGTCATGGTCACCGCCGCCAGCTCCGGCGTGCCCAGCTGGGCGATGAACCAGGCATCCACCAGGTTGAACAGCATCATGGTGACGATGCCGCCGATCACCGGCCCCGTCATGCGCGCCAGCGTCGAGGCGATCGGGTCACGCACCAGATCGCGCGTGCCACGCCGAGACGAGGCACGTTTGGGGGTGGCAGGGGTATCAGGGTCAGACATACAGGCTCCGGACAGAAAACGACCCCGACCGGCGAGGCGCCAGCGGGGCCGAACAGTGTAAAGCATCAGCGTGTCAGGTGAGGGGCAACGCCGGATCGCGCCGAGGATCCCAGCGCTGCGTCAGTTGCCCTGCATGAAGGGCGAGACGACCTCTCCCCCCGCCTCACGCCAGGCCGCGAAGCCGCCACCCAGATGGGCCACCGTCCCGAAACCCATGTCCTTGAGCGACTTGGTGGCCAGTGCCGAGCGCAGCCCGCCGGCACAGAACAGCACATAGCGCCCCTCGCGCGCGAAGTCGGCACGGTGATAGGGCGAGGCCGGGTCGACCCAGAACTCCAGCATGCCGCGCGGCGCGTGGATGGCGCCGGGGATGCGCCCTTCCCGCTCCAGCTCTCGCACATCGCGGATGTCCACCAGCGTCAGCGGCGTGCCGCCGGCGCGGGCTTCTTCCAGCGCCTCGCGCAGCTCGCGGGGCGACAGGGTCTCGATCTCCGTCTCGGCGGCGGCCACCAGCTCACTGACCGGTCGAATCATGGGGTGCTCCTTGCAGATGATGTTGTCCTCGGGGTGCATGTCAGCGGCTGGCGGCGTGACAGCTCACGCATCCGCCTCGCCACAGCGATAGAAGCGCTGGATGCTCGAGAAATCGAGGCGTCCTGCGCCCTGGGCGGCATGCTGGACGAAAAGATTACGCGCCTGGGAGCCCATTGGCACCGCCGATTTCGAGCCCAGCGCCATCTCCCAGGCAAGGCCAAGATCCTTGGTCATCAGATCGACCAGGAAACCGCCCTGATAGTCATTGGAGGCCGGCGCGGCTTCCATAACGCCGGGCCAGGGATTGTAGACGTTGAGCGCCCAGTTGCCGCCGGATGACTGCTTCATCACCTCCGAGAGCACGGCCGGGTCCAGCCCGTTCTTGACCCCCAGCGCCAGCGCCTCGGCGGTGCCGCTCATCAGGATGCCCAGCAGCATGTTGTTGCAGATCTTGGCGACCTGACCGCTGCCGGCCGGGCCGGCATGAAACAGATTCTTGCCCATCACTTCCAGCAGCGGCACGGCACGCGCATAGCCGTCGGCCTCGCCGCCGACGATGAAGCTCAGCGTGCCGGCACGCGCGCCACCGACCCCGCCGGACACCGGGGCATCCATGAAGGTGATGCCACGCTCGGCGGCGTGGCGCGCGACCAGACGGGCATCATCTGGCGCGATGGTCGAGGCGTCGATCACCAGCACCGAGGAGTCGAGCGTGGCCAGGAGGCCACCCGCGCCGTCTTCCTTGTCGCCCAGATAGAGCTTTCGCACGTGCTGACCGGCCGGCAGCATACTGATCAACACCTCGACACCCTCGATGACCTCTCCGGGAGATGCCGCGCGGGTGGCGCCCGCCTCGACCAGTTCGTTCATGGCCGACTCGACCAGATCGAAGACCCTTACCGCATGGCCAGCCTTGACCAGATTGAGCGCCATGGGACCGCCCATGTTGCCGAGTCCGATGAAACCGATGGATGTCATGGCAATGCTTCCTTGTGAACAGATTCTTGTTGTCATTGGCGTCCGGCGGCATGGCCGCGCCTGCCACCGGTGCTGAAAAGCGCGCTCAGAGGTCCATCAGCGGATGCTCATCCTCTTCCCACAGCGGTGCGAAGAAGCCATCGATGTATTCCTCGGAGACCTGGGCGATCGAGGCATAGGCCCATTGCGGCTGCTTGTCCTTGTCGATCAGCAGGGCGCGCACCCCTTCGGCAAGCTCGGTGCCCATGCAGCAGCGCACCGACAGGGTCAGCTCGTCGCGGAACGCCTCCGCCAGCGAGGAGTGGCGATGGCGCCCCAGCATGCGAAATACCAGATGCGGTGAACTGGGGCAGCCGGCCAGCAGGCGCTCGCGGTTGGCGTTCAGCCACGCATTGCAGTCACTGCGCGCCTGGGGATCATCGATGATCCGCTGGCAGGCCTTCAGCACTTCGCGCCCGGCGACCAGCTGCTGAAGATGATCGAAGAGCGGCAGCACCTGCCCCGGCGGCGCCAGTTCACGGCGCTCGAACTCGCTCAGCACCTGGCTCAGATGACGCGACGGGTGACGGCCGAATTCACCCTCGCACAGCGCCTGCTTGAGCGCCTCGCGCTGTTCATCGGGAATCAGGCGTGTCGCAAGCCCCAGATCCAGCGCATCGCGGGCATTCAGCTGCGCACCGGTCGCGCCGAGATATTCTCCGATGCCACGCGGCAGGCGATTGAGCAGCCAGCTGGCACCGACATCCGGATACAGGCCGATGCTGACTTCCGGCATCGCCAGTCGCGAACTCTCGGTGACCACGCGCTCACAGCCGCCGGCGAACAGCCCCATGCCGCCGCCCATCACGATGCCGCCACCCCACACCAGCAGCGGCTTGGGGAAGGTATGCAGGCGGTGATCGAGCCGGTATTCGGCGGTGAAGTAGCGGGTGGCGAAGAAATCATCCAGCGCCTCGAGGGGGTCTGCGCCTTCGCTGGCAGGCGCCGTGGTCATCGCCTGATAGAGCGCCACGATATCGCCACCGGCACACAGCGCACGCTCGCCGGCGCCTTCCAGCCACACCATGGCGATGCTGCTGTCCAGCTCCCAGGCATCCAGCTGTGCCTCGATGCGCTCGATCATGGCCAGCGACAGCGCATTCAGCGAACGCGGCGCGTTCAGGCGCATGATTCCCAACTGCTTGCCGTCGCGGGCGCGCCGCGTCTCGAACACCACGGGCGCCTCGACATCGGTCGCGGCCTTGGCGGTGACACCTTCTATCTGGCTCATGAGCGCCCTCCTCCCTTCACCTCTTCCTGACGCGAGACCCATTGCGGGGCGCGCTTCTCGAGGAAGGCACTCACGCCTTCCTTCTGGTTGGGGTCATCGAACAGCTCGACGAACAGCTCGCGCTCCATGCGCAGGCCATCGCTCATGCCGCGATGGCGCGACGACATGATCAATGCCTTGCAGCGTGCCACCGCGCTCGGGCTCTGGTTGGCGACGCTCTCGGCGATCGCCAGCGCGCGCTCGAAGCTCTGGCCGGTCTCGACCACCTCTTCCGCCAGCCCGATGCGACCGGCGGTCTCGGCATCCACCTGTTCACCACACAGGATCATGCGCTTGGCCCAGCCTTCGCCGACCAGCCACGGCAGGTGCTGGGTACCGCCCGCACACGGCAACAGCCCCACCTTGGCCTCCGGCAGCGCCAGCCTGGCCTGCCGTTCGACGATACGCATGTCACAGGCCAGCGCGCACTCGAGCCCGCCGCCCATCGCGTAGCCGTTGACGGCGGCGATCGTCACGCCCGGGAAGTTGGCCAGCCGTTCGAAGGCCAGCCCGAAGCGACGCGCCATGGTGGCGGCGACGCCCTTGTCGCCATCGGCGAAGGTCTTGAGATCGGCGCCGGCGGAGAAGAACTTGTCGCCCTCACCGGTGATCACCACGGCACTTATGCTGCCATCGCCCTCCAGCTCGTCGAGCAGCTGCTCCAGCTCGATCAAGGACGCTTCCGTCCAGGTGTTGGCCGGCGGGTTGTTGATGGTGACCCGGGCGATATGACGATCCTTCTCGAGAACGAGGCATGGCCCTTGACTGGATGACATCATGTAACTCCCTGAAAGATGGTAACCAATGACGAATTGAAGTGGAGGCGGCGTTACGCCAGCGACTCGATCATGCCCGGCGTCAGAAGACGGCGCGCGATGATCAGACGCATGATCTCGTTGGTGCCTTCCAGAATCTGGTGCACACGGGTGTCACGCACCAGCCGCTCCAACGGGTACTCGCGGATATAACCGTAGCCGCCATGCAGCTGGAGTGCCTGATTGCAGACCTCGAAGCCCATGTCGGTGGCGAAGCGCTTGGCCATCGCACAGTGGGCGCTGGCCTCGGCGTCGCCTTCATCGAGCTTGAAGGCCGCCAGCCGCACCAGGGTGCGCGCCGCGGTCAGTTCGGTGGCCATGTCGGCCAGCTTGAACTGCAGGGCCTGGAACTGGGCCAGCTCACGCCCGAACTGCTTGCGCTCGCCGAGATAATCCCGCGACAGCTCCAGCGCCTTCTGGGCCGCGCCCAGTGAACAGGTGGCGATGTTGATGCGTCCGCCATCCAGCGCCTTCATCGCGAAGCGGAAGCCCTCGCCCTCCTCGCCCAGACGATTGGCCGCCGCAACCCGCACGCGATCGAAGCTCACCAGTCGGGTCGGCTGGCTGTTCCAACCCATCTTGTCTTCCTTCTTGCCGTAGCTGATGCCCTCGGCGTCAGCCGGCACCACGAAGGCCGAGATACCCCCCGCGCCACTGTCCGGCTCGCCGGTGCGTGCCATCACCACCAGCACGTCCGTGGCGCCGGCACCGGAGATGAACATCTTGGAGCCACTCAGGTAGTAGTCATCGCCCTCGCGCTCGGCGCGGGTGCGCAGGCTGGCGGCATCACTGCCGCTGCCCGGCTCGGTCAGGCAGTAGGAGCCAAGCTTGTCGCCCGCCACCATCGCCGGCACCCACTGCTCGCGGCAGCTGTCCGTGGCGAAACTGGCGATCATCCAGCCCACCATGTTGTGGATGGTGATGTAGGCGGTGGTCGAGATGCAGCCGGTCGCCAGCTGCTCGAGAATGATGGAGCTGTCGAGACGTGGCAGGCCAAGGCCGCCGTGCTCCTCGGGGACGTAAAGCCCCATGAAGCCGGCCTCGCCCGCCTTGCGAAGTGTCTCGATGGGGAAGTGGGCCGTGGCGTCCCACTCGGCGGCATGCGGGGCAAGCTCGGCATCCGCGAAGGCACGCGCCCCCTCCTGGAGGGCACGCTGGTCATCGGTCAGCGAAAAGTTCATGCAGCTGCCTCCTGTTGTCCTTGTTCTTGACGACAAAACTCGCTTAACGCATCTGGATCGAGAAGTTGGGCTGATTGCCCTCGGCCGGCGCGTCATCGAACCAGCGCGCCGTCACCGTCTTGGTCTCGGTATAGAAGCGCACCGCCTGCTTGCCATAGGCATGCAGATCGCCGAAGAAACTGCCGCGCCAGCCGGTGAAGGAGAAGAACGGCAGCGGCACCGGAATCGGCACGTTGATGCCGACCTGACCGACCGCGATCTCGTTCTGGAAGCGCCGCGCCGCGCCGCCGGAGCGCGTGAAGATGGAGGTGCCGTTGCCGTAGGGGTTGTTGTTGATCAGCTCGATGGCCTCGGACAGGTCCGCCGCCTCCATGCAGCACAGCACCGGCCCGAAGATTTCCTCGCGATAGAGCACCATCTCCGGCGTCACCCTGGAGAACAGACACGGCCCCAGCCAGTTGCCATCGGGATAGCCCGCCACCGAGACGCCGCGACCATCCAGCAGCAGCTCGGCGCCTTCCTGCTCGCCCTGCTGGATCCAGCCGGTCACGCGCTCCAGCGCCTGCGGCGAGATCAGCGGCCCGTAGCTGGCGCCCTTGTCATCCCAGGCGCCCGGGCGCACCTCGGCCAGGGCGTCGCGCACGCGCTCGATCAAGGCCTTCGAATCACCGACGAAGACCGCCACCGAGATCGCCATGCAACGCTGACCCGCCGCGCCGACACTGGCACCGACCAGCGCATTGACCACCTGGTCGGCCGGGGCGTCCGGCATGATCACCATGTGGTTCTTGGCCCCGGCGAAGCACTGGGCGCGCTTGAGGTTGTCAGTGGCGGTGCGATAGATGTGCTGACCCACCGGTACCGAGCCGACGAAGCTGACGGTGCGCGGAATCTCGTGGGCGAGCAGATGATTGACCTGATCGCGCCCGCCCTGCACCACGGTCAGGATGCCCTCGGGGGCACCCGCTTCCATGAACAGCTCCGCCAGCCGCAGCGTGGTCAGCGGCACCTGCTCGGACGGCTTGATCACGAAGGCATTGCCACAGGCGATGGACAGCGGGAACATCCACAGCGGTATCATGGCGGGGAAGTTGAACGGCGTGATGCCCAAGCAGACACCCAGCGACTGGGTCACGGAATAGCTGTCGATGCCGGTGGCGACGTTCTCCACCGTCTCGCCCATCAGCAGGCTGGGAATGTTGGCGGCGTGCTCGACCACCTCGATGCCGCGCCACACATCGCCCTTGGCGTCCTCGAAGGTCTTGCCCAGCTCGTGGGAGATGATCTCGGCCAGCTCGTCATGATGCTGCTTGAGCAGATGCTGATAACTGAGCATCAGGCGGGCACGGGTCGGCACCGGCGTGTTGCGCCAGCACTGGAAGGCCTGCTCGGCGTGGTCCAGCGCTTCATCCAGCTCACTCAGCGGTGACAGGGGCACGCGGGCGATCTCGCCGTTGGTGGCCGGGTTGGTGACGCTCAGGTGCTGATCGGCGCGACTTTCGACAAACTGACCATTGATCAGCTGAGGCAGCACCAGCGGCGCGCTGTCACCGGCGACCACGGCGCGCAGGCGTGACAGCAGATCCAGTGAACTGGTAGTAGAGGACGCGTCAGTGGAGGGCGTGAGAGACGTCGAAGACATGGCGTGGCATTCCTGTGGCTGTTGTTATTGGGAGGAAGACAGTGTGTCAACAGAGCCGAAGTCGTCAGGCGAGCCGCCTTGCAGAGCTGAAGACGTTCTGCAGAACCAGGCCGTCCTGCAGAAAACGGCAAGCCGAGACTGTGATCTGATTCAACCTAGCATCTGCTTGGTTGGCTGCAAATACTATTACCCTTTACGTTAACGTAAACAATGCTAGTCTGTAGAAAATTCACGGCCAGACGCCGCTGGCACCCACTGCGCCAAGGAGCATTCCCCTCTCCTTGGCGCGCACAGCATCCGGAGCGGCAGCGCCCATGACAGATACGATGATGACCCCAAGTCCTGACCCCAAATCCCGGGCAACGCCTGATGGCGCGACACACGATACCGGTGTGGAGTCCCTGCTGAGCACCACCAGCACCAGCGACGCCATCCGTCCGACCCAGCGCACCTGGAGCATCGGCGAGCTGGCACGGCATTTCGACGTGACCACGCGCACCATCCGCTTCTACGAGCAGGAAGGTCTGCTGCACCCGGAGCGGCGCGGTCAGACGCGCGTCTATCGCGACAAGGACCGCGTGCGTCTCAAGCTGACCCTGCGCGGCAAGCGACTGGGCTTCTCGCTGGCCGAGATTCGTGAAGTGGTCGACCTCTACGACGCCGCCGACGGCGGTGGCGAGAAGCAGCTCACCCGCCTGCTTGGCATCCTGAGCGAAAAGCGTGAGGGCCTTGAGCGACAGCTGCGCGATCTCACCGCCATGCAACGTGAACTGGACGACGTCGAGACACGTGCCCGCGAAGCCCTCGCCCGCCTGGCCGGCGACAGCGAGAGCTGATTGGAGTCAACAACGCCAGAACCCACTCGTGCCAGCAGCAGCTATATAACTGCCGGCTACACAAGTGACAGCGACTAGACTGTCTATAGAGAATCGTCAGTAGAAAACTGACCAGCGCCTCGCGAGTGCGGGCGACAGCAGACTGCCGGAGAGCAGCGCGTCGCCCGCTGACCTCACGACAAGACGACAGCACGACCAGACGACAAAAACTAAAAGAACGACAACACTGCGTCACCGCCTCCCTGAGGCGGCTCCCCCTGACAAGCCTTGCCTCACCAATAACAACCAAGGACACAGGAAAGCACCATGTCACAGGACGCCATCGCCACACGCCAGCCTGCCAGCGAAATGGCACACGCAAGCCAGTCAGCCAGCTATCTCAGCGCTACCTCCGACACGCCACTGATGGGAGAAACCATCGGGGATTGCCTTGATCGCATCTGCGCGCGCTGGCCCGAGCGCGACGCCCTGATCAGTCGCCATCAGGGACTGCGCTACACCTGGGCCGAACTGCACGCAGAGGTCGAGCGCGTGGCGCGCGGCCTGCTGGCGATGGGCATCGAGCGCGGCGACCGCGTCGGCATCTGGGCGCCCAATCGCGCCGAATGGACGCTGATCCAATACGCCACCGCCAAGATCGGCGTGGTGCTGGTCAATCTCAACCCGAGCTATCGTGGCCATGAACTGGCCTACGCCCTCAAGCAATCCGGCGCGGCGACGCTGATCTTCCAGTCTCGCTTCAAGGCGTCCGACTATGTGGCGATCCTCGAGGAGCTGTTCCCTGAGGCCAGGGAGGCCCGCGGCCGCGATGGCATTCACAATGGCGCGCTGCCGGACCTCAGGCGCCTGATCTGCTTCGAAGCCGAGGATGCCCTGCCCGGCATGCTCAACTGGCAGGATGTGCTCAGCGGTGCCGCTAGTGTCTCCGTCGAGACACTCAGCGAGCTGCAGGCCAGTCTGACCTTCGATGACCCGATCAATATCCAGTACACCTCCGGCACCACCGGCGCCCCCAAGGGCGCGACCCTCTCGCACCACAACATCCTCAACAACGGCTTCTTCGTCGCCGAGCGCATGAATCTCAGCGAGCACGACAAGCTGGTGATGCCGGTGCCGCTCTATCACTGCTTCGGCATGGTGATGGGCAATCTGGGCTGCCTGACCCACGGCGCCGCCATCGTCTATCCGGAAGCGGGCTTCGATCCGCTGGCCACCCTGCAGGCGGTCAGCGAGGAGAGCGCCACCGCGATGTTCGGCGTGCCGACGATGTTCATCGCCGAACTCGAACACCCGCGCTTCGCCGAATTCGACCTCACCAGCCTGCGCACCGGCACCATGGCCGGCTCCATTTGCCCCATCGAGGTGATGCGCCAGGTCATCGAGCGCATGCACATGCGCGAGGTCACCATCGCCTACGGCATGACCGAGACCAGCCCGGTGAGTCTGCAGACCACGCGTGAGGCGCCGCTGGACAAGCGCGTCTCCACCGTCGGTACCCTGCACCCGCATCTGGAGATCAAGATCATCGACCCTGACAGCGGGCGCGTGGTGCCGCTCGGCGAGAAGGGCGAGCTGTGCACGCGGGGTTACAGCGTGATGCTGGGCTACTGGAACAATCCGGAGGCCACCGCCAAGGCCATCGATGCCGGCCGCTGGATGCATACCGGCGACCTCGCTACGCTGGATGAAGACGGCTACGTGACGATCGTGGGACGTATCAAGGACATGATCATCCGCGGTGGCGAGAACATCTATCCGCGCGAGATCGAGGACTTCCTCTACACCCACCCTGCGGTGTCGGACGTGCAGGTGATCGGCGTGCCCGATGAGCGGTATGGCGAGGAAGTGATGGCATGGGTCAAGCTCAAGGAAGGCGAGCAGCTCGATGAACCGGCGCTCAAGGCGTTCTGCCAGGGACGTATCGCTCACTTCAAGGTGCCGCGCTACATCAAGTTCGTGGAGGAATTCCCGATGACCGTGACCGGCAAGATCCAGAAGTTCAAGATGCGCGAGGCCGCGACGCAAGAACTGGGCCTGGCCAGGTGAGCACGTCACGCGAGGAGGAGGATGACGCCCCCGCCACACGCCACCTGAGCAGCGCTCGTCAGCAGATCGCCCACTATGCGGCGAGCCACCATCATGCGGCCCTCGACGAGGCGCTCGAGACGCTGATCGATGCCCACCCGAGCGGCGCGCTGCCGATCATGGCACTGGCCGGGCTGGACCAACTGCATCTGGGTGGCGTGACGGGCACCCGCGAGCTGCTGGCCCTCGCCCGGCTGGAACCCCAGTCGCGGGGGCTGGCGATGCTCGAACTCGGCGCCGGCCTTGGCGGGCTGGCGCGGCATATTGCCAGCCAGTCGCGGGACACCGGAGCGGACCACCACATCACCACGCTGGATCTCTCGAGCAGCCTCTGCGAGCTGGCGATCGCCCTCAACCGGGCCACCGGACTGCGCGAGTCGATTCGCGTGCTGGAGGGCGATGCCTGCTACCCCGAGCTGCATCCGGCACTGTCGGGCCGCCGCTTTGATCGCCTCTTCAGCCAGCACCTGCTGGTGCATCTGAGCGACAAGGTCAGCACGCTCACCCAGTGGCATGACTGTCTCGAGCAGGATGGCTATCTCCTGCTGCACGAGCCGGTGCTCAGCGTGCAGGCGCAGGCGTTTGGCGAGCGCCCTGCCCTGCCACTGCCGTGGGCGCTGTCACCGCGTGGCGACCGGCTGGCTAGCTGCGAGGAGTTGCATGAGGCGATGGCCAGCAGTGGCTTCGAGGTTGATGCCCATGTCGAGCTGACCGATCAGGTGCTGAGCTGGCAGGCGCGGCGCATGCGCGAGAGCACCAGCGAGCAGCCCGGTGCCTACCGTGATGATGCGCCTGCGCCCTCGCCGGCCATGCTGGCCGCCCGCGGCCTGACGCCGGAACTGGTCTTCGGCCCGGCCTTTTCCCAGATGCAACGCAACCTGATGCTGGCCCTGGAAGCCGGCTGGCTGGAGGTTCACCTGTGGCGCCTGCGCAAGCGTCCTGCCCGGCAGTGAAAGGCGCGATGAATCAGCAGACCTCACCGCAGGAACGCGGCGAGGAAAAAATTAGGAAACAGCGCTCGCAAATGACTGGCATCCGCCTGCCTCAACCGTTATTCTTGCCAGTACAGTCCCGTTCGGGGGATAAGCCGTTCGTTACCCGTCAGCATGTGAGGGTAATGTGCCCGACATGATGACCGCATTGCTTCGTGTTTCATCGATACCCACGAGTCAGTGCAACGTTTCCCGATGCTCGCGCAACGTTTCTCCGGGAATCTGTTCATCAAGGGCGTGATCTGATCAATCACTCCCAACAGCATCAAAGATTCCCTCACGGGAAAACCGAAAGGGCCTCCACTTGGAGGCCCTTTTTTTGTCTGCGCGCTTCGATCCAGTCGCTCAGGTCAGCACGCTCAGATCTAGACGCTCTGGCCTGCAGGCGTCGAGCTGAAAGCTCCGCTGCGGCGCATCACGACTGCCAGCCGGCCAGCACCTCGAGGTGATCACGGCGCGCCTGACCCGGTGTCACGGCCGCCAGTCGCACCCGGGTGCCCGGCACACATTGCCCGAGCTGTGCGCAGGCCAATGGCGTCAGCGCGCCAAGGCGCGGGTAGCCGCCGATGGTCTGGCGATCATTGAGCAATATGATGGGCTGGCCATCGGCCGGCACCTGCACGGCGCCCAGCGGAATGCCCTCGGACACCATGCCCGCCCCGTCCCGCTCGAGACGCGGGCCAGTCAAGCGCACGCCCATGCGATCGGCGCGCCCATCCACCGCCCATTCGCTGTTGAAGGCGCGATAGAGGCTGTCGCCACTGAACTCGGCGATCTGCGCCCCCACGACCAGCGGCAACTCCAGCGCCTCGCCTTCCTTGACGGCCAGCGACTGCTGCCATGCCTGTGCCAAGGCCGGCAGCTCGCGCAGCGACAGCTCATTGCTGGCAGCCGTCAGCACATCACCGCTGGCCAGTGCCCGCCCTTCGCCATCCAGCCCGCCGAGGCCGTCGCGCACCGTGCTGGCGGCACTGCCCAGCACCGGGGCGACATCCAGGCCACCGGGGAAGGCCAGATAGGCGCGCAGGCCAGCGACGGGACGCTCGAACTTGAGCTGCTGTCCGCTGGCCACCTCGAAGGCCTGACCCGGCGCGAGCACCTCGCCGTCGAGGGTCGCGGCCAGATCTGCCCCGCACAGCGCCAGAGTGCCGGCCTGTTCGACCTTGAGCAGCAAGCCGCCGCCCATGGTGATCTCGAGCCCCGGCGCATCATGGGCGTTGCCCAGCAGCCAGTTGGCCCAACCCAGCGACACCCAGTCCGCCGCGCCGCCCTGGGTCACGCCCAGGTGACGCACGCCCAGACGGCCAGCATCCTGCACCAGCGCCAGGGCACCACTTCGCTCGACGCGCAGCGTCGTCTTCGTCTTCACGTCGCTCATGCGCGCTCCTCCAGCGGGGTGACATCGCCGCCCAGGCGAACGAATTCCTCTCGGCTCACGGAGACAAAGCGCACGCGATCACCGGGCATGAAACGACTGGACGGTTCACCGGCCTCGTTGCGCCCGAACAGGGTGATGGGCGTACGGCCCAGAATGTTCCAGCCGCCGGGTGAGCGTGACGGGTAGATGGCGGCCTGACGGTCGGCGATGCCGACGCTGCCGGGGGCGATCTTCTGGCGCGGCGTCTTGAGGCGCGGCGTGGTCAGCGCCTCTTCCAGCACGCCCATGAAGGCGAAACCGGGCGCGAAGCCGAGGGCGA
Organism: Cobetia sp. 2AS; assembly: GCF_029846355.1. Lineage (NCBI taxonomy): Bacteria > Pseudomonadati > Pseudomonadota > Gammaproteobacteria > Oceanospirillales > Halomonadaceae > Cobetia > Cobetia sp. 2AS. Next base: position 1,011,170 of record NZ_JARWKQ010000002.1, read on the forward strand.
ACACGCAGTAGTCATGCGCCCCGTGACGCTCGATCAGTGCCTCGACGCTGATGCCCAGCCGCGCGGCGATCGGCGCCAGCTCCGGCCCGACACTGTCGTCGTACCAGACGGGCACTTCATGCAGCTGGCCCTGCTGGCCACTGCCCGGCGCGAGATCCGCCAGCGCGGCCTGGATGCGGGCACGCGCCTCGCCTTCTTCCAGCGCGGCCACATCGTAGTGCAGCAGCAGCGTGGTGTAGGACGGCACCAGATCGACCAGCGCCGCGCCGAAGGCCTCACGCAGCGCACTGTCGGCGGCCAGCACCCAGGCCATGTTGGATTCCTCGATGCGATCGAACAGCCGGATGATCAGCGAGTCCATGCCGACGGTCTCGAGGCGCAGTTGCGGTGACGTGCCACGGCCGTGGCTGTCAGCCCCCGCCATCAGGCACCCGCCAACGTATCGAAGGCTTCACGGATGGCGCGCACCGCGGCCACGGACTCGGCGTTGTCACCGTGCACGCACAGCGTATCGGCGGACAGCACCAGGTCACCGCCGCTGCTGTCGGTCAGCGCTTCACCACGCGCCAGCGTCACGGACTGGGCGATGATCACCTCGCTGTCGTGATGCACGGCGCCCGGCTCACGGCGCGACACCAGGTGGCCGCGTGAGTCGTAGGCACGGTCGGCGAAGGCCTCGAACCACAGCGTGATGCCCATTTCGTCGGCCAGCGCCTGCATCGGCGCGGGGTTGGCGGTCGCCATCACCATCAGCGGCAGGCTGGCGTCATAGCGCACCACGGCCTGCATGACGGCACGCAGCAGCGTCGGGTCGGCGGCCATGTCGTTGTAGAGCGCACCATGCGGCTTCACGTACTGAACACGAGTGCCTTCGGCGCGACAGATGCCATCGAGCGCGCCGATCTGATAGAGCAGCATGTCCTCGACCTCGGCAGGCGAGCACGCCATCGAGCGACGGCCGAAGCCTTGCAGGTCCGGGTAGGCCGGGTGCGCGCCGATGCGCACGTCATGCTTGACCGCCAGACGCACGGTGCGGCGCATGATGGTGGGGTCGGAGGCGTGGAAACCACAGGCGATATTGGCGCAGTCGACGAAGGGCATGACCTCTTCATCCAGACCGATCTTCCAGTTGCCGAAGCTTTCGCCCATATCGCAGTTGAGCAGGGGGAGGGAGGGAGCAGAGCGGGACATAGCGGAACCTCACAGGTCAGATCTTGTGTGTTGTTATGCCTCCACTCTATGTAAGGGGCCGCCTTGGTATCCAATCGTATTTTATGATTCGTCATATCGGTGAAATCTTTCATCATCTTGCGCCATGAAAGCACCGGCCGTGTATCGCTTGCCCGACAGAGCGCGTCATGCTTCTGTCTTGGGCGAGCCGAGCGGTGACTTCAGGGCCTGTCACCCCGCCCACCGCTTGTCTGAAGTCATTCCTTGCTCAGCCGAATCCCCAACAACAACAGGAGTTTCACCATGGCCGTCAGCGACCCGTTCCACCTCGCCATCCAGGTCCGCGATATCGCCGAGGCACGCCGCTTCTATGGCGAGTTTCTGGGCTGCCCCGAGGGCCGCTCGTCCGACAGCTGGGTCGATTTCGACCTCTATGGCCACCAATTCGTCTGTCACCTGAATCCGGCGCTGGCCGACCCGGCAAGCGCCGTCGCTCAGCACCGCAATCCGGTCGATGGCCATGGCGTGCCGGTGCCGCACTTCGGCGTGGTACTGGAGATGGACGCCTGGCAGGCACTGGCGGACCGCCTCATCGCCGAGGGCGTCACCTTCGAGATCGAGCCCCATATCCGCTTCAAGGGCGAACCCGGCGAACAGGCGACGATGTTCTTCCTCGACCCCACCGGCAATGCGCTTGAATTCAAGGCCTTCAAGGACCGCGAGAGCCAGCTGTTTCGCAAATGACGTGAACGACCCGCGCAAGCGAATGAGCCCGCGCCCGGCCTGACGCGGGCCATGCCCCGTGATGAAAGCTGACGCCCCGCGCCGCATGCGGCAAGATGGGCGGTCTTCACGATTCATCACGGGGCATCTGCCATGTTCGACTTCAAGGAACTCGAGGCCTTCGTCTGGGTGGTCCGGCTTGGCTCGTTCCGCAAGGGCGCGACCAAGCTTCACCTGACCCAGCCCTCCATCTCGGACCGCATCAACCGCCTGGAAGCCACCGTCGGCGAATCCCTGCTGGAACGCGCCACCCGCCCCATCCAGCCCACCCTGCGCGGGCGAGAATTCTTCGCCCACGCCGAGCGCCTGCTCAGTGGCCGCGACGAAGCCATGCGCCTGTTTCAGGAAGAAGGCGCCTTCTCAGGCACCCTGCGTCTGGGCGTGATCGAGACCATTGCCAACAGCTGGTTCCCCGCCTTCATGCGCCAGCTGGCCGAACGCTATCCCAAGCTGACGCTGGAAATGACCGTCGATATCTCGCCCTCCCTGCATCAGCGTCTGGCCGACAATGATCTCGACATGCTGTTCGCGATGGACAGCGCCGCCATGGGGCCCTACGCCACCCAGACTCCGCTGTGCACCTTCGAGATGGGCATGTTCGCCTCGCCGACCCTCGCCGGGCAGCTGGCCGAGGATGGCGAGCGCTTCGCCTCCACACCATTCATCTCCTTCAGCAAGCAGGCGCGCCCCTATACCGAGCTGGTCAGCTATCTGTCGGAACAGGGCATCACCCAGCCCAAGGTGCACTGCACCAGCACCCTGATGACCATTCTGCGCATGAGCAGCGAAGGGCTCGGCATCGGCGTACTGCCGGTCGCCACGGTGGAGGATGTCATCAGCCACGGCGAACTGGTGCGCCTGCCACTGAAGACCCCATTGCCGCCAATGGTCTATGAAGCCATCTGGCGCAATGCCAACTATCCCGATTTCTGTGCCAGCGTGGCACGCCTCGGCCGCCAGTGTGCCGAGACCTACTCGCAGCAACACGCGCATTCCGATCCCTGATCAGGCCGCCTGCCATGCGCTGAGTCAGGGTTGATCGCGCCCTGCCCTGCATCAGATCAGCGTCAGACCAAGGTCTAACAATATCGTCAAAGGCTTTCATGCGACGACACTGTGAAAGATTTCATCGATACTACGCATCAGAATTAACGATTGGACGGGATGGCCCGTCGCTTGAAGAATGAAATTGTCTGCCGACAACATTCAATAATAATGAGGAACAAGACATGCGTAAGCCCAACGATTCCCTCACTCGCAAGACCCCGACAGTCAAGTCCTTCGCCTGGCTGGCGACAGTGGGTGCCCTGGCCTTCAGTGGCTCGGCACTCGCGGCACAGTGGAACCTCGCCACTCCGTATGGCGATGCCAGCTTCCACACCAAGAACACCAAGCAGTTCGCCGAGGACGTCACCGAGGCCACCGATGGCGGGCTGACCGTGACCGTGCACAGCGGCGGTTCCCTGATCTCCCACGGCGAGATCAAGCCTTCCGTGCGTCGCGGCACCGTCCAGGCCGGTGAGATCTTCCTGTCGATTCTCTCCAACGAATCGCCGGTCTACGAGCTGGACACCCTGCCGGGCGTCGCCTCCAGCTACGAAGAAGCCTTCGCGCTCTGGCAGGCCTCCAAGCCGGACATCACCGAGCTGTTCGCCAAGGAAGGTCTGATGCCGCTGTACGCGGTCGCCTGGCCGGCCCAGGGCATCTACACCGACTTCGATCTGACCGACGTCTCCCAGCTCAAGGGGCTGCGTATCCGCGCACCCAACATCAACACCCAGCGCTTCGTCGAGAACGTCGGTGGCAAGCCCACCGAGACCGAAGAAGCCGACATCCCCACCGCCTTCAGCACCGGCCGTGTCGACGCGATGATCACCTCCAGCTCCACCGGCAAGTCCATGTCGGCCTGGGATTACGTCAAGCACTACAACGACGCCAAGCTGTGGCTGCCGAAGAACATCGTCTTCGTCAACAAGCGCGCCTTCGATCGTCTCGACGAGAGCACCCAGCAAGCCGTGCTCGATGCCGCCAAGGCCGCCGAGACCCGCGGCTGGGAAGCCAGCAAGGCCGATGCCGACGAGAGCGCCAAGGTGCTGACCGAGAATGGCTTCACCATCAGCGAGCCTGACGCCAAGCTGGCCGAAGACTTGAAGGCCGCCGGTGACAAGCTGTTCCAGGACTGGAAGTCGCGTGCCGGTGAAGAAGGCCAGCAGCTGCTCGAGCGCTACCGCGCAGACCTGGATGCCTGAGATTCGCTCGCAAGCCCGACTGCCCGGCGTTGAACGCTGGTCACGTGGCTGAGCGCATCGACCGTGCACTGCCTGAGCAACGTCTGAGCATTGCCTGAGCGCTGCAGATGTCCTGACTGACCCCAGCTGCAGCGTTGCTATCCCGCCACGCGATTTGCCACTCGAGACTCCAACACCTGCCGTCCGCCGGCAGGTGACCCACGGACAAGCCTGTGCGCAGCATCGCGTGGCCACCCTCACCTTCCCTGTGAGCGCCCGTCATGACCTATTTCTTCGACAGACTCTATCGCCTCGGTGCGTGGGGTGCGGCGGCCTGCATGCTGCTGATCTGCACCCTCGTCAGCCTGCAAGTCTTCCTGCGCCTGATCGACGCCATCATGGTGATGTTCGGTGCCGAGCGTCTCGGCTTCGAGATCTCCGGCGTGTCGGAAATGGCTGCCTTCCTGCTGGTCGGCGCCACCTTCCTGAGCCTCGCCTACACCTTCACGCATCACGCCCATATCCGCGTGACGCTGGTCATCAACCGCCTGCCGACCGCCGTGCGCGTGTGGATCGAAAGCCTCGCGCTGCTGATCGCACTCGGCCTGAGCGTGTTGATCACCCATGAACTGGTACTGCTGGTCGGCGAGAGCCTCGAGTACCACGACATCTCCTCCGGCCTGCTGGCGCTGCCGCTGTGGATTCCGCAGAGCGTGCTGGTCGCCGGTACCGGCCTGCTGTGCCTGGCGATTCTCGAGACCCTGATCGCCACGCTGCGCACCGCCTTCACCGCGCCCTCAAGCTACGTGGCGCCCGAGCCCGAAGACGGAGCCGAATGACATGCTGACACTCATCCTCGTCACTCTGCTGGCCCTCGCCTTGCTGCTCGGCAGCGGCGTGTGGGTCGCCTTCTCGCTGATCGGCACCGGCTGGATCGTGCTGACCTTCTTCTCCACCTTCGAGACCGGCCCGATCCTGGCCTCCGATTTCTGGGGTGCCAGCTACGGCTGGGACCTGACCGCCCTGCCGATGTTCGTGTGGATGGGCGAGATCCTGTTCCGCTCCGGACTGGCCGACAACATGTTCCGCGCGCTGGCACCGTGGCTCAATCGCCTGCCGGGCCGTCTGCTGCACTCCAACATCATCGGCAGCGGTCTGTTCGCCGCCGTGTGCGGCTCCTCCGCCGCCACCTGTGCCACCGTCGGCAAGATGACGCTGCCGGAACTTGAACGTCGCGGCTACGACAGCAACCTGGCCATCGGTACCCTCGCCAGTGCCTCGACCCTCGGCCTGCTGATTCCGCCGTCGATCATGATGATCGTCTACGGCGTAGTCACCGAGCAGTCCATCTCGCGCCTGTTCATCGCCGGTGTCCTGCCGGGCATGCTGCTGCTGGCCCTGTTCATGGGCTACCTGGCGATCTGGTCGAAGGTCGTCGGTGAGCCGCAGGGCCGCGCCGGCCATGACGAGCCGCACATGGGCTTCATGGCCAAGCTGCGCAACAGCGCCCAGCTGATTCCGCTGCTGGCACTGATCGGCGGCATCCTCGGCAGTATCTACGGTGGCCTGGCGTCACCCACCGAAGCGGCCGCGGTCGGCGTGGTGCTGTCGCTGATCATCGCGCGCCTCAACGGCCACATGACCGCCGCCACCTTCAAGGAATCGCTGTTCGCGGCGCTGCGCACCTCGTGCATGATCGCCTTCATCATCGCCGGTGCCTCCTTCCTGTCCTCCGCGATGAGCTTCACCCAGATTCCGATGCAGCTGGCCGAAGGCATCGCCACCCTGGGTCTGTCGCCGACCATGCTGCTGGTGGTGCTGACGCTGTTCCTGCTGATCCTGGGCTGCTTCCTCGACGGCATCTCGCTGATCCTGCTGGTGACCTCCATCATCATGCCGGTCATCGAAGCCGCCGGTTTCGACCTGATCTGGTTCGGTATCTACCTGATCATCGTGGTCGAGATGTCGCAGATCACCCCGCCGGTCGGCTTCAACCTGTTCGTGATCCAGAGCCTGACCGGCAAGGACATCATCACCATCACCAAGGCGACACTGCCGTTCTTCCTGCTGATGATCTTCTCCATCGTGCTGATGCACGTCTTCCCGGAGATCGTGCTCTATCTTCCGCAGGCCATGAACAACTGATCATCTGACCCCGATGCCATGGATGGCAGCTGGTAGCGCTTCCAGACTCAGGAACCGCAGCTGTCGGCACCTCTATCGGTCGACCCTTGCCTCAAGGGCGCCGAGCGTCACGGCAGACATACGGTGACGTGCTTGCAGACCTCCCCTCGGGGAGGTCTTTTTTATGCCGCCTGCCCGGCGCTCGCCGCTCGCCGCTCGCAAAGCACTGCGACTGAAAGCATCGCGACTGAAAGCACCGCGACTGAAAGCACCGCGACTGAAAGCACCGCGACTGAAAGCACCGCGACTGAAAGCATCACGACTCAAAGCATCGCGACGGAAAGCACCGTCCTCGCACACACGGCCTTGCCCCACACAGATCGGCACACGGACATGCACACAAAAAAGCCGCCCCTTCCTTGCCGTGAGGCAGAAAGGGGCGGCTTCTTCGTCAACCGACAGGCGAGGCTAGATCAGGACAGATGATCCGCCGGTGCGCTGGCCGGGGTATCGATCATCGCGTGACCTTTGCCACCACCGCCACCGCCGTGACCACCATGGCCGTGGCCATGACCGAACAGACCACAGCCACTCAGGGCCAGAGTCGCCGCGACCAGTGCAATCGGAAACAGATTTTTGATACGCATGAATCTCTCCTTCAAAGGGGGGTAGAGGCTGCTGCAGGACCGAGCCGTACAAGATTGCCCGGCGCTGTCTGCAAGCGCTGTCAGCAAGCCCTGTCAGCAAGCCCTGTCAGCAAGCCCTTACTTTCCCCTTCACATTACTCTGATCGACGACCAACGTTAAACCTTCGCAGCAGCCTTCCTTTTTTACTGCACGCCTTGTACAAGAGTTGCGACATGATTGTCGTGTAATGTACTACGCCGTTTTTTCCGGCTCAGCGCGACTTCAGGCCCCGCATATGCGCCGGTATCACCAGGCGCTCGAACAGCTCGAACAGCAGCTCGGCGCAGATGGCCAGCAATGCCGCAGGAATCGCCCCGTAAAGCACCAGATCATAGTCATTGAGCGAAAGCCCGGTGACGATCGGCTCGCCCAGACCCCCGGCGCCGATGAAGGCCGCCAGCGTCGCGGTGCCAATATTGATGATGGCGGCGGTCTTGATGCCGGTGAGCAGATTGGGCGTCGCCAGCGGCAGGATGACGTGACGCAGCTGCTCACGACGCGTCAGTCCCATGCCACGTGCCACCTTGACCAGCAGCGGGTCCACCGTCAGCAGCGCGGTGATGGCCGCGCGGATGATCGGCAGCAAGGAATAGACGAACAGCGCGATCACCGCCGGTACCACCCCGATGCCGAACAACGGAATCATCAGCGCCAGCAGCGCGATGGAGGGGATGGTCTGCAGCAGGCCGGTGACGTAGAGCACCACCCGCGAGACCTTCGGATTGCGATAGACAAGCAGGGACAGCGGCAGACCGACCAGACACGCCAGCAGCAATGCGGAGAGCGTCAACTGCAGGTGCTCGATCAGATTGGTGCCCAGCTTGTCCCACTTGGCGCCGCTGACTTCACGCTGCTCGGTGGTGATGCCCTGTTCCTGAATGAAGCGACTGGCGACCTGGGCGAAGCTCTGCTCATCGGTGGAGACGCGGGCGTTGAGCGCCTGCATGCTGTCTTCATCAAGGCTGCCCGCCAGCTGGTTGAGCGCCGCGACGGCATCTTCCGGCAAGGCGGCGTTCACGAAGGGCACCGCCAGATACTCGGGGAAGTAGCCCTTGTCATCGTCGAGCAGCACGAAGTCGAAGCGCTTGATGTCGCCCTCGGTGGAATAGGCATCAGTGGCGTCGATCTTGCTCTCGCGCAGCGCCTGATAGGCGATGCCGTGCTCGATGCCACGCGGCACCTGGGAAAGGCCGTATTCCGCGGCCAGTCCCGGCCAGCCATCCGGACGCTTGATGAACTCATGCGACATCGCGACGGACAGATCCGGGTGATCGGCCATATCGCCGATGGTACTGATGCCCAGCGACTCGGCCTGATCACGGCGCATGCTTACGGCGTAGGTATTGTTGAAGCCCAGCGGCTCGAGCACGCGCAGGCCCTGCTCGCGGCTCAGCTCATCGAGCGTCTCGAGCGGAGGCACGTCATCCAGCTTGAGAATGGCGTGGGCCAGGGTGCCGGTGTATTCGGGATAGACATCCAGCTCGCCTTCCGCCAGCCCCTGATAGGTGATGATGGTCTGCCCCAGCCCCAGACGGCGCTCGACCGTGAAGCCGGCGTCCTCCAGTACCTGCGCGAAGATCTCGCCCAGCAGATGCCCTTCGCGGTCCGCCTTGGAGCCGACCACGATCGGCTTGTCCTCGGGCCATGCCGCGGCTTGCTCTTCCGCGCTGGCAAGCGGGCTGGACACCAGAGCCCCCAGACTCGCAAGCGCCAGGCCGGCGACCATCAGCGCGCCAGACAGCCCGCGGCGCGAGCGTTGCAGGAGGAGAGTCGTCATCAGCGTCTTCATGCGCGTGCCTCCAGCAGTCGGGCCACGCGCTCATCCGCTGGCGCCGTGGTGATGGTGTCGGGGCTGGCGGCCTGCAGCACCACACCGGGCGCCATCACCACCATGTGATCGGACAGGCTCAGCGCCTCGTTCATGTCGTGGGTGACCATCACCACGCTGCGCGGTTCCTCCTGCTGCATGCGCTGGAACTGGGCATGCACCTCGATGCGCGTGATCGGGTCGACCGCCGAGAAGGCCTCATCGAGCAGCAGCAACGGTGGTTCAAGCATCATGGCGCGACACAGCCCGACGCGCTGGGCCTGACCGCCGGAAATCTCGTGGGGATAGCGGGTCAGCAGCGCCATGTCGAGATCCATCATCTGGAACAGACGCGCGATGCGTGCCTTGACGCGCTCGGCGCTCCAGCCTTCACGGTCAGCGAGAATGGCGACGTTGTCGCGTACGCTGAGATGGGGAAAGAGGCCGATCTGCTGGACGGCATAGCCGATGCGCCGGCGCATGGCTGGCAGGTTGGCGTAATCGACGGCGGCGCCGAATACCTTCACCTCGCCTTCATCCGGGCGGATCAAGCCGTTGATCAGCTGCAGCAGGGTCGATTTGCCACAGCCACTGGCACCGACCAGGGCGGTGATACGGTCACGCGGCAGTTCAAGATCAATGCCTTCAAACAGGCGCTGACCGGCAAAGCCCTTGTGCAGGCCGCTGAAGCGGACTGCCGGGGCGGTGTCATCACTCATCGAGTAGGTCCTTCTAGGCAGGTGAGCATGAGTCTGGAATGGTGGAAAGCGCTGGCGAGTCAGCGCACTTGCACACTAAAGAGTGCCGGTGACACCAGACAGGGGACGGGAATGCTCCCCACTGACGCCCTCACGACTTCCTCAATCAACAGTGACTACAGCGTCTCAGCTTATCAAGTCACCTCGGCGATGCCGGAGCAATTTCGTTTCCTGAGCTGACTTTCTCTCAATGACTTTCTCTACCTGACCTTCTCGATCTGACCTTCTCGACCGGAGTCTCTCTGACTGAGCCTCTCTGACTGAGCCTCTCTGACTGACTTTCTCTCCCTGACGTTATGTAACTGAGCTTCTCGACCTGGCACTCCCCTCTCGAGTCTCCCTGCTGACCGTCTACCGCAAGTCCTGCGACCTTGGTCAAAGCGCCGCATAATGACCTTTACGTTAACGTCAACTTTGACCTAGAGTAATTTCCATCACACGCCAAGGCGGCACATGGCGGGCGGACTTGATAAGCCCTTCGTGATAGACCATTCGCGACAGCCCGTTTGCGCCAGACGTGCGCCATCAGGTCTTCCCAGCCCCTGGCGGGCCTTGCTCATCGCGCTTCACCGATCTACAGGATGCCAGATCATGCACAGCCTCTATTCACCGCTGGATTTCGGACTCGACGAGACACACACCCTGCTGCGTGAGCAGGTCAACGCCTTTGCCCGCGACGAGATCGCCCCGCGCGCCGCCGAGATCGATGCCAGCAATGCCTTCCCCGATGACCTGTGGCAGAAATTCGGCGACATGGGCCTGCTCGGCATCACCGTGCCCGACGAGGACGGCGGCAGCGGCATGGGCTATCTGGCGCACTGCATCGCGATGGAAGAGATCTCGCGCGCCAGCGCCTCGGTGGCACTCTCCTACGGTGCGCATTCCAACCTGTGCGTGAACCAGATCAAGCTCAACGGCACCGCCGAGCAGAAGGCACGCTACCTGCCGAAACTGATGAGCGGCGAGCATGTCGGCGCGCTGGCGATGTCCGAACCCGGCGCCGGCTCTGACGTGGTCTCGATGCAGCTCAAGGCCGAGCTGCGCGGCGATCACTATGTGCTCAACGGCAACAAGATGTGGATCACCAACGGCCCGGATGCCCACACCCTGGTGGTGTACGCGAAGACCGACCCGGACGCCGGCTCCAAGGGCATCACCGCCTTCATCATCGAGCGTGACTTCCCCGGTTTCTCCACCGCCCAGAAGCTCGACAAGCTCGGCATGCGCGGCTCCAACACCTGCGAGCTGGTCTTCCAGGATTGCCAGGTACCGGTGGAGAACGTGCTGGGTGAGGTCAATCGTGGCGTCAAGGTGCTGATGCGCGGGCTCGATTTCGAGCGCACCGTCCTGGCCGCCGGCCCCATCGGCATCATGCAGGCCTGCATGGACATCGTGGTGCCCTACCTGCATGAGCGTCGCCAGTTCGGCCAGGCCATCGGTGAATTCCAGCTGGTGCAGGGCAAGGTCGCCGACATGTACACCACGCTCAATGCCTGTCGCGCCTATCTATATGCGGTCGCCAACGCCTGTGATCGCGGCCAGACCTCACGCAAGGACGCCGCGGGCGTCATTCTCTACTGCGCCGAGAAGGCCACCCAGATGGCGCTGGATGCCATCCAGCTGCTCGGCGGCAATGGCTACATCAACGAGTACGCCACCGGACGCCTGTTGCGTGACGCCAAGCTTTACGAGATCGGCGCCGGCACCAGCGAGATCCGCCGCATGCTGATCGGGCGTGAACTGTTCAACGAGAGCGCCTGATACGTCTCGTCATCCCCTACTCTTTTTCGTACCCCTTCGCCGCTGGAGCTTGCTCGATGGCCATACTGACCTCCCTGATCAATCCGCGCAGTGACCAGTTCCGCGCCAATGAAGCGGCGATGCAGGCCGAGGTCGATCGCCTGCACCAGCTGCTGGAGACCGTCGCGGCCGGTGGCGGTGACAAGGCGCGTGAACGTCACGAGTCGCGCGGCAAGCTGTTCGTGCGCGAACGCATCGACCACCTGATCGATGAAGGCTCGCCCTTCCTCGAACTCTCTGCGCTGGCGGCCCACGACGTCTACGACAGCCCCGTCCCCGGCGCGGGCCTGGTCACCGGCATCGGCCGCGTCAGCGGTGTGGAATGCGTCATCGTCGCCAACGACGCCACCGTCAAGGGCGGCACCTACTTCCCGATGACGGCCAAAAAGCATCTGCGCGCCCAGGAAATCGCCCGCAAGCATCGCCTGCCCTGCCTCTATCTGGTCGATTCCGGTGGCGCGCATCTGCCCCACCAGGACGAGGTCTTCCCGGACCGCGACCACTTCGGCCGCATCTTCTATAACCAGGCCACGCTGTCTGCCGAGGGCATCCCGCAGATCGCCGTGGTGATGGGGTCATGCACCGCAGGCGGCGCCTACGTGCCGGCGATGGCGGACGAATCCATCATCGTGCGCGAGCAAGGCACCATCTTCCTGGCGGGGCCGCCGCTGGTGAAGGCCGCCACCGGTGAGGACATCAGCGCCGAGGCGCTGGGCGGCGCCGAGGTGCACTGCAAGATCAGCGGCGTGGCCGACCATCTGGCCGACAACGACGCCCATGCCCTGCAGCTGGCTCGCCGCGCCGTGTCGCGCCTCAACTGGCAACGCAAGGGGCAGCTCGCGCTGCGCGAATCGCGTCCGCCACGCCTGGACCCGCAGGAGCTCTACGGCATCGTCGGTACCGATCTCAAGAAACCCTACGACGTGCGCGAGGTGATCGGCCGCCTGGTGGATGACTCGGACTTCGACGAGTTCAAGCGCGAGTACGGCGAGACGCTGGTCACCGGCTTCGCACATCTGCATGGCCATCCGGTCGGCATCCTCGCCAACAATGGCGTGCTGTTCTCGGAAAGCGCCCTCAAGGGCGCGCACTTCATCGAGCTGTGCACCCAGCGCCGGATTCCACTGATCTTTCTGCAGAACATCACCGGTTTCATGGTCGGCTCGCGCTACGAGCACGAAGGCATCGCCAAGCACGGCGCCAAGCTGGTGGCGGCGGTGGCCTGCGCCAGGGTACCCAAGTTCACGGTGCTGATCGGTGGCAGTTTCGGCGCGGGCAACTACGGCATGTGCGGGCGCGCCTATGACCCCAACCTGCTGTTCATGTGGCCCAACTCACGCATCTCGGTGATGGGCGGCGAGCAGGCCGCCAACGTACTGGCACAGGTCAAGCGCGACCAGCATGCCCGCGAGGGGCGCGAGTGGCCCGCCGAGGAAGAGGAGGCCTTCAAGGCGCCGGTACGCGAGCAGTACGAGCGTCAGGGCCATCCGACCTATGCCAGTGCGCGCCTGTGGGATGACGGTGTGATCGACCCGCTGCAGACCCGCGACATCCTCGGTCTGTCACTGGCCGCGGCCATGAATGCCGAGATCGAGGACAGTCGCTTCGGTGTGCTGCGCATGTAACCCGTCAAGCGCTACAACAATGCTTGTAACCTGTACTGAATGCCGATAGTCATCTTCAAGCTAACAGAATGGAAGAAAGCACGATGACAGAGCCTCGCCAATCGAGTCGACTCGAGATAGATCAACACGGCGTCGCCCACCTCACTCTGCTGCGCCCCGAGGTGCACAACGCCTTCGATGATCTGCTGATTGCAGAGCTGAATCAGCATCTGGAGAGCCTGCACGCCAGGGCGAGCCGCGACGAGGTGCGTGTGGTGGTGCTGGCCTCCGAAGGCAAGAGCTTCTCGGCCGGCGCCGACCTCAAGTGGATGCAGCGCATGGTCGAGTATTCGCTGGAAGATAACCTCGCCGACTCACGCGAGCTTGCGCGACTGATGCAGCTGCTCGATGAGCTGCCCTGCCCCAGCGTGTGTCGTGTCCAGGGCGCCACCTTCGGCGGTGCCGTCGGCCTGGCGGCCTGCTGCGACATCGTGATTGCCGCCGAGCGGGCGCGCTTCTGTCTCTCCGAAGTGCGCATCGGGCTGGCACCGGCTGCCATCAGCCCCTACGTGCAGCGCGCCATCGGCTCACGCCATATGCGCCGGTATGCCCTCAGCGCCGAGGTGATCGACAGTGCCACCGCGCAGCGCATCGGCCTGGTCCACGAGACCTGCCCCGATGAGCTGCTGGAGGCGCGCATCACGGAGATGGTGCAGACCCTGCTCGCCACCTCGCCTGCCGCCAGTCGCGCCACCAAGGCGCTGCTCAGCGAAGTGGCTCAGGCACCTGCCAGCGCCGCGACCCGTGAACGCTGCTGCGAGGTGATCAGCCAGCTGCGCGTCAGCGAACAGGGCCAGGCCGGACTGGCCGCCTTCTTCGCCGGCACGCCGGCGCCCTGGGTGCCGACCGAGAACCAAACAACCGAGACGTCTAAGCCCTCATGAACACCAGAGACTTGAAGCCGCTGGCGGCATGGCGACGCTCTCGGCGCTGGTCATCACTCTCGGCCATCCACCTGGGCCATGCCTGCCGGATTTTTTCTTAAGAGCTTTTCTCTTCCGAACTCTCCTACTCCTGATTTCCCTTGCCACCTTCGCCACAGGACGCTTGCCATGAACGCCAACCGCGAGACAGACCAGACCCTCCCCGCCGGTTGCGGCGAGATCCGCAAGCTGCTGGTCGCCAACCGGGGTGAGATCGCCGTACGCGTGATGCGCACCGCTCGCGCGATGGGCATCCAGACAGTGGCGGTCTACTCCGATGCCGACGCCGATGCCCTGCATGTGCGCGAGGCCGACGAGGCCGTGCGTCTCGGCCCCGCCAGCGCCCGCGAAAGCTATCTGGATATCGACAAGGTGATCGCTGCCGCACGCAAAAGCGGTGCCGATGCCGTGCATCCCGGCTATGGCTTCCTGTCCGAGAACGCCGCCTTCGTCAGCGCGCTGGCCGAGGCCGGCATCATCTTCGTCGGCCCGCCCCAGAGCGCGATCGCCGACATGGGCGACAAGTCGGCCGCCAAGATGCGCATGCAGGCGGCCAATGTGCCGCTGGTGCCCGGCTACCACGGCGATGACCAGCAGGATGAGCTGTTGCAGGCCGAAGCGGACCGCATGGGCTATCCGGTGCTGATCAAGGCCTGCGCCGGTGGTGGCGGCAAGGGCATGCGAGTGGTCGAGAGCGCACGGGAATTTGCGGCGGCGCTGGCCAGCTGTCGCCGTGAATCCCGCGCCGCCTTCGGCGATGAACGCATGCTGATCGAGAAATACCTGACCCAGCCGCGCCACGTCGAAGTCCAGGTGTTTTGCGACAGCTACGGCAGCGGTGTCTATCTGTTCGAGCGCGATTGCAGTGTCCAGCGTCGCCACCAGAAGGTGCTGGAAGAGGCGCCCGCGCCGGGGCTGACGCCGTCGCTGCGCCGTGAGATGGGCGAGGCCGCCGTGCGGGCAGCGCGCGAGATCGGCTATGTGGGTGCCGGCACCATCGAGTTTCTGCTCGACGCGCCGCAACCGGGCAGCGAAAGCCACGGCGCCTTCTACTTCATGGAGATGAACACCCGCCTGCAGGTCGAGCACCCGGTCACCGAGATGATCACCGGCGAAGACCTCGTCGAATGGCAACTGCGCATCGCGCGGGGCGAACGCCTGCCGCGCCAGCAGGATGAGCTGACGTTGACCGGACACAGCTTCGAGGCGCGTCTCTACGCCGAAGACCCGGACAACGACTTCCTGCCCGCCACCGGTGTACTGGAACGCTTCCGGCTGGATCTGGCAGGAGGCGGGCTGACCGACCGGCAGGTGCGCCTGGACAGCGGCGTCGCCGAGGGCGATGAAGTCTCGATGCATTACGACCCGATGCTGGCCAAGCTGATCAGCTACGGGCCGACACGCGAACAGGCCCTCGAGACGCTGCTGCGCGCGCTGGCAGCGCTGGAAGTGCGCGGCGTCACCACCAACCGCGCCTTCCTGTCCCGCCTGGCGGGCCATGCTGACTTCCGCGCCGCCGAGCTGGATACCCGCTTCATCGAGCGCCATCACGACAGCCTGTTCCCCAGCGCGACGCTGGTTCACGACAGCCTGGCGGCCAGTGCCTTGCTGGCGCTCTCGCGCCTGAATGAGCAAGCCAGCCACACATCACATTCGAGCAGCACATCACATTCGCGCCAAGCGCCCTGCACCAGCCCATGGGAGCGCCGCGATGGCTGGCGCAATGGCCTGCCACACCAGGTGCGCCTGGCGCTGTGTCTGCCCGCTGACGCCGATGCCGATGAGCGCAGCGACAAGGTGGCGCATATCATCGCGCGCCGCCCTGTAACGCATGCCTCCCTGGCGAATACGCACACCTCGGGTACGTCATTGGTGAGCGATTCGCACGGTGACTGGCAGATTGAAGTGACCACTCACTGCGGCGAAGAAAGACAGACTACGAAGCATCTCGGCCGACTCACCCACCTTGAAGGCAACGCCATTGCCGTGACGCTGGATGGCTATCGTCGCCGCTTCCAGGCAAGCCATGCGCCGGCCCGCGGCGGTGAAGTGCTGGTGCTGTCGTCAGCGCAGCACAGCCAGTCCGGCAGCACTCCACAGGGGGAATCACGCCTGCTGTGGCGGCGCGCCGATGCCGTGGACCACGCGCGCCACGAGACCCAGGCGACCCTGAATGCGCCGATGAATGGCACCGTGGTCGCCCAGCTGGTCGCGCCGGGCAGCCATGTCCCGCAGGGCACGCCCTTGATGGTGATGGAGGCGATGAAGATGGAGCACACCCTCAATGCCCCCGCCGATGGCGAGGTCGCCCAGTTCCACTTCTCGGCCGGTGACAGCGTGGTCCAGGGCGATGTGCTGCTCGAATTCACGGCCGCGCAGGCCGCGGCGGACAAGGTCGAGTCGGACAAGGAGTAGTCAGCATGCACTTTCCCCGCAAGGTACGCATCGTCGAGGTGGGCGCACGCGACGGACTGCAGAACGAGTCGGTGCCCGTCGCGACTGCCACCAAGCTTGAGTTGATCCGGCGTCTGAGCGACAGCGGTCTTGCGCATGTCGAGGCCGCCAGCTTCGTCTCGCCCAGGTGGGTGCCGCAGATGGCCGATCACCGCGAGATCATGCTGGCGCTGCGCGACGGCCACGCCAATTCAACAACCACCAAGTCAGCGACCACTTACTCCGCCCTCACCCCCAACATGAAGGGGCTTGAGGCGGCGCTTGAGTGTGGTGTGCGCGAGGTGGCCGTGTTCGGCTCGGCCAGCGAGTCCTTCTCGCAGCGCAACATCAACTGCTCGATCGCCGAATCGCTTGAGCGCTTTGCGCCAGTGGTGGAACACGCCCTCAAGGCCGGTGTGCGTGTGCGCGGCTATGTGTCCTGCGTGCTCGGCTGCCCCTATGAAGGCGAGATAGCCCCCGCCGAGGTGGCCGCCGTCGTCCGCGAGCTCAAGGCCATGGGCTGCTACGAGGTGTCGCTGGGCGACACCATCGGCGTCGGCACGCCGCTCAAGGCCAAGCACATGCTGGAGCAGGTCAGTCGCGAGGTGCCGATCACGCAGCTCGCCGCCCACTTCCACGACACCTACGGCCAGGCGCTCGCCAACCTCTACGCCGTGCTGGAAGAAGGCATCGCGGTGATCGACAGCTCCGTGGCGGGCCTGGGCGGCTGCCCCTACGCCAAGGGCGCCTCGGGCAATGTCGCCAGTGAAGATGTGCTCTATCTGCTTGAGGGCATGGGTATCGAGACGGGGGTGGATCTGGCAGCGCTGGCCCGCACCGGTGACTGGATCAGCCGTGAGCTTGGCCGGCCGAATGGCTCACGCGTCGGTCAGGCGCTGATGGTCAGCGGCTGAGGGCGAGTGGCTCAGGGCCAGTGGTTCAAGGCGCGGACAATCGGAGCCGGAAGCGAGGCCGCAATGGCGCGCGCTGATTGCGACCAAGGGCCGCACTGGATGGTCGCTGTCATGGAATCGGTGTAGGCTTGCCGCCGTTCGCGCACTGCTTGAGCCCGATGCGCGCCTTCCAACACCATGTCTCGGCCTGAATCTTCGCCCGTTTTGTGAGCGGGTGAAGCGCGAGACAGCTTTCAGGACACCGTGATGAGCGCCCTCCCGAACTGCCCGGCCTGCAATTCCGAATTCACCTACGACGACGGCATGCAGTACGTCTGCCCTGAATGTGCCCATGAGTGGTCCAAGGAAGCCGCCGTCGAGGAAGCCGGCCCGGTATTCCGCGATGCCAACGGCAACGAGCTGGTCGATGGCGATACCGTCACCGTCATCAAGGACCTGAAGATCAAGGGCACCTCCTCCGTCGTCAAGGTCGGCACCAAGGTCAAGAACATCCGCCTGGTGGAAGGCGATCACGACATCGACTGCAAGATCGATGGCGTCGGCCCGATGAAGCTGAAGTCGATCTTCGTCAAGAAAGCCTGATCGATCCGCTCGCCTGACACGACGATGCCCCGCCTGCGCTCTGTGCGCGACGGGGCATCGTCGTTTGCGGACTGTCGTTTGTGGACTGTCGTTTCCAGCCCGCCATTTCCGGCTTGCCGAGGCGTCTTGCTCGGCCCGCTCTGGCCAGCCCTGGCCCGCTCCAATTCGCTTCAGTCCGCTCTAACCCACCACCCCAGCAAGTGCTCACTCACTCCTCAGGCGACGTCTTGTCGAGCGGTGTGACCTTGGACAGGCGTATGCGGCGCTGACCGCCGACCTCGAATTCAAAGCGGCCACTCACCTGGACCTCGCGCCCGATATAGGCACCGATGCGCTCCGGTGGCAGCAGTTCCAGGCGCTGCTGTCCTTCGCCTTCCAGCCAGTAGCGGTTGGGCACGTCTTCGCTGCGCACCCTGCCCTGCACGGCCACCTGCTCGCCCTGCCAGGCCTCGGAGTGTTCCAGCAGCGTCGCCACGCTGGTAGGGCGCGGGCCATTGACGCCATCGCATCCCGTTGTGGCCATCAGCATCACCGCCACGGCCACCATCGCCAGCCAGTGTTGCATCCCCTTGTTCATCTTCATTCCTCGCGCGACTGATACTTCATCGGGAGCTACCCGCTCGCTCATTCACTCGCTTGCGGCTTGAGGGGACTCGGGCAACGGCTCGGCAGTCGAGTTCCTCGCCCCTCGCGTCGAATGGCGATATCTCGTGGTCACCCAGACGCACCTGACGCCTGACGTGGACTCATGCACAGTCTGACAGCTGCCACGCGAGGCGATAACTCCCTGACCAATAGAATCAGCCATCAGGATCAGTTCTCAACACAGGCCGTGAGGCGCCGCGCCACCCGCCAGCCCCATCACGACTCTGATGCCTGTCATGCTGAGGCATGGTCGCCGTTCGCGGTGTCTGCGGTACCGCCCTTGTCTCGCGCGCCCGCCGCACCTATATCATTGCCCGCAGGGGCACACCGCGCCATCGACGATGTATGTGCGAAGCGCATCGTCATATCGCCCTGCCGGCACCTCATCAGGAGAATCACATGAAGACAGCCAAGGTGGCCTATATCACCGGCGGTGCTCAAGGCATCGGCCGCGGCATCAGCGACTACCTGCTCGCCCACGGCTGGCGCGTGGCCGTGGCGGATATCGATGCCGAGGCAGGCCAGCAATATCGAGAGATGAAGAAGCGACAGGCGAGCGGGCTCACAGAGGAGCCTGCAGCGCCGTCGGAGGAGCTTGCACAACGCTCGGCAGCGCCGCTTGGCGCGCAGCCCGCAGAAGACATCGGTGAGCGCCTGCGCGTCTTCACGCTGGATGTGCGTGACGAGCCATCCGTGGCCGCCAGCCTCGCGGCTACCTGCGAGGCCTTCGGGCGGCTGGACGCGGTGATCAACAATGCCGCGATCGCCGATCCCTTCCAGGGCAAGCTCGAAGAGTTGTCACTCGAGCGCTGGCATCAGGTACTCGACACCAGCCTGACCAGCAGCTTCCTGACCGCCAAGCATGCGGCGCGTCATCTGCGCGAGACTGGCGGCAGCATCGTCAATCTGGCCTCCAGCCGCGCGCTGCAGTCCGAGCCGCACAGCGAAGCCTACGCTGCCAGCAAGGGCGGTATCGTCGCCCTCACCCACGCCATGGCGATGAGCCTCGGGCCGGAGATTCGCGTCAATGCGGTCAGCCCGGGCTGGATCGACGTCAGCGCCCTGCAGAAAAGCGGCGAGGCCGAATCGCTGAGTGACGAAGACCACGCCCAGCACCCCGTCGGGCGCGTCGGCCATGTCGATGACATCGCCGCGCTGGTGGCCTTCCTGATCTCGGACAAGGCCGGCTTCATCACCGGCCAGAACCATGTCGTCGATGGCGGCATGACGCGCAAGATGGTTTACGCCGACTGATACGACAAGGCCGACCGAGACGACAACGCCTGACGCGATTGCACGTCAGGCGTTGTCAGTTCTTGAGCTGCGTCCGGGTTTCCCTGAACGCTCAACTGCGGACTTCTCTCGCGCGGGCCGTGGTCACACCGCGTGCGGTGCCAGCCACTGCTTGAGCTGACCGGCCTGCATCACGCCTGATTCGCGCGCCAGCTCCTTGCCCTGCTTCATCACCAGCAGCGTCGGAATGCTGCGGATGCCGAAACGACCGGCCAGCGCCTGCTGGGCTTCGGTGTCGATCTTGGCGAAACGCACACGGGTGCCCATCTGCGCGGCGACTTCATTGAAGATCGGCCCCATCATCTTGCACGGGCCACACCAGCTGGCCCAGAAGTCGATGACCACCGGCATTTCACTGCGCACCACCAGGGCCTCGAAGTTGTCGCTGGTCAGTTCCAGCGGCTCCTTGGGCAGCACGGCGGCGCTGCACTTGCCGCAGCTGGGGTTGTCATCCAGACGCGCGGTGGCCACACGATTGAGAGCGAGACATTGCGGACAGGCCAGCACGAGGGATTCAGACATGATCGGACTCCAGAGAAATGGGGATGCGGCGCGCCAGGTGACGGTCAACCGTCAGACGCGTACCGATAAGCGCAGATCATACGACTCGTGGGCCAGGAAGCAATTGAGCCACCTTATCGCCCTGATTGGCTGGCTGTATGAGCCCGCCTGATCTGAACGAACTGAACGAACTGAATGCCCGCCTGCCCTCAACCTGAAGGGCCCCGCCAGTCACGGCGGGGCCCTTCGCGCTTTAGCACACCCAAGCGTCGGTCAGATGCTGGCCAGCCCGAACTTGATGCACAGCGTCACCAGCACCAGCAGGAAGAGGGTTTCCACCACCATCAGGATCACCGGCTTCCAGCCCACCACCGCCAGCTTCTGGAACGACGTCTTGACGCCCAGCGCGGCAATCGCCGCCACCAGACACCAGCGCGACAGGTCGGTGAAGCCTTCCACGGCGACGCTCGGCACCCAGCCGAGGCTGTTGATCAGCACCAGTGCCACGAAGGCGATCAGGAAGGTGGGGAACATCGGCACCTTGCCGCCTTCATCGCCATTGGCCTGGCGCGCACTGCGGAACAGCAGCATGAAGACCATCACCGCCGGCACCAGCATCGCCACCCGCAGCAGCTTGACGAAGGTCGAGACGTCCCCGGTGTGCTCGGAAATGATGTAGCCAGCGCCCACCACCTGAGCCACGTCATGGATGGTGCCGCCGAGGAAGATGCCGGCCTCGGCATCATCCAGCCCCAGCAGCCTGACGATCAGCGGATAGGTGATCATCGCCACGGTCGAGAGGGTCGTCACCCCGACCACGGTCATGATGGTGTGACGCTCGCTGGTGGCGTTGCGCGGCATCACCGCCGACAGCGCCAGTGCCGCCGAGGCACCGCAGATGGCCACCGAGCCGCCGGTCAATAGTCCCATGTCGCGGTCCAGCCCCATCACGCGGGCCAGCAGCGCGCCGAACAGGATGGTCGCCACCACCCCGAGTACCACCGTGATCACCGGGCCGAGGCCGAGACTCGCGACCTGCTCCAGCGTGATGCGCACGCCCAGCAGGGCCACGCCGAGGCGCAGTACCGTCTTGGAGGCGAACTCGATGCCCGCCTTGCACGGCCCCTCCTCGGAGAGAAAGTGCAGCGACATGCCGAACAGCAGCGCATAGAGCAGCGCCGGGCCGCCGTAATGATCGGCGATGAAGGTGGTCGCCAGCGCGATGATGATGCAGATCAACAGGCCCGGCATGATGGTGCGCACGCGCCCTTCCAGGGTCCGCCACAGGCTGGTGGGCGGGGTGGGTGTGTCGTGCAGTGATGAACTGTTGTCAGTGGCCACGCGGATTCCTCTTGAAGACCAGCAAGCGGTGACGGGCAAGCAGCCCCGCCGCGATGTGTCGTTCAGGCACGCAGGCCTGCTAGCTGGCCTGGGCCATGTTCACCTGGGCGGCCTTGATCATGTCGGCGGCCTTCTCGGCGATCATGATGGTCGGCGCATTGGTATTGCCGGACACGATCACCGGCATGATCGAGGCATCCACCACGCGCAAGCCGTGCAGGCCATGGACACGCAGCTCGTCATCCACCACCGCCAGCGCATCGTGGCCCATCTTGCAGGTGCCCGCCGGGTGATAGATGGTCTGGCTGAACTGGCGCGCGGCTTCCAGCAACTCCTCATCGCTCTGGTAGTGCGCGCCCGGCACGTACTCCTCGCTGATCACCGAGGCCAGCGGCGCTGCCTGGGCGATACGCCGCGCCACCTTGATGGCATCGACCACCACGCGGCGGTCTTCCTCGGCGCTCAGATAGTTGGGCTGGATGGAAGGATAGATGCTGGCGTCGGCGCTGGTGATGCGCACCTGGCCGCGACTGTGCGGGCGCAGCTGACACACCGAGGACGTGAACGCCGAGAACGGATGCACGCCATCAGCGGGCTTGTCGGCACTCAACGGCTGCATGTGGAACTGGATATCGGGGCGTGTCAGCCCCTCGCGCGACTGGGTAAAGGCGCACACCTGACTGGCCGCCAGCGTCAGCGGGCCGGTACGCGTGAAGAGGTACTGGGTGCCGACCGCCAGCTTCTTGAGCGGATGACGTACCTCGTCATTGAGGGTGCGGCACTGGGTCTTGAACACCAGCCGTACCTGCAGATGGTCCTGCAGGTTTTCCCCGACCCCCGGCAGCGCGTGCAGGCATTCGACGCCGACACTGGCCAGATGCTCGGGCTCACCGATACCGGAGCACTGCAGAATCTGCGGGCTGCCGATGGCGCCGCTGGACAGCAGCACCTCGCGCTCGGCGCGTGCCGTGTGGATCGTGCCCTTCACCTCGTACTCGACTCCCACCGCACGCTTGCCTTCCAGCAACACGCGGCGACAGTGCGCATGCTTGACCAGCGTCAGATTGCTGCGCGTGAGCGCCGGGCGCAGGAAAGCCCTGGCCGTGCTGCAGCGCAGGCCCTTGTAGGTAGTCTGCTGGAAATAGCCGACCCCTTCCTGGCGCTCGCCATTGACGTCCTGGTTGAGCGGAATCCCCGCCTCCACCGCCGCTTCGATGAAGCGCTCGGCGATCTCGCGCTTGAGGCGCAGGTCAGAGACATGCAGCGGCCCATCGGTGCCGTGCCATTGGTTGGCGCCACGCGCCTGACACTCCGACTTGCGGAAGTACGGCAGCACTGACGCGTAGTCCCAGCCCTGATTGCCCGCGGCCGCCCAGTCGTCGTAGTCCTCGTGCTGGCCACGGATATACAGCAGCCCATTGAGCGAGCTGGAACCGCCCAGCACCTTGCCCCGCGGCCACTGCAGCCGACGACCATTGATACCCTTGTCAGGGTCGGTGAGATAGCACCAGTCGGTGGCCGGGTTGTGCATCGTCTTGAAATAACCGACCGGCACATGAATCCACGGATTCCAGTCCGAGCCGCCGGCCTCCAGCAGCAAGACATTGATGGAGGGGTCTTCGGTTAGACGATTGGCTAGCACGCAACCGGCTGAACCCGCTCCGATCACGATGTAGTCATAGGCGGCTGATGCGTCGGCATTGGCGTAACGTGTTGTTTTCATTATTTTATATACCATATCGAGACATATTGTCTCATAATCATGGTATCAAAATTCGGATTCGTCAAATACGAAACGTATTGTCTCAATATCTTTGCCAAAGCTGAAAAAGTGCCCTACATTGAGATTTGAAACGCCGGTAACGGTACTTTTCGTCTCGTTATACGACCAACTATGTAAGACGAACTAGCGAGAACGACACAGACTGCCATCAATGGCAGCCACCAGAGAGGCCAGAGGCAGGGCTCATGGGCTCTGGAGGCGTGCTTGAGGAGACTCTGAAGAGAATTTGAAGAGACTTTGGAGTGGCTTTGAAGAAATAGCGGATATGTCTGACAAGCGCCCCAGCACTCTCTGAACAGACACTCTCTGAAGAGACATGCCCAGAAAAGACACTCTCTGAACAGACACGCTCTGAACAGGCACTGCGAAAACGCCTGACAAATAAAGACGAGCAAATCAGGACAACAAATAAGGACGGATAAACAAGCACTTGGCTAAAGAAGTGATCAACGAACGGCTTGCCAGACAAGCAGCGGAAGCAAGCCCCGCACCGCAAGACCCATAACAACGCCAACACAGGGCGAGTGATACGACATCACTTCCCGGCCGTCAGGCCTGCATCCCACCACAAAAGCAAACACAATACCGGGAGCACTACCATGCCATCGCCACTCAGCAAGCTGTCACGCCGTGACTTCCTCGACATCTCGGGTCGCTTCGGTCTGACCTCGACCCTGCTGGCCGCCACCGGCCTCGGCGCAGGTCTCACCGCGTCCACGCTGGCGCGCGCCGCCGACCAGGAGCAGCAGAAACGCTACAAGACAGCGCCCAAGTTCCAGCTGCGCTTCGGTGCCTCGGGCTTCAATGAGCGCAATCTCGATATCCAGAAATCCGGTCAGCTGTTCTTCGCGCGTGACCTGGAAGAGCGCACCAACGG
Source organism: Cobetia sp. 2AS (assembly GCF_029846355.1). Lineage (NCBI taxonomy): Bacteria > Pseudomonadati > Pseudomonadota > Gammaproteobacteria > Oceanospirillales > Halomonadaceae > Cobetia > Cobetia sp. 2AS. The sequence continues at coordinate 1,035,483 of NZ_JARWKQ010000002.1, forward strand.
CGCGATTCGCGTCGAGTTCATGGGCAGCAACGAGGTCTGCAACCAGCTGGACTGCGTCGGCAAGACCCAGCAGGGCATCGTCGATATCTACTCGGCCTCCACCCAGAATTCCTCGGGCAGCGCGCCGTATCTGAACGTGCTCGATTTCGCCTACCTGTTCCCCACCGTCGCCTCGATGTTCCACTTCTTCTATCACAAGAAGAGTGAGCAACTGCTGCGCGAACCGCTGCGCCAGCGCCACAACCTGCAGTTCCTGTTCACCCACTGTGACCTGCGCGGCATCATGCTCGGCCTCAAGTGGCAGGACAAACCGCTGGTCACCAGCATCGATGATCTCAAGGGCACCAAGAATCGCGTCACCGGCACCCAGATGGGCCGTATCGCGATGGAACAGCTGGGCCTGAACCCGGTGCCGGTCGCCTGGGAAGAGACCCTCGATGGCCTGCGTCAGGGCCTGCTGGATGGCGCCGAGACCTGGATGAGCGCCGTGGCCTACGCCGGCATGGCACCAGTGGTGTCCCAGGCGGTCGACCTGCGCTTCTTCGCCGGCACCGAGCACACCGGCATGAGCCTGCCCAAGTTCGACAGCCTCGGTTCCGAGCTGCAGGACCAGGTGATGGAGTCCGCCTACTGCGCGCAGATCTTCACCCAGGGCATGAACGAGGCCGGGCGCTTCGAGATCGTCGGTGCCACCGAGCACCCCGCCGCCGGCACCGTCTTCGCCGAGAACAACGTGCGCGTGGCGCCGCTGTCGGACGCCGAACGCTCACGCGCCGAACAGATGTGCTCGCCGGAATTCAATCCCGAGCCATGGGAGCAGTGGCGTGAACGCCTCAACAAGTGGTCCGGCGGTCTCGATATCTATCAGGAAATCCATGATGTCGCGCGCGAGATTCCGCGTGATGTCGCCGCCGTCAACGTCAAGCCGCAGCGCTGGTGGAGGGGGTAATGGGCGATACCACCATCTTCAGCCAACCGACCAAGCAACCTGCCCTCAAGAAGGCCGCGCCCTGGGCGCGTCCCTTCCTGTGGCTGGACGCCCATCTGGAACAGGTCGTCATTCTGATCGCCTATTCCGGCATGGCCGGCATCATCTTCGTCGAAGTCATCCGGCGCTTCTTCTTCGGCCTGCAGGCCCCCTGGAGCACCAGCATTCCCGTGCTGCTGTTTCTGTGGCTGACCTGGTTCGGCGCCTCGCTCAACGTCAAGAAGCGCACCCACCTGAGCCTCAACGAGATCCGCATGAAGCTGCCGCGCGCTGGCCAGTTCGCCTGCCTGATCCTCGATGCCGTGCTGTGGATCGGCTTCGGGCTGATGGTGATCTACTTCACCACCACCCAGGTGACGCTGGCCTACGACAACTACGCCATCGTGCCGGGCACCGACAACGTCATGCAGTGGTGGTTCTACCTCGCCACGCCGCTGGCGTGGGTGATGATCATCTATCGCGTACTGCAGAACCTCTACGCCGACTGGGCGCGCTATCGCCGCGGCGATTCCTTCAACCTGCAACCGTCCATCATGGACTGAGGAGGTCAGCATGACAGACGGTATCTGGATCTCCCTGATCACGGCGGGCGTGACCGCCTTCTTCCTGCTCGGCGTGCCCATCTTCCTCGTCATCGGCCTGTGGGTGGTCGGCACCAGTCTGGTGATCGACTTCACGCTGGCCAATGTCGGCGTCACCCTCTTCCAGGGGCTGAGCTTCTTCGGCCTGCTGGCGTTGCCGCTGTTCATCCTCACGGGGGACCTGATCAACGCGGCGGGCATCGCCAAGCGACTCTCCGACTTCGCCTACTCGACGCTGAGCTGGATGCGCGGCGGGATGGGCATGTCGACCCTCGGCGCCTGTGGCCTGTTCGCGGCGATTTCCGGCTCCAATGCCGGCACCACCGCCACCATCGGTTCGATCATGCAGCCCGAGATGGTCAAGAACGGCTATGACGAACGCTTCGCCGCCGCCACGGCGGCCTCCGGCGGCACCGTGGGCATCATCATTCCGCCCAGCATCATCTTCATCGTCTACGGCTTCATGATGAACCTGTCGATCAGTGACCTGTTCATCGCCGGTATGGTGCCGGGCGCCCTGATGGTGGTCGCGATGATGGGCGCCTGCTATCTGGTGGCGCGCAAGAATGGCTGGGGCCAGCTGCAGCCCTTCAAGGCCGGTGTCAGCGCCAGGCTGGCGCGCAAGGCCTATCTGGGCTTCGCGACCATCGGCGTGGTGGTCTACGGCATCTACTCGGGCAAGTTCTCGCCGACCGAAGCCGCCGCCATCACCGTGGGCTTCACCATGATCGCGGGGCTGTTGATCACGCGGGAAATCAGCCTCAGGAAGCTGCCGACCATCATGCTGCGCTCAGGCCAGATCGCCGGCATGCTGGCACCGCTGATCGCCATCTCGGTGGTCATGCAGCAGCTGCTGTCGGTGCTGGGCGCCGGTCAGGCGTTGAGCGAGATGCTCAGTGGCATCGACAACTACTACCTGACGCTGGGCACCTGCATGCTGATCATCCTGCTGGCGGGCATGATTCTGGAAAGCCTGCCGGTGACGATCATCCTGGCGCCGATTCTCGCGCCCATCGCCCAGCAGGCCGGGGTCGATCCGATCCACTTCTCGGTCATCTTCCTGGTCGGTGCCGCCATCGGCTTCGTCACGCCACCCTTCGGGCTCAACCTGTACGTGGCCAGCAGCATCACCGGCATTTCCTACGTCCGACTGGTCAAGTACGTGATCCCCTACTTCATCGCGCTGATCGCCTGCTGGCTGGCCATCTGCCTGGTGCCTTCCCTTTCCCTGTTCCTGGTAAACCTGTAACACTAGCCTCATCGACAGCCCCGCGAGGGGCTGTCTTCGTCTCATCAGGGCAGCCTTCGCCAAGGGGTCCGCTGCCGTGATGAATCGATGCACTGACGCCTTGCCACCCTGCCCCTGTCGGCCCCGGTCACCGCGAGTGACATGCGCCCGACAGCAGGATGAGGACACTAGATGAGCAAAGACACGCCCACCAATTCGACGCTCTTTCGCGCACTCGGCCTGCTGGAAGAAATCGTCACCACCCAGCACGCCGTCAGCGCCGCCGACCTCGAGAAGCGCTTCGACATCCCCAAGCCGACCGTCCATCGCCTGCTCAAGCAGCTGGAAGAACAGCAGCTGATCAGTCGTGATCTGGATGGCCGTCACCTGCTGCCCGGCCCGCGCTTTCGGCGCATGTCGCTGGGCGCACTGGCCAATGAAGGCCTCAAGGTGCCACGCCGCGTCCTGCTGGAACGGCTGGCGAAGGAAGTCGGCGAGACCTGCAACCTGACGCTGCTCGATGGCCACGAGGTGATGTATTACGACCGCGTGGAAACCAACTGGCCGGTGCGCATCCAGCTGGCGCCCGGCTCACGCCTGCCGCTGCACTGCACCGCGAGCGGCAAGCTGTTTCTGGCGCTGATGCCACTGCATCGCCGCCGCGCCCTGCTCGCCCATCTGGCGCTGGAGGCGCACACGCCCTGCACCCTGACCTCGCGGGCCACGCTGGAAGAGGCGCTCGACACCGTGGCGCGCAACCAGCTGAGTACCGATGATGAGGAGTTCATCCAGGGCATGGTCGCCATCGCGGTGCCGGTCTTCGATGAGGTCGGCCAGATCCAGGCGACATTGGCGATCCACGCGCCGCGCCTGCGCCACTCCATCGACTCCCTCTTGGAGTGGGCGCCGCTGATGCGCCAGATCGCCACTGAGCTGGAAGGCACGCTCTGAGCCGCGCGCCTTGTGCGCACATGACGCATGAAATGATCCCGTCCAGCCCCGAGTGACACCTGAGCCACGCTGACGATGGGCCATGATCCAAAAAAGCTCGCCCCCGCAGACAGTGATTGTCTGCGGGGGCGAGCTTTTTTCAGCGAGCTTTATTCATGTTCCAACTTGCTGAGTACCGCTATCCCTCAAGCGTCTCTCTCCACCGGCTCAGGGCGTCGGTACCACCACCACCGGAATGCTGGCGCGCTTGATCACCCCCTTGGTGACCTTGCCGGCATAGGAGGCCACGAAGCCGCGCTTGTTGGTGGCCATGATGATCATGTCGCAGTCATGCCGCGTGGCGTAGCGGATGATCTCCGAGGCCGGATAGCCCTCCACCACATTCAGTCCGGCGATCACCGGGCGCGGGTCGCCGTTGTCATGGGTGCTCCAGAAGTCCTCCAGCATCTTTTCCAGACTCTCCTTCGCCTGATCGAGCCGCTGCTGCATCAGGCCCTCCAGCGTCGGCTTGTGGCGGATGTTGACCTTGAGGGTGTTCATCACGTCATCCGACAGTGACTTGACGGTATGCAGCACATGCAGCTCGGCGCCCGTCGCACCCGCCAACCACACCGAGCGCGCCAGTACCCGCTCACAGTCTCCGCGCAGGCCTACACAACACAGAATTCGTTTGACTGCCGGCATCGTCCTTCTCCTCGTTCATTGCAGGGCTAGCGTTCAGATGGCGCTTCAGTACCCCATCACCCTGGGTAGCCACAGAGAGATTTCAGGCACATAGGCGATCAGGAAGATGGCCGCCACCGAACCCGCCGCGAACGGCAATGCCTTCAGGGAAATCTCCTCGATGGAGGCCCCGCCTATCCCCGAGGCCACGAAGAGGTTCTCCCCCAATGGCGGCGTCTGGAAGCCGATGGCCAGCGCACAGACCACCACGATGCCGACGTGCACCGGGTCCATCCCCAGCATGTACATGATCGGCAGCAGCACCGGGGTGAGAATCATGATCGCGGCCAGCGTCTCCATGAACATGCCGACGAACAGCAGGAAGAAGATGATCATCGCCCAGATCAGGTAGAGGTTGTCGGTCATCGCCAGCATGCCCTCGGCGATATGCGCCGGCACGCGTTGCTCGACCAGCAGCCGCCCGAAGACCGTCGCCGTGAACAGGATCAGCAGCACGCGACCGGTAATCCAGGTGGTGGTTTCCAGAGTGCGTAGCGTCGGCTTCCACTTGAGTTCCTTGTGCAGGAAGATGCCGACGATCAGGGTGTAGACGATGGCGACGATGGCGGATTCGGTCGGCGTGAAGAGGCCGCTGTAGATGCCGCCCAGGATGATGAAGGGTGCCAGCATCGACCAGACGCCCTTCTTCAAGGTGGCGCGAATATGTGGCCACGACCAGCTGTTGGTCAGCCCGCGATAGCCGCGTTTCTTCGAGATCACGTAGTTGATCATCAGCAGGAAGCCGGCGATCACCACGCCGGGCATGACGCCGGCGATGAACAGTTTCGGGATGGACAGTGTCTGGAAATCCCCGTGCATGGCCACCGCTTCGGGCGGCGGCTGCAGGCCCATGCCGGAAATCCCGAAGATCACCATCGGGATCGACGGCGGAATCACCACCCCCAGCCCACCGGAAGAGGCCGTGATCGCCGAGGCATAGCCACGGTCATAGCCGCGCTTGGCCATCGCCGGAATCATCAGCATGCCGACCGCCGCCGTGGTGGCCGGCCCTGAGCCCGAGATCGCACCGAAGAACATGCAGGCAAATACCGTGGCGGCGGCAAGTCCGCCCGTCACCGGCCCGGCGAAGGCCTCGGCGATATCGACCAGCCGTCGCGAGATGCCGGCGGCCTCCATCAGCGCCCCGGCCAGAATGAAGGCCGGCAAGGCCATCAGCGGGAAGGAGCCCACCGAGGTAAAGGCGATCTGCACGAACGCCATCGGGTTTTCATCGATGCTCAGATAGGTCGCCAGCGCCGCGACACCCAGCGAGACGGTGATCGGTGCGCCCAGTACCAGCAGCAGGAAGAAGACGCCAAACAGGATGTAGATGATGGTGGAATCGATCATGACTTGCCGCCCTCCTGTCTTTCACTGGGCTGTCCATCACTGGCCTGTGTGTCGCTGGCCTTTGGATCAGTGGCCTGGCCGTCACCGCCCTGCTTCAATTCCTCCATTGCCTGGGAATCCGGGTCCACGATGTCTTCCTTGCGCACGAACTTGAGATAATTGGTCTGGATGATGCGCACCGTCATGGCGGTAAAGGCCAGCGGCAGAATCAGATAGAAGTACTTCATCGGCACACCCAGCGTCTGTGACTTCCAGAACAGATTCATCTTGTTGAACACGAAGTCGTAGCTGTAATAGATGAACACCGCATTGAAGGCGATCCAGATGATATCGGTCAGCACACCGCAGAGGGTTTCCACCCAACGCGGCAGGAATCGAAACTGGAAGGTCACGCGGTTATGCGCCGACATGCGTGTGGCGTAGACGGCGCCTAGATAGGCAAACCACACGAAGGCATAGGTCGCCAACTCGTCTCCCCAGGGAATCGAGTAGCTGAAAAGGTTACGCAGCATGATCTGCGTGAAGAGAATGATGACGAACACCACCAGCAGAAACTGGCAGAGATAGTTCTCGATATTATCCAGAAACTTCAACAATACCCGCATGGATACACATCCCCCGACATCGCCAGCGATGACCACTTGACGCCACGTATCCCCTGCCAGCGATCACATGTCGATGACATGCTCTTGGCATGCTCATGACAGGTGCCGGCAGGCAGGGGAATCCGGGCGGGCCTTGAAAGCCTCAGCCGTTCAGGAGGTCATCAGGGCGCCGCGGACGGATCACGTCCGAGGGTCTCGAGCACTTCGACCAGCTTGTCGCGGCCGCCGATGCTGTCATAGAAGTCCGGCCAGATGCTGGAGGCCTTGGCGATCCATTCCTTCTCGTCATTGGCGGGCTGGGTGATGGTCATGCCGTGCTCTTCCACCAGTGATTTCTTGATGGAATCCTCGGTGGCCAGCAGATAGTCGTAGCTGTGCGACGTCGCCTCTTCACCGGCGGCCAGCACCAGTTGCTGATTCTCTTCGCTGAGGCTCTGGAAGGTGCCTTCGCCCATGATCAGCGGTTCCATCGAGAACACGTAACAGCTGTCGGTGACGTGGTTCTGCACCTCATAGAACTTCATGGCATCGATGGTGATGTAGGGATTGTCCTGGCCATCGACGACACCCTGTTGCAGGGCGGTGAAGGTCTCGGACCACGCCAGCGGGTTGGGGTTGACGCCCCAGGACTGGTAGGAGGAGATCATGATCTCGTTCTTGGGCACGCGAATGACCATGCCTTCCAGGTCTGCCGGTGAGGCGACTGCCTGCTTGGAATTGGTCAGACGACGACAGCCGGAATAGGCCCAGCCCAGAATGCGGATACCGGAATCGCGCAGGGTGTTCTCGCGCAGCTCATCGCCTATCTTGCCTTGCGTCAGCGCCTTGGCATCGTCCGGGCCGTGGATGACATACGGCAGGGTCAGCACGCCGACGGTCGGCGAGAATGGCGTCAGGTTGTTGATCGCCACCACGGACAGGTCAACGAGGCCCATGCTGGCATTGTTGACGGTATCCTGCTCGCTGCCCAGCTGGCCGTTGGGGAACAGGTCCACCTTGATGTCGCCGCCGGATTTCTCTTCCACCAGGCTTGCGAAGGTCTTGCCCAGTTCATACTGGGTGCCGCCGGCCGCATCACCGAGGGCCATCTTCCAGGTCGCGGCATTGGCGCCGGCGGCCATGCCCAGGCTCGCGGCAGTCACCGCGATGGCCAGCGTGGACTTGAAGGCGCTGGTGCGAGATACGCTGGTGCGAGATACGCCAGTGCGAGTCAGCATGCGGAGGTCTGAAAGGGTCTGTGTCGAGTCGATCATCTTGTCTGTCCCGTCGTTATTGTTGTTGCGGGCTCCTGACGGCTGCGCGTGATAGCGAGCGGGGTACTGCACCTCATATCGTCAATGACTTCGCGTCTGCACCACTATCTTGCAGCGTCTCATGTCATTCACGATTGCCATCACCTGCTCATCTACAGCCCCAGGAAAGGGAGTGTGAAGTCGCGTCGTGCTTGAACTGTGCTTTCGTTGTACCTGCCAGATCACTTTCTCCCCGTGCGCCATTCCTCGATAGAACCAGTCCGTCGGCATCGATGGGGCCAGTCCCGGCTGGCTATTGCTCTCCCGACAGGGGTCTGCCTCAATGAAGCCGTACCGGTGGCTGCCACCTCAGGGCAGGCAGTGTCCCACGCGCCACTCACTGACGGCGCACCGCAGGGCAATCAGGTACAGAAAATGCATATAAAACGGACACTTCCGCTGGAAAGTCCTCGTGACGACACGCTCGCGAAAACAATAGAGAACACGCATGAGCCACCCGCTGTTTCACCTCGATTCCTCGCGCAAGGAAAGCCTGCAATTCCAGATTCGCGAGCAGATTTCCCAGGCGATTCTCGAAGGCCATCTGCCACGTGATGTCGCGCTGCCCTCCAGTCGCAAGCTGGCCCGCGAGCTGAATGTCGCGCGCAATACCGTGATGCTGGCCTACGAGCAGCTGCTGGAAGACGGCTTTCTGATCGCCCGCGAGCGCAGCGGCTACTTCATCAATCCCGAGATTCTCAAGGGCCGCGCCGACACGCCGGTGCGCCTCAATGACATCGAGGCCGACAGCCTCGACTGGGATGAGCGGCTGGCCTTCAAGCCCTCTGTGCAGCGCGCCATCGAGAAGCCCGGCGACTGGCACCAGTACGACTCCCCCTTCCTCTATGGCCAGCTGGACCCGGAATTCTTCCCCACCCAGCACTGGCGCGAATGCAGCCGCGACTCGATGAGCGTGCCGTCGATTCGCAGCTGGTCGGTGGACCACCTCAACAATGACGACCCGCTGCTGATCGAGCAGATCCACCAGCGGCTGCTGCCCCGCCGCGGCGTCTGGGCAAGCCCGGAGGAAATCCTCATCACCGTGGGCACCCAGCAGGCGCTGTGGATCAGCTGCATGCTGCTGCTCAAGCAGGGCCAGCGCTTCGCGATGGAGAACCCCGGCTACGTCGACATGTACAACATCGCCAGCACCTTCACCGATGACATCCAGCTGCTGCCCATCGACGACAAGGGCATGCAGCCGCTGGAATCGCTCAAGGACTGCCGCCTGGTGTATGTCACGCCCAGCCACCAGTCGCCGACGACCATCACCCTGCCGCTGGAGCGTCGCCGCCAGCTGCTGGACATGGCCGAGACCGGCAACTTCCTGATCATCGAGGACGACTACGAGAGCGAGAGCAACTACGCCGACAATCCGACACCCGCGCTCAAGAGCCTCGACCGCCACAAGCGCGTCATCTATGTCGGCAGCCTCTCCAAGACCCTCGCCCCCGGTCTGCGTCTGGGCTACATGGTGGCGCACCCGACCCTGATTCGAGAGGCCCGCGCCCTGCGCCGCCTGATGCTGCGCCATCCGCCGACCAACAATCAGCGTGCGGTGGGGCTGTTCATCGCGCGCGGCTATCACGACAGCCTGATCAATCAGATGCACCAGGTGATGCAACGTCGCTTCCTGCTGATGCGTGACGCCATCCAGCGCCATCTGCCGATGATGAGCACGCCGGCTACCTACGGCGGCTCCTGCTTCTGGATGCACGGCCCGAAGAATCTGAATGCCCACCGCCTGGCCGCCCTCGCCCGCGAGCAGAGCATTCTGATCGAGGTCGGTGACCTGCACTTCTTCTGTGATCGCGACAGCCACCGCCACTACTTCCGGCTTGGCTTCTCAGCGATTCCGGAAGCGCGCATCGAGGCCGGCATCCTCAAGCTGGCCGAGCTGGTGCCACTGGCGATGGACGAGGCGCCGTCAGTTGCGGGCGCAGAGACCGAAGCACCGGAGACGGACGCACCGGAAACACAAGCACAGCCGTTACCCCCTCAGCCCGCCCTGCCCACGCCCCACGGCGCATCACGTCGACAGCGCGCCAGCTAGCCTGCCCCTTGCGAGGAGATGAAAGGCGAGGAGATGAAAGGCAAGGAGAAAAAAGGCGAGGCGAGCCGCCGTATCGGCCATGGCCGAGGCAAACCCTGCACCCTCCCAATCAACGACAACCCGCAATGATTATCTTATGGATAACAAAAATGCTCCCTAACTGATCATGAAATCGATCAATGCGGGAGCATCCGGGTCATCGTGACATCAGTGGCGAGTCACACCCTACTGCGCTTCATCCTTCATCGCGTACCAGCGATACAGGCAACGCTGGCCGGTGCGACGGAACGGCGCGAACAGCGGGGATTCGACCTTGTTGAGCACATTGGGATACGGCAGGCGTGACTGGAAGATCGGCAGTACCAGGTCCGCCGCGTCCCTGGCGATCCACTGGGCGAGGCGCTTGCCCGCCTGGGCGGAATACATCACGCCGTTGCCGCCATAGCCCATGGCGTAATAGATGCTCTGCTTGGGGTCCGGCTGATGGATGCGCGGCATCATGTCGTGGCTGACATCCACCCAGCCCCACCAGGAGTAATCGACCTCGATGCCACTCAGCGCGGGGAACTTGCGGTGCATGTCGGCGATCAGCAGCTGCTCGTACTGCGCCTTGGGCGCGTCACGCCCCGAGACGGCACTGCGACTGCCGATCTGCAGGCGGTTGTCCGGCAGCAGGCGATAGTAGTGGCGCAGCACGCGGGTGTCGGTGAGCACCTGATGGGTATGGAAGCGGGTCGCCTCGATTTCCTGCGCCGTCAGCGGGCGCGTCACCAGCGAGTTGGAGAGCACCGGCATCAGACGCTTGTCGAGCTCCGGGTGCAGCTTGCCGGAGGTGTAGCCGCCGGTGGCCATGCCCACCGAGCGCGCCTTGACCACGCCACCCGGCGTCGTCAGATAGTGCACGCCATCGCGGGTCTCCCAGCTCTCCACCGGACTTGCCGGGTGCACCTTGACGCCCAGGCGGCGTGCCTTGCGCAGATAGCCGAAGGCCAACTTGCCCGGGTGCACGCCGATGCCTTCCGGCTCGTGCATCGCACCGCAGGCCTCTTCATCACCGACCCACTCATTGCGCACCGTGGCGCCATCGATGATGCGGGCATCGTAGTTGAAGGTCTCGCGCAACAGGCGCGCTTCCTTCTCCAGCCCCGGCATCATGCGCTCGCGATGGGCGATATACAGATGGCCGCCCGGCTGCGGATCGCAGTCGATGTCCTTGATCATCTCCTTGAAATTCTCCATGCCCTCGACGCACTCGCGGTGCAGGCCGTGGGCGGCCTCGAGTCCGTAACGCTCGATCCACTGCGAGCGCTTGAGGCGGCCGGTGGCGCACTGCGCCTGACCGCCATTGCGGGTCGAACAGCCCCAGCTGACCCGATTGGCCTCCAGCACGGTAGCCTTGATGCCGTACTTCTCGGCCAGCACGATGGCGGCGGTCAGCCCCGTGAAGCCGGAGCCGACGATCACCACATCGGCGTCGATATCGCCCATCACCGGGCCGTCGTCTGCCGGCGGCTCACCGGCGGTGGCTACCCAGTAGGTCGGCGCGTAGTCGCGCCCTTCGCCGGGGGTGGCACTCACCAGCGGGTCGTAGGCCGGGTCATACGGCCGCGAGGCCTGAGTGGCCGGACGCTGCTCTGATTCGTTGCCCATGTCCGACGGCCGGGCGCCGTGCTGCACGATAGTTTCCATCTCGAACACCTCCTCTCACCCACGGGGCGCACGCCATGACCTGACGCCATGACGTGCTGCCCCCGAGGCAAAGACAGCTTCAGAAACCTCTTCCCTGATCGGTGCGCCGCTGGCGCTCAGACGTTGACTGGCGGACGGTTCTTGCGGAAGGCGTTCTTGATCGCGATCTTGCCGTCACGCAGCGTGAAGGCGTCGATCATGCGCGCTTCGCTGCGCGCGCCATCGGCGGTGGTGCCGGTGTAGGTGCTGATGACGAAGCCACGCTCGCCATCGGCGAAGATTTCCGCGTCGATCCACTGGGCATCCGGCGCGTTCTGCCAGGCAGCGGAGAGGCCCGCACGCACGGCGTCCTGACCGGCGAAGGTCTTGCCTTCGAGTTCCGGCCCGGCGATGGCGAGGAATTCGCAGTCATCGGTCATCATCGACAGGCAGTCGTCGATGTCGTGACGGTTGAGGGCGTCGCAGAAGGCGGTCAGCAGTTCGATGGTGGCTTGGTGAGTCATGGGTCGGGCTCCGCAGTCTTGTTGTTGGGATTGTTGTCGGGCTTGTTGTTGAGCTGATGAGCGGCAGCAAGCGCTGCGCCATGACCCGAGACTACGCCGACACTTGCACCGCCCTTTAGCACCAGTTGGCAGCCACCGATTGGGCCAGTTGGCACCAGCGGGGCTGCCCTGGTGCCAACTGGTCCCATTGCGCCGCCTTGGGACGACTCAACCTGCGAGGGCCGTGGGCGCTGCCAAGCCGGGTGGCGTGAAGGCCTCCGCTGACATGAAGCTCTCGCGCCCGAGCAGGATGTCACTGAGCAGGCGCGTGGCGGCGGGCGCCAGCACCAGGCCATTGCGGTAGTGACCGGCATTCACGTAGAGGCCATCAAGCCCCGGCACCGCGCCGATGAAGGGCGTGCCATCCGGCGTGCCCGGACGCAGACCGGCCCAGTGGTGCTCCGGCGCCAGCTCACCCAGCGCCGGCAGAATGCTCGCGGCGCTGGCATGCAGCGACTCGCGCGCCTGCGCGGTGGTGGACTTGTCGAAGTCCTGATGCTCCAGGGTCGAGCCGATCAGAATCCGCCCATCGGCGCGCGGAATCACGTAGCGGCCATCGCACAGCACCACCCGCGACAGCAGCGGCGCATCCACGCGGCAAAGCCCCGCCGCCACCGGATTGAACACCATCATCTGACCCTTCACCGGGCGCACCGGCAGCAGCACGCCGGCCGCGGCGAGCAACTTGCCACTCCAGGCGCCGCCACACACCACGACGTTGTCTGCGCTGACGGTCTCATCAACAAGCCGGACGCCCGTGACACGCGACGGCGTGGCAAGTACCAGCTGCGTGACCTCGCACTCTTCACGCACCCGGATACGCGGATGCGCCAGCAGACGCGCACGCAGCGCCTGACCGAGGCGCGGATTGCGGATGCTGCCGAGCGTCGGCATCCACAGCGCCTGCTGATGGCCACTGGCCAGATGCGGCTCGCGCGCGTAGAGCGCCTCACGCTCGATCACCTCCAGCGGCTTGTGCTGGGTGCGTGCCCAGTCCAGCGCCAGCGCCTCATCCTCGACCCGCAGATAGATCAGGCCCTTCTGGCGGTATTCGGGGTCGATGCCGGTGGCGTCCTTGAGCGCCTCGGCAAGCCTGGGGTATTCGCCTTCTGACCAGCGTGACAGTGACGAGATGGCGCTCGAATAGCGCCACGGATACAGCGGCGAGACGATGCCGCCACCGGCCCACGATGCCTCGCGTCCGCACTGACCGCGCTCCAGCAGCGTGACCGTCTGGCCGGCCTCGGCCAGCTGCCACGCCATCATCATGCCCATCACGCCGCCACCAATGATCAGGGTATCGCTCATCTGCCTTGCTCCTGCGGGGAATGAACAATCACAAATCTCATATTTCGATACGATTTGCATTATTTTTAGAAACAAAGCTATATTCACAGCATTGCCGCCGCCCGGCTTTCCTGTCTCCCCGCGACAGGTCCACCGGGCAGCCACCAACAAGAATGACGAGGGAGACACCCCGTGAGCGACGCCACCTTGACGCCTTCCAGCAGTGATGCAAGCTCTGCCAATGATGCAAGCTCTGCCAATGATGCAAATCCTGCCAGCGATGCAGGCCTCGCCGCCTCTGCCGAGCAGCCGCTGCCCGCCGGTCAGTTGCAGCCCACTGAGCTGCGCGGCGTGCGCGAGCTGTTCGGCATCGACAGTGACCTCAAGGTGCCGGTATTTGTGGAGCGCGACGCCCACGTGCCGGAGATCGATCACGCCTATCGCTTCAATCCCGATGTCACCCTCGCCATTCTCGCCGGCTTCACCAACAACCGCCGCGTGATGGTTCAGGGCCTGCACGGCACCGGCAAATCGACCCATATCGAGCAGATCGCCGCGCGTCTCAACTGGCCGTGCCTGCGCGTCAATCTCGATGGCCATGTCAGCCGGCTGGATCTGGTCGGTAAGGACGCCATCGTGATTCGCGACGGCGTGCAGGTCACCGAATTCCAGGAAGGCATCGTGCCCTGGTCGCTGACCCGCCCCATCGCGCTGATCTTCGATGAGTACGATGCCGGCCGCCCGGACGTGATGTTCGTCATCCAGCGCATTCTGGAGCGCGACGGCCACTTCACGCTGCTCGATCAGAACCGCGTGATTCGCCCGCATCCGCAGTTCCGGTTGTTCGCCACCGCCAATACCGTCGGGCTTGGCAATCAGGATGGGCTCTATCACGGCACCCAGCTGCTCAACCATGCGCAGATCGACCGCTGGAACATCGTCGCCAAGCTGGATTACCTGCCGCGTGAGGAAGAGGTGAAGATCGTGCTGGCGCGTGTGCCCGCCAAGGACAACGAGCGTGGCCGCGCCCTGATTCGCGCGATGGTCGCGGTGGCCGACCTCACCCGCAAGGGCTTCGCCAATGGCGACCTGTCGAGCCTGATGTCGCCGCGCACCGTGATTACCTGGGCGGAAAACTGCGAGATCTTCCGCAATCCGGCGCTGGCCTTCCGCCTCTCCTACCTCAACAAGTGCGATGAGCATGAGCGCCCGCTGGTCGCCGAGTTCTATCAGCGCTGTTTCGCCAAGGAACTGGAGGAATCCGCGGCACTGATGGAGAGCGACCTGATGGATGAACAGGACAGCGACAAGGGAGCCCGGGCATGAGTGCGGCCCAGCAGGTACGCCGTCGTCAGCAGTATCTCGAGGAGCTCTCGGCGGCGAGTCTCGGGGCACTCAGCGGTCAGGCCGGCTGGGCCTATCGGGGGCGGCGTCTGAGTCGGCATGCTCAGGCACTGCCATTGCGCACCCCGCATCTGCGCCTTGAGGAAGATGATTGCACGCTCGACAACTATCGTGCGGTCAGCGATGCCATCGCGCTGCGCCTGCTCCACACCGACGAGGCGCTGCATCTGGCGGCGCGTCCGGCGCTGCCGGAAACCCGCCTGATCTATGACCTGCTGGAGCAGCTGCGCGTCGAGGCGCTGGTCGACCCTGACATGCCCGGCGTGAGGGAGAATCTGGCGCGGCGCTTCACCGACTGGTGCCTGGCCTTCTATCACGCGGGCCTGACCGAGACGAGCAGCGGCATCCTCATCTACAGCGTCATCCAGTCGTGCTGGTCGCGCCTGATGGCCTGTGCGGTGATCCACGAGACGGAGGATTACATCGAGACGACGCGCGCCTCCTTCTATCAGGCGCTGGGCGCTGACATGGCGGGGCTGAGACGCACGCGTTTCGATCAGGCGGCCTATCAGCAGCATGCGCTGAACATCAGCCTGTGGTTGGAGCAGGAGTTGGCCGCATCACTGGAGGAGCAGGACGGCGAGGAGGATGACGAGTCAGAGGCCAGTCAGCGCTTCGCGCTGTTTCTGGAAAACGAGGATGAGGAAGCGAGTCTGCTCGAGGAGCAGGCGGCGTCGCAGCTGCCGAGCCATCGGCGTGGCGCGCCGGAGGAATTGCTGCCCTATCAGGTGTTCACCACGGCCTATGATCGCGAGCTGGAACCGGCCAGGCGCATGCGCGCGGCCCTGCTCGACGAGTATCGTCAGGCGCTGGATACGCGTCTGGCGGAGCAGAAGATCAACGTGCGGCGCCTGGCACGTCAGCTGGCGCGCCATTTCAGCTCGCCGCAGCGTGAGGGATGGCACTTCGGGGAGGAGGAAGGAATCATCGATGGGCGGCGGCTGAGTCAGGTGATTTCCTCGCCGGCCGAGCGGCGGGTCTTCCAGCGCGAGCGCTGGGTGCCCGAGGCCAGTGCGCAGGTCAGCTTCCTGATCGACTGCTCCGGTTCGATGAAGGTGCATGGCGAGGCGGTGGCGATGCTGATCGAGATACTCACCCGCGCGCTCGACATGGCCGGTGTGCCCACCGAGGTGCTCGGCTTCACCACTGGCGCCTGGAATGGCGGCCGCGCCCTGAAGGACTGGCGACGCGCCGGCAAGCCCGCGCGTCCGGGCCGCCTGAATGAAGTGCAGTATCTGATCTTCAAGCCCGCCTCACTGGCGTGGCGACGTGCGCGCCGCAACTTCGGCGCCCTGCTCAAGGCCGATCTCTACCGCGAAGGCGTGGATGGCGAAGCCGTGCAATGGGCCTGCTCACGACTCGCGGACAACACTCCTGCCGACGAAGGCGCGCGCCGTCTACTGGTCGTCATCTCCGATGGCAGCCCCTGTGACAGCGCCACCAACATGGCCAATGATGAACAGTACCTCGACAGCCACCTCAAGCAGGTCGTCGCACAACAGACCCGCTCCGGCCGCCAGGCCATCCTCGGCCTCGGCGTCGGGCTGGACCTCAGCGCCTACTACCCCAACCAGCTGATCATCGATCTTGAACGCACCCTCGACAACGCCCTCGCCGATGAAATCGTGTATCACATGGCGCTGGCGTGCCGGCATCAGGGGATGTGAGCTGCTGCGAGAGCGCAATGAAGCATCGTACCCCTGTCGCCCGCTTGAGCGGGTTATCACCTATTAAGCCAGACCACTCTCAGCCTTGATGGCGGGCCAGACCTCAGCACCGGCTACCTCGACCGGTTGCTCATCAACCTCGAATACCCTTCGACAACATCGATAGAGGTAAAACCATTCAATATATGGAACTGACTTGCAGTCACCAATGCGCCATGAGAATTAGAGATTAGCAACAAAGGCACTATTACTGATTTAAAAAACTATAAGTCGCGACAAAGAACGAGAAAACTGTAATAACTGCAACAAATCTCTGAAGCCTTATGCTTGATAATGTTTGTGTTACATCATTCAATACGCCCGAAGTATAAGCCAGCAAATCCGCCTCCTTTAGGACTTGGTTTGCGCGCGTATAACGAGATCTTACAAGCATATCTCTTAATTCGATGGAAGTGTCTTCTCCCCACGGCCCTAGTTGTATCATCCTAGGTAACTCTCTAATAATATAAGAATTGTCAGTATTCTCGTCAGAGAGCTCTAATGAACACACCTTTATATCATGCAACCATAATTTAGAGAAGTCACGAAATTTCTTCAAGTTTGTAACCGGCCTGTACTTATTATAACTAGACATGTCATCCCTAGAGACGGCAAGTAGACTATAATACTTATTCAACAGATGCTTGACACACCACCCAGAAATCACTTTAGACATGTAACTATTAATTTCATAATTAACAATATCGTTAAAGAACTCTTTATCGGAAGAATTATTTTTAGACGATATATCACTCCTTTTAGCATAGAACACAATATCGCTATCATTATTTTTACTCGGTAAAGCTAAGAGAGAATCTTTCCAACCGTCTATAACCCATAAAGACTTATCAGAAGAACCGCTTATTGCTTGCAATACCGTAACATCTCTTATCGTTTCGGGACGCATATTATAGAAGTCAGTAACTATCATGCTCGCCGATGGCAATGTTTTTTCGTTAAAGCTAGAAAAAACTCCAGGAAAAATTTTTTCAAACCATTTAGAACAAACTTCTTTATTTTTATCTAATATACAACTTACTTCGTCTTTACGTATACGGTCAGGAGATCTAATATAATGCGTAAAATCGCACTTCCTGTTAAAAACTATATAGAGAAGAACATTTCTCCAAGTGAATGCCCTGCCTTTCTCCACCTTTGTCATATAATCTTTATCAAGGGCTTTATGAACGGACGACGATATGTCTTGATTAAACCTAAACATAACTGTTAACGAAGTAATACTAGGCGTCACAGAAGATAACATAGGGAAATAGAAACCACTCCCTCCGGGACAGAAGATTTTCTTTCTCCAGCACTAGTAATGAGACTATTATCGGGAAATATCTCTCCAAGACACAACTTACCCGAAGAATGCCCTGCTCTAACATCATTCATCCAATCATTAATAGAGAAGCTAGTATTACTTATATCATCCCATCCTATCGCACTAATACCCTTCAATAGGCTTTTAGAACTTGATGGCGTATATAACTCAGAAATCCATACGACGGGAAAGTCAACTTTTTCGTTAGATGGAAACTTATTTTCTTCATTATTAGCATGATCAAAATCATAACTTTCACTGGGTATGGCTTTCATTGATTTAATAATTTTTATAACACTTTTTAACCTTTTGAAAAAATCGCGAAATATCCCTAACATTTTCTCTCCTCAAAAACCAAACCGGCCAATTTCCGAAACACCGAAACATATATCATAATTTAAAATTATAATATATCAGGCAGGCTTTCGCCTGCCCTATCCGCCGTGGGCGGCTAACAGAAGGAAAAAAGGAGAAATTCAGTCTTGCGAGGTGCGCTGCTGTGCCTGAACAACAGTCACCGCAATGACATTGAGGATGTCGGCGGTGGAGCAGCCACGTGAGAGGTCGTTGGCGGGTTTGGCGAGGCCCTGGAGCAGCGGGCCGATGGCTTCTGCGCCGCCGATGCGTTCGGCGAGCTTGTAGCCGATATTGCCGGCTTCCAGATTGGGGAACACCAGCACGTTGGAGGTGCCTTTGACGCGTGAGGTGGGCAGCTTGCGCTCGGCGATTTCCGCCACGATGGCGGCGTCGAGCTGCACGTCTTCATCGATGGCGATCTCCGGGCGTTGCTCGCGTACCCGATGCGCGGCCTGTACCACCTTGTCCACCGAGGCGTGATGCGCGCTGCCATTGGTGGAGAACGACAGCATCGCCACGCGCGGGTCTTCCCCGAGCAGAGCCTGGGCGCTGTCGGCGGCGGCCAGCGCGATCTGCGACAGCTCCTCGGCATCGGGGTCGATCACCAGCCCGCAGTCCGAGAAGATCATGCCGCCCTTCAGGTTGTGGAACGGCTTGCACAGCATCATCAGAAAGAAGCTGGAGACCAGCTTGCTGCCCGGCGCCAGCCCCAGCAGTTGAATGGCGGTGCGCACCACATCGGCAGTGGTGAGCACGGCGCCGGCCACCGAGCCATCCGCCAGCCCTTCGCGCACCAGCATGTTGGCGAACGTCAGCGGATCACGAATCTTCTCGGCGGCCTGCTCCGCCGTCATGCCCTTGGCCGCGCGATGCGCGTGCAGCGCCTCGGCAAGCCTGGCGGTATGCTCGGAAGTGACGGGGTCGATCAGCTCGAGCCTTGCCAACGCCTGATCCTCAAGCCCGGCTTCTCTGGCGGTGGCGGCGATGACGATGGGGTCACCGACCACCATCACCTGCGCCAGGCCCTGCTCCGCCGCGCTCACCGCCGCCTGCACCACCCGCATGTCCTGCCCTTCGCAGAGCACGATACGGCGCGGGTCTGCCTTGGCCCGCGCCAGAATGTTGTTGAGTGCCTTCATGTCTGTCTCCTCGCTGCCCTTGCAGGCAGCCGACACATCCAAAAAGCCCCGGACATCTGAAATGGCCGGGGCAAGGGAGAGTTCCAGTCCTGCTTGCGCGTCGCGCTACACCCGCTTCATCGCGCTGCCATCCATGACCTGCACAGCGCGATCAGCGATGGGCGTTACACGTAATCCTGATACTTCTCGAGCAGACGCACCGGCTTCTTGAGGGCGTCGCGGCGGAACGGGTCGCCCAGTTCGCGAGTACACATCACCTCGATGACGCAGGTCTTGCCTTCGTTCATCTGCATGTCGATGGCCTTCTTGAGGGCCGGGCCCACGTCTTCCAGACGGTCGACGGTGATGCCTTCGGCACCCATGGAGCGCGCGATCTCGGCGAAGCTTTCGTTGTCCAGCTCACCGGCGACGAAGCGACGGTTGTAGAACTCGACCTGATTCTTCTTCTCGGCGCCCCACTGACGGTTGTGGAAGACGACGGCGGTGACCGGAATGTCGTGACGCACGGCGGTCATGATTTCCATCAGACTCATGCCCCAGGCGCCGTCACCGGCGTAGGCGATGGCCGGACGTTCCGGCGCGGCAGTCTTGGCACCCATGATGGTCGGCAGCGCGTAGCCGCAGTTGCCGAAGCTCATCGGGGCGAAGAAGCTGCGCGGACGATCGAAGCGCAGGTAGCTGTGGGCCACGGAATTGATGTTGCCGATGTCGGTGGACACCATGACATCTTCCGGCATGGCCTTTTCCAGCTCGCGCAGTACCTGACGCGGGTGCAGGTATTCGCCGCCGGAGAACGGCTTCTCGTCCTTGGCTTCTTCGATGGCGTCGAGGCTGAAGGCGTCCTTCTCGTGGGTCCAGGAATCCAGCTCGGCTTCCCAGGCGGCCTTCTCTTCACGAATCTGGGTCAGACGCGAATCCTTGGAGGCATCGCATTCCAGATTGCGACCGGACAGACGCTCGGTCAGGGCGATGGCCGCTTCACGCGCATCGCCGCAGATGCCGACGGAGATCTTCTTCACCAGGCCCAGCATCTTGTGATCGGCGTCGATCTGGATGATCTTCGCGTCCTTCGGCCAGTAGTCCATGCCGTGCTGCGGCAGGGTACCGAACGGCCCGAGGCGCGTGCCCAGCGCGATAACGACATCGGCCTGAGAGATCAGCTTCATGCCCGCCTTGGAGCCCTGATAACCGAGCGGACCACACCACAGCGGGTGGCTGGCCGGGAAGGAATCGTTGTGCTGGTAGCTGTTGACCACCGGCGCGCCGAGACGCTCTGCCAGTGCCTTGCACTCCTCGACGCCATCAGCCATCACCACACCGCCACCGGAAACGATGACCGGGAACTTGGCGCTGGCCAGCAGCTCGGCTGCCTCATCCAGGCTCTTGCTGCCACCCGGGCCGCGGTCGACACGTGCCGGCAGCGGAATCTCGCACTCGATCTCGCCGTAGAAATAGTCACGCGGAATGTTGAGCTGGGTCGGGCCCATCTCGGACATGGCGCGGTCGAAGCAGCGACCGGTGTATTCCGCCATGCGCGACGGGTGCGTCACGTGGCCCTGGTACTTGGTGAATTCCTGGAACATCGGCAGCTGCTTGCATTCCTGGAAGCCGCCCAGGCCGATGCCGGTGGTGCCGGCTTCCGGCGTGACGATGACCACCGGGCTGTGCGCCCAGTAAGCCGCCGCGATGCCGGTGACGCAGTTGGAGATGCCCGGACCGTTCTGGCCGATGACCATGCCGTGACGGCCGGAAACGCGAGCATAGCCGTCGGCCATGTGGGCAGCGCCCTGCTCATGCACCACCGGAATGAGGCGAATGCCGGCCGGGGCGAAGATGTCCATCGCATCCATGAAGGCGGAGCCCATGATGCCGAACATGTCGGTGACGCCATTGGCGACCATGGTTTCCACGAAGGCCTCGGAAGGGGTCATCTTCTGCTTGCCCTGCACGACCTTGCGATTGTCTGCGCTGTCTTGAGTGCTCATGGCGTCTCCAACTCTAAATTTTATGTTTATTGATACATTTAGTTCCGATTACCGAAACATGTGACCAAAATTAGCCCTCACTGCGCGGCCCGTCAAGCCCGATTTCGGAAAATGATCAAAAACACTCCTTTTTTAGAAACTTCTTCCGATGAATGGAGTACTGTTAAAGTAGGCACAGCAACGCAAGGCACTGACGGGCCGAGCGTTTCGGCGCCACACTGCCCCGCGCACGGATTGAAGGAGGGAATAGCCCATGAACAGTGCCACCCAGCCCCAGGCGAGCCTGCCACGTGACCGCAAGGACGCTGACAGGGATACCGGCAAGGAAGGCAGCAAGATAGAAGGCGATACGCCCGCCCAGCGTCTGCTGGCGCTGCTGGAAGTGATCGCCGCCAAGGACCAGTTCTTCACCCTGCAGGGACTGGTGGAAGAGACCGGCCTGCCCAAGCCGACGCTGCACCGCATGCTGCAGCAGCTGGAAGGCAGCGGCATGCTGCAGCGCGAGGCGGACAACCGCCATTACAGCAAGGGCAGCCGCCTGCGCCGTCTGGCGGAAAACCTGCTGCTCAACGACACCGTGCAGGGAGCTCGCCACGGCGTGCTCAACCGGCTGATGGAAGAGGTCGGCGAGAGCTGCAACATCACGGCACTGTCCGGCAGCGAAGTGCTGTATCTGGACCGCGTCGAGACCCAGGCCCCGCTGCGCTTCTATCTGCACCCCGGTTCCCGGGTGCCGGTGCACTGCTCCGCCAGCGGCAAGCTGTTTCTGGCCCAGATGCCGCCCGCCCAGCGCCGCCGCCTGCTGACCGGCACGCCGCTGAACGCGATGACACGCAACACCCTGACCGACATCGAGTCCGTCGAGGCCGAGATCGAGCAGGTCCGCCAACAGGGCTTCGCGCTGGATGACGAGGAATTCCTGCCCGGTCTGGTGTGCATCGCGGTGCTGGCGCCCAATCCCGATGGGCCTTCCAACATCGGCGTGGCGATCCAGGCGCCGGTGATGCGCCAGTCGCGCGAGGACATGCTCAAGCATCTGCCGGCACTCGAGCGCGCCGCGCGCGATATCGCCGCCATCCAGCGCGGTGCGATACCCTCCGCCTGAGGCCAGCGGGCTAGGTCTGGAGCTGGGACTGGGAAAGAAGAGCGACAGGCACAAGGTCGTGCTTCCCGTGACGCGCATGAGGGGCTAGCCTAGCGGACTGCCTTTCACACGCCACGTCGAGAACACCATGTCCGCCAGCGATGCCTTGCGTCTTGTCCTGCTATCCACCCTGTGGGGCATGTCTTTCATCTTCATGCGCGTGGCCGCGCCGGAATTCGGCCCGACCACGCTGATACTGCTGCGCATGGGCATCGGTGCGCTGGTACTCGCCCCGCTGCTGCTGGGCGCGGGACGCCTGAGGATGCTGTGGGAGCACAAGGGCCCGCTTGCAGTGCTGGGGCTGACCAGTCAGGCACTGCCCTTCTGCCTGCTGGCGCTGGCCACCACCCAGCTGGAGGCCGGCTTCACCTCGCTGATCAATGCCACCACGCCGATGTTTACTGCGCTGCTGGGCATGGCGCTGTTCGCCACGCCGATCCAGAAGCAGCAGTATCTCGGCCTGGCCGTGGCCTTCAGCGGCGTCTATGTGCTGTCGAGCGATCGCCTCGATTTCCAGCTCGGCGGCGACGGCTGGTTCATTCTCGCCGCCCTCGGCGCGACCTTCTGCTACGGCTTCGCCTCCAACTTCTCGCGCCAGCGCCTGAATCACCTGCCGGCGCCGGTACTGGCCGCGGGCAGCTCGCTGATGTCGTCCCTGCTGTTGCTGATTCCGGGCCTGTGGATGTGGCCGACGGCCAGCGTCAGCCTGGAAGCCTGGGGCAGCGCCATCGCGCTGGCGGTGCTCAGCACCAGCCTCGCCTTCCTGATCTTCTTCCGCCTGTTGGCCAGCGCCGGCGCCACCGCGACCACCTCGGTGACCTTCCTGGTACCGGTCAGCGCGCTGCTGTGGGGCAACATGCTGCTCGATGAGGTGATCGATGCGCGCATCCTCACCGGGATGGGCATCACTCTGCTGGGCACCGCCATCGCCACCCGTCTGATTCGCCTGCCGACACGTCAGAAAGTCGCCTGACCGCTTGCCGCATGATGCAAAAAGGCCCACCCCTGAACACGAGGTTCATGGGTGGGCCTTTTGGTTCAAGAGCTTTGGGTTTGTGAGCCTTTTGCCTTGTGGGGCTGAGCGCTCAGGCGCCAGTCATTCGGGTCAACCAGCTCAGCCGGTCAATCACATCAACCCGCCGCTTCCTCGGCGGCATCGGCCAACGCTTCGAAGACACGCGCCACGGCTTCCGCACCCGGGTCACTGTTGCCGACCAGATGGGCGGAAGGCACGTAGGCGGAGCGCCCGGCCCGCGCCTTGGCCATCTCGGCGGTGGCATCCGCGCCCTGACGGGCGGCGCGCGCCATCGCGGCCCAGTCGACACGCCCGGCGTGTATCTCCTGCCTGCTCTCGGCTGCCGAAGTTTGCTGATCAGGCTGCTTCTCACCGTGCTGATCAGACTGCACCGATGCCTGCTTTTCTGACTGCACCGATGCCTGCAGTGCCTCCAGTGCCGGCAGCAGCGCATCCAGCAGGCTGCGGTCACCGCGTGAGGCGCCGCCGTAGTGCTGCATGCGGGCGACACCGTGACTCAGGGCGTCGTGCCAGCGCTGGCCCAGCGGTGCCTGGCCATGCGCGTCCGACTGCTCCTTCCAGCGGGTGGCGGCGGCGGTGAACAGCGTCGAGAGCAGCACACCACTGGAGCCGCCCATGCCGTGGGCCAGCTGCTTGCCGATGGTGGTCATCAGCTCTCCGGAATCGCCACACGCCAGCTCGCAGTCTTCCAGCGCCTCGATCACCGCGCGCGCACCGCTGGCGAAGGTGCTGCCGGTATCGCCGTCACCGCTGATGGCATCGAGGCGGTCAAGATCCGCCTCGCTGGCAAGCAGGATTTCCAGTGCCGCGCGCAGGCGTTGCTCGACCTGCGGATCGCCCGGCAGGCCGGCACGCGATTTCACGCCACGGGCGGCACGCTCCTGGCAGTCGGCCTTGGCCTGGGCACGTCTGGCATCCGAGGCTTCGTCGCTGGCCGTTCTGACGGCGTCCTGACTCGGCGTGAAGTGCGTCAGTGGCGTCACCGGCTGCACGCCCGGCCAGGCCACCGGCGCGCAGCTGGCGCTCAGCGCCTCTTCCAGCAGGCTATCCAGCGGCAGCAGCGTCAGCGAGAAGCCGTGCATGTCCAGCGAAGTCATCAGCGGTTGCGGGCCGACCACGGCATGGATGCCCAGCGCCTGCAGCGACGGGTGTGTCAGCGCCTCTTCCAGCAGCAGACTGCGCTCCAGCGCCGAGCAACCGCCCAGATCATTGATCAACAGCAGATGGCCGCTGGCCGGCAGGTCGCCGCCGACATCCTTGCGCGAATGGCCCTGCACCAGCGCCGTGACCACGGTGTCCATGACCGCATGCACGCCGTGGGTGTCCGAGTCGCTGCCAAGCTCGAGCGCCATGGCGCCCGGCTCGCCGTGAATGCCCAGCCCCAGTTCCGGTGCGCGTTGCTCACGCGGCTTGCCGGGATGGCGGCCGACATTGAAGGCCACACCCAGGGTCGAGCAACTGTCGGCGACGCGCCGTGCGACGGCGGTGATTTCCTTGAGGCCCGCCCCGCGGGCCGCCAGCGCACCGGTGACCTTGTGCACCAGCAGTGTGCCGGCCAGCCCGCGCGGCTGCGGGTTGTCGGGCAGCGCCACGTCGTCGGCGACGATGACCATCTCGACCTTGAAGCCTTCCTGACGCGCCCGCTCGGCCGCCAGCCCGAAGTTGAGGCGATCGCCGGTGTAGTTCTTGACGATCAGCAAGGCCCCGGCCTCACCGGTCACTTCGCGGATCGCCGCCAGTACGGCGTCCACCGTCGGCGAGGCGAACAGCTCACCACACACGGCAGCCGTCAGCATACCCGCGCCGACGAAACCTGCATGCGCGGGTTCATGCCCCGAGCCGCCACCGGATATCAGCGCGACCTGATCACGCGCCCAGTCATCGCGTACCACCAGGCGCATGCCACTGGCGGGGTCTGACAGCCGCACGCCACTGCCATCCGGGTGGCGCAGTCGTGCGCAGCCTTCCAGCGCCTCACCGACGACCTGGCGTGGCTGATTGATGAACTGTCGGCCAGACTCGCTGCTACTCATCCTTCTCTCCTTGAGGACACTCGCCCTGCTGATAAAGGCGGCACTTGAGGCCGCCGTTCATGCCTGTCTTGTGCCACGACGCTTCCCTGACGCTCAGGGGCCTCGACTCATCCTGCCTTGCCGTTCCCCCCAGCGTCGTTCGCGACTTTGCCGGATGCAATAGTCATATCAGAAAATGATGGCATTCGCGCTGCAGCGTTGTGCCACGCCCGTCGATCAAGCGGCCTGAAAGACAAAAGCCCCCCGACGCCTGCGCGTGCGGGGGGCTTGGAATGTCGGGAGCCAGCGGGAAGCGGGCTAGTTTGTCATGCGAGTCACCTTTCCTCCTTGGCCCTGGCCTCGGCAGACTCGGAATCAGCAGACACGCTATCGCCACGCTCGGTATCGGCAGGCTTGGTACCGGCAGGATCAGTATAGGCAGGCTTGGTACCGGCAGACTCGGTATCGACAGACTCAGTGTCGGCAGAAGCTGCCTGCTGCCTCGGCGGCGACTGGGAGGCTGGCGCGGGTCCCGAGTGCAGCCAGGAAGGCAGGCGACTGGCGGGGGCTTCCAGATTCGAGGCCTGGAAATCGCCGGCCTGGTATTCGCAGGAAGAGTACTCCACCGGCGCGTGCACCCTGAAGCCGTGCTTGCCGTGGTGCTTGACCCGGTACATCGCCTGATCGGCCCGTTCCAGCGCCAGCCCGAAGCGATTGTCGGCATCGCGCCCGAAGCAGATGCCGATGCTCAGACCGATACGGCCGAGGCCACCGCTGATCTCGAGGGGATGCGCGAAGCGCTCCAGCCAGCGACGGGCAATATGTTCGACACGCGGCAGCGACATGCGGGGCAGCTGAAAGAGGAATTCGTCGCCGCCGAAACGCGCCGAGAGATGATGGTGGATGCCCAGCCGGTGCAGCTCATCGTTCAGACCATGCGCGACCAGCACCAGCACTTCGTCGCCGGCACGATGGCCGAACTGGTCATTGACCTGCTTGAAGCCGTCGAGGTCGATGAAGATCAAGGCACTGTCGTCGGCCAGCGGTCGCTGATGCCAGCTGTTGATGGCCTGGCGATTGGCAAGGCCCGTCAGGGCATCGGTGCTGGCCAGCGCATTGAGGCGCGATTCGTAGTCCTTCTCATGACTGATGTCGGTATGCGTGCCCAGCAGACGCAGGGCATTGCCGTGCTCATCGCGTTCGACCACCCGCCCGCGGTCGGCGACCCAGGTGATGCTGCCGTCGCGGGCCAGCATGCGATGCACGACCTGATAGACCTCGGTGCGCCCCTCAAGGTGATCATTGAGATTGGCGAGCACTTCGTCGCGGTCTTCCGGGTGCAGGTGCTCACGCCAGACATCGAAATGGGCGTTCAGCTCGCCGGGCTGATAGCCCAGCATGCGCCCCCAGCGATAGTTGAAGATGGTGAGCTTGCCGCTGGGCACCTCGAGCTGCCAGAGGCGCAGGCCAGTACCATCGAGCGTCGTCGACAGTTTCTCTTCCAGCCCCGCTAGTCGGCGTTCAAGGCGAGCCTTGTCGCGTTCCATCTGCTGGAGTGCTTGTTCCAGTGATTGTTCACGCAGACTCTTGCGTGCCATGCCAGGCCCCCGGTCGACTCCTTGTCCTGCATCCTGTTTATCCATCGGCACCACGGCGGACTCCCTACTCGCTTGCCGATGCATCGCTCACGGTCTTGTGTTCTGTCTTGTTGTTATGCCATGCCGCTCTGCCTTGACGCTCTGGCTTGCGGTGTTTTTCCGCCTGTCGTGCCTGGCGTCCTTGGCGCTTCGCCGCCCAGCCCGGTGACTGGACGGTTGTCACCCGACTGAGGTCAATAAGCACTAACTGTAGCTTAGATACCTAAAACAGAACCTATCGATATAACATCCAGATGTGACAGCCCGAATGCCGAAAGAATCCCGACGAAAGTCTCAATCACATCAATAGCGCAAAAATGCGCAAGCCATATGATGTTTGCGCAGCGCGCCCGAGCATCAGCGCATCAGCACCTCAGAGCGCAAAAGCATCAGCACCTCAGAGCGCAAAAGCATCAGCGCGTCAGAGCGCCAGCTCGCCACCCTTGGCCACGGCACGCTGAAAGGCCTCGCGCTGACGGATGCGGGCCAGCCATTCCTGGATATTCGGGTGATTCTTGAGCCCCTGGCGCGCATCGAGCGCCTGGATCGGGAAGCTCATCTGGATATCGGCACCGGTCAGCGAGTCCCCGGCAAGCCACTGGCGATGCTCGAGACAGGTATCCATGTAGGCGAGATGCGCCTTGATCTCCGGGCTGATGAAGCTGTCATTCACCCCCTTGGCCAGCTTGCGCGCGATCGGGCGCACCAGCCACGGCACCGGCGGCTTGTCGAGGCGCGAGAACACCAGTCTGAGCATCAGCGGCAGCATCGCCGAACCCTCGGCGAAGTGCAGCCAGAAGCGGTAGTCACGCTCGGCCTGGCTGCCGGCGGGCGGGCGCAGATGGGCAGTGCTGCCGCTGCCCTGGCCAGCGTACAGATCGATCAGATATTCGATGATCGCACCGGACTCGGCGACCACCACCGGCTCGGCATTCTCTCCCGCCAGCGTGGTGTCGGTGATGATCGGCGCCTTGCCCAGCGGGTGAATCTCCTTCAGCGCCTTGGGCGCACGCATGCTGTTGCTGTCGCGGGCATAGGTCTGCAGGCGGTATTCAAGATTCAACTCTTCCAGCAACCACAGGATGCGCTGCGAGCGCGAGTTTTCCAGATGGTGAACCGTGATCATGGGCGTGCTCCTGAGGGTGGGGGCAAGTGCGCAGCGGTCAGCTCCGGGGG
The DNA here is from genome assembly GCF_029846355.1 of Cobetia sp. 2AS. Taxonomy (NCBI): domain Bacteria; kingdom Pseudomonadati; phylum Pseudomonadota; class Gammaproteobacteria; order Oceanospirillales; family Halomonadaceae; genus Cobetia; species Cobetia sp. 2AS. The sequence continues at coordinate 1,063,692 of NZ_JARWKQ010000002.1, forward strand.
CGATCAGCGTTCGAAGATGCTGTCACCCAGGTCATCGATGGTGCGCTTCGCCTTGAGCAGGGTCAGCTCCACGGCGCCCTCTTCGCCCGGCACGGTGTCGGAGCGCTCGAAGCGGTGCTCCAGCATCTCGCCACCTTCCACCGGCTTGCGGATCACCCCCGACACCCGGTATTGACCATCGTGCTTCTGCGGCATCGCCACGATCAGATAGCCCTTGTATTCGGTGGCTTCCGGTTCCTTGACCGGCGCAGGCTCGCCTGCGGCAAACAGTTTCTTCAGCATACCCAGCATGAGACATCTTCCTTGGCCGGCCGCCATGACGGTCGCCGGCAATCTACGTGCAGAAATGACAATGAAAAGAGGCTTCTGTCAGCATCGCATGCACCCACGGGGGAGAAAAGCGCTCAGCAACGCCCCTGAGCGCCATGCGTGCCCTGGATGAGCAGCACCTCATCAGACGAAAGCGCGCCTGGCTCTGGCCGCCTAAAGCGCGATACGACAGCCGGATAACGTGGCACCGACAGCCGGATAGCACGACGCCGACCCCTATGGCAGCGAATGGCTGCAGCAGGGGCCGGCGTCATGGTGTTCCGAGATCAGGCTATCGGATCAGAGATTACTCGATGCCACGCCCCTTGCTGGCCGCGATACGCAGGCGCAGGGAGTTCAGCTTGATGAAGCCGGCAGCATCTTTCTGGTCGTAGGCGCCCGCATCGTCTTCGAAGGTCGCGATGGACGCATCGAACAGCGAGTCTTCGGACTGACGGCCGACGACGATCACGTTGCCCTTGTAGAGCTTGAGACGCACGACGCCGTTGACGACCTTCTGGGACTCATCGATGGCCGCCTGCAGCATGCGACGCTCCGGGCTCCACCAGTAGCCGTTGTACACCAGCTCAGCGTACTTGGGCATCATCTCGTCCTTCAGGTGGGCCGCTTCGCGGTCCAGAGTGATGGATTCGATGGCACGGTGAGCACGCATCATGATGGTGCCGCCCGGTGTTTCGTAGCAGCCACGCGACTTCATGCCGACGTAACGGTTCTCGACGATGTCGAGACGGCCGATGCCGTTGGCGCCGCCGACCTTGTTCAGGTACTCGAGCACTTCGTGAGCGGCCATTTCCTTGCCGTCGATGGCAGTGATGTCGCCCTTGGTGTAGGTCAGATCGATGTAGGTCGCGTCATTCGGCGCCTGCTCCGGGCTGACGCTCCAGCGCCACATCTCTTCTTCGCACTCGGTCCACGGGTCTTCCAGCACGCCACCTTCATAGGAGATGTGCAGAAGGTTCGCGTCCATGGAGTACGGAGACTTCTTCTTGTTCTTGGCGTAGTCGACTTCGATACCGTGCTGCTCGCAGTATTCCATCAACTTCTCGCGGGAGTTCAGGTCCCACTCACGCCACGGCGCGATGACCTGGATGCCCGGCTTCAGCGCGTAGGCGCCCAGCTCGAAACGCACCTGGTCGTTGCCCTTGCCGGTCGCACCGTGAGAGATGGCGTCGGCGCCGGTCTCGTTGGCGATCTCGACCAGACGACGCGCGATCAGCGGACGTGCGATGGAGGTGCCCAGCAGGTACTCGCCTTCATAGATGGCGTTGGCACGGAACATCGGGAAGACATAATCGCGGACGAAGGTCTCGCGCAGGTCTTCGATGTAGATCTCCTTCACGCCGAGGGCTTCTGCCTTGGCACGCGCCGGCTCGACTTCCTCGCCCTGACCGAGGTCAGCTGTGAAAGTCACGACTTCACAGTTGTAGGTTTCCTGCAGCCACTTGACGATGACTGAAGTGTCCAGGCCGCCGGAGTAGGCGAGAACGACCTTTTGCACGTCGGACATGCTTGACTCCTGAGTTGATGCTTGTAGTCCCCGCGTACCACTGATGAACGCCGTGGCCGCAGGTGGGGTTGGATCGCCCGGTCCAGACGAGCGAAGGCCGCGCAAGCGCAGCCGCTCATCTACCCGAATCACGATGTGACGCCGATTATAGCGAGGCTGGCACCTCACCGATACTGCCAGGAGGGCCAGAGACACCCCGGCACGCGGCCAGCGCCGCGACGCGCCCTTTTCGCCCTGCTACAATTGGCCACCTTGAGCGTCGGCAATACGCACGACGCAGCACGAGATGCTATGACGGGATTGGAGATCTTGATGACCCAGGCGAGCGAGCGCACGCAGATGGCACAGCGCTTCCGTGGCTTTCTGCCAGTGGTGGTCGACCTCGAGACGGGTGGTTTCAATGCCGCCGGTGATGCACTGCTCGAGATCGCTGCCGTCACGCTGACCATGGACGACGATGGCAACATGGTGCCGGATGCGACCTATGCCTTCCACGTGGCCCCCTTCGAGGGCGCCAACATCGAACAGTCGGCACTGGATTTCACCGGTATCGATCTCGACAACCCGGTGCGCAAGCAAGTCGCGGTGGCCGAGAATCAGGCGCTGGGCGAGATCTTCAGCCCGGTGCGCAAGGCCATCAAGGCGCACGGCTGCACGCGTGCGGTGCTGGTCGGCCACAATGCGGCCTTCGATCAGGGCTTCCTGAACGCGGCGGTCGAGCGTTGCGGTATCAAGCGCAATCCGTTCCACCCGTTCTCGTGCTTCGATACCGCTTCGCTTGCGGGTCTGGTCTATGGCCAGACGGTACTGGCCCGCGCCTGCCGCGCCGCCGGCATCGAGTTCGACAACGCCTCCGCCCACTCGGCGCGTTATGACACCGAACGCACCGCGGAGCTGTTCTGCGCGATGGTCAACCGCTTCAAGGACCTGGGCGGCTGGGACCTGGCGATGAAGGAACAGGGCATGAATGACGAGGTGCCAGCCTCGCTCGACGCGCCCGCGCCCTGACTGGCAGAGCTTCTGACAGCTTCTCCGGCTGACAGACTCTCCGAGAGCCAGACATGAAAACGCCCCCGCAGCCTGGCTGCGGGGGCGTTTTTTTCTGCTCGGCACTGCTGGGCTCAGAGCGAGACTGATCAAAGCGAGCCTGATCAGAGCGACTCCTATCAGAAAATGCCGATCAGAAGATGCCGATCACTCGGCAGACGCTTCCTGAGCGGCCTGCTTGATCAGCGGCTCCAGTTCGCCGCTCTGGTACATCTCGACCACGATGTCGCAACCGCCGACCAGCTCGCCGTTGACCCACAGCTGCGGGAAGGTCGGCCAGTTGGCGTATTTCGGCAGCTCGGCGCGGATGTCCGGGTTGTCGAGAATGTTGACGAAGGCGAAACGCTCGCCGCAGGACATGACGGCCTGCACGGTCTGCGCAGAGAAACCACACTGCGGCAGCTGCGGGGTGCCCTTCATGTACAGGAGGATCGGGTTCTCGCCAATCTGCTTTTCGATCGATTCGATGGTAGTGCTCATGTGCAATCCTCGGACGGTGGGCGCAAGGCCCGTGAGTGTCATTCCTTCATTCTACTGGGGGTAAGCCATGAATTCAGCCCCCGATAGTGCCCGAGTTGTGGATTGCTGTCTGCAGCAGCGCGCATCGGCCCTGCAGCGCGCGTCATGGCCGCCCTGATAACGGCGTGAGCGTTGCACGCTCGAGCCGAGCTGGCTAGGATGGCTCTTTTGACAGGCAGCGCCATCCGGGCGCCGTGATCGTCGGCGACTTCCTTCCCTCCGACGCATGGCGCCCTTTTCGATGGTGCTGCCCGAGACCCTGACAGGAGCCCGCTCGATGGCCACCCGGCACTTTCTGACCCTGCTTGACCTTTCTCCGGAAGAACTCGACTACCTCATCCAGCGCGCCATCACCATCAAGGATGGGCTGAAGAAGGAAGGTCCGGTCTATACGCCGTTCGCCAACCGCACCCTGGCGATGATCTTCGAGAAGTCCTCCACGCGTACCCGCGTGTCCTTCGAGACTGCCATGGCGCAATTCGGTGGCCATGCGCTGTTCCTGTCGCCGCGCGACACCCAGCTGGGCCGTGGCGAGCCGATCGGCGACACCGCCCGCGTGCTGTCCGAGATGGTCGATGGCGTGATGATCCGCACCTTCGCCCACTCCGACATCGAAGCCTTCGCCGACGCCTCCAGCGTGCCGGTCATCAATGCGCTGACCGACGACTATCATCCGTGCCAGCTGCTGGCCGACGTGATGACCTGGACCGAATGCCGTGGCTCCGTGAAGGGCAAGACAGCGGTCTGGATCGGCGATGGCAACAACATGTGCCATTCCTGGATCAACGCCGCGCGTCAGTTCGATTTCAATCTGCGCATCTGCTGCCCGGAAGGCTACGAGCCGGACAGCGAGATCGTCGCGGCGGCTGGCCAGCGCGTCAGCATCCATCGTGACCCGCAGCAAGCCGTGCAGGGCGCGGACCTGGTGACCACCGATGTCTGGGCCTCCATGGGCCAGGAAGAAGAGCAGCTCAAGCGTGAGGCCGACTTCGCCGGTTTCCAGGTCGATGAAGCCATGCTCGACAAGGCCGCCGACGATGTCATCTTCCTGCACTGCCTGCCGGCACACCGCGGCGAAGAGATCAGCATGGGTCTGCTGGATGACCCGCGCGCCGTCGTCTGGCAGGAAGCGGGCAATCGCCTGCACGCCCAGAAGGCACTGCTCGAGTTCCTGATGCTGGGTCGCCAGGACTGAGCCACCAGCACGGAAGCTCAGGACTGTCTTTCAGGGCTGTCTTTCAGGACTGAGCCTCAAGGCTGAGCCGCCGCCCAGCAAGCCGAAGGGGTGCCCTGCCGCCGCCTGCATCCACGCAGGCGGCGCTCGCGTATGCTCAAGCGAGACGGACACACCCCTGCTCCGCTGCCTTCATCGCCATCCGGACTGACCTGCCATCATGCAACCGCTCCTTCAGATCGATTCGCTGGAATGTCGCTACGACACTACCGTCGTGACCCGTGACATCAATTTCTCCCTCAACAAGGGTGACATCGCCTGCCTGCTCGGCCCCTCCGGCTGCGGCAAGACCACGCTGCTGCGCGCGATTGCCGGCTTCGAACCGGTAGCGATGGGCGAGATTCGTCTCGAAGGCGAGGTGCTGTCCAGCGCGACTCATCTGACCGCGCCGGAGCAGCGCCATGTCGGCATGGTCTTTCAGGATTACGCGCTGTTCCCCCACCTGAGCGTGGCGGACAACGTGGCCTTCGGCGTGCGCCGCATGACGCGTGAAGCGCGCAATGACAAGGTGACGGAGCTGCTGACGCTGGTCGGCCTCGCCCATCTCGGCGAGCGCTTCCCGCATGAGCTGTCCGGTGGCCAGCAGCAGCGCGTGGCCCTGGCCCGCGCGCTGGCGCCGGAGCCGCGCATTCTGCTGCTCGATGAGCCGTTCTCGAATCTGGACGTGGAGCTGCGCCGTCAGCTGAGCCAGGAGGTGCGGCGGATTCTCAAGCACCTCGGCATCAGCGCGGTGCTGGTCACGCATGATCAGAATGAGGCCTTCGCGATGGCCGACCAGATCGGCGTGATCCACGGCGGCCATCTGCAGCAGTGGGACACGCCGTTCAATCTGTATCACGAACCCGCCACGCGCTTCGTCGCCAACTTCATCGGCCAGGGCTATTTCATCCCCGGCACGCTGAAGGACAACGAATGCGTGAGCACGGAGCTGGGCGTGATTCGCGGCAACCGTGCCTATCCATATGCACCCGGCACGCCGGTGGATGTGCTGCTGCGCCCGGATGACCTGGTGCTGGCCGAAGGGGACTCGGAAGCCACCGACCTCAAGGCGCGCGTACTCAGCGCGACCTTCGCCGGTACCAGCACCCTCTACCGGCTGGCGCTGCCTTCCGGGCGGGAAGTCGAGGCGGCCTTCAACAGCCATCACGACTACCAGCCCGGCGAGCAGGTCATGCTGCGTATCCAGGCCGATCACCTGATTCTCTTCGAGCGTGTCGAGGAGAGTGAAGCGGTGCTCTAGCACCCCACGCGCAGGATAGTCGCCAGCCATGAAAAAACGGCCTCCTTTCGGATGGCCGTTTTTTCATGCCCCGCTGGTGGCGTGTCGCTATTTGAACTGACTCCACTGCTTGGGCGACTGCCCGTACAGACGCTTGAATTCGCGACTGAATTGCGAGGAGCTCACATAGCCCACGGCCATGGCCGCCTCGCTGACGGTCTTGCCATTGGCGATCTGCATGGCAGCGGTATTGAGGCGCATGGACTTCACGAACTGGATCGGCGACATCGTGGTCGCCTGCTTGAACTTGCGGTGGAAGACGGCGCGACTCATGCCGACCCGCCCGGCCATGTCTTCAATACTGACCGGCTCATCCAGTCGGCTGGACAGGTAATCGATTGTCCGCGCGATCTCATTGCCCACACCGAAGGCGCGTCGTGCCGACTCACCGGCCTCGCCCTTCAGGACGGCGTAGTAAAGCTCCCGCAGCCGCCCTTCTCCCAATATCGCCGCATCGGCGGGGGTCTGCGCCACCTGCAGCAGTCGCAACAAGGCATCGCTGAAGGCGGCGTCCCAATGTGCCAGGGCAAGCCCCGGCGGCAGCGGGCCGCGGGCCGGCTTGCGCACGAGGCCCGCGGCGCTTTCCATCTCGATGGCAAGCTCCGTCATCACCCGCGTATCCAGCGAGAGGTAGACACCCAGCAGCGGGTTTTTTGGCGAGGCCGTGGGGGCGCCCGCCTCGACCGGCATCGAGATGGGACAGCACAGATACTGGCGGCTGTCGTAGACATGCCGCTCGCCGTCCAGTATCGCCTCCTTGGCACCGCTGACGATCACCACCACGACGGGTTCATAGATGGCCGGCGCGCAACGCACGGGCTCCGTCATGCGAAAGAGCTGCACGCCCTTCACTGCGGTCTCTCGAATGCCTTCCTCGTGGGCGAGGCTCGCCACGAGTCGTGTGATCTCTTGTCTGCTCATGTCGCCAATCTAGCGCCATGCCTGCCTCTCATCAACAACTTGAGACGATCAGGCAACGATTGTCGGCAATTTCAGCCGATCACGAACCCGGGTGAGATTTATCATCCATTCCTCTCAGTATTGGCAGCCCCGGGCACCGGCGGCTATATATGTGAAGCAGACAGGGTCGAGCTGCTGACAGGGGCGAGCTGCAGAAAGGAACGAGCTGAAAGCCGGGCACAAAAAAAGCGGCCACCCCGAAGGATGACCGCTTTTTCAAGAATTCTGGTGGAGCCTAGCGGGATCGAACCGCTGACCTCAACACTGCCAGTGTTGCGCTCTCCCAGCTGAGCTAAGGCCCCGAATCAGACTGTCATTTCGCATGTCACTTACAGGCAAGAGGCACATGAAATCTGGACAGGCTTGTCGTGAATCATGGTGGAGCCTAGCGGGATCGAACCGCTGACCTCAACACTGCCAGTGTTGCGCTCTCCCAGCTGAGCTAAGGCCCCGTCTTCACGATGGAGCGCATGTTACAGAGCGACGAATACGTCGTCAACCTCTTATTTTTGCTGCGCTTTGTGGAGCGCGCGAAGTCTGCGGATCGCATCGCGAGGCACGGTTTCCCTAAGGGGCTCGCTCACGGACTCACGGCCGACGGCAAGGAGCAGGAATCACGCTAGCACTATATCAGTAGTGGTTATCCTGAACGCGACGCACTGGATGACAGGGCATCGACAAGCCCTTGTCCAATGGGTACATTGGATCCCGCATTCACTTCACTGCTTATTGACATCTTTACTGGAGCCGCCTTGATCAAGGTTCTTGTCGCTGACGACCACCACCTGGTGCGTACCAGCATCGTCCGTACCATTGAGCTAGAGGATGGGCTCAAGGTGATTGCAGAAGCCTCGGATGGCGAAACCGCGATCAAACTCTGCCGTGAGCACAGCCCGGATATCGTGCTCATGGACATTCGCATGCCCGGCGTCGATGGCCTGGAAGCCACGCAGAAGATCGTGCGCAGCCTGCCCGACGTCAGAGTCATCGTGCTGACCGCCTATCTGGAAGAGTCCTTCGCCAAACGCCTGCTGGAAGCGGGAGCCTTCGGCTTCATCTCCAAGGGCACGCCCTTTGACGAGATGATTCGCGCCATCCATCAGGTGGCCGCTGGCGAACGCTATCTGTCCCCGGAAATCGCCCAGCGCCTGGTGTTCTCGGGCATGGACACCCAGCGCAGCAATCCCTTCGACCAGCTGTCGAGCCGAGAACTGCAGGTGGCGACGATGATCGTCAATTGCCATCGCGTCAGCGAGATCTCGGACCGCCTGCACCTGAGCCCGAAGACGGTCAACACCTACCGTTACCGCATCTTCGACAAGCTTGGCGTGACCAGCGACGTGGAGATGACGCATCTGGCCATGCGTCACCAGTTGCTGGATGACTACGTGCTGGACCGTCCTGACGAGGCCTGAACAAGCACACCTTGCCAGCCCGTCACACACTGCAGGCCCGCGCTGCTCGTGACACTCCCGAGCAGCGCCGACAACGCCTCATACAACAACGCCACCTTCCCTGGGTGGCGCTGTTGTATGAGGCGTTCATGCATGAGGCGTTTATGTCTGAGGCGTTCTTGAATGGCACGTCCTAACCGGCGCCGGTCATGACAGCAGGCATTGCAGCATGGCCCTGTTGCCCCCATGCCTGCGAGCAATCGCCCTTGTTTGATAGACTCGAGGCATCTCTGGACGAGGAACCTCATGGCCAAGCAGCACACTGATCCCACGATGACGGACACCACTTCTCAGTCGCCCGAGAATGAGGAGCCGGCAGACACCGCCAGCCAGCCTGATGCCCAACCTGCGTCCTCAGCGAGTGCGCAGGCTGACAGCCGCGCACGCAGCGACGCCGCGCGTGTCTCCAGTCGCCTGATCACCAGCGACGCGAGCAGTGATCTGCTGCAGGGCAGCGAGGCGACCGGCTTCGATGCCCGCCATTTCCTCAAGCATGTCAGCGATGCGCCCGGCATCTATCGCATGCTGGATAGCGCCGGTGACGTGCTGTACGTAGGCAAGGCCAAGCGCCTCAAGGCGCGCCTCTCCAGCTATTTTCGCAATACCGGCCTGAATGCCAAGACCCAGGCGCTGGTCGGGCGCATCGCCGATGTGCAGGTCACCATCACGCGCAGCGAGACCGAGGCCCTGCTGCTGGAGCAGACCCTGATCAAGGAGCTGCGCCCGCCCTACAACATCCTGCTGCGCGACGACAAATCCTACCCTTACGTCTTCATCAGCCAGCATCACGACTATCCGGCGCTGGAGTTCAAGCGCGTGCGCCACAAGCGCAACGATGGACGCTACTTCGGCCCCTACCCGAGCAGCGTCGCGGTGCGCGAATCACTGACCCTGATGCAGAAGATCTTCCGCCTGCGCAATTGCGAGGATTCGGTATTCGCCCACCGCGAGCGCCCGTGCCTGCAATATCAGATCAACCGCTGCACCGCGCCGTGTGTCGACTACATCAGCAAGCAGGATTATCGCCGCGACATGGAACATGCGGTGATGTGCCTGAACGGCCAGAGCGACAAGGTCACCGACGAGCTCAGCCAGGCGATGGAAGACGCGGCCATGCGGCTGGAATTCGAGGAGGCGGCTCGTCTGCGTGATCAGGTCGCCCAGCTGCGCCGCATGCAGGAGAAGCAATACGTCGACACCGGTACCGGCAACGCCGACATCCTGGCGCTGGCCGAGCGCCCCGGCGGGCTCTGCATCAGCGTGGTCTCGGTCCGTCAGGGTCGCATGCTCGGCGCACGCCACTTCTCGCCCGGCAATGGCCTGGACCTGACCAGCAGCGAGCTGCTGACCAGCTTCGTCAGCCAGTACTATCTCGGCCAGGACAGGGAGATGCCCGATGAGGTGCTGACCTCGCTGGCCCTCGATGACGCCAACCTGCTGGAAGGCGCCTTGAGCGAGAAGGCCGAACGTCGGGTACGGGTCGCGCATCAGGTGCGCGGCCATCGCGCCCAGTGGCTGACACTGGCGCAGACCAACGCCGAGCAACATCTGGCCACCCAGCTGGCCAGCCGCCAGCAGCTGTCCAATCGCTTCCTGTCACTGCGCGATGCACTGGGCCTCGATGAGGTGCCCAAGCGCCTGGAATGCTTCGACATTTCCCACAGTCATGGCGAGGCGACCGTGGCCAGCTGCGTGGTCTTCGATCATGACGGGCCGATCAAGTCGGATTACCGCCGCTTCAATATCGAAGGCGTGACGGCGGGCGATGACTACGCCGCCATGCAGCAGGCGCTGACGCGGCGCTTCAAGCGTCTGCAGGAAGGCGAAGGCAAGCGCCCGGACATCCTGCTGGTCGATGGCGGCAAGGGGCAGCTCAACATGGCGCGCGGGGTGTTCGAGTCACTCGGCGTGACCGACATCATCCTGCTCGGGGTGGCCAAGGGCACCACGCGCAAGGCAGGGCTCGAGACGCTGTTCATCGAGACGGTGCATGACACCCTGGACCTCGACAGCCACTCGCCGGCGCTGCACTTGATCCAGCATGTGCGCGATGAATCGCACCGCTTCGCCATCGCCGGTCACCGCGCCAAGCGTGACAAGGCGCGGCGCACCTCAAGCCTGGAGGGCATCGCGGGAGTCGGCCCCAAGCGCCGCCGCGAGCTGCTCAAGTTCTTCGGCGGCCTGCAGGGGGTGAAGCAGGCCTCCAAGCCGGAACTGGCGCGCGTGCCCGGCATCAGCGAATCGCTCGCCGAGCTGATCCATCAGGCGCTGCATGGCTGATCCACCAGACGCTGCATGGCTGCCCCCGTGCACGACATGGCTGCCTCTGGCACCATCGACTCAACGCTCAAGGAAGAGTGACAGAGCGTTGGCTTGAATAACCTGCCGTTTGGCATGGCTGAATGCGCCGCCGGCAGGCTAGAATAGACGACTTGTGCGGCGCCAATCGATCAGCTTTATTCAGGGTCTCGACTCGCCCTCGATTACGCCCAGCCACCTACGCTTCATGCAAGGACTCGTGCCGTCACGATGAGCATCCCCAATATCCTGACTCTGATCCGCATCCTGTTCATTCCGCTGCTGGTGGTATGTTTCTATCTGCCTTATGCATGGAGCCTGCCGCTGACGGCGCTGCTCTTCGCACTGGCCGCCATCACCGACTGGTTCGATGGCTATCTGGCCCGCCTGTGGAATCAGACCACGCCCTTCGGCGCCTTCCTGGACCCCGTCGCCGACAAGTTGATGGTCGCGGTGGCACTGGGCCTGCTGATCGAACGCTACGACAGCCTGTGGATGACCATCCCGAGCCTGGTCATCATCGGTCGCGAGATCGTCATCTCGGCGCTGCGTGAGTGGATGGCCGAGATCGGCAAGCGCGGCAGCGTCGCGGTGTCCTGGGTCGGCAAGCTGAAGACGGCCGCCCAGATGCTGGCACTGTTCATGCTGCTGTTCTTCGCTCCGGGCAGTGTCGGGGGGGATGCCGGCCTGGCCCTGCTGTATATCTCGGCAGCGCTGACGCTGTGGTCGATGATCAGCTACCTGCGTGCCGCCTGGCCGGAACTGGTGCGCTCAGTCTGACACCCCGTTCAGCCACGAGATGCTGCGAATGCCTCAACGCCCACCGCCCCTCTGGCCGGTGGGCGTTTTCGTTTCCAGTGACCTGACTCGCGAGACAATTTTTCATTAACTGTTTGACAGCATGGGAATTATCCGTATAATTCGACCTCGAGTTCAGCGGGAATAGCTCAGTGGTAGAGCACAACCTTGCCAAGGTTGGGGTCGCGAGTTCGAATCTCGTTTCCCGCTCCAGTAACACAGGTAGCGCAACATTCACCTGATTTACTGACTCATGTATCTGCAGCGGCATCAGTGGATACTCCTCGGATCAGACATCAGTTTCGACTGACATCTCGATCATTGAGGCTGGATGGCAGAGTGGTCATGCAGCGGACTGCAACTCCGTGTACGCCGGTTCGATTCCGACTCCAGCCTCCATTTCAGATACCGAAACATCCCCTGTTTCCCTCTGGAATGGATATGACACCCACCCCCTTCGGGTCGTCACACTTCCCTTGCTTGTTTCGATTTACATTGCTGCAACCCTGACGCTTTTTCGCTTGGTTATCGTCTGATCTACGCCTTGCCAAGCCATTGCCTTGCCACATCATTTCTCTGTTTTCATCTGTCCGTGATTCTGACAGTGTTCCGGCATCCGTCAGTGACTTCCCCTGTGCGCCTTCGCGCTTGGTACTGACTATCTGTTTCCCCGCCCCTCTCCACCGCGCGCCTTTTCGCGTCGCATGCCGCGATCATGCCGGGTGAAAAGCGCTCTGCTTTCCCTCCTCAATGTCACCGCTCACGATAACCACAGACCGTCGCAATTTCATTGCATAACAGTCAGTTAAATCACGCATTCAGTAGAGTGTCATCGCCATTAAAGTTGACCTTGATCTGAAATATGATAAGTTATGCGCCAGTCTGCGCGGCCATGGTGGAATCGGTAGACACCGGAGACTTAAAATCTCCTGCCTTCGGGCGTGCCGGTTCGAGTCCGGCTGGCCGTACCAGATCAAGCAAGCACCATACTGAATTCAAGAGCGCCGCTCCTCTCACGAGGGGCGGCGCTTTTTCATGTCTGATAATTTTCAAGCCTGTCACTTTTCAAACCTGAACACTGCTCCGCTCGTCATGCCTCGCGCGGCCAGACGTCGAGAGAGGTAACCGTTGCTGGCAGCTCCTCGACACGAACAGTACCGACAATCACCTGGCCAGACGCCAGCAAGCTGCTTACATGCGACTACACTGAAGAGGTAGCGACGCCAGCGCTGGCTTCCAGCACGGCTCGCCCAGCCAACATGCATCAGTGCAGGAGCCAAACATGCTGACACTGCTCAAGAGTCCCGCCGATCACGTTGTCGCCCTGCATCTCGCAGGACATATCGATCAGGCCTCGCTCGCCCCCATCATCAAGGAATGCGACGAACGCCTGGCGCGCCATGAGCGAATCTCGTTGCTGGTGGAAATCGAGCGCTTTGGCCTGATCACACCCGCCGCCCTGCTCAATGACATCGGCTATGCCCTGCGCCACCTGGGAGACTTCGAGCGCGAAGCCATCATCAGCAAGGCCGACTGGCTGCGCCATGTCACCGAGTTCAGCAAGCATCTGGTGCGTTCCATCGAGGTGCGCCACTTCTCGCCCGACGAGCGCGAGGCTGCCTATGCCTGGGTCGCCGAGCCACCGCGTGGTGGCTCTGGCATCGGTGCTGGTGCCAATAAAGCCCCCGCCGGCCGTGATGCCCAGACCCCAGCGGCGAAACGCCAACAGGCCTGAAGCACCCGCCAACGAATGAGCCTCCAAGGCGCCCTGCCACCGCCTCATGGCAGGGTGCGCGTCAGCACCAATCCCGCCAGCAGCAGCGCCCCCATCGCCATCGCCCAGAGCGTCATTGCGCGCTCCACTTGCGGACGCTCTGTACAGCGCAGCAGCTGGAAGACCGTGATCAAGGGCAGCATGTAGCGCGTCTCGATCAGCTCCCGCGTGCAGATCATCAAGGCGAGCATCACCAACAGCAAACCACCATGGCCGAGCCGCAGCGGTGCCCTCAGCCACCAGAGCGCCATGCTGGTGGTCAGCAGCATGGTGGCCCACAGCCCCACCGGGTGCTCCTTGAGCCATAACAGCCAGCTATTGCGGATCGTCCAGCGCTGGAAATTGTAGTCATGCGTCACCTCAAAGCTCATCACCAGCATGACCCATACACCCGCCAGCGCCCCCAGCAGCAGAATGCCCCGCCATGGCCAGGTACCCTGGGTGGACAGACGCCACAGCAGATGCCACTGACGCGGCAAGTCGGCCAACCACAACGGCAGAAACACCACGCCGATCACGCCCAGGTAATAGCCGAGATTGCCGGTGTGCCAACCGGCCTGATGACGCGTGGTATCGCCCATGGCAATGCCGTCGTTCCAGAGAACAAACCCGATGAAGGTGGCCACCGGAATCACGGCCACCCACCACCAACGCACGATCAGCCCCCACCAGATGGAAAGCTGGCGCAATGGCGAGCGCAGCGGTGGCGCCATGCCGACAGCCTGCGACCGAGCCCCTGCCTGCGCATGCGTCATGAACAGCAACAGACCGCCCCACACCCCGAGCAGCACGATACTGTCCTGCCGCAAGCCGAGACCGGCCAGGATCAGCACCAGCAACAGCAGACGCCGCTCACGCACCAGCGCGACGAGCTGCAGCGCGACCAGCACGATGATCCACGGGTCGGTATACACCAGCGCCAGATAGGGAAAGATGATCGGCAGCCATAACCACTGCCAGCTCTGACGATTCGCCTGTTGCTGGGCGCCGCTCTCATCGAGCATGGGGTCCAGGCGCCGATAGACGCTCGGCAGCGCCCGCCAGACCATGCACGCCATGACACTGAAGCCGAGCAGCGACAGGCCCCGCACCCAGTTCACCGAGGGCATCTCAGGCCAGCGCCCGGCCATGGCGTCAGCCGCCAGAGGAAGATTGAGCCACTCCCCCAACGTCTGGAGTGTCATCAGCGTCACCGCCATGGTGGCGTGATATAGCGTCAGGGTGGTCAGCTTGGGGTGCTGGCTCCAGTCGCCGGCGAGAAACTGGCGAATCTGCGCAAAATGCACTCCCTCATCGACGAAAGGGATCGGCAGGAAAAGACTCACCAGCCACAGGGAAAGGCTCAGGCACGCCCCCAATGCGAGCAACGCCAATCCCACCTTCAAGGGCCAACGATGCCTGGCGCGCGCGCATCCCATGCGCTGATCGGGTGACGACATATCCTTGTCTCCTTGTCAGACCTCCCTGAGAAAGCCGTTTACGGCCCTCTCCAAAGGGAAATCCCGTGTCACCAGTATCGGCAGGCGGGCGCGGATTTTTCCAGTCAGGCCATGCACTTTGCCCCTCCAAGGCTCGCGGCAGTACAATGCGCTCAGTCTGCTTCGTTGATACGCCTGTAAAAGGCGTGCCGAAGACCTGCCTGTTCATGCTTCGCGACTGCGAAGCGTACCGATCAAAGCGACAAGTCGAGGGATCGCTGAGCCCATGCGTGCCAGTCAACTGCTGATTTCCACTCTCAAGGAAACCCCGTCCGACGCCGAAGTCGTCAGCCACCAGCTGATGCTGCGGGCCGGTTTCATCCGTCGCCTGACCTCCGGCCTCTACACCTGGATGCCACTGGGCCTGCGCACGCTGCGCAAGGTCGAGCGCATCGTGCGTGAAGAGATGGACCGCTCCGGTGCCCAGGAACTGCTGATGCCAGCCGTGCAGCCAGCCGAGCTGTGGCAGGAGTCCGGTCGCTGGGAGCAGTACGGCCCCGAGCTGCTGCGCGTCGTTGACCGTCACCAGCGCGACTACTGTGTCGGCCCGACCCACGAGGAAGTCATCACCGACCTCGCGCGTCGTGAGCTGAACAGCTACAAGCAGCTGCCGGCCAACTTCTACCAGGTCCAGACCAAGTTCCGCGACGAGATTCGTCCGCGCTTCGGTGTGATGCGCTCACGCGAGTTCGTGATGAAGGATGGTTACTCCTTCCACCTGGGCGAAGAATCCCTGAAAGAGACCTATCAGGTGATGTACGACACCTACGTGCGCATCTTCACGCGCCTGGGTCTCGACTTCCGACCCGTCATCGCCGACAACGGCTCCATCGGTGGCACCGGCTCCCACGAATTCCACGTGCTGGCCGCCTCCGGTGAAGACGCCATCGCCTTCTCCACCGGCTCCGACTTCGCCGCCAACATCGAGAAGTGTGAAGCGCTGCCGGCACCGCTGGGCGAGACGCCTGAGCGCGCGGCACCGACCCAGGAGATGCAGCTGGTCGACACGCCGAACGCCAAGACCATCGCCGCGCTGGTCGAACAGCACGGTCTGGACATCAAGAAGACCGTCAAGACGCTGATCGTCAAGGCGGCCGAAGGCGTCGAAGGTGGTCTGATCGCGCTGATGGTGCGTGGCGACCACGAGCTGAACGAGATCAAGGCCGAGCACCTGCCGCAGGTCGCCGAGCCGCTGACCATGGCCAGCGACGAGGAAGTGCGCGCCGCCGTCGGTGCCGGTTTCGGCTCCCTCGGTCCGGTCGGCCTCGAGATGCCGATCATCATCGATCGCAGCGTCGCACTGATGAGCGATTTCGGTGCCGGTGCCAACATCGAAGGCAAGCACCACTTCGGCCTCAACTGGGAGCGCGATCTGCCGCTGCCGGAAATCGCCGATATCCGCAACGTCGTCGCCGGTGATCCGTCACCGGACGGCCAGGGCGTGATCGACATCGCACGCGGTATCGAGGTGGGTCACATCTTCCAGCTCGGGACCAAGTACTCCGAAGCCATGAACGCCACCGTGCTCGACGAGAACGGCAAGGCGCAGCCGCTGTCCATGGGCTGCTACGGCATCGGCGTGACCCGCGTGGTCGCCGCTGCCATCGAGCAGGGCAACGACAAGGGCGGCATCGTGCTGCCGGAAGCCATCGCGCCCTTCCAGGTCGCCATCGTGCCGATGAACGCCCACAAGTCCGTGCGCGTCAGCGAGACTGCCGAGCGCGTCTATCAGGAGCTGACCGCCGCCGGTTACGACGTGCTGCTGGATGATCGTGATCTGCGCCCGGGCAACAAGTTCGCCGACGGCGAGCTGCTGGGCATTCCGCATCGCCTGGTGATCGGTGACCGCGGTCTCGACAATGGCGAGTACGAGTACAAGGGTCGCACCGATGGCGAAGCGACCATGATCGCCGTCGACAGCCTGCTGGACTTCCTGGCCGAGCGCAGCGCGAGCTGAACTCGAGCAGCCTGAGCCACTCGCTCACGGCTGACGCTATCGCAGTCCCCAAGACAGCCCGCTCCTCTTCTCGAGGGGCGGGCTGTCTCGTTATCTGCCTTCCTTGAACTCCCCATTACCGTCAACGCCGCGGTAACGGCATAATGGCGCCATGACTGATACGCAGGGACTGCGCATGACCATCTCATCGACTTCCCCTTCAGCGCCGCCAGTAAAAGGCGCTGCAGGCGACACCCCACATCGCCGCCTGCGCCCGTGGCTGGCCGCTGTCCTGCTGACGTTGAGCGCCGCGTCTACCGGACTGACAAGCCCACCGGTGCAGGCCGCCGCCGCGATCCCCGAGCATGGGCTGTCGCCTGGGCTGCGTGACAGCCTGCGCGAGGCCTTGGCCGAGCCCGAGGCCTTCGAGGACCCCATCGATGCCCTGCATTGGGTATTGAGCATGCAGCAACGTCTGGAGCGCTACATGCCCGACCGCGCCACGCGCATCGACCTGCTGCGCAAGGTGCGCCGCGAAGCGACGCGCACAGGCCTGGCGCCGGAGCTGATCCTGTCCGTCATCCAGGTCGAGAGCGCCTTCAAACCCACCGCGGTCTCCCACGCAGGTGCCCGCGGCCTGATGCAGGTCATGCCGTTCTGGAAGCGTGAGATCGGCGAGCCCGACGACAATCTGCTCGACCAGGACACCAGCCTGCGTTACGGCGCCACCATCCTTGCCCACTACCTCAAGCGCGAGAAAGGCGACATCACCGATGCGCTGGCGCGCTACAACGGCAGCCTCGGCAAGACCTGGTACCCGGAGCGGGTGATGCGCGCCTGGACCACCCGCTGGTGGTATCAGGCGCCGGCGCCCTTCGTCGCCGAACGCACGCCCGAAGGCCTTGTCGACACCGCCAACGAAGACGCGTCACGACGCGCCGAGACCAGCACCACTGAGCCAGGCCAAGAACCGCTCGCCGCCGAGGATACTTTCGACGGCCCTGCCAACCGCTCGCTGGCCGCCGGTGGCAGTCCCTGACACGCCCGACAGCAGGTGATGACAGCAGCTGTCGACGAGAAAAGCAGCAGACACGAAAAAGCCTCGCCCGGAATACCGGGCGAGGCTTTCTGCTTATCGCTTGCGATCAATCCCGCTGATCGTCAGACCAGAGTCGGGCCTGCCGCGATGATCGCCTCATCCACGCCGGCGAACTTCTTGAAGTTCTCGACGAACTTGGCTGACAGGTCACGCGCCTTGCTGTCGTAGGCGGCGCGGTCTTCCCAGGTCTCACGCGGGTCGAGCAGGCTGGAGTCGACGCCCGGCACGCGCACCGGCACATCCAGGTTGAGCACGTCGATGTGACGCGTCTCGATGTCCGCCAGCGCACCATTCTGGATCGCGCTGATGATGCCGCGCGTGGTCGGGATGGAGAAGCGTGAGCCGCCCTCGCCGTAGGAGCCGCCGGTCCAGCCGGTGTTGACCAGGTAGACGCGTGAGCCGAAAGCATCGATGCGCTTGATCAACAGGTCGGCGTATTCACGTGCCGGACGCGGGAAGAACGGCGCGCCGAAGCAGGTGGAGAAGGTGGCTTCGAGACCGGCGGTGGAGCCCATCTCGGTGGAGCCGACCTTGGCGGTGTAGCCGGACAGGAAGTGATAGGCAGCGGCCTGCTTGCTGAGCACGGACACCGGCGGCAGCACGCCGGACATGTCGCAGGTCAGGAAGACGATGGCATTCGGCTCGCCGGCACGGTTTTCCGGCACGCGCTTCTCGATGTGCTCCAGCGGGTAGGCGGCACGCGAGTTCTGGCTCAGACGGTCATCGCCGTAATCCGCGCCACGACGGTCATCCAGCACCACGTTTTCCAGCACGGCACCGAACTTGATCGCGTTCCAGATCACCGGCTCGTTCTTCTGGGACAGATCGATGCACTTGGCGTAGCAGCCGCCTTCGATGTTGAAGACGGTGCCTTCGCCCCAGCCATGCTCGTCATCACCGATGAGGTAACGCGCCGGGTCAGCGGACAGGGTGGTCTTGCCAGTGCCGGACAGGCCGAAGAACAGCGTGGTCTCGCCGTCGTCACCGACGTTGGCAGAGCAGTGCATCGGCAGCACGTCCTTTTCCGGCAGCAGGAAGTTCTGCACCGAGAACATGGCCTTCTTCATCTCACCGGCGTAACGCATGCCCGCCAGCAGGACGCGGCGACGCGCGAAGTTGATCAGCACGACGCCGTCCGAGTTGGTGCCATCACGCTGTGGCTCGCAGGTGAAGTGCGGCGCGTTGAGGATGGTCCACTCGCTCTTGTCCTTGGCATTGAAGCTGTCCGGACGCACGAACATGGTACGCGCGAACAGGTTGTGCCAGGCCGTCTCGGTGGTCACGCGGATCGGCAGGTAGTGCTCGAGGTCAGCGCCGACATGCAGCTCGGAGACGAAGCTGTCGCGCTCGCCGAGGTAGTCCTCGACGCGCTCCCACAGGGCGTCGAAACGCTCCGGGCTGAACGGGCGATTGACGCTGCCCCAGTCGATGGCGTCCGAGGTGGACGGCTCGTCGACGATGAAGCGGTCGTTCGGGGAGCGTCCGCTACGGGCTCCCGTCTCCACGACCAGCGCGCCGTTGTCGGCCAGACGTCCTTCGCCGCGAGCCACTGCCAGCTCGATCAGCTCTGCGCTGCTGAGATTGGTGTGAGTGGTCACCGCACTGTCTTGATGCTTGCTCATTCGCGTCTCCGCGGCTCAGGGCCGCCCTCTCTCTTGATGGCTGAAGCCAGATGCCCGAGGTACATGCCGCAGGCTTATTTTGTGATCGATCGCTGCTGCCCGATCGCGCATGACGGCATGCCATGACACCGTCGATACCACCAGCACAGGGCATCCGGCCCTGTGCTGGCAAGGCATTATGGCAAAAAGGGTGTCGGGCGGAAACGCCCATTGTTGCAACACTTTGGCGCAGTCGCCGTCGACTGATGGACGACGATATGTCAGACAATCATCATCCCCGTGGCCAGCCGCCGGCGCGTCGGGAAATGCTCAATGCACGACGGGGCTTTCGGCGTCAGGATCTTCGATGATCGCTTCCACTTCCGCGGCACTGAAGGAATAGCGGGTATGGCAGAAGTGACACTGGGTGGCCAGCTCGCCCTGCTCGGCGACGATCTGACGCAGCTCGTCGGCCGCAATGCTGTGCAGGGCAGCGCCCAGACGCTCGCGCGAACAGGTGCAGCCGAAACGCAGCGCCTTGGGTTCATAGATGCGCACGGTTTCTTCGTGATAGAGACGATGCAGCACTTCCTGCTGATCCAGCGTCAGCAGCTCCTCGGCCTTGAGGGTCTCGGCCAGATGCACGACACGCTCCCAGGCATCCGGGTCCTTGTTGGCGTCATCGTTGGGCAGCTGCTGCAGCATCACGCCGCCGGTGCGCTTGCCATCGGCCATCAGCCACAGGCGGGTCGGCAGCTGCTCTGACTGGCTGAAGTAGCTCTCCAGGCAACCGGCGAGGCTGTCCTGATCGATGGCCACGATGCCCTGATAGCGCTTGCCTTCTCGCGGGTCGAGGGTGATCACGATCTGACCCTGGCCGACCAGCTCCTGCAGGCTGGACTCTTCCGTCGGCAACACCGCTTCATCGCTGAGGCGTGCGATGGCGCGCAGCTCGCCGCCGGGGTTCGACTCGGCCATCAGCTGGCGCACGATACCGGTACCGCGCACTTCCAGCGTCATGGTGCCATCGAGCTTGATGGTCTCGGTCAGCAGCGCCACGGCCGCCAGCATCTCGCCCAGCTGGCGCGAGATGGCCTGCGGGTAGGAGTGACGATCGAGCACCTCGGCGTAGGCCTTGTCGAGTGTGACGATCTCGCCACGCACGTTGGTGGCATCGAACAGGAAGCGCTGGATCTGATCGAAGCTCGGCGCGGCCGCATCGTCAGTGGAATGGGAATCTTGCATGTCGTGTTCGCTCATTGAGGGACCTCAAGGCAGGCGTGAAGGGAGAGCGCACAAGCGCCCCCATGTCAGGCCGCCAACAACGATGTGCTGACACACATCGGTATGGAAATTGTGCCGGTCGGTGCCAAGGCACCCGGCGGTGACTCGCGCTGGCTCAGCTATCGGCATCCTGGCGCTGGAAGCGATGGATGTTGCGACGCTGTTTCTTGTCAGGACGACCGGGAGGCGGCGTCATGCCCTGATTGCCGAGGCGACGCGTCTCGGCCTCACGCTCACGGCGCTCGCGGGACTCCTGCGTCTCCTGATAGAGCTTCTGAGCCTCGGGCGCGCCACGGCGCTGGTCGCTGAGGGCCAGCACCTCGACCACGAGGCGATCCCAGCCCTGCGGCACCTCGATCAGGGCGCCGACCTCGACGGTCTTGGAGGTTTTCACCTTGCCGCCGTTGTACTGGATCTTGCCGCCTTCGATGGCCTTCTTGGCCATGCCACGCGTCTTGAAGAAGCGCGCCGCCCACAACCACTTGTCGATACGTACCTGATCGCTCATGACGCCTCCTTGCCCTCCCCGTCGCTCGAGACTCCGGCATTGGCCACCTCAGGGCCCGCGCCCTGCGTCAGCACCGCAAAGCCGTCCAGGCCATGCACACGCTCGAAATCACGCGCAGGACGCTTCGAATCCGGCTGACGCACGCCCAGCAGATGGGCAATGCCATAGGTGTGGGCACTTTCCAGCACCTGAGGGTTGTCATCGATGAACAGGGTACGCGCCGGATCGAAGGGCTCGATCTCGTTGAGCTTGTGCCAGAAGGCCTGCTCTTCCTTGGCGTGGCCCAGATCCGCGGACGACACCACGGCGTCGAAGTAGTCACCCATGCCGGTCAGCGCGAACTTGAGGTCGATGCCATGACGGTCGGCGTTGGTCGCCAGCACCACACGTTGCGGCTGATCGCGCAGCCAGGCGAGGAAGTCCTCGGCCTCATGGCGATAGCCGATCAGATGCTGTACTTCACGCTTCAGGGCGACGACGTCGAGCTCGAGCTCACGGCTCCAGTAATCGAGGCTGTACCAGTTGAGCGTGCCGGACTCGCTGATGATGCGCGCCTTGAGATCGGCCTGCAGCGCCTCATCGAGGCGGTGCAGCTCGCAGTAGCGCCTGGGCAGGTGTTCGAGCCAGAAGTGGCTGTCGAAGTGAAGGTCAAGCAGAGTGCCGTCCATGTCCAACAGCACGGTGTCGATAGTGTTCCAGTCAAGCATCGGATTCTGTCAGCCAGAGGGAAATTTGGCCTCATAGTGTAAAGCATGGCCCACGGGCGCGCATGTGCAACTAGGGGGGATGGCGGCTTGTGATTGCCCCGCTCGCGGCGGCCTGCCACGATGAGCGACAGTGTTCTCTCTTCTCATACTGCCTCGCGAGGACTTGCGATGGATGATGCGCCAGATACCGTTCACCCGACCATGAGTCATTCAGACGCCAGCCACACGCTGACGCCGCCGCGGATCGACTCACGCCGCGAGGTCGCACGCTCGCGCCTGTTCGCCGTCGAAGCGCTGGAGTTGACCTTCTCCAATGGCGCCACCCGCAGCTTCGAGCGCCTCAAGAGCGGCGGTCACGGCGCGGTGATGATCGTCGCCATGCCCGACCCCGACCACGTGCTGCTGATCCGCGAATATGCCGCTGGCCCTGAGCAATATGTGCTGACGCTGCCCAAGGGCCTGATCGACCCGGGCGAGGACCCGGTGACCGCCGCCAATCGCGAATTGATGGAAGAATGCGGTTATGGCGCGCACAACATCGAGCCACTGGCCGAACTGAGCCTGGCGCCCAACTACATGGATCACCGCATGAACGTGATGCTGGCGCGCGACCTGTTCGAAAAGCGCCTGCCGGGGGATGAGCCGGAACCGCTGGTCGTCGAGCGCCACCGCCTCGATGAGCTGCCGGCGCTGCTGGCGCGTGAGGACTTCCACGAGGCGCGCGCGATCGCGGCGCTGTTCATGGCCCGCGAACGCCTGCTGGCCGGGGAAGATACCTACAGCCCTCGCTGGTGGTAAGGGATTGATGGCAGGCATTGCTGGCAAGCACTGGCCACAAGCGCCCGAGGGCCCAGCCCCCTTCTTTCCTAGCCCTCACACCCAGCTTTACGTGCTCCCATACGACGACAAGCCCCCGCCAGTGGCGGGGGCTTGTCGTTTCACTCGCGATGCGCTCAAGCGGGTCGTGCTGGCGACTCGTTCAGGCACCGCAAGATCCATTGCGGATCTGGCCTGAGACCAGACCGTCAAGACACGCTTATTCGGTCTTCATGCTGCCATCAGCGGTGTTGGACGAACCGGATTCCGGGCTGACGCCCATGTGGTCTTCGCCCTTGTCCATGACCTTGCCGTGCTTGGCGGACTCGGACTGGGCCGTGCCACCTTCCACCATCATGGAATCCTTCTTGGTGTTGGCAGAACCACTCTCGGTGTTGCGTTCGGCGTCGTCATGCACCTTGCCATCTTCATGACCCGCAGCAGTACCGCCCTCTACCTTGGTGGAGTGGGCGCCAGTGTTGGCGGAACCGGTGTTGCTGGATTCGTGGTGCTCGGCAAAGGCAGCGGTGGTCGGCAGTGCCAGGGCAGTCGCGAAAAGTGCAGCAGTCAGCTTCTTCATGATCCATCCTCCAGTAGCGGTCTGTTGCAAGAGACGAGCAGATGATTCGCTCGGCCGTTGCCGGTAAGCCTTCAAGAACCCCGAGACTGGATGTCTCGGGTTCCAGGCTCCACAAGACGCTCCTACCTATCTCAACGACGTCTTGTGGTACTGCGTCAAATCTTTGCGGCGCATGTCTCGAACACTCTCTAGCGCGTCGGCTGCTTGTCGAGGCATTCTTCAAAAAACGTCACCAGAGTTGTACCCGAACCTGCTGGTGTCATTCTTGACGAAAGCGCCAATCTGCCGAGGCGTGTTGCGTCACATGCGCCCTGATGCCTAAAGATATGGAACTACAGGGCCAGACTTTCAAGCAGAGAAGGGAAAGAAAAATATCTTTCTTCCAGATTTCCTATACAAGAGTGAGATATCGGCTCGCGTTTAATTAGCGCCCATATGGGCTGCTGGCCGCTCATCAGGCGGCTTGCCGCGCGTCGGTTGCCTGACGCCATGCGTCAAGTGGCGCAAGATGGCTTGCAGTATTTTACTCAACGAAACATTTTGTAACCCTATGACTCCACGACATCGCCCATCTCTGCGGTCATCGGCAGTGGTCGCCACACCTCCCTCTGCAAGCACCGCCATCACCTGAATGACAGGAGACTCACATGCCAGACGTGCTGATCGGGGGACTCGCAGGACAGGGACCCAAGGGCCACATCACGCTAGCCGGGGCACTGGCCAATCGTCACGGCCTGGTCGCCGGTGCGACAGGTACCGGCAAGACCGTCACGCTGCAGGTGCTGGCTGAAGAGTTTTCGCGCATGGGAGTGCCGGTGTTCACCGCCGACGTCAAGGGTGACCTCTCCGGTATCGCCGCGGCGGGTGCCCCGCATCCGCGCGTCGATGAACGTCTCGCCAGCCTCGGCATCAATGACTGGCAGCCTCAGGCCGCGCCCGTCAGGCTGTGGGATCTGTTCGGCAAGAGCGGGCATGCAGTGCGCGCCAGCGTGGCTTCCATGGGGCCTGAGCTGATGTCGACCCTGCTGGAATTGAACGACACCCAGAGTGGCCTGATGCACCTGGCCTTCGATCATGCCGAGCGTGAAGGGCTGGAGCTGATCGACCTCAAGGACCTGATCAGCCTGCTCAAGCATATCGAGCGTGAACGCGAAGGCTTCGAGGAGCGCTATGGCAGTGTCAGCCCCCAGAGTCTCGGCGCCATGCTGCGCCGGGTGCATGTGCTGGCCACCCAGGGCGGCGAGCGCTTCTTCGCCGAACCGGCGCTCGACATCAATGACATGCTGGCGACCACGGGCGAGGGAGACCAGACACGCGGCTTCATCAATCTGCTCGATGGGCGTGAGTTGATGCAGAGTCCACGCCTCTATACCACTTTCCTGCTGTGGTTCTTGTCGACGCTCTTTCGCACCCTCCCCGAACGCGGCGATGCCGACCGCCCGGTGCTGGTGTTCTTCTTCGACGAGGCCCACCTGCTGTTCGACGCCGCTCCCAAGGCATTGCTTGAGCGCCTCGAGCAGACGGTGCGCCTGATTCGCTCCAAGGGGGTCGGCGTCTACTTCGTGACCCAATCCCCCGCCGACATCCCCGATGACGTGCTCGGCCAGCTGGGCAACCGGATCCAGCATGCCCTGCGCGCCTTCACTCCGCGCGACCAGAAGGCCGTCAAGACCGCTGCCGAGACCTTCCGCCCCAACCCGGCCCTCGATACGGCTCAGGTGATCACGGAGCTGGGCGTGGGCGAGGCACTGGTCTCGGTGCTCGACAGCAAGGGCACGCCCACCCAGGTGGAGCGCACCTTGATCGCGCCGCCACGTGGGCGGATCGGCCCGTTGAGTGACAGCGAGCGCACAGCGCTGCTAGCAAGCTCATCACTGGCCGGTCGCTATGATGAGGTGATAGACCGTGAATCGGCTCACGAGCGTCTCGAGGCGCTACTGACGAGCTCGGCGACGGCCCAGGTTCGGCCAGAGGAGACACCAGCGGCTACGCCTGACACCACGCCGCCTGCCTCAGAACGGGATGGAAGCGCTCAAGCCGCTGCCAGCCGCGACTCCGAGCAAACAAGTCCGGTGGCAGAAAGCGCCCCACGCTCCGGTGGCAGGCAGCGTCAGGGTGTCATGGAGACCCTGCTCAAGTCCGTGATGCGCGCCCTGGGGTCGCAGCTGGGACGGACGCTGATTCGCAGCCTGCTGCGCTCCTTCACTCGCCGCTGAGGCTCGCTCCCTCCAGTCTGATACCACGCCAACAGCCTGACGCCTCGTCAACAGCCTGAAGCGCTCCTTGGCAAGGAAAGGCTATCCCGGCAAGCAAGCTCTCGAGACTGAGAGACTCATCCTTCACGAAAAGCAGGACATCACCCATGGTCAAATGACCATGGGTGATGTCCTGCTTTCGCTATCCGAGGCTGCTGACATCATATCGTCGCGCAAACTTCATTCGCTCTCGGCAAGGAGACGCCATACTGATATTTGCTGCTTACCGGCAGCACACCATGACACACACGCGCTTGCCACTACTCTCGGGGAGACTTGACGATGTGCATGAGCAATGAAGCATTGGAATTGTGGCTGAACGACAACTGGTTCTCGATCGAACTGGCGTTGGAAGCCATCGATATGGAAGCGACAGCGGAACCTCAGCTGGCCGAAGCCGCCTGAGCCAACAACGATACGCATGACAACAGCGGGATCCTGCCTGCCCCACCGGTGACACCAGGTGTGAAACGGCACAGGACACGGATGACAGGACGAGCAGCACACAGACTCTGCCACGCATGACGACGCATCATGGTGGGCAGAGAAAGAACTTGTCGGGGAGGCCGTCGATCAGCCATCGACCGGCCTCCCCGTTTCTTTTGTACCACCACCAGAGTCATGGCCTGGCGCGTCTCCAATCCAGTCGCACCTCGAAAGGCCCCGTTAGTCTTACGTAAATGAACAGTTGATTTTCTGCCCCAGTAAAACGCCCGTTCATCGCTCCCAGCCACCATACTCGTGTTTTGGTCATTCCCTCTCCCCGCAACATGCAAGATAAGGATGTCACATGCTGCCTACCCCGCCCGCGCGACCACCCTCTTCGGGGCACTCGAGTCCAGTTGATACCTCAGAGCTCTCGCCACAAGCCGCCGCCGCGACTGTCTTCCTCAATGAGAATCTCGGACCCGCCCAGCTGCAAGCGTTGTTTGCCCTGACACTCGCCCCTGCGGGAACCTTCAGCGAACAGCTCAGAGAGTACCTGGTGACCGCTTGCCGCCTGCTGGGGATGACCACCGGCATCCTCGGCCATGCAGAGGCCAATCGCTATGAAATCATGGCGGCGGTCAATCCGCCGCCCGGCAAGGTCGAGGGCGCGATCGCACCGTTGAACGAGACCTTCTGCAATGAAGTCGTTGAGCAGGCAGGCTGCATCGCCTACGCCAATATCGCGACTACGCCAGCACTCGAGGCTCATCCGGCCCTCAAGTCGATGCCCTTCCAGAGCTATATCGCCGCCCCGGTGTGGACCGAAGGCCGTCTGACCGGCACCGTCTGCTTCGGCGACAATTCACCGCGCGCGGCAGATTTCAGCGCCAGCGATCGTGCACTGGTCGAGACACTGGCCAGCCTGCTGGGAGGCTTGATCGATCGCGAGAATGCGCGCAAGCGGCTGACCAGTGAACTGAGCAACCTGCGCCTCGCCTACCAGGAGATGGAGCTGCTGTTTTCGCGCTGCCAGCTCCCGATGGCGATCATGGACTTCCATGGCCATTGGACACGTCTCAATCCGGCGCTGGCCCAACTGCTGGGGACGGAGAGGAGTGAACTGCAGCGTGGCGCGCTGGAGGATGTCTCCCACCCGGCTGACATGCAGGCCTGTCAGGAGGCGCTTCTGGCCATGCAGGCCGGCGAGATCACCCACTTCGAGCAGCCGCATCGCTATCTGGGCAGACAGGGGCAGATCATCGAAGTCATGCTGCATCTGGATGTGATCGACAGCCACTCCGGCGTCATTCTCAGCCAGCACCAGGACCTCAGCGAGCGACGCTCCCACGAGGAGAGCCTGGCCCGCATGCGGCACAAGCTGGCCAGCATGGCGCCCCCGGGCCCGGCCGTGCCGTCGGTGCTGGACAAGCTGTTGCCCACGGAGATCTTCGATCAACAGCTGGATGGCGAGATCGCGCGCAGTGCACGCCACGGGCAGCCACTGTCGATCCTGCTGCTCAACGTGGATGCCTTTACCGACTTCAATCGCCAGTACGGCCGCGCCGCAGGAGACCGCGCTCTGCAGCAGGTCTCCACCATCCTGCGCAACGCGACACGCAAGAGCGACCTGCTCAGCCAGCGTGATGATGGCTCGCTGATTGCGGTGCTGGGCCAGACCGATTCCAGCGGCGCCATCATCCTCGCCGAGCGCGTCCGTCATGCCACGGCAGAACTGCATGGACTCGATGGGCCGGTCACCTGCAGCATCGGGCTGACCTGCTATCACCCGGCGCCCGATACGCTCACGCTGGCCAACCAGCTCGAGCTTTGCGAGCGCGCCCAGCACGCACTCAAGAAGGCCAAACGCCAGGGACGCAATCGCGTGCGCTTCCTGGAGCTTGAGCCGGTCATCCCGACGGACACCTTCGCAAGCCCCCAGGCCCCGAGCGGCTTCCCCTCGCCCGATCTGCCCTGAGTGCGGTCTTTCGTGTGTGCGACCTGCCACGGATGCCCTTCAGACACATCCCCATCAACGACAACGGCCACCCCGAAGGGTGGCCGTTGTCGTTTGACTCACTCAGCACTCACTCAGTACTCACAAAGGAGACATACAGGAGTCACACAGGCTTGCGCAGAGGCCTGCTCAGAGACCGGGTCAGATATCTGAAGCCGATTCTCAGTCCAGCTTGCTCAGGTCGCGCACGGCGCCCTTGTCAGCGGAAGTCGCCAGCAAGGCATAGGCCTTGAGCGCGGCGGAGACACGACGGTTGCGCTGGATGCTCGGCTTCCAGGCATCCTTGCCGCGGGCATCCATCGCTTCACGGCGCTCATGCAGCTCGCTGTCGCTCAGCTTGACGTTGATGGTGCGATTCGGGATGTCGATCAGGATGGTGTCGCCATGCTCGACCAGACCGATGGCACCGCCCGCCGCCGCTTCCGGAGACGCGTGACCGATGGACAGGCCCGAGGTACCGCCGGAGAAACGACCGTCGGTGAGCAGCGCACACGCCTTGCCCAGCCCCTTGGACTTGAGATAGGACGTCGGGTAGAGCATTTCCTGCATGCCCGGACCGCCCTTCGGCCCTTCGTAGCGGATGATCACGACGTCGCCTTCCTTGACCTTGTCGGCCAGGATGTCTTCCACTGCCTGATCCTGGGACTCACAGACGTAGGCACGGCCTTCGAAGACCAGGATGGAGTCATCGACGCCAGCGGTCTTCACCACGCAACCATCCAGTGCGATGTTGCCGTACAGCACGGCCAGGCCGCCCTGGGTGGAGAAGCAATGGTCGTAATCGCGGATACAGCCCTGGGCGCGATCACCATCCAGGCTCGGCCAGCGCGCGCTCTGCGAGAAGGCGGTCTGGGTCGGGATACCGCCCGGCCCGGCACGATAGAACTCGACGACTTCATCAGTGGGCGAACGCATGATGTCCCACTCTTCCAGCGCCGCAGACAGCGAGTCGCCGTAGACGGTCGGCACGGAGGTATCCAGCACGCCGGCACGATCCAGCTCGCCCAGGATCCCCATGATGCCGCCGGCACGATGGACATCCTCGATGTGATATTTCTGGGTGTTCGGCGCCACCTTGCACATCTGCGGCACGCTGTGGGACAGCTTGTCGATGTCGGACATGGTGAAGTCGACACCGGCTTCCTGAGCGGCGGCCAGCAGGTGCAGGATGGTGTTGGTCGAGCCACCCATGGCGATATCCAGCGTCATCGCGTTGGCGAAGGCGGCGCGGGAGCCGATGGCACGCGGCAACAGGTGCTCTTCGTTGCCTTCGTAGTAACGGCGCGCCAGCTCGACGATGCGATGCCCGGCGTTCTCGAACAGACGACGTCGATCGGAGTGCGTGGCCAGTACGGTGCCGTTGCCCGGCAATGCCAGACCCAGTGCTTCCATCAGGCAGTTCATGGAGTTGGCCGTGAACATGCCCGAGCAGCTGCCACAGGTCGGGCAGGCGCTGCGCTCGATCTCGGCGACCGTCTCGTCGTCGACGCTGTCATCGGCGGCGATGACCATGGCATCGACCAGATCGAGGCCGTGATCCAGCAGCTTGGTCTTGCCGGCTTCCATCGGGCCGCCGGAGACGAAGATGACCGGGATGTTGAGGCGCATGGCGGCCATCAGCATCCCCGGGGTGATCTTGTCACAGTTGGAGATGCACACCAGCGCATCCGCACAGTGGGCATTCACCATGTATTCGACGCTGTCGGCGATCAGGTCACGCGACGGCAGCGAATACAGCATGCCGTCGTGGCCCATGGCGATGCCATCATCGACCGCGATGGTGTTGAATTCCTTGGCGACGCCGCCGGCCTTCTCGATCTCTCGCGCGACCAGCTGCCCCATGTCCTTGAGGTGGACGTGGCCCGGCACGAACTGGGTGAAGGAGTTGGCAACGGCGATGATCGGCTTCTGGAAGTCGCCATCTTTCATGCCGGTGGCGCGCCACAGGGCGCGAGCGCCGGCCATGTTACGACCTGCGGTGGTCGTACGGGAGCGATACTCTGGCATGGTAAACCTCATTCAATGCTTGGCCGCTCTCCTGTGCGAAGAGGGACTGATTCATGGAATTGCGCCTGGCAAGATCAGGAAACTGACGCCACCCTTCTGCGCAATCCGCTGCAGAATCACTCCGCACGGGAGCGGCTTCTGTTTTGGTCAGGCGGCGTCCCGCTCGGGGTACGCACGCCTGGTGTCCAGAGGAGACGCGTGCCTCATGGGTCAACGCTGTCTGCCTAGGGTCAATTCTGTCATGTACCGGCCCCGCTTGCCTACCAGATAGCGCCGCCCACGCCACCAGCAGCCCCGAAAGATGCCGACAAGCGCCGAAAGCGTTGAATGAAGCGGCCTCTAGCGTGGGCCTGCGGCGGGAGGCGCTGATTACACTGAAGGACGACACATCAGGCAATGCCAGACACCCCACAAGGAACAGGAGTCACCCATGGCCGGAAAATTCGTCATCACTCGGGGCAAGGACAGCAAGTTCTACTTTGCGCTGAAGGCAGGCAACGGCGAGAAGATCCTGCAGAGTCAGGGCTATGCCGACAAGCGCGGCTGCCTGAACGGCGTGGAATCCGTGCGCAAGAATGCCGTCGAGGAAAAACGCTTCACTCGGGAAGTCGCCAAGGACGGACGTTTCTATTTCACCTTGCTGGCCGCCAACAGCCAGCAGATCGGTCGCAGTCAGATGTACAAGTCGGAATCCGGGCGCGACAACGGCATCGCCAGCGTCGGTCGCAATGCCGCCGAGGCGGCCGTCCTCGAGCAACTCGACACCGCCTGAGCACGAGCTAGCCAGCCCAGTCCCTTTCTCGATCACTCTCCCGATCACTCTTCCAATCGCCCTTCCAATCGCTCTCCCAGACTCTCCCGGAATCGACAGACCCAAGCCAAGGAAGAAGAAAGCACAGCAAGAAGAAATCAGCCGCAAGACGACAGAGGCCCCGCCAATTGGCGGGGCCTCTGTCGTCTTGCGGCTGATTTCGGCGCTGGTTGAGCTCAACATCTGGCGCTCAGCATCTGGCGCTCAGGGCCAGGCAATCAGCGCTTGTCACTCACGCCTCGCCGCTGATCACACACTACTCAATGACGCTGGGCGCTGTCACTGTCGAAGACCACACGCGAGACATCCGCGTAGCGCGCCGCGAAGTGCACGATCATGCCTTCCTTCAGGTATTCCGGCAGCTCATCGTAATCGCGCTGGTTGGCCTGCGGCAGAATCAGCTCGTAGATATCACTGCGCCGCGCCGCGATCACCTTCTCGCGGATGCCGCCCACCGGCAGCACCTGACCGGTCAAGGTCAGCTCACCGGTCATCGCCAGCCCCTTGCGCGGCGCCTGATGCTTGGCCAACGACATCAGCGCCGTGGCCATGGTCACGCCGGCGCTGGGGCCATCCTTGGGCGTCGCGCCTTCAGGCACGTGCAGGTGAATGAAGGACTCGTTGAAGAAGTCCGCCTCGGCATCGTAGGCCTCGAGATTGGCCAGGGTGTAGGAGTAGGCGATGTTGGCCGACTCCTGCATCACGTCGCCCAGCTTGCCGGTCAGCTTCAAACCACGTGTCAGACCATGCACCCGGGTGGCTTCAATGGGCAGGGTCGCACCGCCCATGCTGGTCCAGGCAAGCCCGGTCACCACGCCTTCGCCGGCCAGGACCTTCTCGCGACGGAAGATCGGCGCACCGAGGAATTCCTCGAGATTCTTGACCGAGACCTTCACGGTCGGAAGCTCCTCTTCCAGCAACTTCACCGCCGCCTTGCGCACGATACGGTGCAGATGCTTCTCCAGCTGGCGCACGCCGGCCTCACGCGCATAGCCCTCGATGACCTGACGCAGCGCAGCATCACTCAGATTGATGCGCTTCTTGGGGATGTTGTCGCGGGTCAGCAGCTTCGGCCACAGGTGGTGCTTGGCGATCGCCATCTTCTCCTCGGCGATGTAGCCGGAGAGGCGAATCTGCTCCATGCGGTCCAGCAGCGGGCCGGGGATGCTGTCCAGCGTATTGGCGGTACATACGAACAGCACCTTGGAGAGATCGAGGCGCACATCGAGGTAGTGATCGAGGAAGTCGACGTTCTGCTCCGGATCGAGCACCTCGAGCAGCGCCGAGGCCGGATCGCCCTGGAAGGACTGCCCCAGCTTGTCGATCTCATCGAGCATGATCACCGGATTCTCGACCTTGACCTCCTTGAGCGCCTGCACCAGCTTGCCGGGCATGGCGCCCACGTAGGTGCGGCGATGACCCTTGATCTCGGACTCATCGCGCATGCCGCCGATGGAGAAGCGATAGAACTCGCGCCCCAGCGCCTGGGCGATGGAGCGACCGATGGAGGTCTTGCCCACGCCGGGCGGGCCGACCAGCAGCAGGATCGAGCCGCCGACATCGCCCTTGAAGGTGCCCTCGGCCAGAAACTCGACGATGCGTGACTTCACATCATCCAGCCCATCGTGATCGCGATTGAGCACGGTACGCGCATGCGCCAGATTGAGCTGATCGGTGGAGGTGATGCCCCATGGCAGCGAGGTCAGCCAGTCGAGATAGTTGCGTGTAGTGCCGTATTCCGGCGAGCCGGTCTCCAGCACCGACAGCTTGTCGAGCTCATCATCGATGCGCGACTGGACCCGCTCCGGCACCTTGAGCTCGTCGAGACGGCCGCGGAAGGTGTCGACGTCGTTCTCGCGATCATCCTTGGAGATGCCCAGTTCACGCTGGATGACCTTGAGCTGTTCGCGCAGGAAGAATTCGCGCTGATGCTTCTCCATCTGCGCGTTGACCTGCTGGGAGATCTCGGTCTGCAGCTGTGCGACCTCGATTTCCTTGCGCAGCAGGGGCAGCACCTTCTGCATGCGCTCCATCACCGGCAGCGACTCCAGCACCTCCTGAAGCTCAGCGCCCTTGGCCGAGGTGATGGCGGCGGCGAAATCGGTCAGCGGGCCGGGCTCATGCGGGCTGAAGCGGTTGAGGTACTGCTTGAGCTCCTCACCGTACAGCGGGTTGATCGGCAGCAGCTCCTTGATGCCGTTGATCATCGCCATCGCGTAGGCGCGCGCCTCATCGCTCTCGGCATCGACCGGCTCGCGCGGATAGGTGACCTCGACCAGATAGGGAGGCTTGCGCGACAGCCAGCGCGTGATACGGAAGCGGCGCAGCCCCTGGGCGATGAACTGCACCTGGTCATCGCCATCTTCGGGCTTGTGGACGCGCACGGCGGAGCCGATCTCGGGGAAGTGCTCGACCCCCAGCTCATCGACCTCGACATCGCCGACGAAGGCCAGACCGACAGCATGATGCGGCGTATTGCCGACCAGCTGCATGGTCTCGGCCCAACGCTGCTTGTTGATCACCAGCGGCTGAACCTGGGCCGGGAAGAACGGGCGATTGTGAATCGGCAGCAGGTAGATGCGCTCCGGCAGCTGGTCACCACTCGGCACCAGCCCACCCGAGGCGGAAGAAGAAGGCTCTTGTGACTGGCTGTCATCCTCGAAGCCGGCAAGAATATCGTCGTTATCGGAAATCTCTTCGTGACGTGGCATGCAACCCTCATGAAACCAGGCCTCGGTTGAGGCGATCATCTCCACCAATGCGGCCAGTGAGCCACTTTATCAAGGCAGGCTTGCCGCACCGGGGGCGCAACACTGCGTGTTCAGGGTGGCACCTGATGCGCCCCCTGGAAACGACAATGCCCGCCATGAGGCGGGCATTGTCGTTTCCAGCATACTGCGTGGCGCTAGCGTCACTGAGCTTTCGTGACACCAGCGCCGCGCATCTCCCTCAGTAGATCGGGGTGCCGTTGATCTTCACGCTGTCACCGTCGATCTCGACCACGAGGTTGCGGTCGGCGGCCTGCGGAGAGACACCCGCCATCATGGCCATCATCGGCGGCACGTTGCGGAACTCGAAGCGCCCGCTCAGACGATTCAGGAAGGCCTGCTGACCTGGCACGGTCTGCAGCTCCTGGATGGTCAGGTCGGTGATGTCGGCACCATCGAGAATCATCTGGCCATCACCCTGCATGTCGACACCGAAGGCATCGCTCTTGGCATTCAGCGATTCCAGCGTCATGCGCGGAGAGGTGCTCAGCATGGTGAACAGCGGCGCTTCGACCTTCTCGAGGATGGCGACCTGCTGCTCTTCGCTCAGCTCCTCGAACGGCTTGCCCGCTTCTTCCAGCAAGCCCTGCAGCTGGGTGATGAAGTCATAGACAGCCGCGCCCTGCAGACGGTCGATCGAGATGGACACGTCGCCGCTGGCCATCTGCTGATCACCCGCGCTGACATCCTGCACCGACAGCTTCATCAGATAGCGCAGCTCGGTCGGGTCCAGACGCGTTTCACCGCTGTAACGGATATCGCTGGCGACCACCGGCGGCTGACCGGTGCCGTTGTCGATGGTCAGGGTGTCCAGCACGATCTTGTCGTCCTGACGGAAGTCATTGTCCGCCCCGCGATAGATGCCATTGAGGCTCAGGGTGCCGACGCTGACCTTCTCGGCGCCATTGGTGATATCGAACGGCGTGATCTCGCCATCCACGGTGATTTCCGGCGTGTCACCGCCATCGTGGGAGGCCAGCAGCTCGCCGCCCTGGAAGTCGATGCGCGTGCCGCTCTCCGGGTCCTGCCAGTCAAAGGCCGGCAAGGTCAGGGTGGTGTCGCTGGCACCGCTGAAGTTGTCGACGCTGCCATCGAAGGCGATCGCCTTGCCATCGCCGAGCACTTCGGCGAAGACGTCGCGTGACGGCGTACCGTACAGCACCTTGACGTTGCCCTGCATGGTGGTCGACAGCAGGCCGTGGCCGGCTTCATAGGGCAATACGATGCGCATGGGACCTTCACCGTCCCCGGTGGCGAGTTCCATCTCTACCCGGCCCGTGGAGCCGAACCAGCCGCTGTCGACATCCTCACGGGTCGCCTTGATGTCGGAGCTCCTGTCGAGCTCTGCCACCATGCGGGCCATCTCATCTTCAAAGCGCTGGCTTGAGTAAGCCACGCCGCCGACATAGCCGGCTGCCCCGATGACGACCACTGCCGTCGCGGTTACCAGTCCCTTGCCCATCGCATTAACCCTTGTCCGTTATTGGAGCATCACACCGTCTGCGCGGTGCCTCTTGTCGCATCTGCTTCCATCAGTGAAACATGTGCGTGAGCCTCGCCGCCAAGGCAGCGAAGCGTCAGTGCAACCACAGCCACAGATGCATCGTCGACCAGGCATAGATACCGGCGAAGACGTCATCCAGCATGATGCCGAAGCCACCGGCAACCCGGCGGTCGGCCCAGCGAATCGGCCATGGCTTGAGAATATCGAAGACCCGGAAGACCACGAAGCCCCATAGCGCTGCCTGCCAAGAGAATGGCACGGCGGCCATCGTGATCCAATAGCCGACGAATTCGTCCCAGACGATCCCGGAGTGATCATGCACACCGAGATCGCGCGAGGTGCGATCACAGATCCAGATCCCGACCAGCGACGCGACCAGCACGATGGCCAGATACGGCCACAGCGTGAGATTGGTCATCAGCCAGTAGAACGGGATGGCCGCGAGAGTACCGAAGGTGCCCGGTGCAAAGGGCGCGGTACCACTGCCCAGCCCGAAGGCCAGGAAGTGCACGGGGCGCCGCCAGACACTGGCGGGAGCGCGATTCATGGTGCCACCCCGTTCGCGTTGCGTGGCGACGCATCGCCGCAGGAGCCGTCTGGCCCAGAGGCCTGCGTGGCAGAGACCTGTGTGTCAGAGCCCTGTGTGACAGAAGCCTGCGAGGCAGAGAAATGCTGCCAGCTCTGGCCTGTCGCTGCCTGTTCAACGCCCTTGTCCATCAGCATCACGCGCGGCGCATCGCTGCCCGCCGCCTGCATGCGACCGATGACATTCAAGGACAGGTTGAGTGAACGCAGGGCAAGCCTGGCCGTCTCGAGGTTCTCTGCGGGCAGCGTGAGCAACAGCTCGTAATCGTCGCCGCCATTGAGGACCGCCTCGCGGGCGCCCTGCTCGCCCAGCGCCGTGACCAGCTCCGGCGCCAGCGGCAGTTCGCCAAGCTCCAGCGCCGCCGACAGCTGACTGGCACGACAGATGTGTGCCAGGTCGCCCATCACGCCATCGGAGACATCCAGGCCCGCACTGGCCAGCTCACGCAGCGCCAGCCCCGCATCGACCCGCGGTTCTGGTCGCAGGTAGGCCGCCAGGCAAGGATTCAGCACATCGCGTACGCCATCCTGCCAGGCCTTGAGGCCAGCATGCGCCAACCCCGGCAGGCCGGTGACCGCGATGAGGTCCCCCTCACGGGCGCCGTCACGCCGCAGAATCGGGCGGGTCACGCTGTCGGCCTGCTGGGCAGGCTCGAGCACGCACGGCAGCTCGCCATGCACGGTGATCGTGATGGAGAGCGGGCCGCGCGTGACGTCGCCGCCTACCAGCGCGATACCGTAGCGATCCGCCAGCGCGTGGAAACCGGCTGCAAAACCATGCAGCCAGTCTTCATCCACATCCGGCAACGTCAGGGCCAGCAACGCCCAGCGCGGGGTCGCGCCCATCGCCGCCAGATCAGACAGATTGACGGCCAGGGCGCGATGGCCAATGGACGCCGCAGGCGCATCCGGCGGGAAGTGCACCCCCGCCACCGAGGTATCGACACTGACCGCCATCTGCATGCCATCACTGGCGGCAAGAAGTGCACAGTCGTCACCCGGCCCCAGCAACACGCCCGGTGCCCCGGACAGATCGCGCTGGAAGTAGCGGGCAATCAGCTCGAATTCACCTGGCATGTCAGCGCAGGCGGGCCTGGGTCACCTCGGCACTGCGCAGCTTGACTGCCAGCTTGTCGAGGATCCCGTTGACGTACTTGTGCCCGTCGGTGGCACCGAAGGTCTTGGCCAGTTCGACCCCTTCGTTGATCGCCACGCGATACGGCACTTCCATGCGCTTGGACAGCTCGTAAGCGCCCAGACGCAGGATGGCCAGCTCGATCTCGTCGAGATCCTGCAGGCGACGGTCGAGCAGCGGGCTGATGCTGGCATCCAGTTCTTTCTGGAAGCGCGGCACGTTGTGCAGCAGCTCGTGGAACAGGGCCTGGTCGGCGATGCGCATCACCTCGACCCAGTTCTCGTGCAGCTCGACGTCATCGTCGACCTGTTGACCACGGAACTCGGCTTCGATGGTGGTCATGTTCTTGCCGGTCATCTGCCACTGGTAGATGCCCTGCACGGCCAGCTCGCGAGCGGCGCGACGCGCCTGCTGCTGCTTGGACGGCTCGCGCTCGGTACGTTCCTTGCGTTCGCTCACGCGTCACCTCCCATGGCCTTGAGCAGGGAGACCATTTCCATCGCCGCCATGGCCGCTTCGGTACCCTTGTTGCCAGCCTTGGTGCCGGCACGCTCGATGGCCTGCTCGATGGAATTCACCGTCAGCACGCCATTGGCGACCGGGGTGTCGAATTCGAGCTGCAGACGCGACAGCGCGGAGTTGCACTCACCGGCGACATATTCGAAGTGCGGCGTACCACCGCGGATCACCGCGCCCAGCGTGATGACGGCGTGCGGCTTGACCTTGGCCAGCACGGCCTTGACGGCCAGCGGAATTTCCCAGGCACCCGGCACGTGGATCAGGTCGATGTTTTCCTCATCGACGCCGTGGCGTACGAGAGAATCGACCGCGCCTTCCACCAGGCTGTCGACGACATGGTGGTTGAAACGCCCGACGACGATGACGTAACGGCCATCGACATTGGTGAAAGTGCCTTCGAGTTGAGCAATCGGTTGCATGGTCAGTCCACAATGCTAGCGCCCCGGAGAACCGGGGCGGGGATATCAATCATACCGGGGAAGGCCGCCAGAAGAGCGCGACCTCCCCCGCCATTTGGGGTGCCGAAGCGCTTACGCGCCTGCGGCGTCTGCGCATGTCTCGCCTGCCGTGTCATCACTGCCGACCAGTTCGACCACTTCGAGGCCAAACCCGGACAGGGCAGAGAATTTCCACGGCGAGCTGAGCAGACGCATCCGGCCGACACCGAGATCCCGAAGGATCTGGGCACCGGTACCGGTGGTCAGATAATTGCCCGCACCATCGGATTCGTTGGTGCGCGGGGTACGACGTCGTCCGAGGAAGACATCGAGACGATCCTTGTAGTCCATCGCGTCGCTGCCGGTGTCCAGCAGTACCAGCACGCCGGCATCGGCGGCGGCGACTTCGGCGAGCGCATCATTGAGCGCCCAGCTGCTGCTGCCCGGCTGACGCAGGGTCAGCAGGTCGCGCATCGGGTCCTGCACGTGCACGCGCACGGTGGTCAGAGACTCGGCGTCCGGCGTGCCCTTGACCAGCGCCAGGTGGTGACGGCCCTGGATGCGATCGCTGAAGCAGTGCAGCGTCAGCTCGCCGAAGGCGGTCTCGACCTGCTCGCTGTCCAGCACTTCCACGGTCTGCTCATTGTGGATGCGATATTCGATCAGGTCCGCAATGGTGCCGACCTTGAGGTCGTGCTCGGCGGCGAAGCGCTCGAGCTCTTCCCGACGCGCCATGCTGCCGTCGTCGTTCATGACCTCACAGATCACGCCGGTTGCGCCAAAGCCCGCCATGGACGCCAGGTCACAGGCCGCCTCGGTATGGCCAGCGCGACGCAGCACGCCACCCGGTTCCGCCATCAGCGGGAAGATGTGCCCCGGCTGGACGATGTCCTGCGGGCGCGCATTGCGCGCGGCGGCAGCCTGCACGGTACGGGCGCGGTCAGCCGCCGAGATGCCGGTGGTGACGCCTTCGGTGGCCTCGATGGAGAGCGTGAACTTGGTGCCGAAGCCGGAACCGTTGGCCTGAACCATCAGTGGCAGCTGGAGCTGTTCGCAATGCTCACGCGACATCGGCATGCAGATCAAGCCACGCGCGTGGCGTGCCATGAAGTTGATGTGCTCGGCTGTCACGGCTTCCGCGGCGATGATGATGTCGCCTTCATTCTCACGATCCTCGTCATCCATGAGGATGACCATCTTGCCTTGCCGGATATCCTCGACGAGTGCTGCGATGCCTGATAGCGCCATGCTTGCTCCACTTTACGGGCTGCGCCGGCCCATGCTGGACCCACGCGTATTATCAAAAAGTCGGGCGTCAGGGTACCCCGCCACCCCGTTTTGCGCCAGCACCCAGCGACGCCGCTGTCGCCAGACGGCGGCAAGTGCTTGCGTGACAAGAAGAAATCAGTCGCCGCTCTCCTGCGGGTCTGGCGATGCCAACGGCACTGCGGTGATGCGCCAATCACGCCCCACCGCCCGGATATCGCGAATCTCGACCCGGCGCTGCTGCGCCATGTGATCCAGCCCCGGCAGCGCCAGCAGCGGGCGAGCCTCGCCGCCCAGCAGCGTCGGAGCCATGAAGAGCTGCATCTCATCGACCAGCCCCGCATTAATCATGGCCCCGGCCAGCACCGCGCCGGTTTCCAGCAGTACCTCGTTGGCCTGCTCGTGCTCGGCCAGATAGCGCAGCAGGGCCTCGAGGTCCACGCGGCCATCCGCGCCTGCCGGCAGCGCCAACACCTCGGCACCGGCCGCCTCCAACAAGGTACGTCGCTCAGCCAGCGCCGCTGTCTCATCCGCGACACATACCAGCAGCGTACGACCGGATTGCGCCAGAATGCGCGCCGCCAGCGGCAGACGCAGATGGCTGTCCACCACCACGCGCAACGGCTGACGCGCCACCAGCGCCTCGAGCCCCAGCGGATGGTCTTCGAGCCCGAGCTGGTCGGCGCGCACATTGAGGCGCGAATCATCGAAGATGACCGACTCGATGCCGCTCATCACCACGCTGGAGCGCGCACGCAGACGCTGCACGGCGCTGCGCGCTTCGGGGCCGGTGATCCATTGGGATTCGCCGGAGGCCATCGCCGTGCGACCGTCCAGGCTCATGGCCTGCTTGAGGCGCACGAAGGGCCGACCGCGCTCCATGCGTGACAGGAAGCCGGGGTTGAGCGCTCGCGCCTCCTGCTCCATCACCCCGACCGTCACCGCGATGCCCGCGCCCTGCAGCAGCGCGATGCCGCGCCCGGCGACCTGCGGATTCGGATCACGCATCGCGATCACCACCCGCGAGACGCCCGCCGCGATCAGCGCCAGCGAGCAAGGGCCGGTACGCCCGGTGTGGGAGCAGGGCTCCAGCGTTACATAGGCCACGCAGCCCAGCGCGCGCTCACCCGCCTCTGCCAGCGCATTGACCTCGGCATGCCCTTCCCCGGCACGCACGTGAAAGCCGCTCGCGATCACCTCATCGGTCTCGGCCTCTACCAGCACACAGCCGACACGCGGATTGGGCTGCGTCGTGTAGCTGCCCAGTCGCGCCAGGCGCAGGGCGTGGGCCATGTGGCGCGCATCACGCGCCGAGGGAGCACTGCGTTCGTGAGAGTGGCTGTCACGGGGAGCATGAGAAGCATGAGGAGAAAGAGACATGCGATACCTTGGCGTGAAACGAGAGAAGGTCAGGCGTAGCCCAAGCGGCGGCCACTACCCCGAGGCCTGAGCCACGCAGCGTGACGCGACAGAGCCGCAGACACAGGCCTCGAGGTCATCTGCAAGGATGACCGTGTCGAGACATCAGGGCCGCGCGTCTTCCTCGCCCGGCAGGAAACTGGGCTCCTGGGCGAGACGGTCGATCTCGGCGCGGAACTCATCAAGATCCTGGAAGCGACGATAGACCGAAGCGAAGCGGATATAGGCGACCTGATCCAGCCGCTTGAGCTGCTGCATGACCTCATCACCGATGCGCCGCGCCTCGATCTCACGCTCGCCGGTGGCACGCAGACGCTGACGAATGCGCTCCACCGCGGCCTCGATCAGCTCGGAGGAAACCGGGCGCTTTTCCAGCGCGCGCAGCATGCCGGCACGCAGCTTGTGCTCATCGAAGCTCTCACGCGAACCGTCACCCTTGACCACGCGCGGCATGACCAGCTCCGCCGTTTCGTAGGTCGTGAAACGCTCACCGCAGGCCGCGCACTGGCGACGCCGCCGCACCTGGTCACCCTCGACCACCAGTCGGGAATCCGTGACCTTGGTTTCATGAGTTCCACAGAAGGGACAGTGCATGTTGGAGAGCCTGCTTGGGTGCGAGGTGGCTGCGGCCCCGCGCGAAGCACAGCGAGGAAGTGGCGCAGCGCAGCCGAATGACAGCGAATGGCGGGTATTGT